>NZ_CP031230.1:0-1200000 GCF_003351785.1 Sporosarcina sp. PTS2304
GAAGAGATTGCGAGTCAGACTAAACAGGCTGCTTATTTAATCAGCGAGTTGAAGGGGCCGACGTATTATGGTATTGGAATGTCGTTAATGAGATTGACACGGGCTATTATTAAAGATGAAAATACCGTTTTACCAATCTCTGCATATGTAAATGGAGAATACGGAGAGCACGATATTTATATCGGTGTACCAGCTCTAGTAAACCGTCACGGGTGGCAAGAAGTGTATGATATTCCATTAAGCGATGACGAGCATCATAAGTTTAAAGAGTCAGCTGATACGTTAAAGGAAACTTTAGTTCCGTTAATGAAATTATTAAAAGGAAACGTGGTTTGAAGGAGATGACTAGAGTTGTTTAAAGTTGTACGTACATTTACATTTCCAGGCGCATTGGAAATAGAAAAAGAAATATTCGGTGATCAATTGGAGATATTGGTCATTCCATCAGCAACTGAAGATGAACTCATAGAAAATTGTCAAGATGCAGATGCTGTCATTTGTGCATATGAACCATTCACCAAAAGAGTGATTGAGGCACTTCCTAAGCTCAAATTAATTGCTTTTGGAACGATTGGCTTTAATTATGCTGATATTGAATATGCTAGAGAGAAGAACATACCTGTCACACATATTTCCCAATATTGCGTCAAAGAAGTCGCGGACTATACAGCAGGTATGCTCATTATGCTGAATCGCATGATCTTACCGTTCAATAAAAGTGTGAAAGAAGATCTCGTTTGGGATTACAATTTATTTCCAACGATGCGAAGACTAGAAAGTCAAACGGTTGGACTTCTAGGATTTGGAAACATTTCTAGGTTAGTTACACAACGATTAAAGCCATTCAACTGTAAAGTAATCGCCTATGATCCGTTTGTAAGTGCTGAGAAAGCAACGGAATATGGCGTGGATCTTCTGTCTTTTGAAGAAGTGCTGCAACAGTCAGATTTAATCAGCCTTCATTTACCAGCCAATGAAAAAACGAAGGAAATCATCAATAGTGCCAGTATTGAAAAGATGAAAGATGGCGTCGTACTAGTGAATGCGGCTAGGGGACAAGTGGTAGATGAAGATGCTATTGTACAGGCTATTGATTCGGGAAAGATGGCATATTATGCTGCTGATGTTTTGCAAGAGGAAGAACCAAATCTACAAACACATCCATTTATTCAGAGGGAAAATATTATACTCACTCCACACATCGCTTATTACTCACAGGAATCATTACGCGAGGCAACAGTAGAATGTGCAATGAATGTAAAACATTTTGCTGAAGGTGAATATAGCAAATGTCAGATCATTAATAATGTTAAGTTATAAAGTGAAGTAGGATAAAAAGTGTGTACTTAGATATGATAATAAATTGAAAATGAGCGATCTCCCTGAAACATCGAGGAGAACGCTCATTTTTTGTATACGTAGTACGGTATTTTCTTCCTTAGAGCACTCTTCAAAATAAAAACATATAGGAATATAACATAGCATAGCGAAGTCAGTTCCGCATTGGCTGTTCTGCTTCATGCCTATTTTAAAGCGGCCTACAACCTATTCTAGGGGATGTAGACCGCGTTTCTACGTTAGTACTCGTATGCACTTAACCAATCTTCGGCATATGATGGCTTTCTTGCTCTTCCAACATGCGAACTGTCGTCTTGCGAATCAATTCCGGCAACACGCCGAACGAATATGGCTTGTACACACGCTCTGTCCACTTATGTCCGTCTTTACCGTAGACACCCATGTTGACAGATGGAATGTTTAGCTTTTTAATCGTATCAAAAGGAATATCGTATAGACGGCCCCATTCCGGCAAGTTGTTCGTCAACGGATCCAGTTCTTCTTTCTTTTCATGCAATGATAAAAAACTGCCATCTGCAAGATAAGGAAAGAATTTTTTTAACTCAAAGCTTTCACCTGTAGCTTCACTTACTTCTGTCAGAACGCTAGATACGATTGACTGAATATGTCGATCGTGACCGTCATCCGCTCGCAAATAATTATGTGGAAGGAACGGTGGGGCAAAGAATAAAATGACTCTAGCTTTCTTCTCAGGATCCGCTGCTTGCAATGCGCTGACTATCTCGAAAGACAAGTCGCGCAAGTCTTCTATTTGTGTTCCAGCAAGAACCTCTTCAATGATCGCCCGTGTGTCGATACCTCTGCTCGTCAAATACGCGACGTACTCTTCATACGTAGTGACGTCAACTTTCCATGATAAATCACGTGTTGGAAGACCTGTTACTTGAATGTATTCTTCAAATTGTGCTTCCAAATAAGCTTCTGCTTCTAAACAAGCTTCCTTCGCTTCGTGCATGAATTTTTCCAAGATCGTCGCAACGGAGTCTTCATAGATGAAACAGTTAAAGTATAAATGACTCGAAATAGCAGTTTGAACCGTATACAGTTCTTTCATATCGCGCTGTTTCAAGACAGTTGGCGGCAACACCATTTCGCCTGGAATTTTCTCCGCAAGCTTGTACTGATTGTGGATACGTTCTGTCAGTTTTGCGGAAATAAAGTTCGGGTCGATTCCAGACAATGTGTCTCCAACATGTACTTCACGGCCATAAATATGGAAGCATGGTAGAATCTTGCCTGCAGCACCAGTATATATATAGCGATTTGGATCGTTGTCATATAGTGGTGTGATGAAGTCTGTATTGATCGCTGTGATGAAGTGGATTCCGTATTCGTGCTGGATGCGATTGAGTTCGTTAAGCGCCCCGACCATTCCACGATGTTCACTTTCTTCATCACCATTACATAGTAGCAAGACGTTTCCTTCCAATTGTTCGCGGTGTTCTGAAAAGTACAAGATGTTTGCGATGTGGACAGCAGCCCCACTCTTCATATCGACTGAACCGCGACCGAACATCCAGTCACCTGACTGCGCTTCAGCTTGTAGTTCGGGGTCATTGTCATACGTACAGAAAAAGTTTTCGAGTTCATCAGGTGAAAAGGCATGTTCTTTTAATGCACCAAAGTCTTCTACCGCTACTGTATCAATATGTGAATGATATAAAATAGTTTGCGGAGATGGGCGCATTCCATTTACGAAAGCGAATACATTTTGGCGGCCGATCGGATCATTCGGAATTTTTTGGAGCCATAGGTTTTCGGGATGTTGTTGGAAATAAGGGAATGTAGAAAGAATTCTATAAATCTCTTGTACGATACGTACTTCTCCGAGCGTACCGTTGATGCTGTTTAGTCCGACAAGATGGCGAGTGATAGCCTCTACTTGTTCTTGTGTTTGTAAATTCTTTAGCTGTTCATACATAATGTATTCCTCCCTTTAAAGTGTGAAGTATTAAATCAAGCCGTTTTATTATTCTAAGAAAAGGATGCTCTTCTTGGAATTAAGGTGCTTTTGATAAGTAATTGTAGAGATAGTGTGCGTGTTAGGATTCTCCTGAGAGAAAGCGTATCGTCTGGAAGCGCAAGCCGCAAGACACTCTAAGTCAGCCTCACTCTACTCCACTACCAAGCTCGCTTATTTCTAATGCATAACTTGCTTTTAAGTATTCCGCATAGTGGAATAAATTCCATAGTGCGGAATGATACTTTTATTTTAGCCCTTGATAAGGATGAAAGTCAACATCTTTTCCTTCATTTCGATAACTATGAATTTTCTGCGGACGAATTGGGAGTTTATTGATATAATAGTACAAAGACAGGAGGAGAACTGGCTATGATTCAATCGATTGATCGGGCAATGGCGATTATAAATGTACTGTCGAATCCAAAGAAGACGAAATGGTTGCCCGCGGAGTTGGCGGAGTGTGCCAGTTTGCCAATTAGCACAGTGTATCGACTGCTACAATCGCTCGAGTCGCACGCCCTCGTTTCCCTCAATGCCGAGACGAAACAATATGAGCTTGGTTATAAATGGGTAGAAATTGGTTTGCAGAAATATGAAAAGTTGGATGTCCGCACTGTAGCTCGCCCGAGTCTAGAGAAGCTGGCGGCAGATGTGCGTGAGACAGTTTATTTGAATGTTCCGAACAAAACGGTCTCTATTATTATTGATCGCATCGACAGCCCGCGAAGCATTCGGATCATTGATGGGATTGGAGAGCGTATTCCTATGCATCTAGGAGCAGCGAATAAAGTGATGCTCGCAAATCTCTCTCCAAAAGAGTCGGCTACTATACTAGAGCAGTTAGTAGAAGTAGAAGAGCAAGAGGAACTAAAAAAACAACTGCGACTCATTAAAAGAAAAGGATTTTCGATTAGCCGCGGAGAGAAAACTGCAGGCACGGTCGCCGTCGCTGCGCCTATATTTGACTTTGAAGGCCGCGTGCTTGCCGCTGTGAGTGTAGAGGCAATTGAAAGTCAAGTGACCGATGAGCAGGAAGATTTGTTTATTGAAAAAGTAGTGGAAGTCGCTGAGAAGATTTCAAATGAGATGGGTAGTCACGAGTAAGAACGGGAATAAGTGTGCGTGTTTGGATTTGTATTATAACTTTATAAGAGGTAAAAAAAGGCGTGGACGAATCGAACGGATCGATTGTCTCACGCCTTTTCTATCGACGGACTAGCATCGCTTCCAATGATGAAGCAGTCGGGAAAGCCCTTTTACAATGATCGCCAAAGCAAATAAAACAATGACGATGACTAACAAGATCGCAAGGACTAGTAGCAGGAGATTTCCTGCTAAGGCTACCACAAGAACAGGAACGAGCAAGAACAGACCGAGTAAAGCATAGGCGGCCAGTATTCCTGCAACGTACATCCATTCGTGGCATGAATTTGCACATTTCGACATAGTATTCACCTCCTTGCTTTACTGTATGACAGAAAACAAGGGGTGATATGATGCAATTCAATCAGTACTCGGCAGTTTATTTTATAATTTCACATCTTCTTTCCATAAAGAGTGAGGAAAGTGTTCTCTTTTCTGTTAAGATAATGAAAAAGATAGGAGAAAGAGGCGATTGGTTCGAAACAGAATAAGCTCTTTGTACTAGGGGCGATCCTTGTCGGATTGATCGGCCTAGTCTTTTATTATAGTCAAGCGTTGAACGTCCATTCGACTAGTACCCGCGGGGTGATCGATCTTTCCGAAACGGATTTTGATAAGAAAGGCGTGCTCGCTTTGAATGGCGAGTGGGAATTTTATTGGAATCAATTTTTAGAACCCGAACGTTTTCCGCAAGCAGAAGATGAAGTGAATTATGCGCTCGTCCCCAGTAATTGGGATCGGGATCTGGCAGGCAATACATATCACACTACCGGGTTTGCCACGTATCGGCTCGTTATTCAAAACATCCCGGCAGATACGAAATACTTCGGGTTGCTAAAAGGAAATATACGAAATGCCAGCCGGATTTTTGTCAACGGAGAAGTCGTGTTGACGGATGGAGAGGTTTCGAAAAATATCGCAAACTATGTATCTGGGAACAATTCCCAAGCGGTTTACTTTGAATTGGAAAGCTCGACGGCAGAAATAATTATCCATGCCTCCAATTATGACTTCATCGTCGGTGGGATTGCTAAACCAATTAGTTTTGGTACACAAAAACAACTCATGGAATTGCATCAGCAAAAGATTATGTTCGAGTTTTCTATGATTTTGCTCGTTGTCATCATCGGTCTATTTTACTTGTTCTTGTTTTTAGTGAATAAAGAATACCGTAGAAAAGAGCCAGCGACTCTTCCGCTCGCCTGTAGTTGCCTTTTTTATGGAATTATGAGCAGTATTTATAGTGAGCGGATCATTACAGTCGTTTTCCCAGCGCTCAGCATGGATGGTACATTTCGCTTTGGGCATTTGATCAGTGCGTTTACGGTCATTTCCGTACTGTTTGTCATTCATCGGGTAAGCCCGTTATTCTTGTCCGAACGGATAAAAAATTTTATGCTCGTATTTTATGGGATTTTTATAGTAGTCATTCTGTTGTTTCCTTTAACGATCTATTCAAAAATTCTCGTATTCTATATGATTTTCACGGTCTGCTTTTATTTCATCATCTGGCTCAAAGTTTTGTTTTTCTACATCCGGAAGAATACGGCAGAGATCAATAAGGTAGAACATATTACGATGATCATCTCGATCTGCAGCGTCTATTTGTTTTGGTTCGATATGATTTTGTATAGTGTAGGACTAAAAATGGACATGCTCATTTCTTTTCTGACGATACCTGTGTACAGTATTACGTTTTCGGTGTTGTTGATTGTCCGGTATACACATTCCTACAAGCAAAATGAAGAATTGTCCACCCAACTGATCGAAACATTCTCAACACTCGATCAGACAGTGAAAAAAGCCGAGAGAAGCGAGTTAGCTTTTTTGCAGGCACAAATTAAACCGCATTTCTTATTTAATACGTTAAGCAGCATTATAAGCCTATGTTATACAGACGGCAAACGGGCAGCGGAAGTACTGTCGAATCTCTCAAACTACTTAAAGAGATCTTTCCAAATTGACATCTATACCGACTACGTCACAATTGATCAAGAAATACAACTGATTAAGGCATATGTGGATATTGAAAAAGTACGTTTCGGTGATCGGGTTCGCATGATCTATACTATCGATGAAGAAATTCTTTCGTCAGAAATCATTCCATTAGTCATTGAGCCTCTCGTAGAAAATGCGATTAGACATGGTGTGCTGAAAAGCAAAAGTGGCGGTGAAGTGAAGCTGACGATAAAAAAGCAAGGAACCGGGATATATATCAGTGTGAAAGATAACGGAAAAGGGATTGATGACTATCAAATACGGGCGATCCGAGCTGGCGAAAGAAATCTTCAATCGATGTCTGGCAACGGAATCAGCCTGGCAAATATTTATACGAGACTGCAAAACTTTTACCAAGTGGAACTGCAATTTGAATCAGATTCTACAGGTACGCACGTTTATTTTGTCGTACCTTTCGATCATATGAAGGAGGAGACTGTTGATGATTCGCGCTGTAATAGTGGACGATGAAATACTAGTCTTGAATTATTTGGAAAGAATTGTAGGAGAAACTGATGGTATACAAGTAGTTGGTACATTCACAGACCCTGAAGAAGCGCTAGTCAAAGTACCGGAACTTGCGCCGGATGTCCTGTTTTTGGACGTCGATATGCCTGAAATGAATGGGATTGAACTGGCGACAGCACTAATGAAAGAAGAGTGCAATGAAGAGATGGCCATTGTTTTTGTAACAGCTTATGAACAATATGCTATTCATGCGTTCGAATTAAATGCGATTCACTATATTTTGAAGCCAGTAGATCCCCAATCGATAGAAGAAGTAGTGAAAAGAATGTATAAGAAAAGAAAGGTAGAGAAAAAGGAAGGCAATAAAAAAAGTGAAATCTGCTTGTTTGGCCCTGTCCATTTGCGTGTTAACAATCAACCAACGGAAATTCTGACAGCAAAAATTGAAGAACTTTTTGCTTTATTAATTATGCATCGCGAAAAGGGGATCAGCAAATGGCAGATCATTGATATACTGTGGGAAGATTCATCTTTAGAAAAGTCGCAACAAAATTTGTATACGACTATTTATCGTCTAAAAAAGTTGTTGCGAGATGCGGGCATACACGTTGATCTAACGAAGAAAAATGGTATGTACAAAATCACCATGCCAGACGTTTACTGTGATGTCATAGAGTTTGATAAGTTCTTCGATGAAAAACTCGAAATCAATGAGGACAACTTGGAGGCATTTGAACACACCATCTCTCTTTATCAAGGAGACTTGTTTGAAGGAAAAGGATACATTTGGTGCATCCACACGATAGAAAGCTATTATCGTCAATACATCGCACTCGTTAAAAAAGTGATTACTTACTATCGAAATCATAATTATGAGAATGAACTAAATAAATTATTGCATGCCGTGAAACCAATCGTAAGAGAAGAAGATATAGAAACGTTATGATCGAATTAAAGAACACAAGCTTTGTACAAATCATTTTGTATGAAGCTTTTTTATTTGTAATGTATGAGAAAAGTAAGAAAAAAGTAAGATATATGTGATAAATTAGGTGAAATGAATCAAGTCTAAAGAATTAAACATTAAAAAATGATTGGAGATGAAAAAATGAATAAATTCATGACAATATTATTGATTTTGTTGCTTGTATTTTCCAATATGCCGTCAGTCGGTGCGATGCCTATAGAACCACGATTCGATACTACAGAACTATCGGACGGGACATTAATGATTACAAAATACAACGGCACAGAAACGGAAGTGGATATTCCCAGTGAATTAGGAGGGAGGCTCATTACGAATATCGGAAGCGCTGCGTTCTATTCCAGAAATTTGACACGTATTACAATCCCAGACAGTGTGAAATTCATCGGAAGTAGTGCTTTTGGTAGCAATTCATTAACGACTGTTCATATTCCCGAAGGAGTACGAACGATAGGACCATACGCATTCTACTCCAATAAACTAACAGAAGTTTCAATTCCAGATAATGTCACTTCCATAGAAGAGAGAGCCTTTCAAATGAATCAACTAACAAACGTAGAATTACTAGGAAATGACCTTATAATAGGAGATTTTGCATTTGCTAATAATAAATTAACGAGCATTTCTATTGCAAATGGAGTAAAAAAAATAGGTGAAAGTGCCTTTCGTTACAACCGCTTAACGAGTATAGAAATTCCAGGAAGTGTAGAGACAATCGGACAATTTGCTTTTAGTGGGAGCTTCAATGGATTAGAAAATGAGTTAACGGATGTGAAGATTCAGAACGGTGTTAAAAGTATCGGATCTAATGCTTTCTTTATAGGTAGTTTGACTAGCGTTACTATTCCGGAAAGTGTAGAGAATTTAGATAGTTCTGCTTTTGCCTATCATCTCTTAGAGGAAGTTACATTTGAAGGAAATCCAACAATCGGAAGCTACGGACTGGATCAGGCTGGACCACGTTATAAAGAATTCAAAGGCTGGTACACAGACGAAGAATTCACTTCGGAATGGAACGGAACTTCAGTACCTGAAGGAAAGAAACTTTACGGTAAAAGACTGCCTGCTCCGCCACAAGAAGTAAGTGCTGTGAAGGGGCTGGAAGAAGCGACCGTTTCATTCACAGGTCCAACGCATATGGGCGGGAATGCAGTGACGAATTATTCCGTAAAAGTATATATCGACGGAATCGAACAAATAGACGGCTCTTACGCAATCTTGGTGAACAATTACTAGTGTAAGCTGCAGAGTAAAAAATGTTTTTTAAAAATAATTACCATTGATAAAGAAATCTATTTCGCAGAACATCAAACCCGGCTCTTCCATACATCATCCGTTTGATTGTTTTCAATCGATTGACCTGGCCTTCTACTGGACCGTTGCTCCATAGTTCCCGAATTCCAAGTGTGACGGCATCAAGATCCTGGCAGATTCCATTGATGAACGAACGGATAAATTTATCTTCGATACTCTTCTGTCTTTCAATCCATGCCGGCAGCTGTTGATCCTTTTTTGACTTTACTAGCTCTCTGAACGAATGTACCAATTCATTAAATTTTGTTATGAGAGGAAAGGCGGTTAACAACTCTGGATGCAGCTCAGCGATTTCATCTAGGCTATCCTTGTTATCAGGATTCCATATAAGGGAAAGGATTTTTTGTCGAAACGAGAAGGCCTCTTTACCTTTACGCTCTATTTTTTTGCGCTCTTTGGCTATCATGGTGTTCAATGTGGTCATAGAACCGGTATAGCCTTCTGTACGACATTGCTCCTCAATCATCTTCGCAGTCTGGCCTTTTTTTACTAGGGAGTGGATCAGCGGGCGATATTTTTCATAGGGAGATCCCCTCTGGTGGTTTGGCTTTCTGGTCTGACGCAAATCTGAATACACTGTCCCCCTTGAAATGCCAAGCTCCCTGGCAATAGCCATTGCTTGAAATCCTTGCGCAGACAGAGCTTGAACCTGTTGAATGCGCGCCCACCTTTTATCTTCGTTTTCCATTCTGATCTTTTCGCTTTTACGAAGAGGATCCTCTCTGTCTGTTTTTTCAGTTATCGTCTCATCCAAAGAATCAGGAATCCATTTTGCAGGTATATGTGCATATACTGCCTTTTTCACAGAGTCGAACAGTTGATGGAGAATATGCCAGCGGTCTGTCGCCTGTACTATTTCGTGTGAAGCTTCGCGGACGGCTTTCGCATAGCTCTTTGACCCATCCCGAGTAATGAGTTTAATTTCCGGACGGGCGGAAAGCCATGCAGCTACCTGTTCATGCTCTCTTGAATTTAACATGTCCAATGGTTTATGGGTCAACAGATCAATCAGAACGGTTCCGTAGGTCATTCGCTTTTTGAAAGCAAAGTCATCAATACCGACGAAAGGGAGAGTGTCCTGGTTCATAAGAAAGTTTCTTTACCTTTCTGAGAAGTGTATCGTGGCTGACAGGAATATAAAGGGCTCTGCAGACTTTCTCGGCTGTCAGGCAGTTGGTAGAAAGGGCAATCTTTTCAAGCGCATGTTCCAGACGTTCAGTTCTTCTTTGATAAGGCTTCAGCCAAGAAAGACGCTCGGTAAAAATACGGGATTCACATTCGGAATTGTCGCAGAACCATTTGCGGACTATGATCTGCAACTGAACCGCTAGATTGGAAAACGGAAGGTCGTTTACCCGCCGGCAATAGCGGCTATGCGGGCGGCTTGAAGCTTTTCGGCATGTGGGACACGTGGCTGAACTCGAATTAACTTCAAGGATTATAAATAGATTTTGATTTGTCTGCTCTTGATGAATTACTTTCACATGAGCATCAGGCTGACCAATAGGATTATCAACATAAGACAGCATGGGGATAGCCACCTTTCCATTTTTAGAAACTATACCCCGAAAATGAAAAAATAAAGCTTCACCAACATTACGTAAGAGCCAAATAGACTTGCTGACAACTGGTGATATGTCGCCGATTACAGTAACTGGTTTAACGCCAGGTACAGCATATACATTCAAAGTTATGGCAACGAATGCAACGGGCGACAGCGTACTTTCTCAAGCAACAACTGCAGTTACACCAATTGCAGCATATGAAACTAGTGAAAATTCAGATGGCACAGTAACTCTTACCGCATATAACGACACGAAGAAAGAAATTGTCATTCCTAATGAAATCAATGGTAAGGTCGTATCAAAAATTGGAGATAATGTGTTCAAAGATAAAGGGCTAACGAGTGTACAACTTCCCGAGCAACTATCGAACATTGGAGAAAATGCATTCTCAGGAAATGAATTAACAAACGTGGTCATCCATAGAACTGGAAAGGCAATTTATATAGGTAAGCATGCATTTAGTAATAATAAAATTACACAAGTCACTTTGCCGTTAGGTGTCGTGGAGATAGAGGACTATGCATTCTCAGGAAATGCACTACCGACTGTACAAATTCCAAGTAGTCTTGGGACGATTGGTGAGAGTGCCTTTAGTCATAATGAGATGACTAGCTTAAAAATACCTATTAGTTTGAGTACGATAGGAAAGAGTGCTTTCAGTCACAATAAAATCACGAATCTGATAGTTCCACCTTATACTGTGATCAGGGAAAGTGCGTTTAGCTATAACGAACTAACTAATGTAACATTTCATATAAGAGTAGCGAGAATAGCAGAAGATGTATTTAGTCATAATAAACTTACGACTGTAGCGATTCCTGAAAATATTCAAATAATCGGTTCAAATGCATTTTCTTCTAATCAAATCGAACATGTTTCATTCGAAGGTTCACCCACTATTGGAGCGAATGCTTTCAAACAAGACGCGACGGTATTTCCAGAATTCGTGGGATGGTATACGGATGCATCATTAAGCAATGAATGGAATGGAATATCTATTGTGAGCGGAGAGAAACTATACGCGAAGCGCAAGCCGAATGAACCGACAGATGTCAAAGCGGTAGCAGGAGTAGCTAAAGCGACTGTGTCATTTACAGGACCGACACATACAGATGGGAATGTAGTGACTGGATACAAAGTGAAAGTGTTTGAAGGTGGACAAGAAGTGGTTGGGCTAGAAACAACGGGTCTTGCGTCACCAATTACTGTAAATAAACTAAAACCTAGAAAATCTTACACGTTTAAAGTACTTGCGACGAACAAAGCGGGTGATAGTAAGGAATCGGAGTTGTCGGAACATGTCGTCCCGCGTGCGCCATATGTCCCGACAGTTCCAGATAATCCTGCACCACAACCAACAACTGAAATAATTCCATTGCCTGCTGATGCCGGTTCCGTTGTTACAACCGCAACCATTACACGTACAACCGATCCAGCAGGTAAGAAAAAAGACGAAATCCATTTTTCACCGAAGCATGCTGATGAAATCGTTCCGAACCTAAAAGAATCAGGAAACGAGTGGGCACGTATCGTGATTCCTGATACGAATGATGAAGTGTCTGAACTAGATATATCATTCCATCCAGACGCTATGAAGACATTCCGAGGAAGTGGAGTCGGTCTTGAAGTTGTCACGGAAAATGCAAGGCTGATCGTCCCGACAGAGTCAATTGCAAACGTAACTGAACATCTGTATTTCCGTGTACTGCCAATCAAAGATGAGAAACAAAAGAAAGAAATAGAAGAACGTGCGAAACAAGAAGAAGTTGTCAAAAGTGTGGCGGGCAATCTGCGCGTTGAAGTAGCGAGTCGTCCGATGATGATTGAAACGAATATGCCGAATCAACCAGTAGATATCATTCTTCCGCTAAAAGGTCTAATGATTCCTACAGATGCAAAAGAACGAGAAAAATTCTTTAACAAACTTGGCGTGTTTATCGAACATAGTGATGGGGAAAAGGTATTTGTCAAAGGAGAAGTTGTTCTGTACAAAGAGGGAGAGTTCGGTCTTAAATTCACCGTCGAGAAATTTAGTACGTTTACGATTATTCAAATGGAAGAAGGATGGAAAGTACCTACCATCAATGATCAGTATACCGGTCAGACAACTGTGCTCGAACAGCTAGTGCCGATCGATAAAGTATGGACCATTACGTTCAACCAAGCGGCGAATCCCAAAACGGTCAATGCGTCGACTGTCTATATATATGATGAAAAAGGTAAGAAAATCGACATAGAAAGTCAACTGACGAATCAAAACCGCTCGATTACTATTACTCCTGTAGCGCCTTATGCACCGGACACATCATATTATGTATACTTGGAAGGAAGCATCGAATCGTCTAGGGGGAAGGCACTTGGTAACCCATTGCGTTACGTATTTAAAACAAAGGAAATCGAAAATCTAAAGAACTGATAAGTAAATATGAAATGGTCAAACAATATAGGGAACGTACAGGGAGTCTTCTACTCGTGAAAGCGGGAGAAGACTTCTTTTCATTTTATAAATAGAGAGAAGCGGAGGAAAAAGTCATTGAGGCAACTAGACTTAGGGAAATAACCTATATCTTTCTACACAGACGTATCGTATAATCAATTAGAATTAGTAAAACACATATTTCAAGGAGCAATCGATGAATGACGATTATAATTATCGGCGATGAAAGTAACGATGTCCTTACTATTCGGGTAAATTTAGAACAATTGGGACTGCATAACATTCATTTATTTCAAAGTGCGTATGAGGCTATTCAATATGAGCATGTATTCCTAAAAGAAGAAATTCGTCTCATCATTTATGATGCGAATTTACATGTAGAGAATTGCGAAGCGCATTGTCGTGAAATTGAAGCATTGACTGTGTGGAGAGGTGTGCCGATTTTATTGGCAACGTCATATGAAAAGCCGGTACTATTTGAACGGGTATTAGAGGTAGGAATATTTGATTTTATTTTGAAGCCATTTGATGTGATGCAGTTAAAAAACCGTATTCAAATTGCGCTAAAGTATTATGAGGAAACGAAGAAGCGGAAAGAGCATGAGAGACAGCTACAGATGGACTTAAAAATCGCAAAAAATGTCCAAAAAAGCGCACTGACAGAAAATTTATCACTACCACATATTGAAATAGACGGTATATATTTCACATCTCAATCATTAGGTGGAGATATGTACTGCTGGTTTCAATTAAATGATGACTTAACGGCTGTCATGATATTTGACGTAATGGGGCATGGAGTTCCAGCAGCGCTTGTGACGATGTCTATTCGATCGCTTTTGAAAGAAATTATCGTCAAACTGATTGATCCTGTTCATGTTATTAAGGAAATGAATCGCAAAATTTACGAGCTCTTTTATACAGACGGCTTGGATTCATATTTAGTGACTGCCATCTATGCCATCATTGATAAAAAGAATTCGACACTACAATATGTAAACGCTTCCCATCCTGAAGGTGTCATGTTCGGAAAGTACGGAGAAACGGTGAAAATGCATGCAAACTCTCCGATTCTAGGGTTATTTCCCACCATTCAAGTGCAAGCGAAAAGTATCCGTCTCACAGGTTGGCATCGCATCATTTTATATACAGACGGTTTACTTACGTTATACCCCGATCAACTTATTGACTGGGACTTTTTCCATTCATACAGTGCGCAAAATAATGGACTTCTTTTACGAAAATTTACTGAAAAATACGGCTTGTGCTATTTGCCATTAGAAGATGATATTACAGTTGTTTCAATAACAACGACAAGTTAAGTGAGGGAATTACTTATGGAATTTACGTTTGCAATCAAACCAAATCAGCAATCGATCTTCTTGACGGATCATTTCATGGAGACGTATACAGAAATGTATGACATTCCACATGCCAGAGAAATTTGTTTTGTAACACATGAACTCGTTATTAATGCGGTGGAGGCAATGGAAAGAGAAGGGCTTACGGAATCCATTGAAGTCTATGTGCGCAATGAGGAAGGTGATCTTTGTGTTACTGTGACCGATTACGCAGAAGGTATTCCGAAAGAGCAATGGCAATCCATGCTTACGAATAATATGGACGAAGAAAATTTTTGCGAACGAGGCCGCGGATTTTTTTTCATTCAACAGATGGTCGATGAATTATGGTTTGAACAATTACCGGATAGTCAATTTCTAGTCGGTGTGAAGAAAAAACTAGTGATGGCGGAGGAAATGTAAATGAACGGGTCGCTCGGCAGGAAAATCAACGGACTATTTTTACTCGCTATTTTATTGCTTGCTAGTATTGTAAGTGGGTTGAATTATTTCGTAACGAAAGAAAACTTATTGAAAGCAGCAGAAGCGAAACTGCTGTCGGATTTGCAGTTGAGTATAGAATTATTGGATATTTCAGTGCCAGGTGATTGGTCTATTACGAATGGTTCATTGTATAAAGGGAAAATGGATATGAAGGAAGCGTTTGAAATTCCGGATCAATTAGGAGAGTTAACAGACGGCAATACGATGTCTATTTTCCAAGGCGATACGCGCATTACAACAAATATTATAGAAAATGGTGAGAGACGTTTAGGTACGAAAGTTGCTGATGAAGTGGGGAATGTCGTTCTTGGGAAAAAGGAACGCTTTGTCGGGACGGCAGATGTACTTGGAGAACCGTTTCAAGCAGCGTATGATCCTATTTTCAACGCAAGCGGAGAAGTAATCGGTATTATTGCAGTGGCACTTCCTACTGCTCCTTATATAAAAATCGCAGCATCATCCGCCACACAAACGATCATTATTTCACTCGTCTTAGCTCTGCTCGTCATTGTCATTGTCAGTTTGATAATTCAACGTATCATTATCCGGCCGATCAATCAGTTACGTGACAATGCGAACGAACTGGCTGACTTGAACTTGAATGTTGCTTTATACGAAGCAAAAGGAACTGATGAAATTGCGGAACTATCAGCAGCTTTTCGCAATATGAAAGAGCAGTTAACCGATACGATGCAAAACGTCGCAAAAAATGCAAATGAGGTCGCGACTTCATCTGTCGCACTGGAAGAATCCGCACAACAAACAAATGAAACAGCAAGTCAAATTGCTACAACGATGAACGAAATTGCAGCTGGCGTGACGACACAATCTGAACATGCAGAACAGATTAGCAAAATGATGCGAGACACCATTGCGGAAGTGGAGAGAAATTTAGCTCATGTTGAGCAAAGTTTAGTGAATGCACAACAATCCACAGTCATTGCACATGAAGGAGAGCAAGCGATTAGCAAAGCAATTTCTCATTTAAGCACCGTCACAGAAACAGTAAGCTACGCAACAGATTCTATTCAAAAGCTAGGGATGCGTTCAGAAGAAATCGGTGGGATCATTACAGTCATTACAGCTATTTCCGAACAAACGAACTTACTGGCACTAAACGCTGCGATTGAAGCAGCTAGAGCAGGAGAGCATGGGAAAGGTTTCGCAGTCGTGGCGGCGGAAGTCCGAAAATTAGCCGAACAATCTACAGCCGCAGCACAGCAAATTACGGATTTAATTACCGATATACAAGCAGAGACATCAGTGACAGTGCGTACAATGGAAAGTAATTTAACCGCTGTAGAAGAACAAGTAATTATTATAAATGAAGGTGGGGACGCGCTGAAGCATATAGTAGAAAAAGTAAGTGAGACGGAGTCGGGTGTGGGGCAGATCAAAGACGCATTCCATCGTGTCAATTCTAATTCGTATGCGGTTCAAGAAGCGATTGTTACGATTTCAGCCGTTATTGAAGAATCTGCTGCGGCTACTGAAGAAATTGCAGCTTCTTCTGAAGAACAATATGCGACCGTAGCAGAAATGGCAGACAATACGACGAGTGTAGCGGAGGTAGCAGATCGGTTACGTGAAGAAGTAAATAAATTTACTATGTAATGGGGGCAATCCATATGGAACAGAAAACAGCAACATTGCAAGTTGTAGAAAAAGAAACGTATGTAGTTCTCGAGTTTTCAGGTTATTTACAGTACACCTTAATTGAAGAGTTGAAAAAACGTTTGCAAACGACACGTTTTAAAGAAGGCCACAGCTTTATACTCGATATGAGTAACGTGCAAAACATCGATAGTACAGGATTCGGCATGATCGTCAACTTTGCTAAAAAAGTTTCATTGAAAAATGAAAAAATCGCTATTATTGTAGTCGATGCGTTCGTGCGGAAGCTATTCGCTATCTCACAGTGCGATAAAGTATTCCCAATCGTCGATAATGAAACAGCAGCGTTACAAATTATTCAACAGACGGTCAAGACAGAGTTATCTATTAATGAGTATTGATAGAAAGTGAAGTTAACACCTAAGTCTATTAATTATCCATATTATGTATAATTCATTCATTTATTTAAGAGCGATTTTGACTATGGCGATTGATGGAGTGAAGCTGACTTGGATTGTCATGCGGCTTACACTTCCAGACGATACGCTTTCCGGAGGGTCCGCCGCGCGCCCTCCTGAAAGCGTCCGGTTTCTCTCGGGAGAATCCTCACACGTACACTACCTCTACAAATACTCGCAAAGTGTATCACTTCCAAATGCCAATTCCTTTCTTTGGACAATCAACAAGATAAATTTTTGAATGATACATACTTGGTTCCAATCAGTCTATAATAAATAACTCAAAACGATCATCATTATTTCATTTCTTCGACAATTCTTCAAGTGATGTTGTCTTCTCTCCCTATTAATGCTATCTTATCAGTATAATAACCTATATAGTGGGAAAAATATCGAACCTTGTCGAACATCTATATACTGCGGTTTGACAGCATTCTAACTCGTGAATTGGGGGATTTAATGAATACGATAGATGAAGTAAATAGTAACAGATCAAAAGGGCTACACAATCTACTTGATAAAGAATTATTGAAATTAGAAACTATTTCAATGGATGACATAGCGAATGTTTCTGTGAAAGAGTCTGAGCCGTCAGAACTTCAGCAAGCAAATCGAGAAGCCTACATAAGTTTTGAGACGCTTGGGGAGCTGTTGGAATCCGAAGCCATTGCGTCTTCCATAAAAGAAGAAATTACAGGATTGAAATTTGATGGAGCGGTAGGACAAGTAGACATGGCAAAACGCGCGGTGGAGATGTTTAACTTGATCGATCAGCTACGTCTGACACTCGAAGAAAGCAACTCTGATGATTTAGTAGCGGTGAAGTCTGTCGTCACTCAGGCGTTAGCGTTATTACGTGAAATGGGGATTCATGAAGTAGATGTCTATGGTCAGTATGTAGATGAAGAGTTTATGGAATTGCTTGGAACCGTTCCAGCAGAAAAAGCAGCAGAAGATTTGCAAATGTATCAAGTGGCAGTCGTATACCGTAGAGCTTTTTCTTTCGAGGGTACAGGTAAAATTATTCAAGATGCACTAGTGAAGACGGTTTCGTAAAGGGGGGATTTGATGAGATGCGTGAAAATGAAGAGGTGGTGGTACCGTGAATTCGTCAAATCCTGCAGAGAAACTCGTAAAGCAAATCCAAAAGCAAGTGAAACAACAACAATATTTGAAAGCGCTTGCGTCTCTAGATACTCTTGAAGTGATTAATGGAAGCAATCAACAAATCGTTTGGTATAAAGCGTTGCTCGAATGTAAAGTCGGGCGCCTACATATTGCACGTCACTATTTGACTGAAATCCAAGGTGATTTGCGGCTACAAGCGGAACTTATAGAGGAAGAGATACAGAAGAATTGGCCGGTCTATACATTTCTGGTGGAGGAATACAATGCAGCAGTTGCCGAGATTCGTGCAGGGGATTCTGAAAATGCATTATATATTTTGAGTGATGCATTACATCGAGTGGGAACGTTGACCGTACCGCTTGAAGTGTACCGAATGAACACGCTATTGCTTGCCCGCTATCGTCCTGATTTATTGCCTCGTTTTATTTTAGATTTACCTACTTACGCAATGGATGACCGAGTGATTAAACGTGTCTTGGCAGAAAGAACAGCACCTAGTCTGTCAGAAGAACCGGAAGTACAATTGCCTGTTAATCCCCCTCCCTCCAATAAGCGAGCGATGGTCTTGTCTGTAGTAATGCTTGGGGTGCTCGGTTTGTCTGGATATGCATGGTTAAGTGAAAGAGGAAAAGAGGTAACTGAACCGGATCCGCCCGTTGAAGTACCAGTAGAAGTTGTGGAAGAACCGGTAGATCCCAATAGTACGCTTAGTGAAGTGGATGAGCCGTCAGTGTTGGCAGACGATGAAAAAATATTATTTGTCTCAGTAGAAGTAGCGGAAGAATATTATATAGATGGAATGAAAGATTATCAAAATGGTAATTTTTCAAGAGCAAGCAAATCATTTGAACAAGCGATTCGTTCGTTTAGTAGTGAATATTTTTCTGATGATGCGGCATATTATTTAACCGCAAGTTATATGAGAGAACAAGCCTATGAGCAAGCGGTACAAACTGCGCAACAGTTTCAGCAAGAGGAAAGTACACATTATGTAGAATCACCTTATCGTGACGCTATTCGCTTGTTGGAGAGTAGTGCATTGCTAGAATTGGATCAACAAGAAGAAGCGAAAAGTATTTTGAAGGAGCTGTCAAATAAAGATGAAGTAGATTGGGTAAACTACGAAGCGGCTAAACTGCTTGCTACGCTAGCACCTGATAGATAAAGAGACGTCGCCAGCAAGTAGCGAAGTCTCTTTATTTATTCTTTTGATTTGATAAGTGCAACATTATGCTTTTCCCAGTCTGTCAAAGAGCCACCGTACGAGTCGTTAGGAACATACCAATTTTGTGAATCGAAATAAGCTTGTAATTCTTTTGATTTAAATATATAGCCATAGCGCGCGTATATTTCATTGCGGGCTAAACGCAACTCACTTTTAGAAAGGTTGGCCAAATCTGAAGCTTTCAAATATTCATCTCCACTTGTCGGAAGGATGTAGTAGTCGTTGTAAATACTGCCGACAGGAGCCTCTGCGCTGTCAGATGGTTCAGCATCTGTCTTATGTTCCACTGAATCTTTGGAGAGTAATTCTACTTCTTCAACAGAAGGAAAGAAAAGACTGATCGTTTGATTTTCACCAAAAATATTTGCCTGAACTTCTTCAGATATGGACTGATCTTCAATTGTGGTCGTCATTTTGATCGGATAAATGCCAGCTAAAAAAGGACCAAACTCCGCAATTTCTCCAGTGTGTTTCATATAGCCAATTTCAGAGTTGTCCGTATACAGGATAGTTTCATCTCCTATAGATTCCACTTCAATAATATAACCTGTCGGATTAATAGTATACCGTGGAAATAAGCCAAAACGTTTTTCTGATGCCCTAACGTCAAACATCCCTTCATCTTTCGTATGTAACGTATATTCTATCGTTTGGACGAACGATGGATTTTTTTCAATCATCGTCAGCAATGCTTGTAAACTGTCTTGATTGATCTCAATTCGACTGTCTTTTGGCACGAGTAACTCGCGCAATGTATACGTGTCTTGATCGATTAACGCAGTGACAAATTGTTCAGCTACTGTACGTTTGCTGTACTCGTTCTGAATAGCTAGTATACCTGCTACAGCGATAAGTAATATGATAGGCACTAGGATTTTATACGGCCACGCTTTTTTAGTCGTTGTCTTTTTTATAGATGCCCTGCGAGAAGATAATGTGGCACCACAACCCGTACATTGTTCTTGTTCATCAGAATTTATTTCTTTACATGCAAGACATTTTCTCATACTCTAGCTCCAGTTTTGTAGTAGTTCGCGGTAGTACTTCTTTGAAAGTATACTATGTTTTTATGGAACTTTCTATATTGAGATGAATGGAGGTTGCTTTTCTAAAAGAGGAAGATGTATTTGTTTATTCGTTGGGATTAATATAGAATGTGGTGTCGCGCTCATAGAAGCAGCATTTCCGCTCATAGCCTCGTCCATCGCGCTCATAGAATTGGCATTTCCGCTCATAGCCCCGTCCATCGCGCTCATAGAAGCAGCATTTCCGCTCATAGCCCCGTCCATCGCGCTCATAGAATTAGCATTTCCGCTCATAGCCCCGTCCATCGCGCTCATAGAATTAGCATTTCCGCTCATAGCCTCGTCCATCGCGCTCATAGAATTAGCATTTCCGCTGTAAGCGTCAAAAGAACCACACCTTCAAATGAGATGTGGTTCTCTTTATACTAGATAAGTATATATGTTGATTTATATTCCTTCTTTACCTTGATAACACTGTTCAGGCAAAGTCGAAGACCAAGGCATCAGTTGTTCCAACTGTTCGTCATCTGCCAGATCTAAGTTAGGCAGCTTTTCAAGAAGATACGTTAAATAGTGAGGGACATGCAGCTGATTTTCTTTCGCAGTTACGATCAGGCTGTACATTCTTGCGCTCGCTGTTGCGCCTCTAGGTGTGACCGAGAAGAGCCAGTTCTTTCGGCCGATCACAAACGGCTTGATGCTTCGTTCGGCACGGTTATTATCTATCTCCAGATAACCATCTAGAAATGGCTGCCTCAATTTCTTTTCCTGATTGACGGCATATGTTAGCGCCTCACCAAGCTTGCTTTTCGGCAGTACATCTATTCGGACAGTTTTTACCCAGGCGAAAAAAGCCTCCACTAGGGGCTGAATTTTTTTCTTGCGTACCTCAAGCCGTTCGGAAGGAGTAAGCTCCTTTATTTCTGATTCCGCTCCATAAATCTTGCCGATTTGGTTGACTGCTTCCTCTGTCAGCGTACGCCGCCTCTTCGATTTTTTCGGAATGGCGCGCAGGGCTTCATCAAATTTTCGGCGCAAATGTGCCCAACAGCCTGATAGCCGTACACTTTGCAGGCTTTCGTAAGCCTTATAACCATCTACATGAAGCGTACCAGCATAGCCTTCCAGAAATTGTTTCGGGTATTCCGATCCCCGACCAGGCTGGTAGTCATACACCACGCAAGGGACATCAAACTTCCCGGTACGGTACAGCCACATATAGGAAGTGGTAGAGGGACTGCGTCCTTTTTCACGCAAGACCTGCACACTGGTTTCGTCTGCATGAAGGTAGTCGGCTGACAAAATACGCTGTCGCATATTCTCATAGAGCGGTTCAAACCACCGATCGGACACATTCATTAACCAATTGGAGAGGGTCTGCCTTGAAAGCGGCGCGCCTGCCTGTCGAAAAACTTCCTCTAACCGATAGAGCGGCATGCCGAACAAGTATTTTTGAGTAATCAAAAATGACAGGATCGAGGGCGAGGCCATACTTTTTGGCAATACCGGATTGGGCATTGGTGCCTGAACAATCGGTGTCTGGATGCCTTCTTGATCGCAATGCCTGCAGGCATAGACTTCCCGTTCGTGTTCGACGACTTTCACTTGTGCTGGGATAACCACGAGTTCGCGGCGAACTTCTTTTTTCATGACATGCATTGGGTGACCGCAATCTAAACAAGCCTGCTCCTCTGGGGGCAAGCTGTATGTCACACTCTCCACCGGCAGATCGGCAGAGAAAGTCGTGCGTGTTTCCCGTGGAGTTTTTTTCGCAGGTGAAGATCCCGAAATCACCTCTTCAGGTTCTGAAGATGGTTCAGCAGAAGCATCTAGCAGTGCTTCTGCTTCATTAAACAATTCCATCTCCATCTGGCCTTTCGGTGCCTTTTCGCTGGAGCGTCCAAATTCCTTACTTTTTTTCAAACGAAACTGCTCCTCGTACCAAGACACCAAAGCGGACAATCTCGCGACTTCTTGTTCCAACACAGTTACACGGTCATTCTGTTCAGTTGTATGGGATGAGATCTTCTGATTAGTTTTCATAAAAGTAAAATTCGCCAAAAGCTGACAAAATCCTTCTGCTTTTTAAAAAAACTTTGTGATTTATACGATTTTGTTTCCCAGTATACGGGGGAAGACTTTTCCTTCTTCAATAGTCAATCCATCGAGCATCCATTGAAGCTGGCGCGGGCTGATAGACGTGGTTTCTTCTTCTTGGCCGTCAGGCCAGTGAAAGCGGCCAGTTTCCAGTCGCCGGTAGTACAACCAGAAGCCATTGTAGTCCCAGTGTAGGATTTTTAAACGGTCGCGATCCCGGTTACAAAAGATAAATAAATTGGAGGAACACGGATTTGCCTGAAAGGTTTCCTGCACCTTCGCAGACAGACCATCAATGGACAGCCGCATATCCGTTGCGCCATGTGCCAGATAAATCCCCTGAATACCTTCCAGATTAATTCGCATCAGCCAACACCTCCAGTAACTCTTGTACCAGTTCGCGGTCGAAGCCGCTGCTGATCACTAATTTGTAGTCCCGATAATGAAGATCTACTGTGGAAGAAGGAAGGGCGACCGCAACAGATGACCAAGTGGTTTTGGATTCCAAAAATTCTCCTTTGCGTGTATCCTCCGGAGAGAGCCGCCTCCGTGCTTTTGCGAATTGATCATAGGAGAAATCGCTTTGTCTTCTGACCCACTCGGCCATATTTTCTCCACTTCGTCGCCACTCTTCGATGATTTCTGTCCATTCCAAATCGGTTTTACTGTGCTCAGCCAAGGGCTGAAGGGTTGATTCATTCATTTCTCTACTTCCTTTCCAATAAGCTAGTCATAGTTTCTCATTAAAAGAGGAAGAGAGGAATGTGTCCTTCTTTTGACGCTTACTTTCCGCTCATAGCCCCGTCCGTCGCGCTCATAGAATTAGCATTTCCGCTCATAGCCCCGTCCATCGCGCTCATAGAAGCAGCATTTCCGCTCATAGCCCCGTCCATCGCGCTCATAGAATTAGCATTTCCGCTCATAGCCTCGTCCATCGCGCTCATAGAAGCAGCATTTCCGCTCATAGTGTTGTCCATCGCGCTCATAGAATTAGCATTTCCGCTCATAGAGTTGTCCGTCGCGCTCATAGAAGCAGCATTTCCGCTCATAGCCCCGTCCATCGCGCTCATAGAATTAGCATTTCCGCTCATAGAGTTGTCCGTCGCGCTCATAGAATTGGCATTTCCGCTCATAGCCCCGTCCGTCGCGCTCATAGAATTGGCATTTCCGCTCATAGCCTCGTCCATCGCGCTCATAGCCTCGTCCATCGCGCTCATAGAATTAGCATTTCCGCTCATAGCCCCGTCCGTCGCGCTCATAGAATTAGCATTTCCGCTCATAGAGTTGTCCGTCGCGCTCATAGAATTGGCATTTCCGCTCATAGCCCCGTCCATCGCGCTCATAGAATTGGCATTTCCGCTCATAGCCTCGTCCATCGCGCTCATAGAAGCAGCATTTCCGCTCATAGAGTTGTCCATCGCGCTCATAGAATTAGCATTTCCGCTCATAGCCCCGTAAGCGTCAAAAGAACCACACCTTCAAATGAGATGTGGTTCTCTTTATACTAGATAAGTATATATGTTGATTTATATTCCTTCTTTACCTTGATAACACTGTTCAGGCAAAGTCGAAGACCAAGGCATCAGTTGTTCCAACTGTTCGTCATCTGCCAGATCTAAGTTAGGCAGCTTTTCAAGAAGATACGTTAAATAGTGAGGGACATGCAGCTGATTTTCTTTCGCAGTTACGATCAGGCTGTACATTCTTGCGCTCGCTGTTGCGCCTCTAGGTGTGACCGAGAAGAGCCAGTTCTTTCGGCCGATCACAAACGGCTTGATGCTTCGTTCGGCACGGTTATTATCTATCTCCAGATAACCATCTAGAAATGGCTGCCTCAATTTCTTTTCCTGATTGACGGCATATGTTAGCGCCTCACCAAGCTTGCTTTTCGGCAGTACATCTATTCGGACAGTTTTTACCCAGGCGAAAAAAGCCTCCACTAGGGGCTGAATTTTTTTCTTGCGTACCTCAAGCCGTTCGGAAGGAGTAAGCTCCTTTATTTCTGATTCCGCTCCATAAATCTTGCCGATTTGGTTGACTGCTTCCTCTGTCAGCGTACGCCGCCTCTTCGATTTTTTCGGAATGGCGCGCAGGGCTTCATCAAATTTTCGGCGCAAATGTGCCCAACAGCCTGATAGCCGTACACTTTGCAGGCTTTCGTAAGCCTTATAACCATCTACATGAAGCGTACCAGCATAGCCTTCCAGAAATTGTTTCGGGTATTCCGATCCCCGACCAGGCTGGTAGTCATACACCACGCAAGGGACATCAAACTTCCCGGTACGGTACAGCCACATATAGGAAGTGGTAGAGGGACTGCGTCCTTTTTCACGCAAGACCTGCACACTGGTTTCGTCTGCATGAAGGTAGTCGGCTGACAAAATACGCTGTCGCATATTCTCATAGAGCGGTTCAAACCACCGATCGGACACATTCATTAACCAATTGGAGAGGGTCTGCCTTGAAAGCGGCGCGCCTGCCTGTCGAAAAACTTCCTCTAACCGATAGAGCGGCATGCCGAACAAGTATTTTTGAGTAATCAAAAATGACAGGATCGAGGGCGAGGCCATACTTTTTGGCAATACCGGATTGGGCATTGGTGCCTGAACAATCGGTGTCTGGATGCCTTCTTGATCGCAATGCCTGCAGGCATAGACTTCCCGTTCGTGTTCGACGACTTTCACTTGTGCTGGGATAACCACGAGTTCGCGGCGAACTTCTTTTTTCATGACATGCATTGGGTGACCGCAATCTAAACAAGCCTGCTCCTCTGGGGGCAAGCTGTATGTCACACTCTCCACCGGCAGATCGGCAGAGAAAGTCGTGCGTGTTTCCCGTGGAGTTTTTTTCGCAGGTGAAGATCCCGAAATCACCTCTTCAGGTTCTGAAGATGGTTCAGCAGAAGCATCTAGCAGTGCTTCTGCTTCATTAAACAATTCCATCTCCATCTGGCCTTTCGGTGCCTTTTCGCTGGAGCGTCCAAATTCCTTACTTTTTTTCAAACGAAACTGCTCCTCGTACCAAGACACCAAAGCGGACAATCTCGCGACTTCTTGTTCCAACACAGTTACACGGTCATTCTGTTCAGTTGTATGGGATGAGATCTTCTGATTAGTTTTCATAAAAGTAAAATTCGCCAAAAGCTGACAAAATCCTTCTGCTTTTTAAAAAAACTTTGTGATTTATACGATTTTGTTTCCCAGTATACGGGGGAAGACTTTTCCTTCTTCAATAGTCAATCCATCGAGCATCCATTGAAGCTGGCGCGGGCTGATAGACGTGGTTTCTTCTTCTTGGCCGTCAGGCCAGTGAAAGCGGCCAGTTTCCAGTCGCCGGTAGTACAACCAGAAGCCATTGTAGTCCCAGTGTAGGATTTTTAAACGGTCGCGATCCCGGTTACAAAAGATAAATAAATTGGAGGAACACGGATTTGCCTGAAAGGTTTCCTGCACCTTCGCAGACAGACCATCAATGGACAGCCGCATATCCGTTGCGCCATGTGCCAGATAAATCCCCTGAATACCTTCCAGATTAATTCGCATCAGCCAACACCTCCAGTAACTCTTGTACCAGTTCGCGGTCGAAGCCGCTGCTGATCACTAATTTGTAGTCCCGATAATGAAGATCTACTGTGGAAGAAGGAAGGGCGACCGCAACAGATGACCAAGTGGTTTTGGATTCCAAAAATTCTCCTTTGCGTGTATCCTCCGGAGAGAGCCGCCTCCGTGCTTTTGCGAATTGATCATAGGAGAAATCGCTTTGTCTTCTGACCCACTCGGCCATATTTTCTCCACTTCGTCGCCACTCTTCGATGATTTCTGTCCATTCCAAATCGGTTTTACTGTGCTCAGCCAAGGGCTGAAGGGTTGATTCATTCATTTCTCTACTTCCTTTCCAATAAGCTAGTCATAGTTTCTCATTAAAAGAGGAAGAGAGGAATGTGTCCTTCTTTTGACGCTTACATAGCCCCGTCCGTCGCGCTCATAGAAGCAGCATTTCCGCTCATAGCCTCGTCCATCGCGCTCATAGAATTGGCATTTCCGCTCATAGCCCCGTCCATCGCGCTCATAGAATTAGCATTTCCGCTCATAGCCCTGTCCGTCGCGCTCATACTTTAAAAAATAAGCGAGGATCGATGTATAGAATGATAAAATAGATCTTATTATTAAAAAATATAAATAAATCACATAATATAATATATAGATTGTAAGAAAAGCAACAAATAATAAAATAGTAGTCTGATTCTTCTATATATAATAAATGTATAGAAAAAAGGAGGTAGCGTGCCTGTAGAAACATTTATCAAAGAAAAGATCGCTCGTTATAGAAATTTCGAGTTACACACAAAAAGGTAGCTACACGAAGTGGTGAAATATTCATACCGTAGAAACAATCTATAATGTTGCTGAAAAAGCTACGATAGAAATCCTATGTTAAAAAAGTAAATAGTACCAAGAGAAACAGAACTATTTGTATGCATAATATAAGAATCTTTACAAAACATTTTTATCAATTGCATATGAATCGAATATCTAGATATTCGATTTTATAGAATAAGCAGTGGCAAGCGATGAAAGTATTTAGCTCGCTCTATTTGTAAGCGCATACAAATAGTTTTCTATAGGTATTGAAAAAACAAAGCTCAGACATCATTCAGAATGAAAGGAAGAAGAAAAATGATTATTCTAAACGGTCAAACACTTAATTTTACAGAGATGCAAAGTATACTTTTGGATGCAGATTACGTGAAGTACTCGGAAGAGAGTATGCAAAAAGTTCAAGAAAGTCGTAAAGCAGTAGAAAAAATCGTAAACGAAGAACGAATTGTCTACGGTATTACAACCGGATTCGGTAAATTTAGCGATGTACTCATTGACAGAGAGCATGTAGAATCATTGCAGTTAAACTTAATTCGTTCTCATGCATGCGGTGTTGGGGAAGCGTTTCCAGAAGTCGTGTCTCGGGCGATGATTGTTCTCCGCGCCAATGCATTGCTAAAAGGTTTTTCAGGAGTGCGACCGGTCGTTATTGAGAGATTGCTTGATTTAGCCAATGCGCAT
Source organism: Sporosarcina sp. PTS2304 (assembly GCF_003351785.1). Taxonomy (GTDB): domain Bacteria; phylum Bacillota; class Bacilli; order Bacillales_A; family Planococcaceae; genus Sporosarcina. The sequence goes on from NZ_CP031230.1 coordinate 27,684, forward strand.
ATTCATCCTGTCATTCCTCAACAAGGATCTCTAGGTGCTAGTGGGGACTTAGCGCCGCTATCACACTTAGCTCTCGTATTGATTGGCGAAGGAGAAGTATTTTACAAAGGTGAAAGAATACCAGCGAAGAACGCGTTAGCGAAAGAAGGAATTGAACCGATTGTTTTGACAGCAAAAGAAGGTCTGGCTCTTATTAATGGCACACAAGCGATGACTGCCATGGGAGTTGTAGCATATTTGGAAGCGGAAAAACTAGCTTACCAAACAGAAAAAATTGCTGCCATGACAATAGAAGGTTTACGTGGAATTATTGATGCGTTTGACGAAGATATACATCTTGCGCGTGGTTATAAAGAACAGATAGAAGTTGCTGAACGAATTCGCAACATGTTGGCTGACAGTAAGTTAACGACAAAGCAAGGAGAATTACGAGTTCAAGATGCCTATTCACTTCGTTGTATACCTCAAGTTCATGGAGCAACATGGCAGGCGATGAATTATGTGAAAGAGAAATTATTGATTGAGATGAATGCAGCTACAGATAATCCGCTTATTTTCGATAATGGTGAAAAAGTATTGTCTGGTGGGAACTTTCATGGACAGCCAATGGCATTTGCAATGGATTTCCTAGCAATCGCTATCGCAGAGTTGGCCAATATTTCAGAACGTCGAATTGAGCGCTTAGTCAATCCTCAATTAAACGATTTGCCACCATTTTTAAGCCCAGAGCCGGGTCTGCAATCAGGTGCTATGATTATGCAATATGTTGCTGCTTCACTTGTTTCTGAAAATAAAACATTAGCTCATCCAGCGAGTGTCGATTCAATTCCTTCATCGGCAAATCAAGAAGATCATGTCAGTATGGGAACGATTGGATCTCGTCACGCATACGAAGTGATCAAAAATACACGTCGCGTAATAGCAATTGAAGCGATTTGTAGTATGCAGGCAGCTGAATTCCGTGGGAAAGAAAAAATGTCTACAGCAACGAGAGAACTTTTAGAAAATGGCAGAAAAATTGTGTCATCTATTGAAAAAGATCGTATTTTCTCAAAAGATATCGAAGCGATGAATGAATGGTTGAAGACTAGTGATTGAAATGGTAACCAAATAAGAAATAGGTAGAAGACTAGTGGCGAAATTATGTAAAGAAAATGTGTTATATCAAAAAGAAGAGGTGAATTTATGTTTAGTACGGTAGTAATCTCAGTTCTCGTTATGTCTGTGTTAAGCCTTCTGCGAGTGAACGTGATGTTTGCGATTATTTTTGCGGCAGGTGTGGCTGGATTAATGGAAGGTTTATCATTGACGGAAGCAACCACCATGCTCGTTTCGGGAATGGGAGGGCAAGCTAACACCGCCTTAAGTTATATTTTGCTTGGAATGTTCGCAGTGATGATTAGTTATTCGGGAATTACAGGCTTTCTTGTTAAAAGACTGATGAAAGTATTACGAGGGAAACGATCCGTTTTATTATTGACACTTGCAGGAGTTGCTTGTCTGTCACAAAATGCGGTTCCTATCCACATTGCTTTTATTCCAATTCTTATTCCTCCTTTGTTATATTTATTTGACAAGATGAAGATTGACCGTCGAGGAATCGCTTGTGCATTGACATTTGGATTGAAGGCTCCTTATATAATGATTCCGGCAGGCTTTGGATTATTGTTCCATCGAATTATAGCTGATGAAATGACAGCAAGTGGTATGAATATCCCAGTTCTAACAGTTGCTTATTCCATGTTAATTCCTGGACTTGGCATGGTTGTAGGATTGTTAATTGCCGTATTCATCTCGTACCGTAAGCCGCGCGAACTTCCACATAGCGACTTAGGAGTTATTGTGACAGAAGAACTGTCTGAGGAAATGAAACTAAAGTTTACTCTGCGCCATTTCCTAACAATCATGGCTATTATAGGTGCGTTGGTTGTTCAAATAGTGACGACTTCACTTATTTTGGGGGCACTAACAGGTATCGTGCTAATGTATATTTTTACAGTTATTCCTTTCGCTGAAGGAGATAGAGTGGTCAACGAAGGAATTAGCATGATGGGGATGATTGCGTTTGTTATGCTAATCGCTTCGGGTTATGCAACTATTTTAAAAGAGACGGGTGCTGTCAACGAGTTAGTGGAATCAGCTACAGCAATTTTAGGCGATAACAAATTAATCATTGCAACTGTCATGTTGTTGATCGGTTTATTGATCACGATGGGTATTGGTTCATCATTTGGAACAATTCCTATTATCGCTGCTTTATTCGTACCGATTTGTGTAGCAGTTGGTTTTTCGCCAATGGCAACCGCTGCGTTAATTGGTACTGCTGGAGCTCTTGGTGACGCAGGTTCGCCAGCATCTGATAGTACGTTAGGGCCGACAGCGGGGCTGAATGCGGATGGAAAGCACCATCATATTTGGGATACATGTGTTCCAACATTTTTACATTATAATATTCCTCTTCTTATCTTTGGTGTTGTCGCGGCTATGGTATTATAAACTAATGAGACGTGATGTAGTGTGTTTCTGACATGTTGCATCACGTATTTCGAAGTAAGTAACGAATGTAAAGCGAGGAGAAAATACATGAAGCTAGATTTTATAAAGGCGAGCCCTTCAAAAAATACAACTGTTTTTATAACGAACTATGTAGCACCTACCCATTATGCGAAAATCGCTAGTGGAATTATGGACGATGAACATTTACATGCAGAACAAGCAGGTTTTTTAGTAACGCCAAAAGATTCGAACGCTGTATTAAGATTAGAAATGTCTGGAGGGGAATTTTGTGGTAACGCAGTGCTAAGTGCTGCAGCCTACTGTGCTTATAAAGGGCTTACGAAAGATCGAACATTTTTATTGGAGGCATCAGGTTGCGATTTACCACTTGAGTGCGTAGTTGATGAAAAGTCACCAACTCATTTCGTCGCTAGAGCTGAAATGCCATCTCCGTTATCAACGACTGAGATCATAATTGATGTGAATGGTCAAAATGTCACAGGAAATGTTGTCAAGTTAGACGGAATCACTCATTTTCTCACGGACTATTGGCCAACTGAAAACCAGTTTAATCAATTGATTGAAGCAGTCACGCACCAAATTAAAGATAAAGCAATTGGCATTATTCCTTATAAGCAGCTAAAGGAAAATGAGTATGAAATATGGCCTTTTGTGTACGTGACAGAAACCGGAAGCAAACTTTTCGAACAAGCTTGTGGTTCAGGATCCCTCGCTTTAGGCATTCATTTGTCTAAAGGAAATCAAAAGAACACTTTGCACATTCATCAACCAGGCGGGATCGTACATGTAGAAACAGGCGGAAAAAACTTTATTTCTACCGATGTCCGCTTTACTTGTGAAGGATTTGTATATTTGGATATGTGAACTAACTATACGTAATAGAGCCGGTCTTGGGAAATCGAGATCGGTATTTTGTATGTAGAGTAATATATTTTATAGCGTTGCCCGTCGCGCTCATAGAATTGGCATTTCCGCTCATAGCCTCGTCCATCGCGCTCATAGAATTGGCATTTCCGCTCATAGCCTCGTCCGTCGTGCTCATAGAATTGGCATTTCCGCTCATAGCCTCGTCCATCGCGCTCATAGAATTTGCATTTCCGCTCATAGCCTCCGACAACTAAACAAAAAACGCTTTAGCAGTTAGATTACTAACTGCTAAAGCGCATCCTCCCATCAATAAATCAATAAACTGCGACCCAGCCTTCGGGTGTGACGAAAATACGTACCGCCACGACTTGTCGGTCTTCTGCCAATGTGAAATAATGGCGGACGTTTTCAGGTACGGAAATCAAATCACCTGGATCTAAGTGAACTTCGAAAAAGCGCTTGTCTTTTCCTTGAATGACGAATACTCCGTGCCCGCTAGCGATAAAGCGGACTTCATCGTCGGTATGATGGTGTTCGCGTTCGAAATTTTTCAGCATTTCTTCAATGTTCGGCGTGTCGCTTGATAACGAGATGACATCAGCTGCTTGATAGCCGCGGCGTTCAGAAATTGCGTCAATCTCCTTTTTAAAAGACTGTAAAATTTCCTCTTTCTCAGCATCGGTCAAGTTGAATTTCTCGCGTAAATGTTCGGGGAGTTTGTCAATCTCCCAATGTTCGTAAATTACTTCTTGTTGTGTTAAAAAGTCCGTGACTGCTTGTTGTCCCTCGATTACTTCGTTAGTTTCTTGAATAGTAATGGTCGCCATGTGATGTTTCGCTCCTGTCTAGTAAATTTATAATCGCGCTTTGACGATTTCTATACAATCTGTAAAGGTTTCAAATGAAGAGTAGGGAATGTCGAGTGTGTCGCAAGTTTCGGCTAAGAAGTCTCTTGCAATTACGACATCCGCGAGTTTTGCTGCTTCGAAGTCTGTCACGGAGTCACCGATGACAATGCGCGTTTGATTTTCATCTGAAAGTTTACGCATGATCGAAGGTTTACAGCACCCGCATCCTTGACTTGTGCATAATTCATCACACGCATGTGGGTAATGAATCGTAATTCGCTCTTCATCAAATGTCGCTTCGTTGCAGTAAATATGATCAAATGGTCCAAATGAATCAAGCACTGGATACACGAAGAAATCTATTCCTCCACTGACAATATATAGAGGTATGTTCTGCTCTCGCGTAAAGTGTACAAAGTCTTTAAATCCTTCGCGAATCTCTGCATCTTGTAAGACAAATTCGATGATTTCTTCTTTTAATTTACTTGGAACTAATGAAAATAGTTTTTGAACTCCAGATTGAATAGAAATCTTTTGACTTAAAATATCATTCGTTATTTCTTTCCAACCAGGCAATGCAAATTGTTTCATAATGCTAATAATATTATCTTTTTTTGTAATAGTGCCATCAAAATCACAAAATATGACGACGTTACTCATGGTTTAGCCTCCATCTTATGTTGCTTGAACGATGCCCCATTGATCCAGAGCGTGTTGCAGTGGAATGGATATTTTTGCAGCTTCAGGCAAAGAAATTTTATTGACACTCGCGTCGATTGCGGCACGGAATGCTTGAGCACCAGGTGTTGGGCCGTCTGGATGCCCAAAAATTCCACCCCCCGCATTGATCACTAAATTATCACCGAAGTCCGCAAGCAGCTGTGGTACCATTCCTGGATGAATTCCCGCTGAAGGTACAGCGAATGTCCGTTCAAAACCATTCTCTTCGACTAACATGGCGTTAATGCCTAGTGCATCTTCGCGTGAAATAGCAACATTTCCATAAGGACTCGGGAATAAAGAGAGGTCGCCGCCAACCATTCGTGTTAACTTCCCGACGAGTAGGGGATAGGAGAATCCGCTTCCTGCTTGCCCCGCCAAAACGCCTGATAAAGCAGAATGTGCCAAAATAGGTAAGCCGATGTTGTCATTTTCCCGCAACGATTGAAGCGTATCTAATCCATAAGCATGGACATTGAATAATAATGCGCTCGCTCCTAGCTCTGTTGCGCGCTCGGCTTTTTCATGCAAGTCATGGGAGCGACCTGATAAGTTCACTGCATACAGTGCACGTGCGCCCGTTTGTTCATAATGCTGATCGATGATTTCTTTCGCAGTCGTTACTCGTTTATAAAAAGGAGTCAATTCATTTTCAAATAAAATTTCATCGTCCTTAATCAAATCAATGCCGCCAGCAAGCAATTCTGTTAATTGTGCGGAGAAGAACGATAGGTCACGCCCCATGACGCCTTTAAAAATAGCTTTTAACAACGGACGATCATAAACGCCGAGCTGTTCACGGATGCCTGTAACGCCAAAACGTGGTCCGGGAAATTGTGCCAGTAATTGATCGTCAAATTGTAGATCGATTAGTTCGTAGCCTTCGAAAAATGACAATTTTCCATAGACCGTTGTAAAAATAGCAGGAAGATCAGCAGAAACGTTCGCTGATGGATAGAAAATTGTTACGGTGTCTTTTTTCTCGCCTGGAACAACGGATAGAACTTCGCCTTTATGATGCTTTAACTGTTCTTGCTCCAGATGGGGGATATCGGTCCATGAACCAATCGTCAGCCCGAGAGCATGTTGTTCTGCGATCTTTTCTTGGTCAGGATGAGTTGGGAATAAATACGTAGCTGTAATACCCATTTCACTGCCTCCTTTAGTAATTAGTTGCTTGGAACCAGTGACGCAGTTGTTCCAGCGAATGAATATTTTTACGTTCCATAATTAAATGCTTACCGAGTGCAAGGACGTTTTTTCTTGCCGCCATGCGTAGCGCTTCATCTGTTTCAACATTCATATCAGGAATTTGGGCGATACTAATAGCGCGTCTGACTAATTCGCAGCCAGCGAAACCAATTAGATCCTCAAATAGCTCTTCCATAATGATCGTATGGAAGCCATCTACTTTCGTATAGCGTTCTTTGGATTCAGTGTGCCATAAATTAGCAAACGTTTCCGCAAAAGCATACCAAGCTTCATTTGCTTGTTCGAAACGTTTTTCTTTATATGCCGGGAATGCCAGTCCATTTAACAATAGGTTTGCAATGAATTGTCCAAGATCGAAACCGAATGGACCGAATAGTGCGAATTCTGTGTCGAAAATTACGGTGCGGTCATCTCCAACGAAAATAGCGCCACTATGCAAGTCACCATGAATTAAAGCATCGGATTTCGTCATGAATGTATGTTTCAGCTGCGCGACTTCAAGCAGCAACCGCTGATCTTGGCTTATAAACTTTACATCACTGCGCATGCCTTCTTCAAATTCATTCGTTTCATGAAAACTATACGGCCAATCAAATACTAATTGCTCCGTAAGTTGTCTCATGCCAGGATTGGCGAGTGAAGCTTGTAAATTCTTTTTGACCGTTGATTCTAAATAAAAGTCAGACGTATAAAATAATGTTTTTGCGCTCATTTCACCGATGTCGGCAGCGAAACTAGCGGATTCACTACCATTAATTAATGCAGTGCGACCTACTTCAAGCGGTAACATGTCTTCCATTACGACCACGGCCATCACTTCATCCAAATGCATAACTTCAGGGACACTACCTGGAATGATTTTCGCATAGTGCTCCATTACTTGTGCTTCGATACGAACGCGATCTAGAGGCAGCGGCATAGATTCTCCAACCACTCTTGCATAGGGAACAGCTTGTTTAAAAATGACGGTTTTTTCACCGCAGCGTAATCGATAGACGTGGTTAATCTTACCGTCGCTTACTTCAATTACATCTACTTCTTCCGACTCTAAAAAAAGCCCAAGATTTTTCACGTATTGAATAATATCTTCAGTCTCCAAAAAACGATACGAATTATATATTTGCTCATTTGTAAATACGCCCATTCGCTGGTCCTCCTCTAGTATAAAAAAGACCTATCCACTGGGGACAGGTCTTTTACAAACAATTGTGTATCTAGTGCAAAGTTGAATCCAGTCATTCTGCTGGTTTCTCTAGTTGTTTATGAAAAGAATGCAAAAAACCTTACTAAACATGTAGAAATTATTACATGATGTTAGCTAGTTGTCAATTAATTTTAAGTATTTCAGTAAATTCGACAAGTGAACAAAGACGTAGCAAAAATATATAAAAGACTGACCGTAAACCATATTATGCATGATTCACTCAGTAATTTATTTTAAATCGAGTTTGACTATGGTTATTGTATGGAGTGACGCTGACTTAGCGTGTCATGCGGCTTACGCTTCCAGACGATACGCTTTCCGGAGGGGACGCGGTGGACCGTCAAGCGCTGCGGGTTACACCTGTCAAATGCAAAGATGTGCTCCTTCTCGCTACGCTTCACTCGCAAAAGCCGTCCTTCGCTACGGCTTTCCCTGAACCTCCCGGAGTCGATCGTCTGTAAGCGCGAGCCTTACTTAGTGTAGGCAAAACAGTTTGATCACTCTTTGTATGTGGTGAAAAATACGTGGGCTTGTCTGCTACTTCATGTTCGTTTATTGGATGGAGTGAAGCTGACTTGGAGTGTCTTGCGGCTTGCGCTTCCAGACGATACGCTTTCCGGAGGGGACGCGGTGGACCGTCAAGCGCTACGAGTTACACCTGTCGTCCTGATCCTCCCGGAGTCGATCGTCTTCCAGCTTCAGCCGAAACTTAGCGTGTGCAAGACAGGTTGATCACTCTTTGTATGTGGTGAAAGACCAACATCAGCTACTATGACTATTTCGATGGACTGAGTGGAACAAGCAATGACTCTATATGTATTCAATCAGGCAATCCAAAGCTTTATCTACACTGTTCAGGAAGTAGAGCTTACCATACTCTATTTCTGGACGAACACAAACTGACTTACGAACACAAACTCAAGGATTCTCCCGGAAGAACCGGCGACTCCTGGAGGATCAGGAAGAGCCGTTGCGAAGGACGGCTTTTGCGAGTGAAGCGCAGCGAGAAGGAGCACATCTTTGCACTTGACAGGCGTAATCGCCAAAGAACTTCTGGCGAGTCCGCCGCGTCCCCTCAGGAAAGCGTCCGGTTCTGTAGGGAGAATCCTAACACGTACACTACCTCTACAACCACTTGTCAAAAGCACTTTCCTTCCAAAAGCTAACTCCTTTCTACGGTTAATGAACAGGCTTGATATATACATACACTAGTTTTCACTAAAATTTCATTCAACTTTGAACATTTTTCAATTCGTTGTAGTATTATGGAAACAACATCTTACATACGGGGGCTTGTCTATATATGATCGATCAACAGACTCGCTTTAAGCGGGAACACATACTACAGACGATGGAAACTGAAGATTTTGACGTGCTAGTAATAGGGGGCGGTGTGACGGGAGCTGGGATAGCACTAGATGCAGCAAGTCGTGGTCTGAATACGGCTTTAGTAGAAATGCAAGATTTTGCGGCGGGCACTTCCAGCCGCTCGACGAAGATGATTCATGGTGGGCTACGTTATTTAAAAAATCTTGAATTTAAAATTGTCTATCAAACAGGACGAGAGCGTGCGATCGTGTATGAGAATGGCCCGCATGTAACAACGCCGGCATGGTTATTATTGCCGATTTATAAAAATGGTACATTCGGAAAATTCAGTAGTTCTATCGGCTTGCGAGTGTATGATATATTGGCTGGCGTGAAAAAGTCGGAACGAAAGAGTATGCTGACGAAAAAAGAGACACTTCAAGCAGAACCAAAGTTTAATCCAGAAGGGTTACTCGGCGCTGGGAAGTTTGTGGAATATCGCTCGGATGATGCGCGTTTAACGATTGAAGTCATGAAGGAAGCTGCTCGTTATGGCGCATCCATTTTAAATTATACAAAAGTGACTGATTTTATGTATCAAGACGGGAAAGTGGCGGGTGTGTTAACGATTGATCAACTAACAGGGAAGTTAGGAGTCATTCGCGCCAAAAAAGTAGTCAATGCGGCAGGTCCGTGGGTCAACGAAGTACGAGTAAGAGACGAAGCGCCGGATAAAAAGCAGTTGCATTTGACGAAAGGTGTGCATTTGGTTTTCGATCAAAGCGTCTTTCCTCTAGAACAAACGATTTACTTTGACACATCGGACGGTCGAATGGTTCTCGCAATTCCGCGTGATGGCAAAACGTATATAGGAACGACAGATACAGATTACCAAGGAAGTATGACAGATCCCCAAATTACATTAGAAGATAAAGAGTACTTATTGGAAGCGATTCGATTCGTTTTCCCAACGTTATCGATTACGGAAGAACAAATCGAGTCTGGTTGGGCAGGGCTTAGACCGTTGATTCAGGAAGAAGGGAAAAGTGCTTCCGCAATTTCTCGTAAAGATGAAATTTGGGTTTCGGACTCTGGCTTATTGACAATAGCGGGTGGAAAACTGACGGGCTATCGTAAAATGGCAGAAACTGTAGTGGATATGATCGCTAAAGATTGGAAAAAGCACTACGGATTAAAAGTGCCAGCTGGACGAACGAAAAAGTTACCTATTTCAGGCGGTCATGTAGGTGGTTCCAAAGGATTTGAAGCTTTTAGTAAGGTAAAAGTAAAAGAAGGTAGAGCGCTGGGACTGACGGAAGAAGAAGCACGCGTATTGGTTAAACGTTATGGTTCCAATGTAGATGAATTATTCGGTGTGATCCAAAATGGAAAAGCAGACGCAGAACGAGCGAAATTGCCAGTTACTATCTATGCGCAAGTTTGGTATTCTATTCAAAAAGAGTTTGTTTGTACACCAGTGGATTTTTTCTGGCGGCGAACAGGGGCGTTACTATTCAACATTGAATGGGTCAATGAGTGGCAACAACCCGTAATAGACTGTATGGCTCATCTGCTTGGTTGGTCCGGTGAGACGAAGAAGTCTATGACGGAATCGCTAGAATATACGAAACGACTATGTATTGGAGAAGTAAGAAAATAGCAATGACGCCCCTCTATCATGTATTCAATGGTAGAGGGTTTTACTATTTACATAGCAATGCTTTGAAGATAGTTTGAATAAGCTGTATATAAGGCACTAGATAATTGGTGTATTGTACTACTATAATAGTAGTAGAAAACTAGAGAGAAGGGGAATTATGAAATTTATAAACCGTCCGATCATTGCATTCGTATTCATATTGCTAACTGTATGCGGTTTTTCGTCTATAGAGGTTCGTGCACAAAGTGGCGCTGCAACTACAGAGTGGTTAATTGAGTATGGAGATGTTCAGCATTCATTAGCTGAAGAACCTTCAGTGGAAGGAGTAGAAACAATAGAACAAATAGCGCCCAAAGTAGAACTGTGGAGTTTTGCAGAAGATGCGGATATAGAACAGATTACGCAACAATTACGTGAAGATTCTACTGTTCTATCGGTTGAACCGAATTATGAACGTCACTTACATGCAGAGTCAGATCCATTCGTAGAAAAGCAGTGGTGGATTCCGCATCTTCAACCCGAAACTCTTTGGTCAAGCGTGAAGCGACAAAAGAAAGCGATTGTTGTAGCTGTAATCGATTCAGGGATTTCGAGTACACACGAAGATCTTCAGGGGCGTATTCAATCAGGCGGCTATAATTTTTACGGCAATAATACAAATGTAGAAGATATGAATGGCCATGGAACAGGAGTAGCCGGTGTGATTGCTGCGACGTATGGAAATGGAAAAGGAATTACAGGCGTCGCAGGTCCTTATCATATAAAAGTTCTTCCTTTAAAAGTCTCTCATATTACAGGAACGAGTTATGTATCAGATAGTATTAAAGCGATTGATTATGCGATAGAGAAAAAAGTAGACGTCATTAATATGAGTCTAGGCAGTGCGGAGCGTTCGACTACAGAAAATGCGGCAGTTCAACGTGCAATTCGAGCAGGTATAGTCGTTGTTGCCTCAGCTGGTAATGAAGCGTTAAAAGGCAATCCTATTAGCTATCCAGCATCGTATGAAAACGTCATTTCAGTTGGTGCGATTGACATTGAAAATAGACGTTCATCGTTTTCAAATTACAATTCATCCGTTAGTTTAGTTGCACCCGGGACCGGTATTTATACGACAGGGGTAGCCAATAGTTATAAATCAGTCAATGGAACATCTTTTTCATCGCCTATTGTTGCAGGGGCAGCTGCAATGATTAAATCATTACAACCAGACGCTACACCAAAACAGATTAAGAACATACTAGAAGATACGGCGGTTGATCTCGGAGAACCAGGCAAAGATCCGCACTTCGGAGCAGGATTACTAAACCTTGAAAGAGTATATGCAGCACTGGCAGTCCCAGAAGTTAAGGTGCAGACCGTGGAGTTGGATAAAGCTTCTGTCACATTAGATATGAATGTAAGAACAAGCTATTCAAATGAAGAAAAGACTATAGAAGCCAAGCGAGTGCATGCACAAGCAGCAATGGTTTATGAAGAAGAATTGCTACCGGAGTTTGCGATGGATCACATGTTTATGCAAGTGGGCCAAAGCAAACAATGGGCGACTGGAATTGAATCAAACGCAAGTATTATGTCATCTAATAGACAAGTAGCAACGGTAGATGAATATGGAATAGTACACGCGACTGGTTGGGGGTCGGCTACTATTCGTTATGAAAGCAAATACACAGTGAAAGAACTTCGTGTGAAAGTTGGTTGGGATACCGATCGGCCTATGACGGCATTATTCGAAAACGTGTTACCAATTGATGCTGTAGACCGTTCAGTTACATGGACTTCGTCAAATCCAGAAGTTGCTGAAGTTGATAAGTACGGAATCATTACGGGGAAAAAAACAGGGGGTACCATCATTACAGTACGAACAAATGATGGTGGCTTGACAGCGGATGCGAAAGTTACAGTCGTTGGCGGTCAAACACAAGTAGAATTTGTAGGCGACTTTCCAGCAATGACTGTAAATCAACACAAAGTCTTTACTATTCATTTTAATCAGAAAATACAAGTAGGAAGAGACTATAGTAAAGATATTTTTCTATCGCGTTCGCCGGATGGTTCAGAACAAGTGAATACTTTCCTTGTATTTTCAAATCCTAACTCTTCCAATCAATTACTGATCATGCCCGAAACAGAGTGGAAAGAAGGGACGTACTATTTGACCATTACAAAAAATCTGCAAAATGACCGTTTCGTTTCATTAAAGAAAGATGTGCGGATGAAGTTTGATGTTGTGATAGAAGACGAACCTGTAGCTCAAAAATATGTGTTTGAAAGTAATTATGATTTTGATTGGGAGTATATAAAAAGAGATTATCGTGAATTTCAATTGAACGGAGTAAAAAATGGAAAGATAGTAGCAGGATATACGACGAATGTAAACAATAATTTCAGATTTGCTGGAAATATTGGAGATACACGCAATGAAATTATCCGAAAGTATGGTCAGCCGTTAACGTACATTATGAAAGATCGCACGAAATACAATATTAGCGGACAAGATTTGAAACCTACGTATATGATCGATGGAAAGTATGTAACGTTCTTGATCGATCAACATAATCAGAACAGAGTGCGTTCTATTTTATGGATAGATCAAGCGACTGAAGAGCGCGCAAAGTATTGGTATAAAACACCGAATGAGCGCTATAAACAACACTCTGAACAACTCATGCACGAATTGGTCAATCAAGCGAGACATGCGGCAGGCCTACCGATCTTGAATGAGAATAAACTACTGACGACTGCTGCTAGGATGCATAGTGAAGACATGGCGCGTAATAATTACTTTAGTCACACGAATCTGCGTGGAGAAAGTGCATCGCAGCGTGTAGAAAACATAGGACTGCGCCCGAATGCTACGGGTGAAAATATTGCGCAAGGCTATTTGAATAGTATTTTAGCGCACGAAGGATTAATGAATTCATTAGGCCATCGCAATAATATACTTAGTCCAGAGTATTCTCAGCTCGGGATTGGTATAGCATTCAATAGCGAGTCGAAGCCGTATATTACACAAAAATTTTATATTTATAAATAATGACGTCGCTTAAAAGAGAACAGTAAGTCAGTTGGTGCTCGTTCAGAAGTTGGAGTGGGGTAAGTGACTTCTCCCATGCAGTGTAGAAAATGAGTGTACGTGTGAGGATTCTCCCTACAGAACCGGACGCTTTCCTGAGGGAGCGCGGCGGACTCGCCAAAAGTTCTTTGGCGATTACGCCTTTCGTGCTGATCCTCCAGGAGTCGCCGGTTCTTCCGGGAGAATCCTTGAGTTTTTGTTGGGAAATCAGTTGGTGTTCGTTCAGAAGTTAGAGTGGGGTAAGTGAACTTCTCTGGTGCGGATCAGAAAAGTTGTGTACGTGTGAGGATTCTCCCTACAGAACCGGACGCTTTCCTGAGGGGACGCGGCGGACTCGCCAGAAGTGCGTTGGCGATTACGCCTGCCAAGTGCAAAGATGTGCTCCTTCTCGCTGCGCTTCACTCGTAAAAGCCGTCCTTCGCAACGGCTCTTCCTGATCCTCCAGGAGTCGCCGGTTCTTCCGGGAGAATCCTTGAGTTTGTGTCTGCAAGTCAGTTTGTGTTCGTCCAGAAATAGAGTGTGGTAAGTTCCGCTTTCTGAACAGTGTGGGTGAAGTTTTGGATTGCCTGATTGAATACATATAGAGTCATTGCTTTTTCTGCTCAGTCCATCGAAACAGTCATAGTAGCCAGCAACACTTCACCGCTTTTAACTTCAAAAACGGTCGCATTATATCAGACAAGTCTACTTGTTTTTCACTACCTACAAAGAGTGATCAACCTGTCTTGCACACACTAAGTACGGCTTGGAGCTTACAGACGATCGACTCCGGGAGGATCAGGGCCACAGGTGTAACTCGCAGAGCACTTTTGCGAGGTCCACCGCGCCCCCTCCGGAAAGCGTATCGTCTGGAAGCGCAAGCCGCAGGATATTCCAAGTCAGCCTTACTCCACCCAATCGCCATAGTCAAACTCACTTTAAATGAAGGAATGAATTATACATAATACGGTTAATCGACAGGCTTGATATTAAGACTTCATATCAATAATCATCTCATCAACATCTGGAGTAGTTGTAATAAGCTCCATTTCCTTTAGCCAGTCACGAACTTCTTCCCACGAAGTCGGATCAAGATCTCCAAATTCCGCATTGTCCGAATCCATTTTAGGCAACAACACATTCAAGCTTTCTGTCTCGATAGCTTGATCGAGCGGGAAATTTGCTTGGTCCTGATTACTCAGTAAAATCTCAAGTGCTTCTTCTGGATTTTCCTTCATGAAATGATAGCCCTTTTCAGCTGCTCTCCAAAACGATTGAATCGCTTCTTGATCTTTTTTCCACGTATCATCACTCGTTACCAAAACAATTTCACTATAGTTTGGCACACCATATTCTACAGGGTTAAAATAACGCGCTTTGTATCCTTTACTTTCCATTACAGGAACTTCATGATTGATGAATGTTCCCGTTACAGCATCCACTCGTTCAGATACTACGGACGCCTCTAAGTCGAAACCAACGTCAATCATTTTCACTTTATCGTAGTCACCGCCATCATGTGTCACCATCGTTTTGATCAAAGATTCATTCAATGGAATACCTGGATAGCCGACAATTTTATCTTCCAATTCTTTCGGCGACTGGATCGGACTATCTTCTAACATCACCGTGTAATTAAGTGGTTCACGGACGATGGACGCGATCGCTTTAACAGGAACTTGCTCATTCGCCTGTGCCAAAATTACGTCTGGCTGATAATAAAATCCGAGTGTAACTTTACCAGCTGCCGTCAAATTCATCGGGTCGGTCGGGTTAGCTGGGAATTGAATGACTACTTCTACGTTTTCCTCATCGAAATATCCTTTTTCCTGTGCAACGTACAAATAACTATGTACTGCATTTGGATACCAATCGAGCATAATGCTGACCTTTTTCTTCTCTTCTTTCGGTGTTTCTTCAGTAGTCTTTGAGTCGTCACTAGTACTGCAGCCTGCAAGTGCTAGTAGTAGAAAGACAATACCGAATAAAAAGCGCTTTTTCATTGATGCTTCCTCCAATGTAAACATATTTTTTCTAATAAAACGACAATCAGGAAGCAGATAATGCCCACTGCAGAAAGTAAAACTATCGGGGCGAATACTGCTGCACTATCAAATTGTGTCATCATTCTACGGCTAAAATAGCCAAGCCCTGCTTGTGCGCCAAGCCATTCTCCAATGGCGGCACCGATGACGCTTAATGTAACTGCTACTTTTAGTCCTGAAAAGAAAGACGGAAGAGCAGAAGGGATATCTAATTTAAGAAAAATATCTTTTGTTGATGCTCCCATTGTCAGCATTAGCTCTCGCAGATTACGATCAGAAGAGCGCAAACCATCGAAAACGCTAACTGTAATCGGGAAAAATGTAATGAGCACAGTGACCGCTACTTTACTCCAAATACTATAACCGAGCCAAAGTACGAAAATGGGTGCAAGTGCGATAATAGGGATCGTCTGCGATGCGATCAAAATTGGATAAAACGCCTGCTCAATCGGTTTCTTCATATACATCGAAATGGCCAACGCAGAGCCGATCACGACAGAAATAGTGAGTCCGATCAAAATAGTTAAAGCTGTGGGCGGTAAGTGATGGATAAACAGCTCTGCTTTAAGTTCCCATAGCTTTAAAAGAATCGCCGATGGAGAGGGAAAGAGAAAACTTTTGTCATACAGACGTGCACCTATTTCCCAAATAACTAGTAAAATCATGACAAATGCGATTGACCATGTGTAGGAAAGTAATTTCTTCATAGACGCGCCTCCGAACGCAGCTCCGAAACTAATCGTTCTTTTAACTCGATCATTTCAAGTTGAGCCAAGTCCCGCATCGTCCGTGGTCGATCTAGCGGAACGATGATTTCACGTATCGTTGTTACAGGTTTTTCAGCTAAGACGAAAATACGGTCGGACAAAAATAATGCTTCATCTATATCGTGCGTAATAAATAATATCGTCTTATCAAATTTTTGCCATTGATCGACAAGCCATTCTTGCATCGTCAAGCGTGTAATTGCATCAAGTGCACTGAAAGGTTCGTCGAGCAGTAATACATTCGATCCTGTCAGCACCGTACGTAAAAAAGAAACACGTTGTCGCATACCACCTGATAAATTTGCGGGATAAGTGTGTTCCACGCCTGCTAATCCAAA
This sequence comes from Sporosarcina sp. PTS2304, assembly GCF_003351785.1. GTDB lineage: Bacteria > Bacillota > Bacilli > Bacillales_A > Planococcaceae > Sporosarcina. The sequence goes on from NZ_CP031230.1 coordinate 44,225, forward strand.
ATCTGCAAGTAATTGGATAATCCGTGCATGCGCTTGTTTCTTTCCTTGCAATTCAAGTGGAAGTCTTACGTTTTCTAGTATCGTTCGCCATGGCATTAAAAGATCCTGTTGTGGCATATAGCCTACTTTACCCAGTCGGTTGGCGGATGCTTCCCCATTCAGGAAAATCTGTCCTGACTGTGGATTATCTAGGCCGGTCACGAGTCGAAAGAGTGTACTTTTTCCATAACCACTAGGTCCGATGATACTAACAAATTCGCCTTCCTGCACACGTAAACTCACTTGATCTAAAATGGCAGTAGGAGCTGAAGACTTAGCTGCTTGGTAATGAAATGAAACGTTATCAAATGCGAGTACAGTCTTTCTCATGTAGGAATCACTTCTCTTTTCTTAAAATCCTCTACGCAAAAACACCACTTCTATTTGCGAAGTGGTTGCATAGTACGGCAAAAATCCGTCTATATGTTCACTTCCCTCCGCTAGCATTATCTAGTGCAGGTTAAAGGGTTAAGGCCACAGCCTCTCTCAGCGAAAGCACCCCTAGTGTTTATCCATCTCTTATAGTTGCATAGTATTAGTAGTTAGTCAAGATAAGACAAATTGAGGCTGACTTGGAATGTCTTGAGTCTTGCGCTTCCAGCCGTACTTTGTGTGTGCAAGACAGGTTGATCACTCTTTGTAGGGGGTGAAAGACTACGTGGGCTTGTGTGCTACTTCATGTTCGTTTGTTAGATGGAGTGGAGCTGACTTGAAGATTCTTGGGCTTGCGCTTCCAGACGATACGCTTTCCGGAGGGGACGCGGTGGACCTCGCAAAAGTGCGCTGCGAGTTACACCTGTCAAATGCAAAGATGTGCTCCTTCTCGCTGCGCTTCACTCGCAAAAGCCGTCCTTCGCAACGGCTTTTCCTGATCCTCCCGGAGTCGATCGTCTTCCAGCTTCAGCCGTACTTTGTGTAGGCAAGACAGTTTGATCACTCTTTGTAGGTGGTGAAAGACCAAGTAAGTAGACTTGTCTGATACAATGCGACCGTTTTTGAAGTTAAAAAGCGGTGAAGTGTGGCTAGCTACTATGACTGTTTCGATGAACTGAGTGAAAAAATGACCTTATATACATTCAGTCAGCAAATTCAAAGCTTCACCACACTGTTTAGGAAGCAGAACTTACCAAACTCTATTTCTGGACGAACACCAACTGACTTACGGACACTACTTCAAGGATTCTCCCGGAAGAACCGGCGACTCCTGGAGGATCAGCGCGTCAGGCGTAATCGCCAACGCACTTTTGGCGAGTCCGCCGCGTGCCCTCAGGAAAGCGTCCGGTTCTGTAGGGAGAATCCTCATACGTACCCTACTTTTCTGCACTGTACAGGAGAATCCTAGCACGTATCCTTATTTTCTTCACTGCACAGGCTCGTCTGTTCTTATTTATGTCGTATTGCGTTTCACAAACAATTGCTATAAAATCAAAGATAGTTATATAAAGTATTTTGGTACTTTGCCAGTTTGCAAAGTTGAAAAAGGAATCAGGTGAAAATCCTGGACGGTCCGGCCACTGTAAATGGAAAGTAATTTCAAGTAACCACTGGTGCATAACTGGGAAGGTTGAAGTTGCGTTTGTATCCATAAGTCAGGAGACTTGCCACAATACTATGCTAGTAGCCTTCCGGAAAAAGGTGTGCATGTTTTGTGGTAGAATTCTGTACACACATACATATGCCCTTGTCTCTTTCTGGAGGCAAGGGCTTTATTTTGTAGAAAAATTGGAGGTAGAAATCATTGGGGAAGATGAAAGTAGCAAGAAAGTGGTTTTCCGTAGTAGTCAGCTTTTTATTGATTTTATCATTTTTTAATCCCGTTGTTCATGCGATAAGTTCGGAAGTAGAACCATCAGAGGACATTACGGTAAAGCTTCGAATAGAAAGCTATGATCGTACCATTTTACCAGCAACGGAAGTAAGTTTTTCACCTTATAATATTACACATGCTGTCGGAAAAAATAGCTTGGATGCAAACAGTCCACTCGCTATTTATGCAATTGTAAAGGCGTTGGAAACGAACGGCCATAACGTGACGAATACCGATAAATTCAACTTCGGAAATGGCGCGTATATTACGAAAATTGACGGCATCGAAACATTTGAAGTAAATCCGCCTATGGATGGCTGGATGTATTATGTAAATGATCAATACGTAGATAGAGGCGTAGGGGAATATGCATTATCGCCAAATGATGAAGTGACAGTATTTTTTACACCGGATTACTCTACAACAAAATATGCTTGGTTTGATCAGAAACAAGTCACTACGACTGCAAATCAAACAGAAACCGTACTATTAACGGCATCTTCCTATGATTTTCAAGCAGATGAGGTAATAGAAGAAGTCGTTTCAGATGCTACAATCCTTGTGGACGATAAACCGCTTCTAGTAGACGGTCAAGAAGTGAAAACGAACGCAGAAGGAATTGCTACTATTATATTCTCAGAACCTGGCACCTATCATCTGTCAGCTCGAAAGATGGATGGAGACTTCAGCTCGATTACTCGTCCGTATAGTCAAGTGATCGTAGGTGAGGCAGAACAACCAATCGAGAGTCCTTCAGCAGAACAAATGCTGGAAGAAGTCGTGCAGTTCTATAAAGAAAAAGATATGATACTCGATTCATGGCAAACACTAGTCGGACTATATGCAGCAGGAGAAGACTTACTTAATGAACAATGGAAGTTACCCGCTTGGCAGAAAGAAGAACCGGCTAATCTGAAAGAAACTCATCATGGAACCGAACATATCCGCTATATTTTCGGACTGCTTGCGATGAATGAAGACCCTGCGAGCGCATGGGGTTCAAAACGTAATCTGTATGCAGAATTAGCGAAACAGCAAAACCCAACAACAGGCGCATTTGGTGGCATCAACAAACATATGTGGGCATTGCTTGCGATGGACACCGGTGAACGATTGGGCGCAGATTTGGGCACGTGGAATGAAGATGCGAAACAACAAGCGCTAGACTATTTAATTAGTAAACAAAACGAAGATGGCGGCTATGCATTAAGTGGAACAGTGTCTGACCCTGATTTGACGGGCATGGCATTAATCACACTAGCCAATTATCAAGGCAATAGTGCTGTCGATACGGCAATCGAAAAAGCAAAAGGCTTATTAAGAGCGCAGCAATTGCAACTTCAAACCGGCGGCTTCAAATCGGCATGGAGTGGGGATAATGCCAATTCCTTAGCTACAGCTATTTGGGGTCTGCTTGCCATAAATGAAGACGTGCTAACAACTGATTGGCAAGTAAAAGGAAATACTGTACTAGACGCAATAAAAGGATTCCAAAAAGAAGACGGTTCATTTATATGGAAAAGCGATTACCCTACAACGAACCTTATGTCAACAGAACAAGTATTGCTTGCTTTAGCGGATATGAAAGCTGGGAACTCGGTGTGGAATCGTATTAAGATGACGAAAGAACCCGTAAAACCTACTGCAACCGTTCAGATTGATGGTTTGAGTGAGACGATCATTCCACAAACAACAGTTACGTTTGAACCGGGTAGTACGATCTTGCAAATAGTAGAGGCATTACTAACAGAAAATAATGTGAAGTTTGAAACCGATAAGTTGAAAAAGAACTTTTTCTCTATCAATGATGAACAAAAAGGACAGTTAGGCGGCAGTGACCATTGGTTTATTAGCGTCAATAACGAGTCCTATACTTCTTATATAGATAATGAATTGCAAAACGAAGATACTATTCATCTCTATTATAAACGTAATGCAACATTGCTTTCTGCCACAAAATTAACTGTCGGAGATGTCAATCCAACGATTGAAGTAACTGTCACAGGGGATACGTTTACAGAAGCAGCTTCAGATAAAGCGAACTGGAGTATCGCACAAGATGAGTTGACAGTAAGTGAAGTAGACGTACAAACGAATCAAAAAGTGCGCTTGACGCTTACTGGAACAGTACCAGACAAAATGATTCAAATTAGTCCTACAGAACAATCGATTGTATCCAATCAAAAGAGATCTGCATATAATATGCCTCAGAAACCGGTCGTTATTCGGTCGGCAGAAGAAATGATTGCGGATACATTGCGTTTCTATGAAGAGGAACGATACAAAGAAGAAACATTTGGCTATGATGTACCAGAGCTCGGCTGGATGGAAGTCGTGGCACTTAACGCGGTCAGTGAAAAAGTGAAGGATGGAACTGTGTCGCTCCCGACTTGGGTGACGACTGATCCTGGTTTGAAAGTGGATGAAAGTGACACTCATCACATTCGCTACATTTTCGGTTTGTTAGCGGCTGGAAAAGACCCTTCTAATGCGTGGGAAACGAAGCGCAATCTGTACGCGGAACTAGCGGCACAGCAAAAAGAGGACGGGTCATTCGGTGGCAGCAATAAACATACGTGGGCAATGCTTGCGCTAGATACCGGAGAAAAACGTGGCCAAAATGTCGGGACATGGGATGCGCAAGCGAAAGAGAAAGCACTGGAGCATTTATTGAAGCAAGAAAAAGATACTGGTGGATTTTCATTGTCAACTAAAGCCTCTGATCCAGCAGACGCGGACATGACAGGTATGGTTTTATTAACGCTTGCGAATTACCAAGATGAAAGTGCGGTGAAAGCAGCAATTGACCGCGCGAAGCAAGTGTTACGCGAACAACAAATGGCTACCGCTGGATGGGGAGCATGGGGAAGTGAAAACTCTAATAGTATCGCAACTGTCCTCTCTGGATTAATCGCAGTTGGGGAAGATGTCAACGCTGCCGAGTGGCAAAAGGATGGAGTCACTCCTCTCACTTCACTAAGTAAGTATCAAATGGACAACGGCGCGTTCACTTATATGTTAACCCCACGAAAAATGATAAATCTAAAAGCAACGGAACAATCATTGATTGCTTTACACGAAATCAAAACAGGCCAATCCATTTGGCAACAATTTTCAGCAGTCGAAGGTACGGAGCCAAGTGAACCAGTAGTAGAGAAGGCACAGCTAACTTCCACAATCAAAACAGCAGAACAAAGACTTGAGACAACGCAAGAAGGAACGACTGCTGGAACTTATAAGAAAGAGGATCGTGATACATTACAACAAGCGATTTCAACAGCCAAAACAACTGAAACAGACGAACAAGCAGAACAAGCAAAAGTCAATGAAGCGGTAGAGTTATTGAAACAAGCGATTAAGCAGTACGATCAATCAATAATTGTAGCTATTATACCACCCACTCAACCTACTACCATCACATTTTCTGTAGAAGCACGAACGATGGATGCAGGGGACATTATTAGTCCGAAAAAAATAGAGATTCAATCAGGAGATACAGCATTTACCGCATTAAAGCGGGAATTAGAAAAACGTTCTATCTCATTAGGTTATGAAGGAGTAGGGCCGACCGTATATGTCAAAGTCATAAATGATTTAGGCGAATTCGATGGCGGTCCACAAAGTGGCTGGATGTATTCAGTAAATGGTGAATTTCCGCAGTTTAGTGCTGGTATCTATACGCTAAAGAAAGATGATGTTTTACGATGGCAGTATACAAGAAACTTGGGAGCAGATTTGGGGGATAACTGGAACCCGGATCCAAAACCAGACCCTAAACCAGATCCAAAGCCAGATCCAAAACCAGATCCAAAACCGGAGCCTAAGCCTGAACCGCCGGTAAAAGCACCTGAACATATAGAAGCTACTGTTGAAGGCGGAAAACTTCATATTCAAGTGAAAGATGAGAAAACAGGCGAACTTCAACCAGCAAAAGTTGAGAAAACAGAAGAAATAGGCGGATTTGTCATTGTACAAATCGGTGAAGCTGGAAAAGCAATTGACGCTTTACAAGGAATTGAATTGCCTCCAGGAGAACCGAAAGTAATAGTATTAGACAATGATCAGCCATACTCGTACTTCCAATCTGAAGGTGGAGTGAAACCTACAAAAGAATGGGAGATTAAATTTTCAGCACCTTTATCGCAAGATGCAAACAATGACGAAAAAGTAATTGTCCGAAATGGAGCGGGTGAGCTTGTCGAAGCTACATTGGTAGTTGGAGCAGATGGCAGGTCACTAAAAGTCGTACCAACTAAAGGATATACACAAGGTGAATTGTACTATATTACGATTACTGGCGTTACTTCAGCGAGTGGTAAAGTAATAAAAGAACCTATACGTAAAATCTTCGTTGTAGAATAAAAAATGCACTGTCACAAAAGTCAGCAAAAAGACTTTTGTGGCAGTCTTTTTTCTATAAACGCCTGTTGAGTAACCATATTATGGGTAATTCATTCGTTTAAAAGCGAGTTAGGTAATAGAAATAAGTGGACGACTTCGACTAGCTGGAATACTGAGATTAAGATTATAAGATGGAGCAAAGCTGAATTGAAGTGTCTTGCGGCTTGCGCTTCCAGACGATACGCTTTCCGGAGGGGACGCGGTGGACCGTCAAGCGCTGCGAGTTACACCTGTCACCCTTATCCTCTCGGAGTCGATCGTCTTCCAGCTTCAGCCGTACTTTGTGTGTGCAAGACAGGTTGATCACTCTTTGTAGGGGGGAAAACCAAGTGGACTCGTCTGATACCATGCGACCGCTTTGAAGTTAAAAAGCGATGAAGTGTTGCTAGCTACTATGACTGTCTCGATGAATTGAGTAAAAAATAAATGACTATATACGCATTCGTCAGGCAATCCAAAGCTTTACCTACAATATTCAGGAAGAGTAACTTGCCATACTCTATTTCTGGACGAACACAGACTGACATCCCGACACAACCTCAAGGATTCTCCCGGAAGAACCGGCGACTCCTGGAGGATCAGGAAAAGCCGTAGCGAAGGACGGCTTTTGCGAGTGAAGCGCAGCGAGAAGGAGCACATTTTGGCACTTGACAGGCGTAATCGCCAACGCACTTCTGGCGAGTCCGCCGCGTCCCCTCAGGAAAGCGTCCGGTTCTGCAGGGAGAATCCTAGCACGTACACTCTTTTTCTGCACTGCAAAGGAGAAGTCACTTACCTCACTCCAACTTCTGGACGAACATAAACTACTTGAAATTTACAACTACACTATGTAATATAATGACCAACAGACCGAAATGGTATTATGGTCATTTTAAGATGAGGTGTCATAATGAATCGCAGAGAAGAAATTATGTTAGCGGCTGAAAAGTCCTTTACGATGTTTGGATATAAAGCAACGACAATGGATCAAGTAGCGAAAATCGCAAATGTAGGAAAAGGAACGATCTACACGTTTTTTTCTACGAAGGAAGAGTTGTTTCATTCGATTGTTTGGGAAATGGTTAAGGAAATGAAAGAGGTTTCTGAACAGGGAATAGTAGCAGGAGCTTCTTTTCAAGAGAATGTCCATGCCCGAATTATGCAGTTATTGAAATTTAGAGAAACTCATCAATTATTTATTAAGTTGATCGAAGAAGAGAAAGAATTACGGACTCCAGCCGTCGGAGAAGCGCTCGAGAAAATTGAAAAAGAAATTCTACGCTATATAGCGAGTAAAATCGACAAAGGAATAGCAAATGGAGAGCTAAAACAATGCAATAGTGAGTTGATTGCTTATCTTTTATTTAAAATGTATGTAGCTTTAGTAGTTGATTGGAATAAAACACATGAAAAACAGCTTACGGAAAAGCAAATTACTGATATACTCAATGATACGATTTTCTCTAGTCTATACGTGTGATATCAAAGTGAGGTTAGTTCATAAATGAATAAAATTTGGTTTATTGTCAAACGAGACATTCGTAACATTACAAAAAATAAAGCAGCGTTAATTGTGATAGCGGCAATCGCATTTCTGCCGTCGCTCTATGCGTGGCTGAATATACTTGCTTCCTGGGATCCTTATTCGAATACTAAAGGAGTTTCAGTGGCGATTGTTAGTGAAGATAAAGGGGCGACGATTGAAGACAAAGAGTTTAATGTGGGCGATGAAGTGATCGTCTCATTGACAAAGAATGACGACCTCGGTTGGCAGTTCGTAACAAAAGACGAAGCCATCAAAGGTGTAAAACACGGTGATTATTACGCAGCTATTATTATACCAGAAAACTTTTCAGAGAATTTAAGTAGTGTCGTTACAGACGATATTAAACAACCTAGATTGGATTACTATATTAATGAAAAGATCAATGCCATATCTCCGAAGGTCGCTGGAAAGGGAGCTTCCGCAATTGTGGAAAATATCGATAAAACATTTGTTGAAGAAGCTAACCAAGCCGTCATAAAAGTATTTAATAATTTAGGAGTAGAATTACAAGGTAATCGTGCAAATATTGAAAGACTACGGGATTTAATTTACCAATTAGAGGATGACATTCCGGAGATCTACTCCAAATTACAATTAGTCGATAAAGGATTGAATTTTGCAGATTCGTCTATCGATCGAGTAGATGTCGTACTTGATGATGTAGATAATGTCCATGCAAACGCGAAAAAATTGAATGCGCGTCTAATAGCTAAATTAGAAGAAAATGAAAAAACAGTAGACCAAACGTTAGCCGCTATCACATCAAATCTTGAGAGTGCACAAACTGCATTTCGCAAAGTGCCAACTATCACCAGTGAACTTGCAGGAAAAGGAGAAGACTTAGACCGTATTACGAATTCTTTGCGTGACAAGCAAGGAAAGTTAGAAGATACGAATGCTCGATTAGATGAAATTTATGATTTTTTGAAAAAACAAGACCAAAATTTACAGAACTCTACTAATATTCAAGACTTACAAGCAACCTTGAGCAATAGCGTAGATGATTTGAGCCGCTTGAAAAAGAATCTGCAAACATTGATAGCAGATTTACAGAATGGAAAAAATCCAGCAGCTGATGTAGTGACACAAACACAAGAACTATCGAAGAAGTTAGCGCAAGACATGGAAAGAGTACAAAATAATTACCTTACTGTCTTGTATCCACAAACGGAAAAGTTATTGAAACAACTGCAAGACCTTTCTGGAAATATGACTACATTATTCGATCGAGCGACTGAAGTGAATACTACAGCGATAAAAGCTGTGCAACGACTAATTGATACGCGCGATTCAATAGATCTGAGTGGCATGAAAAGTGAATTGGATCAGTTATCTTCAGCAATAGAAGGTCAAATGAGTAGAGTAGATAATGTGATTTCTATATTAGAAAGAGCTGGCAACATAACAGGTAGCGAGAAGCTCAGAAATTTGGAGCAAAAGTTCGCTTCATTAAAGGAGCAAATGCAAAAGACAACCCAAGTGATTAACGGGATACAGGCGGCTATTGAAAGAGGAGAAAACCCAAGTAGTAGTTTGCTTACTCAACTAAAAAGTCAGCTCGAAGCTACTCAACAGCGCATTACGGACACGCAAAATCAATGGAATCAAAATAGCCAACAAACGATACAACAAGCAACGGAACAGTTGAAATCATTTGACCAGAACTTGCGTGATCGATTCAATGAACTGCAAGCATCTAAAACAGAAATTGATGAAAAACTGCAAAAGTTGCTTGAAACCGCTGAGAATCCAGAGCGAACAATCGAAGCTTTAGAAACAATGGTAGAACGTATCGACAATGGCTTAACCGCAATTGGGTCCATCACCAGTGGCTTAACGGATTTACAAAATTTCATTCATTCCGATAAGCTTGCCAATGAAATTGAAAAAATCAAGACGATACAAGATAGCTTATCTACTACACAATCTTCAATAGATGGGTTAATCGTGCGTATTAACGACTCTAAAGCAAATGGAAAAAAACATTTAGCGGAAATTGATCGTGTGTCCGGAGAGTTGGATCGTTCAGTAGGTGAAGCGATCGACTTTGTAAATAGTGACCTCTCAAGAAAGTATAAATCTGCGATGAGAGATGCAACGAATGCACTGTATGATGTATCTGATGTGCTCGATGAAGTGAATAGTCGCATTCCGCGTTTGCGAGAAGCCCTTGGGAAAGCGGAAGAGGGAGTTACGTTAGGGAAAAAAGATCTTGCGAAAGCACAGCAATACTTCCCAGAAGCACGTGAAGCGATCGAGACGATGGCTGAGAAAATTCGTGCACTAGAAAAGGACGGAGATTTAGATAAATTACTAGAAGTTCTTGCAACAGACCCAGCCGGAGTTAGTAAATTCTTCGCAGATCCTGTCGTGCTGGATGAACATCCCCTCTATCCAATTCCAAACTATGGTTCTGCGATGAGTCCGTTCTATACGACACTCTCTTTATGGGTCGGTGCATTATTAATGGTTTCTACATTGAAAGTGGATATTCGTGAAAAGTCACGATTTAAAAGCTACCAAACGTATATAGGCCGACTCATTATTTTCGCTGGTATTGGAACGATTCAATCGTTAATCGTTACGGTAGGTGAACTATTTATCATGAACACATACGTTGTCAACAAGTTACCTTATGTATTGTTCGGTGTACTAGTGAGTATAGTGTTCGTTTCGATTGTCTACACATTAGTATCCGTATTTGGAAATACAGGAAAAGTTATGGCGATTATTTTAATGGTCATGCAACTAGGTGCATCTGGTGGAACATTCCCAATCCAAATGGCACCGGAGTTTTTCCAAAGAATCTCCGCATTCATGCCTTTTACTCATGCCATTACGTTATTACGTGAGGCGATTGGCGGAATTCTTTGGGAGGTAGCTTGGAAGCAAATCGTTTATTTACTCATTTACTTTGTACTCGCTTTAGTGTTAGGACTTGGTTTGAAGAAGTTCTTTAATAGATCGAGTGATAAGTTTATGGAGAAAGCGAAGGAAAGCAATATTGTGATATAAAGGGAATGAAACGGCGTATGACCAAGGTTTTACTTCTTGGTTTTATGGCGTTTTTTCCGTCTATTCGTAACGATTTCATCTTGAAATAGATACAAAAAAAGTAGCGTGGCTTCTCCAGTGCGGTGCAGAAAATGAGTGTACGTGCTAGGATTCTCCCTGCAGAACCGGACGCTTTCCTGAGGGGGCGCGGTGGACTCGCCAGAAATGCGTTGGCGATTACACCTGTCACCCTGATCCTCCAGGAGTCGCCGGTTCTTCCGGGAGAATCCTTGAGTTTGTGTCTGCAAGTCAGTTTGTGTTCGTCCAGAAATAGAGTGGGGTAAGTTCCGCTTTCTGAACAGTGTGGGTAAAGTTTTGGATTGCCTGATTGAATACATATAGAGTCATTGCTTTTTCTGCTCAGTCCATCGAAACAGTCATAGTAGCCAGCAACACTTCACCGCTTTTAACTTCAAAAACGGTCGCATTATATCAGACAAGTCTACTTGTTTTTCACTACCTACAAAGAGTGATCAACCTGTCTTGCACACACTAAGTACGGCTTGGAGCTTACAGACGATCGACTCCGGGAGGATCAGGGCGACAGGTGTAACTCGCAGAGCACTTTTGCGAGGTCCACCGCGCCCCCTCCGGAAAGCGTATCGTCTGGAAGCGCAAGCCATAAGACTCTTCAAGTTAGCCTTGCTCCATCTAATAAACGAACATAAAGTAGCACACAAGTCCACGTAGTTTTCACCACTTACAAAAAGGTATCTAACTGTCTTGCACATACTAAGTATCGTCTGGAAGCGCAAGCCGCAAGACATTCTAAATCAGCTTCTCTCCATTCAACCTTTTACTCTATTGACATGAAAAAACATCATCTGTTATCATGATGTGTAACCGGTACCACATATCGATGACACTCTATAAAGAATGAAGGTGAACTAGTTGGCGACTATACGGGACGTGGCAAAAAAGGCAGGGGTTTCCGCTGCGACTGTTTCGCGTTACTTGAATAATAAAGGCTATATTAGCGATGAAGCAAAACATGTAATTTCTGAAGCAATTAAAGAACTCAATTATCGTCCAAGCATGATTGCACGCTCTCTTAGTACGAAACAAACGACGTTCATAGGGTTGATTGTTCCGGATATAGTGAATCCTTTCTTTCCTGAATTGGCGAGAGCGATAGAGGACGTGGCGCTTGCTTATGGATATACGATTGTATTATGTAATTCAGATGAAAAAATAGAAAAAGAAATCCATTATATAACCACTTTGCAGCAAAAGTATGTGGCGGGCTTTATTGTGGCGACGAGCCATGCAGAAGCAGAACATTACACAACAGTCAATTTGCCGATTGTGGCGATTGACCGTCGAATTCACTCGTCAATCCCACTAATCTCAACAGCTAACCGAGAAGGAGCGAGAATCGGTGTGGAACATCTTTTGGCGAATGATTGCCGCCATATTTTGTGCATGCGGGGACCAGCCAGTGTAGGTCCTGCAAATGATCGCTTTTTAGGGTTTATGGACGCTATCGAGGGTAAAGATATACAAACGCATGTCGTAGAATGCCCGTTTCAATTTGAAGCATCTGAATTGGCAGCACGCGAGCAACTACAGCAACATGCGATAGATGGAATTTTTGCAAGTAGTGATGTGTCGGCTGCCGGTGCGTTGAAAGCTGCATATTCATTAGGTATAAAGGTTCCAGATCAATTGCAAATCGTAGGATATGATGGAACGATGTTGGCTAGTCAGTTAACTCCAGGGCTCACGACAGTGGCGCAAGATGTTTATAAGATTGGTGCATTAGCCGCTAGAATGCTTATTAAATTAATAGAAGGTCAAGAAGTGACGGAACAAGAAATCCAGATTCCAGCCGAATTGATTATTCGAGAAACTACAAGGAGTGGGTCGCAATGATTACGGTGATTGGCAGTGCAAATATGGACTTAGTAGTAGGTACAGAAAACTTCCCAAACCAAGGGGAGACTGTTCTAGGTAATGTATTTGATACGGTGCCTGGCGGTAAAGGTGCGAACCAAGCAATTGCAGCAGCAAGGCTTGGTGGCGACGTTCACATGGTTTGCTGTGTAGGCAATGATTTGTTTGGAACAAGCATTACAGACAATTTACAAAAGAATGCGATCGACTGTACAGGTGTGGCACAAGTTGAAGGAGCTTCAGGTATTGCTAATATTTTATTATCAGAAGGGGATAATCGTATTATTGTAGTCCCGGGCGCTAACTCATTATTACTGCCTTCGCACATTGATGAAGTAGAAGAGCAGATTAAAAAAAGCAAATTGGTGATATTGCAACTGGAGATTCCAATTCCAACCGTAGTGTATGCTTTGGCGAAGTGCCAAGCAATCGGTGTGCCGGTGCTTTTGAATCCTGCGCCAGCGCGTGGATTTGAACTGGATATGATGCCTTCTATTACTTACTTAACACCTAATGAAACTGAATGTGAACAAATTTTCGGTATGGATATGGTAGAGGCGTTAGAAAAATATCCTAATCGATTAATTATTACATTAGGAAGTGAAGGCGCACGATACTTCGATGGAGAACGACACGTCATTGTCGACGGTTTTAAAACAACTGTTGTAGATACGACAGGTGCCGGTGATACATTTAACGGAGCCCTTGCACAAGCCATTGTGTTAGGAATGGATTTAGAAAAAGCGGTGAGATTTGCCAATGCTGCTGCTTCACTTTCTGTAGAAAAATTCGGTGCACAAGGCGGTATGCCGACGTTCAAAGAAGTACAAGAACGTCTGGAGGAACAGTCATGAAGAAACATGGCATCATTAATCGGGAAATCGCTGCAGTACTAGCTAAAATGGGCCATACAGATCAAATCACCATTGCAGATTGTGGATTACCTATTCCAGTAGGTGTTCCTTGTATTGATCTTTCTTATACATTAGGTAAACCAAGATTTATCGAAATTTTATTTGAAGTGTTAAAAGATTTTGAAGCAGAAAAAATCATTATTGCTTGTGAAATGAAACGAGAAAATCCGGCAGTGTATGAGCAAATAAGTAGCGTGCCATGTCAAATGGAAGAAATGACACATGAGCAGTTAAAGGAAGTAACAAAGCAGTCGAAAGTGATTATTCGTACAGGAGAAGCGACGCCATATGCCAATGTAATCTTGCAGTCAGGCGTCATATTCTGAAAGTGGGTGAACAGAAATGATTGCGATGAGTGGGATTTCAAAAAGCTTTAACGGTAATAAAGTACTTGAGGATGTTCAGTTTGAAGTAAAGCAAGGCGAAATACATGCACTTATGGGTGAAAATGGTGCGGGTAAGTCTACATTGATGAAAATTTTGACGGGCATTTATACACGTGACGCTGGCGATGTATGGGTAAAAGGTGAAAAAGTAGAGTTTAAAAATGCCAAAGAAGCTGAAGCAGCGGGAATTGCGGTGATTCACCAAGAATTAAATATTTTGCCGGATTTGACGATTGCAGAAAACTTCTATTTAGGCAATGAAGAAACTTTTGGCAAGAGTGGTATTTTAAAAACGAAGGATATGAATCGCAAAGCGGAAGAAATTTTAGCGAAACTTGGATTACACGTTGATGCACGTACAGTAGCACGAGAATTATCTGTCGGTAAACAACAAATCATTGAAATTGCCAAAGCTGTTTCATCGAACGCAGAACTGATTATTATGGATGAGCCGACTGCTGCTTTAACGGATCGTGAAATTGAAACGCTATTTGCTACTGTCCGCTCCTTACAAGCGGAAGGTGTCTCATTTGTTTATATTTCGCACCGAATGGAAGAAATATTCGCGATGTGTGATCGGATTACAATTTTACGTGATGGCCACTATGTTGGCGTGAAGAAAATAAAAGAAACTACATTTGAAGAAATTGTCCAGATGATGGTAGGTCGTGAGTTAGGTGAGCGTTTTCCTAAGCGCACACATGCGATTGGTGATGTGAAGCTGAAAGTAGAAAACTTAGGACGCGATGATTTATTTGAAAATGTATCATTTGAGGTTCGAAAAGGTGAAATTTTGGGCGTTGCTGGCTTAATGGGTGCTGGTCGAACGGAAGTTATTCAATCTATTTTCGGTTATAAGAAGCCTACAGCAGGAGAAATCTTTATTGACGGTAAAAAAGTAGTGATTTCCAACCCGTTACAAGCGAAAAAACATGGCATCGGATACGTTACGGAGGATCGCAAATCAGAAGGGCTTATTGTAGATTTTTCTGTACGGGACAATATGAGTTTAACGAATTTTGATCGAATTTCAAAGTCAGGTATTATTCAGAAAGCGAAAGAAAATTTACTATACGATACGATGTCAAAACGTTTAGGTGTACGTACATCTGGTCCAGAACAAAGCGTGAAATCGTTAAGTGGTGGGAATCAGCAAAAAGTCGTTATTGCAAAGTGGCTGGGAATTGAGCCGGACATTTTGTTTTTGGATGAACCGACGCGTGGTGTCGATGTAGGCGCAAAGAAAGAAATTTACAGCATCATTAACGAACTGGCTGCACGCGGTGTGGCGATTGTTATGATTTCATCGGAACTGCCAGAAGTGATCGGAATGGCAGATCGTGTGCTAGTAATGCATGAAGGACATTTGATGGCGGATTTACCGAAAGAAGAAATGACACAAGAACGCATTATGCATTTTGCTACAGGAGGTGACAAAGTTGTCCAAAACTAATATGAAGTCTTCACTACAAAAATTAGGTCCCGTCATTGGACTACTATTAATCGTTGTTATTATTTCAATTATGAGCCCGAGTTTTTTAACACTTAACAATCTGTTCAACGTACTGCGTCAAGTGTCGATTAATGCGTTGATTGCATTTGGGATGACGTTTGTTATTTTAACAGGCGGTATCGATTTATCGGTTGGATCTATATTAGCACTAACCGGAGCCGTGACAGCTGGGATGATGTCAGGCGGAATGGATCCTGTTTTTGCTATGATTCTTGGTGTATTGCTCGGTGTGTTACTAGGAGCTATTAACGGATTGATTATCGCAAAAGGAAAAGTCGCACCATTCATTGCAACACTAGCGACGATGACTATTTTCCGCGGTTTGACACTTGTGTACACAGAAGGACGTCCTATTTCAGGACTAGGAGATTCGCTGACGTTCCAAATGCTCGGTAAAGGATATGTTTTCGGTATTCCTGTTCCGGTCATTACAATGGCGATCGCATTTGCAGTATTATACTTTATTTTAAAGAAAACTACTTTCGGACGTCGTGTGTATGCGGTAGGTGGCAACGAAGAAGCATCTCGTTTATCAGGAATTAACGTAGACCGAGTTAAGATCTATGTTTATTCATTGGCAGGCGGTTTGACTGCGATTGCGGCGTTGATTTTAACATCACGTTTAAATTCAGCACAGCCAACTGCAGGGAATATGTTCGAATTAGACGCCATTGCTGCAGTCGTGCTCGGCGGTACAAGTTTAACAGGTGGTCGGGGTTGGATTGTCGGAACGTTAGTCGGTGCCTTAATCATCGGAGTCTTAAATAACGGATTAAATTTGATCGGCGTATCCTCTTTCTTCCAACAGGTCGTAAAGGGTGCAGTTATATTAATTGCCGTGTTATTGGATCGCAAAAAAACAGCATAAGGAGATGAAACGCATGAAAAATGTAAAATGGTTATTTCTTATGGCAGTAGTTTTAGTATTAGCCGCTTGTTCAATGGAGCAGCCAGGTTCGGGCTCATCAGATGATGAAGGTGATGCTAGTAAAGATGGAGAGAAGACATATAAAGTGGGGCTATCAGTCTCTACTTTAAACAATCCATTCTTCGTTACGTTAAGTGAAGGGGTTAAAGAACAAGCGAAAGAATCGGGATCAAAAGTAATTGTCGTTGACGCACAGGATGACGCTTCAAAACAAGCGAGCGATGTAGAAGATTTGATCCAACAAGGTGTCGATTTATTGATCATTAACCCAACGGATTCTCAAGCGGTCGTGTCTGCAGTAGAATCTGCGAACAGCTCCAATATTCCCGTCATTACGGTTGACCGCAGTGCAGAAGGCGGAGAAGTTGTTTCACATATTGCATCTGATAACAAAGCAGGCGGAGTACTAGCAGGTGAGTACATGCTGGAATTGCTCGGTGAAGACAATGCAAAAGTAGTTGAACTCGAAGGAATTGCAGGATCTTCAGCAGCGCGTGACCGTGGAGCTGGTTTTAATGAAGCAGTAAACGGTAAAGTGAATATCGTAGCGAAACAAACAGCAAACTTTAATCGTGCAGAAGGTTTAACAGTTATGGAAAACATTTTGCAGGCGAATCCTGATATTGCTGGCGTATTCGCTCACAACGATGAAATGGCCCTTGGTGCATTAGAAGCTATTCATTCGGCTGGTAAAGATGTAATCGTTATTGGATTTGATGCGACTGATGATGCGATTGCTTCTGTTAAAGAAGGAAAGTTAGCGGCGACGATTGCTCAAAAGCCGGAAGAAATCGGAAAGAAGGCAATGGAAGCAGCGGTTGCGACTTTAAAGGGTGAAGAAGTAGAAGCTGACATTCCTGTAGATTTGGAATTGATCAAAGAGTAAAACACTATTTGCAACTCTCAATCGGATAAACCGTTTGGGAGTTTTTTTGTGGAAATCTATCAAAAAACTCATTTTCCTGTATACTATATAGTAAAAGGAGGATGATAGTTTTGAAGTTTATGAAGTTGCTTCTATATATATGGACCGTACTATTTATAAGTTTATTCACAACCGTTTCAACAGTAGAAGCCGCTACTATCGCCTGGCCACATTCATCAGATGAAGAGCCGAATAAATCGTGGAAAGTGACATTTAATAAATCTGTAGATCGTGCGACGGTCAATCCAGAGACGCTATATATTACGGATTCAAAAGGCGTCAAACAAGCAAATTCGTGGACGTTTTCAAATAACGATCAATCGATACATATTGCCCCACCAGCAGATGGTTATCGTTTTGCAGAAACGTATACGATGCATATTACGGAGTCTGTTCGGACAATTGAAGGAAAAGCGTTAAAACAACGTGTTAGTAAAACGTTTACGATTAAAAAGCAACCAACCTATGAGGTCGTAACAGTTAAATCAGATGGTAGCACGACCGTAGTAAATAATTTTTCTAATTTCGGAGATGCTTTGCGTCAGATGGGGTCAAATGAAGCGATTATGTTTCAAGGTAAGATTATTCATATGCCCGCTGGATTAGTGTCTACGAAATCATTAGGTTCTAGTTCGTTAACGATTCTTCATTCAGATAAACTTTTGAAAAAGGAAATAACATACGTGCCGGCGGATACGGAATTAGTATATGTGGATTCAACAGAAACTTACGTAGAAGTTGAGTTGGCAGGGGTGAATTATTTTATAAAGCAAGGCAATAGTCAGTTACTTCCGATTCAAACAATACGTGATCGATCGTATTATTTTGTTCGAGATGGTTCATTATTTCATTCGATTTATGCGCATAAAACAGCTAAGTATGGAACATATGAAATGGGAATAGCACCTTCGTTTATGAGAGAAGGTGTAAAATACTTCAGCACAGACGGTAGTCATTTTTCTGATGAAACCGGACAAGCTGTAGGAGTTGCTTATCAATATTTTCAGTACTTGCCGTTACGCAGTGAAACGCGCTACACAGCTGAAGAGTTGGATGCTTATATACTAAAAAGACTACAACAATTGGAACAAGCTTATCCGAACTCTCTCGTTTATCGCGATGCAGCGACTAAAAGTAAGTTACTAGGATTGGGTACTGAACTTAAGAGGATTGAAGCAGAAAATCATGTCAATGCCATGCACATATTGGCGTTGGCACAGCATGAAAGTACGTATGGGTTAAGTACATACGCACAAAAGTATAATAACTTATTTGGTTTATATGTAACAGATGACAATCCATCCAAAAAGTATTTTGAAACAGTCGGTGAAAATATCGAAGCACTATTGAATGCGTTTCTTAACAAAAATTACTTACCCCCGAACGCAAAATATGCAAACGGTACAAACTTTGGAAATAAAGCAGTCGGTGTCAACGTCAAGTATGCATCTGATCCATATTGGGGGTCGAAAATTGCAGGTCATCTTTATCGCATGGATCGGATGATGGGAAGTCTTGAATTGACGAATCAACAAACACTTGGCGTGACGAATACAGAAGATTTAAAAGTTCGTCTTGATCCTAATACAAGTCGTCCGTGGGTTTATAACTATCCAAAAGCAGGCATGCCGTTACTGATTTTAAATGACCAATTGCCGGACAATCCATGGATTAGTATTCGTTCAGATACGATACCTTATGAAACATTGTACGTACATGGAAAATATGTAGATAAAATCAATTGAATAGCGCAAAAAACATCAGAAAATCATATTACATGATCTTCTGATGTTTTTTTTGAATAGTTTCATTTTTTAGGAAATAGAAGATTGACAAATTAATAGTTACTCGATACTATTAATTTAAGTCATAGTACCTAATTTTAATTATGATATTAACATACTAAAGATATGATTATAAAGGGGTGTTAATAATGAAAAGAGTAGTTTGGAGCGTACTGATTGCAGGATTATTACTACTTACCACTACCCATGCCGAAGCATCTATAGAGAGTTATCAACCATCTACGATCTATTCCACGACTAAAGATTTTATCACTGGTGAAGTGAGTTATCATCGCGTAAATCATTCACACACGGAAGACGTTGCAGTTGAATCAATAGAACTGGAAAATTACCAGCAGATGGTACCTTTCATTAGAGAAGCAATTGGAAAAATGGACAACTCTATCGTGTTTGAGTATGAAGTCATCTCTGATCAAGCGTTCGACAGCAAAGAACATAATGAAGAAATTATCCTATTATGGAATGAATTACTTAAAGAGGGTACGTATGAAACGGGAGTAATACGAAAAATGTCATTTGTGAATCATTATACTTCAGGTTCCGTGACAAAAGTGAAAATTGAAATCACCATTCATTACAATCATACAAAAGAACAAGAAGCTGAATTGACAGCGAAGATAGAAGAAGTTGCAAAAAACATTGCTAAATATGCGAAAACGGACTTAGAAAAAGTACTAGCTGTGAATGACTTCATTACACGTACGTATTCCTATTCGTTTGACACCAATCATACCCCGCACAGTCCGTTCACGATAATGGATGAAGGGCAGGGGGTATGCCAAGCCTATGCCCTAGTTGCGCAACGCCTTCTTCAAGAATTAGGTATGGACGTATATTATCAGACAGGAAAGATTTTAGACGGTGAATTACACGCGTGGAATCTAGTGAATGTGGATGGAGAATGGTATAACCTTGATACTACGTGGAACGATCCCATACTGGACCGAAAAGGGCAAACAACATATGAATATTTATTAGTTTCGGACGAAGTGATTAAAAAAACACGAACAGTAGATCCGCTTGGGTTGCCTAACGCGACTAGTAAAAAATATGATGTTTTGCGAACATATAGCCCTCATACTACATTTGGAGTATATGATGAAGAAAATATTTATGTGTCTGTATGGGAGGAAGGCTCAGGCTACACTATTAAGGCATACAATAAAGAAACGATGGATATAGTAGAAGGATTGAAGTTCAGTGCGGGGCGAGAGCTTGTCTCACATAACGGAATCATTTATCACTTAGGTTCTTACAGACAAAATAACGTCTATGCTTGGAACCGTTTGGAACAAACGATTATGTTATTAGAAGAAGGTACATTCGACCAACTGTATATAGAGAATAATAAATTGTATTACAGAGATGAAGAAAGTCAACAACTGACAACAATTGATTTACCAGAAATAATTCACCAACCAGGACAAATTGAAAGCATTCAGCAAGCAATTGACCAATTAGACGAATTTTCTCCACAATTTGAGGCAACTCTTACATTTGTAGAGAACATCTTTAGTAATCTATCAGACAGCGACCAATCACTTGTGGAAAATAAAGATCGTTTGTTTGCTATGAGTGCATTGTGGAAACAAAGGGGCCAAGTGGAAAAAACATTCGCTTCTTATAAAAAATGGTCTACGGTACTTGAAACAGATAATCCTTTGAAGCCGTGGACTATTACATTTAACGACACTATAGGAGAGACAGAGGACTCGCCTGTACGAATAGTAGATCACTACGGGCGCGATGTAGCAGGTATCACTGTCCAAATAGTAGGTAAAAAAGTAATAATGACACCTACCAAACCTTATGCTGTTGGTCACACGTACTATATTGTCGTAAACGATAACATTTATAGCACAAAACACGTGAAGTTAGCACAGGGGGTACATGCTTCCTTTATTGTGAAAAAATAATTTTATGCAGTCTAGAAAGGATACGTTAAAAGGTTAGCAATAGACCTTTTAGGGTATCCTTTTATTTAATTGAGGCTATCATAATATTTTACGCGAAGGATATTTAATGTTAAAGTATATTTCGTCATATACGCGTGAGAAAGGAATATGTCTATGAAACTAACTAAGAAAATGATTGTATCAAACACTATATTATTTATCTTTATTATCGGGTTCATCTTAGGATTTGGTGCATTATTCGGTAATGAAAATATTTTAATCGGTGTGTCCACCATTACAGCGATGCTTATGTTGCTGGAGAGAGATTTGACAAGTCACCCAATAGGAAACACGATGAAATTTATCGTATTAAATGTATTCATTGGTGTGGCTGCTTTTTTAACGGGCTTTAATGTATGGCTCGCAGTTCCAATCAACTTTATAGCGATGTTCGTCATTAGCTATTCATTATTATTTAATTTGAAAAATCCTCTTTACTTACCATTCTCTCTGCAATACCTCTTCATTTTAGCGATGCCTGTAGCGGTCGATCAAATGCCGCTTCGATTAGCTTCTCTCGTATTTGGTGCATTGGCGATTATGGGTGTCCAAATGATCGCAAATAAAAACAAAGTTACAAAAAGCGGAGATAAATTAGTCGTCTCCATTTGTTTAGCGTTAATCGAAAAGATTAAGTCGATGCAAACAAATGAATCACATGAAGAATTATCTAAACAGATTATGAATGATGTCAGTAGCTTACGAAGTATCATTTATGATAAGCGAGAAGATAATTTTTACTTGACAGAAGAAGGACGATTAAAAGTTAATATTTCTGTTGCACTCGAAAAGATTAACATTTTATTGGATAGTGTACCCAAAGATCAACCGCCACATGCGTTAGCAGAAGATTTGATTCGCATTCTCGAGTTGGCTTCAAAGAGTTTGCACGATCCAGAAGCAGTGAAGGCGCTTGGAGAAACATATGATCAAATGCTTCTGCACTATAAAGCAGCACATAATCACGACTTACTCGTTTTAGGTATGTTAAATCATCTAGAGTTCTTAAGACAGAGTTTGTCTGAGTTATCATCTCTAGACAAAGAACATTACAATGTGGTCAAAAAAATTGAACAGATTCCAAAGAAATTCAGGAAAGTATCGATTGCAGAAAGACCGAGCCACACGAATTCGATGAAACTTTCTTATGCGGTCCGTATGGCTATCGGTATTACAATTGCGGGATTTATTACGGATTATTTTGATTTGGCAGAAGGTCGGTGGATGATGTTTACCGTCTTATCGGTCATTATTCCTTTATATGAACAGTCGCAAAAGAAGATGCGTGATCGGGTGTTTGCGACGATTGTAGGGGGAGTAGCCGTAACATTAACGTTTATGGTGTTCCACAGTCATACAGCGCGATCGATCCTTCTTATGTTCGCTGGATATTTAATGAGTTACGTCAAAGTGTATCGCTATAGTACGATACTCGTCACATTTTCAGCTATCGGATCAGTAGCATTAATTACAGGCACGACACAAATATTTACACTGGAACGAGTATTATTTGTTGTTGCCGGCGTCGTCTTAGCGTTACTCATTAATAAATTTATTCTGCCATATAAATTAGAAGACGCCAATCGTGATTTGTATGCTATGTATGATGATACAGTCCGTGAAATGATAGTGGAAATTGATTATAAAGTACGAGATAAAGGGAATGAAAATGCAGTCAAAAACTTATTACTAATCGCTAATATGATTGAAGATCGTCTGCATGTGAACAATCAAGATACACCGACAGAAAACGGAATTGCCTGGATGAGACACCAACGCCGCGCCACGACAACATTATATGAGTTATATAGTTGGCTGGATCAGCGGGGGGTTCAAGCATCTAATATACCAACCATTTCTTCAGAGTTAAGCGTCCTATTAGATACTAAAATGGACATCACGAAGTTAGAACAACGCGTAGTGGAGATAAAAGACGCGATTCATACAACACCTAGAATAGAAGATCGCATGGTGTTGCGTCTGATAGTGGAAGTGATGGAAGAATTACTGGGCGCGCGGAAACTTGTGAGCTCATAAGGAGTGAAGTTCCGCTCGTAGGTTGTGGCGTTGCGCTCATAGAACGAGTGTCTCCGCTCATAAACAAGTAGCCCCAAAAAGTCATCTTTTAAAACAGTCTCCGCCACACGGAGGCTGTTTTTGTCATGTGAAAATTTTGTAAAAATAAATAGATGTTGACAACTGATAATGAGAACAGTTATCATTATCAACGATACTGAAAATCATTCTCATTGCAAAGCGCTGAGAAACAGTGAATATACATAATCAGGAGGAAACATCGAGTGAAAAAGCTATGCATTGGTTTATTAATCGGAGTACTTGCTGTCTTAACGGCTTGTTCATCTGACGCGAAAGATTCACAGGAAACGCCAGAAAAAGAGACGGAAGTTGAAACAGATGTAAAAGATACAGAACAAAAAGCAGCTGAAACAGGGGATGGAGTGGACGAGGCTGAATTGGCAGAACTGATTGCTCATTTTCCGGAAACGGTTCCAGAGCGTATGATCACAACATCCGTGCCATTGGCGGAAATGCTACAGTTGCTGGATGTAACACCGGTAGGAGTACCGACTTCAACAAATCCTTTACCGACTGAATTTGAATCAATTGACCGTATTGGTTCCCCGATGGCACCTGATTTGGAAGGCATCACAAAGCTTGAACCGGATGTTATTTTGGGTGCTAAGTCATTGCAGAGCACATTAGATAAAACGCTAGAAGGAATTGATTTACAAACAGCTTATTTACCGACTGATTCATTTGGAGATTTAAAGTTAAGCTTTAAAGCACTTGGCACGTATTTTGATAAAGAGGAAGAAATGCATGCGGTGCTGGATCAGCTGGTTTCAAAAGAACATGAGTTAGTAGAAGAAGGTAAAGATAAAGAATTGCCAAGTGTCATGCTGATGATTGGTACAGCAGATTCATTCATGGTGATGAATGAAAAATCATACGTGGGTAGTTTGATCGAACGTTTAGGAGCAGATAACATCGCAACATCTGTCTTGAAAGCGAAAGATACGTATTCTCCAATCAATATGGAAGATGTAGTTGTAGCGGATCCGGATATTATTTTAGTGTTAGCGTCCGGCGATCACGGGGCATCTGAAGAAATGTTCGAAAAAGAAGTAGAAAGCAATGAAACATGGAAGCAAATGTCTGCTTATAAAAATGACAGTGTCCATATTCTGGATTATGAAGTGTTTGGTGTGACTTCCATCAAAAATGCAGAAACAGCGTTGACGGAGATTTCTACTTATTTTTATAAGTAACAGAAGGGATTATATGCAATGACGAACTCTCGGAGCGGGATTACGGTAAGTGCGACAGTAGCATTGATGATGCTGGCGGCGGTCATAGCGATTGGTTTAGGAAGTGTAACGATTGCAGTGCCTGATATCCTTCAAACTTTATTTAAAACAGCAGAGAGTACAGTGCACGATACAATCATTTTCAACATACGATTGCCGCGTGTTTTATTAGCACTCGTCATTGGAGCGAATATTGCAGTGTCAGGTGCGATTTTACAGGCTGTTATGGGAAATCCACTTGCAGACCCGGGATTAACGGGTGTGACGAGTGGAGCGGCAGTTTGTGTGCTGGGTATTATGCTAGCGATGCCACAATACACACAGTTTATTCCGCTGGCGGCTTTTGTGGGCGGAATGCTAGCTGCAACTGCTGTTTATGCGCTTGCTTGGAAACGTAATGGAATTTCGCCTATTACAATCATTTTAGCAGGTGTGGCGGTTAATGCACTGTGCGGTGGTGTCGTAGGGTATTTGTCTATTATGTACAGTGATCGTTTACCGTCTGCTGTTCAATGGATGAATGGGAGTCTGGCAGCAAAAGGGAATTCAGCATTATGGATGGTGCTACCTTATTCAATTATTGGTTGGATTTTATCAATATTTGCTATTCGTAAAGCGAATGTCATTCGAATGGGTGATCAAGTAGCGATGAATTTAGGCGAGAACGTCAATAAAATTCGTATTCTGCTTTCTATTTTAGCAGTATTTCTTGCAGCGGTTTCGGTGGCGGCTATTGGCATGATCGGATTTGTAGGATTGATTGTGCCGCACATGGCAAGATTTTTAGTAGGATCCAACTACAAGTACATGCTGCCAATGAGTATGGCTTTAGGGGCATTGGTCTTGTTGCTCGCAGATACAGGCGGACGAACAATTTTTGCGCCAATGGATATTCCAGCAGGTATCATAATGGCCGTTATTGGCGGACCGTACTTTTTGTATTTAATGAGAAGGAGTGCATTCTGACATGTTTACAGTCGATTCGGTTTCTATTCGATATGAGCAAAAAACAATCATACGCGACTTTTCCTTTCATGTACAAAAGGGGGAAGTCGTTTCTATCATCGGTCCGAACGGTTCGGGGAAATCTACTTTATTGAAAGCAGTATCCAGACAATTACCTTACTATAAAGGAACAGTAGAGCTTGAAGGTGTGAACTTAAAGTCCATGAGCCAGAAGCAAATCGCACGAAAAATGTGTATGCTCAGCCAAAGAAACTTGGCACCTGCGGACATGTCGGTCTTCGATCTTGTATCATACGGCCGCTATCCACATAAAAAATGGTTTGAAAAACTTCAAGCAGAGGATCATGAAATTATAGAATGGGCAATTGAAAAAACACATTTGCAAAATTTCCGTGATCGAAAAGTGGCCTCCCTTTCTGGAGGAGAATCCCAGCGTGCATGGATTGCGATGGCTTTAGCACAACGTCCAAAGATTTTATTACTAGATGAACCGACAACTTATTTAGATATATCGCATCAACATGAAGTATTAGAACTAGTGCGCGAACTTAATCGTGACATGGGTATGACAATTATGATGGTGCTCCATGATTTAAATCAAGCTTCCTATTATAGCGATCAAGTCGTAGTAGTACAAGGTGGCGAAAAAGCAATGGTCGGAACACCACGTCAAGTGATGACGACAGATATGATTCGTCAAGTGTATCGAATGAATTCTGAAGTTCAATACAATCCGGCAGAGCACCATCCGCGGATTCATTTAGTAAGTACAGCAAGATAAACTGAGGAGGAATAAACAATGGCAAAAGAAATTGATATCGCAAAAACAAAAGAAGGCTATCTGAAATTTATGGAAGAACATAAAAATATCGTATTGAATATGGTGAACGAAGAAGGTCGTCCATTTGCAAGCTGTGCACCATTTGTCAAAAAAGACGGGAAGTTTTATGTGTACATTAGTCAAATTGCTGAACATTACCGTCACTTGGAATCCAATGAATGGATCGATGCGATGATTATTGCAGATGAATCGAATACTCCCAATCCTTTCGCAACTGAACGAGCGCGTTTTGGCTGCCAACCTAAAAACATTGGCAATGAAGGGCATGAAGAAATTTTCGAGTTGTTTAACGATCGTTTTAATCCGAAATTGCTAGAAGTGCTAAGAGGGTTAGATTTCTCTTTATTTGAATTAACTCCAACTGAAGGTCGTTACGTTGTAGGGTTTGGATTGGCGTTTGATATCGATATTGACGGCAACGTATTTAATCACGTAGTCGTAGATAAAAAGAATAAGCCGGGTGTGACGGCATGAGCGTAGAAACAGTTCTGCCAATTTGGAATGCATTACGCGAACGTTTTACAAAAATGGCCTCTGGATTAACAGAAGAACAATTAGATATGAGCATCGGAGAGTCTTCCGTCCGTTCTTTGCTATACCACACAGCAGAAGTGGAGTACATGTTTGCAGATTGGTATTTAGGAAAGTCAATGCCAGCAGAATTGCCGAAAGCTACGACGCTTCCAGAGTTGTTACACATCTTAAATGCTTCAGATGAACAGTTGAAGCAAGCGTTGTCGGAATTGACAGAAGAACAATGGCATATTCCCGTGGAGTCAAAAATGGGGGCATCTACACCTTTGGAAGTCGTCGGCCGTTTAATGTATCATGCGGGAATTCACTCAGGTCAGATCGCGCTTATTAAAAAACAGTAAAAAAAAATAAAAAAGTAGTGAAACGCAAATGATAAAACGCGTGAAACGTAGTTATGAAAAACTTAGTTTCACGCGTTTTCACTTTTTGTTGCATTTATCATTTTAAATATATTTCCATATCCACGCTAGATATTTGATCCTCATATAAATCCTCATATAATTTATTTGATTCATACGTAATTTCCGCTTCTGAAGCTTCCGTGTTAGTAGATCGAATATCTTTTTCAATTTCTTGGAGGACACGCTGCTTTAATAAATATTCATTGACGTAAGGAAAAATTTCCAAATCATAGTCTTTGCGACCGTAGTGATTGACCAATTGTTGAATCTCATGATTGTCTTCGATCAGTTGATTGAACTTCTGTACGTGATCTTCGACATCTTCTGGTGGAACGTAGTAACTCTTTTCTTTTGCGAGCAAAGACATGGAGTGTAATTCTATCAATGTTTGCAGCTTAACATTGACATTATCATATTGTGCTCGTTGCATATCCCAATACGAATCAATGTCGTCTATCTCTTCAGGAGAGGCGTCTTCCATATCCGCACTCCGGTTGCGCTCAATAAATATTTTTTGCATCAATGCGTAGAAGTCCATTTCTTTTTCTGTGAAAGTCGTATCATTGATTTTTACGACATCCTGTTCATTTTCCGTAGGTTCTTGAGGTGTAGCTGGTTCTTTAGCTGGTTCAGTTTCATTCGTACAACCGGTTAATACTAGGAAGAGTAGACTTACTAGTAGGAGGGAAATTCTTTGCACTATTCATCATCTCTCTTCAACGTCAAATGTAATAATTTGTTCTGTTTCATCATCGTTGGATGTTGCTTTTACATCTGCAATCCATTCTCCGCCCATCGGCAACACAACTTCACCGGTGTACATTCCATTTCCTTGCTCCGTAAGTTCCACTTTTATGTGGCCGTGATCCATTTTAGCCATTTCTAAATCTGCAGTAACTTCTAGTCCATCTACAGCTTCTTCATCTTTAGTAATTTTTAATACTAGTTCAGATGGTGTTTCACCCGAATAGATAGGTGCTTGTTCTACTTGTATATCAATACTTGATGAATTACATCCTACAAGTAAAAACACGACAAATGTCATAATCAAACTAATTTTTCTCAATGCCATTCCTCCTTCATATGTGTTTCGATAAATTCATCTACTGTGTATTTCGTTAGCTGGCCATCTTCTAGAAAAGCAACATGTGTACAAATTCTTTTAATTTCTGATAAGTGGTGGGAAGCCATCAAAATAGTTTTGTTTTGTAAGTTTGAAATTATCGTAAGTATTTCTTCACGACCGATAGGGTCTAACCCACTCGTAGGTTCATCTAAAATTATAATTTCTGTATCATAATATAAAACTAGCCCCAAGCCTAGACGCTGCAACATTCCTTTTGAATATGTAGAAATGGAATCATTTCGAGCTTCATATAAAGAAACAGATTGCAGGATCCTTTCCATTTTTGAAATATCAGGTTTTTGATCGGATAATGATGCGAAAAAACGCATGTTTTCCATTCCAGACAAATGGGGATACAGCTGAAATTTCTCAGGTAAATACGAAACGTACTTCTTCCATTCTTGCTTATGATTCGCTATACCATGAAGAGAAATTCCACCTTTTTTTACGGTGAGGAGATCGAGCAATAACTTAATCAGTGTGGATTTTCCAGCTCCATTACGTCCGACCAATGCACAGCGCTCATTTTTTTCTATATGCAAATTTATATCATTCAAGACATTTTTTCTGAAATAAGCATAAGTCAGTGACTCGATTTCAATCATTGATCGTCCCCCCATTTCTAAATACAGTGGTGAGTAAAAAGAATACAACTGGCCACATAATTGCGTTTAATAGTAGAAATAAGTTCATATCCATGAAAATAAACTTCTCCATCATTCTCGACATTTGATCCAATGAAAATAAGCCGAAACTTGTTTCCAAGTAGAAACGCATCGTGTGTATAGGGTCTAAAAAATAGAGCCAAGAGAAAAATCGTATATTCGCTAAACTGACGATAGGCAGGAAGTAAAGAAATATAAGATCGTACAGGAAAACTATGAAAAACCAAACGAGAATATTGGCACCGACTAACTGCATTTTTGAAGTAGTGGCGGTCCCTAGTAGAATCCCTAGTTGATTGAAGATCAACAAGAAAATTGCCATGACAAGCAAGAAGTGTAGAAAATTCGTTACATGGAACTCTAAGAAGAACTTCATGAAAATAGCTAATATCAAATAGGAACCGATAAATAATGAAATGAGGACTACTTGAATAGCTATAGTCTTTTTGAATAAAAACGACCAGTGAGATTCCTTTTTCGTCAATAAAATCATGGAAGTTTTTAACTCCTTTTCTTGGAAAATTGAAAAGGAAGCTAAAAACATAGAGAATAATGGTAGTAAATACATATTCATATCAAAAACAGACAATAACATCGCTTCGAATCCTAAATCAGCAGGAAAGTTACGTGCTTCAGCAATTAGGAATAAGGAGGCGATGATTAATACGATAATACCGAGCCACAAGCCTTTTCCGCGAGTCTGCTCTAAAAATTCCTTCCAAATATACATTAAAGCTTCACCTTCCTTATACTATTCCATATAAATATACTACTAAGTAGTAGAAAGATAATTGGTCCTAAAAGATACATCCAACTAGGCTTTTTATTGTCATCCATAAGAGGATATTTATCGTATGCCATAATTTTTTGTGAAGATAATAGAGCATTGAGCTTTTCGTAAATTAGAATCGCAGGGCTCGATAAAAACATATAGGCAAGTTCGTTTTCTTGTACTAGATGATCTAAAGCGGATGTATATTCTACCGGTTCATCGCCGATTCCGTCTTGATCGAAATCTAACTGGGGAGTGTACCAGTAATTACCTACCCCGTTTTTAAACCATTCATTATTAGACTCTCCTCCTACAGTCAACGCATCAATTTGATTTTTTCGAAAATGATTTTTGAAAAAGACATGTGCAGTAGAAGAAGTCCAAAGTTCGACACCGATCTGATTTTGAAAAAAGTCATTGCCTTCAATTGTGTTGCTCGTCGATTGCTCTAAATACAAACCTCTCTGGTTTAAGTGGAATTCATTATTCAACACATGGACATCACGACTCGTTTGTACGATTAAGCCAAAAGAGCGCGACCCTTGGTTGAATGAAAATTGATTGTTCTCAAGTAAAATATGATCAGAGTGCATAATCGCAGCGCCGCCCGTATTCTTGATAAATCGATTGTCTTTAAACTCATTAAAGTTTGAATACATATAATGCAAACCGTAGCGAGTTTCAGTCATAGTGTTACCCGTTACGACATTTTCATTTGAATACTCGACGAAAATTCCGTCTCGGGTCTTTTCAAAAAGACTGTTTTGAATCGTATTATTACTGGAGCGTGCGATGTGAACTCCGTTGCCTTGGTTGCCTAATGATTCGATGCCGTGCCCGACTACATGGCTATCTTTAATGACTGTACCCGTTGTTTTGTTTAAAAATATTCCATGGTAACTGTCAGAAATATGCACATTTTGTAACGTGTTTCGATCACCTATTATGCGTACACCTGCATGTTCTTCTTCCGAGCTCCGACTCATGCCACTACCTTTAATCTTGAGATTGCTCACTACCACATCGTCACTACGAATTTCGATAACATTTCCTGTTCGATCACCTACAATAGACGTTTGCTGTTGTCCATTCAATGTCATCGGTTTATCAATAACAATATTTCCTTCGTACTCTTTGTTTTCTAAAGTAAGAGTGCCGTTTGTTGGCGTATCATCAACCATTTTTTGCAACGACTCAGCAACGACTGGAAGGCCGAGTAGAAGAGAGAAAACGATAGTTAGAGAAAAAGAAGTAATCGATCTCATCTTCTCACCCGATCTTTCCACAGACAATAAATCATTAGAAGAAATGCTAAAACAAGCATGTATCCTCCATAGGTGAAGTAACTGGTCGTGATAAAGTTAGCAATCACATTATCTCCAATGATAGGTGGAACAAAAGGGGCTAGTTCAATAGGTGCCATAGGATCTAAATTGGTACCGAAGTCTTTTAGCCATCTTTTCATATCAAGCAATCCTGCTAATCCACCGATTGCGAAAATGACAAGCAATGCATATAGCAAGATCTTTCTTCTAAGTAAGGCAACTAGCAATGTTAATACTGCCATTCCAATAACTAAGTACGGCATATATTGCAATTCTGGAAACGATTCATTACTAAATTCCTTCATGCCTATATAATGGTTTAGGCCATTAACGATATCTATATTTCCAGCAAGGGTTGTAGGATAAACGATAATGTCTAATCCCTCTGGATATTGAGGTGCATAAAACTTCATGCCCCACCAAGGTACGAATAACGTCACTAAAATAATAGCGGAACAAATGAGTAAAATTACCATGGATGTTCTAGATAACCGTTGTTGCATTCGAACACCTCCTGAATCTTGAAAATGTGAAGAAGGACGGTGCCTCCTTCACATTTCATTCCTGTGTTTATTTTGGTTCAACTAGTAAATATCCACTCATCTCTTGGTGTAGCGCGGAACAGAAGTTTGTACAGTAAATCGGGAAGACACCCGATTTATCTGCCACGAATTCCAACGTGTTGGTTTGTCCAGGTTGTACTTCAAAGTTCAAGTTATAATCATTAATACCAAAACCGTGTGTGATATCTTGATCCAAATCGATATTCGTCATATGGAAGAATACTTTATCACCTTGCTTTACAGTGACAGAATCACGACGTTCAGCTTCGTAATCGAATATGAACTTGGAACGCATGGCAATACCGTAGACATGTACTTCATCGCCTTTACGTTCAACCCGTGCGTCTTCTTGCTTCCAAACAGAATTTGGTCGATCTTCTTCCTTTTCATATACTTTGATCGGATTGATTTTATCTCTATGAATAATTTGAGCATAATGCGGTTCGGGATCTACAGGAACAGCCATAATATGTTCCATCTTGTCACCGGAAATGTCAATTAAGTCCATTGATTCCGGGTGAGAAGGACCGACGGAAAGGAAGTTATCCTTAGCAATTTTGTTCAAAGAGACAAGCCATTTTCCGTCAGGAGAAACTGTATCTCCCTCTGTTGCTGCTGCGTGACCTGGTGAAAAGTAAGAAGGGGTACGGTCAATTACTTCACCTGTATCGATATTCCATTTGACTACTTCCGAAGAAATGAACATCGTATTAAATGCATTTCCACGATCATCGAATTGTGTATGGAGTGGTCCCAGCGCGCCAGGAGGGTCGACTTCTCTTTCCATAACACTTTCATAATCTAATATCGGGATACCAAATGCATCTTCTGTAAAGTCTGCTTTTTCAATAGCGTCAAATGCTTTCTCGAATGAGAAAACTGTCATCATCGGAGCTAGTTTCCCGGCTACGATAAATCTTGAGCCATCTGGCGTAACATCTACACCGTGTGGAGATTTAGCAACTGGTACTGCATAAATCCCACCATCGATATTACGAGGGTCAATCATTTTCGTTCCGTCTACTTCATCTCCAGCGCCTGCTTCGATAGCTTCCTCTAATTTCTTCCAATTTAGCATGACAATGTAGTCACGGTCGTGTTGGGAAGCGTTGATTTCAAGATTAGTCGTCGCAAACTCTGTGTTATAAGTAGTCATCACAATCCAGTCGCTGGACATTTTTTTACCAGCATCTGATAAGTCATATGACCAAGGGGGTAAAACGATCTGATACGCCAGATCGAATTTTTTCTTTTCCCTATCGAATGTTGTCATAGACACGACACCTTTATATTCTTCCTCATACTTATCAAGTGGTGCATACGCATCTCCAAGCGGTCGTGCAAATCGTGTCGGCAATGCGATATATTCCGTATTCTCTGTTACGAAGACACCAGCGTGTGGTCCACCCATATTGGGCAATGACATAATATCCGCCGTGTGGAAATTCTTTAAATCTACTGCAGCTACTCTATTATTCCCTACGTCATTAGCGAATAAGAACTCTCCATCGTAATCACCAGCTGTTTCTGAGATAGCAGGGTGGTGGAAGTCTCCCCATGTATAACCACCGAGCATTTCTTTCGTCTTATCATCGTAACCGTATCCTGTTGCTGGATCAGGAGTAAATACAGGCACTGTACGGATCTTTCTCATAGAAGGAAGTCCGTAGACGAAAAGTTGTCCAGAGTGTCCGCCGGAAGCGAGCATATAATATTCATCCAATTCACCATATGGCACGAAAACTTTTTCCGCTTTTGATTTATTAGAGGAAGCGCTTTCATCTCCTTTATTTAAATCTGCAAAAAAGACAAAGGCGATTAGCAATCCGAGTCCAATGCCTAGTAAAGCGGAAAGTATGCGTCCTGTTGTTCTATTCAAAGACTTCACCTCGTTTCTTTATTTTTCAGATGTTTCTTTTAAGAATGTAACAATTTGTTCTCTGTCTTCATCGGACAGAGGATTTTCCGCAATAACACCAGACATGACAGCGCTCGTTGGTTCTTTGAGGAAATCATCTAATTCCTTGCCGTGTTTATCTTTCACATTTACATATGCATCGGATAAATCAGGACCAGTATTACCTCCTGCAATTCCTGCATCTTTGACCGCATGGCAACTGATACAACTATTTGTACTTAACGGTTCAGCGCCAGCTGGTATTGCTTCTACTTCAGCATCATTTGGACTAGTGCCGTCTTCGTCTGAGTTTTCAACTTGGTTTGAAGCTTGTTCGTTCGGTATTGTTTTCTTACCATCGTGAAACAGTAAGTAACCAGCTCCAAATGCTAAAATAAAAGCGACTGCGAAAATCAGTAAATTAGACCTCATACATTCGAAACCTCCTACGTAATATATTTACCCATACATATCCCAAAGAGTAGGTATATTCTTACAGGTAACCTATACTGAATAGTTTAAAACATATTTTTTTAGGGAAATATGTTTTGTTTGATAAATTAGTGTCTTGTAAGTGTGTAGTCGTCGCTTTTATAAAAACTATATAAACATTTTTTTGATTTATAAATGAATTTATTTCGTAGGAACTGAAATATCATTCAGCTTAAATTTTCAATATAAATATTTACAAAAGACTAAGTTTTACAAATAATTACCTTATAGTATAATAGTATCAACTAATGTGAGTGAAAGGAGGATGTATATGGCATTTACAGTGCCCGAAACGATTCGTTCCAGCGCTACTGCTGGTGAGAGGTTATTATTCCGCACGTTAAAAAACTATTTACCAGATGACTATATTGTCTATTACGAGCCTGAAATACGAGGCAAACGACCGGACTTTGTAATTATAGGTCCTGATCTCGGTTTGATTGTACTTGAGGTAAAAGACTATACAAAAAACACACTATTCCAGCTTGATCGTGATGAATGGACATTGATCAATACAAATGGTGAACAAGTCAAAACAAAGAGTCCGCATAAACAAGCGCGGGAAAATGCTTTTTTACTTGTAGATGCATTGAAAAAAGACAAAAATCTTATTCAATTGGAAGGTAAATATCAATATCAATTAAAATTTCCTTATGGATTTGGTACCGTATTTACGCGACTACACCAAATGGATTTTATCAATCACGGACTGTATAGTGTCATAGAGCCTCATCTTTCATTCACGCGGGATGAAATAGATCCTGACCATGAAGCATTTACAGAAGAAAATTTATTGGAGAAAATCGCAAACATGTTCATCGTTCCTTATCGAATGCGTGAACCACTCGGTCAAGAAGAGATAGACGCAATCCGATATCACTTGTTTCCAGAAGTTCGCATTAGTGCAGAATTTAAGCAACCTTCTCCTTACCAAGATCAGTTACTACTGTCATTACACGATATTAAGACGATGGATTTGCATCAAGAGAATATGGCCAAACAAATAGGTGATAAAAATCGTTTAATACGTGGAGTAGCTGGTAGTGGAAAAACGTTGATTTTAGCGAGCCGCGCGAAGTTGCTTGCTCGTGAACATCCAGACTGGAAGATTTTAATACTCTGTTATAATATTTCTTTAGCGCAGAACATTGAACAAATGATAAGTCATATGATGAACGAGCCCGAATCCTTATTCGATTTTGATTTTACCAATGAAGGTCAACCACGCCAATCTGCTGATCATCTTATTAACGTGCGTAACTTCCATAGTTGGCTGCGTAATGACTTGCGGATATCAGAGGCGAATATTCCAGTGATGATTGAAAAATTACAAAGTGGCGAAGCAATTTTACCGACATATGATGCGATTATGATTGACGAAGGACAAGATTTCGACGCAGATTGGTTCAAATTAGTAAGCCATTTACTGAATCCGGATACAAAATCATTGTTATTAGTGGAAGATCGGGCACAGTCTATTTACAAGCGGGGCCGTTCTTATTTGCAAGATACAGGTTTGGATTTTCGCGGCCGCTCTAAAGTGTTAAGCATTAATTATAGAAATACAGCCCAGATCGTCTCGTTTGCGTGGAATTTTTATCAGCAATATTCTGTTTTGAAAAACAAAGTAGTGAGTAAAGAGTTTGAAGGGGATATTATTTCTCCGCAAAGCACACGTCGAAAAGGCTACGAACCTGCGATCATACGCACAAACAGCTTTGAACGCGAAGTAAAGTCCGTTGCCAAACAAATTGCCAAATTGCATCGAGAAAAGAACTTACCGTACTGTGAAATGCTGATTTTATATCGTGTCAAACGTGACTCTACTATGGACTATATTTCTCACCTGAAAAGAGCATTAGAAGGGGAAGGGATTCCTTACTATTGGATTGCGGAAAATAGCGATTCTAAGCGTAATTATAAAAAAGACCAAGAGACTGTAAAAATCAGCACAATTGAAAGTAGTAAAGGTCTAGATTTTCAAGCCGTTTTTATAGTCAATGCAAATAATATTCCATTCACGTTAGTAGACGATGTTGAGCGTGAAGCATCGCTGTTATATATCGGTATGACACGGGCGAAAGAATACTTGTGGATTTCATATTCTGGACATTCTGATTTCACTGCATACTTTGACGGTATTTTAGAAGAACGGAACAAAGAGCAATCTCTATCTATCATAAAGCAAATAAAATAATAGTAGATACTAGGCCACAACTAAAATAAAGTTCATTTCCTTTCGCTCTAATACATTTCGAAAATCTCAAAAGTAGTTACTAACAGAGCAATACGAAAAAGCGTAGTCGCGCTCATAAAATGTTCGAATCCGCTCATAGCGAGTGTGCCTGCGCTCATAGAATGTTCGGATCCGCTCATAGCGAGTGTGTCTGCGCTCATAGAATGTTCGGATCCGCTCATAGCGAGTGTGTCTGCGCTCATAGAATGTTCGGATCCAGTCAAGTCCTTGATCTTGTGTAAATTACTTATCCCCTATTGAATGTCACTTCACGGATAGTTCGATTTGCTGTTCCCGCAGGGAGGGGGTACCCCCTCCCTGCGGGAACAGTTTTGTTTTGACTTACCGTAGCGGGCTGCCTTTTTGTAGACGTTCATCCGCCTCCATCAGCACAGCACCGATCAGTCGAAAGGCAGACTGCTCATTTGGAAAAATGCGGATGACTTGTTCTCTTCTTCGCACTTCTTGATTTAAGCGTTCTAGGTGATTGGTAGAACTTGTATAGCGATGATAACGAGAAGGCTCATTTAAGAACTGCGTGGCCTCATCATAGCCTCCCTCAAGAATATCTAACGCTTTTTGAACACGTGGCTCTTTCGCATACTTCTCTACCAGCCGTTCTTTCGCTTCCCGAGCTCCTTCAAGATCAGCGCTCATAAAAATAGTGCGCACGTCCGCCATAAAGGATTTGGCCATTTTTTTCGGTAATGCTTTTAGTAGATTCCGCTTGAAATGGACAGTACATCGTTGCCAAGAAGTCCCGACAAACTCCTGGCTAATCGCCTTCTTGAGCCCCTCATGTGCATCCGAGATGACAAGGTCAGGAGATTGGAGTCCACGTCGCTTTAGACTCTGGAGGAACGACTGCCAAGCTTCGAAACTCTCTGCTTGATCAATTTTCAGCCCCACCACTTCCCGGCGGTTGTCCGTGCTGATCGCCGTCGCGATATAAACTGCTTTGGAAACCACTTTTCGATTCTCACGGACTTTGATATACATGGCGTCCACATGCAAGTAACGATACGTCGTCACATTCAAAGGACGGCTGGCCCATTGGTTGACGATCGGATCGAGCTGGGCAGTCAGTGAAGATACGAAAGATTTAGAAACCGTTTCTCCGCATAATGTCTCGATAACATTCGTCACTTTCCTTGTGGAAACGCCACTGACCACCATCTCTAGCATGGAAAGCATAAACGCCTGGTCCACCCGTGCATATTTTTCAAAAACCGATGTCGAAAAACCACCTTCTCGTGTACGCGGAACTTTTAATTTCACGCGCCCGATAGTGATCATCAGTTCTCGTTCATAGTAGCCGTTGCGATAGTCACGTCGCTCAGCTACTCGTTCATATTTGGCCGTTTCCAAATACTCATCTCTTTCTTTTTCCATATACTCATTTAATATGAGAACGACAGCAGATTTCAGCACGTTGTCCAGATTAGAAGTCATCACCGCTTCTTTTAGTTCTTCCTCGTTTATGTTAAGATAATCAAATAGGGTCATCATCAATTCCTCCTCAATGTGATCGTGGTTGTGAACATTGTAACATAGGGAATTGATGTGGCTCTTTTTCTATTTACACAATTATATGGACTTTATCTTCGGATCCGCTCATAGCGAGTGTGTCTGCGCTCATAGAATGTTCGGATCCGCTCATAGCGAGTGTGTCTGCGCTCATAGAATGTTCGGATCCGCTCATAGCGAGTGTGTCTGCGCTCATAAAACGTTCGAATCCGCTCATAGCGAGTGTGTCTGCGCTCATAAAACGTTCGAATCCGCTCATAGCGAGTGTGCCTGCGCTCATAGAATGTTCGAATCCGCTCATAGCGAGTGTGCCTGCGCTCATAAAATGTTCGAATCCGCTCATAGCGAGTGTGCCTGCGCTCATAAAATGTTCGAATCCGCTCATAGCGAGTGTGTCTGCGCTCATAGAAATGCCACGTTCGCTCATAGAATTTCCACTCCCGCTCATCGCAGTTAAGTTCCCCCTGTTTTATAGGTCAGTAAATAATGTCAAATGATCGATTTTGCTATCTTAACAAATCTTCCGTAATGCCGATAAAAAGTAGAGAAGACCTATTTTTAAAAAGTATTAAAGGGCTTTTTACAGAAGTATTTGGAACAAAAAATAAAGCAGGGGAGAATGAGCAGATGAAACAACTATGTAAGATTGCGCTGGCATTCGTGTTGACGGTCAGTATGCTTAGTGTTGGATTAAAGGCGGATGCTGCAACGGCGATAGGAACACCAGTTGAGAAAAAGCCGTATGAGTATGAATTTAAAGAAACAGCAGCTCTATACAATGGATTTACAGGTGCGAAAAATGTTGTTATAACATTTGATAAAAACATCCGCACTATTACAAAAGAGGATGTATACGTTGTTCAACAAGTGGCTGGGACTGACATCGAAGTGCCTATTATAGATACAGTTTCACCTGTAGGCAAAGTGTTAACGATTACTTTTAAAAACTTGGAGCTTATTGATCATAAGAAAAGTGACGACTTTAAACTAATTATTAAAAAGGGAAAGTTGTATTTTGATCAACTGACAAATTATGAATTGCCGTTTAAATTTTATGATTTACTACCAGGATTTGAGTCTGTATTCGTCAATAGTAACAATGCCAAACTAATTAATGAGAAAATCTTTATGCATAACGAGCCGCGTGAAGTAATTATTCAAGTTCCGCCAATCTACATGACGAAAATTGAAACGATTCACCGCTATAAAGGTGTCGTAGATCCATCAAATAACGCGCCAAACCTGTCGAATATTGACGTCATTGCAGATTCACGTGCTGCGCGTCTTAAAGTAAAGCTAGGCACCAGCGCGCAACACGAGAGAGATTTAAATCGTTCGGTTACTGGGGTAAACGGTTTCTCAATGGGGCAGGCAGGTATCACAGAACTGTCCTGTGTAGAAAATGATCCTAAAACAGAAACGTGCAAAGAATATAAGCAAAGTGATGATTTCGAGTTAACTGCTTATAGTGAACATGGTCGTAAGCTTGAAACGAAGAATTTCAAAATGAGAGTGAATGATCGGGAAAAAGATTTCAAAATTAATGATTACGTAACAGCGGATTTAAAATTTTTCGGAAAGCCTGTTAATTTATACGAAATTTTAGCATCGCCAGATTTATTGGACAAGATTGTAAGAGAAGTGGACGTTAGGGCATTAAATGACTTAGCTGTTGTGTACTCAGTAGGTAATAGTATTGAGGTTAAAAATTTGGAACAGCTTCAATTAGCATTGGCAAATGAACAATTTAAAACTATTAATGTATCAGGTACTATTAATGTGAACAGCCTGCCAGACGATACGCTTATCATTGATCGGAATGTAACTATTAAAGGCGGGAAAATTGAGGGTCATCTGAAGTTAGGAAATGGAACTGCCAATAAAATGATTCGACTGGATGACATGACAATTGACGGTGATGTAACGATTGATGTAGGTGCTGAGGGTACGGCTATTGTAAGTACTTCGACAGTTTTAGGCGCTACTACTATTGTAAGTGGTGGAGAAAAGTCAGTTCATTTTAATAACTTCAAGTCTGATGGCGGAATTGATATTTCTAACAACAGTCCGCTGCGTATTGTTACTTCAAATTCAGACCCGTTAATCTTTAGGTACAATGCAAAAGCTCCCGTACAATTAGAAGTAATCAGCGGGAAAGTGGATTTGAGTTTAAGTCCGGGTAATGAGCTAAAAGAAAGTAATGCATTTACTGTGTTGGCTAACAAAGAAGAAGACGTGGCGACTACACCGGATTTGACGGCAAGTAACCACTTTATTCTGAATGAAAAAGTGTTGGACGAAGATGATAAGACTACTGCGACGTCAGTGCTAGTTGTGGCAGGAAATCTCCAACTCCCTGCTGCTGGTATGGAATTTGACGTTACGATGATCAATAGTCGTATAAGTGAAGATGAACCTGCTAAAGGGAAATTGACGGATTGGAAAATAGTAAATACTCCAGAAGGTTGGACGGTCGACAAGGATAATTTATCTGGGAAATTTAGTATTACGGGTGCAGTGCAATCTAGTATAGGCAGTATTATATTAGAAGCAAAAGATGACGAAGGTAAATCGTATACGATGGAATTAAAAGTAGAAATAATCTAATTTGTGTACTAGACACTAAGTAAAAAAGGAGTTGAGTTGAGTTTGTTCACTCAATTTACTAAGAAATATCTTGTATTATGTCTACTATTTGCTTCCTTTTTGATTTCCTTTGGAGATTCTGCAGAAGCCTATGGAATTGCAAATCATAAAAACGTGGTGGATGCAGGGAAAAGTCATTTAGTAGTATTAAAGGAAGATGGAAGTGTTTGGGGTTGGGGGGATCGCACCTATGGTCAACTAGGTGCAGGTCCTGCTACACCACCTGGCACCGCTTTGCCGATTCAGATGACCGGTGGAAATCGATTATCAGATATTATCGCAATCTCAGCAGGTGGAAACTTTACGGTTGCACTTGACGTGAACGGAAAAGTCTGGAGTTGGGGGTTAAATGACTATGGTCAATTAGGTCGATTACCTGTTGGAGGTTTTTCTAGTAATCCAGATATTATCGAACCTGGAGGGATGGTCGATATTTCAGCAGGTGAAAGTCATGTGTTGGCTGTTGACGGTTCCGGTAATATCTGGGCTTGGGGATATAATGCGTATGGCCAGCTAGGAAGAACAACACTGGGTTCTAGGTTCTCAGAAACTCCGGTACAAGTAGCCGGATTAGATAACGTCGCAACCGTAGTGGCCGGAAAAGATCATTCCATTGCGTTGAAAAAAGACGGTACAGTGTGGGCTTGGGGACGCAATACGTATGGTCAGCTAGGTTTAGGTCAGACAACGGACTACAATGATGAACCTAGACCGATCCCTGGATTAAGCGGAATTATCGAAATTGCGGCTGGTGACAATCATTCATTAGCTCTGAAACAAGACCGCACATCATTACTTGCTTGGGGTCGTAACTTTTATGGTCAACTTGGAGACGGCGGCTATGAAAATAAGCTTGATCCGTTTGAAGTGAAAGGTGTAAGTAATATTCGTTCGATCGCAACAGGAGATAATCATACAATTATTGTCAAAGATGACGGAACCGTTTGGCAATGGGGACGTAACGCGTCAGGGATTCAAACATCACAAACCGCACCTATTCAAATTAAAGGAATGACAGATGCCATTGCTATCGGTGGCGGAGGTTATTTGGATAGCTATACACTCGCGGTCAAACAAGACGGCACGGTTTGGCAATGGGATAGACTGTCGTCAGACACAACGACCAAGCTACCGATCTTCAAACAGGTATCAGGTATTGACGGTGTTATGAAACTAGATGAATATCCATTTGTTCAAGGTGGACAAGTAAAGTTCCGTTTCATCGGTGATTCAGATACGGTGGATGTTAAACTAAACGGTAGCTTTAACGAAAATGTAGACTTACAGATGGAACGAATTAGCGGTACGGTTTGGGAATTGCAAGTCGAACTCCAGCCGGGACAGTATGAGTATGGTTTCCGAGTGAATGGAGAGTGGACGGTTGATCCACTGAATCGAGACAAAACTATTGATGACTTTGGACGAACATTCAGTGTGCTAAAGGTAGCTCCATATGCGACGGTGGGTCCTATTATTGATAATAAAGAAGTTACGTTC
This sequence comes from Sporosarcina sp. PTS2304, assembly GCF_003351785.1. Lineage (GTDB taxonomy): Bacteria > Bacillota > Bacilli > Bacillales_A > Planococcaceae > Sporosarcina. Next base: position 86,187 of record NZ_CP031230.1, read on the forward strand.
ACATACAGTAGTTTCGATTATCATGATCTACTTGAATTGGATGCCAAGTCAAAATCTGTTTCTGTTATGGGGAACTTTGGTGATAACTATCACTGGATTGAGATTCCGATGGTGAAGCAACCGAATAATACATGGAAAGTATCTAGAACATTAAAGCCTAGGGACTATTATTATTCCTTTGTTGTACGTGATGCAAAGAGTGGAGCAGTAGCTGAAAAGCGTAACGATCCCTTGAATCCAAGCTTGCAGACAGATTCGTTAACAGGGATTTCTCGCAATACATTTATCGTGACGGAAAATGTACTGACGAAAATTCCGGTAGCCGCAATAGCGTTAAGCAAAGGTCCCGAAATGGATTTAGTAGTAGGAGAACAATCGACTTTAGTCGCTAGAATCAGTCCATCAAACGCGACCAATCAAAATGTCAATTGGTACTCTAGCAAACCAACGATAGTGAGTGTGGAAGGCGGTAAGCTCACTGCGCACTCAGCAGGAACGGCTACTATTGTCGCTACGAGTGTAGATGGGGGAAAGGTTGCGACTGTTACGGTAACAGTTGAAAAGCAAGAAGGAGCAGTTTCTTATCCGCGCGTTGGTTTTAAAACAGAAGATGAACGTTTTAATGTCGAGCCAACAAAAGTTTGGAAAATCCGATTTAATCAAAAGTTAGATAGTAAGACATTTAATTCTGACAGTGTCTATGTACTAAATGAATCGGGAGTGTCTATGCCGCTTGGTTATCAAGTGTCGGCAGATGGGGAAACTATGGAGATTCGTCTGCAAAGTGGCTATCAGTACAAAAAAGGTGCTAATTACTATTTGTTTATAGAAGATAAAGTAAAGGCGTTAGATGGTCGAAAGTTAAGCAAACCCGTACAAATGAAATTCCAAATTAAATTATGAGTAATTTGAAAAGAGCCGCTTCCCATATAGGGAGCGACTCTTTTTTCGTTATTTAATTTTAAATGTTTGAAGTAAGGACTTTTTCAGGAATTCCTTATTTTTTGTATTTCCTTTAAACTGTCGATCGATATGAAGCGTATATTGCTTGCCACGGGTGTAAGCAGTTTTGGGAACGACGTATATCGTTTTTCCATCATTACTCATTTGCAGTTCAGTTTCGACTTTTTGATTGGTCGTATCATCCGTGACGAAGATCAAACCAGAATATAGGGCTTCGCGATCTACTCTAGCATTAAATTTTACAGACAATACTTTATGCGTATCATAAGCAGGTACGGTTTTGCTCCAATCAATCGAATGATCTGTAGGAAGTGTAGCAACAGGACTGATTTGACCATTTTTCACTACGACTGCATATAATTCTGCATTTGTTTCTATAGTTTGTCCCGCTTGATATTCTGTCCACTTAAGAATATCAGCAGGAGAGGCATCTATTACGTAATTGCTAAGTGCCGGCTTAGCACCGGTTTGAGCACTACGAACAAAAGAGATATCTTTACTGCTTGTTGTATAGTAAATCTTAATCGCTGGATCTTTTGCAGATGTATTCAATTTATAAGAGTTTTTGCCGTCTTTTTTAGTAGGTGCAGAAATGATAGGTGCATCTAGCTTATCGACAAGTGTGTATGCTCCAGGCTCTCTGATCAATCCAGTGATTTTAGTAGTTGTAGTAGAACTTGGTAATACGATTGTATATTGTTTTCCGTTTACCTCCATTACCTTGGCAAATACTTTTGTGCCAAATTTGGGAAGCTCTAGTTCGACTGGTTGCATGAAACGAGAGAGATTACCCCAATTTACTTCAAATGTACCTTTCGTAGGCTCAGTAAAAGTAAGTGTAGAAGAAGATGACTCAACTACGTTACTTGCTGGAACGTGCAATTTTGTTGTAAGAGTAGAAAACGTAATTCCTTTCTCCATCGCTTCAGTTCTCTCTGCAGCAGTTAAAGAATGAGTTGGTTGACTAGTGGAAAGCACAATGTTCTTTTCGATAGGTTTCGCTACAGTGGTGCTCTCTTTAGCTACTGTCACTTTTACTGTATAAATTCTCGATGGTGTGTTATCTGTACTTCTCACTGTATATATCACATCATTTGTAAAATTAGTTTTCTTTTCAGGATCCGGTGAAATTGTACCGATAATTGTCATGACAGGAGTCAAGCTTGTGAGTAATGTTCCTTTAGGTACAGTCACAGAAATTGTGCCTGTATTCGGACCTGTGTTGTGATCGATGACACTGATCGCATCTACTTCTTTAAAGTTGAAATCAGTAATTTGGGCTGTAGTTTTCACTTCATCAAAAATACTAATATTTATCGGAAGTGAAGGTTGGCTTTCTATGCCGTTTACTGTTTGAGTGGCGTAGTAGCCAATGCCTGCTGGAACGTTTGTAAATATAGCTACAGTACCTGTTGTAACTAGCTTTGTATCCATCAGTTGATCATATGAATTATATAATTTTACTATAGTCGGTTTAGCAGCATTAGGCAGAGTGCCGTACTGTTTGACTAGTACATTTAGTTCCTTTGTGTTGTTATTATAATTTGGTCTATCAAGCTTTTCTGGCGCAACTGTGATTGTTCGATACTTTGGATCAGCTTCTTTTCCACGTATTGCTTTTGCGACATATTTAATAGTGTACAGACCAGGCGTTTGAATTGTGACGCTAGGAAGCTGTATCGAAGTTCCTTGAACATTAGTAATCTCGCTCACAATCGTGTCAGTCGTTGGTCCAGTAAGAACAGCGCTTAAAAATAAATATCCATCTTTACTTAATAAATAGTCATCTGCGGTCGCACCTGGATCCGTGAAACGATTGGAACTTGTGTAATATGGATCGAATGAGCTACCCATTGTTACATTAATATGTTCAGGACCTTGTAAGGTGATATAAGGTTTGTCAATATCTACAACCTCTGCTGTGTTAGATACGTTACTAGAAATCCCATTTACTTCTTGGGTTACTCGATAACGCCCAGGACTTAAATTTTTAAAGACATAAGTAGTTTCTTTTGAATCTAAAATCTTTTCTGTAATTGGTATGTTCGTAAAGACGTCATCACTGTTCGCTTTATAAAGCTTAAGTGTAGTAGTAGTGGAACCTATTCCTACAAAAATATTAGTGACACCGATTTCTCCTTTAGTTGCAATGCTACCGATTGCGATAACCGGCTTAGGTTTGACAATGACAGTTCTAGTCAAAGCGGGTCTAGCATTTGTAATTTTGTCCACTGCTTCATTGCCAGCCTCATCTTTCACATCGTACGTAATCGTATAGCTTCCCGGAACCTTTTCATTCACTGTATCTCCACCGATGATTACTTGTAGCGTACCGGGAACATCTATATTATCTTTTGCATCGTATCCAGGATCTACGAACGGTGTGCCCACTTCAATTTCCATTGTAGCAGTGCCTTTTAATTTTAATTCGGGTGGTGTCGTATCTAAAATATCCATTCGTTCAGAACTTTCACTTTGTACACCCCCGAATTCTTGAACTACAAAATATCCTATTCCGACAGGTACTCTTTGAAATGTAAATGAACCGCCGTTAGCTCTCACTTTTTTTTGAATGACTCTCGCATTTTCTATAGTATTACTACCACTCGGATCTTGGTACAAAGTTAACGTCGCATTGTTAAAGACGTTTTTAACTGTAATTTCACCAGTAATGTGATATTCAATAGGAGAAGTTCCATGTGTTTCTAATGTATCTTTCGTACGTTCTAACTCGATAGTTTCAGGATAGACAATCACTTTTCGATCTATACTGGAATAGAGTGAAGGATCCGTGCAGTCAGTCGCTGTGTATCGAACAATATATTCGCCAGGATTCGGTTTCGTATTATGTCCATTAAACGTCAAATACATTATATTCAAACTAATCTTTACCCCAGGTGTACAAGATATCGGCTCTGTCCGTTGAGTAGTAGTACCATTTTTGTCCGTTATGTTGACACCAAATTCTGTATACGTGTCTTGAGAAGATTTATTATGGTGCAGCTCAATAGTGGCAGGACCTTCTAATTCAAGAATAGGCTTTTGTTGATTTTTTATGACGAGTTCATTTGATAGTTCACTTTCTAAAGTATCTTCCACCTGTCTTACAGTGTAAACTCCCGCACGTAAGCCATCGAATTTATGTATTACACCGGTAGAAGGCATACGTTTTTCTTCTATCCCTAGTTCACCTTCATTTTCAGCGCGGTACAGAATAAGCATATTTTCTTTTTTTGTATTAACAACAGTTAATTCGCCCAAGTTATTAGTTGCGCCTGAATCTTTTGGTGATTGAATAGTAACTTTGTCAGGTTTTACACTGACGAGGCCGGATGGAGTACTTTCTGCTCTGTTAAATGTTTGTGTTACCCGATAAGCTTTGTTCGCATCAATGCCATCAAAAATTACCTCTCTATTAGCATCTACAGCTTTAGATTGGTAAGGAGTAGTACTACCCGGCTTGTAAAGATTTACTGTACTCCCTATCATTGCTTCTTTCACAATTAACTGATAAGGACTACTTTCAAAAGTAGTTAAGGCTTTCGGTTTGACTGTTATAACGGGCGATATTTCAGTAATGGTGTTACTCATACCTTCACTATCTACTATAGTTTTTGCAGCTTCAACTACGTAAAGTCCTGGAGAAACGTCAGTGAACTCGGACTCGCTTCCTAAGACATTCCCTATCTGAGCATTAGTATCCTTGTCACGTAAAATGATTTGCCATAGATTATTCCCACCGTTCATAGTAACAGATATATTAGCCTTATCGTTTGTCTCTACCTCTACAGTCGACGGGACACTTCCAGAAAAACTAGATGCGACACTCGGTAGCGGACCAAGCGTCGTGAATACTAACAAAAAAGATAAGAACGCACAAAAAAACTTGTTCATACTATTCAATCCTTCCTATTTCACCTCATAATATTGTGTTTCTATTACATGTTTAGTTTCATCCATCACTCGGATCGTTATTAAATCCCCTTGCAATAAACCGATTTGCCCTTTCGAAAATGAATCTACGCCGTTGCGAATGAACATAACCGGAGTTGCGCTATTCACAGCATAGGAAGCGTATGCTACTTCGGGAGTGACAGTAATAGAGATGGTAGTCGCTAAAGAATTCATCGTAGCCGAAATGTTTTTTATATACGTACCGATTATTTCAAATTCTTTTGTCACATTTTTGTTTAATACGTTTCCAGAACTAGATTCAAAATTAGCAGGAATCGTCAATATATACCGTTCACCAAACAAGTATGGATTTTTTGGTTTAACTATAACTTTCTCTGAATCTGCCGATAGAAATAGAGATAGCTTTTTACCTTTTGATTGCACGTTGATTCTTTCTAAGTTCACTGTTTGATTGGAAACATCTTTATTAAATGTAATCGTCCACGGCTTCATGGGATCAGTAATGGGGTGACTCGTTGTTGCGAAGGTTGTATGAGTAGTAAATAAACCACTCACTAGAAAACCGATGCAAACAAGGGAAGAGAGTAAACGTATTCGCATAGCAAAATCTCCTTTTAATGTGTTGGTAAGTCGCAAAGACAAACTGTTTAAAGACAAGTAAGTCCTATCTATATTATCGGGAAGGAAGTTGAAAAATGAAGATACATTTGAAAGTCATTGCGGTGATTTCATTAGTAGCTGTTGCAGTGCTATTCAAACATCCGCTCGTTACAGAGGCTGCGAATGAGTACACAAATCAAAGTTGTGGATTGGATCACGGACGCGATATTATGTTTGTTATTCAAGATACTCCAGGAATGCAAGCGCAGGATCCTAGCCAAGAGCGTCTAACAGTTACAACGGATGTAGTTGGAACTGCCGGTACATTAGATCGTTTTGGTGTAATCGGTTTTAACGAAGAGGTCACAAAGAGCCTGCCAGTTAACTCTAACCCTTTTAAAGTGAAAGCTGAACTTCAAAAACTTAAAGAAGTATCTACTAATAATGGAATTGACGTGAGCAAAGGGCTTGCGGAGGCTATAAAGACCTTGTCTGCAACTTCTACAGCGAATGATAAAATTATCGTACTGATGACAGTTGGTACATCGATCAATAACGAAAAAGTGATAAAGTTAGCGCGGGAAGCTTATGAAAAAAATATTCAGATACATACAATAAGCTTCGGTAGCACGGCATCTTCAATAATAGATGAAACGACGTTAAGAAATATATCAGAGGAAACAGGCGGAAATTACAATCCTTGGGTAAATGCAGCTTATTTGAAAAATTTATTGGAAAATCTACAGCAGCAACTTGCTAATTTTCCAGGTCGTGAACTTCGCAGTGATTGGAAGTTAACTAGTGACGTAACAGAAGCAAAGGGACTTCTAGTGCATGAGAATGTTAAAATCGATTTGAATGGTTATAACTTGACTGTAAATGAGGATTTGGTGCTGTTAAAATGTGCAGAAGTACGAGTGGTCAACGGAAAAACTCTCCAAGCTAAAAATATTGAGCAGAAATCTGCATCAACTATTCGATTGAACAATAGTCAATTACAGGCTACGAACAAGTTAACGTCAGATGGTCAAATTATTGTCAATGGAGACTATAAAGGACCAGCGATTTCAGAAATAATAACGGAAGAATACAATCAGCGAATTCACGGGTACTTGAATGTGAATGGTCAATCAGCAACGTTTGCATCTACTGTTTTGCAAGAAGGAAAAGTAGACTTGCATGGCGGTATGTTTCATGCGAAAAGCAATCTACAGCAAAAAGGCCGATTCAATGTACAAGAGGGCACATTACGAGTAGATGGGAATTTAACGATCAACGGAGGACCTTTACTCGATGATGCTTTTTTAGAAAATAAATCGTTAGACGTAGGCGGAGGGTTAGTGCAAGTCGGTTCGAAAGATGAAATGGCTGTAACAAGAAATTCTGGAAATGTTATACAAGAGAACGGACAGTTATTCGTCAACCACGGTACAGTAGATATTTATGGCGATTATTTAATTAAAGACGGTTGGTTAACGATGATCAAAGGCTCAATGGATACAGCAACTCCACAATATAGTAAGGGAGACGGTGACTTCGTTCACGTTCATGGGAATTTCTCTACTGCGAGCAAAAGAAATCATGCGACGCGTCACTATATACAACTAGGCAAACAAATGAATGATCAAGGGCATTTAACGGATGGAGTACTTAAAGTAGAAGGTACGTTTACGCAAACAGGAAACGGTGAAGGGCATCCGATTTACAGTGATCGAGCGATGAATTATGAAAAAGATTATAGCCGCTACAATTTTCATGCAGAAGGACGGCATAAAGTGGCGATGATGAATCAGCAAACAATTCGTGTTGCTGGTACTGGTTTCACATTTAACTTGTTGGAGCTTCATGGAAAGTTACAACAGTATCCAATGAAAGGACCAGTGCTTTGGAATAAGTTAAATGAAGTAGAAAAATCATCAAATGCGCTTTTAGCTAGTTTAACAATAAATGATGAGTCAGTTGTTGGTTTTACACCGAGTAACTTTAATTACTTTAACCATGCAGTATCCGGTGATAGCTTTCCAACAGGTGGTGCTCAAACAGTAAAAGTAGATGCACGACCACAAGACCGCAACGCTACAATTACAATTTTGAATCGTACAGTCGCAGCCAATGGTGTGGGAGAAGTAAAGGTTCAGGTAACAGCTGCTGACGGTGAGACCAAATCAGTATATACGGTCAGCATAATCGTTGGATCAAGTTCAAACAGTAAAGTAACATCTATTAAATTAGATCGTAAAGAGATTTTGTTTAATAAAGATGGTAACAATGAGTATAAACCTAAAAATATTGCCATTGGTTATACAGTGTATCCAACAAACGCTGCCAATCAACAGGTGAATTGGGTATCTACTAATCCAACGGTTGCTAAGGTGAACCCTAGTGGAATTGTTACGCCACTTACACCTGGTGAAACGAGCATCGTAGCGACTACCGTTGACGGTGGCTTTATCGATTCGGCTACGGTAAGAGTGTTGAATCCGAATGATTTACTACAAGGTATTAAGACATTAGAGGACTTTGTTAGTGATAATAATCGCTTTGATAAAATTATGAGTGGTTTATATGACTTGAAAAAAATAGGCTTTGTCGTTCCGGGTTTATACATTGAAAAATTAACATTCACGACTTCAGGTATATTAACTGGTGGTACAATTGATGTAAATGCTAATTCAGGCATTAGTCGTGTAGAAGTTCGTGTGAATGGAAACGTATTAGGGGCTAATAAGGTTGGGAATCAGTTTATTTTTAATCGTGCTTCGATGAAAGTAACTGATTATGTAGAAGTGATTGCTTATGACAGCGTTTCAAATGAATTAGAACGTGTAGCGACAACATATCCAGTAGAATTCAAACAAAACGCTGGAGTGGCTCCAGGATACTATTCAGTCGAAATACTTATAAAAAACACTCAATTATTTAATGAGATTTTAAATAAGTATGCACCAAGTCAACTACGCTTCATCGCAAACTAACAACTAGGAGGTAGGGCGTACACAGGTGCGCCCATACATCATTTATGAAAAATATCAAAACACTCATATGGCTAAGTATTCTACTGCTACTTATACCAGCGATTCCAACGCAAGCAGCTACTAATCAAACAGCAGTAGGTGTATCATCCGCTTTTCTCGAAAGGACAGGCGTCGTAAACTTATCTGTATTCATCAGTAGTGATGAAAAGATTGCTGGAGGTTCTCTAGACATATTGTATGACACGGAAAAATTACGAATAAATGCAACTGATGCCAACATGACAAATGCACTATCATCTTATTTAACATCAGGAGGCAGTGACGGGGCGGGAACAATTTCCTTGTCATTTGCAAAAGCTACAGGAAGTGTAGTCGACAGCACCGTTATGGAAATAAAAGCTACTGTGCTTGCCGGCGGTTCGGGTCAAGTGAATGAGCTTACGTTAGCCAATGTTGAACTGTATACAGAGCAAGGTAAAAAGATTACAGCACAACTGATTGATGGGCAAATAAAACCGTTTGAAGGAAAAGAAGAAACATATACTAAACCTGTAACGGGCAATAAGTCTTGGGTCATTACTTTGAGTACTCCATATAATCCGGCAACTTTGAACGCGCAGGCAGTGAGCATGAAGCGTGGTTCGTATGTAGTACCAGTAGAAGTGGAAGTAGTGAGCGCAAAGCAGTTCCGAGTAAAACCTGTAGAAACGTATACACGCGGAACATACACAATGGATATTACCGATCAACTCCGTTCAGCAAACGGTAAAAAACTAAGTCAACCTGTGCGCTTTACGTTCAAGGTAAATTGAGGTGAGAGATATGAAAAGTACAATGAATAAAGTAATGACGCTAGTAATGATAGTTTGCGTTGTATTGCTTACAGGTTTTATCGGGGAAAAAGTACAAGCTGAAACGTTGGAAGTCGGAGAAAGCCGTTCACTTGGGACAAAAGTGGAAGTGCCGGTGACTGTGCGTGATGCCATGTATTTAAGTTCAGGTAACTTTGTAGTGACGACTCCGGCATCTGCGAAAGGGGTTGTATTGAAAGATTTTCGTCCTTCACCTGCGTTTGCTGATCAACTATTCCGCACGAAATGGAGTATCACTTCAAATAAACTCGATTTGAACTTTTTACCGATCTCAGGTAAAGAGGAAAGATTAGCAAATAAGAAAATTACGATTGGTTATTTAGTCTTTGAACTCTCATCTTCATTTAACGAAGGAGAATCTGTCAAGCTGTCCTTAGAATCAGCTAATTTGAAGGGACGATCCGATACTTCGTTAATCGTTACACCGATGCATGGTAAAATTGAACGAAAAATGCCTGTAGGTGACGTAGTAGGTAATAACAAGCCGACTGCAGCTGCAGCCATTCGCATCTTGCAGCATTTAAATCAACCCATTACTGACCGGGAAGCATTTCTTTCCGCAGATGTGAATGGGGATGGAAAGCTAACTCAGGAAGATGCGCAAATCATACTTGATTATATAACAGGCAAGCGAACGACATTTCTAGCGATCCAGTCAAAAGAGCTAGATCATGCGGTACTAAAGAGTGAGTATAACGAGCAAGTGACTGCAGTGCATGGACGTGCACCTTATATATTTAAGCGTGTAGGCAGCTTACCTACAGGTCTGAACCTTGATGAAACAACTGGTGAAATTAGCGGAGTTCCTACTCGTGCAGGAAACTTTAACTTTACGATTCAAGTAACCGATGCGGTAGGTGATATCGAAAAGCAGTTATTCAGTATCGAAGTGATTGATTCGAATATTTTGACTGTCGAAAAACCACTACCTGTCAACGTTATGTTAAATGGCACACCAGAACTGCCGTCTAAAGTGAATGTCACATATAAAGATAAAACAACAGGTAAAGAGTCTGTAACTTGGCAACCTGTAGATACATCCAAAATCGGTACAGTCCTAGCAAAAGGTAAAATTGGAGATAGCGGATTTACTGTGAATGTAGAAGTCAACGTGGTGGCCACAAATTACTTGAATAATGTAACGATCGGATATTCTCCATTATTTAATATGTATACAATTAAAGTCGATGTTTCAGAAGAGGTTTATAGTGTAACTGTCAACTCGATATACTCTATGCACTTTGAAGGGGAAAAGAAATTTAGCTTGATAAGTACGAATTTTAAAACCAATTCTCTAGTCACTTTTCGAATGTATGACAAATACGGTAATTTGCTTGAAACAAAGCAACATATTTTGAAACCAGATTAACTAATTATGAAGGCCTCCTCACTGATTTGAGTCTAATCAGCAAGGAGGCCTTTTTCAAGATATTTAAACGTTGTTCGTATCAGGTTACATGTCACCTAAGTGTACGAGTAGTAATAGAGGAAGTAAAAGAATTGAGTGATAGTCTAAAGTAATCAACCAATTCACAACATATCCATGATAGGATAATAAGAAAACGTTCGAGGAGGTCTGGTAAATGAACAACGCATTAGAAAAACATGTTCTGATTTATGGAGATATCTTCGTAGACTATATCGCGACAGATGATACAAATTCGAACTTCTCGAATTTCCTTGGAGGAGCAACTGTCAATGTAGCAGCCGGAATTTCAAGATTAGGTGCAAAATCTTCATTGATTACGATGATCGGGGAAGATGAAGATTCTGTGTTTGCCGAAAATGAACTTCATCAGGAAGGTGTCGATTTAACATATGCTATTCGGTCGAAACAGAAGAAAGTAAACCGTGTGTATGTTCATCTCACACCAGAACATGATCGAGTATTTGCGAAATACGTAGATGACACGCCACATCTACAAGTCACTCCAGACGACTTACGAGAAGAAGCTTTCCATCGAGCTACCATTTTGCATATTTGTTCAGGAACTATGTTTCAGCCTACAGCATTGCAGACGACTAAAAGAGCAGTTGAACTGGCAAAAATGACGGGTACTTTTCTTTCATTCGACCCTAATATTCGGCCGTTACGCTGGAAAAGTGAAGACATCTGCCGTCGGACAATCCTACCTTTTTTACAACAGACGGATTTGCTGAAATTAACTGAAGAAGAATTACTTTTTCTAATGGAAAAAACAGAAATAGAAGAGGCGCTTGAAGCACTATCAGCCTATGAAATTCCTGTAGTGATGATGACGATGGGAGAATCGGGAACCCTCGCGATCATTGAAGGCGTACGAAAACATATCGGAGTAGAAGCGATAGATCCTGTAGATACAACAGGTGCAGGGGATGCATTCATGGCGGCAGTACTTCATGGTCTTCATGTAAAAGGGAAGCCGGAAAAATTTGAGGAGATGCATGCCTTGATTTCATTTGGCAATCAAATGGGCGCTTTATGTGCAATGAAACCCGGGGCCCTATCTGCTATGCCGCATGCTGATGAATTAGAATAAGTAGTTTTAATGATGTGTCTGTAGATTGCGTTCGCGCTCATAGAATCCGCATCAGCGCTCATAGCTACTGTCATCCTAAATAAAAACAAGCCATCCACAAAAAAGTGGATGGCTTGTTTACACTGTTACACTTTAAATTCCTGTATCACTTGCTGTAGAGTCATGGCTTGTTCGCTTAAGTCGTGGGCGACAGTGTTTATTTCTTCGATGGTTGCCATTTGTTCTTCTACAGCGCCAGAGTTTTGTTCTGTTTGAGCAGAGGCTTCGTCAGCTTGCGCGGCGATTTCTTGAACAGAAGCGGAAACTTGTTCGGCGCTGGCGGAAATTTCTTCTGAAGCTGCTGAGATGTCTTCTATTTGTCCGCCCATCATTTGAATGGCTTCGACAATTGTCAAGAAAGCTTTTCCAGCCTCATCAATGACATGAACACCTTGCTTTGCGTTTTTCAAGCTTTCTTCAATAGAAGTTTCCACGTTTTGAGTGTCTATTTGGATATCTGCCGTTAATTTAACGATTTGACTGGCTGAATTTTTTGATTGCTCAGCTAGACTTCGAACTTCATTGGCTACGACTGCGAATCCTTTTCCTTGCTCACCGGCTCTAGCTGCTTCAATAGCTGCGTTAAGTGCAAGAAGATTGGTTTGTTCAGTAATGTCTGTAATGACTTTTGTAATGTTTTCAATTTCTACAGTTTGTCTGCTCAAGCGTTCGATTAATTCGCTAGTTTGCTGAGAGGATGCATAAATGATATTCATTTGGTCTTTTGCAAGTTGGACAGAATGCTCGCTGTCACCTGCTAATTTCTCCGTTTCTTCTGCACTAGCATTTAAGTGTAATGCGGATTCTGCAATTCGTTGCACCCCAATTGCAGTTTCTTCCATCGCTAATGAACTCTCTTTTGCGGATGCTGCTGAAATTTGTGCACCTGTTGAAATTTGATCCATATTTTTGCTCACTTCGTGGGAAGCTTTCGTTACTTCCTCCGTGCTTGCAGATAGTTCTTCAGCTGAGGCAGTGACGTGCAATGCGTTGTCATGAATCGTACTAATTACATTTCTTAGATTATGCTTCATTGTATTAAATGAATTCGCCAACTCTCGTATTTCATCATTTGCTTTAACTTGTATGTCTTCCTGTGTCAAATCACCGCTCGCCATAATAGCTGTAGCGGCAGACAAACTTTTGATTGGGCGCGAAATTGCACGATAGATAAAGTAGGCAATGAGTAAAGACAATATAGTATCTGAAATAGTGGAAGTAGTTAGCGCACGTTTTGATTTAGCAGCGCCTTCTTGAGCTTCTACACGTTTACGATCTAATTCGTTTTCTTGAAAGTTTTCCATATCTTTTCCCGCTTGTTGAATAGCAATATTAACAGGACGGATATCTGTTTCCATCACTTGTTTTGCTCCGGCTACGTCGTCTGCTTGAATGAGTCTTATAATTTCTGCTGCGCTCGTATCATATATGGCAATCTGATCTTTAGTTTCTTGAATCAGTTGTTTCATTTCCTCTGCTTGTGCATATGTAGTTAATGTCTCGATTTCCTTTTTTAATAATTGTTGATGTTCTTTGAAATTTTCTAATGCGACATCGCGTTTATCTGCCAAATACGCACGCATATACATGCCTTGCAGTGCCATTTCAGTTTGTACCGCGCTTGCGCTTAATGACATCTTCACTTGTGAATCTAACATATTTTCATAGCTCTCTGTGACGTTCTTGAGCTGGGATATACTGAAGAAGGAGAACATAAGCAAGACTGCTAACATTACACCAAATCCACCGAATATCTTTTTACCAATGGTCATTTATAATTTCCTCCTATAACTAAATTCCTAAGCATAGAATATATTTTACTATATTCTATCTATCTAAGCTAAAAGTATTTGTATATTACTAATTTATTATTAAAATAAATTCACAAATAATACGAATGAACGGCATGTACACTACTATTATCGTCTGCAAGAATATAAATTTGATAGACAAATCCAAAAAGTGTCGCTACTATCTAGCAATTTAAAAATACACAAAGCGATGAACTTTGTGCATTTTTACTAATCCCTATTTAAACGTTGTAATGTTTATAACATAGATATACTTCCTTGCTGTTCCTTTTTACATCAATACGAACTATATTTAATGGTGCAAATATCTGATAAAAAAATTTCTTGCACAGCCACATCACCAAAAGGTTGAAAATACAGCAGTCTTTTATGTCGATCAAAACGTAAAAAATAGCCGTTTTGTTGATGGTCTTTTGACTCTTTTAAAGTGATTTCAACAGGAGCTCCCATTGATAAATCAACTAAAATATGAATGATTTTTTTATCGTCATAACAGCGTGGTTCTCTCTTTGAGGGGAGGGAAGAGTCACAACCTTTACAAGGTCTATACTTTCTAGATGCCATCTGTTCAGCACCTCCTTCTCTTCTAGCGTATGTTCCAAAAAAGTAGAGAATTGTGCCGGTTCACCGGATAGGAAAAATTACGAATATGGAATTCTAGAGAAAAGATGATACAGATGTGAATGAGAAAAAGAAATTTTAGATTTCATTGACTAAATGATACAATACATAAAAACTGCCCAGAGTGAGGTGACGTAACTATGAAAATATTGCTTCTCATAAAAGATCCGCTAGAAGCACAAGGCTTACAATGGCTTCTGACTTCGCAATGGACTGATGTGACAGTAGAAGTAACAGACCAAGTAAGCGTATTACATACATTTCAAGATGCTTATCTTTATATTATTGATATGGATTTTATTAAACATGAAGAGGTAGAGCTTCCCACGCAAACTCTGTGGCTTGGCATCTCATCGGAGCGAACGTTTCAAACGGTTTATGAGGCGCTTTCAAAAAAGGCGGAAGATGTACTATTTCGACCGTTTCCACCTGAAAGATTAGTAAAACAAATTCAGCAAATTCGTTTTAGATGGCGCAACGAACAAGTGGAACGAACACAGCCAGTAACTGCCGAGAAACATTCTATTTCATATGAAGACTTAATCATTCGCGAGACTGTTATCGAATATCCGGTCTGTATGAGTTTGCTGGCCATATCCGATGTGGATGCATTGGATTTACTCGTTGATAAATTGAAAGTTCATGATTTTCCTTCTACATTTCAAGTGTTTCCGTTTTCTAATCATGTATTAGTTATTCATCAATTGAAAGAGATGCAAGCATTACATGAGGCGTATCGCATATTTTTCTCGCAGTGGAAACGACTATCAGATGCGTTGCTCACGATTTATCTTTATACAGAAGAGAAAAATATAAGTTATCGTGAATTATATAAAAAGATGCGATTATTTCACGAACGTATTTTTTATGACGGCTACGATATTATTATGCAAATTGAAGAGGAAGTTCAGTGGAAGGAACTCGATCCGTTTTTATCACCAATCGACCAGCAAAAATGGATTGAAATGTTAAATAAACAACAATTACAAAAAATACGTGATTGGCTGGAATATGATTTTCTTACGTTAGAACCGCCATATCCGAATCCCGAGATGGTACGTGTACGACTCACAAGTATATTGGCGCAAATGCGTCGTTATATGATGGCTAATTCACTCCAGTCTTCGCATGTGGAGACTTCGTATCATGAACTATTTAATAAAACGATCCAAGAGCCGATTATGTATGAGATCATCCAATCGTTCATTACATTCAGCAGTGAATTGATTAGAACATCAAGTGAGCTTAATGTATCGCAGGACTTTGTAGAAAAAGTACGTGAGAGAATGGTAATGAACTATTGGGACTCTTCTTGGAATTTAGCTGACTGCGCGGATGAAATGAAAATGCATAAAAGTACATTGAGCCGTAAGTATGCAAAAGAAGCAGAAGATTCTTTTCGTGATGCGTTATTACGTATTCGGATTGAACAAGCTAAGCGTTTATTAAAAGAGACAGATTTGGCTATCGCTGATGTGGCAATCACTTCAGGATTTTCACACCCTGCTTATTTTAGTAAACGATTTAAAGAAGCGACAGGATGGACACCTTATGCATATCGCCAATCGTGAGTTAATTTATCAAGCCTGTAGATTATGCAAAGAAAGGAATTAGCTCTTGGAAATTTATCTAACTATGATTTATATATAAGTCAACAAAGTATAAATGAAAACGTTTACCTTTAAAGAATGTGTATGAAATGTAAAATCATCACTAAAGTACAACGTAATTAACTGATGATTCTTAGTATACTAATAGTAACTTAAAAGGAGGTCATTATTATGACGATAAAACAAACACATAACGCAAGTGAAAAAGTAATTCAATATACAGGAACGGAACTTCACACGAAAGGATGGCAGCAAGAAGCGGCTCTTCGCATGCTGATGAATAATTTACATCCAGACGTAGCAGAGCATCCAGATAAACTGGTAGTGTACGGCGGAATCGGGAAAGCAGCACGTAACTGGGAAAGCTTTGATGCGATCGTTCGTTCATTGAAAGAATTGGAGAACGATGAGACATTGCTAGTACAATCAGGAAAGCCGGTTGTTATTTTCAAAACGCATGAAAATGCTCCGCGCGTATTAATCGCAAATTCTAATATCGTTCCTGCTTATGCAAATTGGGATACATTCCATGAGCTAGATAAAAAAGGTTTGATGATGTATGGACAAATGACTGCTGGAAGCTGGATCTATATCGGTTCACAAGGAATCGTACAAGGGACATACGAAACATTTGCTGAGCTAGCTAATCAACATTTCGGTGGCTCGCTAAAAGGAACAATTACAGTAACAGCTGGATTAGGTGGAATGGGTGGTGCTCAACCACTAGCAGTTACAATGGCTGGCGGAGTTTGTATCGGAATTGAAGTAGATGAAACTCGCATCGATCGCCGCATTGAAACGCGTTACACAGATGTGAAAACAGATTCATTAGATGAAGCGATTCGTCTTGCGGAAGAAGCGAAGGCAGAAAGAAAAGCCTTATCAATCGGTCTATTAGGAAATGCGGCGGATGTTTTGCCGGAAATGATTTCACGCGGATTTATTCCAGACGTTCTAACAGATCAAACATCCGCACATGACCCGTTGAATGGATATGTCCCATCTAAGATGACTATGGAAGAAGCAGCAAAACTTCGTGCTTCTAATCCAGAAGAATACGTACGTCTATCAAAAAAAGCGATGGCACAGCACGTTTCAGCGATGATCGACATGATGGATAAAGGAGCAATCACGTTTGACTATGGGAATAATATTCGTCAAGTAGCAAAAGATGAAGGCGTAGAGCGTGCATTTGACTTCCCAGGATTCGTCCCAGCTTATATCCGTCCGCAATTCTGTGAAGGAAAAGGTCCATTCCGCTGGGTAGCACTTTCAGGAGATCCTGAAGATATCCGTAAAACAGACGAAGTGATTTTACGCGAATTTAGCTACAATACACATTTGTGCAACTGGATCAAAATGGCGCAAGAAAAAATTCAATTCCAAGGGTTACCAGCTCGTATTTGCTGGTTAGGATATGGAGAACGCGCTCGTTTTGGTAAAATAATTAATGATATGGTAGCGAGTGGCGAATTAAGTGCACCGATCGTTATCGGCCGTGACCACTTGGATTCAGGTTCTGTTTCTTCACCTAACCGTGAAACTGAAGCAATGAAAGACGGTTCAGATGTAGTATCTGACTGGCCGATCCTAAATGCAATGGTCAATGCTGTTGGTGGAGCGACTTGGGTTTCTCTGCACCACGGTGGTGGCGTAGGAATGGGGTATTCTCAACATGCGGGCATGGTAATTGTTGCGGACGGTACAAAAGAAGCGGAAGCACGTCTTGAGCGTGTATTGACTACGGATCCTGGAATGGGTGTTGTACGTCACGCGGATGCAGGATATGATATCGCAATTCAAACTGCGAAAGAAAAAGGAATTAATATGCCAATGTTGAAAGGTGGAAAATAATTGAAACCAGTATGGATTAAACATGCAAAAGAACTGGCAACAATCGCGGGTGAAAATGGGGCACGTAAAGGGAAAGACATGTCTGAACTAGCAATTATTGAAGATGGAAGCGTCTGGATTGAAGACGGCAAAATTGCTGCAGTAGGTACAACAGCAGAACTGGAAGAACAGTTTGCAAACCGTACGCATGAAGCGGATATTGTCGATGCTACAGGGCGTCTAGTGACTCCGGGACTCGTCGATCCACATACGCATATTGTCTATGGAGGTAGCCGTGAGCGTGAATTTGAAATGCGTTTAGAAGGTGCTACGTATATGGATATTATGAATGCGGGTGGCGGAATTCATGCAACATGCCGTATGACACGTGAAGCGACAGAAGACGAACTAATCGAACAAAGCTCACGTCGTTTAGATTCATTTGCGAAACACGGTGTCACGACTGTTGAAGGTAAGAGTGGATACGGACTCGATTTAGAAACTGAAATGAAGCAATTACGTGTAGCAAAACGCTTAAACGAGCAGCATGCAGTCGAGATTATTCCTACATTCATGGGTGCGCATGCGGTGCCGAATGAGTATAAAGGAAACGAAGATGCATTTGTAGACTTAATCATTGACGAAATGCTTCCGGTAGTAGCGAAAGAGAAATTAGCTATCTTCAATGATGTGTTTTGTGAAAAAGATGTGTTTACTCCAGAACAGTCTGAACGTATTTTAGAAGCAGGTAAAAAGCTTGGCTTAACACCTAAAATTCATGCAGATGAAATTGTATCTTATGGCGGTGCAGAACTCGCAGCGAAAGTGGGTGCAATTTCTGCAGAGCATTTATTAAAAGCATCTGATCAAGGAATTAAAGATATGGCGGAAGCAGGAGTAATCGGTTGTCTACTTCCGGCAACTGCGCTGTTCCTTCGCGAAGAAGCAGCGAAAGGACGTCAAATGATCGATTCTGGGATGGCGGTTGCCATTTCGACAGATTGCAATCCAGGTTCTTCACCTACGACATCTATGCCTCTTGTGATGAATTTAGCATGTATCTCTATGCGTCTAACACCGGCAGAAGCCTTAGTTGCAGCAACGATCAACGCAGCGAGCGCAATTAAAGTAGAAAACCGTGTAGGATCACTAGAGGTAGGAAAACAAGGCGATTTGGTCATGTGGGATATCGGAAGTTACCAAGAACTTCAATACTTATTCGGTGTCAATCATGTAGATAAAGTTTGGAAAAAAGGTCAACAGATCGTTGGATAATAATTGGGGCTGTCCAGAAAGTCAGTGAGAACTGAGTTTCTGTGACAGCCCTTTTTCTCATGAAACGAATAGAAGAATCCTCTCTTCGCCGTTCCTTTCCGTTCCACTCGATATCTTGCTTCAAATAGGTACAAAAAAATCGCCCTTTCTAGTAGAATAAAGTTACCAAACCCACTCTACGAAAGGACGATTTTTTATGCGCGATCCAAAGATTACTTACGAACAGTACACCACAGAACAACTCACTTTTTCTATAGAAGAACATACGGCATCGTTCCGTGGCCTTGAAAAGTTTCATACGAAGTTCGGAATCGTCGCACTGGTTCACAGTTGAAAGTAGCGGGCATCCGCCGGCTACTTTCAACTGTGAACAACTACAAACCAAAATCAGGCAGAGAAAAACGAATCGTTTTTCTCTGCCTGATTTATTTTAGGGACTTATTGGACAGCCCCAATTTTTTGCCTACTAGAAATACGAAATACCTAGTGCCAAAAGTACTGAAAAGAAAAAGCATATGATATAATTAATTTGGTAAGAGAGGAGGAAAAAACATTGCCCAAAAATTCAGAACGGTTTTTAGTGGCGTATAATCGAATTGATAAATCATTAATGAAAATAACAGATCTGCCAAGTCACTTGTCATTTTCTAAAAAAATCGACAGAGCTAAAAATCAAAACGCACTTGTCGCTCATTATGAAGACGAACTTAGAGAGTTTGGAAGTTTACGTAATGCTATTGTACATAATCGAATCGGAATAGACTACACAATTGCAGAACCACACGATCATATTGTAGAAACTATTGAACTAATAGAAGAAAAGCTGTCTCATCCAGTAACAGTTAAAGAGCTCTTTGAAAGAAAAGTACATACAGTACAAGCGAATGAATCATTAGCGACTGGTTTAAAAATTGTTAAAGAAAAGAAATTTAATCAATTACCTATCTATCAAAAAGGTAGATTTATCGGTCTAATTACAGCGAATGGGATAATGAATTGGCTAGCTGGACAAGAGACGGATAACATTTCCCGGGAAATCCCGACATTATTAGACATCTACAATCATGAAAAACGTAAAAAAACATATCGTTTCGTCAAAAGTACGATGTCAGTTTATGAAGCAGAAGGTTATTTCAAGAAATCCATTATGTCTGGTAATCGATTAGAAGCTTTACTTATTACAGAGCAAGGTGGGAAAGATGAAAAATTGATAGGGATTATTACCCCGCTAGATTTATTAAAATTGGATTGACTATATAGGCTTACATATCATTACAAAACACTCGAATTTATCTTTTTTCGAGTGCTTTTGACAATGGAAAAATCCCGACACTTTGCAATAGTAACGATAAAAACACAACCGCAAATCCCAATGATACTAAAACGTCTGCTGACGAATCAGTAGCATCTGCTAAACTTAATAATAAAAAAATCGACATCGTTCCACGAATACCTGCCCACGACAAAAGCGAGGCCTCTTTAACGTTCACATGTTTACGATAACCAGAGAACATTTTCAACGTACCCATGATTACAATAAATCTTGTTAGCAAAGAGAAGATGAAAATTCCGCTTGCTAATAACCAATAGTTAAATGATAGTAAATAATCTGCTGAGATAATTCCAATTACTAAAAATAAAATAGAGAGTAAGGCAGGCTCAGCCACTTCCCAAAAACCGTTTAATGAATTACGGTAGTCTTTTTCATGAGGTGTACGTTCTAATTCAGCCGACAGCATAATACCAGCAGCTACCGTAGCTAATACACCAGAAAATCCGAAACCCTCTGCCAAATGAAATACACTATAAGCAATGATGATACTCAGCAACACTTGATGCTCTCGGTGTGTTGAAACATGTATTGCTTTACTAACCAGCCATCCCGCAGCCAAGCCGGTAACAATACCCCCGATAGAAACAAACAAAAACTTCCCGACAAATGACCAAAACTCAAAATTTTCTTGCTGTGTAAACATAGTCAATAGCACAGTGAACAAAACGACGCTCGTACCATCATTAATCATAGATTCTCCGTCTACTATTTCTGAAACAGCAGGGTCTTTCAATGATTTTTTCAAAATCGACACGACAGACACGGGATCAGTAGGCGTTAAAATAGAAGCCACCAACAATGCGCCGGCCAACGAAATGCTAATTACTGTACCTAACGCATACGTCACGATGCCTAATAAAATTGCTGTAAGGAGCAATCCTACCGTACTAAGAACGCCTATTACTGCGGCGTGCTTCTTTAAGGATTTGGCGGAGTAGTGATAGGCGGAAGTAAATAATAGTCCGGGTAAAAAGACGGTATAGATTAGTTCTTTTGAGACAGTGATAGTGCTGAAATAGGGGATAAATGAAAGTCCGAATCCGATAGTGACTAAAAAAACGGGTAAGGGAAAGTTCTTTTGTTTTTTGTCGATAGTCATCGCGATGTAGCCGATGGTTAATAAGATTAGTACTTGTACGATATCCATATCAACCCACCTTTCCCTGCATTTATTTCTTAATATAGTTTCTATTCCCTTCGTGGTGCTTGTGAAAACGGGTTGTTTAGCAGGTTGAAGTTTTTGTAGCTTTGAGAAGAGCGCGACTAGCTGGTATTGTTACTGACTTTAGAAAGTGGCTACAGTAAGCAGAAACCCCACTAATTCCAAAATCTAAAATTAAGACGATTTACGATCCAACAAAAACTAGTCTTCCAAGCTGAACAAACTAATAAACTCTTAACTTTATGAATAGTACATAATAATCATAATCAGAAATATAGTTGACAACGATTCTCATTATCAACTATGATTAACCTCAATGAGAAACATTCTCATTATATCTGAGGAGGAATGAAGAAATGAAGAAGCTAGCAAGCGTGTTAAGTATACTCATGTTACTATTCGTACTCAGTGCTTGTGGCACGAAAGACGAAAAAGCTACAGAAAATGTAGTAGCAGCAACAGCTGAACAACCTGAAGAAACAAGCCACAAAACAATTGAAGTAACAGACATGACAGGCCAAACCTTGACATTCGAAAAAGCTCCAGAAACCGTTGCTACATTAAGCTCGGGTGACTTAGACATGTTACTGGCGCTTGATATAGAAATAGCCGGTCGTCCAACTGTACAAGGATCGCCAGTAAAAGAACTGGAAGGAATTACAGAGGTCGGCAATCCACATCAACCGAACTTCGAAAAAATTGCAGAAGTCAATCCTGATGTAATCATAGCAGCTCCAAGTTTTAAACAACATGAAGCAAATATGGAGCGTCAAGGAACAAAAGTTATTTATACAGCAGCGAACTCCGTTGAGGATATCAAAAATACCATTGGACTATTCGGAAAGCTATTTGCTAAAGAACAACAAGCAAAAACCATTCAAGACACGATCACAAATGAAATTGAGAAAAGCATATCAGAAAAAGCGGATGCTGTGAAAACTTTATTAGTTTACGGTGCGCCAGGTACATATATGGTTGCGTTACCAAATTCATTGTCAGGGAATTTACTAGAATTAGCTGGTGGAGAAAACATCGCAAGTGATTTTCCGAATGAAGAGAAATATCCTCAATACGCAAGTTTAAGTGTCGAGAAAATTATCGAACGTAACCCAGAAATGGTCATGCTAATTACGCACGGCGAACCAGAAGCAGTCAAAGCAGCATTCGAAGGTGAAATGCTGAAAAATCCAGCATGGAAAAACTTGGACGCTGTGAAATCTGGAAATGTAATCGTCCTGCCTTCACATTTATTTGGCACAAACCCAGGTACAAAAGTAGTCGATGCGCTAGAAGTGATGAAAGAAAGCTTAGGACAGGTTAAATAAGATGATCGCTGTAGGAGAACAGACAAAGAAAGAACGACATCCTCTCGCTAAAAAGCGTGTAATTGTACTTGTGACAAGCGGTAGTTTAGTAATCTTAGCAGCGCTCGCTAGTTTGATGATCGGTCCGGTGTCCTTCTCCATGCAAGAAATTTGGAATGGAATCTTCGTTGCGAATGACACGATGGAACGTCGAATTATTTGGGAGCTTCGCTTTCCACGTGTTTTAGTAGGAATGATAGTCGGAATTAGTTTGGCGGTGTCGGGCGCTATATTACAAGGAATTATGCGCAATCCTTTGGCTGATCCAGGAATTATTGGCGTGTCTTCGGGTGCAGGGCTTTCTGCAACAATCATTATGATAATTTTTCCGGCGTATATTATGTTTTTGCCACTTGCAGCATTTTTAGGTGCTTTGATAACTGCGCTCGTAGTGTATGCATTGTCATGGAGGGGAGGCGCATCCCCGCTACGCATTATTCTTGTAGGAGTGGCCATTAACGCAGTAATTGGAGCGGTTATGAGTGCGTTAATGTTGTTGTATAGTGACCGCGTACAAGCAGTTTTGCCATGGTTAGCAGGTGGCATTGCAGGTGTGGGATGGGTGCAATTTGAGATGATCATTTATTATGCACTTGCAGCATTCGTATTGGCGATCTTTGCTGTTAAGCATATTCGAATTTTGAGACTGGGCGATGAAGTGGCAAAGTTGCTTGGACATAACGTAGAACGTAGTCGCTTTTTCTTAATCGTACTAAGTACACTTCTCGCTGGAATGGCAGTAAGTGTATCGGGTTTAATCGGTTTCGTTGGATTAGTTGTACCACATATCATGCGTTCAATTGTAGGCGGTGATTATCGCTACTTGCTACCTGCTTCCGCATTAGGGGGAGGTTTGCTAGTTATCGTAGCGGATACTGTGGCACGAACAGCATTTAATCCGATCGAGCTACCGGTAGGAATTTTACTAGCCTTTTTAGGAGGACCGTTCTTCTTGTATTTAATTCAAAAACGGAGGGATTCATTTGCTGATAACTGAAGAATTATCGTACCGCCACTCGGATACGTTTGAATTATCTAAAATTGACCTTCATATTAAGCAAGGGCAAATTGTCAGCTTGCTAGGTCCTAACGGTTCAGGAAAATCTACCTTTTTACGCTTGATTTCGCGGCTGATTTCACCTGGAAGTGGGGAAGTGCTATTAAACGGTGATCGTCTAAAGCGTATGAAATCACAAGAAGTTGCGAAAAACCTGGCAATGTTACCACAAATGCAAGATCATCAATTAGACGTCACAGTAGGAGAACTCGTTGAATTTGGAAGACATCCACATCGGACAGGTTATGGAAAACTGAGTGACGAAGATCAAGAAATTATTGATTGGGCAATCGGAGTCACAAAGTTAGGAGCCTATAAAAATCGCATTTTGCAATCGTTGTCAGGAGGAGAACGCCAACGTGCATGGATTGCAATGGCTATTGCACAACGACCGAAAATTTTATTATTAGATGAACCTACTACCTATTTGGATATTTCGCACCAGCTGGAAGTAATGGAGCTTGTGACAGAGTTGAATGAGAAACATGGAATGACTGTCGTGATGGTTTTGCATGATATTAACCAAGCAGCGAGCTACAGCGACCGTTTGATTGTATTGAAAGATGGCAGTGTACGTTTTGATGGCATCCCGCAATGCGTACTTTGTAAAGATATGTTCCATTCAATCTTTGAAATCGATGCTGAAATATTTATGAATAACGGTAAATGCTTTTTTACACCGAGTAAATTACGAAAGGGAGAATGTTATGAGAACTGAAGGAGAGAAGAAGCAACCTATTGAATTAGACTTGGTTCGTCAATACGTAATCGCTGCCCATGGTAACTTTGAAGAAGTGCAAAAATTAGTCGAACAAAAACCGGATTTAGTTCACGCTGTGATGAATTGGGGCGGAGATGATTGGGAAAGTGGTCTTGGTGCAGCAGCGCATACTGGAAATCGAGCTATCGCTGAGTATTTATTAGAAAAAGGGGCGCGTATGGATATTTTTTCGGCAGCTATGTTAGGAGAGTTGGAAATTGTTCAATCTATGTTGAAGTGGTATCCGTCTTGGTATGAGCTCAAAGGTCCTCACGGTATTCCATTAATGCGCCACGCTCTAGCTGGCGGAGAACCGTCACAACGAGTAGTGGAATATTTACAATCGATGAAAGTGGAGGTAGTATAATGCAGAAAATGACAGCAATTAATACGATTTTTGTAGAAAAAGGCAAGGGAGAACAAATTACTTCACGTTTTGCAAAAGCGAAAGCGGTGCACACGTTTGAAGGGTTTATTCGAATGGAAGTCCTTTTGAGTGAAGAACACGAAGAACGGGATGAAGTGAAAGTTTGTACGACTTGGGAAGATCGTAAATTTTTTGATGACTGGCTACATAGCCGGGAAAACGTGAGCGCCCACAATAGTAAAGCATCTTCAGAACCTAGTCCGATACTAGGCAATGAAGTCACAACATTCGCTGTAAAAGTACAACATCTACCTGCGGAAACAGTAGATTTAAAGTAATAGCATATGTCGGCAGATCTACAGCACACGGATCTGTCGCATATTTTCCGAACGTGATCGATGCAGTCACTCCCCTGCATCGATGGCTTTCGGAATACCGTTAGCGCAACTGTATATCGCGTAAGCAACTTGAGAGTGTACTGTACAAATTTATACGAAATGTTGTATAAAGAAGCCCACCATTACTTTTTTTACACAATATTTCAATCGCAACCCTCCCTTACTTGCGGACATTCTACTAATTACATACAGGACTCTTTCAAGTTGCTTCATTTGGCTGCTTTTCTAATAAGAAAAGCAGTTTTTTCATTTCTTCTAAAGAAAAAGGCTATCACATCAAGTCGGACGTTACGGACTTTGTGGACAGCCTCTTTATGATTTAGAATAATAGATGTGCAATTCCTGCAATGATCGGCAATGCAATAATTGTCCGCAACAAGAAAATAAGTAACAAATCAAAAATATTTAATGGGATTTTAGTGCCTAAAATCAAACCACCTACTTCGGACATGTAGATCAGTTGTACAACTGAAACTGCCGCAATTGTAAACAATGTAACAGGTGATGTGATCATACCTTCTGCTAAAATGACCGGTAAGAACATATCTGCAAAACCGACAACCATTGTTTGCGCCGCATCAGCAGCCTCAGGAATTTGTAGGCCATTTAAAATATATTCAAATGGTTTTCCGAGTACCCTGAAAATATTCGTGTACTCAGCTAATACTAATGCGACAGTACCGAACGCCATAACAACTGGCGTGACACCCACCCACATATCTAAAACGTTTTGCATTCCCGCACGAATAGTTTTCACAATGGAACGCTGCTTTGAAGCAGTCTCTAAAGCTTTTTCAATACCTAATGAAACGACATTCGTATTGGGGGGGAGCTTTTCATCTTCTTCGGAATAAGCTCGATCATCAATATACGTATTCTTAATTGAACGTAATGGATAAATACGAGGCATAATTAAAGCTAAAATTAATCCGGTAAGAATAACAGTACCGTAGAAAGGAAGAAAATAGTTAGCCATTCCTACTTTGTCAATAATGACTAGTGAAAATGTAATCGATACAACTGAAAATGTTGTAGAAATAATAGCAGCTTCACGTTGCGTATAGTACCCATCTTCATATTGCTTACTCGTTAATAACACACCGATTGTACCGTCGCCAATCCATGAAGCGAATGCATCAATAGAAGAACGTCCTGGTAATTTGAATAATGGACGCATAATCTTTACCATGAGCGTACCAAAAAACTCAAGTAAACCGAAGTTCAATAGTAACGGGAGTAAAAAACCGGCAAAGAAGAAAATACTGAACAAAAACGATACAAGTCCGTCACTAGCCAATAGCAAGCCACCTGTATTTTCATTCCAGATTGCTTCTGGACCAATTTTGTAAACGACCATAATGGCAAAGATCGCTCCGATAATACGTGTAATTACCCAAAATGGTGTAACCTTAAATAAGTTCATAAAAAATGAAGGATGGTTCGGATCCTTTTTTATGAAAAGAAAAAGTATAGAGCCAACAGCAGAAATGATAATTAAATACATCATTACTTGAGGAATGATTGATTCTAATGAGCTCGCTAGTATATCAGCGAGTTTTGCGATAGGTACTTTCCAACCTGCTTCAAAAGGTAATGGAATCATAAATAATATAATACCGAGTATTGAAGGAATTAAAAATATGAACCATGTGCTAGCTGTATATTTCTTCAAGGTGCATCTCTCCTTGTGTTCAGTATGTAGTTTTGTATATTTATACATTATACGGTGTGTGTGGCAGTTGTAAATACTTTAACACAAAATACAACTTTTCAGTTAGTGTGAGATATATCGTGTAAGAAATTAAAGAAATGAGGAATGTACATGATTACGGTCGTTGGAAGTGCTAATGTCGATATAGTCGCAGAGGCGGACGTGTTTCCGAACCAAGGAGAAACCGTCAGAGGCAGCAGTTTTCAAACAACACCAGGAGGGAAAGGGGCTAATCAAGCAGTCGCATGTGCCCGTTTAGGAGAAGAAGTGCAACTGATCGGTACAGTCGGTTCGGATCTGTTTAGTGAAACGATAATAAAAAATTTAAAAGAGCAGCTAGTTGATACTACATATGTAGAACAAGTGAGCGGACCTTCCGGAGTAGCTGTAATTTTATTGACCGCTGGTGATAATCGGATTATTTCTATACCAGGCGCAAATCATTCACTGACAGTTGAACGTATAAATGCGGCAAGAGACGTATTTCGAAACAGCACGATTGTTATGCTTCAGTTAGAAATTCCAACTGAAGTCGTGTGGTGCGTCTTGCATATATGCAAAGAATTTCAAGTGCCTGTCATAATGGATCCTGCTCCAGCAACTAGTTTTTGTCACGACTTTTTACCTTATATACGTTATGTAACGCCAAATGAAACAGAGTGTCAGCAAATTTTTGGAACATCAATGGAAGAAGCGATCAAACAATATCCAAATAAATTGCTCGTAACACTTGGTAAAGAAGGTGTGCGCTATCACGATGGCAAACAACAAATTCACATTCCCGCAGTGGAAGCGCATGTTGTAGATACGACAGGTGCTGGTGATACATTCAACGGGGCACTCGCAGCTCAGTTACATCGTCAAAAGAGCTTATTTCAAGCATTGCAATTCGCTACAGTAGCAGCGGCGTTGTCAGTGGAGAAGTTTGGTGCTCAAGGAGGAATGCCGACAAATAAAGAAGTACAAGCGAAACTGACTTGAAGAGTCTTGCGGCTTGCGCTTCCAGACGATACGCTTTCCGGAGGGCGCGCGGTGGACCGTCAAGCGCTGCGAGTTACACCTGTTGCCCTGACCCTACCATAGTCGATCGTCTTCCAGCGCCAGCCGTACTTAGTGTAGGCAAGACAGTTTGATCACTCGCTATAGATAGTTACACCCAAGTAGACTTGCATGATACTATGTGATCGTTTTGGAAAGTTGAAAAAGGCGCTGTACGTAAGAAGTCACTTACCCCACTCCAACTTCTGGATGAACACTAACTGACTTACGGACACAAACTCAAGGATTCTCCCGGAAGAACCGGCGACTCTGGGAGGATCAGCGAGAGCCGTAGCGAAGGACGGCTTTTGCGAGTGAAGCGCAGCGAGAAGGAGCACATCTTTGCACTTGACAGGCGTAATCGCCAACGCACTTATGGCGAGTCCGCCGCGCGCCCTCCAGAAAGCGTCCGGTTCTGTAGGGAGAATCCTAACACGTCCACTATTTTTCTGCACAGTACAGGAGAAATCACTTACCTTACCATCATTTCTAGGAGAACACTTACTCCACAATTACTCATTAAGAACACTTTATTTCTAAAAACTTTTCTTTTTTGGAGAATAATACATATAATCGGTAAAACACCACTATAAAGTTGTAGCTTGGTAAATTTTCTGTACTTGGCAAATATCATTACACCATCTGAAAAATTAAATCTAATCAACTCCCTTTAAATCTCCGAAAAAAAGGAGTATGCTATTCCAATAGTAATGAATTTGTTGAAGAAATGGAGGAGGATGTTGGTGGTTTTTGGAGAAAACATCAAAGTCCGTAAACGTATCCTGCAGTTAATCGAAGGATTGACAGATGAGGAGTTTAACGGAACACCATCATACGGCGGCTGGTCACCGAAACAAATTGTTGAGCATTTAGCATTAATGGAATGTCGAGTGGCTACAAACATCGCTAAGGAGTTAAAAAATCCTGACAGTCTCCGCGTATTTAAAAAACCGATAAGCGTTTGTTCTAGCCCGCTTCTCAAAGTCTATTTATTAGAATGTACTGAACCTACGGATAACCATCTTTCCATCTCGGATATTAAAGAGAAGTTGCATGATTCCAGAAACTTTTTGCTCGATATTTATGAATCAGCTACTGAAGCAGAATTGCGCGGAAAATCTATTAAACATCCAGTGTTTGGAAATGTGCCGCTCATACAATGGTTCCGTTTTGTAGGATTTCATGAAAAAAGACATTTACGCCAATTGAAGCGAGCAGTGGAACAAGTGAAAATGAATTCAGCTACGCTTTCTCATATAAAGTAACAGGCTTGGAAAGTATATGCAGTGTCAAGCCTGTTAATTAACTATATTATGTATAATGCTCTCATTCATTTAGTTGAAAATGATTTTGACTATGGCAGTTGGATGGAGTAAGGCTGACTTAAAGTGTCTTGCGGCTTGCGCTTCCAGACGATACGCTTTCCGGAGGGGACGCGTCCGGTTCTGTAGGTAGAATCCTAAAACGTACTCCACCTCTACAACGACTCGTCAAAAGCACCTCATTTCCAAAAGTCAATTCCTTTCTTTGGATAATCAGCAGGCTTGATACAGTGTAAAAGAATAGCAATAAAACACGAAAAACGCATGTGGGAAAGATTCTCCATGCGTTTTTCGTATTGAAGTCTAGTTCTTACTAAAGAAGATCTTTCCTGGATTCATGATGTTTTTTGGATCTATTAATGTTTTCATTTGCTGCATTAATTGCCACGCGGCGCCATGCTCCAGTTCTTGGAATTTACGCTTTCCAAGACCAACTCCGTGCTCGCCTGTACACGTTCCGCCTAACTCAATCGCGCGATAAGCGAGTTTTTCATTAATGCCTTCCGCTTGTTGTTGCTGTTCTATACTATGGGCGTCAAATGAAATCATCGTATGGAAGTTCCCATCACCGATATGCCCCAATATACCACCGAGCAATCCGCTTTCTTCTATTAACACTCTAGCATACTCTACTAAATCCGGCAGCTGGGAGATCGGTACACATACATCAGCTCCAGCTATGGCGACTCCTTTTTTATGACGGTAAGCATATGCCATTTCATGCCGTGCCTTCCATAGCTCATTACTTTGTGCAGGTGTGTGTGCTTCTTCCCAGTGGTCGCAACCTAATTCGTTCATTAACTCTTTCGTTAAGTTGACATCGGCGCGGACTCCTTCTTCATTTCCACTGAATTCTAAAAATAGGGAGTGTGCTTCGGGAAGATGATAGTCGCCATATGCATTGATCGTTTGAATGCTTACTTGATCGACTAATTCCATACGTAAAACAGGTATACCACTCATGAGTACAGCTTGTGCTGCTTGTGCGCAACTTTCTACAGAATCAAACGTACATCTTGCAGATTGCGTATATTCAGGAATGCCGTGTAAGCGTAGCGTAATTGCAGTAATTATTCCAAGAGTTCCTTCCGAGCCTGTAAATAAGCCCGATAAATGATAGCCGGAGGAAGACTTTTTCGCTTTGGTCCCTGTATGAATCACCGTTCCATTAGGTAATACAACTTCCAAATCGAGTACTTGATCCCGCATTGAACCATATTTAACAGCAGTCGTTCCGCTTGCATTTGTAGAAACCATCCCACCAATCGATGCATCTGCTCCTGGATCGATAGGAAATAGTAAGCCTGAACGGTTGATTTTATCATTAAGAGTAAGACGAGTAATCCCAGGTTGCACAGTAATAGTAAGATCTTCAGGAGAAAACTCAATAATAGCCGACATTCGTTCGAAGTTTACAGAAATGCCATGACGTAAAGGAATGACTTGTCCTTCCAAGCCTGATCCTGTGCCGAAAGGGGTTACAGGTATAGAATATTCTTCAGCTATGTTTAGAATTGCTACAATATCTTCTGTGCTTTCAGGGAAACAAACGATATCGGGTATAACAGGGGGATGAAACGATTCATCTTTGCTATGACGGAGACGTTCTGTTTCATTCATGCTCATTTGGTCTGCTCGCAATTTTTGTTTAAGTGATTCTATAATTATCACTTTTGCACCAACTTTCAAAGTTTTATAAAGATTCTACTTTACAAACATCATAAAGTAAATTACGATTTCTGTATACAGTATACTTTGCAAAGGAGTGACAATACGTGTAAAGTTTTTATGGAAAGCCTGTTATGTAGTGATAGTAATAAAGAAGAGTAACAAAAGAATGATGATTTGGAAGCGGTTACAACGTATAATTTTCAAAAGGACTGTATGTAAAAATTATTGTAGTTTATGAAGAAAGGGAGAGATGACATGAAGAAGTTTTTACCCCTCGTGTTTATTTTAATGCTAGTTGTTGCAGCTTGCGGCAGACCGGATCCAGGCAAGAGCAGTTCTACTGAAGGGAAAGGTGAAGGAGAGGAATTCAAAATTCGTATCCCACATTTAGTGTCTGAAGAACAATCGAGTCACATAGCAGCACTGGATTTTAAAGAGAAGATTGAAAAAGACTCAGATGGACGAATTAAAGTAGAGATCTTTCCGAACGGTTCATTATTTGGATCAGACCGTGAAGCGATAGAAGCCGTTCAATTAGGAAATGTAGAAATGACAATCCCAGCAGTAGCGCCACTTGCGTCATTCATTGATAAGTTTATGGTGTTTGATCTGCCGTTTTTATTTGATGATAATGAAGCAGCTTATCGTGCACTTGACGGAGAAGTAGGAGAAGGATTGCTGAAAGAATTAGAAAGTAAAAAGCTAAAAGGATTAGTGTTCGGTGAAAATGGTTTCCGCCACATGTCCAATAATAAAGGTGCCATTACATCACCAGCCGACATAAAAGGATTGAAGTTCCGTACGTTAGAAAATCCACTTCATACAGATACTTTTAAAGCATTCGGTGCCAATGCCTCTCCTTTTGCATTTGGAGAATTATACACAGCATTGCAACAAGGGACGTATGATGCAATGGAAAGTCCGATTTCCCTCTATTATTTGAATAAGTTTTACGAAGTTCAAAGTGATGTGACTTTGACAGCGCATGTGTATGCCGCCACGATTTTATTAATGAATAACGAATTCTTCAATGGATTACCTGAAGACTTGCAAGAAGTCGTGATGAATGCTGCAAAAGAGTTCCGTACAGAGCAAAGAAAGATAGCGCAAAAACAAGATATTGAGTTTATGGAAAACTTACGAGAAGAAGGCATGGAAATTCATGAAATCACACCAGAACAACGTGATTTATTCCGTCAAGCAACTAAGTCGGTGTATGAGAAGTACACACCTATTATTGGGGAAGAATTAGTGGAAAAAGCGCAGGCAGCAAATGAAATGTAAATGGCGGGTAGATGCCTATGAATGATAAGAGATCGTGCCACACTTGTCATGTGAGTAGCTGAAGGAGGAAGAACTATGTATTTATTTGACACACCGGAAAAATTGCGTAGCTTATTATGTGAAATTGTCAGTTGGGATAGTCGTACATTAACTGAAGGAGAACGCTTCTTTTCTTGGAAGTTACAAAATAAACTAGGCGAACTAGCATATTTCGAGAAACATCCTGAACATGTTACGTTACATGACGCAGGATTAGGTAGACAAGTCGTACATGCGTTATATAAACATCCTGAAGCTACAGAAACGATTGTGTTAATCAGTCATTTTGATACTGTGCATACCGACGAATATGGAGCACTTGAACCATTAGCTTTTTATCCTGAAGAGTTAACGAAAAAGTTGCTGGAAGATAAAGATGCATTAACTGAAGTGGCACGTGCAGATTTAGAATCGGGAAATTATTTATTCGGCCGTGGAACAATGGATATGAAAATGGGACTCGCTCTGCATATGCAGTTAATTGAGCGGGCAAGTATCGAAAAATGGCCGATTAATTTACTTCTTTGCACAGTACCTGATGAAGAAGTGAACTCAGCAGGTATGCGTGCGGCAGTTAAAGAGTTGGTTCGTTTACAGGAAGAAGAAGGACATCAATATAAATTGTTTTTGAATGGAGAGCCGTCTTTCTCACAAGGACCGACAGACACGAAAGAATATATATATTCAGGAACAATCGGTAAAATTATGCCTTCCGCTTTATTTTATGGTAAAGAAACACATGTTGGAGAGCCATTAAAAGGCATTACCGCAGATTATATGGCTTCATTTTTGACTCAGGCAATGGAATGGAATCCGTTATTTCAAGAGACGGATCTTGGAGAATCGACCCCACTGCCTGTCACATTATTACAGAAGGACTTAAAGATCCAATATTCGACCCAAACACCTCAGCGGGCAGCTGCTCTGTATAACGTATTCATGTTTAAACGGTCTGCAACCGAAGTGATGGATTTGTTTGAGCAAGTAGCTAACGAAGCGATGACGCGTTGCAACGAAGCCTATCAGGCGGTTTGCTCGCGTGAATCTGTAGAAACAATAGGTACTATTCGCGTATTGCGATTTGAAGAATTACTAGATTATGCGATAAAGAAGTTAGGCAAGGGAGAAGTTGCACGTTTGAAACAGGAAGTGTTGTTGCAGGAAGATTGGGATGATCGTGAACAATCAATTCGCATCGTAGATACATTGATGATCGAGTGTCAGGAACTGGGACCTGCAGTTGTACTATTTTATGCGCCGCCTTATTATCCGGCAGTAAACACTTCAGACGATCCTCTCGTCATAGAATCTATTCAGTTTTTACAGGAGAGAGCGCAAGTATTTGATTTGAAACTAGATCAAGTCCATTACTTCAATGGGATATGTGATTTAAGTTATGTTCACTATAAAGATGAAGGGGATCATTGGAAAGCCTTTGCGAAAAACACCCCAGTCTATGGTGCAACGTATGATATACCGTTTGAAGATATGCGGAAATTGACAGCGCCGGTATTAAACGTAGGTCCATTTGGTAAAGATGCACATCAGAAATCTGAGCGTGTCCATATTGATAGCGCATTTAAGGAAATGCCGGTACTACTAGAACAACTTGTGAAAAAGCTAGCAGGGATGCAACAACTGCCAAAATCGAGATGATAAATACAATGCCCCGGTCTGTAAAGCAGGCGGGGGCATTTTATTGTTAATTTAAATAATATGACTGACTTCTTGTGCTTGGTTTTCCAGTTCATTTGCAGAAATGGCGATCGATTGGAAGCCTGACATGGATTGTTGGATTTCTTGCTGACAATGTACGATGCTCTTTAGTGCCAGTTCTGTGCCGCTTGACATAGTGACTATATCGGCAGTAATCGTTTCAATGCCATTTCGCACATCTACAATAGATTTATCCACATTGCCTGAAAGTTTCCGCACTTCTTTCGCTACTACATCGAAGCCTCTGCCATATTCACCGGCTCGTGCGGCTTCGATTGCTGCATTCAATGCTAGTAAATTTGTTTGGCTGGCAATCGCTCGAATAGTCTTTACAATACTTTGAATATCAGCTGAATGAATTTCTAAATTATGTAATGATTTGCTGTTTTGTTCAGATACTTCAGCTATTTCTTCAATCATTTTTAATAATTCATTGCTGCGATTCATCCCGAGAGTCGCCCGTTCTGCCAAAATTTCAGCCATTTGATGCATTTCCTTTACGACGTCGGCTACTGCATTGTGACGATCCGTAATATCAGTAGCGATTTTAGAAATACTAATAATTTTTTTATGTTGCTGATCATAGACAGGCATATAGGTCGCTTCAAGCCAAATGGCAGAGTGATCTTTCGCTTTTCTTTTGATCTTCCCTTGAAATCCAACACCTCTTTGTAAATCAGACCATAGTTTTTCGTAGGCGGGGCTTGAAAAAAAGTCGGGATAGCATAGTTCCTCATGCTTCATACCAATCATTTCATTAGCATGATAACCGAGAGTGCGTGCGAAGTTTTCGTTTACATAAGCAATTTTTCTGTCCATCGTAAAACGAATGATGGCTAAGTTCGCTTCTAAAGCCTTGACGACGAGTTCATCAGTCACTTGCTCAACAGCTGTTCGTATCATGTATGTAAATCCTCCTTCATTAAAGTGAGTGCGTAATTGAATATACCTACCTTAATTAAAACACAGTGCCTTATGTAATAGAAGAGTAAATAAAAATAAATTAATTTTAATAATATTGATTTGAAAGAACTAAACTTTCTTTTTTCAGTATATGCAACACATTTTCAAGTTAATCCAATTTCGGCTATACTAAAGAAAGTAGGAACTTGAAGATAGGATGTGCCAAGATGAGTCAAGTAGTTATTGAGAAGCTAACCAAAACGGTTGGAGATAAAACATTATTTAAAGACGTACAATTTACTATTACGAGTGGTGAAAAGGTCGGGTTAATCGGCATTAACGGTACAGGGAAGTCTACATTATTATCTATTCTTGCAGGTAAGGAAGACGCAGATGCTATTTCTATGGAGCATCCGAATAAATTCCGCATAGCTTTTTTACCACAAGAGCCTGTAGTCAATCCCGACTCGACTGTAATGGAAACAGTTTTCGAAAGTGATGCACCGATTATTCAACTGAATCTTCAGTACGAGCACGCGTTACAACAGCTGACAGACGATTCTTCTAATGTTTCTTACCAAGAGCGATTCGCACATATACAGAATGAAATGGATGCAACTGGCGGATGGGACTTAAATGCCCAAGCGCGCACTATCCTGATGAAGCTTGGAATTGATATGTTCGACCGCAAGATGGGTGAACTCTCGGGTGGACAGAAGAAGCGTGTAGCATTGGCGAAAGTATTGATTGAGCCAGCTGATCTTTTATTGTTAGATGAACCTACAAACCATCTTGACGTAGAATCCATTCGTTGGCTTCAAGACTTTATACAGAACATTCAAGGAGCTGTATTGTTTATCACCCATGACCGCTACTTTTTAGATCAAGTAGCTACTCATATATATGAACTGGCAGACCAAACACTCTATTCGCATACGGGGAACTATGCCGACTATTTAGAGTCCAAAGCATTGCGTATTGAAATGGCTGCTTCTTCAGAGCAGAAAGATCGTAATCGATATCGCAATGAATTGAAATGGATACGTCGTGGTGCAAAAGCGCGTTCAACTAAACAAAAAGCTAGAATTGGTCGTTTTGAAGATCTCGAAGAAAAAGTGAAGCAGTCTAATGATTCACTAGATTTGGAAATGGATTTGCAAACTTCCCGACTCGGAAAAAAGGTGTTAGAAATTAACAATATTACGAAGAGTTTTGGTGAACAAGTGATAGTGCATCCGTTTTCTGCGATTTTACAGGCAAAAGACCGGATCGCTATTATCGGATCGAATGGAGTGGGGAAAACGACTCTTCTCTCCATGTTAGAAGGGTCTCTTGAACCCGATTCTGGCGAAGTAGATCGCGGTACTACAGTGAAAATCGCTCACTTTCACCAACATACACCACCGATGGATGAAAATCAGCGGATCATCGAATATATACGTGAAACATCGAATGATATAGAAGCTGGTAACGGGGAACGATTATCTGCAACGCAAATGCTGGAACGATTTT
The DNA here is from genome assembly GCF_003351785.1 of Sporosarcina sp. PTS2304. GTDB lineage: Bacteria > Bacillota > Bacilli > Bacillales_A > Planococcaceae > Sporosarcina. The sequence goes on from NZ_CP031230.1 coordinate 122,857, forward strand.
TATTTCCTTCTTCAGCACATGGAACGCCTATCGGAAAACTATCTGGCGGAGAACGTAAACGGTTATATTTATTGAAATTGCTAATGGAACAACCGAATGTCTTACTTCTAGACGAGCCGACAAATGATTTGGATTTAGAGACGCTGTCTGTCCTAGAATCATTTATCGATACGTTCGCAGGCGTCGTTGTAACGATTTCACACGATCGTTTTTTCCTAGATCGTACATCCAGAAAACTGTGGATACTCGATGGATCGGGCGATGTCCAAGTTAGACTCGGACTATATTCTGACTTCTTAGAAGAAGTACCTAAAAAAGAACAGAAACCGGAATCTATACAACAGACGCAAGTAAAAGAACAGCCAAAACAAAAAAAGAAAATGACCTATGCAGAAAAAAAACAGTGGGAAACGATTGAATCGGATATTGAAACAATGGAAACAACTATAGCGGAAATGGAAACAGAAATGGCGAATACCGGATCAGACTATGACCGACTTCGCAAACTTGACGAACAACTTGCGTCATTAAACGATCAATATGAAGAACTGATTGAGCGTTGGTCATATTTACAGGAATTGGCCGACTAATCTATTGGAGGAGATTTTCTTGAAAATAAAAACGATTGAACCTACACCGAGTCCAAACTCTATGAAAATCGTTTTAGATACCGCATTACCTGATGGTACGAGTCATAATTATAAAAAAACGGACGAATCTCAAGCACCGGAGCCTATTCGTTCATTGTTGGCGATAAAAGGAATAAAAGGGATTTACCATGTATTAGACTTTATGGCCGTAGAGAGAATCGGAAATGTTCCTTGGGAATCCATTCTGGCTGAAGTGCGTGCTGTTCTAAATGAAGAAATGGATACATTAGCGACGTCTAAAGAGGTTCAACTGGATGAACATTACGGAGAAGTATACGTTCATGTTCAAACATATAAAGACATACCTCTACAAGTAAAGGTATTTACAAGCGATGCAGAAAAACGTTTTGGATTAAGCGAACGTTTCATAAAAGCGATGGAAGTAGTTCACCACTCAGAAGTAGAAAACTATATTTTACTTAGAAAATGGGCAGACTATGGAATTCGTTACGGTGAATTGCAGGAAGTCGGCGAACAAATTGTACAAGAACTTGAAGCAGCCTATCCGGAAACGAGACTTGCGGAGCTTATTGAAAGAGCTGAACAAACAGAAGATCCATCGAAAACTAGAGGGCGAAACATAACACTTGATGATTTTACTGTGCCAGAATGGGAAGTACGTTTCCAATTACTAGATCAGCTGCCCGACCCTGATGTAAATGATTATCCGTTGCTTTCTAAAGCGCTTGAGGATGAGAAAATGTCTATTCGCAGATTGGCAACAGTCTATCTCGGAATGATAGAAGATGAATCAGTCATTCCGTATATCGAAAAAGCACTGACAGATAAAAGTTGGGCTGTACGTCGAACGGCTGCCGACTGTATGAGTGACCTTGGCTACGCAGGGTTTGAAACAGCTGCTATTCGCTTGCTCCAAGATAGAAATAAATTAGTTCGTTGGCGTGCGGCTATGTTTTTGTATGAATCGGGAACAGAGAATGCATTGCCTGCTTTGCATAAAGCCGAAAATGATACAGAATTCGAAGTCAAACTACAAATACGTATGGCAATTGCACGTATCGAAGAAGGTGAAGAAGCAAAAGGGTCTATCTGGCGTCAAATGACGGAAAGAAGCGAATAAAAGTAAAGTGATAATTCACTGCCGGTATACTGTAAAGAATAGGTGGCATAGAAGCTTCAACCTAAAGAAACAGTCATTCAGTCAGCGGCATCCAATGAAAATGTATAATAAAGAATGAGAAAACTTGTCGATATCGGCAAGTTTTTTATTTTTTAAAAAAGTCGAAGCTGTGAACTTAATGAATATTTAAAGTTGTTCAACAGCAATTGATAGATTGGTCAGTCACTGTATGGTAAAATAAACTAATTTGTATAGTAAATAATACTAGCCAATAACTTTTTGTAGGAGAGATAGACAAATGATGCAACTATTTAAAAAACGTAACGAGAAAGTTATCTTGAAAGATGTACATGATTTCAATCGTATCGGTCAGGAGACAGGTATTATTTTACTAGATAAATTTCCGAACATAAAAAAGCAAATTCGCATGATAAATCTAACAGAAAATGATCTAGCGCATTTAGCGTTCATATATGATGATATAAAAACTGTACTGCCAAAAATGACAGATAAATTTTATCAAGCAATGGAGATTGAACCCGGCTTACTAAAAATTATTGCAGATCATAGCAGTACGGAGCGTCTGAGAGCATCACTAACTACACATATTCAATCCATGTTTGAAGGCAAAATAGATGAAGAATATTTAGAGCAACGAAGAACAATTGCCACAATCCATGTGCACATAGGCTTAGAATCTAAATGGTATATAGCTGCATTTGAAATATTATATGATGAGTTTTTTCAGTTCATGGAACATATCGAAATGCCGAAAGATCAATTGTTCAAAACATTACGTGCTTTCATGAAAGTGTTGAATTTGGAGCAGTAATTAGTTCTTGAAGCATATGAAGAAGTGAATGAAGAAAAGCGTCAACAAGTAGAAAGAGAAAAAACTTTCGTTAAGAACCAAGTAATAAATACTTCTCAGGAATTAGCCGCAATTAGTGAACAGACGAGTGCTTCTACAGAAGAACTATCTGCAAAGACTCAATTGCTAGAAGAAACAACGATTCAAAATCTTTCATTCATCACAGAAACAGAAAATACATCAATAAACGGTAAAGAATTAGTAAGTACGCAAGCAGAGCAATTTGTACAAATGGTTGAGTATATGACAGATTTGGCGAGTCGGATGGAAGAACTGTATAAGTCTTCTGATCAAATTAAGGACGTTGTGACACTCATAACTTCTATCGCAGATCAAACGAATTTACTCTCTCTAAATGCAGCAATCGAAGCAGCGCGAGCGGGACAACATGGTAAAGGATTTGCTGTCGTTGCATCAGAAGTGCGAAATTTGTCGGTTGAAACGAAGCAAGCGATAGGAAAAGTGACAGGAATGATCGAAGAAACGAATACTAATATAAATGATATGTCGAATTTTGTCCGTATGATGGAAAAACTCATTCAAAAAAGTGCTCAGGATAATCTCCAAGTAACCCATTCCTATGATTCGATTGTAGAAGCTGTGTCAGGGATGAAGGAGCAAACGACACAATCAAGAAAATCAATTGAAAACACAGTGCAAATCTTGTTGGAAATAAATCAGGCGATTGAGACGATTGCTCACTCATCAGATGATTTAATGCAATTGGCGGAGGATTTATAATAGTTGAATAGACTAGATTATGCATGAATAGCGAGAGTATTCGTGCATTTTTTAATTTGAATAGTTTCTGGCGATTTACAGGCGATTGACTCTAGGAGGATCAAGGTCCTGTAAATCGCAACGTACTCGGTTCGCCGCATCCCCTCCGGAAAGCGTATCGTCTAGAAGCGCATGCTGCATGACACTCCTAGTCAACCTCACTCCATTCAATGGCCTAACTCACTTTTAAAAGAAGGAATTATACATAATATAGTTAAACAATAGACGTGTAAGTAAGCAATAACTCTCCTACTTTGGTACACTAAAAAGATAATAATTCACACATTAAGAAGGTAGGTGAAGATATGCATGAAGCGGCATTAATAAGTATTGTTTCCATCTTAGCCCTTGGTATATTTTCTCAATGGTTAGCTTGGAAAATTCAATGGCCTTCTATTTTTATTATGTCAATTGCAGGTTTGTTGATCGGTCCAGTTCTCGGTTTAGTCAATCCACAAGTTGCGTTGGATGAGTTATACAGCCCGTTAATCTCTCTCGCGGTCGCTATTATTTTGTTTGAAGGAAGTTCTAATTTAGACGTTCGAGAAATTAAGGACATTTCTAAATCTGTTTTTCGTGTTGTCACATTAGGTGCTTTTTTAGCTTGGATTTTAGGCTCATTAACCGCTCACTTCATTGCTAATCTTACATGGGAAGTATCTTTCATCATTGGAGGCCTCTTTGTCGTTACAGGTCCTACTGTAATTATTCCACTATTGCGCAATGCTAAGCTGAAACCTCGCACAGCTGCAGTGTTAAAGTGGGAAGGAATTATTGTAGATCCTGCGGGTCCGTTACTCGCATTGTTTGCCTATGAAGTGATTAAAGTTTTGACGAATGAACATTTGTCGCTGAATTATTTATTGAACTTCTTTGGAGGGGCTGCATTGGCCGTTCTATTAGGTGTAATAATGGGTACGTTAATCAGTATGATGGCTAGTAGAGGACAGTTTCCGGAGTACTTAAAATCTCCCGTTATTTTAGCATTTGTACTTTTATGTTTTACGATGGCAGAAGTTATTATGCATGAAACAGGAATGTTGGCAGTAACCGTCATGGGCTTAGTGCTCGGACGTATGAAGCGTTACGTGTCAGCTATTGGAAATGTTGGGCATTTCGTAGAGAATGTTTCAGTAATGTTGACGTCTACCGTTTTTATCTTACTGACAGCTTCATTGGCAAGAGAAACGATTGCACAAATTTTCACATTGCCGATCATCGGCTTTGTCATTGTGATGTTATTTATTGTCCGACCTATTTCGATATGGCTTTCAACTATTGGAACGGAACTAGTTTGGCATGAGAAGTTGCTTATTGGTTGGATAGCGCCTAGAGGAATTGTTGCGTTGACAGTGGCGGGATATTTCGCTTCTACACTTCTTGAAGATGGGTATGAAGAAGCGACATTGTTAATTGCGTTGACGTTTGCGCTAGTATTCATTACAGTAACTGCTCATGGTTTCACACTCGGTCCATTGGCGAAAAAATTGAACTTGGCAAGTAGTGAGCCACCGGGTGTGTTGATTGTAGGAGCAAGTAGTTTTTCTATCGGCTTGGCTGTACAGTTGAAAGAAATGAATATTCCTGTGCTAATTGTAGATCCTTCCCACGGTCGATTAAGACCAGCGATAGAAAAAGGGATCGATACATTTGAAGGTCAAATTTTATCAGAACGCTCAAGATTTTCGATTGATTTGGCACCATATGATACGATCTTATCGATGACAGGGGATGCATCTTATAATGCGTTAATTACACAGTCATTCGCACCGGAGTTTGGCTATAACAATACATTTTCTTTAATAGCGGTGGCCAATCATCAGATGAGTAAATCGGAGTTGCCGATTTCATTGAAAGCACATTTATTATTCCAAGACGGAGCGACATTCCCTGAGCTGAACCGGAAAATCAATACGGATTATGAAATTGGTTTATTTAGCTGGGAAGGTAGCGAAGTAGATTTAGTGTTTAAGGAAGTTATTCCTGAAACCGCCACACCGTTATTTGTTAAGAAAAAGAATAACACGCTAGTTTTTGCGACATTACAAAAGAAAATTTCATTGGATGAAGGCGATCAATTAGTTGTACTTAAACTAAAGCCGAGTGTCCCGGCCAATATATAAAACTACTGATGACAAATTTACTCTTTGTCATCAGTAGTTTTTTTATGCAATACCGTAAGTTCTTCACTATTTTTCAAGAGATCAATAAAGACTTGTAGTGCTTTCGTTTGAAAGGGGGAGTTGGTCACGATTGAAAAATTTCGCTTAAACGGCGTCCCTTTCACTGGAATGATAGCCAAATCTCCATAGTGCAGTTCTTTTTGAATGGCCCATTGAGAAAGTAAACTGATGCCGAGTCCTGCTTCAACGGACTCTTTGATTGGTTGTGTACTACTAAACTTCATAGTACGGGAAGGATAAAAACCAGATTGTAAGAAGAATGTTTCTGCTGCTTCACGAGTGCCTGATCCTTCTTCTCTCAGCAGCCAAATATCATTAGCTAACTCATTAATCGAGAGTCTTCTGTCTGCTTGAGCTAAAGGGTGAGTTGGTGATGTGACGATATACATCGCATCTTCTGCAAACGAATCATTTTGTAATGGGACAGCTTCTTTAAAGTGGCCTTCAATCAGCCCAACATCTAGTTGGTGGCTAATAACTTGCTCGGCAATCTCTGCCGTATTGCCGATAGTTATGGCTGGCTCAATAGAGGGATAGTCCGCGACAAGTTTAGACAAGATATGTGGAAGTACGTACTCGCCAAATGTGTAGCTCGCGCCTATATGCAGGGATCCACTCGCTTTATTTGTCAGATCATCGACTAAATTTTGCATTTTCGAATAAAGCCCGACAATTTCTTTTCCGTGATGATAGACAATTTCGCCTGCTTGATTAAGCCGTACATACTTATTTGTACGTTCTAACAGCCGCACACCAATTGCTTCTTCAAATGATCGTATATATTGGCTGACGGCAGGTTGCGTCATATGCAAATCTTCTGCAGCTCTAGAAAAGTTTTTTCTTTCCGCCACTGTTATGAATACTTGTAGTTGGTGGTCGATAAATGAGTCCCTCCAGTTATTGTATATGCATTTACTTATCATAACTATTATAAATAATTATTTTTCTTATAGCAACGACTTTTATATACTGTATACAGGAGGTGTTGTACTGATGGCTTCTTCACATATGACTTCAAAACAACGAGAAACTCATCAACTTCCAAAAGGTACGGCATGGATTGGTGGAGTAGCATTTACATTTTTAATTGCATTAGTAGGATTCTTTTTAGCAAAAGTGCCTGGCTTTGACCATATCGGGCAGTTGGCATGCGCTATTATTATTGCAGTAGCCTACCGACAACTATTCGGTTATCCAGAAGCGATCCGATCTGGAATTGCTTTTTCTTCTAAACGCTTGCTTCGGGCGGCTATTATTTTATACGGTTTGAAATTAAATATTGATACTGTATTGAGTGATGGTTTAGGATTATTGGTGAGAGACGTGGGGGTAATTGCTTTTGCGATTTTCATGACAGTTTGGCTCGCAAAAGTGTTTAAAGCTGATAAAGATATTTCCTTATTATTAGGTGTGGGAACCGGCGTATGCGGAGCTGCTGCTATTGCTGCTGTGGCGCCTATCGTGAAAGTTAAAGATGAAGATACAGCAATTGGAGTAGGAATTATCGCGTTAATGGGAACAATTTTTGCTATTGGGTATACGATTCTTCGTCCGATACTGCCACTGGATTCTATTCAATACGGTATGTGGGCTGGAATTAGTCTTCACGAGGTGGCGCATGTTGCGCTAGCAGGTGCACCCGCAGGAGAAGAGGGGCTAGCAATCGCTTTACTAGCAAAATTAGGTCGTGTATTTTTATTAGTTCCACTTTGTTTTATCTTTATTTTTATTATGAAACGTAAAAACAAAGGTGCAAACGAAGGGGAAGCGAAAATTGAATTTCCGTGGTTTTTAGTAGGCTTTATCTTATTAAGTGTACTTGGTAGTTATGTATTCGGTCACTCGATTCCGGTATCGGACAACGTGATGGAAGGAGTCTTTACATTGACGACGTGGTTATTAACAGCGGCAATGGTTGGACTTGGGCTTAACGTTAGTTTAAAGGATCTTCGAGAGAGGGCGCTGCGGCCATTAGCAGCTATGACGATCACATCTGTTTTACTTTCTGTCATTGTATACTTTATCGTATAACTATCAAAGTCAGGCGTGAGTATCATCTCACCGCCTGGCTTTTTTGTTCATATAAAATGAACCTATACTTAAGCCTATTGATTATCCGATGAAGGGATTGGTCTTTTTGGGAATGAGTTGCTTTTGACTAGTAAATGTTTAAGTAGTGTACGTGCTAGGATTCTCCCGAGAGAAAGCGTATCGTCTGGAAGCGCAAGTCGCAGGACACTCCAACTCAGCCGCGCTCCATCCAACTCTACTAGTCACTGTATACAACCATCCAAAGTCTCGCGCTTATTTTGAAACTATTTTACTAAAACATAATGATTGACTTTAAATAGTCCACCCCCTAAACTAATTATAGTTTAGGGGGTGGACTATTTTGAAAGAAAAACTTCAAGAAGCAGTAGAATTATTCGAAGAGGTCATTATATTTGGAACAGAGCATGTGGTGAAAAACCTAGATGTACCCATATGGAAAGAATACTCGCCCGAACAGATTCAAGTGCTGAAAATCTTATCGGCATTCGGTGAACTTACTAGCAGTCAACTCGCAGAAATTCAAGGTGTACATAAAAGTGCTGTGTCAACGAGGTTAAAGAAACTCGTTGAAAAAGAGTTAATAGAGTTAGAAAAGGATCCACATGATCAACGTGCGAAAAGAATTTTATTAACTACTTCTGGTATTGAAGTGCTAAAACAATCAAACGAAGCGGTCTATGAAAGTATTGAAAACATTTTTAAAGATCGAATCGATGAACATGAGCTTGAGCAATTTATTGAGACGTTCAGAAAGCTGAAAACTATATTATTGACTAAGGAGATGTAGTGCGTGAAAACAGTATTAAAATTTAAATGGCCGATCGCGATTAGCTTAGTATTACTGACTGCTATATTATTTATGCTGGCTCCCGATTTAGCAAAGCAAGCAGAGGAGGCTGGATCATTCCAACTTCTTGACACAGCGGATTCACAAAAAGCTGCGCAAATGTTAGAAGAGGCAGGAGAAGCAGAAGAAACGATTTCGCTCGTCTATTCATTGGATCAAGCAGCAGATGAGGCGAAAAAGAAGGAAATTTCCTCGGCAGCTAAAGAAATTAAAGGATTAAATAAAATTGTCACGGAAGTGTTGGATCCTTTTGAAAGTGAAGAAGTAGAAAAGCAACTGGTCTCTGAAGATAAAAAGACTGTCTTGATGCCTATTACAGTCGACGGCACACAAGATCAAATAATTGACTTAGCTAAAGAAATAGAGAAAGACGTTTTAGTAGAAAATGATACAGTATATATTACCGGGGAAGCTATCATCAATAACGATGTGAATGAAAGTGCTCAGGAAGGATTGAAAAAGACTGAGGTCATTACCGTTATATTGATCTTTTCTTTATTGTTAATTGTTTTCCGTTCCATTATTACACCTTTTGTTCCGCTAGTTGCGGTAGGAATTACTTATTTATTAAGCCAATCTCTTGTAGCTTTCTTTATCGATTGGTTTGGGTTCCCAGTATCGAACTATACACAAATTTTCTTAGTAGCGATTTTATTCGGTCTTGGAACAGACTATTGTATTTTATTATTAAGCCGTTATAAAGAAGAGCTTCTTGCGGGACATGAAGTGGAAGAGGCAATTATTAACACGTACAAAACAGCGGGCCGTACGTTGTTTATTAGCGCGCTGGCAGTATTTATCGGTTTTGCGGCGATTGGTTTTGCTGATTTCCCAATATTTAAGTCTGCAGTTGCCGTGGCAGTCGGAATTGCTGTATTAATGCTTATTCTTTATACGATTGTGCCGTTAGTTATGGTGTTATTGAAAGATAAATTATTTTGGCCATCCAAAGGGGCGGCTTCACATAAAGATAGTAAATTATGGATTGCGTTCAGCAAACTATCGGTAATGCGTCCACTTGTTTCTATGCTAATTGTAGCAGTTATAACCATTCCGCTAATTTTGACGTATGATAATGATTTGTCATTTAATACAGTGGATGAAATTGACAGTAGTAAAGAATCAGTTAAAGGACTAAATCTTATATCTGATGCGTTTGGTGAAGGGGATTCTTTACCAGTGCAAGTATTGCTGAAAAAAGATACAGCCATCGCTAAAGAAGGAGACGTTACTTATTTAGAAGCGATTGCTCGTGATATAGAGAAAGTAGAAGGCGTGAAAAGTGTCCGTACCGTAACACGTCCGACGGGTGAAATACTAGAAGATTTATATGTGGATCACCAAATAGCATTACTGGCAGACGGTCTGAATGAAGCGAATGATGGAATCCAAGAAATTCGTTTAGGACTTGCAACGATTCAATATAACTTGAGAGATGCTGCAAATCAATTACCTTCAGGCGGTGCTGGCGGCGGTGGACTTCTTCAAGCGGCGAATGGCATTGAGCAAATTAACGGGCAGTTAGATCAGATTTCTGGAAGTTTACAGCAAGGGTTACCACCTGCTCAAGCAGCCGGCGGATTAGATGCACTAAGTGGTGAGCTAGGTAAAATAAGTAGTGGAATTGCTGGTGCAGGAAATCAAATCAATCAAAGTGGCTCTCAAATCGGCGCATTAAAAGGCGGTTTAAAACAACTAGGCGGGGGAGTTAAAGCTTCTAAAGATGGTCTCGCTGAAGTAACGACTGGATTACAAAAGATAGCAGATATGTTAGATGATATGGGGGATACAAAAAGTGTTCGGGATACAGGTTTATTTATCCCAGCAGGTACACTTGATAATGAAGAGTTTGAACCTGTAATCGACCGTTATACTTTCGATGAGAAAAAAGGAATTCTAATGGAAGTGATTTTAACGGAAAATCCATATTCTCGTGATGCGATTTCAACGGTTCATAATATTAAAGATACGGTAAAACGTTCTGTTATCGGAACACCATTTGAAGAAGCGGACGTAGCGTTCAGTGGTATTTCTAGTATCAACTCTGACTTGAATGATATTTCGTCAGCAGATTTCAAGCGTACGGTTACTGTGATGTTAGTCGGTTTATTCATCGTTCTATTCATTTTGTTCCGTTCAGCAATTATGCCACTCTATATGATAGGATCGTTGCTGTTAACGTATTACTCAGCGATTTCTATTACAGAACTCATCTTCGTTAATGGGCTGGGATATGACGGGATCAGTTGGGCTGTTCCGTTCTTCGGATTTATTATGTTAATTGCGTTAGGCGTTGATTATTCCATTTTCTTACTAGATCGCTTTAGAGAAGAGAGTATCGGTGGTCTGAAGATTCGCCAAGCACTGATGCATTCAATGGCAAAGATGGGAACTGTTATTATTACTGCGGCAGTCATCTTAGCAGGTACATTCGGTGCAATGGTTCCTTCAGGAGTCCTAAGTCTTGTGCAAATTGCAACAATTGTAATTTCCGGTTTGTTGCTGTATGGCCTGATCATTTTACCATTGCTAATACCTGCAATTACTGTATCATTTGGACGCGGAGTCTGGTGGCCGTTTAGAGGATAATAAAAATTTTTGCAAGAAAAATTGATAGGCTGTCCAGATAGTCAGTAAACACTGATTGTCTGTGACAGCTCTTGTCACTTTATAATAAGAAGAAAATCCTCGTCGGTATTTATTACTCTCTCTAGTCATCTAGGTTTTTCATTAATCTATTGAGGGTAAACTGAAAAAAACGATAGGCAGGCGATTTAGATGGAATTGTATCATGGAGAACTTTATTGGGATACAACATGGGAACGGCAGAAGTTTGATAGTAGAGAACGAAAAGAGCTATACGATATTGCGATTATAGGTGGTGGAATGTCCGGCGCTTTATGTTCGTATGTTCTCTCCCGCGAAAACTATTCAATCGTCATGCTCGAACAAGATCGAGTAGGCGGGGGGAGTACTTCTGCCAATACAGGACTTTTACAGTTTTCAAATGATATTATGTTGCATGAATTAATAGAACAAATAGGCGAAGAACAAGCGGTGGAATTTTATCATTCTTGTAAAAAAGCGCTAGAACAGCTTCAGGACGTAGCGGAAAATGCGCTGATTGACGTGAATTTTCATACTCGTGAAAGTTTATATTATGCTAGCACTGTTGAAGATGTAGAAAGGCTTCGAAAAGAATACGAGGCATTGAAGAAACACGGGTTTCCGGTAGAATTTTGGGATAGTAAACAAATCGAAGCACATTTCCCTTTTACACAGCCTGCAGCAATCGTGACAGACGGAGATGCGGAAGTGAATCCACTTCGTTTATGCGTAGGTGCTATTCAGTATGCATATGAAAAAGGCATGGATATTTTTGAACAAACGGAAGTACTAGAAATAAAAGATTCAAGTTCAGGCGCGGTACTACGAACAACTCACGGGGAGTTTACCGCGAAAACTGTCGTTGTAACGACCGGTTATGCGCCTACACCAGAAGTATCTATCCCTCAAAAAGATTTAAAGGTAACGTATGCTATCGCAACAAAACCTATAAAAGATTTATCGTTTTGGACTAATCGAATGATGATTTGGGAGACGAAGCGACCTTATCTTTATATGCGGCTGACAGATGACCAGCGCATTGTAGCGGGAGGATTGGACCAAAATATAGACGAGTTGCCTAGCTCGGAAGAAACAGCAAAACAGTTTGATGAGTTGAAAAAGCAATTGAAAGTATTATTTCCTCACACGGCAATAGAATTTGAATATGAGTGGACAGCTGTATTTGGCGAATCGACTGATGAACTTCCTGTAGTGGGCCGCCATCCTGAAGAGCCAAACATCTATTACTTAATAGGATTAGGTGGAAACGGAACTGTCTACAGTATGCTCGGAGCTCATTTGATTCGTGATGAACTACTCGGTAAATCTAATGCTAATGAGACTATATTGGAAATTGAGCGATAAAAAAGAAACTAACCGATAAGCATTTATAATGAAATGACCAAAGAAAAACGAATAGTTTTTCTTTGGTCATTTTTTATTGATTTGTACATTCGATTATGGAAATCTATTTCTTATCTTGCATCTCCAGCGGATGAATGATGCGTAGATGTTTAGGTAATAATGTAATAACAGAAGAAGTTTCGTCATAGATTTCGCCATCCATATCCACTTTATTTGATAGCGGTTGTTGAATCCGTAACATGTCAGTCTGGAAGTACTCCAATTCATCTAATTGTTCATTATCTATTGCAGGATTTTGTAATATAAATAATTCACGAAAAGCTGAGAGATTGGAATCACGCACTAGTAATACATCCAGCTTGCCATCTGTAATGGAAATATCGGGTATTGGTAATTGTGCCGTTCCGATAAACCGTCCGTTACATACGAATAATAAAATCGCCTTTCCTTCATATTGCTTGGAAGCGGTTTGTACATTGTAGGAAAATTGTTCTGCTTGATTTAAGGTACGGATTGTACTTAGGGCATAACTGACCGGACCGAAGTTTTTCTTCTCTTCATCTCTAACATTTTCAGAAGCTTCCGTTACTAATCCAATCCCCCAAAAATTCATAAAATATCGATTGTCAGCCTGTCCGATGTCTGTCTCAACAATCTTTCCATTAATTAATGCATGTGCTGCTTTTTCGAGTGCCTGAGGGATTCCTACGGTTCTACTAAAATCATTTGAGGTGCCACCTGGTAAAATAGCAATGACAGGACGGATCGGTAGCGGCGCAATACTGTTAATACACGTGTGGACTGTGCCGTCTCCTCCAAGAATAATAAGTGCATCGACTTGATCACTATAGTTTATGCACGCTTGTTGTAGTTCCTCTTCAGACGATGTATTTAAAATGATTAACTCATCAACTGCTTGTGTGAAAATGGGGATTGTCTGAGACAGTTTTTCTTCAATCTCTATGTCACCCGCCGTGCGGTTATAGACAAATAAAGCTTTGTCGAAATGCAGCATCACGTTCACTCCTTTTCCACTAGTTATTCCCGTAAAAATCACAAAGAAAACAATTAGCAAGCAGCACATGGGTTTATAGATGGGAGAGAGTGAAACAGTCAGATCACAGCAAACGTTTGAAGAGGCTATCCAAAGAAAGGAATTGGTATTTGGAAATGAGGTGCTTTTGACAAGTAATTGTAGAGGTAGTGTACGCTTTAGGATTCTCCCGAGAGAAACCGGACGCTTTCCTGAAGGGGACGCGGCGAACTCGCCAAAAGTGCTTTGGCGATTACGCCTGTCAAGTGCAAAAGCCGTCCTTCGCCACGGCTTTTCCTGTTTTTCCAAGAGTCGCCGGTTCTTCCGGTAAAATCCTTCAGTTTGTGTTCGTAAGTCAGTGTTTGTCCTGAAATAGAGTATGGTAAGTTTCGCTTCCTGAACAGTGTGGTTGAAGTTATGGATTGCCTGACTGAATGCATATAGAGTCATTTCTTTTTCTACTCAGTTCATTGAAAAAGTCATCGTAGCTAACAACACTTCAACGCTATCTAAATTCAAAAACGGTCGCATCATATCAAGTCAGCCTTACTCCATCCAACTGCCATAGTCAAAATCGTTTTAAACTAAATGAACGAGAGAATTATACATAGTATGGTTAATCAACAGGCTTGTTAAAATGTAATAACTCCTAAAGCCATTGTGATTAAGAATAACACGATACTGAATCCCCACATAATGAGGAAAGAATAACGAATATGTTTCCCCATTTCTAAGCCTGCTAAGCCAAGTGCTAGCCAAAGGGCAGGGGAGAATGGACTGACAAACGTGCCGATAATATTCCCGACAATTAAAGCATAAGCAGCCGAAATAGAAGATACACCGAAGCCTGAAACGACTTGCTCGACGATTGGTAATAAAGCAAAGTAGTAAGCGTCAGTACTCAGCAATAAATCGAATGGAACTCCAAAGAACCCGATAATAATGTGTAAATAAGGAACGATAAACACAGGAAGAACTTTTACTAAATCTGTAGCAATTGAATCTAGCATATTAGCGCCGTTTAGAATTCCGAGGAATGAACCGGCAGCTAAAATGATTGCAGCCATGAGTAAAGCGTTTGGTGCATGTGCTTTGATCCGATCCATTTGTTCATTCACTGAGCGATAATTTAAAGGCAATGCAATACTAAATCCTACCATGAAGATAAATCCAGCGGGAACTTCTCCCCAAACGAGTAAACCAATAACTGTAACTGCGATTATGACATTTAACCAAAGCAGTTTTGGACGTTGAAGGGACAAAGCTTCTCTTTTTGCAGTCAGCTGATTTTCGTCAACTGATTCATCTTCTTCAATCGGATCATCAACCAATCCATCTGCAATCCTTTTTCTAATAAGTCGTTTTTCCCGCAATCCTAAGACGAATGCGACAAACACTAAAAGTAGTAGTCCAATGACTTGTATTTTTATAAGTGGACGCCAAAGTTCTGTGACATCCACACCGAGTACAGCCGCCACGCGTCCAAGTGGCCCTCCCCAAGGTACCATATTTACGATACTCGCGGAAATTCCTACGAGCAGTAAAAGCAAGTAAGGATTCATTTTCAACCGTTTATATAGCGGCAATAAAGCAGGAATCGTAATCAAAAATGTAGAAGCGCCTGATCCGTCCAACTGTGCAATAGCCGCAATGATGACGGTAGCCATTGCCACAGCGACAACATTTCCACGCGATACTTTAATCATTGTATTGATTAGTGGGTCAAATACTCCCGCATCCTGCATAATTCCGAAAAATAATATAGCGAAAATAAACATAATCACTACGCTAATAACAGAATCAATTCCGTTTCCAAAAAACTCGCCTATCTCTTTGAAATCAAATCCGGCAAAGAACGCACCGATAATAGGAACGATGACGAGACCGACGATAGGTGTAATCCTTCCGCTGATCAATAAAGCGACGATCACGAAAATCGTGAGTAATCCAATAATACTTAACATAGCGATTCCCTCCAATTAATCCTAAGATGAAAGAGTGATGTAAGCGGATACAAATAGTCGTATCTAAATAATCACTCTACAATTATTCTTAATGTATCATGGAGAATAGAATCGAAATAGCTTATGAAAATAAGGTGAATACAGTTTATTTACCGCATTTTGTTCATATTGTTCACGGTTTACTATAGATGCGTTCGGGCCGGCCGACGACACCGTAATGAAGTTGTGCTTCTATTTTTCCAGTTGAAACTAAATACTCAAGATATCTTCGTGCAGTGGATCGACTGACACCGGCAGCTTCACCAGTGTCAACCGCCGTCATGCCTGCAGTGGGGGTGCTATCAAATATTTTTTCTATACGATCCAATGTCAGTTGATCGATGCTTTTAGGTAAACTGTCAGTAGAATTTGAAGACACTTGAGGTGCTGCTATACCCATTATTCGATCTACGTCCGCTTGAGTAAGTTCTGACTTTGAAGTGAGTACTACTTGATTTGAACGATAGAGAGTGAAAGACTTAGTCAATCGTTCTGGAGTAACTGGCTTTATCAAAAAATCCGCAATACCGCCGTGCATGACTTCTTGGATAGTTTCAGCTTCTTTTGTGGCGGTTAATAAAATAATATCAATGAGCGGATAGTCTTTACGTAATCGCCAAAATAGTTCTAGACCTGGACTGTCTGGTATATAAATATCCAGTAAAATCAAATCAGGCAAACTTTCTGTTCGTTGTAAAAATGCTAATGCCTCAGCTGCAGTTTTTGTTTCGACTAACACGTGAAAGCCCGTGATATTTTCGATTAGCTGGCGATTAATTTGTGACACGCGAAAGTCATCTTCTATAATCATTACTTGTATAGTATGTACCATTAAAATGTATCCTCCTTTATTTAGGAATAGAAACTACAAAATAGGTTCCGCCTAACTCACTGCATTCAACAGAGAGGTGACCATTTGCGGCTTCAATCGCTTGTTTTGTCAAAGCTAGACCTAATCCTCTACCTGTCCCTTTTTTCGTCGTAAAGCCTGTCGTGAAAATTTCTTGTAAACTGTCCTCTGTAATACCGGGTCCGGAATCATCGATTTCAAATAATACATCTTGTCCAAAATCAGAGAAAGAGATCGATATTTCCCGAGAAATCGAACGCTCGTCATATACCGCATCAAATGCATTATCTACTAAATTCCCTATAGCTGTCAGTAAAGCTTGCCGACTTTTATCAGAAAGAGTAGTATGCAGCTGGCTTCCGGGCTGAACAGTGACGTTAATTTGTAATTCACTCGCTTGATTTAATTTGCCAACGAGTAAGCCACTGACATACGGATCTTCTATTTCATCTAGTAAGGAATGCATCCAATGCTGTTGAATAGTCGTTTCATGTTGGATGAATTCAAGCGCTTCTTCTTTTTTATTTAAACGGATCAGTCCTGTAATCGTGTAAAGTTTGTTTGCAAATTCATGAGTTTGAGAACGTAACGCACGGGCGTACTGCTGTACATGATCGAGTTCTTTCGTCAATTTCTCGATCTCAGTTTTATTGCGGAATGTAGATACAGCTCCTAATAATTCGTTTTCATAAAATATTGGAACACTATTTACATACACAAAATTCGTACCAAATACTTTTTCCTGATCGAAGACAGACTGACCTGTCTCTAAAACATAAGGAAGATCGGAGTTGGGTGAGCTTTCTTGAATCGTTTGCCCGATCCAATCGCTAGTCTGTTGTTCACTGTCAGATAACAGTTTTAATGCAGCGGAATTAATCATCGTAATTTTACTTTCTGTATTAATAGCCACTATCCCTTCATGAATAGAGTGCATAATCGTTTCTTTTTGAAATAGCAAATGTGAAATCTCTTCAGGCTCCAAACCGAATAAAAGATTCTTTATGTAAGTAGCGATTAAAATAGCGCCTGCTATAGCTACAATAGAAATGCCGAGAAGTACTAGCCAAACTTCTTTACTATAATTCCAAATGATTGATTCAATAGAATTCACTAAAAAACCTACGGAGACGACACCTACAATTTCATCCTGCAAATAAATCGGTGTCTTGGCACGTAAAGAATTTCCTAAAGAACCTTTTGATTTCGAGATATATGTCTCGCCATGTAAAAGTGCGCGTGTATTATCTTCTCCAATCATTTTTTGACCAATACGCTCAGGATTGGGATGCGAATAGCGTATTTCCTGCGCATTACCAACCACGATGAACTCGGCATCAGTCTGTGCTTGAATCGTTTGGACGATAGGCTGGATTATAGTCGAAGGGTTATCTGTTTCAAATGCTTCTGAGATAGTAGGAATTAACGCTACATTCTTAGCTATAGAAAGGGCGCGTTCACTAATTTGCGTCTCTAATATATCTGTGACGAAAAAGTTTATGAATCCGCCGATCAGTAAAATAATTGCGATAGATAACGCACCGATCAATCCAATCATTTTCAAATGAAGGTTGAAGAAAGGTTTTTTCTGTATATGATGATTATGCATATCGTCTTTACGAATTCGAATCATAGAATATCTCCTTTACGATTATTCGTTAATTCAGCATACCATGACCGTTGCAAATGAGGAGTACGTTTTTTATATACTTTAGCAAGCCTGTTGATTATCTAAATAAAGGAATGTGTTTTTTAGAAATAAAATGCTTTTGACAAGTAGTTGTAAAAATAGTGTATCGTTTAGGATTCTCTCGCCGGAAAGCGTATTATTTGGAAGCGCAAGCCGAAAGACAATTCAGGTCAGTATCACTTCATCCAATCGCCATAGTCAAACTTGCTTTTATATAAATGAATGAGTGAATTATACATCTTTATGGTTAATTAATAGGATTGATAATATAGGTTAAATGAGTAAAAAAGAAGGGAAGAGTAGAATTAATAGGAGGGATGAAAAGTGATAATTTATACGGTCGGTCATTCTACGCATACGAAGGAAGAGTTTTTGCAACTATTACATGATGCTGGAATTGAAAAACTGCTCGATGTACGAGCATTTCCAGGTAGTCGGAAATTTCCTCATTTTCATGAAGATCGCATGAAAGAATGGCTTCCCAAAGCGGGTATTGACTATAGACACTGCAGTAAATTAGGAGGGCGTCGTCGCAAATCTAAAACAATCGATTCGGAAGTGAATGACGGATGGAATAATCAGTCCTTTCATAACTATGCAGACTATACACTGACTCCCGAGTTTAAAAAGGGAATAGCTAATCTAATCAAAGAAGCAGAGCAACAACGAGTAGCTATTTGCTGTTCGGAACGTCATCCTGCTCGCTGTCATCGATTACTAATTAGTAACTGGCTTGTTTCTCATGATTTGAATGTTAAACATATAATAGATGGATCAAAAGGGAAAACAGTTATAGAAGATCATGAAATTGGAAAGTGGGGAGCTGAACCTGTTGTACAAAAAGATGGACAAGTGATCTATCCGCCAAAAGAAGAAGAAAAAAACTAGCACACGATGTGGGCTAGTTTATTCGTATAATGTGTTTTCGTATGATCCATCTGCATGGTAGATAGATAATATGCCGTCATGTTTTGTAACGTATTCTTTTGCTTTCGTCAGTAATTCTGATTTTGTAGATTCTTTTTTTAATACATGATCGCTAGAGGCTTTTGTTAGAATCCATTCGCTTTCTCTAGGTTTCACTTCATAGTGCGGTCTGCCTTCGCTTTTTCCTTCGACATACTCATGTGCCTGGGCTATAGCGATTGAAATGGCACGTCCTTCTTCATAATGATCACGTAACAAAGCATTGGCAATTTCAATCGCTTTTTCACGGACTTTCGGATCTAGATTTTTCATAGACGCGGGATAATCATTTTTATTCCATGGCATCAACAATCACCTCCTATGTAACAAATTCCCGTTTTGCTAAAGGATAAACTTGATACATAGTAGACAATGAAGTCATGAAGAATGATGTTTATCAGGTAAATATCTATGCAAAACGCGTGGTTTCAAAGAGAAAGTTCATCTCTACTGAAACCACGCACTTTTATAGTGCGATGAATCGATTTATTTATTTCTAGATACTAGAAATTAT
Organism: Sporosarcina sp. PTS2304; assembly: GCF_003351785.1. Classification (GTDB taxonomy): domain Bacteria; phylum Bacillota; class Bacilli; order Bacillales_A; family Planococcaceae; genus Sporosarcina. The sequence continues at coordinate 142,349 of NZ_CP031230.1, forward strand.
TCTAGTACTAAATCAAGTTCTTTCAAATAGCGGTAAACGGGAACTTCATCTTTAACGTCTACCGGTATAAAGTTAAATGCTACATAGCTATCTACCGATTCAGGTTCCAGTGATAATGCCACTAAATTTGCTGTAGGTTGTGCCATGCTGATTACATAACTGCCAGCAGGGAAGTGAACGTTCTTTTTAGATACTTCCGCTTTTACATCTGCAAGCATATGACCCTCATAGTAAGTTGTATTTACTTTTTTATCTGTAACGACATAACTTTCGACAACAAGTTCCTGTGCGTTTTTCGTTTTATTAACAGTAGCACCTTGCGTCTCTAATTTCTTCGCAATATCGTGATACGCTGGTGGTAAAATATAAGCTGTCGGACGAACTCTTTCTACTGTCGCTACACCATTTGTCGAACTATTATACGTAACAGGTATTTCATTTACAGTTCCTGTAGCAACATCTACGATTTCTAACGTTTGATTTTTCAACTCAGTGCTTTTACTTTGCAAAATTACTGTATCTTCTTCAGAGTATGTTTTTCCTTTTTCAGTAATTTCATCGCGAGCATCTGCTACCATCTTCTTAACTTGCGCAGCATTGTTTGCAGTTGTTCTTAAAATACTTGAATGTGTTTCGACTTGTGAAGCGACCCGACGTACAAAGTTTTCTTTACCAATCCCGATTCCACGGCTTTCTACTAGGAAAGAGAAGCTGGGCTGAAGACCATTAGCATTTCGACCAATTCTAGCTTCTGCTCCGCCCTCATTTAATGTAACATGGCCATTTTTAGAGCTATTTGTAAAGTATTCACGGTTCGAATATCCTTTGTCTGTTAAGCTCTTAAATACATTTGCAGCGAATAAGTCATCAGATTGTTTACGGATTTCCGAAGGGATATTTAAGTTTTTTCCTGCCAATAATAATATGTCGTGATACTTAATGGAACCGTCTTTTCCAAACTGTTTATACGTCGAGTTACTCATTCCGTATTCATGTGCATCTACTACTACTTCTGGTTTAAATTGATTCATCCCATTGTGAAGAGCTTGTGTTTCTGGTAATTCCAATTTGACATGATCTCGGTTTGCATCTAGCCGCAAAGCTGTTTGACGTTGGAAATATTGCGCGCCATCAGGATTGATGCGTGGATAAATGACTACGTTAATCTTATCTAACACTTCATCGCCTAAGCGTCCGTTTGCCAATTCATTTGCCATGACTAGCATTGATTCACCACCAGCTGGTTCATTTCCATGGACATGTCCTTGAAGCCATACAGTGGGCTTAGCTTTGAATTCGGGTGAATCTTTCCCACTCGTTTTAGTAAACACTAGCATAGGAAGGTCTACACCTTCTAGAGATTGTCCGGCAACTTCCATCGTTACGATATCTGAGTTTTCATTTACGATATTCTGTAAGTACGTAATCATATCAGGATTATTTGTCATCCACTTCCCATTTTTTAAACCTGGCGTTACGAGATCAAACTCTGGTTCTTTATAAAGTGCAAGAACATTTTCAGGTTGCTCATAAGATTGTCCGGCATAAGGTGTGTGTGATGAATTAGTTTGTCCGGCAGCTGGTGGGGGAACCGACTTTTCTGCTAAATTTGCTGTTGAATAAATAGGTGCAACAATCATAGTTGCTAATATTGCGGGTATAACCAGTTTTTTCTTCAACATAGTATTCCTCCTAGTAGTTATATTAAATAAAAAGATAGCGCTTACATCTATTAAACTATAGGAGGATACTAAACAACTCAACTATTTAAGATGCAAAGCAGATAATATCGTACAAACTATCCAGCATATAGCAGTTTATATAAGTACTTAGGAAGTGAGTGAGAAATCGGAAGTTTGAAATTCAACTACCTATGATGCTTTCGTTTCTATTTTAATTATATTTTCTATACATTCAATATGTAATCTGCTAACTTACTACAGACAAATAGCATAGCGACTTGGTGAAGTGGCATAATGAAGGTACGACTTTATAATCATTCTATTTCGAATAGTTTGATTACTCTATCTAATAATGCTAGACTATGGTTGTTCGTCAGTACTTAGCGACTTAGCGTAAAAAGAAGTCGTTCTTTTAGTTTTGATCTCACTAGGTTTTACCTATGAAGATAATTATAAACAGAAGGAGTGAATGCATTGTCTCTGTCCGTCAAGCAACTGTTAAAGAACAAAGGGATTCAGGTAACACCTGAGCATTTGGAGATCTTGGAAAGTCGCTGGAAGGGAATGCAAGCTTTAAGAGGAAACTTGGAGAACATTAAAATTGAAGATGCCGATATAGGTCTTCGAAACATTCCTGGAGGTGATCATATTGGCTAAAGAATTGATTCAAAAATCTGTAGAAGAATTAGCGCCCCTACTTAAAAATGGTTCGCTATCTCCTGTTGAACTAACGAAAGCTGTTTTAGATCATGCAGAAGAGACGCAGGAAACAATTAATGCGTATATGACATTTTATCGGGAAGAAGCAGAGCAGTCGGCACTTGAAGCTGAAAAAGAAATTAAAGACGGGAACTATCGAGGCATGTACCACGGAATACCGATGGCCTTGAAAGACAACTTGTATTTTAAAAATAAAGTAACTACGATGTCGTCAAAGATTCATAAAGATTTCGTTCCAAAAGATGATGCAACTGTAGTGACCAAGTTACGAGACGCAGGGGTTATCTTTACTGGTAAACTAAGTATGCATGAATATGCATGGGGTATTACGAATAATAACCCACATTACGGGGCTGTCAGAAACCCTTGGGACACGAACAGAATACCAGGCGGTTCGAGTGGTGGTTCTGGAGCGGCAGTAGCTGTAGGGTCGAGCGTTGCATCACTTGGTACAGATACGGCAGGTTCCATTCGCATTCCTTCTTCCATCTGTGGAATTGTTGGTCTGAAGCCTACCCACGGAAGAGTGAGCAAGTATGGGTGCTATCCACTGGCATGGTCGCTGGATCATATCGGTCCTATGACAAAAACGATTAAAGACGCTGCTGGTATGATGGATATTATTTCTGGTTATGATTTGAAGGATCCGACATCTATTGATACTCCGGTAGATTCTCATTTGCAGAAAATTAAAGGAGACGTAAAAGATTTAGTGATAGGTGTGAACGAAGAGTACTTCTTTAAAGAAGTTGATAACGAAGTAGATCAAGTAGTTCGCGGTACTATTCAGGCACTTGTAGATCAAGGAGCCAAGGTAGAAGTTGTAAAAATCCCTTCTCTGAAGTATGCAGAATGGGCAGAACTGGTTACATCACTTTCTGAAGCATCGACAATTCATCATGAAGATATGTTGAAGAGACCGCAAGACTTCGGTGCTGATATCAGAATGTTGTTTGAGCTTGGAGAACTTCCGTCAGCAGTGGATTATTTACAGGCTCAACAAGTGCGGCGTCAGTTGAAACAGGAGTTCCAGCAAGCTTTTCAAAAAGTAGATGTGTTACTTGCGCCTACATTACCCGTAGTAGCAAGTGTAATAGGTGAAGATACAGTAGATTTAAATGGGAAAAAAGTAGATTTAATAGATAATATTATTCGTTTTACAGGTCCTAGTAATTTAACGGGATTACCTGCGCTGTCGGTGCCGGGCGGCTTTAAAGCTGGATTACCTGTCGGAGTGCAAATTATTGGTCCGGCGTTTTCAGAAGCCTTACTGTTAGATGTAGGCTACGCAATTGAACAAACTAATCCAATGAAAAACAAGATGCCAGATTTACTTTCAAAAGTATAAATAAAAAAAGTGCTACGATCAACCCATGGTCGTAGCACTTTTTTATATACACGCTCTTCGACTAAGCGGCACGATATTCGACTTCTTCGCTATCACAAACCCAGCTGCACCAAACTTCAACCCAAATCCATTTGTGCAATTGGTGTTACTAACAGTATAACCGATGACAAAACGTAATAAACGCATATCATTGAACTGTGAAGAATGTCATCTTTCTGTAGTGTTTGGAATCTAATTGAGATAAATTACACGAACCTTACATGAGACTTTCATTAGTATACTATATGGTGATAAATCGAATAGTATGACTGTTCTGATTACTATTTTACATAAGTTTAGAAATAAACATCGATGCGATACTGAAGTAAATGAGAAGCGAAAGAATATCGTTAATCGTTGTGATCAAAGGTCCGGATGCCACAGCAGGATCTACTTTAAATTTATTTAAAATGAGTGGAATGACGGTTCCGGCAATGGTTCCAATGATAAGAGTCGCTACTAACGAAGAACCGACAACTAATCCAAGCGTAAGATTTTTTTGCCATATATAAGCAATCAATGTAATAACTCCGCCACACACTATACCTAATATAATTCCTACTAATAATTCACGCAGTAGTAAATGTAATGATTTCTTCATAGTCATGTCTTCAGATACTAACCCTCTGACAACGACGGCAAGCGACTGGGTTCCGGTATTACCGGTCATTCCTGCAATCATGGGCATGAAAAATGCAAGGGCCACAACAGCTTCAAGCGTATCTTCAAAACGTGAAATAATACTGCCTGAAACTAGCCCGATAAATAAAAGTAAAATTAACCATGGGAGTCTTCTGTAAGCGGCGACTAAAGGTTTTGTGTGGAAGTCAATCGACTTTCCGGAAGCGAATAACATCTCGATATCTCGATCAGCTTCCCTGACGACTAGATCAAGTACTTCATCGGTACGAATAATCCCTACCAATATATTGTCTTCATTGACGACAGGAAGAGAAACAAAATCATAACGACCAATCATTTTGGCAACTTCGCTTTGATCTGTAGTTGAAAATACTTTTGCTACAGAAGTTTCCATTATATCTTTTACACAACAATCTTTATCAGCAAGCAATAAATTACGGTACGATACAACACCGACTAACTTTTTCTCATCGTTAATAATATAGACGTAATTTAAGTAATGGGCAAAATCTTCATAATGCTTTAATTTTTCAATAGTTTTCTCGACAGAATATGATTGATGAATCCATATATATCGAGTAATCATAATTCTTCCTGCTGAGTTTTTTGGGTATTTTCTTCGTTGTTGAATATTCTTCTTTTGCTCTTGTCGCATATCCGTAATTAACTTATTTACTTTCTTGTCAGGAAGATCGGCAAGCAGAAAAGATAGTTCTTCACTTTTCATTTCATCCAGTAATTCTGTTGAACGAATAGGACCTACTAGTTCCAGAACGCGTAATTGTTCATTTCTTGTCAATGATTCTATTAGATGGATAAGTTGTTCGGTACTCAATATTTCTAAGAAAATTATATGACGCTTGCGCGGAAGTCGGCGGTATTGTGCCGCAATTTCATTACTACTTAACTCCTGAATTGCGCGTTTCAAAGAATCTAAATTTCCATCTTTGATCAATTTTATTATGGCTCTCGAAATATCATCTCTATCAGTCAGCTCTGGCATAATCGTCACCTCACAAATGTGAATTATTTTACAATATGAAAAAGTTTGTTACATAATATACAGCTTGACTCAAACAATGCATGAAGGTAAGCTCCTTCATGCATTGTGTAGAGTGTGTATAGAAATTACATTCATCTTATGGTTTATGTCTCTTATCAGTTAACGGATCAAATGTTTCATTAGGCTCTACTAGAGGATTAGGGTCTATTAATGGATTGTCGTCAGGATCTACATAATCCTTAGCCATATCGCCGTGGTGATGACGGTGTTCTGTAGAAGTCTTTTTAACCGCAGGGTCTGGGACGGCCATATCTTTAAAAGTTGTGCGACGGGAATGGACAGTTGGATTGTAGGAATCGGAATCAATTAATACTAAGACTTTTCCTTGATGGAAACGTTCTTCATATAAAGCAGCTTCTTCGTCAGTAATTCCCATACCTATGAGTACCCCTGCAAGCCCTCCTAAACCTGCTCCGGCTGCAGCGCCTGTTATGCCAGCAACGATAGGACCGGCAGCTAGAAAAGGGCCTACGCCAGGTATAGTCAAGGCTCCAATGCCAGTTAGTATACCTCCTAAACCACCGATTATTCCTCCGGTAGCAGCCCCAGTAGCGGCTCCTTCACTTGCATACGTATCTGTTTCATCTATTACATGATTAGTTTCATCTGGATCTTTACTAATCACCGAAATTTCGTCGGCAGTAAAACCTTGACTCTTCAAGTTCTCGATTGCGGCAATAGCTTCTCTGTCTGTATCAAATGCGCCTACCACTTGTCTTTTAACCATAAATGATATCCTCCTTCTACGTATTTTGGCTTTTAACTCTAATGAAAAAGTACCCGATAATATCAAAATTAAACGCTGAATGTGCTATAAGGCTGTCGAACATAGGAATGGACTATATAGTCATATCGTTGGAAATACCTAATATGTTTTATATTTTATTTTTTTGAATATAAATTTGTAACATTAGACTTAGTATTGTAATCATTTTGACTGATAGTTGTAATATGACTGTAATAATAGATTGGTAAGATGAGTTTATCAAATCGTTAGGGGTGGCATATTGAAGAAGTTATTATTTTCATTAACAGTAGCCATGTTAATCACAATTTTTGCAAGTGGAGTGAATGAGACATCCGCAGCAACTTCTGTACATACAGTAAAGAAGGGTGACACTTTATATAAAATTTCACAGCAACATAAAGTTTCGGTCTCAAATATAAAGCAATGGAACAACTTAAAGTCAACAGTAATTTATCCGAATCAAAAATTACGTTTGGTGAAGTCTTCAAAAGTGGCATCAAACTCAGCAGCAAAAACACCATCTCGTTCAAATGGGGCGAAGGTTGCGAAAGAGTTCATGGTAAGTGCAACAGCATATACAGCGCATTGTAATGGATGTTCCGGTATTACGAGAACTGGATTGAATCTACGTAAAAATCCAAATCTTAAAGTGATCGCAGTAGATCCTAGAGTTATTAAATTGGGTACGAAAGTTCATGTTGAGGGATATGGTTATGCAATTGCGGGCGATACAGGCGGTGCTATTAAAGGTAAAAAGATTGATGTCTTTATGCCGAATAAGTCACGTGCGTACCAATGGGGACGTAAGAACGTAAAAGTAAAAGTACTAAACTAATATGAAAGCCGTCCAGAAAATCAGTACTATTTGATTTTCTGTGACGGCTTTTTTTATGGGAATTAGTTATCTTTCGGCTATACTTGAAAAGTTTGTTGATATGTGAACCGTTGTGTTATCGTTTCTGAAGGTTTGGAATGTAACGGATGAGTGATAGACGTAAGGTATGTCGTTACGTTGCGTTTCAGCCGGGCGCGTTCGGGAGGGGTCGCGGTGAACCATACCGCTTCACTTCGTTACGCCGGATGTTTCACCTGTCGACCTGATCCTCCCCGAGTCACCGGCTTGCACTACACTGCACTTTTCAGCTTTCTGTAGAAGTGAGGTTCAACCATTGAGCTGTTATTTCTAGATGGTTGGGATTCAACGGATGAGTGATGGACGTAAGGTATGTCGTTACGTTGCGTTTCAGCCGGGCGCGTTCGGGAGGGGTCGCGGTGAACCATACCGCTTCACTTCGTTACGCCGGATGTTTCACCTGTCGGCCTGATCCTCCCCGAGTCGCCGGCTTTCACTACACTGCACTTTTCAGCTTTCTGTAGAAGTGAGGTTCAACCATTGAGTTGTTATTTCTAGATGGTTGGGATTCAACGGATGAGTGATGGGAGATGTAAGGTATGTCGTTACGTTGCGTTTCAGCCGGGCGCGTTCGGGAGGTAAGGGATATACTTTCTTTCGTAAGTTGCTTTTCACTGCATTACGCAAAGAAAGGGCAATGATTTTTGTGTCTGATTCGTCTAGGGAGTGATTGGACAGCTTTTCATTCTTTGCAAATAAAAAACATGAATCCTTTATTTCAAGGCATTCATGTTTGGCTATACGAATGAAACTACTTGGTTTTTTCCGTTTTTCTTTGCTTGATACAGCGCTAAGTCTGCTAAATGAAATAAATCTTTAAATGTTTTTACTTCGCGCATGACATTGTCACCGAGCCCGATACTAATAGTGACTTTTGTTGGGATTTCTTTAGGGTTCGAGGAAGTTTCTTCAATTTTAGAAGCGAGCAGTGAAGCTTTCTTCTTTGCTTGATCTAACGAAATACCTTGCATGACGAGCACGAATTCATCGCCTCCGAAACGTCCCAGTAGATCATCTCTTCTAATTTCGGCAGAACACGTACGTGCTACTAGCTTTATCGCTTCATCGCCTACTAAATGTCCATACGTATCATTAATCGCTTTTAAATTATCTATATCAAATGCGATACAGACAATAGTTTCTTTAGTATCTATAGCATTCAAAAGCCAGCGATTTGTTGTCTCTTCCAAAAACTTACGATTGTATACACCAGTTAAATAATCTATGTTTTCAGTTGTCTTATTTTTACAAGTTTGCAACCGTATATTTAACTCCATCGCTGCCTTGACCCAATTGTGATTTTCCATTTCATGCAATAAATCAATATATTCTTTTTGAATAATTGCCAGCTCATCAAATGTACAAATATCTTCAGCCAATGCCATTCGTTTCTGTTGAATATCTCGTAATAATACATAATCATTAAGAAGTTCTTCACGTTCTTTAGCTATTGTATAGTAGTGAAGAGCTTTAGCGGGTTGACCTAGTAATTCATACAGCCGGCCTTTTAAAATTTTTAAAAATGCTTTTTCGCGTGTGAGATAAGTGGACTTTTCCAAATCATTTAACTGCTCAATGCTAGTCATCGCCAAGTCAGCACGTTTTAAATTTAGAGCGGATTCAATGATGTGTAAGTGTGCTCGGATGGAAAGGATTTTGATGTCTGGTGCATGAGTAGTAGCATAACTGAGTGCACATTGCGCAGCGTGTAAAGCTTCTTCGTACTTTTGACGTTGATTCATAATATAGCTCAATTTACTATAAGCCATACTTGCATAAGAGTAGTGATCAGTTTCAAGGGCAATTGATAAGACATCATCTATAAACTTCTTTTCTTGTACCCAATCAGAAGCGAATGAACTGATGACATACTGTAAATAATATGAACGCATCCAATCTTTTTTTGTCCCGTATAATTGGCATTCTTTGTGATGCGCTTCTACATGAAATAGTAACTTTTCAAAATTCCCTAAATAATAATAAGAGGTAGCACATAGGTAATGCCCATACAATATAGCTTTTCTATATGAATGAAGTGTACTAGTTTTCAATAACTCTTCTGCAAGTATGCTTACTTTTTTATAGTTTCCCTCTTTTTTCTCCCAGCTAATAGAGTCATATAAGATTTCTATATCATTTTGATAGTTCATCGTAGCCCTCCCTCTCATTCTATACACGCCTGTAAAAGGACTAAGGTCATAAATTTTTACATGATACACTACCATTATATCATGATTCTATTTTAAATATAGTGAATAATTAGAGAATAAAATAATCTATTAGAGATATTTGTCCTTTATATAGTTTTTAATACCCTTAAATTAAGCTGTATAAACACACTACTAAAGATTCTAAATATATTTAAAAGTGAGTAATTAATACTACTTTTTAATTCGGACTTTTTTAAACGACTGAATAAAATGATCTGGATTTTCTGTAATTTCAAATGTAAATACTCCTTCATTTGTATGAAGATAGAAAAGTCCTGTCTGTCCCGAGAAAGGGCGATAGGACAAATCGAAAACATGTTCTAAAGAAAATGTACGCTGTGAAGTTGTAATACGATCTTGAAATAAACAAATGGAATGAAAGGATTTATGAAAGCTCTGTTCTAAGCGATCAACCGCGCGTTGTATATAGATATATGATAAAGATTGAAGTAGTGGATCGACTGGATGATTCATAGAGAAAACCTCCTGATTTTAACTATTATAGTTCATCACTTGTATGATCTGAAATAAGTGATTCCGTTAAATTGCGAGTGGCAGTTATTTTCGTTCAGATTTCCGACATGCTTGAATAATGGTGGCAAGGAATAAAAATGTCAGTGCTCCCGCCATATCTAAATACACATCTTGTATAGTCGCTGTACGACCACCAGTAAAGGATTGGTGAAGTTCGTCCGCACAGGCAAATAAAAGAGTGAGAAGTGCTGAACCGAGTAAACGTCCTTTCTTTTTAGGCCACAATGAATAAATGAGTAATGCGAGCAGTCCAAATGTCATGAAATGAGCAGCTTTTCTAATTAGAAATTCGACAAAATGATAATACCCACGTTCTTCAACAGATATTGGACGGTTCCAATAAGTAAATTCAAGTGTGGATAATGCTGATTTTCCAGGTTCGCTAGGTAGCAATTGTTTAAGTGTTGAAACTAACGACTGTTGTTCGTATGTCTGACTGGATGAGATGACTAAACCGCCAATAATTATAATGAGTAAAAGAAACACAAGAATTTTTTTCATAAATGGATTGTATCACGAATAGATCATGATCACGCGCTGAAGCTTCTAAAATCTTCGTTGTTTTTCACATAATCCATTAACTATGATATTTTGAAACTCTACTATAATATACTTGTAATGTTTATGTAATATGTAGATTGTATACTGGAAGAGTGTAGTAAAAGCCGATCATATATGCAATCTGTCCTTTTATTACCATTACCAACTATGGAAAGGTATGCTAAGATTTAACTTGAGCAAGTAAAAGTCGCTCAAGTAGGTCTCTCTTACTGAAATAGTATTCTTAGTGATTAATTATATAAGAATAAGGTATACAGAAAAGAGAGTACTAGTCACATTACTCGCACGTCTAGGTGAAATTTCATTTAGAGCAATTAAAAGGAGGAAGTTTTTTAATGAAATCACAATCAAAAAAATACAGTAAGTATCTGACAGGTGTAGCATCTGCAGCATTGGTAGCATCAGCTGTAGCACCAGTCGTTAGTGCGGCAGATTTCAATGATGTCAATGAAACGAACTCTCATAAAGAAGCAATTGATGCGCTTTCGACTGCCGGGGTAATCTCAGGTTATCCGGACGGTTCTTTTAAGCCGAATAAAACGTTAACACGTTCAGATGTTGTGAAATTGATGGGTAAATGGCTAGTTTCAATGGGCTATGAAATTCCAAAAGACTATAAAACAAACCCACGTTTCACAGACTTAACTGCAAAATCCAATGACGAACTCTTACAGTCTGCAGCTATTGTAAAAGACAATAATGTTTTTAAAGGATATGAAGATGGATCACTAAATGCTGCAGGGAGCATTACACGTGAGAATATGGCGATTGTTTTAGTTCGCGCATATGATTCCGTAAACAAAACAGATTTATTAACGTATGTCAAAAATCAAGAATTCGACAGAGACGTTGTGGACTTGGCATTAGCGAAATCTGAAGCGCGTACAGCTATTGATGTACTGGACTTCTACGATATCACAAACCCAGCTGCACCAAACTTCAGACCGAAAGAAACAACAACTCGTGGACAATTTGCTTCGTTCTTATACAAAACGAGTAAAGTAGAAGCGCCAGGAGAAGAAACACCAGAAGTACCTGAAGTGGCAGAAGTAACTTCTGTGGAAGCTCCTACTGAAAAAGGTCTTTTATTGAAAGGGACAAATTTAAACCTTCTAAAAGCAGAGCAATTAAAAATTGAAGGTAATGAAATTGCATCTTACACAGTGAACAAAGAAGGTACTCAAGCGGTCGTTGAATTGAAAAACGAATTAAAATCCGGCCAAGAAATGACACTCACTGTAACAACGAAAGTAGAAGGGGAAGACGATCAAGTTACACCTTTCAAATTTACCTATGAAATGAAAGTAGGAAAAGTAGCTGGTACGACTACACAAGTAAACGCACAAACTGAAGGTCAGTTATTAATGTTTACTGTAGACGGAGCACCTGCTAACTTAAAGAAATTGAAAGATGCAGGCTTTACAGTTGAATTCCAATCTACGAAGTCAGATGTATTTAAAGATAAAGCGACAGGAGAACTTCAAAAAGATAAATTAATTGCAGGCGAACAATTCTCTTATAAAGTAGTCGTATCTAAAGACGGCAATAAAGTAGAATCAGAATTAGTAGATGTAAAAGTATTGAATTTCGCAGCATATATCGCTGAAATTAGCGAAGTTACAGTGACTCAAGGAAGCGTAAAAGTAGAGAATGGAAAAGTTCCTCTTGAAAGTGGAAAAGTGAATGTAAAAGCTACGAAAGCTACTACATTAAACGGTGATACAGTAGTGCCAACTGACCAGAACACGACGTATACATCTTCCAATCCGAGCGTGGCGACAGTAAATTCAAAAACAGGGGAAGTAACATTAGTAAGCCCAGGTGAAGTGAATATTGTTGTTAAAGTAGATGATGCTACAAAAAATATTCCGTTAACAGTAGTATCAGGAGAGCGTATCGCGTCTAAAGCAGTAGCAGCTTCTACGGAAACGAAGATCATCGATAACGGTGAGACTACTATTGATGTAGTCGTAACAGATCAGTATGGCGATTTGTTCAATGGTCAACTCACTGTAGAAACGAAAGATGCAACGATTGCCACAGCCACTCTTTCAAATACAGCTGAAGGTAAAGCGGTTCTCACTGTAAAAGGGGTAGCTCCTGGCACAACAGATCTTCAAATTAAGTCCGGAGATACAGTTCTTTCCACTGTAAAGGCTTCTGTTTCAAATGATAAAACAGTAGCTACAAGAAAACTCGAAACAAAATCTGCGGCTGATGATTTCCAATTAGACGTAATGAAAGGCTCTGACGATCAGGAAGTTACATTAGTATGGAATAAATACAATGCACAAGGTTTCCTAATTGGTGCGGAAAATGATGCGAAGTATGCAGTAACATCTTCTGATCCATCTGTAGCTACAGCTACTTATGTAAACGGTGAAATCAAAGTTACTTCTGTTAAAAAAGGTTCTACAGAGCTGATGATTAAAGAAGGCGATGTCACTAGAGCAACAGCAACGATTACGGTAGTAGATTCTACGCCAGTCATTACAGCTGTGAAATTTGAAGATGCGAAGCCTGTCACTGAAGCAGGTGTCATTGCTCTTCCAATCGTTAAGAGTGAAGGGATTACATTGACATCTTCTAAAGTGAAACCAGAAATTACAGCTGGTGGTGTGATCTACATTGATGTAGATGGCAATGGCTATAATAGCACTACTGATATTAAATTAGGCTCCATTGCAAGTAGTTATTCTGGACCGGGTGAAGATATTACGAACCTACGAGTAACAGCAGGAACGATTAAAGGTACAGTAAAATCTGGCGCTAAAGGTACGATCGTAGTTAGCGTAACGCCAGAAGGTCAAACAGTTCCAGTAGGTACAAAAGCAATAGAAGTAAATGTACCGGCTCAGTAATATACGATGATCTAAATAAATAGTACAATTCAACTCTATTCCTTGAATACGTTCAAGGAATAGAGTTTTTTACGTTTACCTGACCTTGCGCAGGGTACAGGTAGAATAGAGTGCTTAGAAAGGAGTGGGAATATGAACTGGTTTGAAGGGATTAGTTTTACGACATCTTTACTAGTGTTAATTATTTTACTTGTACCAATTGCGATGATTGTATTTTTGTTCTTCTTCGATAGAAGTCAGAAGCAACATTCGATTTTACGAAATTATCCAATACTAGGACGTGTCCGTTATATGTTTGAAAAAGCGGGTCCCGAAGTTAGACAGTATTTATTTAATGATGATAATAGCGGGAAACCATTTAGCCGGGAAGAGTATTTACATATGGTGATGCCCGGAAAATATTTGAATAGTGTTATTGGATTCGGTTCAAAACGAGATTTTAAAGAACCGGGATACTATATTCGGAACGCGATGTTTACAAAGCAAAATGAAGAAATGCAAGTAGATAATGATAATTTATTAAAAACGATGCGTTATGAAGTAGATGCTGATAACTTATTCTCACGCAGAGAACATCGTGAAGAAGTGACGACACTCCCATGGCTATTGTCAGAAGAGAATGCAATTGTATTAGGTCCCGACTGCGAACAGCCATTTGTTGTACGCAGCTTACTAGGGCAGTCGGGAATGAGTTATGGGGCATTAGGTGAAAATGCGATAACGGCTCTGTCAAAAGGGATCGGCATGGCGCAAGGTGCTTGGATGAATACAGGAGAAGGTGGAGTCTCTGATCACCATCTTTCAGGTGGTGCGGATATCATTGCGCAAATTGGTTCAGGGTTATTCGGCTTCCGGACAGAAGGCGGAGATTTCGATATTGAGAAAGTAAAAGAGAAAGCAAAAGTTCCGCAAATTAAAGCATTTGAAATTAAATTGGCACAAGGGGCAAAAATGCGAGGAGGCCACGTAGAGGGGGAGAAAGTGACGGAAGAAATTGCTGCAATTCGTAATGTTACACCGTATACATCAATTAACAGTCCAAATCGCTTCAATCAATTCGATGATTATCCAAGTCTGTTTCGTTTTATTGAAGATATACGTTCAGCTGGAGGTAAACCGGTAGGAATTAAAATTGTGATCGGCGGAAAGCAAGATGCGGAAGAACTGGCCGCTTATATAGCGGAAAGTGGTATGGGTCCAGACTTCATTTCGTTAGATGGGGCAGAGGGGGATCTGGAGCGACGTATCAAGATTTAGCAGATAGTGTAGGCTTACCTTTATACTCCTCTCTTGTTCTATTGGATGATGCATTAAAGAAGTTTGACGTACGTGACCAAGTGAAAATTATTGCTTCAGGAAAAATCATTACTCCTGATAAAGCAGCGATCGCTTTAGCATTGGGGGCAGATTTGATACAGATTGCTCGTGGATTTATGATTTCTGTAGGATGTATAATGGCAGAACGCTGTCATACGAATACTTGCCCTGCCGGAGTTGCGACTACAGACAAGCATTTGCAAAGAGCATTAGTTGTGGAAGAGAAAAAGTTTCGCGTCACGAATTATATACTGACGATGAGGGAAGGTTTGTTTCGGGTGGCAGCAGCTGCTGGTTTGGATTCTCCGACAAAGTTTGAACGTCACCATGTGATTTATAAAGACGACAAAGGAAGAATACATTCCATTGAATAATACAAAAAACGTGCACGGCAGATTGATCTGCTATGCACGTTTCCTAATTTTGATTCATTCATTATATTCTTCTGAAACTATTAAATTTAGATTTCCAATACGGATTGCTTAAGCTAACGACTTCTGATTTTCTACCGCCAGCATGTACAAATTTATTGTTTCCAACGTAAATTCCTACATGAGAAATTCCTCTGCGGTATGTATTTTGGAAGAACACAAGATCGCCGGGTCTAGGAGATTTGATTTTTGTAGATTGTTTGAATTGACCTGTCGTTGTACGTGAAACAGATTTTCCGTTTTTCTTGAATGAGTACTGAATGAATCCACTGCAGTCAAACCCACGAGTGGTTGTGCCGCCAAAGCGGTATGGAATACCTCTTAAATTCATTGCAGTTTTAACGACGCCCGAACTGCTCTTTGCAGGTTTGGACGACGCTACTGCTTTAGCGGTAGATCTTTTTAAAAGAGTACTTAATACATATCCTTTTTTTCCGTTAATTTTCACTTTGTACCAAAGCTGGGAACCGTAATACTTTTGATGTGTTAAATTTACACGTGCACCTTTTTTAAGTGTAAAGACTGTTCTATGTATACTGCCCGCATCTGCTCGAACATTCGTATTATGTGTTGTAATATAAACACCACTTTTTGCTGTTGCTTTACTAGCGGCATCTACGCTTCCTCCTGTAAAGCCTATAATCATGATTGTAGCTAATAAAATTGAACCTAAAATCTTCTTCATACTGACTCTCCTTCGAATGTTTGATGTCTCTCTTAAGCTGCAAATCATATATTACATGACTAACCGCAGATCAAACATTACGTTATGATTAAGAAGGGGTTACAAGAATCAGCCTTTGTAAACTAAATGTAATATAAAAAACCAAGACCAAGCCTGTTGATTAACCATATTGTGTATAATTCTCTCTTTCATTTAGTTTATAACGATTTTGATTATGGCAGTTGGATGGAGTGAAGCTGACTTGAAGTGTCTTGCGGCTTGCGCTTCCAGACGATACGCTTTCCGGAGGGGGCGCGGTGGACCGTCAAGCGCTGCGAGTTACACCTGTCAAGTGCAAAGATGTGCTCCTTCTCGCTGCGCTTCACTCGCAAAAGCCGTCCTTCGCTACGGCTTTCCCTGATCCTCCCGGAGTCGATCGTCTTCCAGATTCAGCCGGACGTAGTATGTGCAAGACAGGTTGATAGCTTTTTGTATTTGGTGAAAACTACTTGGACTTGTTTGATAGGATGTGATCGTTTTAAAGGTTGAAAGAGGCACTGTACAGGAGAAGTCACTTACCATACTTTATTTCTGGAGGAACACGGACTGACTTACGAACACAAAGTCAAAGATTCTCCCGGAAGAACCGGAGGCTCGTGGAGGATCAGCACGACAGGCGTAATCGCCAACGCACTATTGGCGAGTCCGCCGCATGCCTTCAGGAAAGCGTCCGGTTCTGTAGGGAGAATCCTAAACGATACACTACCTCCAAAACTACTCGTCAAAAGCACCACATTTCCAAATACCAATTACTTTCTTTGGATAGTCAACAGCCTAGCCCCAAGACATATATAAATGAATTGTTTATGTATATCTTGGGGTAGGTATTGATAAACGCTACCTTTAACTCAGTTTTTTGAAGGTTTTGTTATAGAATCTTCAATGATAGAATCAGTTGTAATAGAATCTAATGTGGTAGAAGGAATTTCGTCATCCGTTATTGCATCCGGTTTAGGAGTCGCTAACATTTCAGGGTAAGCTGGATTAGTTAATGGCTCATATCCCCCATACGATGGTTCGATATGTGATGATGGGTGGGTATTATGTGCAGCGAAATCCGATTTGTCTTCAGGCAACACTTGAGTGGGTTCTGATGACGTTACTTCAGTAAAATAAGGTTCATCTTTCGAATATACACTGAAAGCCCAACCTTCATCTACATAAAGCAACATACCGCCGTGTTGAACTTCTTCGTAGTAGCGATTCACTTGTTCGTCATCCATTCCTACCCCATACATCATTTGTTTAATATGATTCTCGCCAGTCAAAAACCCCATGAAGCGATCTGTCCAAGAGTCATATGCAGCATGCACGTCAGCTGCGGTACGACTTCGTAACATAGCTATATCGGTTTCGTTTTTTGCGATTACATAAATATTATCATCTAAATAACCTGTTAATTTAAGCTCTTCTATTTTGTCGAGAAGATCCGAATCATTATAAAACACACCGATAAATGTCTTATTGTTGATGCCGTCCATTTCTCTGCCTCCTCTTTATTAACTTACTAGTTAGTATATGTAACATACCCCGTTGTCAAAATGTGAAACCCGTTCGTCAATGAATAGAATGAAGTTGCATGAAGAGTGAAGGGAGAATACTTATAGTAGAGAGTCTAGAATTTGCGAAACTGTAAACAAAACATGTGAATATACTACGCAGGCGAATAAAAAAAGGTCTGTTCAGAAAGTCCATAAAGTCTGACTTTCTGTGACAGCCCCTTACAAGTTATAGTACATGTAATCGTTTAGTGTTCAATATGTACTCGTTGCTTGCCTAGCAATTTATCGTTTCTATCAAATGCTAAAAATGTGGCATGGTCTTTTATTTGGAAGTCTTGTATTTCAAATAACTTTTTGTTTAACATATAGAGATTTTGACCTCGGTGCGTCAATTCATAATCCAAGTCTCCATGTGAGGAAGAGAAACGCACAATCACTTTACTAATCGTCCCGCATGCATCTACTAGTTCTGTTTCCATCAGTACATCGTGGCTAGTAAGCTTGACGGAAGCTGATTCGAATACAGAAGCAATTAATGAGCAGGTAGGTAATGGGTTTCCACAATTAATTTCTTGTAAAATTGATTGGTAGACGAGAGGTAGTTCAATATCTTCTTTAATATGGAAATAACTTCCCCCGGTTTCACTTGCAATTTGCTTTAATAACGATTTGTCCAAGTTGTTTCCTAGACCGATAGTAAAGATTTTAATTCCGCGTTTCTTAGCTTCTTCCAGTTCTTTCATGATCGGGGCTTTAGAAGACTTGCCGTCTGTTAATAAAATCAGCATCTTTTCCCGTTCTGTAGTAAATTTACTAAATGCAATTTTTAACCCACTCGCTATATTAGTTCCACCACTTTCTTTCACTCGAGTAATAGCAGGGGATACAGCGGTAGGTTTTCCGCGTTCGATAAACATTCCTATATTTGTAAAGTGGGTGGCGATATTATCATCTGCCTGTAGCGCATGAATGAATTCTTGTGTTTTACTCACTCGAAGACGTTTTGGGTCATTACGTTTCATACTGCCAGAAGAGTCAATTACGAATCCGATTTCAGGCTTTTCAGCAGTACATGTAGTAGCAGTAATCGGTGGTGCAAAAGCTACCGGTATGAAAAATGACTTGTTAGCGATAGAACGAACCGATTCATCATTGATAGATGAATTTACTACAGCGGTGGCCTTAATCTCATCTTTTATTAAATAAGTCGGTGTAATGAAGAAAGTTTTCGCGACTCCATTAATAAACTTCGGAGCAGATTCATTAAATGCAAGTCCAGATTGTGACTCTAGTGTAAGTGAACCATTAAAATTAGTTATAGTTTCACCTCCAGCCTTAGCTACAGTAGCAGTAAGAGTAGAACGGCCGTCTATCGAATCACTAAGTTCTAACTGCACTTCTGCTTTTGGTTCGTACGTCAACGTAGCGACTCCAGAAGGTAGAACGCATTTTCCAGATGTGGTAATCGGTGTAACAGTTATAGTGTCGGTTGCAGTATTTGTTTTACGCGGTGCAATGACTTTTATCGTTACATCAGGACCGTCAGAAACAACTTTTGGCGCGCTCGATGCCACACTTGCAAAAGTGGCGGCTACCTTAGCAATCCCTTTGATTTCCGTTTCTGGTTCGTCTACTTCGTCAACTTTATCATTCTCAGGTAATTCCGGTACTTCAGGTACTTCAACAGGTGGCAACTGATCTATAGGTGGAGTATCTGGATTAATAGTATCCGGCATTTCTTCGGATAGAGGAGTTGAATGAACTTCAATCTTAGCCCCTTGTGCAGAAGTAACTGTAAATTCAAGTTCCCTTTCATAAGGAATCAATTCTCCGTCACAATCCCTGAAAGTAAACGTGATATACGTGGAATCTTTTCCATTCGCAGTTAAGACTGGTTTTTCAATATCTACCGCTATCTGATTTACAGTTGGTATATCATCTTTGCTAGGCGGCGCAGGTTGAAGTGGCCGTTCAAAATCTACTTCACCTTCATTAACGAAATTTGATGGAAAGGAATGTATCCCATTATCTTGTCCTGTTGCTTTAGCGGAAAGACCAATAGCATCACATCCTTTTTTACGTGACATTTGATAAAGGAAATTAACGGTCTCTGCACGCGTTAGACTGTTCGTAGGTTCATAATCATAGTAATCATTTTTCCCAGTCAAACCATGTGCGATTTCATTTTTATATAGATAATACACTGCCTCATGTTTGGAAAGATCGACGCCTTGATAGGCAGCTAGTATACGTGCTGCATGTGCTCTTTCAATAGAAGAGTCTCTAGCATAGCGACTATTTATACCATGTAAAGGTAAGAATAGTTGGCTTAAATACCGATAATTCCCCATAGCTTTATGTTCACCCGGTCGTGCGGCAAATGAATTTGGAGAATTGCAGTCAAATCGGACAAGCATTGTGACGAACTGTGATTCAGTAATTTCTTGATTCGGTTTAAAGGTACCGTCCGGATAGCCGACAGTTAAACCTTGCTTTTTAGCCCATTCAATCGCATCCTTCGCATAATGTCGATCATTGACGTCAGTGAAAGAAGTTTTGGCGTTCGCTTGGATCGGCAATAGAGCAAGACACAGCGCAAGTACTAAAATCCAGTGAGTCATTTTACGTATTTTCAACTAAGTGCCCTCCATTCCTATTGAAAGAAAATATCATCACGATAATTTTGCTTTAAATCGTTTTCTAAGAAATCGAGAAAACGAGATGTGATCAATGCTGCTTGCGCTCTCGTGAGTTGCTGTTTTGGATTAAATTGGTTATGTTCATTTCCGCGAACAAGTCCTAGTTCAGTAGCTACATATACGCTATCTTTCGCCCAATCTGAAATTTTATAATCGTCTACATATTGTGTTTTAAAGCCCGGGCTCGGTGCGCGACCTTCCATCCCCAATGCACGGACGAGAATAGCAATCGCCTGTACACGGGTGATAGGGGAGTCAGGTTCAAATGAGTCAGGTGTCACGCCCGTAATGATTCCTTGTTCTACTGCACTTTCGATATACATATAGTCAGGATCTTTTGTAGATAAATCTGCAAAAATTGGCACACGTGGAACTTTGCTTTTCTTTGGCTCTTCTAATACCCGTAAATCTACTGCCTTTAAAATACCGACAGTATATTGGTAGCGTTTCATCGGGGTATTAGGAGAAAAGAATTGTGAGTTCTCATCAAAAATACCGAGTGAATAAAGTTTCTGAATCGCATCTTTCGCCTGATGTCGATCTAGATCACGAAATTTTGGTACGATGAGCCTTTCAATTTTCGGTGTGTTTTTCTTCTGCAATTCAATAGTTCCAGACCCGGCACCGAAAGGGATGTTATATGTATATTCGCTTACCATATCTGACGAGCTGACAACAGAATGACCACCTGTAAAGCTTGATAGGGAAGGGTCAAATGGTTCGTAGACGAGTACACGTGATTTGCTGTCAGATGCTTTGCTTGTGACAAGTCCAGAGCCATTCGGCGTAATGATCTCAGAATCAATTAACTGAGTTTCAGTCGCACCCCAGAAATTTTTATAACCCATATTGCGTCCATGTAAATGAACGGTTATGTCATAGCCAACATTGTCTTTAATCTCTGTATCTACGAACTTATAGATTTTACGTCCAACCATATTGCCTGAATAAAAACTAGAGGCAGGCAAGTTATCTGAGACACTTCCTTCTGAATACTGAAAATCTGCTAATGTGTAAGTTCTTTTACCGAATGTAACTTTTTCTGAATAGCTTTTCACTTCAAACTGCGAAGTTGTTTGTCCTTTTCCTTCATGCTCATTGATCGTGGCTACGTAATTTACACTTCTTGTTAATTTATCTCCAGCTTTACTTGTTAGAGTGAAGCGATAATTACGAGTCACTGTGCCTTTATTTTCTTTTTCTGTAATGACGGCTTTACCTGAAAATTCGGTAGGCGTACCTGTCAGAAAGAAGATTTCTTTATATTCGTATTCATTCATCACTCCACCGTTCACATCTATGGGACTTGCAAGTGCAGCGGATACGTTACACGATAGAGGGAGTATGACTACAGTGAATAGAAGAGCGATCCATAGCTTATTTAAAAAACTCATTATATGACTCCTTCTTTTAGGCAGTAAGGAACGCTTACTGCCATTAATCTACAATTATTATTCTGCCTTTGACGATGCTATCAGCAACAATAAATAATCTGTCGTTACTGCGTAAATCTTTTGGTTGGATTACTTCGCCATCTTTTATAAAAGTCGCTTGTTGTATATCCATTTTATTAATGAATCCTTGAGTTGCCCATGCACCATTCATCCATTGGCTAACATTGCGTACGTCCATTGTCGTGTAGCTAGGAGATATGGCTGCTAACCGTCCGACAGAGACAATTTTCGTAAGTGTAGTATTCGGCGTGAAATGAGCAGCAATTACTTGATTATTCTTTATATAGAAGTAACCGTACTGACCCATCTTAAATGGCAGATCCATTTGTGGAATCCGAGTAATGATGCCTTGTTTGTAATCTTCTACAACAGTTGTTTCGTTGTTGAAATAAAAATCTGAATCAGGTGCAACAGTCCAAACGTTTTGCTTGAGTTCTGATAAAGAAGAGAGCCTCAGTTGATACCCTAGTATCCCCGATACCTTTCCAAAGTATATTGAGTGATCAGATAAATTCGGACTATTTAAGCCATCATTACTAATATGTATAATGTTGGCATGTTGATTGTTCAGAGGACCTGAGGCAGCTATAAACGCAGTCCCATAAGCTCCAAGCGCTTCAGGTTCTACCAGTCTGCCGTTACGAATCAAAATAGATCCATTATGATATGTGAACTTTCCAGCACTCATCAACTGTATCTGTTTCATATTTCCGTTGAAACTTTTCAGCGGTTCGTAATATGTGCGTTCTTCATTTTTTTGAATGATGATTCGTTCTACTTGTTCTTTACCATGTTTACTTCTAGTGGCGACATACACTTTATGATTTGTGTACTTCCGTAATTGGTTATGAGGAACAGGCTGATTCTCGAAATAAATTGGGGTATTCGCAGAGTAATCATAACTTGATGTGCTATTGACTGCATTAGCATACCAATGCCAATTTAGAAATTTCGTCTCATCCCGCACACTAATTTTACGGCTGATCGGCTCAATCCGGTGAAGGGTACCTTTGTATAATCCAGCCACTTGTATTCCAGTTTCCATAATTTCCAGTTCAGAAATATGATTCGTGTTATAAACAGAAAACTTGGCCTTGATTCGGTCTCCTTCGTATAGTGCACCGATATCTGTTAACTTACCATTTTTAAATAATTGCGTATCAGAATGTAGGTAAATATTTCTTACACGGCCGTCATCAAGTGTAATAGAAAGATCTTTTTTATTTCGATTCAATGTAGAAACAACGCCGATTATGACTTTCCCATTTGTTTCAATTACTGCAGAAGGTGTATCCGTCTTTCCGTTAAGTGTTTTTACACGGCGCAATTGAACGTCCGCTTCTACTTTCATACCTAGCTTGAATGCATCCATTTTTACAGGAACAGTGTCAATTGACAACTTTGCATAGCGATCGATAGATAATGTGATTGTCCGGCCGGCGTCGTTTTTCACTGTAACTTTACTTAAAACTTGTTGCACCGTATCTTTATTTACCTGAACCTCTTCATATTCTGCTTTAACAAATGTACCTGTAATTAATTCGCTTGCTTCAACAGTAGTAGAATAGATGAAGAAACCTCCAAGCATTATAAGTAAACTAGACATAAAGACAGTAACCAACTTTTTTCTCACTATACTTACACCTCCAATAATAGTCGTATCACTTATATATCGGTTTCTTCACTTGAAAATGAAGAAAAAGTCATATATTAGTTAGTGACACATAGGCTATTTAACTATATTCTAGAAATATCCATTATAACCAAAACCTTTGTCAGTGATTTACATATATGATAGGATAATTAGTAGAGTTTAGAAAAGAAAGGGTCGGTTATATCATGAAAAAAAGACATATGTTAGCACCGCTTAGTTTATCCCTACTATTGTTAGGGGCGTGCAATGCGGATTCTAAAGAAGAAAAAGTAGATAAAGAACAAACCGAACCAGCTGAAGACCAGGCTCCTGTAGTAGTCGATAAATCAGACACTACTACTTCAAATGATGAATTGAAAGATGAGTTCTCTAAAGAAGAAGGCGTATCTGATGTAAGTTTGATTGTTACGGAAGATGCTGGAGGTTTTGTATTACTTGATTTCGAAGTGACTGAAGATATGAAAAAAGAAGAAGCCGAGAAAACAGTGGCAAGATTCAAAGAACGGCTTGAAAAAGAATACCCAAAACAAAGTATAGATATTCAGGCTCGTAAAAGTGGAGAGACATTTGTTCAAGAAACGAAAGAAGTTAAATAATTATTTGAATCAAATGTAAATAGCACATTGCAAGGAACTTTCCCTTACAATGTGCTAAAATAAATGTGTGAATTCTGTTAAAGAATGATCTAGTTAGTAATCATCTGGCGCTATCCAGATGATTACTTTTTTTATTCGATAGGACTAGCGATTGGCATATCGGAAACTTGCGTCGCTGAAGATCGCTCAGTCACTTTAGTTACTACTGTGTAACAACTAAATGCAATCACAATCCCGATCACCCATGCGATATCCATCCCACTCATCGCTTTAGATAATGCCCCTTGGTAAATTTCTGTATTAATAAAAGGAACTTGACAAGCGATTGTAAATAAATAAACACCCATTGTTTTGTAGTTCAACTTACCAAATTGACCATCTTTTTTCATAAACTCTTCATGATGGTAGCGTCTTTTCAATATATAGAAATCTGTTAAATTAATCACACTCCATGGAATAATAAAGAACAATACAAAGCCTAAGTAGATTTGGAAATTAGACATGAAGTTTCCAGCACCTGCTGTAGCAGCGAAAGCAATGACAATTCCAATAACTATAGAGACAATCACACGTAATCTACCTGATGTCCGAAAAGTCCAAAAATTACTCGCGATAGATAACACAATAATTCCTGCACCATAAATATTTAAAGAATTGATCACTAATACACCAAGAGAAAGTAAGATTACGATGGAGTAGCCAACCATTCCGCCCATACTTTTAATCTCTGACATGACATTACCGTTTACTACCATAGTTGCAATTGCTGCGCCGATTAGCATAAGCCATGCGGAAGATAAAAAGCTACCGGATGCTGTGTAAAAGAATGTTTTTCGTGCATCATGTACTTTCATAAAACGTGAATGATCAGAAACATAGGGTCCATACGTAATTTGCCAAGTAATACAAATCGATACAGCTAAAATAAATGTAGTCCAAGTAAAAGTTCCTTGGCTTAATAACGACATGGATAATTGGCTAATAACCAATCCTGTTAAAATAATGAAGATCAATGTATAGGCAATAGTGTAAAGCTTCATCGACTTCTGTATAATGTTTTGCCCGTACACTGCAAGTAGAACCATAGGGATCAAGCTTATAATAACTGTTAGGTTAATATTGAAGCCAAGCGTTTCTTGAACTCCCTGCGCTACCAAAATGGTGTTCATCGCGCCATATCCAAAGTACATAGTCAAAATGATTAACATAGGTAAGATTACACCAAAATAACCAAATTGTGCGCGACTTTGAAGAACTTGAGGGATGCCAAGTTTAGGCCCTTGTGCAGAGTGGAGTCCCATAATAGTTGCCCCGATTGCATGTCCAATAATAATTGCCAAAGCTGCCCACCAGAAACTTAGTCCGATGATAATAGCAAGAGCCCCTGTAACAAGCGTGGTAGAAACAGTGCTTGCTGCGAACCATGTGAAAAACAATTCCTTTGGATTGCCTTTCCTATCATTTTCGGGGATAAATTCAAAACCTACGGACTCGATGGACTTTGTTTTAGTATTTTCCATTTAAACGCCTCCTTTTGTCGTGTGGAAAAGGTGGAGAAGGAAATTCTTCTCCTAATTACTTTCCACTGTTGGTCGTAGTGCATGCCAATACTCTTGTTGTACTGCAATAATCTCATCCACTGCTTCTTTTTGGTTTGTATACAATTTATCGGGATATCCTTGTGCTCCTGCAGCATAAGGATCTGTTACGTCCGTTTCAATTCCGCTTAGTCTTTCAATAATCTTCAGTGTGCAAAATGGAACATATGCATTACTGTATCCGCCTTCATGACAGAAAACGATTTTCCCATCACAATGTGCATTGGCAATACGTAGCATAATATCTGTCAATTGACCGAATCCTTCTGCAGTCATCATCATACGTCCCAATGGATCAAACATACCTGGATCTTGTCCCGCAGAGATAATGATTAATTCAGGCTTAAATTCAGTTGCTATTGGCTCGATAATTGATTCAAAAGCATGGACGTAGCCCGCGTCTCCTGTACCAGGGGGTAGGGGAATGTTGACATTATATCCTTGACCTTCTCCTGTACCGACATCTTCTTTATAACCGGTATTATTAGGGAAGCTAAGGTGTTGATGGATCGATAAGAATAGTACATTCGGATCGTCGTAAAATGCTTGTTCTGTACCATTCCCATGGTGAACATCCCAGTCTAGCACGAGTACTCTTTTTAATCCGTACTTTTTACGCGCATATTTGGCGGCGATTACTACATTATTAAAAATGCAAAATCCAATTCCTTTGTTACGTTCTGCATGATGTCCTGGGGGACGTGTCATCGCGTACACGTTGTCAACTTCACCTTCCATTACTGCATCTACTGCACGAAGCGCTCCACCAGTAGAAAGAAGTGCGATTTCATAAGACCCTCTACCAACTATCGCATGATCACCAGCGTCGCCGCCAGTTGTATCGCTAAGTTGCTTCACTTTTTCTATATAATCTGTTGTATGAAAATATTCTATTTCTTCTTTAGTAGCTGGTCGTGGTTCGATTTGATTAAGTTTCTTCATCAATCCACATCTTGCCAGCAAGTTGTTTACGCGTCTTTTAGTTTCAGGATGTTCTACAAATACATCAGTCTGCATATATCCTCCTGAAGGCAAATACAGCGTTCCACTGCCGTTGTCGTGCCATAGATAGCTTTCATCAAAAATAAAACCAGTTTTCATACAAATCCCTCCAACATATTTAGTGATCTTGCAAAAGTGTAACATGAATGATTATCAGTCATTTAATAGCCTGCTTTGTATTAGTAAGCGTTTTCATTTCAGAATCAATTCAAACCGCAAGATGTATGTTAAAATGCAATAGTGCTGTAAAGAATGGTTTTGAAAAGTAATTGTGACGTATTAGTGACTGTATTAATCTTGTTACTCACAATAAATGAATATGAGTCATTTGTCAACAAATTATATGAAATAATTTTAAAAATTTTAGAATATTCATGTAAGTTGAATGTCAGCGTTAGTTGTCAGAAAAGAATGTTTGAGATATAATATTGAAAATCTTTAGACAGAGAGTAGGAAGTTCATTGGGGAAAAAAACAGCGATCATAAATTCAGCTATAGAAGTATTCCAAGAGCAAGGAATAGAAAAAACTAAGATTTCAGATATCGTTAAACGTGCCGGGATTGCACAAGGCACTTTTTATTTATACTTTCCATCTAAGTTATCTTTAATGCCTGCGATTGCGGAAGTAATGGTAATGAAGACGATGGAAATTGTTATACGTACAGTAGATGATCAAGCGCCATATCCGAAACAATTCGAGCAAATGGTAGATGCGATATACGAAGTAAACAAAGAGTATTATGAGATTTTAGCTGTCATTTACTCAGGTCTTGCCTCTACTGAACATATTAAAGAATGGGAATCAGTATACGCTCCATTTTATCAGTGGGTAAGCGAAAAGCTGGAGGCAGCTAAAAATGAGGGAGCTGTTCGTCAGTCAATCAAGCCTGAACGGACAGCGAAAATCATTATTGGTCTTATTGAGTCAACTGCAGAGCAAGTGTTTTTATATGCACATCACGATGAGAGTGAAGCAGATCGACAAAAAGAAGAAGTATTAGATTTTTTAACACATGCATTACAGTTTCAAAAAGTTAGAAATTGATTGTAAGAAGTTAATATAGCTAAATATTAACTTCTATGATAAAATGAATGACAGTCAGTCAAAACGGAAAGTTAAAAGTATATTGGAGGAGTTTATATGAGTAAAGCTTGGTTATACGTAGCGTTAACAAGTTTTTTTGAATTAGTATGGATTTATGGTTTTAATACAGCTACCCATTGGTGGCACTGGATTTTCATTGTAGGATTTATTTTTATAGATTTCCACTTTCTTACAAAGGCTTGTGAAAGTTTACCGACTGGAACTGTTTACGCTATATTTGCTGGAATCGGTACAGTAGGAACATCTTTAATGGATGTACTATTTTTTGGAGAACATATTAGTTTAGGAAAAATATTTTTCATATTCATTTTAGTTATAGGAGTTGCAGGTTTAAAAGTAGCAGATGGAATGGATGAAAAGAAAGCGCTGAAAGGAGTGAGTGAGCATGGGATGGATCCTAGTGTTCTTGGCGGCTCTAAGTGAATTTGGTGGCGTCATTGGTTTAAAGAAATTTAGTGAAAATAAAACATTGACCAACGGATTACTTTATTACGGAGGATTTGGGTTAGCCTTCTTCTTACTCTACAATTCTTTCAAATTCCTTCAAGTAAGTACTGCCTATGCAGTGTGGATTGGTGTTGGAACTGCAGGAGCAGTAATCATTAATATGATTTTCTTCGGGGAATCCAAAAGTACAGGCAGGATTGTTAGTTTATGTTTAATTGTCTTTGGAGTAGTAGGATTAAAAGCATTATCTTAACATAGTGAAAACCGCGTGAAATCAGTTTGATTACCTGATCTCACGCGGTTTTTATAATTACTTTCCAAGCAGTTTTCTTTCGAAGTCTTTAAGTGACATGCTTGAATCTACTCGTTGTCTCGTTAAATGAAAGGGAGAGTCGTCTTGAAAGACGTTTCCTTCAGTAATAGTAAAAGCACTTTTAATACCTGCCACTTTACTAGCGCGAATAGTCTCGGTATTTCTTTTGCCGTATGGGTAAGCTAGTGAAGAAACAGCAGGTTGTTTTGGAAGAATCTCTTGAATGATTTGGCTTGCTTTGACAATGTCGTTATAGATGATTAATCTTGGCATATATTCTAAAAGAGCCATGTTCGTCATAGAATTAAAACTATGCATATCGTATGTATGATTTTGATAAGAAAATACGTCCTGTGTATTTTTTATCTGATCTGTCGTTACATATCCTTCTTTATTAATGCGACTGGCGATCAAAAATGAAGTCGCTTTAAAGTTATTTGCTTTTAATATAGGATAGGCGAGCTCGGCAGTAGATGCATATCCATCGTCAAATGTTATGAGAACAGATCTTTCAGGTAGTTTAATTTTCTTCTGAAGCCATAATGTTAACTCTTCAGTAGTAATCGTATGCCAGTTATGTTGTTTTAAATACAACATTTGCTCCTTAAAATTAGCCAGTTCAAGAATAGATACATTGTGATCCACTTTGTTTTTTACTAAGTCATGATACATAATGACTGGAATACCGTTTTGAATTTCAATATCTTTCCTAAAAATATAACCCGTTTTACCACCAAAGATAATGGGATAGTAATCGCCTCTTAAACGTTGAGCATAAATTATTTGTGAAGGTTGCAAATGGCCCAGCTCTACCGACTTCGTTTGTGGACTGGAATAAACTTTGACGTGTTTATTTGTAAGTAAACGTACAGGATTGGCACTTTTCAACTGATTTGTATGAGCACTCTTTACTTTTGCATAAGTTTTTGAAAACTTTACATCCATATTACCAATCTTCGTATAATAAAAACGTTGATCAGAATGACTAACTGTATGTATTGTGTTTTTTGAAAATACAGCTATTTTTTGCGTATCTTTAAAAACAGGTGTGGCAGCTACAAGTTTTACCACTTGTTCTGTAGCAGCTTCAATCTTTGGTGAACTAAAACCTAAACAACATAAGAACACAGCCATTATGACAAACTTCTTCATTCTCTATCTAAACTCCATTCTATATAAATAACTCCTTGTAATGGTAAAGTATCTCTGTTGTTATTGCAAGATAGCCTAAGTCAAAAATTCCACAAATGTAACCATGAGAAAAGGGTATATCTGATGGAATTCAGATATACCCGAATTGACGAAAGAGAAGGTTAGTGAGATGGCTGCATCGATTCCAAGGCACGCTTCTGTATTTCTCTTTTTAACAAATTAATAAACTCTTGATTTAACTCAAGTCTACGTGCTTGTTGATAAGAATAGAGCAGCAATTGATCTGACAACTCAAGCATGATAGAACCGCCTCCTTTAGTGTGAATGTAATGCTCGCATCTTGAAGTAATTTCTCTGATGTTAATTATCACTTTATCAGATGTATTGTGAAAGAACAACCGTTCGTCTTATCCACACAGACAGTGGATAAGATGTGAATTCATTGTGCACAGCTTTGCAGAATGCTTATATATTGCGGTGTATATTGTGTATAGAGTTATAAACATAAGAAATAGATGTCGAAAGTTGTCGAAACATTTTGCGAAATATAAGTTCTATTGTTATTCCTTAGTGAGCATGGTGATTATTCAAAGAAAGGAATGGTTTTTGGAAATGAGGTGGTTTTGAAGGGGAGTTGTAGCGTTAGTGTACTCGTTAGGATTCTCCAGAGAGAAAGCATATCGTCTGGAAGCGCAAGCCGCAAGATACTTCAAGTCAGCGTCACTCCATCCAATCGTCATGGTCAAACTCACTTTTAAATTTAGTTCTCTATGGGGAGTTGAGCTAGTAAGTATTAAATTTCTTCTCTTCTGTTATATAGAAGAAAGGTGTTTTTTTCGAGTAGTAAATTCAAAAAAACAGATTATATAGAAATGAAATTATTTCATTACAATTAATAATAAGATATGAAGAAAAAGTCGTATACTTTATATAAAATTCAGTTTTAGTAAAAAAAAAATAAAAAAATTTTAGAAATTTCGATATGCAATATATCGCGATATATTGCGTTTGAAGGCGCTTTCATAAGTTTTCTATTAGTCGCAATTGCTTAAAAACTTTAAAAATACGGTTGACCTTTATTCATTTACAAGATATGATAACAACAATCAAGTTGCTAGCTGTGAAACATTTCACTAGCTAGTCAGAATATTCAATTGAATGTATTATTTACTACTAAGTAATGGATGTATTTAATTAGTTTAGGAGAGATTGCAATGAGAAGTGACATGATTAAAAAAGGAATCGATCGTGCACCACATCGCAGCTTACTATATGCAGCAGGTGTTAAAACAAAAGATATGCACAAACCGTTTATTGGAGTATGTAATTCATATATAGACATTATCCCTGGTCATGTGCATTTAAATAAATTTGCTGAAGTAGTAAAAGAAGCGATATGGGAAGCAGGCGGCGTTCCGTTTGAATTTAACACAATTGGTGTTGATGATGGAATTGCGATGGGGCATATTGGTATGCGCTATTCCCTTCCAAGTCGTGAACTGATTGCAGACTCAGCAGAAACTGTTATTAATGCACACTGGTTTGATGGTGTTTTCTATATACCTAACTGCGATAAAATTACACCGGGAATGTTGATGGCGGCAGTTCGTACGAATGTTCCTTCTGTATTCGTTTCAGGCGGACCGATGGAAGCAGGCGTATCTTCAACAGGTGAAACTCTTTCATTAACATCTGTGTTTGAAGGTGTTGGAGCTTTCAAAAGTGGAAAAATGACTGCTGAAGAATTGCTGGACATTGAAGAGAATGCCTGTCCTTCATGTGGTTCATGTTCAGGAATGTTTACCGCAAACTCTATGAACTGTTTAATGGAAATGCTAGGAATGGCATTGCCAGGAAATGCGACAATTCTTGCAACTTCAAATGAGCGACACAAGCTGATCAAAAAAGCAGTGAAACATTTGATGAACTGTATCGAAAAAGACATTAAACCGCGTGATATCATTACGAAAGAAACAATAGACGATGCGTTTGCACTCGATATGGCAATGGGCGGATCAACAAACACAGTACTTCATACATTGGCAATCGCTCATGAAGCAGAGATTGAATACAATATTGAAGATGTAAATGATGTAGCGAAACGCGTTCCGTATTTGTCGAAAATTATGCCCGCATCCGATTATTCTATGCATGACATTCACCTAGCGGGTGGTGTAAGTGCAATTATCAATGAATTGTGTAAAATTGACGGAGCAATTCATAAAGATCGCATAACCATCACAGGTAACACGTTGGCAGAAGACGTTGCAGGACATGAAATTACAAACACCGAAGTAATCAGAACAAAAGATAATCCATATAGTCCAGTAGGTGGCCTGTCCATCCTATTCGGTAATATCGCCCCTGAAGGTTCAGTCATTAAAGTCGGAGCCGTAGATCCTTCTATTAAGGAGTTCAGAGGAGAAGCGATTGTATTTGATTCACAAGAAGAAGCCCAAGAAAACATTGACAACGATACCGTAAAAGCAGGACATGTGGTTGTTATCCGATATGAAGGTCCACAAGGTGGTCCGGGAATGCCGGAAATGTTGGCTCCTACTTCAGCAATCATGGGTAAGGGTCTTGGAAAAGAAGTTGCTCTTATAACAGATGGTAGATTCTCAGGCGCATCTCGTGGAATATCGATTGGACATATTTCACCGGAAGCTGCTGACGGCGGACCTATCGCACTTGTAGAAAATGGCGATATCATTGAAATTGATTTAACAAACCGAACAATTGAGTTAATAGTATCTGATGAAGTGTTAGCTGAAAGACGTCATGGATTGAAACCATTTGAACCGAAAATCAAAAAAGGATATCTTGCTAGGTATTCAAAATTAGTTACTTCTGCCAGTACAGGCGGAGTAATGAAAATCTAATATATAAAACGTTGATGAGGTTAAAGTAGATAGAAACTTGTATTCACAGAGAGCCGGCGGTGCTGCGAGCCGGCAATACAACTATTTGCGACATCCCCTCGGAGTGGACTGCTAAAAGGTACGCTGATTAGGCAGTCTCGGGCTTGGTAATAGGGCTCGTTATCAGTGAAGAAGATAAGTTTCGACTTGCTTTTTCATAAGGTGACAATTGTCACGAACTAGGGTGGTACCATGAATGCTTTTTCATCCCTATGTAAGGAATATCAATTCTTTGCGTGGGATGAAAAGGTTTTTTTTTAGGGGAAAACGTCAGTGACCAATAGATAGTTGAAATTTCAAGGGGGAGTTCAGTATGAGTGCTGAAGTACAAGAAAAACAGACTGCAACTGCATCGGTGCCTATGGATCAAACAAAAAAGAAGCCAGCAGATGGCTCAGCGATTTTAATCAGAGCGTTAAAAGAGCAAAATGTAGAAGTAATCTTTGGATACCCTGGAGGAGCCGTTCTTCCAATCTATGATGCGTTGTATAATGATCCAATTCCACACGTTCTAGCACGTCATGAGCAGGGAGCAATTCATGCGGCGGAAGGTTATGCAAGAGTTTCTCGTAAAACAGGGGTTGTCATCGCAACGTCAGGACCGGGTGCTACGAACTTAGTAACAGGTATTACGGATGCTATGATGGATTCACTTCCATTAGTCGTAATTACAGGGCAGGTGGCAAGTACCGTTATTGGATCGGATGCTTTCCAAGAAGCGGATATTATCGGAATTACACAACCGATTACGAAGCATAACTACCAAGTACAAGATGTCTCGGAACTTCCACGTATTATTCGTGAAGCATTCCATATTGCATCTACTGGAAGACCTGGACCGGTTGTTGTCGATATTCCAAAAAACGTAGCAGTAGATTTGTTTGTACCTGCTGAAAAAGAAAATAAAGAAGTGAACTTACCGGGGTATCAACCAACTACTGTGCCAAATTATATGCAAATTCAAAAGGCTGCTAAAGCTCTTTCTACAGCGAAAAAACCGATGATTCTTGCAGGTGCAGGTGTCCTTCATGCAGGCGGAACGAAAGAATTGAAAGAGCTTGTCGAAACCCACCGTATTCCGATCGTCAATACGCTACTAGGATTGGGCACAATTCATGGCGAACACGAATTATTCTTTGGAATGGCGGGCATGCACGGAACAGCAACAGCGAATTACGGATTGACTGAGTGTGACGTACTATTAAATCTTGGAGCTCGTTTTGATGACCGTTTAACAGGAAAGTTAGAGGATTTCTTACCGAATGCTCGAGTCATTCATGTAGACATTGATCCGGCAGAGATTGGCAAAAACGTTCCAACTGAAATTCCGATCGTATCAGATGCTAGAGAAGCATTGCTCGCTTTATTAAAAGCAGACTTTAAATCACCGGATACTGAGGAATGGGTAGAGTACTTGAAAAAGTCAGCTGAGAAATATCCACTATGGTATAACGAAGATGAAGATGCACTATTGCCGCAACAAGCATTAGAAATTGTTCATCGTATTACGAAAGGTGATGCAATCGTTACGACTGACGTAGGCCAGCACCAAATGTGGACAGCTCAATACTATCGCTTCAATAATCCGGATAATTGGGTAACTTCCGGTGGACTTGGAACGATGGGCTTCGGATTCCCAGCTGCTATCGGTGCACAACTTGCTAGACCGAAAGATCGAGTCATCGCGGTCGTTGGAGACGCTGGTTTCCAAATGACAGCACAAGAACTTTCGTTGCTACAAGAAATGCGTGTTCCTGTTAAAGTTATTATTTTGAATAATGGTGCACTTGGAATGGTTCGTCAATGGCAGGAAACATTCTATGAAGAGCGTTACTCCCAGTCGTTAGTTCCTGTACAACCAGATTTCTTAAAATTGGCAGAAGCATATGATATTAAAGGGTACCGGATCCATACGTTAGAAGAAGCGGAAAAAGTATTCGAAGAAGCGCTATTGTCTGATGAACCTGTCTTGATCGACTGCCGGGTAAAGCAAAAAGAAAATGTCTTCCCGATGGTTGCGCCAGGTAAAGGTATACAAGATATGATTGGAGTGAGTCCTCAGTGAAACGAATTATTACAGTAACAGTAATTAATCAGAGCGGCGTATTAAACCGTGTAACGGGACTTCTCATGAAGCGCCAATTTAATATTGAAAGTATTACAGTCGGACCCACTGAACAACCGAATCGTTCAAAAATGACGTTTCAAGTTCATGTAGAAGACGAAAACAAAATTGAACAACTTGTAAAACAGCTGCAAAAGCAGATTGATGTTATTACAGTTAAAGATATAACAGACAAAGCGATTGTGTTGCGTGAACTAGCTTTAGTAAAGGTCATTTCACCACCACAAATCCGTTCTGAAATGAATAGTATTGTTGAACCTTTCCGAGCAACTATTGTTGACTCCGGAAAGAATGTAGTAACGTACCAAGTAACGGGTGACCCAGATAAAATCGAGGCATTTATCGATTTGCTGAAACCATATGGCATCAAAGAATTAACAAGAACTGGAGCAACGGCATTTGCCCGAGATATGCAAAAAGTTCAAGCACCACAGTTATCAATTTTGAAACAATAATTTGCACACACACTTAGGAGGAAATTAAAATGACAAAAATGTATTACAACCAGGATATCAATGAAGGACTTTTACAAGACAAAACAATTGCAATCATCGGGTATGGTTCACAAGGTCACGCACACGCTCGTAACTTGAAAGACTCAGGATTCAACGTAGTAGTTGGAGTACGTCCTGGTAAATCATTTGACCAAGCGAAAGCAGACGGTCTTGAAGCACTAACAGTTAAAGAAGCATCTGAAAAAGCGGATCTTATTATGATCTTACTTCCGGATGAAAACCAAAAAGTAGTATATGAAAACGAAATTGAACCAGCTCTTAAAGAAGGAAAATCACTAGTATTCGCACACGGTTTCAACGTACACTTTGGCGAAATCAAACCACCAGCTAACGTT
Organism: Sporosarcina sp. PTS2304; assembly: GCF_003351785.1. GTDB lineage: Bacteria > Bacillota > Bacilli > Bacillales_A > Planococcaceae > Sporosarcina. The sequence goes on from NZ_CP031230.1 coordinate 177,561, forward strand.
GATGTATTCCTAGTAGCTCCTAAAGGACCAGGACACCTTGTACGTAGAACATTTGAAGCAGGCGGCGGTGTTCCAGCACTATTCGCTGTATATCAAGATGTAACTGGTCAAGCGAAAGATATTGCCCTTGCATATGCAAAAGGTATCGGGTCAGCTCGCGGTGGTGTATTGGAAACAACATTCGAAGAAGAGACTGTTACAGATCTATTCGGAGAGCAGGCAGTACTTTGTGGTGGATTAACTTCACTAGTAAAAGCTGGATTCGAAACACTAGTAGAAGCAGGATATCAGCCAGAACTAGCATACTTCGAAACGTTGCATGAAACAAAGCTAATCGTTGACTTAATGTATGAAGGCGGAATGGCTGGAATGCGTTACTCCATCTCTGATACTGCAGAGTGGGGAGATTTCGTTTCAGGTCCACGTGTAGTAGACGCTGATACAAAAGCACGTATGAAAGATATCCTTACAGACATCCAGTCAGGTAAATTTGCTAAAGAATGGATCGAAGAGAATGAAAACGGACGTCCGAAGTACAATGCAATTGTAGAAGCTGAGTCTAAGCATCAAATCGAAGTTGTCGGTCAAAAGCTTCGTTCTATGATGCCGTTCATTAACGAAGGAGCTAAATCAAAAGAGGAAGAAGTGGTAGCGAGTGAGAAAAATTGATTTTTTCGATACAACTCTTCGCGACGGTGAGCAATCTGCAGGTATTAATTTAAATACTGTTGAAAAACTAGAGATCGCTCGTCAGCTAGAAAAACTTGGGGTAGATGTAATTGAAGCAGGATTTCCTGCTTCATCCCCAGGTGATTTCGAAGCCGTTCAACGCATAGCTAATACTGTGAAAAATTCTACAGTGACAGGTCTTGCAAGAGCGATGAAGAAGGATATTGATATTTCATGGGAAGCATTACGTGGTGGAGAACAACCGCATATCCATGTATTTTTAGCCACATCACCAATTCATATGGAGTATAAATTGAAAAAGACTCCTGATGAAGTGATCGACAATGCAGTGGATGCAGTTAAGTATGCAAAACAATATTTCCCTCTCGTTCAATGGTCAGCAGAAGACGCTTTCCGTTCAGAGCCTGAATTCCTTGTACGCATCATTAACCAAGTCATTGCGGCAGGTGCAACAACGATTAATATTCCAGATACTGTAGGTTATGCAACTCCTGCAGAGTACGGTGCTCTATTCAAATATTTGAAAGAGAACGTTACAGGAGTAGAAAAAGTGAAACTATCTGCACATTGTCATGATGATCTAGGAATGGCAGTTGCCAATTCAATCGCTGCGGTTGAAAATGGCGCTGACCAAGTAGAATGTACGATTAACGGTATCGGTGAACGCGCTGGAAATGCTTCATTAGAAGAAATTGCAGTCGCTATGCATATCCGGAAAGATTTCTACCATTTAGAAACAGGAATCAACTTACAAGAAATCAAACGTTCTAGCCAATTGGTCAGTCGTTTGACCGGAGTTGTAATCCAACCGAACAAAGCGGTTGTCGGAAAAAATGCATTTGCTCATGAATCTGGTATCCACCAAGATGGCATGCTGAAAAATCGTCAAACGTATGAAATTATAACACCTGAACTGATCGGTGAAGTGGATATGCCACTAGCACTTGGTAAACACTCAGGACGTCACGCTTTCAAAGATCGTGCAATTAGTATGGGCTTTGAATTGAACGATAATCAATTAAATGAAGCATTTGCAGACTTTAAAAAGCTAGCAGACCGTAAAAAAGAAATTACAGAAGACGATTTATTTGTACTCTTCACTGGACAGCAGTTAGCAGATACAGATACACCAATCTATGAACTGCATAATGTGCAAGTACAGTACGGTACAAATAATATACCGACAGCTACAGTGACAGCTACTGTACCAAGTGGTGAAACCGTAACGGTCGCAACGACTGGAGCAGGTTCTGTAGAATCGATTTTCAACGCGCTAGAATTAGTCATTAAAGGTGAAGTACTTATTTTGGATTATCGCGTGACTTCGATTGGTAAAGGTCGCGATGCACTGGGTGAGGCAGTAGTGAATTTAAGTTATAACGGACTGGAGTTAAAAGGCCGGGATGTTGCACAAGATGTTCTTGAAGCTTCAGCAAAAGCTTACTTAAACGCTATCAATCGTCAGCTGGTTCGTGAAAGATTACGTAAACAAGAATTGCTTAACTAATAATCGAGCGACAAAGGGATAAAGTATTCGATTTAGTGATACGAGATTGATCAAGGGGGAGAAGTTCTATGGAAAAGAAAATAGCAGTATTACCCGGCGACGGCATAGGACCCGAGGTAGTAGCAGAGGCAGTTCGAGTGTTGGAAGTAATCGGTAGACGTTTTAACCATACGTTCCATACTGAATATGGATTAATTGGTGGAGCAGCTATAGATGAGAAAAACAATCCACTTCCACAAGAGACAATTGAGTTATGTGAGTCAAGTGACGCCATTCTTCTAGGAGCAGTGGGTGGTCCGAAATGGGATCAGAATCCGTCTGAATTACGACCGGAAAAAGGGTTGCTTGCCATACGTAAACATTTTGATCTATTTGCAAACCTTCGTCCTGTTGCAGCTGTTCCTTCTTTGATCCAAGCTTCTCCTCTAAAAGAAGAGATCGTCAAGGAAGTAGATATGATGATTGTTCGGGAATTAACTGGAGGATTATACTTCGGAAAACCGAGCCACCATACAGATCAATCTGCAGTAGATACGTTAGTGTATACACGTGAAGAAATCGAACGTATTGTCGACAAAGGTTTCGAACTGGCTCGCGTCAGAAGAGGAAAAGTAACTTCTGTGGACAAAGCGAATGTGCTTGAATCCAGTAAACTGTGGAGAAAAATCGTAGATGAGAAGAAAGCAGATTATCCAGACGTGCAAGTAGAACATCAATTAGTAGATTCTGCTGCGATGAAGTTGATTACGAACCCGGCATATTTTGATGTCATTATTACAGAGAACATGTTTGGTGATATTTTAAGTGACGAAGCTTCTGTTATTACAGGCTCACTTGGACTACTGCCGTCAGCAAGTGTTCGCTCGGATGGTTTAGGACTATACGAGCCCGTGCACGGATCAGCACCAGACGTTGCAGGACAAGGAATTGCCAACCCCGCAGCTACTATCTTGTCAGTTGCTATGATGTTGAAATATTCATTCGGCCTAGAAACAGAAGCAGCAGCTATTGAAAAAGCTGTTAACACAGTATTCGAAGAAGGCCACTTCACAGCCGACCTTGCAAACAAAGACCAAAGAGCATTATCTACAAAAGAATGGACAGACAAAATCGTAGACGAACTAGACCTACAGTTCGTATCCAACAGCATCATGTACTCATATATTTAATGAACAAAAGTGAAAAGCGCCGCTTAGCCTCGACCGGCACTGGAGAACATATCGCAAAGATGCGTTCTTTGCATCTTTACGATATGTTCGAAGTGACCCGAGAGGCTGGCGCTTGCAACTAGATGAAACAAAAGTGAAAAGCGCCGCTTAGCCTCGACCGGAACTGGAGAACATATCGCAAAGATGCGTTCTTTGCATCTTTACGATATGTTCGAAGTGACCCGAGAGGCTGGCGCTTGCAACTAGATGAAACAAAAGTGAAAAGCGCCGCTTAGCCTCGACCGGCACTGGAGAACATATCGCAAAGATGCGTTCTTTGCATCTTTACGATATGTTCTAAGTGACCCGAGAGGCTGGCGCTTGCAACTAGATGAAACAAAAGTGAAAAGCGCCGCTTAGCCTCGACCGGAACTGGAGAACATATCGCAAAGATGCGTTCTTTGCATCTTTACGATATGTTCTAAGTGACCCGAGAGGCTTGTATATATTTTTTTAGGTAATCGGTTGAAGGGAGAAACTATTATGGCTAAAACAATTATAGAAAAGATATGGGATCAACATGTAGTTTACGAAGAAGAGGGAAAGCCGGATTTGCTTTATATCGATCTTCATTTAATACATGAAGTAACATCACCGCAAGCATTTGAAGGCCTGCGTCTGGCAAATCGTAAAGTACGTAGACCAGATCTTTGCTTTGCAACTATGGATCATAATGTTCCGACAAAAAACTTACCGGTTATTAACGACCCAATTGCGAAAAAACAAATTATGACGTTGGAAAAAAACTGTGAAGAGTTCGGCGTACAATTAGCCGATATGTCTCACCCTGATCAGGGAATTGTACATATTATCGGCCCTGAACTAGGTTTGACACAGCCGGGTAAAACAATTGTATGTGGTGATAGTCATACGTCAACACATGGCGCTTTCGGTGCAATCGCGTTCGGAATTGGAACAAGTGAAGTAGAGCACGTCCTATCTACTCAAACATTATGGCAGAACAAACCAAAAACGATGGAAATTCGCGTAACCGGAAAAATTGGTTTTGGAGTAACTGCAAAAGATATTATTTTAGCAATCATTTCAAAGTTTGGAATCGGCGTAGGAACAGGACATATTGTGGAGTATACAGGTGAAGCGATTCGTGGATTATCTATGGAAGAGCGCATGACTATTTGTAATATGTCAATCGAAGCCGGTGCTAAAGCAGGCTTGATCGGTCCAGACGAAACAACAATTGAATATTTACGCGGTCGTCGTTATGCACCAGAAGGTCAAGAATTTGAAGAAGCGGCAAAACGCTGGCTTGCATTAAATACTGACGAAGGTGCAACATTTGATCAAGTATTGGAAATTAAAGCTGAAGAAATCGAGCCGTTCGTTACTTGGGGGACGAATCCTTCAATGGGATCGGGTATTTCTGCGAAAATTCCAACAACTGCTGACTACACATCTGAAACAGAAAAATCATCATTACGTTCAGCATTAGAGTATATGGGCTTAGAAGAAGGACAGCCGTTGACTTCAATTGAGATTCAGCATGTGTTTATCGGTTCATGTACCAACGCTCGTTTGAGTGACTTGCAGGCAGCAGCAGATGTCGTAAAAGGGAAAAAAGTTCATCCTTCTGTGACAGCAATTGTTGTGCCGGGTTCACGCACTGTGAAAAAACAAGCAGAAGATATCGGTTTAGCTGACATCTTCATAGACGCAGGGTTTGAATGGAGAGAGTCAGGTTGCAGTATGTGCTTGGCGATGAATGATGACGTTGTACCAGCAGGAGAACGTTGTGCATCCACTTCAAACAGAAACTTCGAAGGACGTCAGGGTGCAGGTTCGCGTACTCACTTAGTTAGCCCATCTATGGCGGCCGCGGCTGCTATTGCCGGACACTTCGTAGACGTTCGAGAAATCGATGCAGCTGTAAGTAATTGAGGAGGGTATTCAGATGGAACCGATTAATAAAATTGAAAGTGTTTTAACTCCGTTAGATAAAAATAACGTAGATACGGATCAAATTATTTCCAAAGAGTTTTTGAAACGAATCGAACGTACAGGTTTTGGTGAATTCTTATTTTATCATTGGCGCTTTAATGCGGATGGAAGTAAAAATGAGAACTTCGTCTTGAATGATCCACGCTTTGATGGATCTACTATTTTGGTAGCACATGATAACTTTGGCTGTGGGTCATCACGTGAACACGCACCGTGGGCTATTTTAGATTATGGATTCCGCGTAGTTATTGCTCCGAGTTTCGCTGATATTTTTTATAGTAACTGCTTTAAAAATGGAATTTTGCCGATTAAATTATCGGTGGCAGAAGTTGATGAGTTTTTACGTAAAGGAAAAGAAGCGCCTTACAAACTAACTATTAGTCTGGAAGATCAAACAGTTACAGGTGAAGATGGCTCTGTTTACAGCTTTGATATTGAACCATATTCTAAAATGATGTTATTAAACGGTTGGGATGAAATTTCTTTAACATTCCAGTATGAGGACAAGATTGCCGAGTACGAAAAAAAACACGCACAATAAATGAAACGGTTCCTGCTCATGAAGCAGGAACCGTTTTTTTCCTATTTACCAATGATTCAAGATTCTTTTGAAAAAATTGAAACTTTACTATGAATTTGCCGTCTGTACGATGATCATATAGAAATGGAGGATTATATATCGTTATTATGATGAGCATCAATTAAAAATGATTCAGCATTTTATTTTGGAAAGAAACTGTATTACTGCGTCGCTATGCCAATTGGTATCATGTGGAACTGAAGCGGAAGGCGAATTGACATATGCAATGTGCTATAATTGTTGAATGATACAATATATTTAACTAAAGACTGGAGTTGGCTTTAAAAATGTATGCTTTATCAAAAAAGAATACGCTTATTTTATTGTATTCACTTATATTAACAGTAGTCGCTTTTTTACTTATGTGGCCACTGGATGCAAAGGCAGAAAAGGTGGATCAGAAATTCGCCGATATTGGCAATGAATATTGGGCAAAAAATGAAGTAACTCAACTAGTAGAAGAAGGAATTATTAATGGATATCAAGATTTGCATTTTCGTCCGGGAATTAGTATTAAACGCGGGCAGGCAGCTAATTTACTGACAGTCGCACTCCAGTTACCTGAAGCGCCATACCAGCCGATATTTAAAGATGTCAGTCCTCAGTCTTCTAGCTTACGTGGGGCAATGTCTACTTATCAAGAAGGTATATTCAAAGGAAAGCCAGACGGAACATTTGGTACAGGTGACGAATTGACACGTGAGCAAATGGCAAGCGTCTTAGTAAATGCTTTTAAATTGAAAGATACCGGTGAAGCCGTACATTTTACAGATGACAATAAAATTAGTGAGTCTCATAAACTTGGCGTGAAAATACTTATGCAACATGGAATAACTACTGGTAAAGAAGACGGGTCATTCGCTCCGAAACTTCCTGTAAACCGAGGATCATTCGCGGTATTTTTACATAGAGCTATGATTCAATCAGGTATGTTAGAAGAGATGGAAACAATTGATTTTAACAAGCCGCAAGTGATGGGGAAATTCGATCCTATTCGATTTGAACAGAATTTTGTAAATGTACCATTAACGGAAAACAATCAAACGTTCTTACGCTCTAATCACTTCTTAACGCTAAGTGCACAACGCGTCAAGCAGTATGCACATGCAACGGATCGCATATATGTGTACGGTGTGAGTGACATGAAATCGACGCGAATAACTGTCACTAAACGTGAACTGCCAAACGGAGATTATTTTGTATTTGCAGAGTTACGAAACCCTCAACGTTTGCCGATTCGTGTAGATCTCGTTCAAGTAGAAGAAAATATCGAGTCAATGCGATTGGAATCGTATAGCAAATATCCGATTAAGAAGGATATTGATGAAACATTCGGTTTTGATATTGCTACATCTCCAGTCGGTGTGTTAGAAACAGCGACAACTGAAGGATTGGGTCAGCAAATGATTGCGAAATCTTATCGTTCTCGTGATTTAGAAATGAGTTATTCAAATGGAGCGAAAAGCTACACCCGTGAATTGCAGGAAGAAAAAGATACATACAGTAATATGAAAATGGGGACGAATCGTATAGCTGTATATGAATTGAATTCACGCGGATATGATGTAGTCGACCAATGGTATTTAGCATCTGCAGAGAAGTTGTTTTCTACAGATGAGCGTATGGATTCGTGGATTCGAGAATCTGTCGCCTATTATAAAAAGCGTAATAAATGGTATACAGCAAATGGTCCGTACAATAAAATGGCTACTACTATAGAACCTATGCCCGCTTCTGGCAGAGGGTATGGCCGAAACTTATTGTTAGTGAAAGAAGATCGTGTGATGTTGCTGTATAATCAAACGAAAGAACGTTTTTATGAAGACATACTGCATAACTCCTTCACAAATTTAACAATATTCAGAGGTAATAAATCGTATTGGGAAACAGAAGTGACAAGCACGTATTTGAAGCATTTATATAACTTCACGGCTCCATTCGTCGATACGCGCTTTAATGAACAAATCGCTTTATTCCTTTACAATGGTGGAAATGCATTTGGTCATAAAGATTATAATGAAGGACTGAAAAACTATGCCAACTTACTCGTTCAGCAACATAGAACCGGTAATGTAACTGCACTGTCAAAAACAGCTTATTATATACCAGATTATTTCCCGGCAAAACAGCGAGTGCGCACCCATACATCTATGAACCACTTGTTAGGCGGGATGAATATTTTATTGCTTGCTTATCAAGAGTTTAAAGATCCGGTCTATTTAGAAAACGCCAGTGCGATTGAGAAGGCTATTCGCACAGAAGAGAATAAGTGGATTCGAAGTGATGGCGACATTTGGTATAAGCGTGCACCCGATGGACAGTTTATTGGAAGAGACTATGTCCATTTGACTTTAGAGGATTTAATTCTTTCATATGAAATGTGGTCAAAAGTAGATCAATCGAAAGCGAAAGTTTTTGAGCGAATGATTCGTTCAAAAGCAGGGTATTTGAATAGGACGAAGCAAGGATATACGACAAAGATTAAGGAAGGTTTGGAACGTATCAATATGTCCAATTTACTTCCAGCAGGTAAAGAACATACGGACGCGCTATAAGTGAAAAAACCGCATGAAATCCAGTGAAGCAGACTGGATATCATGCGGTTTTTCTATTGTCATTTACTTGACTAGCGTCACAAGATCCGAGTGAATCCAACCATAGCGCTGAGTAGGGCTCTTGAATTCAGGATTGGTATCAGCAAATACTTTGTACCATGTATAGCCGTCTTCGTCTTTGGCGCGATCTACTATGACAATTGGGTAACCGAAAGCAGATAGTTCGCCAGGATTTTTAGCTTTATATGCAAATAAAATATTATTGTTTTGTTTCGATGTAGGGCTTGTGCGAATATTGACATCAGTCGACCCTGAATAAGAAATGAATGCTAGTTCCGCCTGATTTGCATCTTTTTGGCCTAAGAACTGGTCGATTCTCCACATATGTCCCGCAATTTTACTTCCCCAAAATGGATCAGATGCATATTTCATATTGAATCCAACCGCTTTATTTCCGGGTGCTGCTCCATTCGCGTAGGCACCAAATGGATTAGCATAATTTAAATTAATATAACGTGTAATGAAAGCGTCAATACTTTTCGTTGGATTTTGATAATACTCGCCTTTATCAGGAGAAGAATCAAATACTCGAATACCGAAAATATTGTTTTTTGTTTGAGCATTTGCACTCATTCCATAATCACTTTCATGGATAGCTGTAGCGATAATGAACATCGCATTTACATTATGCAATTCTTCCATCTTTTTAGCATAAGTGCCTAACCCGATTAACTTAGACTTTGTTGAAGCGTTCTTATAACGTGCAATGCCTGTCTTTTGTCTAGCATCCAGCGCATACGCAATGAAACGATTCAAGTCTGCAGCTGAATAGGAAGAAGGTTGCCGTACAGATTGGAACTGAAAGTAAGGATAGTATGTCACGACTTGACTGCTTCCTTTTTCTTTAAAATGCACACCGTCGTTACTTGTATATGTCTGACCTTTTTTCATAGCGGGCGAAGCGGGTCCTACAGTGTAATCTGTATAGCGTCCTGAATACTGTCGGCTTTTTGCATCATATGTACGATAATATGGATAGTGTACGAGCAGACCGTCATTATTTACTATGTAGTAACTAGCTCCTTTTGACAGTTGTGTGGGAACTAAGTCAACTTCCGCATGCTTTGCGTAATACGTATAGCCACCGACTCCTACAACTACACGTTCCTCACTGCTACCAATGTACTCTAACTCATGTCCTTTTTGAACGTAAGTTACTTCGTTCTTTAGTGCAGTGTCACTGTAAAGCGACGTATACTGCTTTGGATTTTCCGCAGCAAATAATTGACCAGATTTCATTTTGATGATTTTATTATTAATAGAAATAGTTTGAATTACTGAAGTAGCATTATAAGCTGCAAGTGCATCCGCAAAAGAAAGATAAGAATCGTTTGTTACATTTAATTGACTATTAGATATAGAACTTACTTTATGCACTTTCGGATTTTCATTTCCTACAGTAGGTGGTACGGGAGTAGGTGATCCGCCTTGATCGGTAACCGCAAACATTCTATATAAAAATGCAGATGCGTGGGCAATCGTTGCGTTACTTGTAGGTTTGAAATAACCGTTATCACCGCGAATAATTTTCAGGTTGGATGCTGCGGATACAGCGCCGACAAAGTTCGGTGAAATTTTCTTACTATCTTTAAACTGAACGACTGTTGAATTGACAGGAACATTTAAGTGGCGGAATGCTTTGCTGATCATACCTGCCATTTGCTGTCTCGTAATCTGCTGATTGGCTTTGAACGTACCATCTGGATAACCGCTCAAAATACCGGCCCCAGCCGCGTTTTGTATTTCGATCGTGCGGGACTGATTGGCTTTTAAATCTTTGAATGTGTATTTCGTAGAAACAGGCAGTGAAAGTGAACGTGCTAAGTAAGAAGCAAACTCACCTCTAGTTACTGCACGATTTGGATAAACGTTTCCTTTGGCGTCTGTTTGGATCACGCCTTTATTCACCCAAAATGTCAGCTCCTCTTTCATTTGATGATTGCTAAAATCATTGGCACTTGCAACGGAAGCAAAAAACGGAGAAACTAGTAGAAGCAACAACACAAATGGTGTAATCCATCTTTTCAAATCTAAACCCCCTCTATAAATCTTCCATAATTGTATCAGAAAGTGAACTTTTTAGTAAGTTGCTTTTAGCATATTGGTAGATTCATATCACAGGGAAATCCATTACTCTGTACATTTTCAACAACATTTGAATGAATTCGAAAATATGAAACGAAAGCCTTCACAATTCCGTCCTATATAGTGATATAATGCAACAAGGAACACGCAAGCGCAGAAAGGGTTTTATAGTCTAATGAATAAATGGATGAAGCGATTGGAAAAACAATCGACAACAACTTTATTGATTGCAGTAGCAGTGATGCTTATTGCTTTGTTGCTGCCATCAAAAATAGCATTACTTGGTACGGCATTGTTTTTTGTCATATTCTCATTTTTACAGCCCCAACAGAGCATTTTGTTCTTAGTGATGTACGTCAATATTCGACCGTTTTTAATTGAAGTAAATAGTGGTTTGAAATTGATAGGGGATTTAATAATTTTTGTCGTATTTGCATGGACATTGTTTACATTCAGACATACTATTCGTTCGTTATTCACGTTTAAATGGTTTGAGTGGAGTTATTTTGCATTCATTCTTTTCGGATCAATTATCGGATGGCTGAATGATGTAATACCGACAGCGATTATTTTCCAAATTCGTACGTTTTTTATTATGTATTTGTTGTATTACACGATTTCTAGAATGACACTGACGAACGACTGGTTAAAGAAATTAGCATGGGTGACGGTATGGCTAAATATTGTGATGTCACTTCATGGATTAATAGAAAAACTGTCACTACGTCAATTGCTATTGCCAGAGGAATGGAAATATAAAGTATTATCTGCAACAAATTTTGTACGAATTTATGGATTGGCAGGCAATCCGAACTCGTTGGCCTTATCTTTGTTTTTTGGTATTATCGGTCTAATATTTTTACAACATATGTACCAAGGAGCTAAATATAAATGGACTTTCCGGGTATTGCTCGTGCTATTCTTTGGAATACTTGTCCTTACTTACTCAAGAGGTACGTGGATTTCGGCACTGACGTTTGCTGTCGTATTCATAGTCATGACGAGAAAATGGTATTTATTGAAGCGTCTAGCAATCGCAGGTATTACATCCATCATCTTAATCTACTATCCAGTAAACTTAGCGGTTGACTATATTCAAGAGCTAGGGGTACCTATTGAGCAGAAGCCGCCAACTACAGGGAGTATTGGAGAGCGTTTCGGAGAGACATTTGATGAAAAGAATTTGGCATTAATGACGGAAAGCGGCCGATTCTTCTATATACGAAAAGGTTTTGAAATTTTTGGTGACCATCCGATCACAGGTACTGGATTTGGTTCATTTGGTGGTTCGGCTACACTGTCATATGGTTCTCCAATCTATGATCATTATGGTATAAGCTCCGATATCTATGGAGGTAAGTATTTTTATTCTGACAACCAATACATCCAAGTTATTGCGGAAACAGGTGTGATTGGTGTCTTCATCTTTGCGCTGTTCTTGCTAAGTATGTTGTGGTTTTTCTGGAAATCCAGAAAAACAAACTTTGGTGTATTTATGATTGCTTTATGGATTTCTACCGGTGTTTCAGGAATGTACTATAATATTTGGGAATTAAAAATGTACACATTATTCTACTTCATCTTACTTGGTGCATTTGTTGCTATGTCTAAATCGACAGAGCGACAGGTAAAAACTACGAATGGGTAATTCCTATTCGTAGTTTTTTTGTAGAAATAAAAACAGTAAGAGGGAGTGTGTTCTGACTGTATTCTCGTTCAAATGACAGATAGTAATTTAATGATCAGTTTGGTAGACTGTATAGTGATATAGAAAAGAAAAGGTGGAGTTGCTTTATCAATCGAAGTACTTTGCTAGTACGTACAAAACGGAGAATAGCCATTACAGCATTGTCTACTGCTATGCTAGTGTTTTTGCCGTTAAGTGCGTCAGCTAGCACAAAAACCGTCGCAAGTTACCCAGTCTCTTCAGGTGTCAATTATACTCACTATACATATTCAGCGAGCAGTCATATCAATCATTTATCTATTAATTTACATGATCCCTATACGAAACTGAAAATGGGTGTACCGTCACCAATCGCTAAAACAGCCCCTACGCTAACACTTGCCAATCGCGATTCAAAAGAAGGTCACCGTGTCGTCGGCGCTGTCAACGCTTCCTTTTTCGACATGAAAACAGGTATGCCGATGTATTTGCTCTCGGAAGGCAATGAAATCATCAATGGTGGGGTCATTTCGAGTTCGAATTCCTATTATGTCAGTCATCCAATTGCATTCGGTGTGACAAGTAATGGACTAGCGGAAATAGATAATTTTAATTTAGGGATTGAAGTAGGTGCAAAAGGGAACGTTTATCAAATGACAGGAATCAACCGCGAACGTCAAGCCGATGAAACGATTATTTTTACACCGCAACATTATAAAAGAACTACAGGTTCTAATGAGTTCGGTATTGAAATAGTTGTAGAAACGAATTCACCTATAACGTCCACTCATTATGGACAACAACTTTATGGAAAAGTCGTTAACGTTCGGGGATATGGAGATAAAAAAGCAGTGAGTATTCCAGAAAACGGCTTTGTATTATCTGTTCATGGGAAGAAAGGATTGGAGCGCTTCAAATCACTTAATCCTGGAGATGACGTATCTTTAACATTATCGATCGATGAGAAATGGAAAGATTCCGAGTTTATGATGGCGAGTGGACCGATGCTTGTAAAAGACGGTAAACGCCATATTACGATGGACACAAACAACTGGCGCGCAACTGCGTTAACTGCAAGAACTGCGATAGCAATCAGTCGGGATAAGAAACAAGTCCATTTAGTAACAGTGGATTCGCGTTCTGGTTACAGTAATGGGATGACCCTCATTCAATTTGCCAATTACTTAGTATCTCAAGGATATGACCGTGCATTGAATTTTGATGGTGGCGGTTCGACAACGATGGGAATACGTAACTATGGCAGCAATACAGTAGTGCTTGCCAATCGTACAACGAATGCTAGTCAACGAAATATTTCAGCTATTGTGGAAGCGGTCAGTACAGCCCCTACGGGAGAGCCTGCGATAGTTAATGTGTCACGTCAACAAGTGGGTGAGATGCTAGTAGGCGCAACTGCAGATTTGAAACTCAATCATGTGCTCGATGCTTATTATAATCCAATCGTTCCTAATTCTTCTCAACTTGTCACAACATCGGCTGCTGGAACAATTGAAGGTACAGGCTTGACGTACCAAGCAGTAAAACCAGGGATAGATCGATTGCAAGTGAATTACGGACGTGCGATGCAATCATTCCCGGTTACAGTTGTAGATCAACCAGCAAAGTTACTCGTTACATCAACGGCTACGAATGTGAAGCCAGGAGAAAGAATTACCTTTAGTGCCACAGCTGAAGACACAACGGGAAAACCTTTAATCTACCAACCAAGTCAATTGCAGTGGAGTGTAGTAGATGAATCTGTAGGCTCTATCTCTTCTAACGGGACATTTATAGCCAAGCAGCCCGGAAAGACAGAAGTACACGCAACACTTGGTAAGAAAATAATAGCGGTACCAATCGAAGTGAAATCAACGGATATAGTAGTTCCTACTCCGATACCTCCAACAGGGGGAGATATGGGAACAGGTACAGACTTGTTTAAAGATGTCCCTTTATCCTATCCATATGCTACGGAAATTTACTTTTTACGTAATCAGCAAATCATAATGGGAGATGTGGACGGTAACTTCAATCCTGGCAACACATTATCTAGAGAACACGCTGCTGTTATTTTAAGTCGTGCATTCAATCTAGCGCCTGTCACAGAAGCCCGACAAATATTCAGTGACGTACCGAAGTCACATCGCTATTATAATGAAATAAGTGCTATTTCGAATGCAAACATAGTAGGAGGCTACTCTGACGGGACATTTAATCCGAAAGGTCAATTAACACGTTCTCAAATGGCTATGATTCTTGTAAAAGCCTATAATCTTGAAGGGGAATCAGTCAATAAATTTAAAGATGTCTCCAAAAATCATGGAGCATATAAACAAATTCATATTTTAGCGAATCACGGGATCACAACCGGAAATGAAAAAGGTGAATTTATGCCAGGCATTCCTGTGAATCGTGCACAATTCAGCGCATTCCTATATAGAAGTATCACATCTGTTGATTTACCATAGGATATATAATCCATCCGTTAACGTAAAAGCGAGAGAGACGATAGAAATAAGCGGTTGACTATGGCGGTTGGATGGAGTGAAGCTGACTTGGAATGTCTTGCGGCTTGCGCTTCCAGACGATACGCTTTCCGGAGAGGGCGCGGCGGATCCCCAAGCGCTGCGAGTTACACCTGTCAAATGCAAAGATGTGCTCCTTCTCGCTGCGCTTCACTCGTAAAAGCCGTCCTTCGCTACGGCTTTCCCTTATCCTCTCGGAGTCGATCGTCTGTAAGCTTCAGCCGGACTTAGTGTAGGCAAGACAGTTTGATCACTCTTTGTAGGTGGTGAAATCCAAGTTGACTTGTCTAATACAATCTGACCGTTTTTGAAATTAGAAAGTAGCGAAGTGTTGCTAGCTACTATGACTGTTTCGATGAACTGAGTGGAAAAGCAATGACTCTATATATATTCAGTCAGGCAATCTAAAGCTTCACCCACACTGTTCAGGAAACGGAACTTACCATACTCTATTTCTGAACGAACACCAACTGACTTCCCGACAAAAATTCAAGGATTCTCCCGGAAGAATTGGCGACTCCTGGAGGATCAGAGCGACAGGCGTAATCGCCACGCACTTTTGGCGAGTCCGCCGCGCTCCCTCAGGAAAGCGTCCGGTTCTGTAGGGAGAATCCTCACACGTACACTCATTTTCTGCACCACCAAAGGAAAAGTTACTCACCCCAATTTCTGGACGAACACGGACTGACTTACGAACACAAAGTCAAGGATTTTCCCAGAAGAACCGGCGACTCCGCAGCGAAAGGTTTTCAAATCAATTGCTTTGATTTGGAAGCCTTTCTGTCGTTTGCATACACTAAAAAACTTCAGTCTGCTATACTTGAAACAAATGATTTGAAAAGGATGTATGAACAGTGAAAATAGGAATTGTAGGAAACTATGGGAATGACAATAATGGAGATGAAGCTATTTTACTCAGTATCATTTCACAAGTAACATCGGTTTTCCAAGTTCCAAGCGACGTGATCACCGTATTCAGTAATAATCCAAAACAAACAGCACAACGATATCAAGTAATGAGTGCGCCTTTATACTACAAAAAAGGCAATGCTGTAAAAACATTCGGAGCCACCTATTTACAAAATAAGAAAATCGTTAAAACGTTTGACTTGCTGATCATTGGGGGCGGCGGAATTTTAATGGACTTATATAAAAGGGAAGCTCCTCTGTATGGTTCATATGCGATGATGGCTAAACATTCGGGTGTGCCATATGTAATTTACGGTTGCGGAGCGGGGCCGCTTAGCAGCGAGTTAGGGAAATGGTTTATTCGTTACATGAGTAAGCACGCGCATAGTATTTCTGTACGCGATCCGGAATCAGCTGACCTATTGAAATCTATAGGCGTACAAAAGTATGTCGAGGTAATAGGGGACCCGGCATTTTCATTGAAAAAAGAACGTAAGACGATTGGGGAACGACCTCTGAAAATCGGTGTCACAGCAGTTCCTTATTATCATGGAGGCTATTGGCCGGAGAGTAAAGAAACGATTTATCAGTTGTATATAGAAGGAATGGCAAAAAATCTAGATGCGTTAGCGGCAAAACAACCAGTCGACATTACATTTTTTGCAACAAAGTTTCCGCAAGATGCAGACGTCACAAAAGACATTCAGGCATTGATGAAATACTCCGATCGCACGACTGTGATCGATCATAATTTATTGCCGGCAGATTTACTCGAAGTAACTGCTGCCCAGGATATAGTCATCGGCACCCGATTACATTCATTAATTTTAGCTACTTGTACAGCAACACCCATCATTGCGGTATGCTATCACCATAAAGTAACAGACTTTATGAAACTTGCAGATTTGGAACAGGTGGCGATTCCAATTGGTGAAATGCATGAATCAGCAGATCATTTTTCCAAAGCGTATGATGCGTTGGCAGTCGATTGGAAAAGTACATGTGATAAAACAGAATCACTTTCAGCAACATTATATGACGCTGCTATGGAAGGAACTCGACAATTTACAGAAGCAATTAAAAAAAGCGTGTGAGACCAATTCGTCTCGCACGCTTCTTTCTATTAAAAACCTAACATGGAACGTACATCATTTAAATACGTTTGACTGACAGATAATTCCGTTCCATCTACTAATGTAATCACCAGGTTGGAAGAGAAATCCCTAGATATCTTTTCTATGCAATTCATATTAATAATGTAAGAACGATGAATACGCAAGAAAAAACGGGGAAGTCTGAGATGTAAGTCTTTTAGTGTGAAGCTAATATTATATTGCTCGCCCGCTGTATAAAACCATGTTTTCTTATGCAAACTTTCAATATAAGTGACATGATCCACTGGGATAGGAAACCATTCATCTTCCTTTTTTCCAGTAAGAAACTGTAATTGATCTCTTTTTAACACATGGAAGTTTGGCGGAAGAATGATAATTAACGCGCCTGGTTCTTCTTTTACATCAATAGGGTAGCCGATGCCAAAGTACGACATACCGTACAGAGAGTTATCCATCACAACTTCAACTTTTCTTCGTTCTCTAATCGTAACCTCTGCAATACTACCTGTTTGTATATCTTGCCCTTCTTTTAAATGAATATCATGCATTCCTGGATCATAATAAATATAACGATCTCCAATAGCGATGGCGATCGAAGCGTCTTTTGGCACCCAATCTTCTAAAATAGTAGCATATTGATGTAGAATTTTTTTTGGAACATCAGTATTTTCCATATATTTGTATAATCTCCTCTGTATATAGTTACATTCCAAGTCTAACCCTTTCATCCATTCTACCATTCTTTCATCCGCTAAAAAAGCCTTTTTGTCGAAATGAACTGACAATTCTGATGGACTGTTATATAGTAATACCTAACGAAGATAGCTGTTATGAAACAGACTGTAACAGTTAGCCGTTGAAAAATTGGGAAGGTGTGAAGATAATGTCAACAAGACAAGAACAAATTGCACAACTGGAAAAAAGCTGGGCCGAGGATAGCCGTTGGAAAGGGATCAAACGTAATTACACTGCTGAAGATGTAGTTAAACTAAGAGGTTCACTTCTAATTCAAAATACACTAGCTGAAAAAGGTGCTGCTCGCCTTTGGAAATCACTTCACGAAGAAGATTTCATCAATGCACTAGGTGCGTTAACGGGTAACCAAGCGGTTCAACAAGTTAAAGCTGGTCTAAAAGCAATCTACCTAAGCGGATGGCAAGTTGCTGCTGATGCAAACCTTGCAGGACAAATGTATCCTGACCAAAGTTTATATCCAGCGAACTCTGTACCTGCAGTTGTTAAGCGCATCAACCAAGCACTTCAACGTGCTGACCAAATCGATCATGCAGAAGGTCGCGAAGACGAGTTCGACTGGTATGCACCAATCGTTGCAGATATGGAAGCTGGTTTTGGTGGTCCATTGAACGTATTCGAATTGATGAAAGGTATGATCGAAGCTGGTGCTGCTGGAGTTCACTTGGAAGACCAGTTAGCTTCTGAAAAGAAATGTGGACACTTGGGTGGTAAAGTACTTCTTCCGACTCAAAATGCAATCCGCAACCTAT
Organism: Sporosarcina sp. PTS2304; assembly: GCF_003351785.1. Taxonomy (GTDB): domain Bacteria; phylum Bacillota; class Bacilli; order Bacillales_A; family Planococcaceae; genus Sporosarcina. The sequence goes on from NZ_CP031230.1 coordinate 195,922, forward strand.
CTGCTGCACGTCTAGCTGCTGACGTTCTAGGCGTTGATACAGTAATCATCGCTCGTACAGATGCTGATGCTGCTGATATGGTAACTAGCGACATCGATCCAGTAGATGCAGAGTTCTTAACAGGAGAGCGTACACCTGAAGGATTCTACAAATCTAAGCCAGGTATCAAACAAGCAATCGCACGTGGACTTGCTTATGCAGAGTATGCTGACCTAGTATGGTGTGAAACTTCTCACCCATCACTTGAAGAAGCTCAAGAATTCGCTGATGCAATTCACGCGAAATTCCCTGAAAAAATGCTTGCATACAACTGTTCACCATCATTCAACTGGAAAGCTAACTTGGATGAAGCAACAATCGAGAAGTACCAAGTTGAGCTTGGTAAAATGGGCTACAAGTTCCAGTTCGTAACACTTGCAGGTTTCCACACATTAAACCACAGCATGTTCGAATTGGCTCATGGTTACAAGACTCGCGGAATGGGAGCTTACTCAGAGCTTCAGCAAGCTGAGTTCGATAACGAAGTTAAAGGATATACTGCTACTCGTCACCAGCGTGAAGTTGGAACAGGTTACTTTGATGAAGTTGCACAAGTTATCTCTGAAGGTCAATCTTCAACAACAGCTATGTCAGGTTCAACTGAAACAGCACAGTTCTAATAATAGTTTTATCGCTTTACCGAATGTGACTTTGGGGAGAAAGTCTCGTTCGTTGAAACAAAGGGGTATTAATATGATAACGGGGTCACCTCATCTTTCCAGTAGATGTCGTGAAAAGTGGAAGGAAATTGGATGTACGTCCAATTTCCTTCTTTTCTTTTGTTTGAAAGTTTTTTCTATTTTGGCTATTATAATAGGTATGTAGAAGAATTGAAGGAGGAACCGAATGATGATTAATGAAGAGATGTTATTAATTCCAGGACCTACACCAGTGGTAGATTCTATCTATCATGCGATGGCAAATGAAACGAGATCCCACACAGATCCGCGTTTTGTGAAAATTTATAAACATACGATTGAACAAACAAGAGAAATATTTAACACAGATGGAGAAGTTTTCGTCGTAGCAGGTTCAGGTACTATTGCGATGGAAATGGCGATTGTTAACACGATTGCAGAGGGGGAAAAGCTGCTAATCGTCAGTCATGGCTATTTCGGTGACCGCTTCATCAAGTTAGGACAAGCGTTTGGAATTCAAGTAGACGTACTGCAAGCAGAATGGGGTCAACAAATTTCTACTGAAGAGCTTGATAAGAAGTTGTCGGAAGGGAATTATAAGGCAGTTACAGTAACTCATGCAGACACTTCAACAGGCGTAGCAACAGATCTGGATGCGGTTGTACCTGTCATTAAGAAGCATGGCGCATTAGTCATCGTAGACGGTGTCTGTGCATCCACTGCAATGGATGAAGATATGACTAGAGAGTACGGAGGAGCGGGCAATACACTTGATATCGTACTGACAGGCTCTCAAAAGGCGATAGGTGTTCCACCAGGTCTTGCACTCGTAGCGTTTAATCAGAAAGCATTGGACGCACGTGCAGCGATGGAGAGAGTCTCAGCGTACTATTGTGATATTAACAACTGGATTCCCGTCATGCATGATTCATCTAAATACTTTGCGACGCCTGCCGTGAATTTAATCTATGCTTTAGAAGAAGGATTACGCATTGTGCTAGAAGAGGGGATTGAGGCGCGTATTACTAGACATATAGCCTTCGGACGTGCTGTTCGTCAAAGTCTTGCGGTCTTCGGCATGAAAGCATTGGCTTCAGAAGAAGTGGCAGCTCCTACACTAAGCTGTATTCTCTATCCTGAAGGTGTGGATGATGCGGAGTTCCGTGCAGCGATGGCGGATAAAGGAACCATTCTGTCTGGATCGTTAGCACATTTGGCTGGTAAAGCATTCCGCATCGGTCATATGGGGAATACGACAGCGGATATGCTTGAGAAAGCAGTCATGCAAATTGGTGAAACATTACAGGAAATGGGTCGTACAGTAGATTTATCGAAAGCGAAAGAAGTATTTAAAGAAGAAATTAATCAAGTAACCGTTTAATAAGTAAAGCCAGCAGGAGAAATATTTCTCTTGCTGGCTCTTTTTTATTCTGCTTTCTTTACTTGTTTCGTATTATAAATGAAGTTAGAGATTAATTTAGCAGTCTGTTGACGAGTAGTGGAAGCGGTAGGCATATAGTGGCCTTTATCTCCATCAGCAATATCCAACTCAGCCATCATTGCAATTGCGTCTTTTGCTTCTTTTCCATAATCGCCTAAATCGTTGAATGGATTAGATGCAGTCGGAACATATGGTGTACCTGTATAGTTTTCATATGCGCGCTTAATCATTTGAGCGAATTGGGCACGTGTAACAGGTGCATTTGGTTTGAATTGATCACCATACCCTTTAATAATTTCATGCGTATACGCAGCCGCAATTTCATGTTGCGTATCTACTGCATACTCATTCAAATCTTTGAACGGCATAGTTGCAGATGAATCAACTGGTAACTCCAGTGCTCTAACGATAAAGGAAGTTGCTTGTGCTCTCGTTAACTGATCACCCGGCTTGAAAGTAGCAGTAGCTGTACTTAATAGATCACGGTAGTACAAATCTGAAATGTATGGATAAGCCCAACTATTCTCTTTTACATCTGTAAATGGAACTTTCGCCATAATACGACCTTCGATACCTTTATCAATTGTTTTCAAAGATTTCAAGTGTTCTGCGAAGTTTTCCCAATCAGAAAAACCAGGCTCACTGACACGGCCAGCTTCGTACGCTTTGCCGAGTGCTTCAAAGCCATCTCCACCACGCGCCGTAAAGACGTTAGTAGCCGCTTTGTACATTTGTGAATCTACTACTTCTTTACCGTCTACTTCGAGTGAAACCACTCTGCTGCCTACTGGTTTTGAAGGGTCGAAAAGGAACTTCATTCCTGCGACATGTAAGAAGCCTCCTGATTCTTTCGGATATTCTTTAACAGAATGTTCAAATGTTGATTTAAGTTCGGCACCGCTTAGTTCCACGATCGCTAATGGATTTCCGAATGGTAAAACCGTTAACACTTCTCCGTACGTAACTTCTCCTTTATTGATGGACGAACGAATTCCTCCACCATTTTGGAAGGCGATTTTCACTGCGGGATCAATTTCTTTTGCTTTCTCCAACATACCATCTGTAATTAAGTTTCCTAGATTTGTTTCACCGGCACGAACTCCACCTAAATTACGTAGCCCGTTAAGGAATACTTTAGAAGTGGCGCCCACTGGACTTTCCATACGTGTTTCCACTTGTTTTTTATAAGGTGCAAGAATTTCTGCAGCCCCTTCATCACGTGGAGCACCTTCACCACCAATTTGATGTAATTTTCCATCATACTTTGTGATAACACCATTTGCATCAAATTCTACGTCAAGCTGACCTAAAAATTTATTGTATTCATTGGCTTGTACAATTACTACCGGATTGGTGTCTTCATTGATCACGTGTGGTGAAGGAAGTTTCGAGTGGGTATGTCCGCCAACAATAATATCAATTTCAGGAACGGCTTTTGCTAATTCTTGATCATTGTCAATTGCTTTATTATCGTCAAAGCCAATATGCGTCACAGCGATAATTTTATTGACTCCTGCTTTTTCGAAAGCTGAAACAGCCGCTTTAGCTTCTGCAATATAGTTAGTAAACGTTACTTTTTCAGGACTAGAAATATAGACAGTTTCTTCAGTAGTTAAACCGAGAATACCTATCTTTTCACCATTTACTTCTTTAATAATGCCGTTATAAATATGACCATTTTCAGGTGCATCGGTAATAGTTTTTGTTTGCGTCCCATCAAATAACGAGTCTTTTGAGAAATCGACATTTGCCGAAACGACAGGGAACTCTGCTGCTTTGATCATCTTTAAAAGTGAGCTGTGTCCATTTTCAGAACGTCCTAGGTCGAATTCGTGGTTTCCTAATGTCATCGCGTCATAGCCATAGTAGTTCATGAGTTTCATGTCTATTTCGCCTTCAAATTCATTGAAGTACAAAGTGCCTGAGAACACGTCTCCTGCGTCTAATAATAGGTTTGTCGGGTTGTCCTTCTTCAGTTGTTTTACGAGCGCTGCTTTTTCAGGTGCGTTTTCTACGTGAGCGTGTGTGTCATTCGAGTGAAGGACGGTTAATGAAAAGTTCTCTTTGGGTGTTTGTTCTGCTGATGCGATAGTTGGTGTGATTGATGCTGCCGAGAGGAGTAGGGCAGATGCTGTACTCCATTTAATAATTTTTTTCGTCATGTCGCATGGCCACCTTTTTTTTTTTTTTTTTTTGAAAATACTAAAATTTGCAAGAGCTTATTGATAGTTTACCATTAAGGTAGTTAGAGGGCAATGTGAAGTGTTAGAACTATAAACTGTAAACTTCAGATAATTTGTAAGAGGTAGTGTAGGTTTCGTTAGAAAGAATAAGGGGAGTGAAAGACTAGTTGGTGCCGTTTCTTGTTTTGAAAGAGATTAGTTCATTGTTGTCACTGCGAAGCTCTAGGTAGGCGCCTTCGGTTAATGAGGATAGTTATAAATCGTCGTGAGGCTAACTTGAAATTTGCGCCTCCTCAGAAAAGCGTTCGGTTCTGCAGGGAGAATCCTAACATCTACTTCTCTAACTCTCCAAAAAGGAAATAAAAAACCCTCTCGAATAAAAATTCAAGAGGGGAAGGGAGTTATTGCTTACTATAATACTGATACAATCCTTGATAAATCGCATCTGCATAAATATTAGCATACGTCTCGCTAGTCAGCTTCTTAAAATCATCAGCATTCGACAAGAAACCGAGCTCTACAAGAACAGCTGCTACATTATTATTGCGAATTACGTAAAAACGATTATTCTTCACTCCACGATCGACCATATTCGCCTTTTGAACGATATTACGCTGAATGAACGCTGCTAAATCACGACTTTCAGTAGCATTCACATTACTAGAAGAATCATAATACGTTTCTGTTCCTTTTGCAGAAAATCCTGCAGAATTCACATGAATCGCTACAAATGCTTCTGCGTAATTATTTTTAGCAAATGTCGTACGAGCTTCCAATGAATAATATTTATCCGTAGAACGCGTCATCAACACTTTTGCACCAGCATTTTTTAATTTCGCTTCTAATTTCTTTGAAACGTTTAAAGTAATGGCTTTTTCTGTGTGACCTGCTTTACCCGTACCAGGATCATGTCCGCCATGTCCGGCATCTACAACAATGACACGGTCACGCAACGGATTACCTGTTTGGTTTAGCAACTTCAAATACGTTTTATGAACATATCCCGTTGTGCTACCTGTGCGAATTTTAGCCCAGTAACCAGAAATAGAAAGAACTTCTACCTTTTGTCCAGTTTGTAACTTACCTACTGTTGCCGCACTTGAGTTGCCTGCAGAACGAACGTTTAAGTTGTTAATAGTTACTCTACCCATCAACTTAGCGGGAGAGGGTGGTTTGACTTCTGGTTTTGGTTGTACAGGTTTCACCGGCTTAGGAGGTGTTACTTGATCTAAATTGGTAGTGGTGAAGTATTCATGAACATACCCTTCGACACCCGCTATATTGACTTTCAACCACACACCCGTACTACCGGTAACCTCTACTAGTGTTCCATTAGGCAATGCATCGATGATAGGTGCAGTTTCAGATGGAGCACTGCGCACATTCAATGGATCTTTGTCATCGCCTGTTTGTACTTTTACATATTTAACACTTGATTGTTGATCAGGCGCTTTTACTTTCAAAGCAAATTCTTTATCCAATGCGCGCGCGATAAATAATGCGAATTGGGAACGGCTCAGTTTAGATTGAGGCAAAAACTTCTTATTGTCGCCTTGTGTAATACCTGCATAATATAGTCCGTTAATGCGTTCTTTGTATTTATGATTAGCAACATCTGTTAATACTAACGGTTTTTGAGCTGTAATCTTTTCAGATAAGTTAAATGCGACAGATAAAGCATAAGCCATTTCTTCACGTTTAATTTCTTCATTTGGATTAAAGCGTCCATTACTGTTCAAAGTGAAGAATCCTTTTTGCAGAGCAATATTAGCGAACTTATACTGCTCACTTGATGGATCCAAACCGTCAATTTTCATATTCACTAAAGGAATATTTTCGTTCCCAGTCGCAATGACGAGCATTTTCGCGACGTGTGAGCGTCTTAATTTTTCTTTTGGATTAAAGTTAGTAGTTTTGTTAACAATACCTTTTTCTGCTATGTAATGAACTTCTTTAAAATATTCTCGCTCGGCAGGGACGTCGGAAAACTTAAAACTTGCAAGAGACTGGAGAGGTGAGAGCATTACAATTGTTAGCAACAGTAGAATAGTAGTTGCCCATTTAAAATGTTTCATGAGTTCCTCCTTAAATATAATGTATTACAAGACTCATAGGTTCATTTTACCAGTGTTGAAAAGTGATTACTAGTTGTTTCTTCTATAATTCACAAATTTATAAAATTCATTAATTTAATTCTTTATAACCAAAAAATCGAATGTTCATAGAGAACATTCGATTTTTTGGTTATTTAGTAATACTATTTATGAATGAATGTAAATGTTTGATAGTTACTTTATCATCTAATCCATATTTACCGTCACCGTATCCACTAGTAACTTTGTTGTGATAAAGAGTGTTTATATAGTCGAAAGCCCAGTGATCTTTAGGAACATCTGTAAAGTTAGCTGGTGTAGATCCTTGTAATTCAAAAGCTTCTACTAGAACTTTAGCCATTTGGCCGCGAGTCAATTCTTTATTTGGATTGAAGTTCCCTTGGAAACCAGAGAAAATATTCGCTTCTGCCACAGCTGAAATTGCATGATAATGTGGATTTGACTCATCAACGTCTTTAAATGTTAAGTTAACAGTAGATTGATCAAGTCCTAGTGTGTCTGCAAGTTCTTGAGCAACTTCTGCACGTGTAGCGTAGATCACTTCTTTTACAGGTGATACTACCGCAACTTGTGTTTCAGTTTTCACAGGTTCTTGTTCTTTATCAATTGTCGTATCATTAGTATTTTCAGGTTCAAATTCGGTTACACGACGAGCGCCCATATAGCGACTTTTCCAATAGTATGGATCGTTTAGTGAAGATACCATAACCCCTTTGCTTACAGAAGCATGAATGAAGTTATTTGATCCTATGTATATTCCTACATGCGAAACACCGCGACCTGATGTATTGAAGAAAACTAAATCTCCAACTTCTAAATTACTTTTTGAAACCGGTGACCCAACAGCAATCTGTTGACCAGTAGTTCGTGGCAATGAAACGCCTTCTTTATTGAACACATATTGTGTATATCCTGAACAATCAAACGCTCTAGGAGTTGTCCCGCCTAATAAATAAGGAGTTCCTAAATAGTTGCGAGCTGTGCTAATTAATGATGTTGGTGAGTTTGCGGACGCAAAATCTGGTGCGATGGATAAGAGTAAAAAACTCGCCAAGACCAGAGACAATAGACGTTTCATGCTGTTCTCAAATTCCCCTTTCGCACAATCAGTGTTGTGCTTTGTAATCTAGGAATATATTAGCACTTATAAACATGAGAATTGTTACATTTATATTACAAGAGGATTACACGGGATACTAGATTTGAAATGTTAGTAAAAACTCCTATACAGTAGTTTCAATAGGGTGAATATCGCGAAAAATCAGTTACCTATTATTGCGACTTTCTATCTGCGCTGTTTATGGTATAATCATTCAACGTATAAAAGAGCGGACCTATTCATATGGAAAGCTATAAAGGATGAGTTATAAGTGACAAAAGTAATAGTCTTTAGTAATATGTATCCTGCTGCGCAACATCCGACTTACGGGATATTCGTAAAAAATCAAGTTGATTTACTTAAAAATAGTGGCTATGACGTAAAAGTGATCGCGATTCATGAACCAGGAAAAGGCAAGTTCGAAAAAATAACGAAGTATCTTTCATGGGGGATACATTCTCTATCTTATTTAATGAAACATAGAAAATCTATAAGCATGACACATGCACACTATGCATTTCCAACCGGTATGATTTCACTAATAGGAAAAAAATTATTCAATATTCCTTATGTAGTAACCGTTCATGGTGGAGATTTAGATAAGATGGCTAAAAAGAGCGCGAGAATTGCGAAGTATACTAAAAGTATTCTGCAAGGTGCTTCTCAAGTAATAACGGTAGGAGAAAAGTTGCGCAACGATGTGATTGAAGATTACGGGGTAGCTCCGCAATTTGTCGAGGTTATGAGTATGGGCGTTGACACAAACGTTTTTAAACCGATGGGTCAAGAAGAGGTTCGACTTCTATTAAACGTACCTCTTAATGAACAGGTACTAATTTATGTAGGGAATGTGATTGAAGCAAAAGGGATTATTGAATTACTCGATGCATACAAACAGCTAAAAGAGACGTATGAAGATCTTCTACTATATATAATAGGTTCTCAGAAAGATCAGCGCTTTGTTGAAATAGTGAAAGAGAAAATTGCCAGCGAAGCAATATCGGGTGTAGAGTTTAAAGATCCGGTAAGTCAACAAGAACTAGCAAAGTGGATGGCAGCAACCGATGTTCTTGCATTGCCATCCTACCAGGAAGGGTTCGGATTGGTCGCATTAGAAGCTCTTTCCTCAGGCGCAAAAGTGGTTGCGACGAACGTTGGCGGGCTTCCTTATTTATTGAAAGATGGAGTTGGCATCCTCGTTGAGCCGCGTAGTGCTGTTTCACTTGCAGAAGGGATAGCTCATGCTCTGTCGAATGAAGTGACTCGATCACAACATGACATCACCCAACAAGTGATTCAGCAACATTCTTCTGAAGTGATCGTCAAAAGATTGGGCGAGATCTATCAGAAGAATGGAAAGGGAACTTTGAAATGAGTAAATTATTCAAGATTATTGGCGCTGTTGCAATTATTAATATTGTAGCGAGACTTTTTGGTTTCGGTCGGGAGGTAGTCATCGGTATTCAATACGGTACTTCCACAGTAGCCGATGCGATTGCGACAGCTTATTCTATTCCAAACTTTATTTATTTAGTACTCGGCGGCGCATTAACGACTGCTTTTATCTCAGTCTATCATTCCTCGAAAATGAGCAAAGAACTTTATGTACGTAAGGCATTCACTACCGTGGCCGTGGCTGCAACGCTTGTGACCGTACTATTAGTATTGTTTACGGATCCAATTTTGAATCTCTTCTTTAGCAGATTAAGTGGAGAAGACTATCAATTAGTTAGAAATCTTTTTCTATGGATGATGCCATCATCTATTTTACTAGTTGTTTCAACGTGGATGAGTGGTTTATTAAACATTAATGACCGCTTCCAGTTATCTAGTTTGGCTATCCTTCTATATAATGTAGCGTTTGTGGCAGTCGGTTTTCTTTTAACTGGATGGCTAGGACCTGAATCGTACGGTGCGGGTGCGTTGGTCAGTGCGATTCTAATGGGCGGTTTTTTATATTGGGGAATTAGACGGGCGAAGTTGCCTTCACTGAAACCTTCATTTGGAATGCCAAAAGATATTAGAAGAATGTGGTGGTTGGCATTGCCAATTTTATTCGGTGGCGCTTCTTTGCAGTTCTACTACATCATTCACCGAATTGCGGCAGATGGAATAGGGGAAGGGGCTATTTCTTCTATTAACTACGCTTCCAAGTTGACAGGCTTTCCGCAAGCGATTTTAATGACGGCTGTTACGACAGTCATCTATCCGATGCTTGCGAAAAAGGAAGGTGAAGGTGATACGCAAACGATCAAGACGCTTTATAAAAAAGGTATGCTGTACATGGTCGTATTACTCGTGCCGGCCACAGTGTTTTGTTATGTCTTTGCTGAGCCTTTAATACGTCTGATATTTGGTTATGGTAACTTTGACGAAACATCCGTTATGTTGACGGTTCCTGTTTTTAAAGTATTTGCGCTGTCGATGTTCTTCTTGGCTGCGAATACGTATGTTACGCGTTTTTATTATGCAAAGGGAAATTCGGTCATGCCGATCATCTTTAGTTTGATTAGTGTTTTCGGAATTAACATTGCCATCATTTATGCGTTTGTGGATCAAATCGGTGCTCAGGCGATTGCGTATGGTACGGTTATTAGTGCCGCCGTAAACTTTTTGCTGCTGGCGGGTTATGCCCGGTTGAAATGGAAGTTATAAGTTTTCATCAGCCCCTCTACTTAGTAGCTGGGGTTTTTGCTATATAAGTAGATTTTTTGATAGTGTGGTTTGTGAAAGCTGTGGCTAGTGCAGGACTAGTTGAGGTCGTTACTGAATGATCGTTCACTGAATTCATCTCGGCGCTGGTGGGAGGCAATCCCCCACGCGCACGAGCGGTAACAGAAAGCTGAACCCTCACTAATCAACTCACGTCAAAGCATAAAGAAGTTATCCTTGCCGATCTTCTCGTACAATCCACTTCTTTTAAATAAATTCACCTTTTCTGCAGGTACCTTTTTGAAAATCAGACGCTTATTACTTCGATGCGCTTCATCAAGCAACGCCGACAGAGCGGCTTCACCTGTTGCGTCCAGAGCCGTTAAATTCTTCAAATCGAAAATAATCGTCGGTTGCTTCACATTCAACAACTCCACGTAACGATCCTCAAAACTTTTAGCCGTTCCGAAAAACAATGGACCCGACATTTTATATTTAATCAATTCATTCTGTGCATCATCTGCTAACTTAAACTTCTCAACGTCTGTCAACTTACTTTCCTTAATCTCAAGCGAACCACTCATCTTACGTAAAAATGAAAGGGCAGCCAATAAAATACCGACCTCTACAGCAATCGTTAAATTTAAAAAAATCGTTAAAAGAAACGTAGTCAAAAGTACGAGTGAATCTCCTGACCGTAAAGAAAGAATTTGGATAAACGCTTTTCGTGAACTCATATTCCAGGCAACGAACATTAAAATAGGTGCCATCGCAGCCAATGGAATGTAAGAAGCATAAGGAGCGAACAGTAGTAAAAACGCTAGAACGAATAAACTTTGCACCACACCTGAAATGGGGCTAACTGCGCCTGACCCGATGTTAGTAGCAGTACGTGCGATAGCCCCGGTAGCCGGAATTCCACCGAAAAGGGGAGTGATGATATTTGCAATACCTTGACCGAATAACTCTTTCTTTGAATCGTGTTTAGGAACATCGCTTTTCATACCGTCAGCCACTACTGCGGAAAGTAATGACTCGATCGCTCCGAGCGCTGCGATAATTAGAGCGGGCTGCCATAACGTCACTAACTTCGAAAGTGTAATCTCTGGAAAATGTAAACTAGGCAAGTGTTGGGGAATCCCGCCAAATGCAGTCCCGATCGTCTCTACTTTTCCTGGGAAAAACACTATAGAACATACAGTAGGAATTAATAGCGCTATCAGCAATAGAGGAACTTTAGGCGCTAATTTAGGCAGTATGAAAATAACGAGTAAACCGATAATAGCTGTTAAAATACTATACGTATTAACGGTATGAAAATTTCGGATGATTTCGCTCATACTTTCGTGGAAAAATTCTTTCTTTTCTACACCAGTCAAACCAAAAAAGTTTTGAAACTGTCCTGTGAAAATAATTATAGCGATACCAGCTGTAAATCCAATTGTTACAGAACGAGGGACGAAATGAATTAAATTACTGACACCTAGTAGTCCCATAATAACGAGGAATACACCAGCTAGAAATCCAGCGATTAATAAATCTTCGTAACCGTATTGCAGAACAATAGCTAGCAATATCGGTATAAACGCACCGGTAGGACCAGCTATTTGGAAACGTGATCCTCCTAGTAAAGCGACTATGAGTCCTGCGATAATAGTGGTATACAACCCATATTCCGGTTTCACACCCGAGGCAATTGCAAAAGCCATCCCAAGTGGAATGGCTACAATTCCAACAGTAATCCCCGCGATCAAATCCCGCCGGAAACCTGCTGCATTATAATGGAGGTAACGCTGATCTTTGAACATATTTGTTCACTTCTTCCACTTGTAGTATATTTCTAATAATTACAATTATATCTTACACTTTATAATTATACAAGGTGTGTATAATTATAAAAGTATGCAACTGTCAAATGAATACAGTAAATATTCTACTTACTAGTTAAAGAATATAACGCTTTTGACTGTAGTTCAAAATTGATTTTAAACTACTTTAGTGTTAAAGTATATAATAAATACTGCAAAGGGAGAGATGGATAATGGGTAGATTACAAAATAAAGTAGCATTCATTACTGGCGGAGCTTCAGGTATGGGTGAAATGATGGTGAAGCAATTCGTTGCAGAAGGTGCTAAAGTGATTGCGGCTGATATTAACGAAGCGGCTCTTGAAGAAAAATGGGGCGGTCAAGAAGAAATATTCACGGTAAAACTGAATGTAACTGCGGATGAAGAATGGGAAGTTGCGATGAAACAGGCAGTTGAACATTTCGGCAAACTTGATATCTTAATTAACAATGCGGGAATCTCCACTGAAAAAGGTATCGATCAAATTACAATTGAAGATTGGCGCAAGCTGTCTGACATCAATAGTTTTGGTACATTCTTAGGTATGAAACATGCAGCTCGTTATATGTCTGAAGCAAAAACAGGCTCAATTGTTAATATTTCTTCTTATACTGCTTTGATCGGAATGGGATTAAACCCTTACTCTGCTTCAAAAGGTGCGGTTCGTGCTATTTCTAAAGCAGCAGCAGCGGAATACGGAAAAGATGGTATCCGTGTCAATACTGTGTTCCCAGGTGTAATTGAAACACCGATGACGCAGAGTTTAGAGTCTTCTAAAGAATTATTAGGTATGCTTATTAAAATGACGCCGCTAGAACGTCTAGGGCAGCCGGCAGATGTAGGCAATGCGGTATTATTCCTAGCATCAGATGAAGCGTCTTACATTACAGGTGCTGAGCTTGTAATCGACGGTGGCTACTCTGCCAGATAAGAAGTAGAATAAAAAGGTTGTCCTTTTCGTTGAAAACGAATGGACAACCTTTTTTTATTTAATATCGATAAACCGCTTATAACCCATAAACCGCAAATTCCAATAAGAGGAATCTAAAGAAGCGATCGCAATTCCTTTATCTCCAGCGTGAATGAATTTATTGTCGCCTAAATAAATACCGATATGTGAAATACCCGGACGATACGTATTTTGGAAGAATAATAGATCACCTTCTACTGGCTCAGTGATAAAAACAGAGCGATTGAAAAATCCGATCGTATCTAGTCGTGGAACTTTTACGCCCGCTTTATTGTAGACATAGTAAATAAATCCACTGCAGTCAAATCCTGCAGGTGTTACACCAGCCCAAACGTACGGAATACCTTGCAATGGCATAGCTGTATCGATTATTCTATTCATTAACTCACTATTGTCTGTTACGGAATTTTGATTGTTCGTTGTATCTATTGTTGGCTTTGCGCTATGTAATGAATTAATAGAAGAAACAGTTTTAGAACCAGTAGCTTTATTTTCAACAATTAACTTTTGGTTTACTTTAATAGAGTTAGAAGTAAGTGAATTTAAACGTTTTAGTTCATCTACCGTAATTTTGTGTTGGGTAGCAACTTTATACAATGTATCACCAGGTTGCACGGTGTATGTCTTTGATGCAGCATTTGCACTTCCTACTGAAATACTAGCTGCAAGCATCAAAGAGGCCAGGGCAGCGAGAGCGGTTTTCTTCATTTTAATAATCTCCTTTAAAATTTTTTAGTACTTTGTTCTAATTTCGAGCATTATATAAATCAACCGATGAACCTAGTATACATTATGTTTCTGAAGTTTAAACGTATCTAAAGAACCTAAATAAAAATCAAATTCATAGTCTTTGTACCTATTGTGACATTACTGTTTGTTCGGACTGTATTATAGTGTACTATTGATATATAAGAACTATGTGATAACGAAATACAAGGGTTTAAACTGGAATGAAAATGTAGAAAGGTGGTGCTTTTTTGCAAAGATATGATGAGACTATTCGTAAAATCGATGCTATACGTAAACAACAAGAACAAATATTTGAAAAAGCTAAAAATCACGCTGTGAATTCCGATACCATTAAAGAAACATTGGAGAAACTATGCGCTGAAGTCTCTGCTATTATGAAGTGTGATCGTGTGAGCATTTGGCTTTTCAATGAAGAGAAAACTACTCTTCATTCGCAAAATACTTATATTGATGAAACGAAAGAACATAGGATAGATGAAGATTTAAGTGATGATGTATATACTGCATATTTTGAAGCAATCCAAAGTCAACGTACATTGGCAGTGGACGACATAGAAAATAATAAAGCAACGAAGGAAATTGCTGAAAAGTTTTTTCATAACTCCGGCCGGTATCATTCACTTTTGGATGCTTGCATTATTTTAAGTTCCGGTGTTGGGGGTGTACTTTGCTGTGAATCAAAGAAGCATCGTACCTGGAATACATTTGACCGAATGATCGTCTCGGCTATAACGGATATGTTGTCATTCTTTTTTGATCGATTGAGCCGCATTTCTTTTGAAGAAAACTTACATAGGTTAGCCTTTGTGGACGAACTTACGGAAATGAATAATTATAATGCATTCCTTACGCAAGTTGAGTCGGTATTACCAACAGTTGATAAGAAGCAAGAAGGAATATTTGTCTACATGACGATTGATCAGTTCATTGAAATTCATAGTGTGTTTGGACCGGAACTAGCGGATAAGATTATTGAAATTGTAGCTGAACGATTCAAGCAAACATTCGATCGTCCGTATTATGCAGCTAGAATTGCATTTGATCATTTTGTCATATTCTTACCATACGATCAGAATGGGGAAGCGTTTAATAACAAAATGGAAAAACTATTGAAGAAATTAAATGAGCCTATTCTAATCGCCAATCAAGAAGTCTATTTAACGTTTAGTTATGGACTCGCCTATTATCCTAAAGACGTACTTACACCGTTGGAAGGTGTTCAGGCTGCGCGTTTTGCATTAGAAACGAGCAGACATATAAACTCAAGAAAAAGCATTGGAATTTACAATACAGAAAAGCATAATCATATGAAGCAGACGATGCTATCCGAGATGAATATGCGAAAAGGATTGGATATGAATGAGTTTAGGTTGTTCTATCAGCCACAAGTGGATTGTAAAACAGGGGAAATTCTAGGTTTTGAAGCACTTATCCGCTGGCAACACCCACAAAGGGGACTCATATATCCAAATGAATTCATTGATCTCGCTGAGTCAACAGGTTTTATCATTTCTATCGGCGAGTGGGTTATAATACAAGCGCTCGACCAATTGAAGAAAATGAAGACGTGGGGAATGGATCATTTAACGATTTCCGTCAATTTATCGCCACGACATTTTTTGCATAAAAATCTACCGCAATTTTTACGAACTCATAGTGAACGTGCTCAAGTTAATCCGAAAAATTTATTGCTTGAAATTACGGAAAGTGTGGCGCTCGAAAGTCATGACGCTGTAAAAGAACGAATTGAAGCATTGTCTATATTAGGGTTTACAATTTCAATAGATGATTTTGGAACCGGTTACTCTGCGTTTATTTATTTGCAAGCCTTTCCGATTACTCAATTGAAAATTGATATGACTTTCATTAAAGAAATTGAATACGATGAGAAAAGTCGGGCAATTGTGAAAGCGATTATTCAATTAGGTAAAACACTGAATATCCGAACGATTGCAGAAGGAATTGAGACGAAAGGACAATGGGATATTTTAAGACATAAAGGTTGCGATGAATTGCAAGGATACTACTTTGCTAAACCGCTTCCTGAAAAGCGTCTGAATGAACTTCTTCATATTCATAAGGATCACTCTCCGTTATATTTGCCAAAGAAATAGCAAATGAAAGAACCTTGAATCCAATGAGTGTGGATTCAAGGTTCTTTTGTACGTTACGAACGACCAATCGGCCAATCGAATGGAATGGAACCTGGAGGAGAGTGCTTAATAATATCGATCATCGGAATCGTGTATGCAAATAAAATTAACGCGATTGTAATACCGATCCATAAATACCAGTTTTCCAATATTTTCGGAGTCTTCTCGGCGTCCATTTCTTCTTCAGCAATCGGATATTCCTCGTATCCGCGTGGAGCAAAAAATACTAACTGGATGAATATATAGAACATCAACAGTATACCGATGAATAAAATCGTCCCACCGATCGCTTGAGTGATCTGATAATTGATCCACGTGGCAACTTGTTCACCGCCAGCGTATTCAGAGAAGTTAGAACGACGTGGTCCGCCGAGTAATCCTTGAATATGCATAGACGTTGACATAATCGCCATACCAATAGTCCAGATGAACGTTTGAATGATCCCTAGTTTATTTAATCTAGGAGTTAGACGTCGACCCGTCAAATGCGGAAGCAACCAATAAGCGATACCGAAATACGTTAGAATAACCGTAGTAGCAATCGTTAAGTGGAAGTGTCCTGTAATCCAAATAGTGTTATGGACTAAAGAGTTTACTTGGTGAGATGCGTTAATAATCCCACCTGCACCACCAGGAATGAATGCAACCATCCCGACAAAAGGTGCCAAGAAGCGTACATCTTTCCAAGGAAGATGTTTAAACCATCCAAATAAAGAAGTATAGCCTTTATTCCGTCCTGTAATTTCAAATGTAGCAAATAGCGAGAAAGCAGTCATTAAAGATGGAATGACAACCATGAATGTAAGAACTACTTGAATGAATTTCCAAGTCGGATCAATACCAGGCTCAGTTAATTGGTGGTGGAATCCAACAGGGATAGAAAACATTAATAATAAGATAAATGATAAACGTGCCAATGAATCACTGAAAAGTTTGCCGCCGATTATTTTTGGAATGATCACATACCATGCCATATACGCAGGTAACAACCAGAAGTAAACAAGTGGGTGACCGAAATACCAAAATAGTGTGCGTGTCAATAGTACGTTGACAGTCGCAACATATCCTAGCGACCAAGGTAAAATTAGAACAACAACTGAATACGCAACACCTAAAGAAGCAACGACCCACATGATCATATTGATGACAACCATAAATGCTAGTAGTGGAGACTTTTCGCCTTTATGTGCTTTCTTCCAAACATATAATTGACGGAAGTTAACAAATGCTGCAATCCAGCTACCAATAATAACAAGAGCCAAACCGATATAGAAAATAGGATGTGCACGAAGTGGTGTATAGAATGTATATAATACAGAAGCTTCACCTGTTAAAATCATCCATGCAGCCAAGACAGTACCAACAAGCATAACCCAGAAGGAAATCCAGCCCCACTTCATTTGTTTATCAGAAATTCCGACAGTTTTCCCCATCAAAGTAAATTGGAACCCGACGATGAAAAATGTAGTTAACACGAGTCCGAGTATAACACCGTGCGTGGTTAAAATCGTGTAATAATCTATGTTAAACGGTAACTTATACTTACCCGAACGGACGAGTGTCTGTAAAAGTCCCATTAACCCACCGACTAAAAGGGAAATGAATGTGACGTACATGAAAGATAGATACAGTCTAGATTCTTTTTTTGAGAAATTAAATATTTCCATTGGTTAATACACCTCCACTGTACCGAACATTAAGTGATGACCGATACCGCAATATTCATTACAGACTACCGTAAATTCACCAGTATTCTTCATTACAGTTTCGTAGCGACTTATATGTCCAGGTTCAACCATCATATTGACATTCGTCCCGGCTACTTGGAATCCATGAACAACGTCTTTACTTGTAATTTGAAAAAGGACAGTGGAACCTTTAGGAATGCGAATCGTCTTAGTAGCGGTTCCGTCTTGTTCTTTACCAAAGTCGTAGTTAAACGCAGAAGCGACCATATTAACGACATACTTTCCATCGGCTACTTCTGTCAGCCCAAGATTTTCAGGCTGGAATGATTCGTGAGCTTCCACGTTTTGCGGATCAATTGTTTCGATGTGACTTTGTGGATGCGTGCCTTTCCAAAATGCCGCAAAGCCGATAATTAATAAGAATAGAACTAAAGACCCTAAGCCGAATGCAATCCAAATTTTTTCGTATTTATGCAGATGCATATTTTTTCCTCCTTCACTGCGTATGATTATCTAGACAAGAATAAACCGTAAATGCCGAACCAAAAGACAAGAATGATGACACCCAAAATCATTACCATGATGAATGTGCCTTTTAAATTTACGTCTTCTTTCGTTTGCTTTGTAGAAGAGTTCACTTTCTTGCTCAATACGGCCACCTCCTCGTTGAAATAAGTCTTACGTTTATAATAATCTGCAGAACGAAATAAAAAAGTAGGGGAAATCCCTATGAATTAACTATTGCGTAAAGTGTTCACAATATGTTCAACCACTTTACATGTGATTGACATACACAAAAGTTGTTTTTTATGCATGTGTACAAGGTAAAACGGACTAATATGTTAAAGAGATTAAAGTAGACGGTTAGTTGCACAACACTTTATTATTCCTCCGAGACTATTGAAGAAGGTAGACGCGAATAAATGATTCAAATCTTGACCATATGTATTTTTGAAATTACAATATAGTAAGGTAAAACCTAAGAAAGCCGGTGTAGGAAATGGAAAACGTAAAGTGGATCACAGTTACAAGTCCTGAAGAGGGCGCGAAAGAAGTATATAAGGTAATTGAGGAAGAGTTGCAAAACAATAGATTGCACGTCCTGGGGCTAGCGACAGGCAGCACAATGATCCCGGTATATCAAGAATGGATTCATTCAAATCTGGACTTTTCAGAAGTCACAGCATTCAATTTGGATGAATATGTAGGCATAGGTGCCGATAATCCGAATAGCTATGCCTATTTTATGAAACAACACTTATTCAGCAAGAAACCTTTCAAAGAAACCCATATTCCGAATGGGATGGCAGAAGATTTGGATAAAGAGTGCGAGGAGTATGAGCAACAGTTAAATGCTCATCCATTAGACATTCAGTTACTAGGGGTAGGGGAGAATGGTCATATCGCCTTCAATGAACCTGGAACATCTTTTGATTCTGTCACACATGTAGCGACACTTACGGATTCTACATTAGACGTCAACAGTCAGTACTTCGAAAATGATGAAAAGATTCCAAACATTGCATTGACGATGGGGATCTCTTCTATTAATAAGGCAGGTAAATTAATCATGGTGGCGTTTGGCGAAAAGAAGCGTGCCGCGATGGAAAAATTAAAAGCTGGAGAAGTCACAGCGGAGTGGCCGATCACAAAGTTATTACTTCATAATGACGTACTTGTGATTACTGATTTACAAATCGATTAATAGATTGTATTTGAAACAAGCGATGATTTACTCGTCGCTTGTTTTTTGTCATAAAAAGGATAATAACTTGTAATAAAACATCTATTCTTGTCACCCATTTGTTACATAACTGTAATGCAACAGATAATTTAACAATGCTAAAGTAGTTATAGAAAGTCTTACAAAATACTTACATCGTAAGAAAATTGGAGGATATCATGAATCTAGTAAAGAAAACTATTTCAGTATTAGCTATGTCTGTTTTATTATTTGTAGCACCATTTACAGGACAAGCAGAGGCTTCGAGCAAATCTGCAAGCATTTCTAAAACCGCCACAAGTCTAACGGGGATTAAATATCGCTATGGCGGAACCACGAGAGCGGGCTTTGATTGTTCGGGTTATGTAGGCTACGTATTTAAACAAAATGGTTTGAAAGTCGCGCGTTCTTCCCGAGCTATGTATGCGTCGGGTCGTGCAGTGAATAAGTCTAATTTACGTTCAGGGGATCTCGTATTCTTCAATACTACAGGTCGTGGAGTTTCACATGTTGGGATATACATAGGTAACGGTAAGTTTGCGCACGCTTCAACTACGAAAGGTGTGCGTGTAGACCGCTTGAACGATCCTTACTACTGGTCAAAGCGTTATATTGGAGCAAAGCGAGTAGCAGGAGTTTAAGAGTCGAATAGAATATGAAGTATAAAAAGCATTGTGGATTGTCAGGTAAACTGACAGTCTGTAATGCTTTTTTATTGGATAATAAAGGGGGAGTTCATAGAGTGTTTGTTCCCGCTCATAGCCTCCGCGTTTGCGCTCATAGAAAGTGCGTTCCCGCTCATAGCCTCCGTGTTCGCGCTCATAGTATCCTCGTTTGCGCTCATAGAAAGTGTGTTCGCGCTCATAGCTTCCGCGTTTGCGCTCATAGAAAGTGTGTTCGCGCTCATAGCCTCCTCGTTTGCGCTCATAGAAAGTGTACTCCCGCTCATAGCTTCCGCGTTCCCGCTCATAGCTTCGTAAGCGTCAAAAGAACCACACCTTCAAATGAGATGTGGTTCTCTTTATACTAGATAAGTATATATGTTGATTTATATTCCTTCTTTACCTTGATAACACTGTTCAGGCAAAGTCGAAGACCAAGGCATCAGTTGTTCCAACTGTTCGTCATCTGCCAGATCTAAGTTAGGCAGCTTTTCAAGAAGATACGTTAAATAGTGAGGGACATGCAGCTGATTTTCTTTCGCAGTTACGATCAGGCTGTACATTCTTGCGCTCGCTGTTGCGCCTCTAGGTGTGACCGAGAAGAGCCAGTTCTTTCGGCCGATCACAAACGGCTTGATGCTTCGTTCGGCACGGTTATTATCTATCTCCAGATAACCATCTAGAAATGGCTGCCTCAATTTCTTTTCCTGATTGACGGCATATGTTAGCGCCTCACCAAGCTTGCTTTTCGGCAGTACATCTATTCGGACAGTTTTTACCCAGGCGAAAAAAGCCTCCACTAGGGGCTCAATTTTTTTCTTGCGTACCTCAAGCCGTTCGGAAGGAGTAAGCTCCTTTATTTCTGATTCCGCTCCATAAATCTTGCCGATTTGGTTGACTGCTTCCTCTGTCAGCGTACGCCGCCTCTTCGATTTTTTCGGAATGGCGCGCAGGGCTTCATCAAATTTTCGGCGCAAATGTGCCCAACAGCCTGATAGCCGTACACTTTGCAGGCTTTCGTAAGCCTTATAACCATCTACATGAAGCGTACCAGCATAGCCTTCCAGAAATTGTTTCGGGTATTCCGATCCCCGACCAGGCTGGTAGTCATACACCACGCAAGGGACATCAAACTTCCCGGTACGGTACAGCCACATATAGGAAGTGGTAGAGGGACTGCGTCCTTTTTCACGCAAGACCTGCACACTGGTTTCGTCTGCATGAAGGTAGTCGGCTGACAAAATACGCTGTCGCATATTCTCATAGAGCGGTTCAAACCACCGATCGGACACATTCATTAACCAATTGGAGAGGGTCTGCCTTGAAAGCGGCGCGCCTGCCTGTCGAAAAACTTCCTCTAACCGATAGAGCGGCATGCCGAACAAGTATTTTTGAGTAATCAAAAATGACAGGATCGAGGGCGAGGCCATACTTTTTGGCAATACCGGATTGGGCATTGGTGCCTGAACAATCGGTGTCTGGATGCCTTCTTGATCGCAATGCCTGCAGGCATAGACTTCCCGTTCGTGTTCGACGACTTTCACTTGTGCTGGGATAACCACGAGTTCGCGGCGAACTTCTTTTTTCATGACATGCATTGGGTGACCGCAATCTAAACAAGCCTGCTCCTCTGGGGGCAAGCTGTATGTCACACTCTCCACCGGCAGATCGGCAGAGAAAGTCGTGCGTGTTTCCCGTGGAGTTTTTTTCGCAGGTGAAGATCCCGAAATCACCTCTTCAGGTTCTGAAGATGGTTCAGCAGAAGCATCTAGCAGTGCTTCTGCTTCATTAAACAATTCCATCTCCATCTGGCCTTTCGGTGCCTTTTCGCTGGAGCGTCCAAATTCCTTACTTTTTTTCAAACGAAACTGCTCCTCGTACCAAGACACCAAAGCGGACAATCTCGCGACTTCTTGTTCCAACACAGTTACACGGTCATTCTGTTCAGTTGTATGGGATGAGATCTTCTGATTAGTTTTCATAAAAGTAAAATTCGCCAAAAGCTGACAAAGTCCTTCTGCTTTTTAAAAAAACTTTGTGATTTATACGATTTTGTTTCCCAGTATACGGGGGAAGACTTTTCCTTCTTCAATAGTCAATCCATCGAGCATCCATTGAAGCTGGCGCGGGCTGATAGACGTGGTTTCTTCTTCTTGGCCGTCAGGCCAGTGAAAGCGGCCAGTTTCCAGTCGCCGGTAGTACAACCAGAAGCCATTGTAGTCCCAGTGCAGGATTTTTAAACGGTCGCGATCCCGGTTACAAAAGATAAATAAATTGGAGGAACACGGATTTGCCTGAAAGGTTTCCTGCACCTTCGCAGACAGACCATCAATGGACAGCCGCATATCCGTTGCGCCATGTGCCAGATAAATCCCCTGAATACCTTCCAGATTAATTCGCATCAGCCAACACCTCCAGTAACTCTTGTACCAGTTCGCGGTCGAAGCCGCTGCTGATCACTAATTTGTAGTCCCGATAATGAAGATCTACTGTGGAAGAAGGAAGGGCGACCGCAACAGATGACCAAGTGGTTTTGGATTCCAAAAATTCTCCTTTGCGTGTATCCTCCGGAGAGAGCCGCCTCCGTGCTTTTGCGAATTGATCATAGGAGAAATCGCTTTGTCTTCTGACCCACTCGGCCATATTTTCTCCACTTCGTCGCCACTCTTCGATGATTTCTGTCCATTCCAAATCGGTTTTACTGTGCTCAGCCAAGGGCTGAAGGGTTGGTTCATTCATTTCTCTACTTCCTTTCCAATAAGCTAGTCATAGTTTCTCATTAAAAGAGGAAGAGAGGAATGTGTCCTTCTTTTGACGCTTACATAGCTTCCGCGTTTGCGCTCATAGAAAGTGTGTTCCCGCTCATAGCCTCCGCGTTTGCGCTCATAGAAAGCGTGTTCCCGCTCATAGTATCCGCGTTTGCGCTCATAGAAAGTGTGTTCCCGCTCATAGCCTCCGCGTTTGCGCTCATAGAAAGCGTGTTCGCGCTCATAGCCTCCTCGTTTGCGCTCATAGAAAGTGTACTCCCGCTCATAGCTTCCGCGTTCCCGCTCATAGAAAGTGTACTCCCGCTCATAGCCCGCAGTCATCACATTCATAAAACAACACCACAAAAAACCGCCACGATAACAATCGTGGCGGATGCGATTTAATTTGTTGAATCCTGTGGAACACGGATAGTCCAACGGGAGAAGTCAGGCTGCTCTTTTAAAATTAATTCCTTTGGATAAATGAATGTCCAAGGGGTAGTACTATTAGCTTTTACTGACAGTGGGGGATTTAAATCAAATGTTCCCCGTGCAACGATATCACCTGTATTATCGAGAAGTTCAAGTGGAAGTTTCTCAATATTGATCTGCTTAGAGTGACCATTACGCACGAAAACAGATGCTGTGATATTGCCATCTTCTTGTGTGTTGATTTGGAAACCTGCGATATTGACTTCGCGTGGTTTTAATTTCGGCAGACCGCTCACGATTTCTGCTAGAGCTTCTTTTTGTTCGCTAGGCAGTTGCTCTTCCCATGATGGAGCGAGTTCCAATTGGTGTGGTCTCATAGAATGAACGTTGAATGCCAATTTCCAGTTTTCAGCTGGAATTTCAGGCGCGAGTTGATCTTCCTTTTTGAAAACAAACACCCATGGACGTGCGCTGCGACCTGGAATTTCACCTAATTCATTTAAATCGAACTCGGCAGAAGCTACAGTATTGCCTTCTTCGTCTAAGAGCAATAGTTCAATAGGTCCTACTGTGATGGCCTGGTCAAGTGAAGAGCGGAAAAAGGCTTTGACCAACCAGTCGCCATTTGCAGGTTCCATGTCAATATCGATACCTGATAATGAAATCTGGTTCGGTTTTAGTGGTTCAATTTCATTGGCAAGGAAACGGAACACGTACTCTTGCTCTTGTGTCAAATTCCATTCAGGGTGAAGTGATAAGGCCGTTTCGACATCCTCATCACCAGCGATACCTTGTGTAGTTTCTAAAATTTCCTCTGAACCCACCGTACTATCTAATCCGGTTTTTTCTGTCTTTTTGAATCGATTGAAGAGTTTCATTGGGAAACCTCCTCCTGTAGTTGTGTATTTAATTGCTTCATGAATGCGATAATTTCAGATGCGATATCGCGGCGCAGACGTTGATAGTGTTTAGCGAACAGTTGCAAACCTTCTCGCTGGTAAATACGCATCGGGTCTTCTTGTCCGTACGAACGTAATCCGATACCTTCTTTTAGACGCGTCATGACTTCTAAATGTTTTACCCACATGGTGTCTAAGTAGCTAAGCATGACTTGTGGAAGTAGTTGACTCACTTGTTCATTATCAGTGAATGTATTAATAAAAGCAAACAACTCTTCTAAACCTTCGTCATATTGTTTCATAATATCTGCTGTCCGATCCAATGAGTTTGGCAACTCGACAGGTGTTAGTAATAATGCGTTCATCGTCCGTTCAATTCGTTCAAAATCCCAGTTTTCCGGAATTTCATTGTCTGGACAACTATCGAGTACAACGAATTCAACTGTTTCAGAAAGCATGGTCTTTAACTTTTCGAAAATATCTTTACCTTCTAGCACGCGGTTGCGTAACGAATAAATAACTTCGCGCTGATCATTAATCACATCATCGAGCTTCAAGTTATATTCCCGCATAGAGAAGTGTGCACCTTCCACTATTCGTTGCGTCCGTTCTGTCAATTCATGGACTTCTGGATTCAATACTTTGCCATTTTCATCAGTGCGAACTTTTGTTAAAAACTTCTCTAGTTCTTCCGGAGAAAAACGGATAAACATTTCATCTTCTAATGAAAGATAGAACTGGCTCTCCCCATGGTCACCTTGACGACCTGAACGACCGCGCAACTGATTGTCCACTCGACGACTTTCATGCTTTTCAGTACCTAGCACGAATAATCCACCGTTTTCTTCCACGCCTTCGCCAAGTACGATGTCTGTTCCGCGGCCTGCCATGTTAGTAGCTACCGTAATATGTCCAGGTTGACCCGCTTGAGAAATTAGATCTACTTCCTGCTCGACGCTTTTCGCATTCAGCAAGTGGAAGTGGAGCCCTTTTTCCCGCAAATGTTTAGCGACCGCTTCGGACTGTAGGATAGAGGTTGTTCCTACAAGAACGGGCTGACCATTGGCGTGACGTGCAGCTACTTCGTTAGCGACTGCTTTGTATTTATCTTCAATAGTCTTGAAGACGAAATCGGGCGCATCGATCCGCGCACGTGGTCGGTTGGTCGGGATTTGAATGACTTCCATATTATACACTTCACGGAATTCCTTTTCTTGCGTTTTAGCAGTACCTGTCATTCCACAAAGTTTTGGATACATGCGGAAATAGTTTTGGATAGTAATTTGCGCCTGCGCTTTATTCTCATCCGTAATAGTCACGCCTTCTTTAGCTTCGATCGCTTGATGTAGACCGTCAGAGAGCGTTCTACCTTCCATAATTCGCCCTGTGAACATATCGACAAGTTCAATTTTATCTTCTCGTACAATATAATCCACATCACGTTTGAAGATTACGAATGCGCGCACCGCTTGAATGACATAATGGTAAAGGGTTTGGTGATCTAAATCATAAAGATTGTCGATTCCGAATGCTTTCTCTACTTTTTCAATCCCTTGTTCAGTGAGAGAAGTGGCTTTTGTGGCATCATCAAATTCAAAGTCTTCACCCTTTTTAAAACGTTTTGCGAGGCGGGCAGCGATATGATGGAGATCGGCATCTGCTTGCATTTTACCTGCAACAATTAAAGGTGTTTTTGCTTCATCGATCAACACACTGTCTACTTCATCTATAATGGCGAAATGATAAGGTCGCTGTACTTTTTGAGATGGGTGCTGCACCATATTATCACGTAAATAATCAAAACCAAATTCAGTTCCTACCCCATAAGTAATATCTGACTGATAGGCCGCTTGCTTTGCAGGGCCTTGCATCATTGGTACGTTCAATCCGACGGTCAAGCCGAGGAAACGGTGAATTTGACCTATTTGTTCATAATCACGCTTTGCCAAGTAATCATTGACAGTGATGACATGAACACCTTTACCTTCAAGTGCACGTACATAAGAGGGAAGAGAAGCGACAAGTGTTTTTCCTTCACCTGTTGGCATTTCCGAAATGTTTCCTTCTGTTAATACGGCACCACCGATTAGTTGCACGTCAAAATGGCGCATGCCAAGCACACGTTTAGAAGCTTCACGCACAACTGCGAAAGCATCCGGTAAAATATTCTCAATGGTTGAGCCACTTTGCAGCTGTTCTTTGAATTGCTCGGTCATACCTGATAAATCATCATCCGACATGGCGATATATGTAGGCTCTAGTGCATTGATCTGCTCTACGATTTTACGATATTTACGTAGTTGACGCTCACTAGTCCCGGTTCTACGCTTAAAAAAATTCAACATAAATTAGACGCTCCTTTTTAAATCTCTAACTCAATGAGAGATTCCTATCTATTTTACCAAAAAGACTCGCAAAAGACTATCTATAGAATAAAGCTTCTAGTAGAAGGAGCGTATATATTCATACTCTCTACATATTTAATAAAATTATGTGGAGAAGTTCATAGAATTGCCATTGTTTATGAGGGGAATTTTAGGGGATATTAAGTGCGAGTGTACTTAATGATGAAATCTAGTACCGACCGTGTTATAATGGAAATCAATATGAGCTTATTGCTAATTGGGGAGGAAAGACATGTTATTCATCGCAATGTCTGTAGCTTTTATCGCTGCTATCATACTAACACCGCTTGTCATCAAGCTTGCTTATCGGATCGGTGCGGTTGACCGTCCCAATTATCGAAAAGTACATGCGAGAATTATGCCGAGAATTGGCGGACTGGCTATTTTTGGCGCGTTTATAATCGGGTACGCTATTTTATTACCTAAAGATGAGCACGCTGTCGGAATTTTAATCGGTGCAGTCATTATCGTGTTAATTGGTTTCTTGGATGATATGTTAGAAATCACAGCGAAAGCAAAACTATCAGGTCAGCTCTTAGCTGCGTTAGTAGTTGTCCTGTGGGGCGGCTTACAAATTGAATTTATTAACTTACCGTTTATCGGTCAATTAGATTTTGGTTACTTAAGTATTCCAATTACAATTATTTGGATTATCGGTATTACAAATGCTATTAACTTAATTGATGGCTTGGATGGTTTGGCGGCAGGCGTTTCTACGATTGCGTTAATCGCTATTACAGTAATGGCGGCACTTATGGGAGATGTCTTCGTTGCAGCGACAGCATCAATATTAGCTGCTAGTTCGCTCGGATTCTTATTCTTTAACTTCCATCCGGCGAAAATCTTCATGGGGGATACGGGATCATTATTCCTTGGATTCATGATTTCGGTGCTCGCGCTACTTGGTTTCAAAAATGTTGCGGTCGTGTCATTGGTTATACCAATCATTATGTTAGGTGTTCCTATTTCAGACACATTCTTTGCGATTGTTAGACGCGTGCGTATGAAGCAGTCCATTACAGCGGCAGATAAATCCCATTTACATCATTGTTTATTACGAGTAGGGTTTTCACATAGACAAGCAGTATTGACTATATACGGAATTGCGATTTTATTTGGTGCAGCAGCAGTTCTTTTCTCACAAGCTACAGTATGGGGAGCATTGCTACTGATTTTCGTTATGCTCATCGTCATCGAGTTATTTGTCGAGTTAATCGGACTCGCAGGCGCGAATTATCGACCGTTATTGAATTTAGTACGAATGATTGGAAAGTAATTATAGAAAGCTCTTATCTGTTTGTTGCGGATAAGAGCTTTTTTATTTTGTTACGTGGATTTTTTGAAGGTGATCGGTTCACTGGATTCACTGCGGCGCTGGCGGTAGGCACCTTCGTTTGGTAATGACAGTTACAAATCGTAGTTCACTGTAGTCGATAACTATCTTTTTACTTAATATGGTCATCACACTTTATAACCTGTCCGTACTAGCGAAGAAGCAACTGTGGGGTCAACCGAAGCGGCTACTGAAAACTGAACCCTCACCAACTCCAGAACCCAAAACTAAATCGATTCACGACCCAACACCCAACACCAATTAAAACAAGCCCTCATCCTAAAAGACAAGAGCTCGTTAATCATACTATTTATTCCTGCGTCACTTCAGCAGTAATTTGAGTCGTGTTCGATTCAGTAAGTGAAGAAGAATCTGGAATCAACCCGAGGTGTGACTTTAATATTTGCCGCGTCTCCTCTAAATTACGCTCATCCAATTTATAATAATAAACACCAGTAGACATATCATCATACCCGCTAAGTGTTAGCGTATCGACTTTAGGCATGCCTGTTTTTACATACTGAATGAAAGAAAGCATTTGTTTCGAAGTCATGTCTGTCTTCATATTTTCACCAAGCGCATTGATCACATCGCCATACTTTGTCAGGGACGTAATAGAAGTAGCTTCTTTGATCATAGCTTGCAGGATCATTTGCTGACGCTTTCCACGCTCAATATCACTGTCCAATTTTCTCGTCCTAGCCAAAGCGAGTGTATGACGTCCGTCCAATCGTTGAAGACCAGGCATTAAATGTATCGCATTTTTATCATTTTCATCCTTTTCGATACGTTCGTATGGAACTTCTACTTCAACTCCGCCGAGTGCATCTACCACGTCGATAAAGGCATTGAAATTCATCTTAATATAATAATTAATCGGAATATCAAAGAGATTTTCCACTGTATCAATGGAAGCGGCAGTACCGCCAAATGCATGGGCATGTGTAATTTTATCCTTATAATTTACTTTAGGAATATACACATAAGAGTCACGAGGAATACTGACGAGTTTAATACTTTTCATCTTCGGATTTAACGTGGCTAGAATCAGTGCATCTGATCGACCATGCTCTTCTGCCTCGTGACGCGCTTCACTTTCATCAACACCGATCAATAAAATGGAGACTTTGTCTTTCGCTGGCTCTACGCGTAGCTCTGCAGGTTCTTTCTGCGCTAAAGGTTCATAAGACCGATCCAATACTTCTGCTGTCTGATTATACAGTTGATATAGATAAGCTGATACGCCAAGTGCTGCAATAAGAAATGTGAATCCGGATATTTTTAAGAAGAGTTTTGTCTTTGACTGAGAACCTTTCTTCTTTTTATATTCTTCTCTTTTCATTTTATACCTCCAAGGTGTACGGCACGAGAAGCCGCCAATGGCGAATCAAGTAAAGCTAGCCGTGGCTTGCTGCAACGAGCAAGTAATCATGCCACCTCTAGTTCATATATGAATAAAAAGTTGCACTTGTATCTAGTATAACTGTTTTTTAAACAGACGTATAGTTATATCAGATGGTAAACTCTAGAAATTCATGTTGCACTTCAGTGACGACAGCTTGACCATTCGTCAGTTCCATAATCCATTCATGAAAAACAGATTGTTCTTCTACAGGAACAAATAAAAACAGTTCAACGTCCTGTTCATAGGTAATCTCTTGTAAAGGATAGATGGATTGGCGTATTTCGTTTTCCACTTTTCCTAACCATGTATAATCAATCATTACCTTTGTCAAAACATGTAATCTTCTTTCGACAATACCTGTAGCGGCTACTCCTTCAGAAGCGGCTTTACCGTAGGCGCGGATCAGTCCACCGCCACCTAGTTTAATGCCGCCGAAGTAACGAGTTACGACGATGACGGTATCTTTTAATTGTTGTTTTTTTAATACTTCCAACATAGGAACACCGGCAGTTCCTGAAGGTTCCCCGTCATCGTTCGCTTTTTGGATCTGATCATGTTCTCCGATAATATAAGCGGAACAATTATGTGTTGCTGTATGATGATCTTTTTTTATTTCCTGAATAAAGTCAATTGCCTCTTGTTCGGTCTCTGCTCGCTTAACAAATGAAAGGAAACGGGATTTTTGCACCACGAATTCACTTTCGCCATAAAGCTGTACAGTTTTATAATTTGCTCGCATTTGTCGTACCCCCTACATTTGTAATATACTTATAATACTTTTACATCATTGAGATGATATACTGTATTTAGAAGTGTATAAGTAATTAGGTTAAACTGCAATGTTGCTCACTTCGCATATTTTACATAGACAGGTGCGGGAGGGAGTCATTTGAACGAGAAGGCGATCGACATCCAGCAAATGGAAAAGATCTTCGGCAACATGGTTGATGTAATGGATCGGTCAAAAACTGACATATTTTTAATTAGTGAACAAAGTCGTCAAAGTTTTGAAGAAATGCAAAAAGAGCTAACAGAAGTGAAAGAAAGCATTTCGCATGTCATAGCAGAAGGCGACTCTTTAGATGATATGTCACGCCACTCTAGAAAACGCTTGGCAAACGTGTCGAAGGATTTCATAAATTACAGCGAAGAAGAAGTGAAACAGGCATATAGTGTGGCAAATGATTTGCTTGTACGCGTCTCCATCAATAAAATGGAGGAAAAGCAGTTGCGTGAGAGAAGAGACGAGTTGGAACGTCGGCTTGCTATGTTACTCTCCACAATTGAAAGGGCTGATCAACTTGTTAATCAGGTAACCACAGTAATTACTTATTTGACATCTGATTTAAAAAATGTGAGTGCAGCACTTGAAACAGCACGCCATAAACAAGATTTTGCAATTCAAATCATTCAAGCACAAGAAGAAGAGCGAAAACGTCTATCACGTGATATTCACGATGGTCCTGCACAAATGCTGGCGAATGTTCTCATGCGTTCGGGTTTGATTGAAAAGACCTTTGTACAACACGGTCCTGACAAAGCCTTACTGGAACTGTCTCATTTAAAAGAGATGGTAAGAGGTGCACTATCGGAAGTACGGCGGATTATATATGATCTTCGTCCAATGGCTTTAGATGATTTAGGACTCGTTCCTACATTACGAAAATATTTATCGACCATTAGTGAATATGAAGCACCATTGACCATCCATTTTCATAGCAATGGACCCGAAAGAAGATTCAATTCCAATTTTGAAGTAGGGATTTTTAGACTCATACAAGAATCAGTGAATAACAGTATCAAACATGCAAAAACAGACGAAGTATGGGTTAAAATTGAATGGTTGCGTGATACCGTAAATATATTGATTAAAGACAAAGGTTGCGGCTTTGATACAAAAGAAGTAAAAGATAAGTCATTTGGTTTGATTGGCATGCAAGAACGCGTGGATTTGTTAAAAGGTGAAATGAAAGTAAACTCCAAAGTTGGAGAAGGTACTTCACTTTTATTGCGGATCCCGTTAGACGAAGAACTGTAAGTAACGTAAACATTGGGAGGAATAGGACATGGAAACAACAAAAATTTTAATTGTAGATGATCACCAATTATTCCGAGAAGGTGTTAAACGAATTTTGGACTTTGAAGATTCATTTAACGTAGTAGCAGAGGGCGATGACGGAAGTGAAGTGCTTGAAATTTATCGTCAGTGTGAGCCGGACGTTGTATTGATGGATATTAACATGCCGCGTATGAACGGTGTAGACGCTACAGAGCAATTAGTGAAAGAGTTCCCGGATGCCAAAGTGATTATGCTTTCCATTCACGATGACGAGTCTTATGTAACACATGCGTTGAAGACAGGTGCACTCGGCTATATGTTAAAGGAAATGGACGCCGACGCAATTGTACAAGCTATTAAAGTAGTAGCAAATGGCGGATCGTATTTACATCCGAAAGTAACACATAATTTAGTATCTGAATTCCGCCGTTTAAGTGAGAGGGAACATAAAGGTTCATTCCAACAAAATGACATTCGCCGTCCCCTTCATTTATTGACAAAACGTGAATGTGAAGTGCTACAATTACTGACAGATGGCCAAAGTAACAGGACTATTGGCGAGACGTTATTTATTTCAGAGAAAACAGTAAAAAACCACGTCTCTAGTATTTTGCAGAAAATGAACGTAAATGACCGTACACAAGCAGTCGTCACAGCAATTAAAAATGGCTGGGTTGAAGTGAAATAAAAACGAAAAGGTCTTTTGATAGTAAAAGGCCTTTTTCTCTATGTGGGAGGAAATCATGAAGAAGAAATTAGCAATGGCATCGATCGCTATGGTTCTTATTTTAAGTGCCTGCAATAAGTCTGAAGAGACCAATTCGAACGACATTACGAACGGAGAAGCTTCTCCTGGAAACGGCGCAATCGATCATGGAGTGGATGATAACAAAGTAGGTTTCAGTATGTCAGGTGATCAAGTGGAAGAAGCAGAGAATGTTCCAAAAGAGGAACATAAAGCGATTATGGCGGCATTCAACGAATATATTGAGTCATTCAATAGTCAGGACATTGATAGATATCTTGCTACATTATCAGATAAAAAATACGATCTCCAAGAAGAGCGAACCGTGTTGGAAGATATGTTCAAATCAGCATCCGTAAAGCGAGATCCTGACAATGAGACGATTGTAAAGTACAACGAAAAAGAAGCGCAAGTATTTTCGACGATTAAAACTACATTTACTGACATGGAAAGTGGTGTAGAGAACGCTCCGGAAGGACGTCAAGTAACAGTTTTCACTAAAGAAGACGATCAATGGAAAGTCTTTTCGATTCATTTTATCGGAGACGAACCAGACAAATAATAAAAGTTCCAGCACACTCGCTGGAACTTTTTTCATGTCGAAAAATGAAAAAAGTTTACCATACTAATCGTACTTGCTTTTTGTTGTCATTCGATCTATAATTATTATACGAACACTTGTTCCTTTTGTTTGAGGAGGTGACTCAAATGCCTTTCCTTCCCAATGAGGCATTACCTTATATGGAGAACTATATTTATTTACCGATGCTATTAACGATTCTAGAACGAGATCGCAGTATTTTGGAGAAAATACCATTTAAATTAAAAGATCCTTA
Source organism: Sporosarcina sp. PTS2304 (assembly GCF_003351785.1). Lineage (GTDB taxonomy): Bacteria > Bacillota > Bacilli > Bacillales_A > Planococcaceae > Sporosarcina. The sequence continues at coordinate 228,743 of NZ_CP031230.1, forward strand.
TTTATATTTAGTAGATGAGACGATGAATGCGATTACGGTAGATCTGCAAAAAACAGCAGAGTATTTACGGCAACATCATATGAAAGTTATACGCCGTTCGACGGATGAATTATTCACTGAATATTTATTTTTACACAATGGATATGAAGATACACGGCGCTATTTGAATGTGCGTCTACGTAATCGAACCGAAGAATTATTACATCAATATCTTAGGAAATTGGAGCGTCAGAGTTTTTAGGCTCCATAATCATATAATAGGAACTTCTCAATTCTTCTTGTGCATTATCAAAGCGTTGGGACAAAATATGCGATAGCGCCATTTGTCGGTAAACTGTTGCCAGCGATGTATCTAGCGGCATATGTGTGTCATTTTTTAATACAACAGCAACACCATCTTCGCATTGATGGGTGTCTTTAACCGCGTGATAAGCAACCCATGAATTTTTATGTAGTGTTGGAGACAGTAAAGGAAAGAAAAGCAACGGCCGATTATTGAGATGCGTCAGCATAATAGGCGGCTTCGGTCGATTTTTCAAATCATTTTTTGAGCTAGTAATGATGGAGTCGAAGTTTGTGCGGTAATGAGCACAAGAATCCTTCATGATTTCTAATGGTGTTTTTTCGACAATGAATGTTCGATCGTTTTCTACAACCTTTGTATAGTATGGATTGGAATGTTGGCCATGAAGTAATGCAAAAGTATGAAACGTAACGATATAAGAAGACAAGTTCTGTTGATTTACCATAGCGTTCCCTCCCTAGTAATAGGTCAATATACTCGTATCTTTAATTATAGGACAGAAAAAACTAAAATCAATATAAAAAGAAGAAAAATGTCGAATATTCTATCAATTATTATAATTAGACAATTTTTGGATAAAAAACGCTGATCCTTTTCTCGGATCAGCGGATGGAAATTACTTTTGATATTCAATAGCGGCGGCGCCAAGTGTTTTTGCTGCTGCAATCATTGCTTTTTCATCAATGTCAAATCGTGGATGGTGATGAGGGAACGCGTCAGTCGGTCTAGCTCCTGTAAAGAAGAAAGTGCCAGGTACTTTTTCTAAGTAATAAGCGAAATCTTCTCCGCCCATTTGAGGTTCCATTTTTTCCACACCATTTAAACCAGGTATAGTTTCGGCTACAGACTGTAAAAATTCTGTTTCTTTTTCATGATTAACGACAGCTGGATATCCACGGAAGTATTCGACTTCGATTTGGCAGTCAGTTGCAATAGCTGTCCCTTCAGCGACACGTTTAATTTCACGCTCCATTAAATCGCGATTTTCCGATGTGAATGTGCGAACAGTACCACTTAGAACTGCTTGATCTGCAATTACGTTAAATGCATTATCCGCAACGAATGAACCAACAGACAAGACAGCTGATTCGATAGGGTCTACGCGTCTAGAGACAATTTGTTGTAAGTTCATCACTAATTGTGAACCAATCGCTACCGCATCTTTTGTTTGGTGTGGAGATGCGCCGTGTCCGCCAGCCCCTTGAACTGTAATAGAAAAGCGGTCAGCTGCTGCCATGACTGGGCCTGCTGCGTAATAAATAATTCCTGTGTCATACAGAGACCAGAGATGTGTACCGAATATAACATCTACTCCATCAAGGCAACCGTCTTCTATCATTGCAATTGCGCCACCAGGAGCCAGTTCTTCAGCATGTTGATGAATGAAAACATACTCCCCGGCTAACTCGTCACGCATTTCATTCATTGCTTTTGCCAATTGAAGAAGAGTAGCGGTATGACCGTCGTGACCGCAAGCGTGCATAACGCCGGGCACTTTAGAAGCGTAAGGGGTATCTTTTTGATCTTGGATAGGAAGTGCATCGAAATCTGCGCGCATAGCGACAGTTTTACCTGGCTTGCTTCCTTTCACACGAGCAACTACACCGTTTCCACCGACACCTGTTCGAACATCGATGTGTAGTTGTTTATAAAAATCTGCTATATAAGCAGCTGTTTTTTCTTCTTTAAATGAAACTTCTGGATTCATATGCAAATAGCGACGAATTTCTACCATATCGTCATAAGATTGTTCTAGTTTCTTGAATAGTTGCTCATTCATGTAAAAAATCTCCCTTCAAGTAAAAAACATATATGAAATATCGTTATCATTATAACAAGTAGTGTGAAAGGTCGCAAATTTCGAAATCCGAAGTTTTGTTAAAAAGTCTATAAAAAGAGCAAGCCTGTTGATTAATAGTATTATGTATAATTCTCTCGTTCATTTAGTTTAAAACGATTTTGACTACGGCAGTTGGATGAAGTGACGCTGACTTAGAATGTCTTGCGGCTTGCACTTCCAGACGATACGCTTTCCGGAGGGGACGCGGCGGACCCCGCAAAAGAGCGCTCCGGGTTACGCCTGTCAAATGCAAAGATGTGCTCCTTCTCGCTACGCTTCACTCGCAAAAGCCGTCCTTCGCAACGACTTTTCCTGATCCTCCCGGAGTCGATCGTCTGTAAGCTCCAAGCCGGACTTAGTGTAGGCAAGACAGTTTGATCACTCTTTGTAGGGGATGAAAACCGAGTAGACTTGTCTGATACAATGCGACCGTTTTGAAGTTAAAAAGCGGTGAAGTGTTGCTAGCTACTATGACTGTTTCGATGGACTGAGTGAAAAAATGACCCTATATACATTCAGTCAGCAAATCCAAAGCTTCACCACACTGTTTAGGAAGCAGAACTTACCATACTCTATTTCTGGCCGAACACGAACTGACTTCCCGACACAACCTCAAGGATTCTCCCGGAAGAACCGGCGACTCCTGGAGGATCAGGACGACAGGCATAATCGCCAATGCACTTCTGGCGAGTCCGCCGCGTCCCCTCAGGAAAGCGTCCGGTTCTGTAGGGAGAATCCTAGCACGTACACTACTTTTCTGCAACGCACTGGAGAATCCTAACACGTACACTCATTTCCAAATGCCAATTCCTTTCTTTAGATAATCAACAGGCTTGTAAAAAGAGGCTTGACGTGTAGACGTCAAACCTCCTCAGTCGGTGTTTTATAAGTAGCTGTGTAGGGTGCACTTGTAAAGATGTGCAATGTCATGCCCCCTTGATCTTTAAAGTCACTCGGGTTAGTTAATTTATATCCCGGTGAGTTACGCCATAAATCATACAGACGCTTATCCGTCCATTCTGTCAAAACAATGTACGTGTCTGAGCCAACTGGACGAAGTAGGCGGAAAGCAGTAAATCCCGGAATGTCTTGAATTTTTTGACCCAATTCTTTATATTGGTGTTCAAAAATAGGTTTCCCTTCATCCGTTACGGCTACATTGTCTAGTGCAAAAAATCCAGGCTCTGTCAATTCACCGAAAGCTCCTACTACTTCATATTTTCTAGGAGTCTGAAAAACAGATTTGCCATTTGTTTCATGTAATAAAAGTGTGTGGCCGCCACCATTCATTAATAATATAGATTCATCTACGTACTTATCTTTAACCTTCTCCATAAAATCGATGGTTCCAGTCGTAATATAAATATTCATACATACTTCCTCCTTTGGCTAGTAACAGTTGTTTTATATTATATAGTAATTAGTTCCCTAAAATGAGTGAAATCAAACACTCGGAAAGCTATTCTGAGTGTTTGATTGTCGAAAACATGACAGGTAAACAAAGAATTCAAGCACAATATTATGACAAAGACGCAATTCACTATACATTAAACAATCAACAGTTTATCATGAGAAACGTATATCTTCTTAACAACTGTAAAGCATTAAATTATGGAAAGAGGAATCGGTGAAAATGACAACATTTAATGATACTTTATTGCGTGCGGCAAGAGGCGAAAAGATTGAACATACGCCTGTATGGTTCATGCGTCAAGCAGGACGTTCACAACCAGAATATCGGAAAATTAAAGAAAAATACTCTTTGGAAGAAATCACACATCAGCCAGAATTATGCGCGTATGTAACGAAGCTGCCTGTAGATCAGTACGATGTGGATGCAGCTATTTTATATAAAGATATTGTTACACCTTTAGTTGGGATTGGAGTGGATGTAAAGATTAAGTCAGGCGTTGGTCCTGTTATTTCTAATCCCATCCGTTCCGTTGCCGATATTGAAAAATTAGGCGAGTTCTCAGCAGAAGATCAAGTTCCTTACGTCTTAGACACAATTAAAATCTTAACGAAGGAACAGTTGAATGTTCCGCTGATCGGTTTTGCCGGTGCGCCATTCACACTTGCAAGTTATATGATTGAAGGCGGACCATCGAGAAGTTATAACTTAACGAAATCATTCATGGTTTCTGAGCCGCAAGCTTGGTTTGCATTAATGGACAAATTGGCGGATATGACAATTACATACATTCAAGCGCAAGTAGCAGCCGGTGCGAAAGCTGTTCAAATATTCGATTCATGGGTTGGTGCGTTACACGTATCTGACTATCGCATCTTCATCAAACCAACGATGACACGTATTTTCTCTGAACTTCGCAAACTGAATGTTCCACTCATTACATTTGGAGTTGGTGCAAGCCACTTAGCAAATGAATGGCATGACCTGCCTGTAGACGTAGTTGGATTGGACTGGCGTTTATCTATTAAAGAAGCGGGCGAACGCGGTCTTACGAAACCACTGCAAGGGAACTTAGATCCTACATTACTATTGGCAGATTGGTCGGTCATTGAAGAACGGGCGAAGCGCATTGTTGAAGAGGGCGTAGAGCATGGAAGCCATATCTTTAACTTAGGACATGGTGTATTCCCTGAAGTGCAGCCGGCAACGTTGAAGCGTTTGACTGCGTTTGTTCATGAATACAGTGCACAATTACGCGCAAAATAAAAATCGAACTATGAGGTGAACATGATGACGAAAAAGAAAATGGGTTTACTCGTAATGGCTTACGGAACACCGACTTCCTATGACGATTTAGAGCCGTATTACACGCATATTAGAAGAGGCCGTCCACCTGCACCCGAGCAGTTGGAAGATCTACGTAACCGCTATGAAGCTATCGGCGGTATATCTCCACTTGCGCGTATTACTGAAGATCAGGCACATGCATTAGGTAACCGTTTGAATGCAGTTCAAGACGACATCGAATTCAATGTATATATCGGTTTAAAACATATCGCGCCATTTGTCGAAGATGCAGTTCAGGAAATGGAAAATGACGGTATTACAGAAGCGGTCTCCATTGTATTAGCACCGCACTTCTCCACATTTTCAGTGAAATCGTATAACGGTCGTGCTAAAGAAGAGGCAGACAAGCATGGCATTCGTTTAACTTCAGTAGAAAGCTGGTACAAACAGCCGAAGTTTATTGACTATTGGTCCAACCAGTTGCGTCAAACATACGATGCGATGGATGAAGCAGAACGTGAAAATACATGCCTTATTGTTTCAGCACATTCACTGCCTGAAAAGATTTTGGCTAATGGTGACCCCTATGCAGACCAACTGAAAGAGACTGCAGAAATGATCACTGAAGCGGCAGGCGTAAAAACGTATGCACTTGGATGGCAAAGTGAAGGGCAGACGCCAGATCCTTGGCTTGGTCCCGATGTACAGGATCTTACTCGCGAATTGTATGAAACAAAAGGGTATCAATCATTTGTCTATACACCAGTAGGCTTCGTATCTGATCATTTGGAAGTGCTGTATGACAATGACTATGAGTGCAAAGTTGTGTGTGATGAGATCGGCGCAGCCTACCATAGACCGGCTATGCCAAATACAGATCCTTTATTTATAGATGCTATGGCAGATGCAGTATTGGATCAGTTGAAAGAATCGAAATAAATCTAGCAGAATCGGAGTGACGGAGGACATGAGCGAACGAAAAAAAGTAGTCATTATCGGTGGTGGCATCACAGGTCTCTCGTCAGCGTATTATATGCAGAAAGAAGCTCGTGAGCATGGACTTCCTATAGATATCACCTTGATTGAAGCATCTACTGAACTAGGTGGGAAAATCCAGACAGTCCGTCGAGACGGCTATGTAATCGAACGCGGTCCCGACTCCTTTTTAATACGCAAGAAAAGTGTAGACCAATTAGCTAGCGATCTTGGGATTGCTGATCAGCTAGTGCGAAATGCGACGGGACAAGCGTATATTTTATTGCATGATAAAATGCATCCGATTCCAGCAGGAGCCGTAATGGGAGTTCCAACTGAAATTAAACCTTTCATTACATCAGGACTGTTTAGCTTAAGCGGCAAGTTGCGCGCGGCGTGTGATTTTGTTCTTCCGCGTTCTGAAGTGACGGGTGATCAGTCACTCGGTAAGTTCTTCAGAAGACGCTTTGGTACGGAAGTAGTGGAAAATCTAATAGAACCGCTTCTTTCTGGTGTGTACGCGGGGGATATTGACCATATGAGCTTAGAGTCAACTTTTCCGCAATTTTACGAAGTGGAAAAGAACCATCGAAGCTTAATAGTGGGGATGAAAAAAACTACGCCGAAACAATTACCACAGAAAAACAGTCATAGTTCGAAAAAGGTAGGAGCCTTTCATACATTTAAGAACGGTCTGGATTCTATAGTGGAAGCACTTGAAGAACAACTGGACGATGTACACGTGATGAAAGGCATACGCGTGACGAAAGTGAATAAGCAAGGTGAACGTGCGGTTCTAACGTTAAGTGACCAGCAACAGATTGAAGCGGATGCGGTTATTTTATCGACGAGTCATACAGTAGTACGTCAGTTATTTGAGCCTCACGGACTGCTTAAAGAATTAGGGACGATTCCTACTACGTCAGTCGCTACTGTAGCGTTTGGATTTCCGAAAACTGCGATGAAGCGTGAAATTAATGGTACAGGTTTCTTAGTGCCACGCAGTAGCAATCACTCAATTACCGCGTGTACATTGGTTGATCGAAAATGGCCGACTACTACACCTGACGATAAGGTGCTTGTCAGAGCGTTCGTTGGTCGTGTAGGAGAAGAAGCAATCGTCGATTTACCAGATAGCGATATTGAGAAAATAGTTCTTAATGATTTACGGACGATTCTCGATTTAGTAGGTGAGCCAGAGTTCTGTATTATTACACGCTGGAAAGATGATCGCCCTCAATACCGAGTAGGCCATAAAGAGAAGATTGTAAGAGCAAAAGAAGAACTCCAACAACAGTTTCCGATGATCCAGCTGGCGGGCGCATCTTATAATGGAGTCGGTTTGCCAGATTGTATCGATCAAGGCATAGTGGCGATGAAGAATGTTCTCGCACAATTTACACCTGTTGATTAATCAACAGGTGTATTATTCATTGACTAAAAAGTGGGTTTGGTTGATACCCTGTATTCGTTCATGAAAGTAGTGGATGGGATGGAGTGAAGCTGACTTAGAGTGTCTTGCGGCTTGCGCTTCCAGACGATACGCTTTCCGGAGGGGACGCGGCGGACCGTCAAGCGTTGCGGGTTACGCCTGTCGTCCTTATCCTCCCGGAGTCGATCGTCTTCCAGCTTCAGCCGAAACTTTGTGTGTGCAAGACAGGTTGATCACTCTTTATAGATAGTGAAAACCAAGTAGACTTGTCTGATACAATGCGATCGTTTTTGAAGTTAAAAAGCGGTGAAGTGTTGCTAGCTACTATGACTGTTTCGATGAACTGAGTGGAAAAAGAAATGACTCTATACACATTCGTCAGGCAATCTAAAGCTTTATCTACACTGTTCAGGAAGCGTAATTTGCCATCCTTCATTTCTGGACGAACACCAACTGACTTCCCGACACAAACTCAAAGATTCTCCCGAAAGAACCGGCGACTCCTGGAGGTTCAGGGAAAGCCGTGGCGAAGGACGGCTTTTGCGAGTGAAGCGCAGCGAGAAGGAGCACATTTTGGCACTTGACAGGTGTAATCGCCAACGCACTTTTGGCGAGTCCACCGCGCCCCCTCAGGAAAGCGTCCGGTTCTGCAGGGAGAATCCTAGCACGTACACTGCTTTTCTGCACCGCACTGGAGAGTCACTTATTTCACTCCAACTTCTAAAAGTCAATTTCAACACGACTAGTTAAAAAAACAGTTCAAGCGCCTGTTATACTCAGACGCTTGAACTGTTTTTTGTCCGTTCTATTTACAAGCACAAAAAAAGCGAATATATACATATCCGCCGAATGAAAGGTTAAATTATTTGATGTTGCAGTGATCACAGTGATTGGAGTAGCACTCATGCTGCTCTTCGATTTCGTTTCCACAAGTCGCACAAACCTTTGCCGGCAAGTTTTTGAAAAATTCTACGATGCTTTCTACCATATTAATCATTCCCCTTTTTTGTTGGTGTTGTATAACTCCTTGCTATGTTCATAGTGTATTATAACAGAACGTAAAAGTCAACACTCCCTCTAAGTTTCTGTTAAAATGGACTCAAGCCTTTCATGGCGCACTTTAAAAGGGTTTTGAACGTTCTAAATTGCGAGAATTAACTAAAAATATTGTGACAAATTTGTGAGGAGAGAAAAAATCATGCAATTTATCGACAATAAAGGCATTACAGATCCAAGAATTAACTTGGCAATTGAAGAATATGTATTAAAAACAATGGATATCGATAAAGATTCGTACTTGCTGTTCTATATCAATGAACCTTCTATCATCATCGGCAAAAACCAAAACACAATAGAAGAGATTAATACAGAGTTCGTGGATCGTGAAGGCATTCATGTAGTTCGTCGATTATCCGGTGGCGGAGCTGTGTATCACGATAAAGGAAATTTGAACTTTAGTTTTATTACGAAAGATGACGGAGATTCTTTCCGCAACTTCAAAAAGTTCACGGAACCGGTAACAGACGCTTTAGCAAAGATGGGCATAAAAGCGGAACTGCTCGGTCGTAATGATATTTTGATCGATGGGCGTAAAATATCAGGTAACGCGCAGTTTGCTACAGGAGACCGCATGTTTAGTCACGGTACATTGCTATTTGACACAGACATGGAAGGCGTTGTAAATTCTTTGAAAGTGAAAAAGGACAAGATCGAATCGAAAGGGATTAAATCTATCCGCAGTCGCGTGGCCAATATTTCCGAGTTTTTGGAACAGCCGATTTCGATTGAGCAATTTCGACAAGAAATATTAAACTCGATTTTCGATGGAGAAGAACATATTCAATACAAGGAACTAACGGAAGAGGATTGGGACAATATCCATGCACTTTCCGCAGAACGCTATGGCAATTGGGAGTGGAACTATGGCAGATCCCCTAAATGTAATGTCCAACAATCAAAGCGTTTCCCAGTCGGTGGCATAGACGTTCGTCTCCATGTTGAAAAAGGTGTCATTGAAGATATTCATATTTATGGGGATTTCTTTGGCGTTGGGGAAGTAACGGAAATTGAAAAACGGTTGATTGGTGTGAAATATGAACGCCAGGCTATTACAGAAGCGCTCGATTCAATAGAAGTAGAGAAGATTTTAGGTGGCATACAGCTCGATGAATTTGTCGGTGTAATCTACTAAATTAAAAGCGCGTGTCTTGCGAGGCATGCGCGTTTTTTTACTCTGCGCTATACTACATATACTACGAAAGTGAGGGGTCTTTGTGAAACGTCGGATATTCATTGTGGAAGATGATCGGAAAATTGCTCAGTTATTAGCTGGCACACTTGAGAAATATCAATATGATGTGGCAGTAATTGAAGATTTTGATCGTGTAGTGGAAGAATGTGTAGCCTATAATCCTCATTTGGTGCTACTCGATATAAATTTGCCGATATATGATGGCTATTATTGGTGTAGGCAATTGCGGCAGCATACGATGTGCCCTATCCTATTCATCTCGGCTCGTTCGGGAGATATGGATCAAGTGTTTGCACTTGAAAACGGTGGTGATGATTTTATTACGAAGCCGTTTCATTATGAAATTGTGCTCGCGAAGATAAAAAGTCATTTGCGGAGATCCGTTGGAGAATATTCGCCCAATCAATCGGAGCGGGTCATCGTATCAGGTGATTTGACATTATATATAGAGCGGATGACTTTGCAAAAAGGAGAAGAAGAAATTCCTCTTCAGAAAAAAGAATGTGTCATTTTGGAATTATTGATGGGGGAGTCACCGAAAGTAGTTTCAAGAGAGAGGCTTCTGGAAGAATTATGGGATGATCAATCATTCGTTGATGAAAATACGCTCAATGTCAACATGACACGCGTGCGTAAAAAACTAACCGATTACGATGTGAACTCATGGATTGAAACGGTGCGTGGGGCAGGATATCGTTTTGTTCCGGAGTCTGAAGTGTAATGAAAGCATTTTTGCTGTTTTTTAGAGAACATATCCCGTTCATGCTGTTTCAGCTAGGGTTGATTTTGTTCATTCTTCTCCTCTATTGGTTGGATGGGTTCCGCAGTCCGAACACAGCCATTTACTCGGTAGCGATGGGTGTATTATTGACGGCAGGATACTTAACAGGCAAATTCATTATGCGCCGATCCTTTTATGCATCGATTGTCGAGAAACCGAAGAAAATGGAAGATGCACTTATTCGCCACGTACTCACACCGGAACATCGCCAGACAACAGAATTTACGCGTGAACTCTATCGACTGTACCAACATGAAGTACAGACACTTTATAATGTACAACACCGGCATTTACACTTCATGAATCAATGGGTTCATCAAATGAAAACACCTATTTCTGTCGTAAATTTATTACTTCAGGAAGAAGAAGTGGATAAGAAAAGTATTAGCCAAGAAGTAGAGCGAATCCAAACAGGCCTAGAAATCGTCCTAGTAAATGCCAGACTGGAAACGTTCGAAGATGATATGCAGATTGAGCGCCTGTCACTGAAAATGGTTCTACAAGAAGTATTCAATGAAAACAAACGGCTATTCATTGCCAAAGGTCTCTTTCCAGTATTAACCGTTGATGAGCACTTGATGGTGGCGACAGATCGTAAGTGGATTAAATTTATGCTAAATCAATTTATAACAAACGCGGTTAAATATACATTTGAAAAAGGCAAGAAGATTTATGTAGTAGCAGAGCCCACAGCAGACGGACTGCAACTGGAAATAAAAGATGAAGGAATCGGTATACCAGCATCCGACTTGCATCGTGTAACGAAAGCTTTCTTTACGGGTGAAAACGGCAGATTATCAGGAGAGTCAACCGGCATGGGGCTATATATTGCGTCTGAAGTATGTAAGCGTCTCGGTCATGAGTTGACAATTTTGTCGAAGCAAGGGGAAGGAACTACGATTCGATTAGTATTCACTGGTGGAGAGGCAGGTGAAGCATCTGATGAAAAAACCAATCGTTGAGATGAAGGATGTCACAAAAATATACGAAGGAAAAGTGATGCACCGCGCATTGAATCAACTGGATTTTGACGTACAGGAAGGTGAATTCGTAGCGATTATGGGCCCTTCTGGCAGTGGTAAAACTACATTATTAAATTTATTAATGGCAACCGATATTCCGACATACGGCAAAATCGTCATTGGTGGAGTAGAGCCCGAAACTCTCAGTCAAAATGATATCGCATTGTTTCGCCGACACCAAATCGGCTTTGTCTTTCAAGAGATTAATCTGCTGCAAATGTTAACGGTAGAAGAAAACTTAGTGCTACCGCTAACGCTTGATGGACTTCCAATAACAGAGATGAAGAACAGAGTGCAAGACATGGCGGAGAAACTGCACTTGGAAGAAATATTGGAACGCCGGCCGGATGAATTATCAGGTGGACAAGCACAGCGGACCGCCATTGGGCGGGCGCTGATCCATCAGCCGACCATCGTGCTGGCCGATGAGCCGACAGGAAACTTAGATTCAAAGTCCGCGAAAGATGTGTTGGAGTTACTGGAGCACATTAATGTACATGAACGAACGACCATTATTATGGTGACACATGACCCAATCGCAGCCAGTTATTGTGATCGGGTATTATTTATTAAAGACGGTGAGTTTTTCAATGAAATTTATAAAGATGAACGCAGACAAACTTTCTTCCAGCGTATTTTAAATGTGCTGTCATTACTTGGAGGGAATGTGAATGACTTTTCGACAGTTCGCTTACCGTAACGTCGTAAGAAATCGAAGGATTTACGCAGCATTTTTCATGGCGAGTGTTTTTTCAGTCATGGTGTTCTTTCTCTATTCGATGTTGCTGTTTCATCCATCGATTGAAAATACGTTTTTGAAAGAAATTTCGTCACTCGGAATGGGCATTGCTGAAGTTATTTTATTTATCTTCACGTTATTTTTCCTATTCTATTCGATGCGTTCTTTCTTGCAAGCGAGATCTAAAGAATTTGGTGTGTTGTTATTACTCGGGATGGCGAGACGGCAATTGCATCGTCTGATCTTTATTGAAACGATGTTATTAGGATTTGCGTCAATCGTTACAGGGATTTTCATTGGATTTATGTTTTCGAAATTTTTCTTTATGATCGTTAAAGCGATTGTGCAAATACCTGTCCTTCCGTTGTATTTATCGTGGAAACCTTTTGCGTTGACGATTGGAGCATTTTTAAGTTTATTTGCGATTATTTCCTATATTGCACCTGTTTTTATTCAACAAGGGAAAATTTCGGATTTACTTCATGGGGATATGGCTGTCGAATCGGTGTATTCGTATTCGAAAAGCCGAGGGATCTTTGGCGTCATTTTATTGCTGGCTGCCTATGTTATGGCCACTTTCGTTTCCCGTTCGAGTATTATTAGTTTGTTCTTTTTGTTGCCCCCACTTGTTACGTTCGGTACGTATTTCTTCTTTGCGGATACATTACCGCTTATTTTACACGGTCTGCGCAGACGGAAACAGTTTTTTTGGCGTGACTTCTGGATGATTTCAGTATCGGAAAGTATTGTGCGGTTAAAAGAAAATGCCCGTATGTTCTTCATCGTCACGATCGTTTCCACTATCGCATTCATGTCTGTAGGAATTCTTGCGTCATTAACATCTTTCGCTTCGCAATACCGTGAAGTGAATCCGCTGGGACTTGTCTATAAAAGTTTGCCGCATAATGAATTTGAATACAATCATATTGCACAATTGACGACTGAGTTAGAACAGCAGAATCTTGATTATTGGGCTGTTCGATTCCGTGTGCTGGAGCAGCAGTCTTCCTACACAAAAAACAAAGTCAATATTGTAAAACTCGCAGACTTGAATGAATTGGCGATGACGTTTGGTGAGAAACCTTTACAGCTTGAACGGGGGCATGCGCTGTTCTTACCAGCGAGCGCATCAGATGCTGGAAAATTAGCCAATCAATCTGTACAAACGGAACTGGCCGAAAGTAAAATGTCGCTCCATATCGAGGGGATTTATCCTTATCGGTTATTTCCGCCCAATGCGCTCGGTCTCAATACGATTGTCGTCAACCACTTGGATTTTGACAGAATGGATGAACTTACAGCCGGGCGTTCCTTAGCGTTTACATATTATGCTTTTAATATTGAGGAATGGCAAGAGACGCAAAATATCGGGCTCTCGATTAATTCCCAAGTGCTTGCTAGTATCGTTTTAGAAGGGAAGCCGCCTGTTCGGTTTGAGTTTGAGAATCCGGGATTGAATTACTCGCATATCCGTATGACTTTTTCATTGCTGTTGTTTATCGGACTATTGCTGGCGGGTGTGTTCTTTTTAGCGTCGGGTAGTTTTATTTACTTCCGGCTGTATACGTCGCTAAGTCATGATCGTAAACAGTATGCTGTGCTGCAGCGTATAGGGATGACTGATCGGGAGTTTAAGAAAATCGTGAATCGTCAGTTGATTCCGCAGTTTTTCTTCCCATGGGGAGTGTCGTTTATCCACAGTGTTTTTGCTTTTTTGGCATTGCAAGTTATTTGGGATGCGTTGGCTGAGATTTCGATAGTGAGAGAGTTGACGCTTGTCTTACTTGGTTTTACGGTTATGCAGATTTTCTATTTTTATTTGATTCGCTGGCGTTATATTTCGCATATTAAGGCGCCTACTTCTTGAGAGTGGTGGGAAGTCAGTTGGTGTTCGTTCAGAAGTTGGAGTGGGGTAAGTGAACTTCTCCGGTGCGGATCAGAAAAGTTGTGTACGTGTTAGGATTCTCCCTACAGAACCGGACGCTTTCCTGAGGGGGCGCGGCGGACTCGCCAGAAGTGCTTTGGCGATTACGCCTGTCGTCCTGATCCTCCAGGAGTCGCCGGTTCTTCCGGGAGAATCCTTGAATTAATGTTCGTAAGTCAGATGGTATTCGTCCAGAAGCTAGAGTGGTGTAAGTGACTTCTCCTTTGATGGTGTAGAAAAAGAGTGTACGTGCTAGGATTCTCCCTACAGAACCGGACGCTTTCCTGAGGGCACGCGGCGGACCCCGCAAAAGAGCGCTGCGGGTTACGCCTGACGCGCTGATCCTCCAGGAGTCGCCGGTTCTTCCGGGAGAATCCTTGAGTTTGTGTCTGCAAGTCAGTTTGTGTTCGTCCAGAAATAGAGTGTGGTAAGTTCCGCTTCCTCGACAATGTGGGTGAAGCTTTAGATTGCCTGATTGAATGTATATAGGGTCACTTCTTTTTTCACTCAGTTCATCGAAGAAGTAATAGTAGCAGATAATACTTCACCGCTATCTAACTTCAAAAGCGGTCGCATGGTATCAGACAAGTCCACTTGGTTTTCACCCCCTACAAAGAGTGATCAAACTGTCTTGCACACACAAAGTACGGCTTGGAGCTTACAGACGATCGACTCCGAGAGGTTCAGGAAAAGCCGTAGCGAAGGACGGCTTTTGCGAGTGAAGCGCAGCGAGAAGGAGCACATCTTTGCATTTGACAGGTGTAACTCGCAGCGCTTGACGGTCCACCGCGCCCCCTCCGGAAAGCGTATCGTCTGGAAGCGCAAGCCGTAAGACTCTTCAAGTTAGCCTTGCTCCATCTAATAAACGAACATAAAGTAGCACACAAGTCCACGAAGTTTTCACCACCTACAAAGAGGTATCTAACTGTCTTGCACACGCTAAGTCCGGCTTGGAGCTTACAGACGATCGACTCCGAGAGGATAAGGACGATAGGCGTAACCCGCAACGCACTTTTGCGGGGTCCGCCGCGTCCCCTCCGGAAAGCGTATCGTCTGGAAGCGCAAGCCGCCAAGATACTCCAAGTCAGCATCCCTCCATCCAAATGCTATTATATTGCATTCAACAAGCTTGCTAACTATACTAACATTCTATTTACTTAAAAACATACTTGACTAATAGGTATTAATGGGATAATGTATGAATCATAGAAATTTTATAGTATGGCACAACTTAGGGAGGACAGGATGATGAATACTTTTTTACTTATTTTGAATATTGCGGGGCTGTTATTGCTCGTCGGTTTGTTATATACAATGAATCGTAAAAAGATTTCATTTTCAAAACGTGTATTTACTGGGCTTGGGCTCGGGATTGGTTATGGACTTATTTTACATTTTGCTTACGGAACAGAGTCTGAAATTCTTAAGCAGTCGATGCCGTGGTTTAATCTGATCGGGATCGGCTATGTTAAATTATTGCAGATGATTGTCATGCCGCTTGTATTTATTTCGATTTTGGCGGCTTTTACGAAAGTGACGATCGGGAAGAACTTTGGGAAAATGGCGGGTACGATTTTGGGTATGCTCGTCGGGACAACTGCGATTGCTGCGGTGATAGGGATTTCGGTTACGCTGTTATTTGGACTGGATGCTTCTACTATTGTACAAGGGGAAGCAGAAGTGGCGCGTGGGGTTTCTATCGAAGCAAACTATGAAACTGTTGCAGATGTAACGTTACCTGAAAAGCTCATTGATTTACTACCGGCTAATCCTTTCTTAGATTTCACAGGAGCACGTCCGACTTCCACAATTGGAGTCGTGATTTTTGCGGCGTTCCTTGGATTTGCTTACTTGGCAATTACGAGAAGAGATGAAGAAAATGCGGTTACGGTGAAAAAAGGGATTGATGCGATTTACGCGTTGATCATGGGTGTTGTGCGAATCGTGCTACGTTTGACGCCGTATGGTATTTTAGCGATTATTGCTCGAACTGTAGCAACATCTGACTTTGCGGCAATTTACAGCCTTGGGAAGTTTGTGCTAGCTTCTTATGTCGCTCTACTAGTAATGTTTGGTATTCATTTACTCATTATTACATTATCAGGGTTGAATCCTGTGACGTATGTGAAAAAAGTGGGGGAAGCGCTAATATTCGCTTTTACATCCCGTTCAAGTGCGGGGACGTTGCCGTTAACGATTCACGCACAAACAAACCGCTTAGGTGTTCCTGAAGGAATCGCAAACTTTTCCGGTTCATTCGGTTTATCCATCGGGCAAAACGGCTGTGCTGGTATTTACCCGGCGATGCTTGCGGTTATGATCGCTCCGTCAGTTGGACAAAATCCACTTGATCCGACATTTTTACTAACATTAATTGCAATTGTAGCGGTTAGTTCATTTGGTGTGGCGGGTGTCGGAGGAGGCGCAACGTTTGCGGCCATTCTTGTCTTGTCAGCGCTCAATCTCCCTGTCGCACTTGCGGGATTATTGATTTCTGTTGAACCATTGATTGACATGGGTCGTACAGCAGTCAATGTTAGTGGCTCGATTACAGCGGGTGTTACAACAGCTCGCGTAACTGGTGAACTCGATACAAATATGTACAATGAATCACTTGAAAAACAAACAGCAGAAGCGTAATGTTTAAGAAATCCCGCAGAAGACAGCATCGTCTTCTGCGGGATTTTTTTGTACAGTCCGCTATACCCGACAATGATAAGGAGAGCGCAGATCGTTAAAGAATTGTCTAATCCTTTCAGAAAACTTTCCGAAAACAGTTGCCAACTAAATACTTTATCAGTATAATGAATGAAATACTGAATGGTGACTCATTCATTACATAGGGAGATGAAAGTATGAATTTAGTTTCTAGCGTTCACGACACTGCCCAGACAAACCCCGAAAAAATAGCCTATCGTTTTATGGGACAGGATACTACCTACGCGGAGTTTGACCGATCCGTTTCGATATTTGCTTCAGCACTTAAGGGATTAGGAGTGAAAGAAGGAGATAAGGTAGCTTTTTTGCTCGGGAACACACCACATTATTTAATTTCATTGTATGCTACGATGAGAATCGGAGCGACGGCTGTGCCGATCAATCCATTATATACTCCTGACGAAATATCTTTTATTTTGGAAAACAGCGATGCCAAAGCGGTCATTGCACTCGATCAGTTATTACCGCTCGTTGAAGTAGCGAGTCAAGCGTTTCCGACTATTGAAAACTATATCATTTGTGAAATGAGTGCGGACGTTGGCGAGAAGCTGGCCGCTCTATCAGACTCTGTGCAAGTGAAAGTACATCCGTTTACCAAACTTATGAAGCAATCAACACCAGTAGTAGAAATGCCGACAATTGACGAAAATGAAAGCGCTATCATATTATACACATCCGGTACAACGGGACATCCAAAAGGAGCGATGTTAACGCATAAAAATATTTACTCGAATGCGCGTGACGTCGGAAATTACTTAGGTTTTTCAGCAGATGACCGGATCGTAGCAACACTTCCGCTATTCCACGTGTTTGCGTTAACTGTCGTTGCGAATGCCCCGTTGCTAAAAGGTGCAACCATATTACTTGAGCCGCGCTTTAGCCCGGGAGACATATTCACATTGATTCGCGAACAAAAAGCAACGGTATTTGCGGGAGTTCCGACGATGTACAACTTCCTCTATCAGTACCCTGAAGGGAAAACAGAAGACTTTGAAACGATTCGATTGTCTATCTCAGGCGGCTCGTCGTTGCCGGTTTCTTTATTGCATGATTTTGAAGAGAAGTATCAAGTTCGCGTATCGGAAGGGTACGGCTTATCCGAAGCATCGCCCGTCACTTGTTTCAATCCGCTAGATCGGGAGCGTGTACCCGGATCAATTGGAACGAATATTATGAATGTGGAAAATAAAGTCGTCAACGAAATGGGCGAAGAACTTCCTAATAATGAAGTGGGAGAATTAATCGTTCGTGGACCGAATGTTATGAAAGGCTATTATAAGCAACCGGAAGAAACGGCCGCTGCAATACGGGATGGCTGGCTCTATACAGGGGATCTTGCACGGCGAGATGAAAACGGTTACTTTTATATCGTAGATCGCAAGAAAGACTTGGTCATCGTCGGTGGATTCAACGTCTATCCTCGTGAAGTGGAGGAAGTTTTATTTAGTCACCGGGAGATTGTGGAAGCTGCGGTAGTAGGAGTACCTGACGCGAACTTCGGCGAAGAAGTTCATGCGTATGTAGTGCTTACAGAAGGTTCGGAAGCGACAGAACAATCGTTACAAGAATTTTGTGCAAAACGTCTTGTAAAATATAAAGTGCCTAAACATATTGAGTTTTTAGATGAACTTCCGAAAAATACGACAGGTAAAATTTTACGTCGTTCGTTGAAAAATCATGTGAATAGCTAATAAATTAGTTTAATAAGAGTGATTCCTTGTCGAATGTTGACGAGGAATCACTCTTTTTTATCGGAATAGTATACCGTATGTAAGGAGTCAAGAACTCTCTTGCGGGCCTATCACAAGAATAATTGCCAAACTCCCCGCATCCTTGGTATGGTTGAAGTAGAAGAACAGACGGGAGGAATTGGATGAGTAAAAGCCCGGTAACGATAGAAGATATGTTTGAAACAAAATCAATAACGAATCCTGTACTGGCTCCGGATGACAAAGGAGCAGTTTTCATAGTGACGGAATTGAATGAACAAGACAACAACTATTATTCGGCCATTCATTACGTGAACTTGGAGACGAAGAGCGTCACGCAATGGACGTTCGGCAAACAAAAAGTCAGCTCACCGAAATGGTCGGCAGACGGTCAGATGGTAGCATTTCTGTCCAATCGTACAGAAACAAACCAATTGTACGTCCTAAAAGTAACTGGTGGAGAAGCCCGTCAGTTGACAGATGTAAAACATAGCATTGATTCGTTTGAATGGTCACCGTGCGGACAGAAAATTTGGTGTAGTGGGACAGTGAAATTTGGTGAAACATTCGCATCTACAGAACAGGCAGAAGACAAGTTCTCACAGTCGATCCGCATCACACGGATGAAATATGAAGCGGATCGAATCGGCGTAGTGCCGCAAGACGAATGGACACAAATTGGCTGGGTGGATCTAGCGACTGAGAACATCACCGACTTTACTACGGAACCGTTTCACCATTCATTAGAAGCGGTGTCGTCTGATGGTAAACAGCTTGTAATGGGAGTCAACCGCGCGGAACATGATGATCATGATGTGAGCACCCCGCTCATTTTAGTGGATATCGAAACCAAAGATGAGATGATATTATGTGATGCACAAGGCTATGTTGGTCAAGTCCACTTTTCCAAAGATGACCGGTATATCGCCTATGTCGGATCTGATTTGACGCATATAAATGCTACGCAAGCAGATGTATTTGTATACGATGAAGCAGACGGGCTGACGATGAATATGACAGCGGCTCTCGATGCACCTGTTGGGAATGAGAGTATTGCCGTTCACTTACAGCAAGCAGCAGCGCCCGGTGTAGTATGGACGGAAGATGAACAGCTGTACTTTCAACTGTCTGTTATGGGAGATGTCCGGTTATACGCGGCCACGCTTGACGGTGCTATGTATCCTGCGACAGGAGAAGATGAGCATGTGTATGGATATGATGTATCGTCCACTGGAGAGTTTGCGCTATTGACAGTGAGTACACCGACACATCCAGGCGAATTATATTACCAGACGATCGCGACGGGTGAACGAATCGCACTTACTTCATTGAATGAACGATGGTTGAACAAAGCGAAGCCGGACACTTTTCATTATTCAAACAGCGAAATAGATTTGGAGGGGTGGCTCATGCGGCCGACAGAGTATGATGAAAACACCGATTATCCAGTAAAAGAAATTATCGGGTGGTTTGAACGCTATCTTTAATGTAAGATAGAAGACGTACACAATTTGTCCACACTTGGCGAATCATGTATAGTAAGTACTAGTAAATGAAAAAATATTTGAGAAGAGGTTCTGCGTGATGGTAGAAGAGACGCTGTATAGAATTGAGAAAGACTTTATTGGAGAAAAGAAGGTTCCGCACAACGCTTACTATGGTATTCAGACATTACGGGCTGCTGAAAACTTTCCCATTACAGGCTATCGTGTAAACCGGGATCTAATCCGTGCGATTGCGATTGTTAAAAAATCTGCAGCACAAGCAAACCGTGACATTGGCCAATTGGATGAAAATTTAGCAGATGCGATTATTCAAGCGTCTGAAGAAGTAATAAACGGTGCGTTACGTGACCAATTTTTAGTCGATCCAATTCAAGGAGGAGCAGGGACTTCGGTGAACATGAATGCCAATGAAGTCATTGCGAATCGAGCGCTTGAAATTCTCGGTCATAAAAAAGGGGAATACGACATTATCAGTCCGAACTCCCACGTCAATATGGCGCAGTCCACAAATGATGCGTTCCCTACAGCAATTCATATCGCAACGTTGATGAAAGTAGATAAATTATTAGGCGTTATGGAATCGCTTCATAAAACATTCTTGAAAAAATCTATCGAATTCCAATCGGTTTTGAAAATGGGTCGTACCCACTTGCAAGATGCTGTTCCGATTCGTCTCGGACAAGAATTTGAAGCGTATGCGATGGTGTTACGCCGCGATATCGAGCGTGTCCGTGTATCCCGTGTCTATTTATATGAGATTAATATGGGAGCGACTGCGGTCGGAACTGGCTTGAACGCAGATCCATTATATATTGAAAAAGTAGCAACGTATTTATCAGAGAACAGCGGATTCGAATTGAAGTCTTCTACGCATTTAGTAGATGCTACACAAAATACGGATTCTTACGTTCAAGTATCTGCTGCACTGCGCGGAACGATGTTGAATATGTCTAAAGTATGTAATGACTTGCGTCTAATGGCTTCCGGTCCACGTACAGGGCTGAATGAAATTTCATTGCCGGCAAGACAGCCAGGTTCTTCGATCATGCCAGGTAAAGTGAATCCAGTCATGGCGGAAGTGATGAACCAAGTGTCGTTCCAAGTCGTTGGAAATGATATGACGATTGCATTGGCTTCAGAAGCAGGACAGTTTGAGTTAAACGTAATGGAGCCTGTGCTTGTCTTTAACTTATTGCAGTCACTGAAAATCATGACGAATGTCTTCGGTGCATTCCGTGACTATTGTTTGGATGGCATCACAGCGAACGTTGAGCACTTGGAAGAATATGTAGAGAAGAGTATCGGTGTCATTACAGCGATTAATCCGCACGTCGGCTATGAAGTAGCATCACAAATTGCGAAAGAGGCGTTGTTGTCGAACAAGTCGATTCGTGAGTTGTGTATTGAGAAGAATGTGTTGACGAAGGAAGAGCTGGATCAGATTTTGCATCCGTTTGAAATGACGAAGCCGGGTATTTCGGGTAAAGAGTTATTGAAAAAGAAAATCATTTTATCGAAGTAATTTTATTTTGAAGTGGTAAGGGGTTGGTCCTGATGAAGGTGCATAACATTATGGAAGTTGTTGTGGTGGATGTACTGAAGAAGTATAAAGACCAACTGCATATGCCGTGTACGTGTGAGCAGTGCATGAATGATGTGCTTGCGATGACGTTAAATCATTTGAAGCCGCAGTATATTGTGAAGGATTCGAATAGTGCGTATGTGCGTGCGCTGCATGAGGCTGACCGTCAAGGTTCGACTGCTATTTTGACGAAGGTTGCTTGGGCGGCTCGGGTCGTGGCAGAGAATCCGCGGTGTGATAAGTTGAGAGGTCCTTCCGAATGAGTTTTCGGAAGGACTTTTTATATCGTTGGATTGTTAGTTCTAGATGGTTGGGATTCGACGGATGAGTGAGGGAGATGGAGTGACGCTGACTTAGAGAGTCTTGCGGCTTGCGCTTCCAGACGATACGCTTTCCGGAGGGGACGCGATGGACCTCGCAAAAGTACGCTGCGAGTTACACCTGTCGTCCTTGATCCTCCCGGAGTCGATCGTCTTCCAGCTTCAGCCGAAACTTAGTGTGTGCAAGACAGGTCGATCATTCTTTGTATGTGGTGAAAGACTACGTGGGCTTGTCTGCTACTTCATGTTCGTTTATTAGATGGAGTGAAGCTGACTTGAAGAGTCCTGCAGCTTGCGCTTCCAGACGATACGCTTTCCGGAGGGGACGCGGTGGACCTCGCAAAAGTGCGTTGCGAGTTACACCTGTCAAATGCAAAGATGTGCTCCTTCTCGCTGCGCTTCACTCGCAAAAGCCGTCCTTCGCTACGGCTTTTCCTGATCCTCTCGGAGTCGATCGTCTTCCAGCTTCAGCCGAAACTTAGCGTGTGCAAGACAGGTCGATCATTCTTTGTATGTGGTGAAAGACCAACTAAATAGACTTGTCTGATACAATGCGACCGTTTTGAAGTTGAAAAGCGGTGAAGTGTTGCTAGCTACTATGACTGTTTCGACGAACTGAGTGAAAAAAGCAATGACTCTATATGTATTCAATCAGGCAATCCAAAGCTTTATCTACACTGTTCAGGAAGTAGAGCTTACCATACTCTATTTCTGGACGAACACAAACTGACTTACGAACACAAATTCAAGGATTCTCCCGGAAGAACCGGCGACTCCTGGGGGATCAGTACGAAAGGCGTAATCACCAACGCACTTTTGGCGAGTCCGCCGCGTCCCCTCAGGAAAGCGTCCGGTTTCTCTCGGGAGAATCCTAGCACGTCCACCCATTTTCTACACTACAGAACCTAGTTTATTTCAAAAGTGACACAGCGTCTTGCAAATTATTATTCACAGACTTAATCAGCATTTGATCACCTTTTTGACGAATATCTTGCTGGACAAAATTCATCATTTCCTTTGCCATGTCTGTATCAGCCAGCATGGAAAGTGATTGAGTGATATTGCCTTCAAACACAAGAGCGTTTTCTAAATGGTGCTCAATTCCGCTCATTTCTGACCCTACTTTCGTTAGCTGACCGCTAATAGTTTCAATCGCTTTGTCGAGAGTAGAGATGAGTTCGGAGGCGTCTTGTCGAGTAGCGATCGATGCGCCGTCCAAGCCGAGTGCTGATGTGCTGACGTCGATGTCGCCAATGGTCATTTTTTGACCTGGATTGGCACCGACTTGCAAATTGAGTGGATTGTCACCGCCGAGAATCTTCATTGTGTTGAATTCCAGTTTTCCCGCTGTGTCGTTGATCGCCTGCATAATTTGATCGAGTTCCATCGTACTGGATTTGCGATCGTCGTCTGTTAACGTATCGTTGGCGGCGGCTACTGCCATTTCTCGTCCACGTTGGAGTAAGTCGTTAATATTGTTTAACCCTTCGTTGGACAATTCGAGTACAGAAAGACCGTCTTGCATATTGCGTTGCGCTTGGGAAAGTCCCTTGATTTGAGCACGCATCGTTTCAGAAATGGCTAGACCTGATGCACTTTGGCTGGCGGTCGCTACTTTTGAACCGGTACTGAGCTTCATGAGCGTCTTTTCCATGTCCGTCGCATTCCTTTGCGTACGATTCGTTGAAAACGCAATATTTTCTGAGCTGTGTATTCGCATCCCTTCACCTACTTTAGCTATTCTTTTTGATTTCCTTTTTTATATCGGTCACTTTTATTCAAAATCCACTCATTCAGACGATAATAAAATAAAAGTATTGTGAGGGGGAGCGGCATGTATTTGAAGCGTGCGATCGAAGTATATCAAACGACAGCCAGCGCTACGACCCCGATGATTGATAGTATCATTCAGTTGCTTAGTGAAATGAGCGATTTATTAGTGGATGTGCAAGCAATGATTGAACGTGGCGAGAGCTCGGACGTGTCCGATTCATTGAAGAAGCTGCAGCAAGTATTGTTTGAGTTAATTGGTGTTGTAGATCACCAGTCGGAAGAAGGGAAGCGGTTGGTATTGCTGTATGTCATGCTTAATCAGCATCTTGTGACGGTGCAGTTACATAAGCGTTATGAATTATTACCTAGTATCCAATTACACGTACAACAACTTGCCGAAGCGTGGATTTCAGCACGTCAACAACAGCGTCGTCAGCGATTTACAACGGATACGTTATAAGAAAATGACGTTGGCGATTGGATGGAGTAAGACTAACTTAGCGTGTCTTGCGGCTTGCGCTTCCAGACGATACGCTTTCCGGAGGGGACGCGGCGAACCTCGCAAAAGTACGCTACGGCTTTCCCTGAACCTCCCGGAGTGATCGTCTGTAAGCCGCAAGCCGGAATTAGTGTGTGTAAGACAGTTTGATCACACTTTGTACATGGTTTTTGAAGTTAGAAAGTAGCGAAGTGTTGCTAGCCGCTATGACTGTTTCGATGAACTGAGTGGAAAAGCAATGACTATATACGCATTCGTGAGGCAATCTAAAGCTTCACCCACACTGTTCAGGAAACGGAACTTACCATACTCTATTTTTGGACGAACACGGACTGACTTACGAACACTAACTCAAGGATTCTTCCGGAAGAACCGGCGACTCCTGGAGGATCAGGACGACAGGCGTAATCGCCACGCACTTTTGGCGAGTCCGCCGCGTCCCCTCAGGAAAGCGTCCGGTTCTGTAGGAAGAATCCTCACACGTACACTCATTTTCTACACTGCAAAGGAGAAGTTCACTTACCCTACTCCAACTTCTGGACGAACCCCAACCGACTTATGAACCCTAACACATACACTACTTTACTCCACCGAACAAACACACATAACGGAAATGACCAATTTACAGATGCCAACAATCCTTATTTCAGGTAGAATAGGGGCAGGAGTTGATCATATTGAAAACAGCAATCGTAACAGACAGCACGGCGTATGTGCCGGATGATATAAAAGCAGAACTAGAAATTTACACCATCCCCCTACTCGTAACAATCGATGACCAATCATTCGCGGAAGAAGTAGACCTGACAACAGACGCATTTTATGAAATGGTGCGTGGAAAAGGTCCGTTACCAAAAACATCCCAACCAGCGCTCGGGGACTTTGAGGCGTTGTATGAAAAGTTGGCGGGAGAGTATGACGCAGTGATTTCCATCCACCTATCAAGCGGTATTAGCGGTACGTATATGGGCGCTAGACAAGCGATCGACATGGTACCGGACATCGAGATTTTGCCATTTGACTCAGAAATTTCAGCTTATCCCCAGGCGTTATATGCGATCCGCGCAGCTCAGCTAGCGAAAGAAGGCATGGATCCGCACGCCATACTGGAAGAATTAAAAGAAATGAAAAAAACGATGAAAGCCTATTTCATGGTAGATAACTTATCACATCTGCAACGCGGTGGCCGATTGTCAGGCGCACAAGCACTCGTCGGTGGGTTACTGCAAGTGAAACCGATTTTGCATTTTGAAGAAAAAGTCATCGTCCCTTTCGAGAAAATCCGAACGACGAAAAAAGCGATGAAACGCATTGCAGAGTTATTGGCGGAAGACGCAAAAGACCAGTTGCTTGACGCAGTAGTCATTCACGGCAATCGCTATGAAGAAGCGGTTGAATGGAAAGAAATACTTGAGAAAAAACATCCGAACGTCGATTTCACGATCAGTCATTTTGGCCCGGTCATCGGCACACATCTTGGTGAAGGGGCGATGGGACTCGGCTGGGTGAAACGGCGCGGAACATAAGGGAGGAATCCTCTATAGCCGATTACACCGAACTACAACAATTTTTGGCAGGGCGTATATGGCTTCGACGTGTCATGCCGTTTTCTAAAGAACTAGTGAACCATGCAGTTGCAGAAGGGAAAATTCAAACAATAGAAGGAATTACAGCGAAATCGACATGGTACGGTAAGCGGTATACATGCAACCGTTGCCTGAACACAGAACCGTCGAGATTTACAGTGTTTGACTGTGCACAATGTGAGACAAGCTGTGCTTACTGCAGAAATTGTCTGAATATGGGTCGTGTATCCCGCTGTTCAGAATTACTGCTTTGGATTGGGGAAGAACCTGCCTATCCAACGACTCATCGCATGAACTGGCAAGGGAATTTGACGCTCTCGCAACAGCAAGCGACTGGCGAACTGCTCGAAAGTACGAAACAAGGCATTTCGCATTTACTCTATGCGGTCTGCGGTTCAGGTAAAACAGAAATGCTGTTTCAACCGATCCACTACGTATTAAGTGAAGGGAAACGAGTCTGCCTCGCTGCGCCGCGTGTGGACGTCATATTGGAACTATTGCCACGACTGAAAACCGCATTTCCTGATACGATCGTAGAAGCGCTGTATGGCGGAGCAGAAGTGGAACATGCCGATGCGCAGTTAATTCTTGCGACAACGCACCAGCTATATCGATTCCATGAAGCATTCGACGTCATATTCGTTGACGAAGCAGATGCGTTTCCTTATACAGCGGACAAAACATTGCAACAAGCTGTACAGAAAGCAGCGAAACGAAAAGCACCCATTCATTTCGTCACTGCCACACCGTCCGCACAACTACTCGCGATGAATAAAAAGGCAGGCAACAGATCTATCCTCGCGAGGCGCTATCATGGACAACCATTGCCCGAACCACGCAACGTCCCATTGTGGAATTATGAAAAACAACTACAGAACAAAAAGATTCCTGCTATATTATTGCAATGGACGAAAGAACGTCTCGAACAACAGCAACCATTTCTCATCTTCTTTCATCAGATCGAATTAATGGAACTGGCGGAAACTCTATTCCAACAACTAGATGAAAGGATTTGTGCAGTTCATGCGGAACATGATGACCGCAAAGAACGCGTGCAATTGCTTCGCGATCGAGCGATACCGGGCTTGTTAACGACAACGATTTTAGAGCGGGGTATTACGATTCCTAACGTTCAAGTGGCGGTCGTCGGAGCAGAGCAAACGATTTTCAACAAAGGGGCACTCATTCAAATTGGCGGCAGAGTCGGGCGTTCTGTACCGAATACTTCTGGTGATTTCGTCTTATTTCATCACGGGGTTACTCGGGCGATGGACGAAGCCAGAAGAGAAATCCGTAAGCTCAATCAAACAGAGGTGCCGTTATGAACTGCTTACTGTGCGACAAGCGAATGGACGATCAACCGACATGGCAACAATTACTTGGAATAATGAGAGATGCTACAGTTTGTCCGCCATGCTTCGAACGATTCGATAGGATTGATCGCATTGAAGAAGACGACATACTAGATTCTGTTCATTCGCTCTATGCATATAATGAACAAGCGCGTGACTATGTACATCAATTTAAATTCATGCAGGACATTGCGCTCGCTAATGTATTTGCAGGTGAACTACGCAGCGTACTACGTGACTCGAAAAAGATCATCGTGCCGATTCCGATGCACCCGAACAATAAAAAGAATCGTACGTTTTCGCAAGTGGATGCCTTGCTTGATGCGGCTAAACTGCCGTATGAACACTATATCCGAAAGACGACAGAATCGGTGATGGGAGAAAAAACGCGAGCACAACGTCTAGAGATGACTGAACTATTTGAAGCGACTGCCGATATAATACGTAATGAGAAAATTTTCATACTCGTCGATGATATTTATACGACGGGTACTACGTTGCGGCATGCTGCGACTGCGCTCAAAAGTAAAGGAGCCGAGCGAGTGGAAGCTGTAACGTTATTCAGACCTATAAGAGAGAAGTGATGAAAATGGCGGAAGCAAGAAATTGTCCGACATGTGGTGAAATATTTAATTTTACAGGCCTTCGAGAGGTATGTGCTACATGTGCAGCTAAAGAAGAAAAATTATATGAAGACGTCTACCGTTTTCTGCGGAAGCGCGAAAACCGTGCAGCCAATATCGAACGAATCGTCGAAGTAACAGGAGTCACAGAATCGTTACTCCATCAATGGGTACGTAAAGGCAGACTACAACCGGCACTATTCCCGAATCTCGGCTATCCGTGTGATAAATGCGGCGCCCTTACTACGACAGGGAAACTATGCGACAGCTGTACAGAAGAGATCAAGCGCGAACTTAGCGTACACGACGCAGCGACAGAACTGCGTGAAGCGTTAGCTGAAAAAGAACGTGGCACTTACTATGCGCAAAGAAAAAAATAACAACAGGCAGTAATGTTCAAACCGTGCAGTTAGTCCTGCTCGGTTTTTTTCATTCCAAAGACTCTAAATAAAACTTGAAATGTGCCGACATAAAGAATAGGACGTATAATAAGTCTGAATATGAAAGGAGCGAGACGTATGAAAGTCGAAGGATTCAAAACACCTATGGTAAACCCTTACCGCAATCAACAAATGAAGATTGACCAAACGAAACAAGCCAGTCAGATGAAAACTGACAAGCTGGAAATATCATCGGAAGCAAAAAAGCTATCTGCCACTTCACCAGTTGAGACAGAACGCCAGCAACGCGTACAACAGCTAAAAGCTCAAGTACAGTCCGGTGAGTATCAAGTAGACGCGAAAACACTCGCTTCAAATATGTTGTCATACTTCAATAAGTAAGCAGAAAGTAGGAATACGAATGTCCATTGAACCGATTTTGACAATGCTCAATCACCTAGAAAAACTGCATATGAGCTTGCTCCGTCTGTCCAACGACAAGACCGCACTGCTGAAAAGTGGAGATATCGACGGGATTGACCAACTGTTGAAAGAGGAGCAAGCCCACTTAGCGGCCATTGTGCAAATGGATCAAAAGCGCGTGCACGCAGTCAAGCAGTACTTAACTGAACAAGGAAGTCCAGTACCTGCCGAACCAACGATGACGCAACTGATCGAGCTAGCCGACGAACCGGACAAAGAACCGTTAGCAGAGGCGAGGGAACGTCTCCTGCATGCGATTCATGAGTTGAAACGGCAGAACGAACTCAACCAACAAATGACGTACCAATCGCTTCAATTTGTGAATCTATCGCTGGACATGATCCGTCCGCGTCCGGAAACCGTCAACTACTCGAAAAACGAAGTACAAGGGCAGTCACCAGGAGCGAAGCCAAAACTCTCCTCGTTCGACTCTCAAGCTTAAGGAGGCCACACTATGCGTTCGACATTTATGGGATTAGAAACGAGCAAACGCGGATTGTATACACAGCAATCCGCTCTTTATACGACAGGGCATAATATCGGAAATGCCAATACAGAAGGCTACTCGAGACAACGTGTCAACATGCAAGCGACGTCAGGCTTCCCGGGAATCGGCTTAAACGCTGGAACGACACCAGGATTTCTCGGAACCGGTGTAGAAGCGGGCTCGATCCAACGAATTCGTGACACGTTCGTTGACCATCAATACCGTAGCGAAGCGAATAAGCTAGGCTACTGGGAATCACGCACAAAAGCGATTGCACAAATGGAAGACGTCTTAGCAGAGCCTTCCGAATATGGACTGCAACAATCACTAAGCGACTTATGGCAATCCCTGCAAACACTCGCGACGAGCCCTGAAAATGGCGGAGCGCGCGCAGTAGTCGTAGAGCGTGGAGTTGCGATATCCGATTCATTTGGCTACATCCATAAATCACTATCTGAAATTAGAAACAACCATGCAGACGAAATCGAATTTACTGCGAACGACATCAATTCCATATTAGAACAGATCAGCAGCTTGAACCGTCAAATTGCGGACGTAGAACCGAACGGCTACTTGCCGAATGATTTATACGACGCGCGAGACGGTTTACTAGATAAATTGTCTAGCTATGTTCCGATTGATGTCAGTTATGAAAAGACAGGTGGACGTGCCTTAGCGATCGCGGAAGGTACGGTAACGATCAATATTAAAACAACAGGTGCCCCGATTACGGTATTGCAGAAGCTAGAATACTCTACCGTGACAGTAGACGGTACGAATGCAGACGGCAAACTACCTGATTTCATTACAGGATTTACATTTAACGGTTCACCTGCGACAAATACTGGCGATGGAAAGTTGCCGATAGACAATATGGTGAAAAGCGGAGAATTGAGATCACTTGTCGAGTCGTACGGCTATTTAGACGCTGGAACACCGAAGGGTCTATATCCTGATATGCTAGCAAAACTAGATAAAATGGCTGAGGAATTTACGACAGAGTTCAATAAAATTCATATGGGCGGATCTGCGGGAACTCCTCCATACGCAACAGATTTGGAAGGGAACCAAGGGGAAGCGTTCTTTATATCAAAAGATGGCGGTCCGATTACAGCGAGTAATATGATCGTCAACCCGACATTGGTTGAAAATCCAAACAAAGTGGCGGCTTCAACGTCAGAGCCAGGCAAACCAGCAGAAATCGGTAACGGAGAAAACGCTAAAAAATTAGCAGATGCTTTGTTTACGAAATTACCCGGTCTTGGCGGTTCAAGTGTCCAGACGTACTTTTCGCAAGCGATTGGTGAGCTTGGGGTAGCTGGACAGCAAGCAGTGAAAATGACGGAGAATACAGCTACGTTAATGCTGGCGGTCTCTAATCGTCGTGACTCGATCAGTTCGGTGTCACTCGACGAAGAAATGACTGACATGATTCGCTTCCAGCAAGCATACAACGCATCTGCCCGCATGATTACGGTAATGGACGAAGCAATCGATAAAATTGTCAATGGAATGGGACTAGTCGGTAGATAAGTAAGGAGGAATCTTCATGCGCGTAACACAATCAATGCTGTCGCAAAATATGTTGCGAAACTTATCAAGCAGCTATACAAAAATGGGAAAACTACAAGAACAACTAAATACAGGGAAAAAAGTAAATCGCCCGTCTGATGATCCAGTCGTCGTCATGAAAGGATTAGGCTACGGTATGCAAGTAGACAAAGTCGCTCAATTCCAAAAGAACTTAGGTGAAGTAAATAACTGGCTCGATAGCTCAGATGACGCGCTTGACGGTGTAGGGGGCGTCCTGCATCGTGCGCGAGAATTAGTGGCCAATGCGGCAAATACAGGAACTATGACAGGTAAAGACCGTGAAAAAATTAAAATTGAATTGGAACAACTGCAATCACAGCTCCAAGACTTGGCGAATACTAAAGTCGGTGACAAGCATATTTTTAGTGGGAAAATGACCGATCAGCCGTTATTCGATAAAGCGACGGGTTCGTATAATTCAGATGCGCCATTTAAAGAACATGTCACGATTGAAGTGTTTGACGGAGTCGATCTTCGCGTCAGCACGAACGTCTCCGATATGTTCAATAATATTAACCAGCTATTTGCCGATATTAAAAATAATACAGACGATACGTATGACTTTAGTGGAGCGCTTGAGAAAGTAGATATGTTATTTGACGATGTGTTAACGAAGCGTGCAGATATCGGGGCGCGTTCCAATCGTGCGGAGCTTATGCACAACCGTCTGGAAATGCAAGAAGGCGCGGCGAAAAAACAACGTTCTGAAAACGAAGACGTCGATTATGAAAAAACCATTACTGATTTAATCACATCGGAATCGATCCACCGTGCGACATTATCCGTCGGAGCACGTATTATCCAACCTTCACTGGTTGATTTCTTGCGATAAAATGTGAGGCTGACTTGAAGAGTCTTGCGGCTTGCGCTTCCAGACGATACGCTTTCCGGAGGGGACGCGGTGGACCGTCAAGCACTGCGAGTTACACCTGTCAAGTGCAAAGATGTGCTCCTTCTCGCTGCGCTTCACTCGCAAAAGCCGTCCTTCGCAACGGCTTTTCCTGAACCTCCTGGAGTCGATCGTCTTCCAGCTTCAGCCGAACTTAGTATGTGCAAGACAGGTTGATAACTCTTAGTAGATGGTGAAAACCAAGTAGAATTGTCTGATACAATCTGACCGTTTTTTAAGTTAGATAGCGGTGAAGTGTTTTAGCTACTATGACTGTTTCGATGAACTGAGTGGAAAAGCAATGACTCTATATATATTCAGTCAGGCAATCTAAAGCTCAACCCACACTGTCCAGAAAGCGGAACTTACCACACTCTATTTCTGGACGAACACCAACTGACTTCCCGACACAAACTCAAGGATTCTCCCGGAAGAACCGGCGACTCCTGGAGGATCAGGACGACAGGCGTAATCGCCAATGCACTACTGGCGAGTCCGCCGCGTCCCCTCAGGAAAGCGTCCGGTTCTGTAGGGAGAATCCTAACACGTACACTATTTTTCTGCACAGTACAGGAGAAGTTACTTCCCATACTCTATTTCGGGACGATCAGGACGACAGGCGTAATCGCCAACGCACTTCTGGCGAGTCCGCCGCGCACCCTCAGGAAAGCGTCCGGTTCTGTAGGGAGAATCCTAGCACGTACACTACTTTACGACACAAAAGGAGAGTGATAGACGTGAACATCCCACAGCTTCAAATTCAAACAACGCCCGCAAAAATCGGCTTGCAAGTAACGAAGCCTGTGCAAGAAATCGAGCAACCGCGAGCGTCATTATCGATTCAACAACCGGCAGCGATTCTCGATATTTCGACGACACGTCCACAACTATCACTCGACACAACCGAAAACCGTGCCGATTTAGATTTAAAAAGTGCCTTTCGACGGATAGCCGAAAACGCACAATACGGCCATCAAAAAGTGCAAGAAGGAATCGGCCGCCGTGCGCAAGAAGGCTCTCAATTGATGAAAATCGAAAATGGAGCATCGATCGCAGACATCATTAAACAATCAACGGAGCGACCGATGGCACAGCTACAAGTGAAATTCGTCGGAGACCGCACGAAAATAAAAACAGACGTTACTGCGGGATCACTCGACATTCAAGTGAAACCACAGAAACCGATCATCGATGCACAAATTAATAAACCGATCCATAACTACACGCCTGGAAAAGTAGATGTCGTGATGGAGCAGTACGGTTCGATTGATATTGATTGGAAAGTATAGAGAGCCATTAAGTTTTTTATCACACAAATAAGGGTATTGGACAAAATATGCAGAAAGAACGATATACTGTCGTTCTTTTTAATTTGCCTCAAAGCAAGCACCCACTTTTATCTTAACGCTTTGCGTGCTAATGTATAAAGATACTACTAGAAAAACATCTCTTGCGAAGCGACAAAAAAGGAGAGAATGCGTATGACAACGAACGTAAAAGAAATTGAAACAAAATTCCACGAAACGGTGGAAGTAGACTTGGCGAAAGCTTGGCATTTCCCACAAGGTCTTCCGGGATTTGAAGATGAGGAAGAATTCGTCTTGTTGCCGATCGGAGACAATCCTGGATTCCAAGTGCTTCAATCTACAAAAGAAGCAGGCGTCGCATTCGTCGTAGCCAATCCATACAAACTTGTTGACGGCTATGACTTCATAGTGAACGACGCTACAATCGACTTACTCGAAGTAAAAGACCCAGAAGAGCTAATGGTACTCGGCATCGTATTCATCAAAGAACCGTTTGAAGAGTCTACGATCAACCTGCAGGCGCCATTGCTGTTCCATACGGAAAACAGAAAAGCGAAGCAAATGATTTTAAATGACAAACGATATTTAATCAAACACCCGATGAATGCCAATAAGCTAAATGAATTGAAAGAGAAATTGTCTAACGGAAAGAAGTGATAAGATGTTAGTACTTTCACGAAAAAGCGGCGAAACGATCCAGATTGCCGACAACATAGAAATTACAGTGCTCGAAATCAAAGGCGACACGGTACGCATTGGCATCGAGGCACCGAAGACAATCGACATCGTGCGCGGTGAGCTCGTCCAGTCTGTTAAAGACACCAATGCCGAATCCGCCACATCAGACGTCAACTGGCTCTCCTCGCTAACAGACGATCGTTGACATAACTTCTTCACATTTTTAAAAAAACTAAAAAACTTTTAAAAGAATGCTAAACACTGCACATACCCGTCCGATATTAGTAGTGTAAGCGGGAGAAAGAGTTCGGCCGGCTCTCGACACCGCCACAAAAATAAGGGTCACATGGACGTGAACCCAACAAACACTCAAGGAGGAAACAATCATGATTATCAATCACAATATGGCAGCGATGAACACACATCGCCAACTAGGTTCAAACAACGCAGCAGCAGCTAACAACATCGAGAAATTGTCTTCAGGTTTGAAGATCAACCGTGCAGGAGACGATGCAGCTGGTCTAGCAATCTCTGAGAAAATGCGTGGACAGATTCGTGGTCTAGATATGGCAGCGAAAAACTCACAGGATGGTATCTCCATGATCCAAACTGCTGAGGGTGCTTTGAACGAAACACACGATATTCTACAACGTATGCGTGAGCTAGCTACACAAGCAGCGAACGATACTAACGTTAAGTCTGACCGTAGTGAAATTCAAAAAGAGCTTAACTCATTAACTTCCGAAATCAACCGTATTGCTAATACAACTGAGTTTAACACTCAGAAATTGATGGACGGTGCTGGAATGAGTGGAGGAGCAGCTGGTGGTGGAAAAGCATTCTCAGCTAACTTACAAATTGGTGCGAACACTGGACAAGCAATGAATGTTGAAATTCAAGATATGTCTGCTAAAGCACTTGGTTTGACTTCGAGTGGTGCTGGCGCTACTCACAGTGCTGGTACATCCGTAACGTCATTAACTGGTGAAGCTGCAGGAGTAGCCAATGCAAAACATACAAGTGGAGCTGCTGGTGTAACTAACGGTACTACAAATGTTGCAAATGAACACGGTTTAGATGTTTCTTCACATGCTAACGCCACTGCAGCGATCAAAGCAATCGATAATGCGATTGAAACTGTTTCTGCACAACGTTCTAGCCTAGGTGCATTCCAAAACCGTCTAGAACACACAATTAACAACTTAGGTACTTCATCTGAAAACTTGACTGCAGCTGAATCTCGTATTAGAGATGTTGATATGGCCAAGGAAATGATGGACTTTACTAAGAACAACATCTTAACTCAAGCAGCACAAGCAATGCTTTCTCAATCGAATCAGATGCCTCAAGGTGTTCTTCAACTCCTTCGGTAACTGGTTCAGGGACGCCTATTCGGTAACGGATAGGACGCATAACTGGGTGAATTGCTGGAACATCCTGAAGTCTACTTTCCTACAACGCAGCTGGAAACGGCAAACGTGAATGGTTGAAAAAAAGTAGAATTGGACAATCAGCAGCCAAGCTCCTGTGAAGAAATTCTGGAGAAGGTTCAACGACTAGGATATACCGTCTAAGGCATACGCTATGACGATGAAATCCGTAGGGCGTCAAAAGACGTTCGAAGTGCCCAGCATCCTAGGTATTTAGATACAAGGATGGAGATATAGTCTGACCCTATTAGAGACAATAGGACTAGTCGCAAGCGAATCAACAGCCTCAGGGCGTACTACAATTACTACGTTAATAGTTAATTGGAACTATAAAAGAGACTTCTTTCGAGAAGTCTCTTTTTCTATAACTTTTTTTGCTGTCGCAATTCACGTATTTTATAGACTACTGACCAATAACTTCTATTTAAAACGTCTGCAATTTGCTGGTCTGTTCTTCCAGCTCGTTTCATACATAACAGCTTTTCTACTTCATTTGGTGTGTAGGGGCGCATACGTTTCCTATCGCTAACTAATAATTGATAATCAGGATACTTCTTATGCCATTTTTCTTTTTCTAAATAAAATCGGTAATTCCAGTTAGTTTTATAACTCATAGAAGGACAAGTTATTATCGCTGGCTCGATGTCGTGAAGAAATTTTAGCGAATCCGCAGTTCTATTAGTTCGAAGATAATAGCCTTGTCCATCAGGTCGTTTAATAGTTGCAAACTCGGCAGAAGATAGTGATTTCAAATGTTCTTTTAACATTTCAAGTTCCTGATACGTAAAGTTTTGCAAATAAAGAGCTATATGTGGGGTTACATATATCTTTTTATAATTATGGTTTATTCGATTACTCAGTAGCAATGATCCGTCATCCATATAAATGGTAGCTAAGCTGTAGATATCCGTTAAATTAATAAGTTGTTCAGAAGGTAATTGTTTGATTCTATACCCTCTGTTCTTTTCTTTCCTGTAAAATTGGTTTTCAAGTATACTCCATAAATTATTTACTCTTGAGTCAATTGTATTGCCTTTAGAATTAAAATAAAAATAAGGCAGCATTTTCATGACTTTCCAAGCTCGATAATCTTGTTGTTTTATAGAAAAATGTTCATGGTAAGTGCTTCTTATTCCGTATTGTTTTGTTGGGATATGTGTTAGCATTCCATCTCCCATAATTGAACCCAACACAATATTTTGTTGCGTAGTCGAAAGGTCGTCCAATGTATGAAGCGGCCGTGGGTAAATGCTGTTATGCTGATGGAAACACTCCTGCGCAATCTCACCTAATGTCAAACCTGTTTGTGCTTGTAGACGACAAAGAGTGGCTTGGTTCTCTTCCGTCAGGCTGATTTGGTAGCGAGAGGAGTCGTTCTGTTCTTGTCGAGCGTAGTTCAGTCGCTGGAAGTTCTCGTCAGTAATCTCGACATTACCGGCGTGTTGTTCAATAATTTTATTGATTTCTGCGGTAGGTTTTGTCAATTTTATATGGTTCGGCAGGCGCAGAGTAGTCCGCTTTGCTATTGATTTTAGAGCGGTACTATTTTTGCGTTTGTAGTGAAATAATGGGTGGATCCATGGATTGACTAGTGAAAGAAAATGATTGATTTGTAATTGATCGTAAAGTAACAATCTTTTCTGTCCGTCAATTGCAAATAGTAAATTGAATTTACTGTTCAAGACATACTGCAATAGCGCGAGTTCTTCTTCACTCCATTGTTCTGTAGAGAGAATTAGCTTCTCAAGCGTGCCGTTCTTTTTTACTTTCAGATGGCCACATTCTTGGTACCACCATGCAAGTGTTTGTTCATTCATATAATGTTCTATAAAAAATAGCGGTAATTCTTTCTGCCCCGTCGGATACGAGAGATCACGCAGTTCATTTGTTAGAGGGCATAGATTTGATTTCAGGACGATTCGTTTAGTGGAATGGTCTTGTATGTCACGAACATTCTCTATGCAGAACTTAATAGACGCTAGTGTGCTCTTCAGTTGCCGGTGACAAGCAACAGCCCAGTCATACTGTGTGTAACGGTAGAGGAAACGGATAGAAGGCTGACCATCAACATCGGCATTTATGCTGCCATTGCCGAGTAACTTTGCGCACAACAAACTGTATGACGTAGAGTTTGTATCTTTTGCGATAAAAGGGGATAAAGAGTTTTGAGCTACATAGTCTTTTTGTAAACTATACTGAGCTTCTTGATCTTCGTAAAGATACAAAGATGACCTCCGACAAGCTGTATAAAAAGTAACTCGATTAGCCATAAAAACCCCTCCTAAACGGGAATATATGTTCTTATTATATGTTGTGATCATTAATAAAGCTATAAATAACTTGCTATTATGACATATGAAAAACAGCTAAAACATAAAACATTTTGTACAGCCTAATCACACTTCAAAAATTGTCCTTTCGTCCGATATAATGATTATGAATATGATACACTTTACACAACTATATGAATCGGAGGGGTTCCCCTTGAATCTAGTATTTCAGCAGCAATCAATAGAGCTTGATGATAGAGCTACGACACAAGAAATTATAGACGCCATTAATCAATTGGTAAGCGATGGCTATTACTTCAGCCATTTTCTCGCAGACGGTGAGGAAGTATTTGAGGCACCAGAACAGTACTTGAACAACCGTAGAGGAACGATTCAACGACTTGAAGTAATCGCAAAAACAGAAAAAGAATTTACAAATGACATTTTACTCTCAGTTGAAAATTATACGTCAAACGCATTGCCGCTTTTAGAAACTTTGTCAA
This sequence comes from Sporosarcina sp. PTS2304, assembly GCF_003351785.1. GTDB lineage: Bacteria > Bacillota > Bacilli > Bacillales_A > Planococcaceae > Sporosarcina. The sequence goes on from NZ_CP031230.1 coordinate 266,396, forward strand.
ATGAGTTCTATAATAATCCAAGTACAGAAACGTGGGAGCAGTTTGCACAATTGATGGAGAGCCTTCAATGGGTCAACGGTGTCACTGAATTGCTCCGTAGCCAAGAAGAAAAAGTAGTGAATTGGATGCAATATGAAGAAATCGCTGACAACATCCAACAAGAGCTAGTAAACTTAGAAGAAGCCGTGGGAAATGAGGATTTTGTATTGATTGGAGATATTATTCAATATGAAATTTTGCCGAGTTTTGAAGCTCTTCACGATGCGGCGAAAACAACAATTGATACAGAAGGTACTAGACCGAACATAAACTAGTGGATGGTGGAAAAGTAAATGCTGAAAAATAAAACTATACTTGTGACAGGCGGAACTGGTTCATTCGGCAAAAAATTCATTCGTCGCATATTGAAAGAAGATGTAAAAAAAGTAATTGTCTTCAGCCGAGATGAACTAAAGCAATACGAAATGAAACAAGAATTCAAAGACTCGCGTATCCGTTTTTTTATAGGAGATGTACGTGACAAAGAACGTCTACATCGTGCATTTGATGGAGTGGATATCGTCATTCACGCCGCAGCGATGAAGCACGTAGAAGCTTGTGAATACAATCCATTCGAAGCAGTGAAAACGAATATTTATGGCGCGCAAAATATTATCGAAGCAGCCATTGATCGTAATGTAGAGCAAGTCATTGCGCTTAGCACAGACAAAGCCGCAGCACCGGTCAATCTATACGGTGCAACAAAACTAGCCTCGGACAAGCTATTTGTCGCCGCAAACTCGTATGTAGGTGAAAAGCATACAAGATTTTCTGTCGTCCGTTACGGCAATGTCGTTGGCAGTCGTGGGAGTGTCATACCGTTCTTCACTAAGATGAAAGAAACCGGTACACTGCCCGTCACAGATGAACGGATGACACGCTTTTGGATCACGCTCGATCAAGGGGTTCAATTTGTATTGGATAGTTTAACACGTATGCATGGAGGCGAAATCTTCGTCCCGAAAATTCCAAGCATGAATATACTCGATTTAGCAAAAGCGGTTGGTCCAGAATGTGAAATTGAAATCGTTGGCATCCGGCCAGGAGAAAAATTGCATGAAGTTATGGTCACGCAGGACGACGCACGTCATACGATAGAATTTGACGACTATTATGTCATTACGCCTGAATTTGCTTGGTGGGGAGACCAACTAAAAGGTGAGCCGAGAATAACGGAGCCATTTGAATATTCGAGTGAAACGAATGAACAGTGGTTATCAGTGGAAGAGTTGCGAAAAGTGGTGGAGGAGTTTCAAGTATGATTGCGGTAATTGGCGGAGCGGGCTATATAGGTTCTCATACGGTGAAATATTTACTAGAGCAGTCGCAAGAAGTAGTCGTGTTCGATAATTTAAGCGAAGGACATAAAGAAACTATTCCATCAGGCATCCCTTTTTTACAAGGTGATGTCGGTTCTACTGCAGATGTACATACCCTTTTTACAAAGTATCCTACTATCCATACCGTGATTCACTTTGCAGCACATGCGTATGTAGGAGAATCTGTGAAAAATCCAGCAAAATATTATCAAAATAATGTAGTAAATACGATGAACCTATTACACGTGATGCGAGAATTTGATGTGAAACGTATCGTCTTTTCATCTACTTGTGCAACGTATGGAATACCACACTACATTCCAATAGATGAAGTCCATCCACAACAACCGATCAATCCATACGGACGTACGAAGTGGATAGTAGAGCAAATTTTAGAAGACTATCGTCGCGCTTACGGTATTCACTACATCGCTTTACGCTACTTTAACGCAGCAGGCGCATCGCTTGATACATCTATTGGCGAATTGCACGATCCGGAAACACACTTAATTCCACTCGTATTGGATGTGGCATTAGGGAAAAGTGAGTCGATTACGGTATTTGGGGACGACTATGACACACCGGACGGAACGTGTATCCGTGACTATATTCATGTTACGGACTTAGCGCAAGCTCATGCATTAGCGGTAGAGCAACTTCAACATCAAAAAAGTGACGTGTATAACTTAGGGAATGGAAATGGTTACTCAGTGCTTGAAGTGATTCGCACTGCTAAAGAAGTAACAGGCAAAGAGATCCCTATGAAAATGGCAGAACGACGTGTAGGAGACCCAGCGATATTAGTAGGATCCGCTGACAAAGCAAAAAAACAACTACACTGGAAGCCACAACATACAGACTTACATGCCATTATAAATTCTGCATGGAACTGGCATAATAAAATGAATCGAGGGACGTCTTCATGAAACAAATTATCGTCACAGGTGGAGCTGGTTTTATCGGCTCTCATCTAATCGATCAATTACTCGCGCAAGGACATTACGTAATTTGTATCGATAACTTCCAAACTGGTTCGCGTAGAAATATAGCACACCATATGCAAAATCAAAGATTCAAACTAATTGAGCAAGATATTATACATCCTTTACCTACATTTGATCATGTCGATGAAATTTATAACTTAGCTTGTGCAGCTAGTCCAGTTCACTATCAGGCAGATCCTATTCATACATTCAAAACAAATGTCATAGGAGCATTACATGTATTAGAATTGGCTACACGTCATCATGCGAAAGTGTTACAAGCCTCTACTTCAGAAGTATATGGTGATCCACTCGTTCATCCACAACCTGAAAGTTATTTGGGACATGTGAATCCTATAGGTATTCGTAGTTGTTATGATGAAGGAAAACGAGGGGCAGAAACACTATTCTTCGATTATGCTAGACAATACGATACGAAAATTAAAGTGATACGAATTTTTAATACATATGGACCACGCATGGATCCGAAAGACGGAAGAGTTGTCAGTAACTTTATCATGCAGGCATTACAACATGAACCGATTACGATATACGGGGACGGCAAGCAATCTCGTTCGTTCTGTTATGTCGATGATTTAGTAGATGGAATCATGAAAATGATGTACTCAGCTGATGACGTACAAGGTCCAGTGAATTTAGGGAATCCTTATGAATTTACGATGCTCGAATTAGCAGAACAAGTACTATCGAAAACAGCAAGTGAATCAGCATTACAATTTCAACCGCTTCCATCTGATGATCCTAAACAACGCCAACCAGTGATTGAAAAGGCAAACGAAGTATTACACTGGCAACCAACGATTCAGTTAGATCAAGGATTAGAACGAACGATAAAGTATTTCAAAACTACTTGTGAAAAGGTGTGAAAATGTGCGAAAAGTTACGAAAGCTGTTATACCAGCAGCAGGACTAGGCACACGCTTCCTACCTGCTACAAAAGCGCAACCGAAAGAAATGTTACCGATTGTAGACAAACCAGCGATTCAATACATAGTCGAAGAAGCGGTCGCGTCAGGAATTGAAGACATTATCATTATTAGTGGTCGAAACAAGCGTTCCATTGAAGATCATTTTGACAAATCAGTTGAACTGGAAACGAGCTTACAAGCGAAAGAAAAATACGATGTACTAAAAGAAATTGAAGCGATTTCTTCCCTTGCAAATATCCACTACATCCGTCAAAAGGAAGCGAAAGGATTAGGTGATGCGATTTATTGCGCAAAAAGTTTTATAGGAAATGAACCTTTTGCCGTACTGTTAGGTGACATTGTCTTGCAATCAGAACAACCTGTATTGGCTCAGCTACTCGACGTCTATGAGCAACAGCCAGTGTCTGTTATTGGAGTGCAAGACGTACCTAAGACAGAGGTAGTCCATTACGGCATTATAGATCCTTTGACGATTGACAGTGATTCAGGAATTATTGAAGTGAACAAGTTCGTTGAAAAACCGACAGTGGAAGAAGCACCGTCCACATTAGCTATTATGGGGAGATATATTTTGACACCGGCTATTTTTGACATACTGAAAGAGACAACTCCTGGTGCTGGCGGAGAAATTCAATTAACAGATGCAATTGAAAAACTTAAAGAAACAGAGCGTATTGTTGCGTGTGATGTGAAAGGAATCGTTCATGACGTAGGAAGCAAGCTAGGCTTCGTCAAAGCGACGATTGATTTTGCGTTAGAACGCCCAGAACTCCGTGACGATGTTTTTGCTTATATTCAATTATTAGCAAAGAAAGAAGAGGGAACGAGATGAAAGTAGCAGTGATCGGCACTGGATATGTAGGGCTTGTCACAGGTACAGTATTGGCAGAAATCGGCCATTGCGTGACATGTATTGATCTAGACGAAGCAAAAATTAGACAACTTCAGTCAGGTGAACCAACGATCTACGAGCCTGGACTAGAAGAACTTCTTGTGAAAAATATTGCACGAAACAACTTACACTTCACTACTAATCATGCCGAAGCTTTCCAACATGCAGACGTTATATTGTTAGCAGTCGGCACACCACAAGGGACGAATGGCGAAGCAGATTTATCGTATATTCAAGCAGCAGCTCAGACGATTGCGACTACAGTTACGAAAGATGTTGTCGTGATGATCAAAAGCACAGTCCCGCCTGGAACGAATGACCAAGTAGAGCAACTCATTCGCCAGCAACTAATCCAAGATGTAAAAGTAGATGTTGTATCGAACCCAGAGTTTTTACGTGAAGGTCATGCCGTAGAAGATGCATTTCACGGAGATCGGATTGTCATAGGCAGTGAGTGTGCAAAAGCAGGAGAAGTTGTTGCTACGCTATACGCTGGCCTACAAATGCCTGTTCTTCATACGAACCGTCGCAGTGCAGAAATGATTAAGTATGCCGCCAATGCTTTCCTAGCCGTGAAAATTAGCTATATCAATGAAATCGCTAACCTTTGCGACGCGATTGGAGCTGATGTTAGCGATGTGGCAGACGGTATGGGGATGGATAAGCGCATAGGACGAGCATTTCTCAATGCAGGAATTGGTTATGGTGGATCTTGTTTCCCGAAAGATACAGAAGCGATTGCTCATTTAGCAAAAGAACGACAAACTCCATTAACAATTGTTGAATCGGCAATACATAGTAATCAAAAACAACGCCAACGATTCATCGATAAAATAGAGCGCTACTTTCACGGACAAGTAGCGAATAAAAAAATTGCCATACTCGGATTGGCTTTTAAGCCGAACACGGACGATTTACGTGAAGCGCCATCACTTGAAATCATTGACGCACTAGAGAAGAAAGGCGCGCTCATCAGCATTTATGACCCGATTATTACACACCCAAAAAGCGCTCTAAGTATCATCGAATGTGTGACCGAAGCAGACGCTGTCGTACTCGTAACAGAGTGGCAAGAGTTCATAGAGTCGGACTGGACAGCTATAGGGGCGAGCGTAGCGAATCGAGTACTATTTGACGGTCGAAATGCATTGCCTGCAAATAAGCTACAACAAGCAGGCTGGACATACATAGGGATCGGAAAAGAAAGGAAGTAGGAATATGGTATCTATGAAAGTAGAAGTACTAGAAAGTAAAAGTGGACTGCCAACGCTGCAAGTAGAGCAAGAAGGAAAAAAAATCTTCATTCACAGCAAGTATGATCCCATAAAGGAAGCAAGGCAGATCATCGAGCGTAATAAGGAACAGATCGAACAGCACCAGCATATTTTCTTCTATGGTGTCGGGCTTGGCTATCATCTACAAGCTTTCATAGAGCAATATCCTGAAAAACTCGTCTCTGCCTACGAACCAATTGCCGAATTGGCAACCGTATGTAACTCGCTAACAGACCGTACGGCATTTGATGCGGAAAGACTTCGGCACTTATTCATAGAACAGGAACCCACAGACAGAGAAACGCATCTGCGGACACTTTCCAATCATCTGACGCAGAAAGTAGCACTAATCATCTTGCCGAGTTACGAGCGATTCTTGAAAGAAGATATTTTAGCATTTTTGGCAGAGTACAAAGAAATTATAGAAGAAAAACAAATCACTAGAGGTGCGAATACCGTATTCTCGAAGCGTTGGACAGTAAACGCGCTGTTGAATGTGCCGTCAACATTTGAAACACCGAACTTCTTGCTTGAGCATGCTCGCACTTTCTGTGACAAACCCGTACTGTTAGTAGCAGCAGGACCTTCACTAAGCGAAGAAATGGACAACTTACGGCTGATCAAAGAACAAGGCACAGCATATATATTTGCAGTAGGATCGGCGAATAAAGCGCTGATCGCCAACGATATACATCCTGACGCCGTATTTACTTATGATCCACAAGCGCACAACTATGCCGTCTTCCAACCGATTATGGACGAGAAGATCACCACCATTCCGATGGTCTACGGAACGAGTGTAGGATTCGAGACAATCCAACTGTATCCCGGCCCGAAGCTTCACTTCGTCACAAGTCAAGACACAATTACGCAGCAGTTCCACGAAACCGAACTGCCCGTCATCAGCGACGCCTATTCCATAGCTATTGTGACTATGGAACTGCTCCACCAACTGCAAGTAAAAACGATCATACTAGTAGGGCAGAACTTCGCTTTCAAAAATGATTTGTTTTACGCAAAAGAAATTAAACGTTACGACAAAGACACTCGAGAACTGTCGGATGCGAGCGTGCAAAAAAAGGATACAGAAGGCGCGTTCTATGTACAAGACGTCTACGGTAACGACATTTTGACAAACGACGGCTTCAACAATATGCGCAAAGCAATGGAAAAGCAAATTGCCAAGCATCCAGCCATACCTGTCATCAATACGACGAGAGGCGGAGCAGCGATTAACGGTACGACATTCCAGTCGCTAGCGGAAGTCATGAAGCAACGACTAATCGAAAAAGTGACAGAAGACGACTGGTACACGAAAGGGAGCAGTCTCCCAGCAACGAAAAAGACGGAAGACCAAATCCGCGAACTGCGTAAAAGTATAGCAGACTACCGCAAGCAAGACGTTGCTCTTTTCGCGCACTTCAAAGAAGTAGAGCAGGTGATCGACAGCCTGAACATGAACCAACTACAGAAGCGATTCGAAAAGACCGACGAACTAGTACGCAAACTGACATCAAACAAACTATACGACCTAGCGATCCGTCCGATCACCCGAAATACTTTGGAAACGCTAATGGCCGAAGTCGAACTGTTGCGTAAGATGGAGATTTCCAAAGAAAAGCTAGTCATCATCCTAAATTTATTTGCTGAATACTTCAACCGCTGTCGCATAGTCTATCGAGAAATTGCACCTATTACTCAAACGACGATCCGATCGATTATACTTCACACAAGCGATAAAAAAGAATACATCGCAACAAGTGGTGTATTTCAATATGAAGGACAATGGGAAAAGCAATTCCCCCCAGTCGACATTATGCCGGACGGGTTAACAGAAGAAGAAAAGCAAGTGTGGTACGAAAAAAAGGCACTGCTCGACAGAATCGAACAACCAGTCAGTTCAGTACGGACGAAAGAAAAGAATGCTTCCTTTACATTCAAGATGACAGGAACTTCGCTCAGAATATATGGTACGAACCATTCGGAAACCAACTTAAAACTACGTGTGTCAGTCGATCATAGAATTCTGAATGTAACTGTTCGGGAGCGGGTGGATGAAGAACTGTTTGGGACTGGATCTCGGCAATTAGTAGTTAAAATCGAAAAATTACCGGACGTAATGCATGAAATCAAAATAGAAGTTCTTTCCGACCATCCAGACTTTTTAGTAGAAGCAATAGAAATTGATAAAACCGCGCGCGCCTATCATATTCATGAAGTCGAAACAGTAGACGAGCTCGCAATCGGCAAGCGTATTAGATGTAATTACAAAGCCACCTATAATACAGTGGGGGAGTTTTCTAGCTTAGGTAAGGAAAGTAAGAATTTTTTGCCTGTTGAAGCATCTGCTGAGCCGGATGGGGATTTTTATTTTATTATGGTGGATGAAGTTGATGGGGAGAAGAAGTTGATTGCGGATCGGAATGTGCAGAATTATATTTCATGGGTGACTATCGAATCATCCCTTGAAAAGATAGAGATTGAAGAAATAGTTTTAGCTTTTAGAACATTAATTGATAGTGAAAATCCAAGTGATAATCTAAGCGAATGGAACAAGTACATTGTGAATGCAACTACTTCTTCGTTATTGAATTGGAATTACTATTCTTCCTCCTCGTGGACTATGACAAAAAAAATAAATGATAAAAACTTTAATGTTTCAAGAGGTGGCGGGATTTTAAATAACTACCTAGTGAATCAATATAATCAAATAGACACAGTTATTAAGCAAAGAGGATTTAGACCTGTAATTATAAAGAATTAGTATAGATTTGAGGTGGAGAAATATTGGATATTCTTGCGGTTATACCTGCACGTTCTGGATCTAAAGGGGTTAGAAATAAAAATATTAAACTTATCAATGGAAAGCCACTACTCGCTTATTCGATTGAACACGCAAAGGAATCACCTTTAATTAATCGAATAATTGTCAGTACGGATAGTCAGGAATATGGAGAAATTGCCAAAAGGTATGGAGCAGAAGTACCTTTTATTAGACCATCTTCAATATCATTAGATGATTCTTTAGATATTGAAGTATTTCAACATGCTTTAGGATACTTAAAAGAAAAAGAGTCTTATGTACCGGACTTGGTTGTCCAATTACGACCTACATATCCAATTAGAAACAGTGGGGATATTGATAATATGATTGAATTACTTATTGAAGATCCTCTTGTAGATTCAGTGCGAGGCATTGTGCCTGTAAAAGAAACACCTTATAAAATGTGGCGAATGAACAGTGAAGGTATATTAGAACCCATATTGTCGGATATTTATGAAGCGTACAATGAACCTAGACAGAAACTTCCGCAAGTGTACTCACAAAATGCTTGTATTGATGTCATAAGGACAGAAACTATAGTAAATCATAACTCTATGACTGGAAGTAAAGTGAAAGGTTATTTAATGAAAGAAAACTTTGATATTGATACAAAAGAAGATTTTCTAAAAGCTAGTCAATATATAAAGCTAATAGCTGGAAGCAATCGGTTTGTTATTGATATTGACGGCGTCGTAGCAAGCTTTGTAGATAGTTTAGATTATGTTCAAGCAAAACCAAATCGAAAAATGATAGATGTAATCAATAAATTATATGATTCTGGGAATTATATTGTTTTATTTACTGCTAGAGGATATGTTACAAAGTTAGATTGGTTAGAGTTGACAAAAAGTCAGATGGATAATTGGGGACTTAAATATCACGAGTTGCATATGGGGAAACCAAATGCTGATTTCTATATCGACGACAAAATGTTAGAAGTAGAAGAACTTTATAAATACTTTGAATAGGAGGAATAACTAGATGAATATATTTGATGATTTAATTATATTTGAAATGGCAAATAGCCATCAAGGAAGTGTTGAGCATGGTATAAATATTATAAAAAAAATGGCTGAGATCTCTCGAACATATAATGTCAAAGCTGCTGTCAAACTTCAATATAGAAATCTGGATACGTTTATACATCCTGACTTTAAAGATAGAGAAGATGTAAAGCATATTCCTAGATTCATGACGACTAGATTAACATACGATCAATTTAGTGAACTAGTACATGCAATTAGAAATGAAGGAATGATAGCAATTAGCACACCTTTTGATGAAGAAGGAGTCGCTTGGTGCTTAGATCAAGAACTGGATATTATTAAAATTGCTAGTTGTAGTGCAATGGATTGGCCGTTGCTTGAAGTGGCAGCAAAATCAAATAAACCTTTAATTGTTTCAACAGGTGGAAAAACATTATCAGACATTGATAAAATCTATAACTTTTTGACACATAGACATTGTCAGTTTTCATTATTACATTGTGTTGCAGAATATCCAGCACCATTGGAAAGGTTGCAGTTAGATTTCATTGATCGTATGAAAAAACGTTATCGCGATATTCCTATAGGATATTCCGGACATGAAAATCCTAATGATAATAGTGTTTCTATGATAGCTGTTGCGAAAGGTGCAAAAATACTAGAAAGACATGTTGGATTACCCACAAAAGAAATAGCGCTGAATGAATACTCAATGAATCCAGAACAAGCAGAGAAATGGGTAAAATCAATTGTTGATGCAAGAAAGATTTGTGTTTTACAGAATGAGGATACAAAATATATAAGCCAAGAAGAATTTCAGTCTTTACGTTTGCTGTCAAGAGGAGTGTATGCTAGTCAAAATATAAAAATAGGAGAGAAAATCTCTAAAGAAGATATATATTTTGCTATGCCCTACCAAGAAGGGCAAACAACTAGTGGACAGTACTATGAAGGAATGATTGCAACTAGAAATTACACAGTAAACGATGCAATCTATGAAAAAAAGTATACTTCTGATATAAAAAGTACTCGAAGTGTAATTCATGATGCGAAAGGCATGCTATTTGAGGCAGCAATTGCTCTTGGTGCAGACTTTGAAGTTGAATTATCTCATCACTATGGAATGAAAAACTTTCGTCAAATAGGGGCGGTAATCATCAATATAGTAAACCGCGAGTATTGTAAAAAACTTATTATTGTTTTACCGGGACAAAGACATCCAAAACATTTACACAAACAAAAAGAAGAAACATTTCAATTACTTTATGGTGAATTAGAAGTAGAAATTAATGGTCAAAAAGAAAATATGAAGCCAGGGGATATGAAGACTGTTATGAGAGGTCAAATTCATTCGTTTTCTTCTGAAAAAGGTGCTATTTTTGAAGAAATTTCAACAACTCATATAAAAGGAGACTCTTATTATTCAGATAAAAATATTTCAGCTTTAGATTTAATTGAAAGAAAAACAATCCTCAAGGAATGGTGAAGAGTGATGCCTAATTGTATGATATGTAAAAATGATGATTTATCTTTAAGACATCCGCGTGTTAGAGATAAAGAAAATATAGAAGTACTAGAATGCAAAAATTGTGGTTTGGTATTTTTATCCTCTTTTGCGCATATAACTGATAATTTTTATGAAAAGTCAGGAATGCTTAATTGGAAAGTTGAAATTGACGAATACAGGGGAAAATCATTTAAAGATGATCACAGAAGGTTTTCTGAATTAGATGAAAAGATTTTAGGGAAGAAAGTTTTAGATTTCGGTTGCGGTGCGGGAGGATTTCTTCATCTTATAAAAGATCGATGTGTATCTGTTGCGGGTGTTGAACTAGATAACACACTCAACAAAATTATAAATGAGGAAGGAATAGAATGTTTTGATAATCTATCTTCTATTAAAGGGAAGTATGATGTTATTACGCTCTTTCATGTATTAGAACATTTGATAAATCCGCAAGAAATATTAGTAGAGTTACAAAATTATTTAAATCCAAATGGAATTATAATAATTGAAGTTCCAAATGCAGATGATGCATTATTAACTTTGTATAAAAGTGAGGAATTTGCAAACTTTACATATTGGAGTTGTCATGTAGTACTTTATAATGCAGCTACATTAAAGATGCTTATAGATAAATGTTCTTTAAATGTAAACTATATTAAGCAAATACAAAGATATCCTTTAAGTAATCATTTATATTGGCTCTCAAAAAAGTCCCCAGGCGGTCATCAAAAGTGGTCATTTTTAGACAAAGTGATTTTGAACACTGAATATGAAAGCATGCTTGCTGCTATAGGGAAATGTGATACATTGTTTGCGGAAGTTAAAATTGGAACTCATCTTAATTTATTAAAGTGAACTGTTAACAATTACATTTTGTTAATTAGAAGAAAAGTGGAGTTATTAAAATAAGAGATGATTTTTTTGATTTGATGAAATATTTATTTTAAATAATAGAGGTGTAAAATGAGCGGAGTATATATTTTTGGAGCTGGACAAAAGGGCGTTGAGGTTTTGAACGAACTTAAAAGCGAAGGAGTAAATATAATTGGTTTCCTAGAAAATGATCCCTTGAAACATAATAAAAAAGTAGAAGGTATATGTATTTTGGGTGACGCATCGTACTTAAAAGACAATGAGTTTTCGAAAGTCATTATAGCATCTATACTTGGATATCGAATTATGATCGAGCAATTAAAGAGAGTAGGAGTAACCGCAGATAAAATTGAAACTAAATTTGTAGAATATCATGTAAGAGCAAGAGAACAGTTTTTGATTGATTACGCTAAGATATGGAGAGATGTACCTGGAGATGTTGCAGAAGGTGGAGTTTTTCAAGGGGAATTTGCTAAACAAATAAATATAGAGTTCCCCAATGACCCGTTGTATTTATTCGATACATTCACAGGATTTGACGAGAGAGATCTAGCTACAGAATATAAAAATAGTTATTCTAAAGGGAAGAAAGATGACTTCCACTTTACTAATATCTCTCTAGTAATGGATAAAATGATTAATCCTCAAAATGTAATTATAAAAAAAGGATACTTTCCAGAAACGACGTTAGGTTTAGAAGGAAATTCATATAAGTTTGTTAACTTAGATTTTGATTTATATGAACCAATTTTAGCGGGTATAAAATATTTTTACCCAAGAATGATTCCTGGAAGTGTGATATTGATTCATGATTACTTTAGTGAAGGATATAAAGGTGTCAAACGAGCAGTTGATAAGTTTAATGAAATTGAACCAAATTTGTTAATTATGCCAATTGGTGATAATTATAGTATTAGTATAGTCAAAAGCTATTGAATAGTAATGGATTTTAACTTATAAAATGTAATAAATAATACGGGATGTTTTCTTAATGTAAATTATCAAATCGAACGCGGCAGATAATTCATGCATAGATTAAAGGGCGTATTGAAATTAAGTAATTTTCTAGGGACTTGATTGAAGTGTAACAAGAACTCTATGATCTCATTTTGAGTCAACTTACTGAAGTCTGTATACTTAGGATAGGTGCGCCGTATTCGACCATTTGTATTTTCGTTAATACCACGCTGACCATGAACACCAGGTTCGGAGAAGTAGAAGGGTAGCTCAAATCCTTTTTCAACTTCAACCCACATATGAAATTCCGTTCCTCTGTCAGCTGTAATGGATTTCACCAGCTTCTTAGGCAAGTGTTTCAAAAAAGATATGATCTCTTCGGCTGTTTCACTTGCCGTCTTGGATGCCAACTTTTGAATGATTGTAAAACAACTCGTTCGTTCTGTGAACGTAAGAATTAGGCTTTTATGTGCTTTACCGATCACTGTATCTACTTCCCAATGTCCTATTTCATTTCTAGAAGCCTAACGTGCATGAATTTTTTTCAACTGGGGCATCTTTCCACGTGTCTCTTGTTCATTGTTTTTCAGTTTCTTGCCTTTACGAATGAGAAGCTTTTGGGATAGTTGAAATAGCCCTGCAGCAGCGTAACGATAAATGCTTGAAATGCTTATAGGGAATGGATTTCCAGTCTTTTTTCATATCGACCTACAATCATTTCAGGTGACCAGTCCTTCTTCAAATGAACAAGAATGCGCGCAATATCTTCAAGGTTAACCTGATGTTTACAGCCACAGTTTTCACGCTTATTGCCGTAGCCTACGTGCGCTTGAAACGAATTATAAGGAGAAGCGCGTTGCAGTTCATAGTGAATCGTACTTTCACTTCTCTTTAACTGTCATGCAATATAGCCTAGTGTCTTGTTGGCGATCATATATTCTTCGATTAAAACACATTCTCGTGGTAATGTGTATAGCTCATCGGGAGCACTCTTTTATTAGTGGATTTAACTACTGTGTACCCGATTGAGCTAATTTTATTTATCTGGTGTTCGACCTAAAATAATAATCTACATAATCAAAGAAAGTTATGGATCTATGTCAACATCTTGGACACAAAAAGGTTAGGTCTTTGTCAGGAACAACATCCATTCAAGAAGTGTCCTGTATCCAGCGAAACCCGTCAAGAGACAAACCACTCTTGACCGCTTTCGCTGGATACAGGAAGGACAACTCATGGATATCGTTCTGAAAAATGTGTAGGAAAGATCACTCGTATATCATGCGGGTCTCTTCGACTATGCAACCTCTTGTCTGCACAAGTCTTCCAATTCCTGTGGTGTTAAATAGTCAATCGATCCATGAATTCGCGTCCGATTGTACAAGGACTCAATGTATTGAAATAGAGATAAACGAGCCTCTTCAAAATCGATATAGTTTGTTTGATACACTTCTTCTTTCTTTAACGTGGCATGAAAAGATTCGATACAAGCAATGTCGTACGGGCATCCTTTTCGGCTAAATGAGTGTTTGATTTCTGCTGCTTGTATAGCTTGGCCAAATTCTTCGCTCGTGTACTGGCTACCAAGATCCGTATGTAAAATTAGACCGTCTTCAGGCTGCTGAACCTCTATCGCGTTGGCCAAAGCGTGTAGAACAAGTTCCGTCGTCATGGAAGTAGAGAAGGAATAACCCCCAATCTTTCTTGTATGCAAATCCAAAACTGAAGCCAAATAGCACCAGCCGTTACGTAGTGTATGAATATAGGTAATGTCCGCCGCCCATTTTTCATTAATCGTTGTCGTTGTAAAGTCTTGTTCAAGTAAGTTTTCGCGTTCTTCTATCACTGAATTTGAAGGGGCAGGGCGTGATGATGGATCGGATATCCGCTTCTTTCATCAGTCGTTGGACACGTTTCAAGCTGACGATATAGCCTTTCTTCAGAAGCTCTCTATGAATTTTGGGCGCACCGTACCGGCCCTTGCTTTTCTCATGAATAGCCAGAATGGTCGCTGTAATTTCCTCGTTCTCGATTTCATAGGCTGATTTTACTTTACGGAACGACTGATAATAAGTACTTCTTGGCATGTCGAGCACCTGACATAGTAGTTGAATAGGGTGGTTTTCCTGCTCCTGTTCGATTAATTCAATGATCTCCTGGTCTGTTACTTTTTCGCGAATATGGTCATAGCCTTTTTTAGGATGTCTACCTCCTGCTTGAGGCGCAAGTTTTCCTTTTGGATTTCTGCGATTTCGGCAGGTGTGAGTCCTTCTTTTCCGTTGATCGGTGACAAGGCTTTGATCCAATTATAGATAGTAACTTCAGATACCCTATATTCGCGGTGGAGGTCATTGACAGATGTGCCGGATTGGTAAAGATCGACGATGGTTTGTTTGAATTCTTGATTGTAGCGTTTTTGTTTCATGTGGGACACGTCCTCTCTATTTAGTAGAATAGAGACTTAACTAAGTTATGTCCATAGATCTATACTAGCTCCATTATATACGTATTTCAATACCTTAGAACTATTTAAGTTGCATTGAATATTGAAAACTATAGATACTATTAAGTGTTTACACATAAGTTAGCTAATAATTAAAAGGAAGTGATTTAAATTGGAAAAGCTATCATTATTAAAAGTTATAAGTGAAATTTATTCTAAGAACGAAAATATTATTTCCTATTTAAAAAGTATTGATAATAGGAAAAATAATTCAATAGAAGATATACTAATCAGTTATGATTTTCAAGCAGGATCTTATACAGAATGGTATAAGAACGACCCTCATCTCCGAGATGAAACCGTTTCTTATTTGTCGGAAGTTATCAATAAAATTGGAGAGTATTCTACGATTTTAGAAGTAGGTGTTGGTGAAGCTACAATACTAGGTCTTTTAATTCAAAAGTTAAATAAGAAACCCGAAAGATCTTACGGTTTTGATATTTCATGGTCAAGAATTAAATATGCACAAAAATTTATTAAAGAGTTAAAGTTAGAGAATGTTAATCTTTTTACGGGCGATTTATTTACTGCTCCACTAAAAGATAACTCCGTAGATATTGTGTATACTTCCCAAGCAATAGAACCAAATGGTGGTAGAGAAGAAGAAGCGCTAAAAGAATTATTTCGTATTACAAGAAAATATTTAATTTTATTAGAACCAGCTTATGAATTGGCAGATGAAAAAGCTAAAGTAAGAATGAAGGAACATGGTTACATTACAAAATTACATACAACTGCTAAGAAACTTGGATACAAAATAATAGAATATCGATTATTTGAAGTCAACTATAACCCGTTAAATCCAGTTGCTATTATGATTATTGAAAAGAATAGTAATGAAATGATAGACGATCCTATGTGTTGTCCTATAACAAACACAAACTTTATATTAAGTGATACTGCTTACTACTCCCCAGAAAGCATGCTTTTATATCCGATTGTTAATAACATTCCATGTCTATTGCCGCAAAATGCGATAGTAGCTACTAAGTTTTTAGAATAATTTCATATGCATGATTTTGGATATCTATTGTATATTACCGATTGGAGATAAAATGATGAGAGTTTTTAAATATTATGTCTGTTTAGGCGCAGCTAGTCTTGCGGAAAGAATTATTGAAAAATGGCATACAATAAGTGGACAACAGCCAAGATTGATATTTGATAGTGATAAAAGTAAGGAGGGGAAATCTATCAATGGCGTTCAAATTTTCCATACATCTAAATTGAAAGAAATGATTTGTTCTAACGAAACAATAATTATTACTAGTTCTTTTGTAGATGAAATAGTATCTGATCTTGAGAAATTAGAAATAACAAATAATATATTGGATTATAAAACTTTTGACTTTTTAATAGTACAACAAAACTTACTTAATAAAAATAATAAGTTAAAAGATAAATATCAAGGTGAAAGATGCTTTGTAGTAGGAAATGGACCGTCATTGAATAATCAAGACCTTTCCTATTTAAAAGATGAAGAAACAATTATGATGAACAATTTTCAAAAAAATGAAGAACTAGTAAAACTAAATTCAAAATATTGGATGCTAGCTGATCCTGCATATTGGGATAAAGAGGAAACGCGTGATATGTTATTAATACCAATATTAGAAACGCTAGATGAAAGATTGAAAAATACAACTTTGTTTATGCCACAGGAAAGTATAGTCAATATTAGCAATTTAAATCGTCCTGTTGTCTCTGACAAAGTTAATTTTTACTATATGGATATAGATCGTTCAGTATATACAGAAGACGAGAAAATAGTTGATCTTATTGATTTTACAAGAAGGGTTCCACCTTACTCTCAAAACGTCTTGAGTCCCTCTCTAATGTTGGCAATGCACTTAGGTTTTAAAGAAATATATATTATTGGTTGTGATCATAGTTGGTGGGATTTTAGTGAAAAAGATATAGAAACAACGTATGTAGGACATCACTATAATAAGTCGGAAAAAGATATGAAACATTCAATGAATATTTTTAAAAGTTTAGGGTATGAGGGACTGCGACGTACGATAGATAGACAACTTTATGAATACAACAAGTTGAATGAATACGCAATAAGTAATGATATAAAAATATATAATGCAACTGAAGGTGGGCTTTTAGAGAATTTCGAAAGAATAGATTATAACTCGATTTTTAATAAATGAAAGAGAGTTGATTTATGTGAATATACTAAAATCACAATTTGAACTTCACAAAAACATTGTAGAATGTGCGGAAACTAGAAGGTTAGTTATTTTTGGTACAGGTGATGCTGCGATAAAAACAGTTATTCAATTAGGCACACTTTTACAACAAGTAGAATTTTTTGTTGAAAATATAAAAAATAATAAACCAAGAATATTTTACGGTAAAGAAGTATACGATGCTAATGTATTAAGTAAAGAATATTCTAGTGAAGAATTATATATCCTAATTGCAAGTAGTTTTCATAAAGAAATTTCGCAACAGTTAAAAGAATTTGGATATGTACACAAAAAAGATTTTATAGTAGTTCCTTTTTTAATAACAAATATAGATGAAACAACTACTACAAATCGTTTTGTAAATGGCATTCCTGTGGGTAAATATACTTATGGATATGCAAATCATTGTTTTAATGGATCTTTGTTAAGAGAAATTGGAGCATTTTGTTCTATTAATTCATCTGTGAAAATAGGAGAAGTTAATCATCCAACAAACTTAATAACTACACATCCAATACTTTATACGCCGGAAGAAGAAATTCTTGGATATGAGGGTATACCTGGAATCTATGGAAAAGAAAAAGTTCTTAATATTTTTGATCATGAAAATAATGAAGGTATATATATAAAAAATGATGTATGGATAGGAGCAAATGCAATTATTCTACCAGGTGTAACTATTCATAATGGGGCAGTGATTGGAGCTGGTGCAGTTGTAACAAAAGATATTCCAGCATATGCAATTGTAGTAGGAGTCCCTGCAAAAATAATAAAGTATCGCTTTAATCCAGAAGAGATTGAAGTATTAGAACGTGTTCAGTGGTGGAATTGGGAAGTAGAAGAAATTGAGCAGTCTAATGAGTATTTTAATAACCCTAAACTTTTTTTTGAAAAATTTAAAAGGTAGATGAAGCATTTATGAAATCAGCACTAATCACTGGTATCACCGGACAAGACGGAGCGTATCTATCCCGTCTGTTATTAAAAAAAGGTTATGAAGTTCACGGGTTAATTCGTCGTTCTTCGATAGAAAAGTTTGATCGAATTGAAGAAATCATAGATCATGAACGGTTGACATTGCATCATGGTGATATGACGGATTCTTCAAACGTGATTCGATTATTATCAGAAATCCAACCGGATGAAGTGTATAATTTAGCAGCACAAAGTCATGTACATGTATCATTTGAAACGCCTGAATATACAGCGAATGCGGATGGAATTGGTACACTTCGTCTACTTGAAGCAATTCGAATCCTTGGTTTAGAGAAAAAGACAAAGATCTATCAAGCCTCAACGAGTGAGCTGTATGGCAAAGTACAAGAAACACCTCAGAGCGAAACAACGCCATTTTATCCGCGTAGTCCTTATGCGGTAGCAAAGATGTATGCGTACTGGATAACAGTAAATTACCGTGAAGCATATGGTCTGTATGCGTGTAATGGGATCTTATTCAATCATGAATCTCCTTTACGTGGTGAGACATTTGTTACGCGGAAAATTACGATTGCTGCAGCGCGTATAAAAAAAGGATTGCAAGACTGTTTGTATTTGGGGAATTTAGACTCTAAGCGTGACTGGGGGTATGCAGGGGATTATGTAGAAGCGATGTGGTTGATGCTTCAACAAGACGAACCTGAAGACTACGTCATTGCGACAGGAGAGACGCGGACTGTTCGGGAATTTGTAGAAAAGGCTTTTGCGGAAGTTGATGTGAACATCGAGTGGCAGGGCACTGGTATAGATGAAAAGGGTATTGATATTGCAACAGGACGAGTTATTGTAGCGGTTAATCCAGCGTTTTTCCGACCGACCGAAGTGGATTTACTATTAGGGAATCCAGCTAAAGCTATAGAGAAGTTGGGGTGGAAACGTAAGACGAGCTTTGAAGAGATGGTGAAGATGATGGTGGATGAGGATATGATTATCCAATAGATTTTCTTTAAATAAAGATTGTTAGATTTTCACCAAAAACTGTTTAATACTCTATAGTACAACATAGAATTATGTTGTTGTATTTAAAATAATGTGTTAAGTGTATTTCAGGAAACACTAAGCTTATCATTCGTAAATTCAATGTCTAATATGTTCAATAAATAGAATGGAGAATATCTAGTGAGAATAGTATTTTGTGGTTTTGGTAGAGCAGGAAAAGAATGTTTACTTGAACTCTTGCGGAATGATGAAGTGAATAAAAGTAATCTCTTTGTATATACATATGATACAAAAGATAATATGGAGTTCATTAATCTAATAAAAAGCCTAAATATTAGCTTTTCATATAATAATATAAATCGTTCTATTTGTGAAGTGAAAGATTTTAATCCAAATTTATTGATATCAGTCTACTATAGAAATATAATCAGTGCAGAAATTTTACAAATAGTAAATTATAAAGCATTTAATCTACATCCCTCTTTATTGCCTAAATATAAAGGTTGCTTTTCAAGTGTGTGGGCACTATTAAATGGCGAAGTAGAAACAGGCATAACTTTTCATTATATTGATAATGGAGTTGACACTGGACGAATAATATTGCAAGAGAAAGTTGCAATAAATAAGGATGATACCGCCTATTCTTTATATCATAAATTAATCACTCGATTCGTGCAGAATTTTAATTTGGCTTTCGGTCTAGTTAAAAAAAACTACCAAGGGTATTTACAAAGTAAACACGATGGTTCGTACTATTCAAGAGATTTACCATTCGATGGTATGATTGAAGCTAAAACATGTACTTATGATTTTGCTTCTAGGTTTATTAGAGCAATGTATTTTCCGCCTTATCCATACGCTAAAATTAAATTTAGTAGAGATATAATAGAGTTTGACTGTGTGAAGAAATTAGAAGATTATACTGATGAATTTATTTAGGTAGATTCTAGCGAAGTGATTAGAAAGATATTTGTTACTTGTCTATAAATTTAGGAAGTGTTTTTCTAGTAAAAGAACTGACCTATTCAGTTCTTTTTATTTTGGCCGATATAAAGTAGAGAACTGTAGAAAAAGGTGTGTACAATGGAAAAGAAATCGAACATATATGTAGCAGGTCATCGTGGCCTCGTAGGTTCAGCAATTCTTCGTAAATTACATACAGACGGCTATACGAATTTACTTACACGAACGAGTAGCGAACTCGATTTAAGGTCGCAACAAGAAGTAAATGATTTCTTTAAAAAAGAACTTCCAGAGGTTGTATTTCTAGCCGCAGCTAAAGTGGGAGGTATTTTAGCGAATGCTACGTATCCTGGTGATTTTTTATATGATAATTTAATGATTCAATCGAATGTAATCGATGCTGCAAGACGTTACGGTGTGCAGAAGCTACTGTTTTTAGGCAGTACGTGCATCTATCCAAAATTAGCTCCACAGCCACTGAAAGAATCATACTTACTCACTGGTGAACTCGAGCCAACGAATGAGCCATATGCACTTGCGAAAATCGCTGGGATTAAATTATGTGCAGCCTATAACAAACAATATGGAACGAATTTCATGAGTGTCATGCCGACGAACTTATACGGACCGAATGATAATTTTGATTTGCAAACGTCTCATGTATTACCAGCATTAATGCGTAAAATTCACAAAGCAAAAGTACAAGAAGAACCAACTGTAACGATTTTAGGCACAGGATCTCCTTTACGTGAATTTTTACATATTGATGATTTAGCGGCTGCTTGTGTGTATTTGATGAGCCGTTATGAAGCCGAAGATCTTGGCGAATTCGTTAATATCGGTACAGGTCTTGAAATTACAATTAAAGCGCTTGCTGAAAAGTTATGTGAGGTAGTTGGATATGAAGGCGAACTGGTTTTTGATACGACAAAGCCAGATGGAACGCCACGGAAGCTGACAGATGTTAGTAAGCTTGCTAGTTTGGGTTGGCGCTATGGAATTGATTTTGAAGACGGCTTACGTGATACATATGCGTGGTATGTGAAAAATGAGGTGGGGAAATGAAACTGGCTGGACCGAAAATCACTATTATTACGGCTTGTTATAATAGCGAAGATACAATCGAGCAAACGATTCAAAGTGTGTTAAGTCAAACGTATGAAAATATTGAATATATTATTGTCGATGGTGCTTCTACGGATGGAACGATGGACATTGTTGAGAAGTATCGCGATCGGATAGATGTAGTGGTTTCTGAGAAGGATCGTGGCGTGTATGATGCGTTTAATAAGGGGGTAGAGCTTGCTACTGGTGAGTATATTATATTTTTAAATTCGGATGATTATTTTTATAAAACGGATGTTATGGAGAAATGTAGTGATTTTATCGTAAGTCACGAGTATCCGATCGGAATTTACGGTGATATTTTTATACTTAACGAAGAAACAGGGTTTGTTGACAGGTATAGTCGTGAAATAAGTATTGATGAAATGAAAAAAGGTTTTATGCCACCCCATCCGGCAACATTATTGAAAAGAAATGTTATAAAAGAGTATGGTGGATTTGATTTACAGTATAGAATTGCTGCTGATTTTGATTTGATATCCAAACTTTTCTTGAATTATGAAGAAGATATTCTACATATTGAACGAGTTTTAACAAACTTTCGGCTAGGAGGTTTATCTAGTCATATAGATACTATGCATATAACTAAAAGTGAAACAAACCAAATACTACATCAACACTTTCCAGGCAATGAAATAAATTACGGTCCACCAGCTTTACATAATAATGAATATTACTTGATGAAATGGGTGGAAATGATTATACATCATAAGAAATCCATAGGTGCTATATTAAAGTCTAAACAAGTAAATTCAGTTGCGATTTTTGGAAGTGGTGAAATGGCAGTATTGATAGCTACTGATCTCCAAGCATATGACATTAAAGTTGTTGGATATTTAGATAACGATATTAACAGACAAGGAATTGTAATGAATAATAGCGAAGTTTTCTCACCAAAATGGCTTATTGAAAATTTAAATTCAGTGGATTTGGTGCTATATGGTTTCCAGGGTAATCATGACAAGGACATTGATGCGCAACTAGCATTACTCTTAGGGGAAAATAGGAAAATACCTTGTTTAAGTTGGCGTGAAATTATCAGTCAATGAATCTGTTTTAATTTGTTGAAATTTATCGAAACATTATTATTTTAAAGTACTGGAAATAATTATAGATAATTTATCAGAGGTTGCTTCAAATAATTACAATATAATAAAGTCTACAACTATTGACTCAGTTAATAGTCTTTTGATAGAAAGCTGTCAACTATGTAAGCAAGCCTTGTAAATCGGGAGTATATAAATCTTACAATATTAAAGATTAAAGTAGTTGCACTAAAGTTTTGAAGCTGAGGAGTTTATTGATGATTAAGTTAAGCGTATTAACCACGATATTTAATGGTGAAGATTTCATTGATGAAATGTTTGAAAGTATAATTTCACAAACATTTAAAGATTTTGAGTGGATAATTATTGATGATGGTTCGACTGATAGTACTTGGGAGAAATTAAAAAAGTATAACGATAAACGAATCAAGCTATTTCGTTTAGATTCTAATAGAGGTGTGGGTTTTGCAAGTCATTATGCTTTATCTTTAGCTAGAGGTGAATACATAGCTAAAGTAGATGTAGATGATTTAAGTATGCCAACAAGATTTGAAAAACAAATTAGTTTTTTAAATGACAATCCGACTATTGATTTGATAGATACATTTGTTCAATACTTTCCCGACAATAAAAGCGTTAGTGAATCAGCTAGATATAAATTTTATGAAGAAGTACATGAAAAGTATGTTAATCAATACTTATCTGTTGATGAAATATCAGAAGAATTATATTGGAATTGTATCATTATAAATAGTGCTATGATGGCGAGAAAAGATAGTGTGTTATCAGTAGGATATTCTTGTGATTTAAAACAAGGTGAAGATTATTTACTATATTATGAAATGAACAAAGCTGGTATGAAATTTTATAAAATAAATGAAATTCTTGTCAAAGTAAGAATATCTGGAGTATCAACAACATCTTCAAATTGGGATAAAATAGATGATATTAAGTTGAATATAAAATCTGTAGAAAGAAATAGTTTTTTAATTAATGATAAAAGACCGCTTATCATATGGGGAGCAGGAAAAAATGGGAAAGATACTTTAAATTATATTCATCAAATTTATGGGATAAAGCCATCTATTTTCTTTGATTCTGACAAAACTAAAGCGGGGAAAAGTATTGAAGGGATAGCTATAGAACAACCTAGAAATTTTAAAGGGTATAAAATTTGCGTAGCTTCATCGTATGGACAAAATGAAATCATTAAAACACTTAAAGAACAAAATTATAAACCGTTAATTGACTACTACGTTGTGCTTTAATATCCTTAAGGGTATATTTCCAGGTTTTATATAAGGGAGATAAGGTTATGAATGACTGTATAAATATAATACTTGCCAGTGATGATGGATATATTCCACACGCTGCAGTGATGATGACATCTGTTTTAGAAAATACAAGAACGCCCGATAAAATACACTTTTTTTTATTAGATGCTGGTGTTAGTGTAACTAACCGTAAAATATTAGATGATATATCTACTAAATATAATGCAGCTATTGATTTTTTAACTATAAACAAGTCATTATTTACTGATTTTTATGTAAGCCATCATATTAATCATACATCCTATTTTCGAATAGTGGCTCCAACAATATTACCTAAGACTGTTGAAAGAGCTATATACTTAGATTGTGATTTGATTGTTACAAAAGATATTAATGACATGAGTGTGATTGATATAAAAGGTGCAACATTAGCGGCTGTTTCAGATCCTTATGGTTCCGAAAGAGTAACAGAACTTGATATTAAAAATAAAAGATATTTTAATGCTGGTGTTCTTTTAATAGATATTACTAAGTGGAATGAAAATAATTTAACAGAAAAGATTATTGATTATATTAAAGAAAATAATAATCTTTTGAAATTCTGGGATCAAGATGCCATTAACGGTGTAGTACAAGGTGAATGGTTTGAATTAGATTATAGATGGAATGCGCAAAAAAGGCATTTTGACGATATGAATGAAAGTAATCTCTTAAATCCTTTTATCATCCATTATACAAGCGACACTAAACCTTGGCATATACACTCAAAACATCCATTGAAGAGTAAGTATATAGAGTATAGTAATAAAACTGTATTTGGTAGACCTGATTTTTTAGCACCTAGTTTGAAAAAAAGAATGCTTAAAACTAAAAATGTGGTTTTTGGTGCCGGTGAATTGGCAAAGTCTTTTATAGAATACACTGATGCTGATATTGCTTATGTAATCGATAACAATCCACAAAGGTATACAGAAAAATTTAATAATTATTGTATTAAATCGCCTACAGTACTACAAAATGAACTAAAAAGCAAACTAACAATTCTTGTATGTAGTATGTATTTTAAAGAAATTAGTGAACAATTAAATGCAATGAGTTTTGTGGAAAACGAACATTACTATCAAGTTCGTTAATGGCAAAAAGAATATTCATACTTATGGAAAAGTAGCGTGCTTTTAATTGTATTATTAGTGATTGAATCTATTATTCGTAAAATAATCGTAAAGCTATGCAATAATTTTATAGGAAAAGGTAAGTAATGTGAAAAATATTTACTAAAATATTACGATTCAATAAGAAAAGAGGAATATGAATGGATAAAAGGGAATTTATTTCTTCTCTTAAAAATAACAAAATAGTTCTTTTCGGAGCTGGAGAAGCAGCAATCAATCTTTTAGATGCATATCCATTTCTGCCTGTAGACGCATTTTGGGATAATGACCCGACAAGATGGGGGACAGACTTTTGTGACAGAAGAATTACCCAGCCAGTTGCGTTAGATTCAATAAAGAATGAAAAACTATTTATACTCGTTACCTCAATGTATTGGATAGAAATCTCTTCACAACTGACGGAGATGGGATATGCAGAAGGTGAAGATTTTCAATCAATCAATCAATTTAATAGCTTGTTTGGGAAAAACCAATATTTTCAACCAGGCCATTTTTATTCTCCAATCCCTGATGTAGCTGAAATTAAACAAAATCACTATTTTGAAAACCTGCCTACAAATCTCAATGAAATACAATTAAATAGTGCTAAGCAAATTCAGTTATTTAAACAACTTGGTCCATATATAGTAGACTTTCAAAAGAATTATTCTAGTAAACAGTTTACTCGTTTTTATTTAAATAATAATTATTTTGATTTATTAGATGCAACAGTTCTTTATTCGATGATTTTGTTTGATAAGCCTACTCGGATTATTGAAATAGGATCTGGATTTACATCTGCGCTAATGTTAGATGTGAAAGAACTTTTTAATATAGACGATTTAGCACTAACCTTTATAGAACCGTATCCAGAAAGATTAAAGTCGCTACTAGATTCTAAAGATTATAAAAATGTAATAATTCATGAACAGAAAATTCAAGATGTAGATAAAAATATTTTTTCTGCACTGGAAAAAGACGATATTTTATTTATAGATAGTTCACATGTCAGCAAAATTGGTAGTGATGTAAATTATATTTTATTTGAAATATTACCAATGCTAAAAAAAGGAGTGAAAGTTCATATTCATGATATTTTCTATCCGTTCGAATATCCAGAAAAGTGGGTGTATGAAGGGCGTTTTTGGAATGAAGCTTATATACTCCGAGCATTTTTACAATACAATGATATGTTCGAAATTGAATTATGGAATCACTATTTAGAAGAGAATCATAAAGATTTATTTGTCGAGGAAATAGACGGTATTTCTAATGGTGGTAGTATATGGCTCCGGAAAAAGTGAATCATTTATAGTTCATTTTTTAAAAAAACAACAATAATATTACTATAAAAGTGGTGTTTCTATGAAAGCTTCTGTATTAATTAATAATTATAATTACGGCCGATTTTTAAAAGTCTGTATTGAATCTGTTATTGACCAAACGTATCCTGATGTCGAAATGATTGTTTATGATGATGGTTCTACAGATGAATCAATCAGTATAATGGAAGAATATAAAGAACAAATTCAAATAATAGCTCATGAAAATCATGGGAAGACGCCGAATATAAATCAAATGAATGCAATAAATAAAGCTTTTGAATTATCAACAGGAGATGTAATTTTACTGTTAGATAGCGATGATTTCTTTATGAATAATAAAATAGAGGAAGTCGTTTGTATATTTACAAAAGATTCTACAATTGAAGCGATTCAACATCCTCTGAAGACTGTTGATGCTGAAGGAAAGCCTACTGGAGTAATTGAACCAATCCTAAAATATAATGAAAACCCAATTGAATCGATTTATGCTACAAAAAATTTATTTCATCACTTTTCCATAACGAGTGGGCTTTCTTTTAGAAGAAGCTTTTTAAAAAATGTTCTTCCGTTAGTAGAAGATGAAAGAACTAAGCTTTTCTCAGATACTCGATTAATGCTATTAGCAGCCTTAGACACAAAAATCGCTACTATTTTTAGTCCGTTAGCATATTATCGTCGTCATGGAAAGAATGCTTGGGGGAGTATCGGAGATCCAGCTGTACATAAACAATACACCGAAGAACTGTATTCGTTCTTTAATGAAGTTACTAAGGTTAGAAATAAGAAACCAATCTATTACTCTGAGGAACTATTCCTAGAGAGTACGTACTTTTACGATAAAGTAAATTTGAATACGTGTAGGGAGTTTATTACTTCCGATAGTAATCAGGATTTCTGGATTTGGGGAGCAGGTGAAGCAGGACGAAGTGTTTTGCATGCATTAAGTGAATTTAAGCCTAGCTTTAAAGGATTTATAGATAGTGATAAGAATAAACAAGGAACTGTTGTCTCTGGGTACCCTGTATATTCACCAGAAGAAATTGTTAAACGTGAAAGTATGAAGTTACTTATTTCACCGTACCATGCATACGAAACGATTGCTATTCACTTAAAAGATTTACACATTAAAGAAGGTCTCCACTTTATCTATCCGTATAGTAAATGATTCTGTGAAGAAAGGCGGTTAATTTGTTTAGTGTTCTATGAAGAATGGGGAGATTTGTATCATTAGATATGATGTGACAGTAGTTATGCCTGCTTATAATGCAGAAGATTTTATTGAATTAGCGATTGCGAGTATTAAAAATCAAACATATCCCGTTAAAGAAATAATAGTAATTGATGATGGTAGTACAGATAGTACATATGAAATTGTAAAAGAATTAATGAAAGATCATAAAGCTTTAAAAATAATTAAACAAGATAATAAAGGTGCTTCTGCTGCTAGGAATATTGGAATTTCAAAGTCTAATAGTGAGTGGTTACTATTTATGGATGCGGATGATGAATGTTCTTCAAGATTAATAGAAATATATATTAAAGAAATAAGAAAGTCCGGAAAACATAACGAAATATCTGCGGTTTATTCGGCTTATCAGCAAATAGATGAACAGTCTACTATTATTTCTACTGTTTTACGGGGTGAAAAATTTACTGGTAATGAGGGATTTTGCAATATAATTAAAAGAAATACTATCATATCCCCATCAGGTGTATTAGTAAAAAAGTCAGCTATTATAGAAATGAATGGTTTTAATACATCTATTAAATATGTAGAAGATGTTGATTTATGGACACGCTTACTCGGGAATAATCATATAATTGAATATATAGATGAACCCCTTTCATTTATACGAAGACATAGTAGTAATATCACTTCTAGTATGGGTACTTCCCATGAAGCAGAGAAAGTTATTTTAAATCAATACGGACTAGAAATAATTAAAGAGAAATTATTTAGTAGAGATTACTCACCACTAGAAAATATACTAGATTATGCTGACTTTTTACTTCGTTATAAAGAGTGGAGCGAGTGTTTGGAATTATTAAATGAATTAGTAGTTGAAAAGACATCTACATACTATATAACGTACAGTTTCTTACGTTCAATTTGTCACGTCGAACATAAGGAGTATGGCAAAGCGTTAGAGTTATATGAAGACATATTAACAATTAATCCTGAACATGGTTCGTCATTAAATAATGCAGGTGTTTTATATAGTGTGAATGGTTTGCAAGAAAAAGCTAAAGAAGCGCTTCTCCGAGCATTACAGTTGTATCCTAATTATCTTGATGCGCAATATAATGCGCAGCTAATTGAAAACTGTGAAAGTGAGCTGTCACACTATCGTTTTACCATGCGTGAACTACGACCAGTATTGCTTTCGTATAGTACAGATTAAAGAGTTGAGGTGAATCTAATGAAACTAATTCTGCTATCCGGTGGTTCCGGAACACGTCTATGGCCATTGTCGAATGACTCGCGTGCGAAGCAGTTTTTAAAAGTGTTGAAAAATGAAGAAACAGACGAATTTGAATCGATGTTGCAACGTGTGTTTCGACAGTTGGCTTCGGTCGTTTCTAAAGAAGATATGATTGTCGCTACGAATGCGGCACAAACAGATATGCTGCGTAGTCAAATTGGTTCGATTCCGATTGTAGTGGAACCAGAGCGACGAGATACGTTTCCAGCGATTGCGCTTGCGTGTGTCTATTTGTACTCGAAGCTAGGAATTGCACGTGATGAAGTAGTTAGTGTTGTGTCGGTCGATTCATTTGTGGATCCAGTATTTTATGAACGAGTGAGCGAGTTAGGAGAGCTTGTGGTGGAGACTGGAGCAGAGATGGGCTTACTTGGTGTGAAGCCAACGTACCCTTCTTCGAAATACGGGTATTTGCTGCCAAAGCGTAATGCAGAGTATATGGAAGTCGGTCGTTTTGTGGAGAAGCCAACGGAAGAAGCTGCTGAAGAGTTAATTGAGCAAGAAGGAGCCTATTGGAATAGCGGGGTATTTGCTTTTCCTTTGTCTTTAATACTTAATTTACTTGTGGAAAAAGGTTTTTCTGTTGAATATGATGTATTGCTGGAGAAGTTCTCTTCATTACCTAAAAATAGTTTTGACTATGAAGTTGTGGAGAAGCTGTCTAAGATTGTGGCATTAACGTATGATGGGTACTGGAAAGATTTAGGGACATGGAATACGTTGACGGAAGAGATGTCAAGCGAAATTGTCGGCAATGGTGCGGTAAGTGATGATTGTGTTAATACACATATCGTCAATGAGCTGGTGTTGCCAGTGAAAGTGCTTGGTGTTTCAAATGCAGTAGTTGCGGTAAGTGCAGATGGGATTTTAGTGACGGACAAGCCAGCTAGTTCGCGTATGAAAGATATGTTGCTTGATGGATTATTTTCACGACCGATGTATGAAGAGCGACGATGGGGTTGGTATCGTGTGCTAGATGTGACGAAAAAAGAGAACCGTGAAATTTTGACGAAGCGTTTATGTGTTCATCAAGGCAAAAACTTGAGCTATCAATATCATAATCATCGAGAGGAAACATGGACGATTATTTCGGGATTAGCAATTTTTGTGTTAGATGGTGTGCAGAGATTAGTCCATGCAGGTGATGTGTTGCAAATTCCAGCCGGTGCGAGGCATGCGCTGTATGCTGAGACCGAGACGGAGTTTATTGAGGTGCAGATTGGAGCACCGCTTGTGGAAGAGGATATTGTGAGAGTGACGGAAGACTGGCAAGAAACGATTTCACAATGTGCAGAGTTTAAATGAGAAGAAACTTGTAAGAATACAGAAAAATTAAGGAGAATTTATTTTTGATTGGATTCCCATTGCTTAATTTAGGGTACACAATAGTTAGAATAGTCTAGTTTAACCTTATACATTTTAGTATACTAGTAGTAGAGCAAACGTGATAAATAGATTTTCTGATGAATTTTAAAGTCGCTAGTAAATATAATAATGCTACATACAAAGGCGGGTTGGTCTATGGAACTTAAAGAAGTAAAAATAACAATTAGTCATAAATTTAATTTCTTTGAGAATAAGGAAATAGATCGCATTATTTCTAATATTCCATTTAATAAACTTGAAACACAAGTTTCAGAAATGAATAAGTTAGCTATTATTAAAATGGAAAACAATTTTTATATGATTATTAGTGATAAAAGTATTCAATTTAGAATGCGTCAATTAGATGTGTTGAATAGTAATTTAGAGATTTTAAATGTCTTTGATGAAAATATAAAAGAGTATTTTCGATTAGAGTTGATATCATTTAACGGAATATTACATGAAACATCTAATGAAGAAACGTATAACCAATCATTTGGCGATAATTTTCCTAGTTGTTATAAAGTGAGAATGCTAGGTATAGATATTGAATCTGATAATTTTATGTATCGCTTATCTTTAAACAAAAAGAAGAAATTTACTAAAGTAATGGTTAATACGTTAGTGAATAGTAATATTCAAAAAATCGAGCAAAATTGTAAGGGTGCGTATGAAGAGTTTATAAAGAAATTGGAAATTTTATATCCGCTTTTATAATATGAGGGAGTGATTGACATGGTTACTATGCCTAGTTATGAAGACCAATATGCAAATGAATCAGGAATTGAAGTTGATCATAAGATAGAGCATGCAGGGTTAATTTCTTCTTTTTTGCATTTGGAGGATTATTTAAATACAGAAAGTAATTATTTTCTTGTGGAGGGTTTAGAAAGAGATCCAATAGAGAAGTCTGTCTTTAATATATTGAACAATATAGAAAAGAGGGATAGCTTGGATAAGGATTATTCGAGTACTTTACCAAATGAACTATTGGCAAACTACAATGAAATGATGAATGCTAGTAAAAGAAATCCACTGAAAATATTATCAACGAATGAAGAACAATTAGCCTATATCCTGAAAATGGAGAAAGTGTATAATCGCTCTACTCAAGAACATATTAGCTTCATGAGAGCAAAAGAATATGAAGGCAGTGTTGAAGAAAGAACATGGTACAATATTGCACGGCAGTTAAAAAGAAATGGCGTGCTTCCAGAGTTGGAGGTTTAATTTTGTCAATTCAAGTAAAATCAGCTTTAGAAAGTGATCGGATTTCACATTCTTATCCTTATATTGAATTATTACAAGCTTATTCCGAAAATGAATATAAAGGGTTCTATGAGTTGGCGCAAGAAATAGAAGAACAGGTTGGCGGTGCATTGGAGGGCGCTTCTTTAGAGTATATACGCTATCCAGAAAGTGCATCGCTTTTTCATGTGATTGAAGATAACTTTCCTGTGTTTATGCATATGAATCCAACAAGTAGCGAAGTCGATTATTATAAGTTGGGGAGTCTTCAAACTTGTTATCCTTATTCACACACAGAAAAGCCAAGTGGTATTATACTTGAAGATCAGTCATACTTGCAAATTGACTTTACTTTTGCTCATCATATTAAAAGCATGAAAATGTTTCTTCTATATTCCAGTTTTCATTATGGTCGATGTAATTCAGATAAAGAAGAGTTCTATTTCTTTAGATTCGATAAAGAAAGTGACTTTATGTTTAGAGTTAATACTGATCCCGAATACCTTAATTATAAACCAGTCTATCATTTTCACGGTAATTGTGACGAACCTCATTTTAGTGTAAAAAGATTTGGAGTTATAGATAAATTAGATTACATTATAGACTTGTTAAAAATAAATCTAGAAAGAATAGAAAGCAAGACAGCTAAAGCACACTTTTAAGTACATAATAAGTACTTTTTATATGGCTATTAGAACAGTAGGAGGATCACCATGAACACAAAAAAACTAAAACAAGTTTTCGCAGAAAGTTTGAATATCGACCCATCTATCGTAGTAGACGATCTCACATTCAATTCCATACCTGAATGGGATTCGATTGCGCATATGGCGTTAGTCACGGAGATTGATGATGTGTTTGATATTATGCTAGATACGGATGATGTGCTCGATATGAGTTCGTTTGCGAAAGCGAAAGAGATTTTGTCGAAGTATGATATTTCATTTGAGTAGGTGACTGCTATGTTAAAGGGGAAGGTCATTTTAGTGACCGGTGCGACTCGCGGAATTGGGCAAGCTACGGCTGTTGTGCTTGCGGAGCGTGGGGCGCAAGTTGTGCTGCATGGACGTACTGCTGAAGGGCTAGCTGAAACAGTTGCTGCTGTGGAGG
Organism: Sporosarcina sp. PTS2304; assembly: GCF_003351785.1. GTDB lineage: Bacteria > Bacillota > Bacilli > Bacillales_A > Planococcaceae > Sporosarcina. The sequence continues at coordinate 298,726 of NZ_CP031230.1, forward strand.
CGATAGGATACAAGCCGTTTACAGTGCTTTATGATGTGACTGATGAGTTAAATATGAAGCAGGCAATTGTAGCGATTAAGAAAGAATTCGGGCGCTTGGACGGTTTGGTGAACAATGCAGGCATCATGCAAGAAGGTTTGCTTGGTATGCTGAAGACTGCGTCTGTTCAGGAGATGATGACTGTCAATGTGACGTCTGCGCTCGTTCAGATGCAGTATGCGTCGAAGCTAATGATGAAAAATGACTCCAGTTCGATTGTCAATGTCAGTTCAGTTATCGGGCTACATGGCGCAGAAGGTAGCGCGGCGTATGCAGCGAGCAAGGCAGCGGTTGTCGGCTTTACGAAGTCTGCGGCGAAAGAGTGGGCGGCTAGGGGAATTCGTGTAAATGCTGTAGCACCTGGGTTTATCGAAACGGATTTGACCGCGCATTATGAAGGGACTCGTAAGGAAGGCGTGCTTTCGACTATTAAGATGCAACGGTTCGGACAAGCGCGTGAAGTGGCGAATGTTATCGCGTTTTTGTTATCGGATGATGCTTCATACGTAACGGGTCAAATTATTGGAGTGGATGGAGGCATGGTGATTTGACCATGTCTTTTTGTCTTAGAAAGGGGAATGGATGATGTCTTTCTTTTCGCTTACTAGTGAGCGTATTGCAGTGGTCACGAAAAACCGGACGTATCGTTATTGTGATATTCCATGTATGGAGTTTGACAGTCCGTCTAAAGAATTGATCGTAATTTTGTGCGAGAATACAATAGAAGTGCTCGGGGCTTATGTGAGCGCAGTAAATAGTGGTCATGCGACGATGCTTCTTTCAAATGACATGAATCGCGATCTTTTGGCTGATCTCCTAGACACTTATAAGCCGAAGTGGATTGTCGGGCTGGACGCTTTTGAAGGCTATGCATGGCAAAAGGACAAGTTGGTACGTGCGCAAGATATTTCTCAAGTAATTCATAAGGAGTTAGCCGTGTTGTTGAGCACGTCAGGAACGACGGGTAGTCAGAAGTTTGTGAGGCTGTCATATCGGAATCTGAAAGCGAATGCTGAGTCGATCATTACGTATTTATCAATCGATGCGAGTGAGCGTGCGGTGATGAATTTGCCTCTTTCCTATTCGTACGGTTTGTCGATCGTCAACAGCCATTTCCTTGCCAGTGCTTCCATTGTACTGACAGATGAGAGTGTGATGGCACAGTCGTTTTGGTCATTAGTGAATGAACAGAAAGCGACGTCCCTTGCAGGTGTACCGTTTACGTATCAAATGCTTCAGCGGATTGGTTTCCTTACGATGGATCTCCCTCACTTGCGGACATTGACAGAAGCAGGCGGACGTTTGCCAGTAAAATTGGTGGAGCTGTTCGCAGATTATGCGAAAAAGCATGACAAACGATTTTTTGTCATGTATGGGCAGACAGAAGCTGCGCCGCGCATTTCCTATATTCCGCACGATCGGGTGCTCGACAAGCCAGGTTCGATCGGTATTGCCGTTCCAGGGGGCGAATTGTCGATTGATGCCGAGACAGGTGAACTCATTTACTATGGTCCCAATGTCATGATGGGATACGCTGAATGTCTTGCAGATTTAGCTAATGCTGATGAGATGCATGGTGTCCTTCACACGGGCGACACCGCGGTTATGGATGACGAAGGGTATTTTACGATTACGGGGCGCCTGAAGCGTTTCATTAAATTATTTGGCCTGCGTCTGAATTTGGATGAAATTGAGCGTACGTTGGAGAAAGAGTTCCATATCGCTGTAGCTTGTGTAGGGAATGACGATAAACTAGTTATACTAGTAGAAGAAGAGTCGGCTGTGGAGCCAGTGAAGCAAGCGGTAGCAACACTGTATAAATTGCACAGAACGGCATATAAAGTAAAAGCCCAAGATATCCCGCGTCTGCCGAATGGGAAAATAAATTACGTAGCTATAAAGGAGACGTCCGTATGATTGTTCCTTTTCATCTGGCACAACAAGAAAAAGAGCGTATGTTGACAGGGAAGTTGAACGAGCTGACGAAGTGGCATATGGAGAAGTGTCCCGAGTACCGGGCGATGCTTCAGAAGAGTGGTGCGATCGTTGAAGCGGAGACGATCGGTGCTGTACCTTATTTGCCGGTGCAGTTATTTAAGTTGATGGATTTGAAATCTGTTGCTCATGACGAAGTTGTAAAAGTGCTGACTTCAAGTGGGACTACTGGACAGCAAGTGTCGAAGATTTATTTGGATCGAGAAACCGCTGTGGCTCAGACGAAGACACTCGTCGATGTGATGAAGCCCATTTTAGGTAGTAAGCGGTTGCCAATGATTATTTTGGATACGAAGTCGGTATTGAAAGATCGAAAGTCTTTTAGTGCGCGTGGTGCGGGAATTCTAGGGTTTTCTAATTTTGGACGCAAACATTTTTATGCATTGCATGATGATATGTCGCTTGATCTGGAAGGCTTGCAGGCGTATTTGAAAGAGTATGAAGGGCAAAGAATATTGTTATTTGGGTTTACATTTATGATATGGCAGTATGTTTATAAAGAAGCTGTGGCGCGTAATGTCCAATTGGATTTTGGGGATAGTGTGTTAATTCATGGTGGAGGGTGGAAGAAGTTGGCGGATGAAGCGGTTGACACGCAAACGTTTAATCGTCTACTTTCTGAGAGGCTCGGGATTCGTCATGTGCATAATTATTATGGCATGGTGGAACAAGTAGGTTCTATCTTTGTCGAGTGTACACATGGATATTTGCATGCACCGAGCTATGCAGATGTGCTGATCCGTGATCCAATTACATTTGATGAGTTACCACTAGGTGAAAAAGGTTTGATCCAAGTAGTGAGTGAGTTACCTAAGAGCTATCCAGGACATTCTTTGCTGACGGAGGATGTAGGGACGATCATTGGTATCGATGATTGTGCTTGTGGTTGGAAAGGAAAATATTTCACTGTAGCAGGTCGTATTCCTAAAGCTGAGATAAGGGGATGTAGTGATACGTTTCAGGAAGGTGATCGTAGATGAAGATGTTTTGGCCAAAAGACGTTGATTGGACGCATGCACTTGCCCGATTAGAAAAACAACAATCTAACCAGCCATTTGATGAAGTTGTTCTTTCATTCATGCAGGTGCTCTCGAAGCGCTTTGTGCGGATGAATCAAATGCCTGAAATAGTTGCGCTCGGGTTTTGGTTGAGGAAAGCAAATATCCAGAAGTTGCGCGAGTCATTTGGAGATAGTGGTCGTGTCGTGAAAGCGAGAGGAACGGTATTTCATATTGCTCCTTCTAACGTAGATACGATCTTTGTTTATTCGTGGATGCTGTCGCTTTTAGCAGGAAATCGTAATGTGATCCGTGTGTCGAGTAAAGAACAAACTGGGATGAGTGTTCTTTTGCGAACGATTGTGGAGGAGTTAGAAGATCCTCAGTTTACTTCGATTGCAAAAGGGACGATTATTTGTACATATGGCCACGAAGAAAATATGACTGCTGTAATTAGTGAAATATGCCATACACGAGTCATTTGGGGCGGAGACGAAACTATTCGAGCGATACGACAAATACCTTTGGCGCCACTTGCCAATGAACTAACGTTTCCAGATCGTTTTTCATTGGCGTTAGTGAGTAGTGAAGCGGTTTTTGCATTGACTGAAGTAGAGTTGGATCGGTTGACAGATCGTTTTTATAATGATGTGTTTTGGTTTGATCAGATGGCTTGTTCTTCTCCTCGATTAGTCATCTGGACAGGTAGCTGTCACGATTTAGCGAAGGATCGTTTTTGGTCTGCTTTCAAGAAGAAAATAGAAGCGAAAGACTATGAATTAGCGGCGGCAACTCAGGTGATGAAATTGACGACTACGTTACAAATGGCTACTGACGACTCGGTGTCTACAGTTCGCCCTACTACTTATTATTCGCGAGTGCAGGTAGAAGAAATGCCGTCAAGGGCACGAGAGAGACATTGTGGCGGTGGCTTGTTTTATGAGTATGATGCAATAGATGTATTAGAAGCAGCTACATGTTTGGTAGATAAAGATCAAACGGTGTCATACTTTGGTTTTACTAAAGAAGAGTTGGAACAATTTTTACATGCTATTACTACACGTGGAGTAGATCGAATTGTACCTGTTGGGCAAGCATTAGATTTCAGTGGCGTGTGGGATGGCCAGAACTTTTTGACTTCATTTACTAGGGAAGTTGTGATGAGATGAAATGGATGAAAGGTCGGGGATAAAAGATGGAGAAAGTTTATACACGTGAACAAATACGATTCCTGAGGGTAGTGCTGGAAGATCTACAATATTTAGCAAATGACTGGAAAGAGGGTATTGAAGAAAGTAAAATCCGAAGAGATAGTGTGATTTTAAGAAGGCTTTTAGTAAATGGTGATTACGGAAATGCTTGGCGATTATGTGGTTATAACAAAAGCCCGAAATTAAGGGTGCCGATAAAAGATAATATAAAAGAAGATAGCCTCATTTTCTATCAAGATGGTGGTGGATCTTCAAATGGAATAGAAATTCAGAATTTTGCTGTATATAATGAAGTATTAAATCCAGATACTAAAATATCGAAAATTGATAATGTAAAGCAGACACTTCATCTTGATCAATTTTTAAATAGCGATTGTTTAGTATATAAAGGGATTAGATATAATAGACAGCAAATAATAAAGTTTGTATGTAATAAAACTGGTGGAGCACATATTAGTTCGAATAAGAATAAAGATCCAAAAGATGACTCTCTATATGACTTAATTGATGACGAGCTTAACATACTTAGTAAAAATGTAGTTTATTATGAAATGTTATCAATAGGTCAATCCTTAGTAAATTCAAAAGATATTTATAAGCTAATAAAAAAAATAAAAAATATTATTTATTCAGGTTAGTTCAATATGAAATGGATAGACATTCAAGATAGCCACTTGCAACAAATTTTGGATTGGCGAACAAGTGATGCGGTGACGCGCTACATGTATACGGATATTGACTATAGTTTAGAAAATCAGAAAAAATGGTTTGCTTCAATTCAAGCAGATGAGACTGGACGATATTGGTTAATGGAGCATCGCGGCGAGTTAGTTGGCTTTATTTCGATTACGGATATTGATTGGCGACATAAACGAGGATTTTGGAATTTTTATATAGGGAATCCAAAGTATGCGATGATCGCAGGACTACTTGGAGCGTATATGTATAATTATGCGTTCTATACGCTCGGTCTCGAGAAGTTATGTGGCGAGGTGTTAGATCGTAATGAAGGTGTACGTGCATTACATCAGAAGTTAGGAGCACGGGAAGTGGGTGTGCTTGAACATCATATTTTAAAACATGAAACTTGGCATGATGTACACCTATTTGAGATGACGAAAAAGCGTTGGCAAGACGTTGGCCAGAAGTTTAGTAAATATGTTCCGGAGGTGGAAGTATGAAAACGATCATCATTATCCAAGCACGCATGGGTTCTACGAGATTGCCAGGCAAAATTTTGAAACGACTAGGAACGACAGACGTGCTAACATATGTGACTGCACGCTGTAAGAAAGTTCAAGGCGTGGCTGAAGTGATTGTTGCGACATCTACTTTACCTCAAGACGATGCAGTTGCAACTTGGTGTCACGAACAGAACGTAACGTGTTTCCGTGGTTCAGAAGAAGATGTATTGGATCGCTACGTTCAGTGTGCGAAAATGTATGAACCGGATTATATTATGCGTGTGACAGCGGATTGTCCGTTCGTAGATTATGAGTTAGCGAGTGTTGGGATTGCTGCGATGGCTGAACAGCGTCGAGATGTACTGCGTTTTGTCGGGCAGATGCCTAGAGGATTAGCGGTTGAAATGATTTCGTATAAGGCACTTTTGCGGATTCATGAGATCGGTCTGGAGCCAAGACACCGCGAGCATGTGACGTACTATGCGTATGAGTATGCGAATGAGTTTACTTTTGCACAATGTGTTGTACCTACGAATCGTTTGCATCCTGAATTGCGTATCACGTTAGACACCGATGAAGATTATGCGCTTTGTGTGGCGGTTGCAAATCATTTTGACGATGAGTTGGTGTCGAGTGCAGAAGTGATTCAGTATTTACTAGATCATCCAGAAGTAGCTATAGTAAATGCACATATTGAACAGAAGCCGGTGAACTGATGAAGAGTGTATTGATTCGTACAGATGCGTCGGTTGCGATGGGCTCTGGACATGTGATGCGTTGTGTAACGGTTGCGGAATGTTTGCGAGATCGTGGGTGTGACGTCATATTTATGATGGAGCCATTACCCGGTAATTTAATCGAGTGGGTGAAAGCTAAAGGCTTCTTAGTCGTGCAAAATTTTCAACCTGTAGACGTATGTATTATTGATCATTATGGAATTGACGAGGGGTGGGAACGTTCGATTCGTGACGACGTCAAGAAGATTGTTGTTATTGACGATTTAGCGAATCGCCGCCACGATTGTAATATGTTGATCGATCAAAATATGGTGCCAAATTTTGAGAGCCGTTATGATACGCTTGTTCCTGACCATTGTCACAAGTTATTAGGGCCAATATATTTGATCATGCGTGACGAATTTATACAGGCTAGACGGCAGGCAAAAGTTCGCGACGGTCGTGTACATAATGTACTAGTGTTCATGGGAGGTAGTGATCCGACAAATGAGACGATGAAAGTGCTGAACGCTTTGAACGGATCAAGCTTCACCAAAGTGGACGTAGTCGTGGGAGCGTCGAACGTCATGAAACAGGATATTGAATTGTTATGTGCGGAAGCAGGTTATACATTTTATTGTCAAATAGATTATATGGCTCGCTTGATGGAACAAGCGGACTTTTCTTTTGGAGCTGGTGGAAGTACAACGTGGGAAAGATGTTACGTTGGGTTGCCATCGTCAAGTACGATTGTGGCAGATAATCAATTGATTACGACAGAGACGGCTGCAAACCTTGGCGCTGTATACAATGTTGGCTGGCATGAAGAAGTAACGGTGGAGACGTATAGAACGCTTATTCAATCGTTACAGACAGAACGAGTAAAGTGGAAACAGATGAGCGAGCGCGGAATGGAGTTAACAGAAAGTCCACGTCCCAATCCTTGGATAGATACGATAATGGAGTTGATGGAATGATAAACATAGCAGGTCGAGAAATCGGTGTACATACGAAACCATTCATCATTGCAGAAATGTCGGGTAATCATAATCAGTCGTTAGAACGTGCATTGCATTTAGTAGATTTGGCGGCTAAAGCAGGAGTGGATGCGGTGAAGTTGCAAACGTATACGCCCGATACGATGACACTCGATATACATACAGGTGAGTTTTTCATCGAAAGTGATACGAATTTATGGAAAGGACAGTCACTTTACAGTTTGTATGAAGAAGCGTACACACCGTGGGAATGGCATGAAGCGATTTTTGCGCGTTGTCGGGAACATGGCATAGTAGGGTTCAGCTCGCCGTTTGACGAGACGGCAGTAGACTTTTTGGAGACATTAGACGTACCGGCATATAAGATAGCTTCGTTTGAGAATATTGATTTGCCGTTAATTCGAAAAGTAGCGGCTACTGGAAAGCCAATTATTGTTTCGACAGGCATGGCAAGTGTGGCGGAGTTGGATGAAGTCGTTCAAACGGTTCGTTCGCAAGGAAATGAGAAATTGATTTTATTGAAGTGTACGAGTACATATCCTGCAACACCGGCGAATTCCAATCTATTGACGATTCCTCATTTACAACATTTGTTCGGGACAGAAGTAGGGTTGTCAGATCATACGATGGGGATTGGGACTTCTGTTGCGGCAGTCGCACTTGGCGCTTCGGTTATTGAAAAGCATTTCACGACTTCCCGTGCAGATGGTGGAGTAGATGCGGCATTTTCTATGGAGCCGCAGGAGTTACAATTGCTGGTGGAAGAGTCTGAACGAGCGTGGCAAAGTCTTGGGAATATACAATATGGGCCAACGCGTGCAGAAGTGGATTCTTTGGAGCATCGTCGTTCGTTGTATATCGGGGAAGATGTACAAGCTGGTGATGTCTTGACGAAAGAAAACGTCCGTATTATCCGACCAGGGTATGGACTAGCGCCTAAGTATTTGGATTTGGTTGTAGGGAAGACGATTAAAAAGGATGCTTTGAAAGGTACGCCACTTAGTTGGGAGTTGTTGTTATGAACCCGTACATAAGTATAGTTGAAGCTTTCGAGTTAAAAAAAGGCGATATCGTATTAGTTGCTTCAAATCTCATAAAACTTGTAATGCAAGCGAGGAAAAGAAAAGAGAGATTTCAAGTAGATATATTAATTGATTGTTTAATTAGTGCGATAGGCCAGGAAGGAACATTGTTGTTTCCCACGTACAATTGGGACTACTGCAATGGAGTTGCTTTTGATTATCATAAAACTATTTCAAAAACTGGCTCACTGAGCAATGCAGCTTTGAAAAGAGAAGATTTTCTTCGTACAAAACATCCTATTTATTCATTTGCAGTTTGGGGAAAGGATCAGGAGAAGTTAGTAAATTTGCAAAACAAAAGTGCTTTTGGTAAGGACTCGCCATTTGCGTACCTCCACAAGCACCACGCTAAAATGATTATGATAGATGTAGATTATCAAAATTCCTTTACTTTCGTTCACTATGCAGAAGAAATGGCCGCTGTCACTTATCGTTACATGAAGGAGTTTACAGCTGATTATATCGATGAAAATAATCAAATGCATAAGACAACTTATTCAATGTTGGTGCGAAATTTGGACATGGGAGTGCAAACGAAAGTTAATCCGATTGGAGAAGAGATGGAGAAAAAAGGAGTCGCTACTGTAACAGATGTACATTCTATCATATGCAGGGTGGTGGATTTAAATAAGGCATACGGAGTAATAATGGATGATATTGAAAGTAATGCCTCTAATAAATTGTATAGTACAAGGAGCGACTGAATGATTAATGTAGACGAAGGAAAAGAAATGTATGAATTGATGAAAAGATTGTTTCCGATCTGTAGAAGTATTACAGGAGACGGCGTAAGAAAAACGCTACGTATTTTACAAGAACATATTCCTATAACGATAGTGGAAGTCCCCACCGGAACTCAAGTATTTGATTGGGAAATACCGAACGAATGGAATATTCTGGACGCCTATGTCATGGATGAATACGGGACGAAAGTGATAGACTTTAAAGAAAATAACTTACATGTGATGGGCTATTCAGTTCCAGTGAATCAAGAAATGTCGCTTGATGAACTTCAGGAATATTTGTACTCGTTAAAAAAGCAACCTGATGCTATACCATATATAACCTCCTATTACAAAGAACGTTGGGGTTTTTGTCTTGCGCATACTGAGCGCCAACGTTTAAAAGATGGAATGTATAAAGTATATATTAATAGTGAGCTAAAACCCGGAAGTTTAACATATGGTGAATTAATAATTCCAGGAGAAACAGAAGAAGAGATTTTTCTATCTACTTATATATGTCATCCTTCCATGGCCAATAATGAACTGTCTGGTCCAGTGTTGGCAGTTGCTTTAGCCAAATGGCTACTTGCAAGAAAAAATAAATATACGTACAGAATCGTATTTATACCTGAGACAATAGGTTCTTTGACATATCTGAGCAGAAATTTGGAGCACATGAAGAAAAATATTGTAGCGGGCTTTAACTTGACTTGTGTAGGTGACGATCGAACATATTCTTATTTGCCATCTAGACAAGGTAATACACTAGCGGATAAAGTAGCCATAAATGTTTTGAAAAACCACTTTCCCGAGTTTGTAGAATATACATATTTGGATAGAGGCAGCGATGAACGTCAATATTGCAGTCCAGGCATCGATTTGCCAGTTGCGAGTCTTATGCGGACAAAATATGGTCAGTATACAGAATATCATACGTCTTTGGATAATTTAGATCTTGTCACGCAAGACGGTTTGCAAGGTTCTTTTACTTTATACAAAGATTGTCTCGAGTTGCTGGAATGGAATGAATATTACCAAATAGCTTGTTTAGGAGAGCCGCAACTCGGTAAGCGTGGGTTGTATCCGACGCTTAGTACGAAAGAGTCGGGGAGCATGGTTCGTGAAATGATGAATTTTATTGCATATGCAGATGGATCTAATGACTTGGTCGATATAAGCAATATTATCGATGCACCTGCAAAAAGATTAATACCTATAGTTGAAAAATTGATCGAAAATAATTTGCTGTTAGTCAACAGAGGTGAAAAAGAATGAAAAAAAGAAAAGATTTTTTATCGTACGGCAAACAATCAATAGACGAGTCAGACATTGCGGCTGTAGTGGAAACATTACAGTCGCCTTTTTTAACACAAGGACCGAAAGTGGAGCAGTTTGAGCGTGCTGTGGCGGATTATGTTGGCGCGAAGTATGCGGTGGCGTTTGCGAATGGTACAGCGGCTCTGCATGGGGCTTGTTTTGCGGCTGGCATTAGTAAAGATGACGAAGTGATTACGACACCGATTACGTTTGCGGCTACAGCGAATGCGGTTCTTTATTGTGGCGGTATGCCGGTTTTTGCGGATATTGACGCAACGACGTATAATCTCGATCCGGTGGCAGTTCGGCAAAAAATTACCTCTCGTACGAAAGCGATTATGCCAGTAGATTTTACAGGACAGCCAGTGGATTTAGATAAGATGATGCAGATTGCAAAAGAACATAATTTGGTAGTGATTGAAGATGGCGCACATTCTCTAGGGGCTTCATATAAGGGACAGAAAGTAGGCGCTCAAGCACATATGACGATGTTCAGTTTTCATCCGGTAAAACCGATTACGACAGGTGAAGGCGGTATAATTACGACAAATTCTGAAGACTATTATGAGAAGTTAAAGGTATTTAGAAGTCATGGAATTAGCAAAACTCCTTATTCAATCGAGCAAGGGGATTGGTATTATGAAATGACGGATTTAGGCTTTAATTATCGGATGAATGATATACAAGCGGCCCTCGGTTTGTCACAATTATCTAAAGTAGATAGTTTTATTGCACGCAGACGTGAAATCGCTTCGTTGTACAATAAAAAATTAGTGAATGTACCAGGTGTAGTTGTGCCGAAACAGCTAGAAGAAACGGAGTCTGGGTGGCATTTGTATATGATTCAATTGGATGAACGGATTACCGGTAAAACTAGAAGAGAGATATTTGACGAGATGCGAGCGCGGAATATAGGGGTACACGTTCATTATATTCCGGTCTATTGGCATCCATATTATCAGTCGCTAGGCTATGAAAAAGGAATGTGTCCGATCGCAGAGCAATGGTATGAACGTGCGTTGACATTGCCGATTTTTCCACAGATGACGAATGAAGATGTCGATGATGTGGTGGAGTGTTTGAAGTCCGTGTTACATCCACTTAAATAACAGCTTTTTGTGTCGATATATAAAACATCACGTAATCTAACGGAATGAAGGGATTTGGATGCACTATGAAACAGTTAAAACTAGATCTTTCATTAGTAGAGACCTTTTTACAACTAGATGAAATTCCTTCTTTTAGCGAAAAAGTACTAGCTACCCACCACTATATGCTAGAGGGGGCTACTAGCAAAAATCAGTTGCTTGGCTGGCATAATTATCCGATGAAGGATCATCGGGGATTACTGTCTGCGATAAATGAATTGGCGACAGAAGTGAAGTTGCAAGCGAATCTTTGTGTAGTAATTGGGGTAGGAGGTTCGTTTCTTGGAGCTCGTGCCGTGCAGGAAGCGTTAACTCCTTATTTTGGCGTGCATGAAAATGGCGTAGAAGTCGTATATGCGGGACAGAATATGAGCGGTCCCTATTTGAAGCAATTACTTCGCTTTATGGATACGCGAGAAGTCTATGTCAATGTAATTTCAAAGTCGGGTACAACGATGGAACCTGCGCTTGCGTTTCGTGTGATGGAAGAGTATATGATTGCGCGCTATGGTGAGGAAGCGAAACAGCGAGTCATTGTGACAACTGATGCTGTGAAAGGTGCGTTGCGTGAAACAGCTGAGAAAAAAGGCTATCGGACGTTTTCAATTGAGGAGACGATTGGTGGTCGGTACTCGGCTTTGACAGCTGTTGGATTATTTCCATTAGCGGTAGCGGGTATGGATATTTCTGCGCTGTTGGATGGAGCAAGGCAAGCTGCGCTAGAGTTGACTTCACCGCAGTTACACGATAATGATGCCTATCGCTACGCAGTGATCCGCCACATTTTACATAAAAAAGGCTTTGACGTAGAGTTATTAGCATCTTACGAACCGGGACTTGCTTCTTTCCATGAATGGTGGAAACAGTTATTTGGGGAAAGTGAAGGCAAGGAACAGAAAGGAATATTCCCTTCTTCGGTAGTGTTTTCCACAGATTTACATGCGATTGGTCAGTATATTCAAGAAGGACGTCGTATTATATTTGAGACGTTGATTCATTTTAACGAGCTAGAATGTGATTTGCCAGTTCCGTATTTGAGTGAAGATACCGATCAGTTGAACTATATAGCTGGGCGTACGTTTAATGAAATTAATCGTTTATCTAAAGAAGGAACAGCTTTAGCTCACCATGAAGGTGGCGTACCGATCATTCAAATGGAGCTGGCTAGACTGGATGAATATCATATAGGGTACTTGATTTATTTCTTTATGAAGGCTTGCGCGATGAGTGCGTATTTACTGGAAGTCGATCCGTTTGACCAACCAGGTGTAGATGCTTATAAACAGAAGATGCTGGACTTGTTGAAAGCGCCAGTTGTGACGCATGGAGGGAAGTAAGTGAATACGTATAAAGAACGTTTTGAAAAGTGGAACGCATGTGAAAATATGCCGGAAAATTTACAGCTTGATCTGCAAGCGATTGCAAATGATTCTAAAGAAATTGAAGAACGTTTTTATCAATATCTTTCGTTTGGAACAGGTGGAATGCGAGGGATTCTTGGCGCTGGAACGAACCGCATGAATGTGTTTACGATTCGAAGAGTAGCTGAAGGGTTAGCTTTATATTTTGCTTCTATTGGAGAAGACGCCAAGAAGCGTGGAGTAGCGATTGCTTATGATACACGACACTTTTCACGGGAATTTGCGGAAGAGACAGCGAAAGTTCTAGGCAAGCACGGAATTGTGACGTATGTATTTGATGAAAGTCGTCCGACACCGGAATTGTCATTTGCGGTGCGCCATTTGGGTGCTTTTGCGGGGGTAGTCATTACCGCTAGTCATAATCCGAAGCAATATAACGGTTTTAAAGTGTATGGAGCTGATGGCGGGCAGTTGACCCCTGACGCAGCACGTACTATTACGAATTATATGAAAGAAATTGCAGATGAATTACTTCTTGAAGCAACAGACTTGGATTCACTAATAGAGCAAGGGATTTGTCGTTTCGTGTTGACAGAAATTGATCGTGCGTATCAAGAGAAGTTACTTTCTCTGCGTGAACATACGAATGTATTGGAGGAGTTGAAAGTAGTCTATTCTCCACTTCATGGCTCGGGACTGAAACCTATGCAAGACGGATTGAAAGCATTTGGTTGCCATAACGTCTGGATCGTAGAGGAGCAAGCGATACAGGATGGTAGCTTCCCGACAGTTGCCTATCCGAATCCAGAAGAAAGAGAAGCTTTTCAATTAGCTATTGCGTTAGGTGAAAAAAAGGATGCTGATTTGCTGATGGCAACGGATCCCGATGCTGATCGACTAGGGATTGCAGTGAAGACGAATGCAGGATATGAGTTATTGACGGGAAATCAGTTAGGTGCGTTGCTGTTGCACTATTTACTTGAAAGCAAGCAGTCTAAACATACGCTACCTGAAAACGGTGTGTTGTTGAAGACGATCGTGACGTCAGAACTAGGTCGTGCAATTGCTGTGAAGTATGGTGTAGAAACTGTGGATACATTGACAGGATTTAAATACATTGCAGAGAAGATCGAGGAGTATGATCAAACGAAAGAGCATACTTTTTTATTTGGTTATGAAGAAAGTTACGGCTATTTAATCGGTGATTTTGTGCGAGATAAAGATGCGGTACAGACCGCTTTAGTGACAGCGGAAATGGCTGGATATTATAAGAAGCGCGGACTGTCTTTACGTGAGGCGCTGGAGCAGTTGTATAGAGAATTTGGCTACTATAAAGAAGCGTTGCAGTCGATTACACTAGAAGGGAAGTCTGGTCAGGAAAAGATTATGAGTGTACTGAGTAATTTCCGCACTCATCCGCCCTCTTCAATTGCAGGAGTAGCTGTGACTACTGTGGAAGATTATGAAACAGGTATTTCATATGATGCGTCTGGTAGGAAGTCAAAACTGCGATTACCTAAAGAGAATGTTTTGAAATGGTTACTTGAAGATGGTTCATGGGTTTGTGTACGGCCTTCAGGGACAGAACCTAAGTGTAAGTTTTATTTTGGAGTAGTTCGTAAAGACGCGGTTGAAGCGCAAAATGTTCTGGATTCACTGCAGTTTGACTTGATAGAAAAAGTAGAGAATCTCCTAGACACGCTGAAGTTTTCTACATTATAAATCATACAATATACAGTAAAGGTGTGAAAACATGAGCGGTAAAAATAGAGACATTATTTATCCGGACTACATAGCTGAATTTGCATGTATCGGCTCGGCGTGTGAAGATACTTGTTGCGCTGGCTGGTTCGTGTCAGTGGACAAGGCGACGTATAAGAAATATCGGAACGTCAAAGATCCTGTCATGAAAAAGATGCTCAATGAAAACGTCAAAAGACATCGGTCGAAAGAAACAGAAGAAGAGTATGCGAAGATCAAGCTCGATGCAGAGGATAAGTGCACGTTATTAGATGAAGAACATTTATGTACGATTCATAAAGAATTGGGTTCTGAATTTCTGTCGAATACTTGTGCAATGTACCCACGTCTATTGAACAGTGTGGCTGGAGTCGTGGAGAAAAGTGCTACGCTATCCTGTCCCGAAGCAGCGCGTCTTATTTTGCTGAATCCGAATGGAATCCAATTTACGCAAGATCAGGAATCAGCTGATACGAGAGGGTTTGTAAAAAAAAGTCAGATGACTCCTCATCAGCAAAAGATTTTTTGGGATGTGCGGATTTTTATTATACAAGTAGTACAGTATAGGAAACTATCGATGGAAGACCGCTTGATCATCGTTGGTTTATTCCTTAGCCGGCTTGAGAAATTGTCGATAGATGAAAGAGAACAAAAATTACAAAGTATCATTACTGAGTTTACCGAACAAATGGGAGATGGTAGTTTATCAGCTTCTATTAAACAAATCCCAACAAATATTCCGTTCCAGATCAGTCTGTGTAAAAACTTGATTGAATTCCGTTCAAGTACGACTATCAAAAGCGATCGCTATAATGAGTGCATGAATGATATGGTGAGTGGTTTTGGTATGAACAGTGGAATAAGTGACACGGAAGTATTGAAGAACTATGAAGTATCCTTGAGAGACTATTATGGACCATTTATGGATAAGCATGAATATATTTTAGAAAATTATGTTGTGAATCATGTATTTTCTAAGCTTTTTCCATTTGATAAAAAATCTATGATGGACAGTTTTCTTATGCTTGTGATCAACTTTGCGTTAGTAAAATTACATCTGATCGGCATGGCGAAATATCACGAAGGATTGACGGAAGAGTTAGTGATTAAGTTGTTCCAGTCGATTGCAAAGACGATAGATCATAATAATGCATACTTGCATACTGTTGAAAAAATGATTAAGCAGAATGGGTATGAAACGCTTGCTCATATGGCAGTGTTGGTGCGGAGTTAGTTTTGTGTTGATTTGTGATATATAATGGCGTGTAGAAAAATTGTATTCAATTGGTAAAGAGTTTTGACAAAGGTTGAAGCTCTTTTTTTATTGCCAACTTTTCATCATCTCAAAGTCAATGTAAATAATATAATAAGAAGCACTCAATTTGCTATTCATTTGTAATTTCAAAAATGGTACTATTAGATTACTGCTTATTCATGTCAATATTACTATGCAGTTTTTATTTTCACTGCAGGCGAAAGGTACCTGTGCGAAAGACTAACATGAATATTAGAATAATCATGTTAGTTTAAACAATCATGAAAGTTTGGCACACAGGTACTCAAAAACGATACCTAAACAGCTAGGAGCTTCACAATCGGGCTAGCATTTTTATATGATTCAATTAGATTCAAGCGTAATAAAGAAAAAGAGAAGGCAAGTACTTGATGAGATGCGCACGACTAATATAGGTGTGCATGTGCATTATATCGTGGTTTTTTGGCTTCCTTACTATAAAAAGTTGGATATGAAATAGGTTTGTGTTCGGTGGCGCAGCAGTGGTGTGAAGATGCGCTTATGTTGCCGAGTCATCCGCAGTTGACTAATGAAGATGTGAAGTATATTGTTTATACATTTGCCGATGTGTTGTACGACTAGTACACTACGAATTGATGATATTAGAAATGTATATGAATGCCTTCCACCAAACTAACAGATTTAGCCAATAAAAGTTTATACAATAGCAATGTAGATAAAAAATACTATAGGCTCGGAGGAAATATCATGTCAGAAAATCAAACAGTTAACATTGCTGCACATCCATCGATATATAATGGATCTACTGGCAGAGAGCTACGTATAGACTTCTCGCTGCCCTCATCAGGTACAAATGAACAGACAGGGATACTATTACTGGTGCCAGGCTTCGGAGGAAATATCGATTCAAAGGTATATAAAAAGATGCGCGAGCAATTCGCTGATAAATTTAATTTAGTGACAGTCCAATGTGCATTCTTTGGAGATCAATTTATGCAAGGAGCGGAAAACTTTACTCTTGATAATATTGATGCCTATATTCAAGAATATTTAACAAGAGAAGAAAAAGAAATTGTTTCTAAAGATACCAATCAACTGATGCGTTTTTTGTCTAAGCAGCAAATAACATTACCGGTTAAGGCAAAGATAGATGAAACTGAAGACATATTTAATGATATGGGAATTATGCAGGCAATCGATTTAATCACTAGTTTAGAAGCGGTGAAGATTCTTCTTGAAGGAAATGGCTTAGCTTATAACAGTGATAAAATTATGGGTTACGGACATTCGCACGGAGCTTATTTACTGCATTTAGTGAATCGCCTATCGCCGAATTTACTAACTAATATAATTGATAATTCTGGTTGGATTGAGCCTGCTTATTTAACGTCGAATCGTTACCTTTTTCAAAATATTGGAGAAATGACACTTCAATTAGAATTCGATTATTTAGCGAAAAGAATACTGAGCAGCGATTATTCATTTAACTTAAGTGATCTTTATGATGGATTTGACAACCAAGCGAAAATTGTCGTCTTTCAAGGAACGAATGATAATTTAATTGATCACTATCAAAAAGAGCAAATTGTTAAAACGATTCCTCATGCGAGATTAGTATTGGTTAGTGAAGAACAAGTGGATGGAGAAGTTTTTAAATCGAATACACATGGTCTAAATGCTGATTTTTTAAATATGTTTCAATTAGCATATAAAGAATTTAGTACAGAAGAGGTGAAAAGGAAATACACAGATAATACACTTGTTAAGATAGGCAACAGAGAAATAAAGGTTAATTATTCACAAGGTTTACCTATATTTTCTGTAAGTTTTAAATGATAGTCACACACTTCTTTAGAGCTGTCTTCACGAATGCCGACCGCAATATATATTTGAGTCATTGTTATGAGCCTACACTAAATAATTTAATATAAAGCTAAAGTCGTTTAGCAGCCAAGTATGCTAAAATAACGTTACATTATAAAAAAACAGAGGTGCATAAATTGTTCCCAATTGAAGAACTAACGTACATAAAAAGACTTGGCGGCCTGACGAATCTGAACTTCCTCGTTGCGCACAAAGGAAAAAAGTATGTTTTGCGTTTTCCAGCGCATGAACTCGAAACGATTATTGATCGTCAGCATGAAAAAGACAATCAAGAAATTGCAGCTGAAATCGGTGTCACGGTGCGGAATGTCGTGTTTACTACTGATGGCATTAAAATGACGCCTTATTATGAAGCGACAGCGGATTTGACGCGGGAGATGTTTGTGACGCCGGAGTATTTAGAGAAAGTGGCGGCTGTGTTGTTTACGCTTCATTCGTCAACTCGAGAGTTTACGAATCGTTTTGATTATTGGGATGAGGTGGAGAAGTACAAGCGGACGTTGTCAGAACTTCCTTCGCTTTATGTGTTGCTGGAGGAGCGGGTACGGAAGTTGATGGAAGGGGAGCGGCAAGAGTATGTACCGTGCCATATGGATTCGGTGACGGGCAATTTTATACATAATGATGCGAGAGAGTTGCTGCTGATTGATTGGGAGTATAGCGCAAACTATTTGCCAGAGTGGGATTTAGCAGCGTTTATTTTGGAGCGTGAGTTGAGTGAGTCGGAGGAACAACAGCTACTCGATTTTTACGGTTTGCCGGAATCTGCGAAACAGTCACTTGATTTGCAAAAGATTAAAACAGACTTTCTTTGGTCGTTGTGGTCGCTCGTAAAAGAACAGGAAGATCCGTCGCTTGAAACGTATACGGCGAAGCGGACGGAGCGATTGCTGGAGAATTTGGAGCAGTATTATAGTTTGTATGGGCATGAGTGATTGTGCTCGTATTGAGGTCAGCTAATACATTTTTTAACGAAACAAACTATTAAGGAATGCAAGAGTTGCTGGGATAATCCTTGTCCCTAGAATTAATATGATTGTAAGAAATATAGATGAACATATTCCGTCATATTGCGAGCACCACGCATTAAGTGCGAAAAAGGAAGCATCCTCCAATCAAGTGGATCGGGATGCTTCCTTTTGTATTAGTGTTTGACTAGCGATCGACCTACTGCAAATTCTTTCCACGAATGAATTTCATACGTTGGTTGAACCCCCGTAGTATTTTCTTTCCGCTGCGGATTAAACCAACACGTATCAATTCCCGCATTGTTCCCGCCTTGTATATCAGATGTCAAAGAATCGCCAATCATGAGCACACGCGAACGATCAGTGACGCTGAGTTGCTTGAGAGCATAGTCGAATATTTCTGCTTGCGGTTTCTTGAAGCCAGTCTCTTCTGAAGCAATGATGGCTTCGAATGTATTATGAAGAGGGGAGCCTGCGATACGAGCTTGTTGTGCGACTGTAAAACCATTTGTTAAAATAGCGAGTCGATACTCTGCTAGTCCTGCAAGCACCTCTTCTACACCATCAATCAGATGGGATTCATGACCGAGATTTTCGATATACAGTTCTCCGAAACGTAGCGGATCAATGGGCAGATCATATTGTTCGAACAAACGGCGGAAGCGTTCAGCTTTTAGTTCTTCCAATGTGATTTCTCCCTTTTCTAGTTGATCCCAAATAATCGTGCTGATGGCGCGGTAGCTATCGCGGTACGTTGCTAGTCCGTCGGGTAAGTCAAATGTAGCAAACGTTTTACCAAGTGCGTTTTTTTCCGTCTCGGCAAAATCGAATAATGTATCGTCTAAATCAAATAATAATAAATCATATGTCATTACGTAAGACTCCTTTTTTACTAAGTAATATTAGTATAACATGTATAAGTGGATAAATAGAACTATTTAAACTGATTTGTTAAAAGGATATTACGTTATAAACAGGTTCATGATTACTGCGCTGTATATCCACCGTCTAGCACGACAGCCTGCCCCGTAATTCCTTTTGCACTGTCACTCGCTAAATACAATGCCAAATCCGCGACTTCTTTAACGTCCAGCAAACGCTTTTGTGGGACTAACGGATAAATAATCTCTTCTAAAACTGATTCAACTGCCACTCTGCGCACATTTGCTAATTCTTCAAACTGATTCCGCACTAGCGGAGTATCTACGTATCCGGGACAAATCGCATTGACTGTGATGCCGTCTGTTGCGGTTTCGAGCGCCGCCACTTTTGTCAATCCGATAAGACCATGTTTTGATGAATTATATGCAGCTTTTCCAGCGAATCCAATCAATCCATTGATCGAAGCCATGTTCAAGATTCGGCCGAATTTTTGTGTTCTCATATGGGGTAATACTAATTTTGTCGTGATGAAAGGAGCGGTCAACATAATTTTTACGAGTTGTTCAAACTTTTCGGTGGAGAAATCTTCGAGTGCCGCCACATGCTGCATCCCCGCATTATTGATCAAAATATCGATTCTTCCAAAATGAGCAATCGTTTCATCGATCGCTTGTTGAATCGCTTGTTCTTTCGTGACATCACAAGCCAGACCGATTGCACTGCCGCCTATTGTGCTAGCTGATTCCTTCACTTTTTCTTCATTGATATCCGTTAACACGATGTGTGCGCCTGCTTGTGCGAATGCTTTGGCAATCTCATAGCCAATTCCGCGGGCAGCACCTGTAATGAATACTACTTTTTCTTTCACCATATTGCCATCCCCTTTATCTTTTCTATTGATAGCTAGTATGTAACTTAGTAATAAGTATTTAGATTAGACTGTATGAATGTGAAAATCTAGTAATTTGATCTATAACGATAAATGAATGATGATTGTTGTCCGTATGTAGTAGGCGAGTGAACGTGTCATTCACCGAGCTTACTACTAGCTATTTTGCTTAGATCTGATCGTATTTACTGAATAGAGAGTGGATCATGAGATAGTCTATTCGACATTATTCGGGATTATTTACTGTAAAGTCAGAATAGTGTAAATTAATGTAGACGAAACAATAAACGTGGGGTATACTAGTCACAATGGCAGGGTACTGAATATTCATATAACATCATGATGGACAGCGAGTTTGAGTGAAATGAACTAACGTTATATTGATAACGGAAGGTTCTTTTGGCTCAAATTTCTTTTGATGCGTCTGAAAGGAGGTGAGCGTAGATTGAATGAAAAGGCAAAAGAAAAAAGTCTCCGAGTAAAAGAAGTCAGGGCAGACTCACTCAGAGACATACGGCTAGGTATGACTAACCTTTATTTAGTATACCCTTTTTTTGCCGGTTTTCAACTGATCGACAAATAAAAGGGAGATGAACGTATGAGAATGTTGGAAGAAGGAGTTATTACGCCTAGTACGAGTGTGATTTATCCGAATTACGATGAGAACGGGAAGCTGGGTGCAGTTGTGCTATGCAATGGGAAATTGGTGCGAGTGCATATGAGTCCAACGAATATTGTTGATGCAAGTCTTCGCTACTATGGATCGAGTTTACGTGGAGGAGTCGATGGAGCGAAGACGGTTTTTGGTGACATTAGTATGTCGCCAGTTGTAGTAAGCGAGATGCTTGATCTATATTTGTTTCCTAGTAAATCACCTTCAAGCGATGATTGTGTGTGGTTTGTTTTGGCTAATGTTTATACGTATAAGAGTATTGGGAAGGATCGTACGAAAGTAATTTTGCATGACGGCACATCATTTACTATTTTCAGTAGTTACTTTTCTTTCACTAATAAGTATCAACGAGCCTGTATGTTGAAAAATATATTGGAAGCTCGAACCGCTCAAATGAAACTTGAGCCGCCACTTCATTCAGTTTCTTTCGTTATTGATAAGGATAGAACAAAGCGCAACTACGAAGTGTCTGACGAGTAGTTGTACAAAGTGAACGAATTAGTTACAAGCATCGCCTCGCCCTTGAATTAGTAGAGGGAGGCGATGTTTTTTAATGATTAGGCAACAGTTGCAGAAGTTATTTTTATCATTCTATCGACTGTAAAAGATGATCTTTTAGTCGTTTAAGTATGCGTTCCCGTCGCTTTTTGATACCTGGAACAGTGATGCCGAAATGCTTGGCACATTCCGTCTGCGTTTTATTTTCGACGTATAGCATGATGAGTAGTTGCCGCTGTTCGAGTGGTAATGATTTAATGGCAGCATGTAAACCGTAGACATCCTCTTCTTCCCAGTCTAGCGTATGCCCAGCTAGTACTTCCATAGTATTAGTTTCGACAGGTGTTTGTGCTTCATTAACACGAGTTTCACTTTTTAGTTCGTCTAATAATGCACCATAAATCGAACGGTAAGCAAAAGGGGTGAAGTTTCCTTTCGTCTCGTCAAACCGATTCCACGCTTGCCAAAGAGCGATTCGTCCAATTTGACGAAAGTGCTCAAACTCACGATAAATAGATAATTTTCGAATGACAGCTGAAATCATAGGTTCATATTGCTTCAATACGTCTTCAAAGTTTTCCATAAAAGCAACCTCTTCAGGCCGTGCACGACACATTGTATTCCTAGGTGTCTCTATCATAGAAAAAGTGAAGCGGGTTATCGAATCGTCATTTTTGAATACTACCTAATGTGAATAGTAAGTATGGAGAAGGGATACGTGCAGTTTACTAATAGGAAACGTGAGGAATATAGTAATTAAAAAATCAAGAGGTAAAAAAAGCGTTCCCCATAAACGGCGGAACGCTTTTCGTTATGTTGGAAACTATGTTTGAGGATCGTACCTGTTCGGGATTAGTGTATGCGTTTAAGCATCGCTTCTTGTTCGATGGAACGTGAGGAGGGAACGTCGAAGATTGCATATTGCTTGTTTTGCTTTTCGGTTAATTGTATTACGTGTTCATTCGTTTCTAAAACGGCTTGCTTGATTTGACTTTGTTCCTCTGTAAGGACTTGAATATCTAGTTTCATGCTCTCCTGACCTTGTTTTAGTGCCTGAATGTCCAGTTTCATATCCGTGATGTCTTTCTTTATGCCGCTTACCTCAGATAAAATTTCACGCAGTAATGCTTCACTCATTTTTTCACCTCCTGTTTATAAAAGCTATTATACCATGAAAGCTCGTCTAGTAATGGAATGAAAAGAGAAAAGAACTTGCCGCATGACAAGTTCTTTTCCACTGATAGTTATACTTTGAACTGTTCAATTACATTGGACAGTTTTTCGCTTAACTCAGTTAATGTTTCGGCTGCTTCTGTTACCGACTGAATTGCGCGTAGTTGTTCTTCTGATGATGCGCTCACTTCTTCGCAAGCTGCTGCCGTTTCTTCAGCAGTGGCAGACATCGTTTGGATTGTCAACGTCACATCGTCTTTATGGGTCGCGACTAACTGAATGTCTTTTGTCACAGTGTGAATCGATTCTTGCATGACGTCCATTAAAGAAGATAATTCATCGAACGTTTTTTCTGTATCTTCTACAACGAAGCCCTGGTCACGGAATGTGTCAATCGTTTCTTTCATTTGTTCTGATACGATTCGTGATTCTTCTTGGAGCTCTTCAATCGTAATCTTGACATCGTCTGTCGCTCTAGCGGATTGCTCTGCAAGTGTCCGAACCTCGTCTGCTACGACAGCAAAGCCTTTTCCGTGTTCTCCTGCTCTTGCTGCTTCGATGCTAGCGTTTAGTGCAAGTAAATTCGTTTGTTTAGAAATATTCATGATCGTTTCCATTACACTGCCGATCGCTTGCACTTTTTCACCTAATGAATGAATATCCGTTGTCATGGCCTGAAGGGTTTTTCCAGTGGAACTAAATGAACTCTTCAATGCATTCATCTTTTCTTTACCATCTGTGTTTTGCACACCTGTTTTTGTGGCAATTTCCAACATGGCCGTTGCTTTTTCGCGAATATCATTGATTTCTTTGCCTAACAGATCTGTACGTTCTGTAACTGTCTCCGCATCTTCGGCAGATTTGGCTGCACCTTGCGCGATTTCTCCGACAGCTTGTGCGACTTCTGTACTCGAAGCACTCGTTTCTTCGGATACGGCACTTAGGCTTTCAGAATTGGCTCTGACGTTATCAGCAGACGTATTGACGACTGTTATAATGTCGTTCATATTTTGTACCATATGATTGAAATCTTGTGACAGTTCTCCAATTTCATCGGTGCTTGTATTTGTGGAGCGTACAGTTAAGTCGCCGCCTGATACTTTTGCCATAAGCTCCTTCACTGTTTGAAGAGGTTTGATCATTCGGCTGATTGCGATATATAGACCGACAAATGTGATCACTAACGTAATAAGAGCGATTATCACCATTGATTTGCGTAGAGAACTTGCTAATTTATTTAGCTTCTTTTCTTCATAAACAGCTCCCACTTTCCAGTTAAAGTCTGGAAGTGTCGTATAAATATTACGCTTATCAATACCATTCTCATCCGTGTACGTGATGACTCCACTATCTGCTTCATACATTTTTTTAAAGTGCGGAATGTCCATCACATCTTTTCCAACTCTAGTAGGGTGAGCAATGGCAAGTCCTTCTGCATCAATTAAAATTGGATAGCCGCCAAATCCAAGATCTCGACTACTTATTTCATCTGTCAATGCTTTTAACGTAATATCAAGCCCGACAACTCCTGCTAGTTGACCATTTTTTGTAATCGCTTTTGAAGCGGTCAAGACGAATTCTTTCGTCGTGTGATCTAGATACGGTTCGGTCCAGTGAACTTCATCAGGGTTTTCTATTGCTTGTATGTACCAAGGTCGGATCGTTGGATCATAATCTGTTAAATCGGTCTCAGGTCTCATAACAGATTCCTTCGACGGCAATGAATAGAAAACGGAAGATGAACTAGGATATATGTCCAAGAAGCTTTGTAATCTGTTTTCTAGTTCTTTTTCTGTAACCTCAGTACCAGTTATTCCTGTAAATCTGTTGATCGTACTTGTGGTAGACAACAACTCTAAGCCGCGTTCGTATTTATCCAAAAAATGAAAAATACCAAAGCTCATTTCATTAATGATGGCATTACTGGAATCGATAGCGACTTCAGTAGATTGTTTTTTTGCTTGATCACTCGTCATCAGCATAATGATAGAAATACCGATGATGAATAAAACGACAGCAACTAAGATGATTTTTGTCTTAATCGATTTCAACAACTAGGTGTCAACTCCTTATGTAAATTTTCCTACATAGGTAGTATCGGTTAGAAATGAATTTTGTTCATTCGATTTTGCTGAAAAAGAGAAAAACCTGTCGAAAGTTGCCGACAGGTTTCGTGTACGTTACAGACAGGCTGCCCCTACAATAATAAGTAGGATAAAAAGAACGACAATTAGTGCGAATGCGCTTCCTGTTCCACAGTTAGCTGTGGAGCCAGGTCTAGAACCTCCGTAATTGCCGCAACCAGCAGGGGAGTAACCGCCACCATATCCGCCAAAACCAAACATGTTGTCACCTCCGTTCTATTGTATGATGGAAAAATTAACAGCCGTATCCCATAAACCCTGCACCGACAATGATCAATAAAATGAAAAGAACGACGATCATTGCAAAACCGAAGCCGCCGTTTTGGTTTGTGTAACCTACTGATTCGCCCATATTGATTTCACCTCCAAATGTGGAACTACCCTTATACTATGCAGGAATTTCATAAATGCCTTGGCTCTATGAAAAAAACAAAAAACTCCGCCTGCTCCCATAAGGAGAGGCGGAGACACTGACAATTGAGCTACAATACATTTTGAAATTTTGAAAATTAATTACTAACAGCAATACGAAAAGCGTAGTCGCGCTCATAGAAGTGTCGTGTCCGCTCATAGCAAGCGTGTTCGGGCTCATAGAATGGTCGCATCCGCTCATAGCAAGCGTAGTCGCGCTCATAGAACGGTCGTGTCCGCTCATAGCAAGCGTGTCCGCGCTCATAGAATGGTCTCAACCGCTCATAGCAAGCGTGTTCGCGCTCATAGAACGGTCGCATCCGCTCATAGCAAGCGTGTTCGCGCTCATAGAATGGCCTCAACCGCTCATAGCAAGCGTAGTCGCGCTCATAGAAGTGTCGCATCCGCTCATAGCAAGTGTGTTCGCGCTCATAGAATGGCCTCAACCGCTCATAGCAAGCGTGTCCGCGCTCATAGAAGTGTCGTGTCCGCTCATAGCACCTCGTACACTTACAATTTAAAACGCTCAACTGCTATGCTGAGGTCTTCACTCAGTTGTGTGAGTGATTCTGCAGCCTCTGCTACGGTACTGATGGCGTGCACTTGCTCATCTGTAGAGGCACTAACTTCTTCACAAGAAGCAGCGGACTCTTCTGTAGTTGCGAGCAACAGCTGAATTTGTTCAGAGACATCATTTTTGTAGACGTCCATTTCTTGTAATCCGTTCGTTACGCTGTGGATACGGGTTTGCATTTCACCGATAAAGCCGGAAATTTTCTCAAAAATTCCTTCCGTGTCATGCACTACGTTACTTTGATTTTCAAATGTTTCGCGTGTACCTGCCATTTGTGAAATGACTTGCTGTGTACCGTCTTGAAGTTCATGAATCGTCGAGCGGACTTGTTCGGCGGAACGTGCAGATTGTTCAGCTAGCTGACGTACTTCATCCGCCACTACCGCAAAGCCTTTGCCGTGTTCGCCTGCTCTTGCGGCTTCGATGCTGGCATTAAGCGCCAATAAGTTCGTTTGAGAAGAAATGGCGGTAATGGCATCGATGACGGAACTAATGGCTTGTACTTTCGATTCAAGCGTTTTAATCATTCCCCCCATTTGCTGTAGGTCATGATTCCATGTGTTAAATGAATTGTGTAACATTCCCATTTGTGTACGGCCTTCTGCATTGACTGACACAGCTTCTGTCGCGAGTTGGGCCATTTCACCGGCTACTTCATTCGTCGTATGAATTTGCTGATTGAGTAAATCGGCGCGTGCGGTGACAATTTCTGCGTTTTCTGCTGATTTGGAAGCCCCTTGTGTAATATCTTGTAACGCATGGGCGATTTCTAAACTGGTAGCGCTTGTTTCTTCAGAGACAGCACTTAAATTTTGGGAGCTGGCCAGCACATTCGACGCCGAGTGATTGACGGTTGTGATTAATTCATTCATTTGCTCAATCATCTGATCAAAGCCTCTGCCAAGTTCGCCGATTTCATCAGAGGAATGGATATTGGCGCGTGTCGTTAAGTCGCCATTTGCCACTTCTTGAACGGCATCTTGTAAACGGAAAATAGGTTTGAGTAATTTGCTTATAAATACGAATAATACGATGGCTAAAATCCCCAATGTTGCAACAGCAGCGATCAGCATGACGTTTCGTAAGCCGTTTGCTAATGCCTGCATGTTCTTTTCTTCATAAATGACCCCAAGTTTCCAATCGAAAGTAGGAAGAGTAGTGAACATATCTACTTTTTTCTTCCCATCTTGTGTAAACGTGTGGTGGCCGCTGACGTCGTTATACATTTCTGCCACGTAGTCTCGGTCCATGATGTTTTCACCGATTAATGAAGGGTGTGCGATAGCCGTTCCTTCGTCGTCCAAAATGAAGGCATACCCGTCATAAGGAATATCAATGGCAGATATTTCAGAAGACAAAGTAGACAATTGAATATCAAGACCTGCCACGGCGACGAGCGTGTCGTCTTTAGTGACAGCTTTTGCGGCGCTAATGACAAAGTTTCCTGTTGCTACATCTACATAAGGTTTTGTCCAATGTACTTGAGTAGGTTCTGCTACTGCTTTTTGAAACCATTCACGTGCCGTTGGATCAAAATCAGTTAAGTCCACATACGGTCTAATCGTGATCGTCTTTGATTCGAATGCCAAATACGCACTTGATACATCCGGATAAGTGGAAAGAGTGTTGGAAAGAGCACTTACTACTTCAGCTTGGCCGGTAGTAGATGTCGCATTTAGGAAGTTTTCTGATTCAGTTAGGATTTCCAGTCCTTTACTGTATTGTTTCAACTCTGACTCGATAGATGAACTCATTTCACTAAGCAGTGTATTACTCGACTCGATGATGTTTTCTTCCGTTCGTTCCTTCACAAGCCAGCTGCTGAAAAGGGTCATTGTTAAAATACCGCCGCTGACAAGTAATAGAACGAGAAGAATGATTTTCGTCTTGATGGATTGAAACATAGTCATTTCTACTCCTTTAATATTCTATTTGGTACTTATAATACACTACTTTCGACTTGGCGAGTGTTACAATTTTCATGGTTTTTTATTATGCGGCCATTTCGACAGTATTATTCCAACCGTAATTTTCGATATGTTCATAGTTTATAAAGATGTGGACGATAATAGGGAAGAAATTCTTGCGTTCGACTTAACAACCCGAATTCCTATCCGATACTATAAGTAACGAATGTTCATTGAAGACAGGGGGTTCCATTATGGTCAGCCGAATAGGCAATGGATCCGCGCCACAACCAGTGCAAACATCATATGATAATGCGCCCATTGCAAACGAGAGGGCAGTAGTTGAAGTGCAACCGGTCAAAGAGTCAGTGCAACAATCTTCGCAAGAAACACCATATGAACTTACGAAACATGAAGCAAAGCAGTTAACAGAAGGATTGAATACTTTTTTAGAAAGTGTCAACGTTCAGCTGCGGTTTCAATATCATGATAAGCTACATGAATACTACGTAACGATCGTGGATTCAGAAACCGATGAGGTAGTACGTGAAATCCCGCCAAAGAAGTTATTGGATATGCACGCAGCGATGAAAGACTTCATCGGCTTATTGGTAGACCATAAAATTTGATAAAGGTGTGAGGTATAATGAGAATCGGTGGAATCGTGTCAGGTATGGATACGGAGTCGATTATTAGAGATATGATGAAAGCGCATCGACTTCCGCTTGATAAAATTACGCAAAAGAAACAATATACGCAGTGGATGCTAGATGATTATCGCTCAACGAACCGTGACTTGCGAAAATCGGGGGATAAGCTGTTTGATACAGTGATGAAACAAGGAACGTACTTGCAGAAAAATGTTACAGTTTCCGATGAAAAAGCCGCGAGTATTACATCTAAAACGTCGGCATCAGATTTTTCAGGTACACTTGAAATTGAGCAACTTGCATCGCAGGCTACTTTCCAAAGTGGTTCACTCACTACTGGCACTCCAGCAGCCACTATTACTGACGATGAAGCGAAGACTAAAACTCTCGCAGAGTTAAACATTTTCACTAGTACTGAAGGTCAAACATTAACGATCACGGCGCCTGGCAAAGAAGCAAGGGAAATTACGATTAAATCAACCGACACGTTAAATTCGGTCTTAGATCAAATCAACGAAAAAACCGGAGTGAGTGCATTTTACGATTCCGGAACCGGGAAAATTGCTATGAGTGCGAAGGATAGCGGAGCCGGTGAAATTACCATTGCTGGCACTGGTACGATTGCACAGGATTTAAAGTTAGACGCAAGCGCTTCTGGTACTGCAAAATCAGTCGAAGGAACGGATGCAAAATTTACATTTAATGGTTTAGAAACGACTCGCTCTTCTAACACGTTCACAATAAACGGTTTTGAAGTGTCTTTAAAAGCTAAAACGACTGCTCCTGTCACATTCAGTTCTTCTACAAATGTCGACAAAATTGTAGATTCGGTTACGCAATTCGTCAACGACTACAACGAAATGATCGAAAAACTGAACGGCAAAGTCAAAGAAAAGCAGTTTAAGTCTTTCCATCCTCTTTCTGATGCTGAAAAGGCGGACATGAAAGAGAAGGAAATTGAATTATGGGAAGAGAAAGCGAAAAGTGGTACGATGCGAAATGATCCAGCCCTTTCTACGATGCTTTCTAATTTACGAACCATCATGTCTAAAGCAGTCGAAACAACAGATAAAGACGGAAATAAGATCAATATTAGCTTAAAAGATTTAGGAATTGAAACAACGAAAAACTATTTAGATAACGGGAAACTGACGATAAACGAAGATAAGCTTCGCGAGAAAATTGCGGAAAATCCAAACGCTGTTTACGATTTGATAGGTCGCGGTAATGACGATCCGAAAAAAGCGGGTATCGCCCATGAATATCGTAACGAGTTGACGACGGCTCAAAAGAAAATATCCGAAAAAGCCGGAAGTTCTACCGCGCTTAACGACAGTTTTGCGTTAGGTCGTTCGATGAAGAGCATGGATAAGCAAATTGCGCGTTTTGAGCAAAGGCTAGAAATGATGGAAAATCGTTATTGGAAGCAATTTAATGCGATGGAAACAGCGATTCAACGTGCGAATGCACAATCGGCACAGTTAATGAGTTCACTTGGCGGCGGAATGTAATAAAATTTTGTTTCGAGAAGGAGAATGACAACAATGGCTATTAACAATCCTTATGAAAAATACCAAAACAATACGGTGACAACTTCAACGCCAGGAGAATTGACACTGATGCTATATAATGGGTGTTTGAAATTTATTCAGCAAGGAAAAAAAGCATTAGAAGAAGGAAATATTGAAGCGAAAAATGTTGCGATTCAAAAAGCGCAAGCGATTGTGACAGAGTTGATGCTGACTTTGGACACATCGTATCCTGTTTCAGAAAATATGTTGGTTTTATATGAATTCGTCAACAGTCGTTTGATCGATGGTAATATTAAAAATGATCCAGCTCTTTTTGATGAGGCGGCGGGAATCATTACTGAATTCCGCGATACGTGGAAGCAAGTGATTCAATTAAACCGTACGAAACAATATGCCAACGTGAGTGAAATATGATTCGCCCTGCGATGACTGTGTGGCATGAACGTTCGCTTCAACTCATTGCGCTGACAAATGAAGTGGAAGAAGCGAAACGGGAGGAAGTAATTGAGCAAATCGAAAAGATTCTAGATGAACGTGATTTGTTGCAATCGCAAATTTCCCAACCTTTCACAGCTGCAGAACAGGAAGCTGGAAAAGAATTAATAGAGCTTGAAAAACAAGTTCAATTAAACTTGGCACGTTTCATGAAGACGATTCGCGCAAATATTACTCAGTCTCAGTCTAAAAAAGAAAACATCAATAATTATACAAACCCTTATGGGAATATGATGCAAGACGGTGCGTATTACGATACAAAGCATTAAAAACCGGAAGAGAGCATATCTCTCCCGGTTTTTTACATACTATAAAAGGGTAAAAGGATGAATAGGGATGCGTTATAATCGTCACGACTATTTTAGGTATCAATTTGAACCCCATCTTCCGGCAACTTTTCGTTTGCAGTTAAATAACGAAGAGAAAAAATTGTCGAATGAAGGGCAATGTGAAATTTTAGATATTAGTACAGGGGGGGCAAAGTTTTTTGCGTTTTTTGATTTGCCCGTGCGCTCTGAAAAGCTTGCCTTGCAATTAATATTTACAATTCAT
The DNA here is from genome assembly GCF_003351785.1 of Sporosarcina sp. PTS2304. GTDB lineage: Bacteria > Bacillota > Bacilli > Bacillales_A > Planococcaceae > Sporosarcina. The sequence continues at coordinate 329,727 of NZ_CP031230.1, forward strand.
GAACATGTATTTGAAATTATAGGAAATGTCGCTTGGAAAAAGGCGGACGAACGAGGGTTTCACTACGGCTTTGACTTTGACGAAGGGCAACAAGTGGATGCCATTATCATTGATGAACTGAAGCATTATACTCGAAAAATGAAGGAAGCAGAATAAACTTTAAGATTCCGTCGAAGTTTCGGCAAATTTCTTACGTTTCATGAAGGGATTTAAGGGTACTATGAAGAAGTATAGTAGTGAAGGTGTAAATAAAGGAGGAGTTCATATGTTAGATTTCAATATCCGCGGTGAAAACGTCGAGGTTACTCCAGCAATTAGAGAGTACGTCGAAAAGAAAATTGATAAACTTGAACGGTATTTTACTGAAAGTACAAACGCTACAGCACATGTAAACTTGAAAGTGTATAGCGACAAACAAACAAAAGTGGAAGTTACTATTCCAATGAAGAATTTGACTCTACGTGCGGAGGAACGCCACAATGATATGTATGCGGCTGTTGACTTGATCGTCGATAAGCTTGAGCGTCAAATTCGTAAATATAAAACACGTGTCAATCGCAAATCTCGCGAACGTGAAGGCGTAGCCGCATACTTTGCAAATGTGGAAGATGCAAACAACAACGTACAAGAGGTTGAAGATGACAACGAATTCAACGTAGTACGTACAAAGCAGTTCGATCTGAAGCCAATGGATCAAGAAGAAGCCATTCTTCAAATGAACATGCTAGGTCACAACTTCTTCATCTTCACTGATGCTGAATCTGATGGCACAAATATTGTGTACAAACGTAAAGACGGCAAATACGGCCTGATCGAAACTAACTAATTAAAATGTAATGAACCAAGCCCGGCAACTTTGGGCTTGGTTTTTAATTTGTTGCGCGTAGTAATTTGAATGTAGCGAAACATCATCTCTTCTGAGCGTCATGTAAAACTCCTACCATTTGCACCTAGCTTTTTACAATGTTAAAATGAAGTGTGAATCAAAAGTAACCGATAGAAGATAAACGTTTGACATTTGATGAAAGTAATACAACTGGTAGGTGTTCCTACTAATTGATGAAGCTATGAGGATGTGACATAAATGCTTGGCGTATTGAATAAAATGTTTGATCCGAATAAACGTGACTTAAAACGTCTAGAAAAAATTGCGGACCAAGTAGAAATGTTGGCTGCTGACATGGAAAAGCTGTCAGATGAACAGTTGACCGAAAAGACTGAAGAGTTTAAAGAACGTTACCAACAAGGGGAAACCATTGATGACTTGCAAGTGGAAGCATTTGCGGTTGTACGTGAAGCAGCTCGACGCGTATTGGGACTGTATCCATTCCGCGTACAAATTATGGGTGCCGCTGCATTAAACGAAGGAAATATCGCAGAGATGAAAACCGGTGAGGGGAAGACGCTGACTTCTACACTTGCCGTTTATTTGAATGCGCTGACTTCAAAAGGTGTGCACGTCGTAACGGTCAACGAATACTTGGCTAGTCGTGACGCTGAAGAAATGGGTAAATTGTATGAGTTCTTAGGGATGAAAGTCGGTCTGAACTTAAACAGCTTAAGCAAAGAAGAAAAGCGAGAAGCATATGAAGCAGACGTGACATACAGTACGAATAACGAACTTGGTTTCGACTATTTGCGTGACAACATGGTACTTTACAACGAACATAAAGTTCAACGTCCTCTTCACTATGCCGTCATTGACGAGGTAGACTCCATTTTAGTCGATGAAGCACGAACACCGCTTATTATTTCCGGGCAAGCAGCTAAAGCGCAAGAACTCTATCGTTTGGCGAATCGTTTCGTCATTACGCTAAAAAAAGACGAAGACTATTCATATGAGGAATCGACTAAAGGTGTGGTACTAACAGAGTCTGGTATTGAAGCAGCTGAAAAAGCGTTCAGTATTGACAACTTATTTGATCTCCAGCACGTTACGCTTAACCATGCGATCAATCAGTCGTTAAAAGCGCATGTCAGTATGCATAATGACGTAGACTATGTTGTCGAAGAAGGAGAGGTAGTCATCGTCGACTCCTTCACGGGACGTTTGATGAAAGGCCGCCGGTACAGTGACGGACTCCACCAAGCAATTGAAGCGAAGGAAGGTCTGGAAGTTCAGAACGAGTCGATGACATTGGCGACAATTACGTTCCAGAACTATTTCCGTATGTATGAAAAATTGGCAGGAATGACGGGTACAGCGAAGACGGAAGAAGAAGAGTTCCGTAATATTTACAATATGAACGTTATTGCTATCCCTACTAATAAACCGATTGCGCGTGATGACCGTCCCGATTTGATCTATGCATCGATGGACGGTAAGTATAAAGCAGTCGCTGAAGATATAAAAGAACGTCATGAAAAAGGCCAGCCTGTTCTAGTCGGTACGGTAGCGATTGAGACGTCAGAAATCATTTCTGCTTTCTTGAAGAAATATGGTATTCCCCATAACGTCTTAAACGCGAAGAACCACGAGAGTGAAGCAGAAATCATTCAGGACGCAGGTAAAAAAGGTGCCGTGACAATCGCTACGAATATGGCAGGTCGCGGTACGGACATTAAGCTCGGCGATCATATCCAAGACGTTGGCGGGCTTGCGGTAATTGGTACGGAACGTCATGAATCTAGACGTATTGATAACCAGTTGCGAGGTCGTTCAGGGCGTCAGGGAGACCCTGGGATTACACAATTTTATTTGTCTCTTGAAGATGAGTTGATGCGTCGTTTTGGATCGGAACAAATGAAGTCTATGATGACGAAGCTCGGAATGGATGACGAAACACCGATTCAATCGAAAATGGTTTCTCGTTCTGTAGAGTCTGCTCAAAAACGGGTAGAGGGGAATAACTTTGATTCGCGGAAGCGTCTGTTACAATATGATGATGTATTGAGACAGCAACGTGAAGTAATTTATAAAGAACGTAATGAAGTGCTAAGTTCTGAAAACATTCGTCCGATTTTAGAAGGGATGCTCGATACGGTAATCGAACGTGTCGTTGCGCTTCACGTAGAGGATAATAAAGTTCATACTAAAGGATTGAAAGACTACCTAGAAGCAAATTTACTGCCGGAAGATTCAGTAACGGTTGAAGATTTGGAAGAAAAAACTTCAGAAGAATTACAATCATTTATACACGAATTAGTCATTGCGCGCTATAATGAAAAAGAACAAGAAATGTCCGAAGAGCGTATGCGTGAATTTGAGAAAGTCGTTCTATTGCGTGCGATTGATACGAAGTGGATGGATCACATCGATGCGATGGATCAACTGCGTAACGGAATTCATCTTCGTGCATATGGACAGAACGACCCGCTTCGTGAATACCAAGCGGAAGGATTTGCGATGTTTGAAGATATGCTGATGTCTATCGAAAATGATGCGACGAAGTATGTGATGAAAGCTGAAATCCGCAATAATTTAGAACGTGAAGAAGTAGCGAAAGGGCAAGCGAATAATCCAAAAGAAGACGGCGAACCTGTACGTAAAAAGCCGATTCGTCGTTCGGTCAACATTGGCCGCAATGATCCTTGTCCATGTGGCAGCGGGAAGAAGTACAAAAACTGCCACGGCAAAGCATAACGAGAAACAACCACTCAGGAGGAAACAATTATGATGGAATTATCCGATGTTCGGAACGAGCTTGACAAAACAGCTAAGAAATTAGCGGACTTTAGGGGGTCTCTTTGACTTAGAAAACAAAGAGGCTAGTATGCAAGAATTGGATGAAATGATGTTGGAACCTGGATTTTGGGATGACCAAGATGCCGCCCAAAAAGTCATTTCAGAATCCAACGCACTTAAAGACATTGTCGGGGAATACAATAGTTTGAATGACGAACAAGAAAATTTGGAAATGACGCTTGAGCTGCTGCGTGAAGAAGCAGACGAAGAGTTACAAGAAGAACTTATTTCCGAACTAAAAGAGTTTAAAGGACGAATGGATAAATTCGATCTGCAAATGTTGTTAAGCGATGAATTCGATAAAAACAACGCAGTATTAGAAATACATTCAGGTGCAGGCGGAACAGAGTCTCAAGACTGGGCGTCTATGTTGCTTCGTATGTATACTCGCTGGGCTGAACATCATGGCTTTAAAGTCGAAACACTCGACTACCAGGCAGGTGATGAAGCAGGAGTTAAATCTGTGACACTTGGCATCAAAGGACATAACGCATATGGTTATTTGAAAGCGGAGAAGGGTGTCCACCGTTTAGTGCGGATCTCGCCATTTGATTCTTCAGGTAGACGCCATACTTCTTTCTCTTCTATTGAAGTGATGCCGGAATTTGATGGCGATATTGATTTGGATCTTCGCATGGAAGATATTAAAATCGATACGTATCGTTCGAGCGGTGCGGGCGGACAGCACGTCAACACGACGGATTCTGCTGTTCGTATGACGCATATTCCGACGGGTGCGATCGTTACGTGTCAAACGGAGCGTTCGCAGATTAAAAACCGGGAGCGTGCGATGAATTTATTGAAGGCTAAAATTTATCAGATCCGTGTGGAAGAAGAGGAAGCCCGCTTAGCGGATATTCGTGGGGAGCAGAAGGAAATTGGATGGGGTAGCCAAATCCGTTCATATGTATTCCATCCATATTCTATGGTGAAGGATCACCGTACGAATGAGGAGACGGGGAATGTTGGTTCGGTGATGGATGGCGAGATCGATCCGTTCATTAATGCTTATTTGCGTTCACGTATTTCTTAAAGGTATGTAGTGATTGATTGTGGTGACTATAAGATCGTGCATAGCTAAGTTTTTTACTTAGTCTTGCGCGATCTTTTTTTGTTTCTAAGCGCGTTTGGCTTGTCTACTACGTTGCGTGCTTTTATGAAAATAGAAGATGAGAAGGAAGGAGGCTGACATAAAGTGTCATGCCGCTTGCGCTTCCAGACGATACGCTTTCCGGAGGGGACGCGGTGGACCCGTCAAGCACTGCGGGTTACGCCTGTCAGTGCAAAGATGTGCTCCTTCTTGCTACGCTTCACTCGAAAAAGCCGTCCTTCGCCACGGCTTTCCCTGAACCTCCCGTAGTCGATTGTCTGTAAGCCGCAAGCTGTACTTAGTGTGTGCAAGACAGTTTGTAGGTGGTGAAATCCAAGTAGAGTTGTCTGATACAATCTGACCGTTTTTGAAATTAGAAAGTAGCGAAGTGTTGCTAGCTACTATGACTGTTTCGATGGACTGAGTAAAAAAAAGAAATGACTCTATATGCACTCAATCAGGCAATCCATAGCTCCACCCACACTGTTCAGGAAGCAGAACTTACCATACTTAACTTCTGGACGAACATCAACTGACATCCCGACAAAAACTCAAGGATTCTCCCGGAAGAACCGGCGACTCCTGGAGGATCAGTGTGACAGGCGTAATCGCCAACGCACTTCTGGCGAGTCCGCCGCGCACCCTCAGGAAAGCGTCCGGTTCTGTAGGGAGAATCCTAGCACGTACCCCTATTTTCTGCACTAAAATAGAAGGATCACTTACCCCACTCTAAAAAACTTACGAAAAAGATGTTTGAACTGGGGCGTTTTGGTCAATACTATAGAATGTGCTCTTTGTAGAATTAAAAGTATCAAAGACAGGAATCGACAGTTTACAAACTTGTCAATTCTACCTGCCATGAAACGACGGTTTTTTGGTATACTAACTAATGTTAGGAAAATTTATGCAAAAGGGAGGATATTACATGAAGAAACAATTATTAGCTACACTTTTCGGTGCGGCATTAGTTCTCGGCGCTTGTGGTGGAAGCGACGATTCATCAGCACCTGCTGATGATGCAACAAACGACAATGGCGCTGCAACAACTGATGTAGATGCTGAAGCAGTAGTACAGCAAAACTGTGCATCTTGTCACGGTGGAAACCTAGAAGGTGGAATGGGACCTGCGCTAGATAAAATTGGTGGCACACTATCTCAAGATGAAATCCATGACGTGATTGTCAATGGTAAAGGGGCTATGCCTCCTGGTATCATTAAAGGCGAAGAAGCAGATGCAGTAGCTGCTTGGTTAGCTGAAAAGAAATAAGTTTGTAATAATATAGACCGCTTCCAAGGCTTCCTTGGGGCGGTCTATTTGTATTCCATACGCTTTGTCAACAGTCCGTGCCAAAACATTTAACTAGACCATTTGATACATAACTGTAATACTTGAAATACCGAATCGTGCTATAATTAACATGGCGAATATGTGTGAAAAACAAAATTCAGGTGGTTATCATGTATGATTGTAATGAAAAATGTATACAAAAAGTACCCGAATGGCGTGGTAGCCTCTAATGGAATCCACGTAGAGATTTCAAAAGGCGAATTTGTTTACGTCGTTGGACCTAGTGGTGCAGGGAAATCCACATTTATAAAAATGATGTATCGAGAAGAAGTTCCGACGAGTGGATTAATTTACATTAACGGAACGGAGTTATCCAAAATAAAAAGTAAAAACATACCGTACTTCAGAAGACAAATTGGTGTAGTCTTCCAAGATTTCAAACTACTGCCGAAACTTAACGTCTATGAGAACGTAGCATATGCGCTAGAGGTAATTGAAGAAGCGCCTAGCGTCATTCGACAAAAAGTGACAGATGTGTTGAAGTTAGTAGGATTGACGAATAAAATGAGGATGTTTCCAAATGAACTGTCTGGTGGAGAACAGCAACGTGTATCGATTGCGCGTTCCATCGTTAATTCACCTAAACTGGTAATTGCAGACGAGCCGACCGGAAATTTGGATCCCGACACTTCATGGGAAATCATGAAGATTTTTGAGCGCATTAATGCACAAGGAACGACGATAGTGATGGCTACACACAATAGAGAAATTGTGGATACTAATAGACATCGAGTGATTCAAATCGAGGGTGGTTTGATTACTCGTGATGAGTATGAAGGAGAGTACCGCAATGAAATATAGAACGTTTAAACGTCATTTGCGGGAAAGTTTCAAAAGTCTGAGTCGTAATGGCTGGATGACATTTGCTTCTGTTAGTGCGGTGACGGTCACGTTGTCATTAATTGGCGTGTTTTTCATTATTATGATGAACTTGAACCAGTTAGCTGACAATATTGAGAACGATGTAGAGATCAAAGTAGTGGCTGAACCCGAAGCTACTCGTGTCGAAGTTCAACAACTGTTGCGACAGGTGAAGAAGACGCCTGGAGTGGAAGATGTAGAGTATTTCACCCGGGATCAGGAACTCGATAAAATGATTGAGTCATTCGGTGATGAATTTGCACTACATAAACAAAGTAATCCTCTTGGAGACGCATTGTATGTGAAAGCGTTGAATCCGAAAGATACGGCAGCGCTGGCAAAAGAAATTAGTACGTATGAATATATATATGATGTGGAATATGGTGAAGGGAAAGTTGAAAAGTTATTCAATGTGCTGAAGGTCGGACGTAACGTAGGACTGGCATTGATACTAGCTCTGCTCTTTACCGCGATGTTCCTAATATCCAATACGATTCGTCTGACAATTGTTGCAAGACGTACAGAAATTGATATTATGAAACTTGTAGGAGCTACAGACAGCTTTGTACGTGTTCCTTTCATGCTGGAAGGTGTGTGGCTTGGAGTATTAGGAGCGGTTGTTCCGATGGTCATTATGACGACATCGTATTCACAACTTTACTCTTTATGGGATGCGAGATTACAAAATCAATTATTTAAATTGCTGGATCCATCGCCATTTTTATTCCAGCTAAATTTCCTTTTATTGTTCATCGCCGTATTTATAGGTGTATGGGGCAGTTTTATGTCTGTTAGGAAGTTCTTAAAAGTGTAAGAGAAATAGGTACGGAAGGGTGAACTGGATTTTGATAAAGCGACGCCGAATTATTTCAAGTGTTCTTGCAGCCTGTCTATTGACGATGGTTGTCGGTAGTTCAGGAGTTTCAGCAAGTAATTTGAAAGACCTACAAAATGAGAAAAAAGCGGCAGAAAATAAGAAGAACAGTTTGAATTCCACTATACAAAAGAAAGAAATTCAAATTGAAGAAAAGCAGTCCAAAGCAGATCAATTGATCAAACAAGTGAAGTTATTAAATGAGAAAATTGAAGAGACAAATGCGAATATGGACCGTGTAGTCGCCGAGATGAATGTAACCAAAAGAGAAATCAATGAGCTACAAGAGTCTATTAAAGTACTGGAAGACCGAATTGCTGAACGTGATGAGATTTTGCGGGAACGTGTTCGGGTGATGCAAGTAAAGGGCGGGAAAGTAAGTTATATTGACGTGCTTTTAGGCGCTAACAGTTTTTCAGACTTTATTGATCGCTTCTCTGCTGTGACGACATTGATGGATGCAGATCGCAAAATTATAGAGCAGCAAGAAGAAGACATGGCGAAACTAGAGGAAGAGAAAGCGTTAATTGAGCAAAAGCTAGCAGAACAGAAAGAACGCAAGCTTAAAATTCAAACGATGAAGGACGAGTTGTTAGAGAAGAAAGCAGAAAAAAGAGAGCTCGTACGCATTCTGGAAGAAGAGCAAGAGAAGCTTTCTGGCGAGAAGTCTAGTTTAGAAGAAGAATATGAGGATGCAATTCAAATTAGTAAAAAGTTAGAAGCAAAAATTAGCGCCGAACAAGATCGTCTAGCGGAAATAGCAAGACAAGAACAAGCCAGAAAATTGGCATTGGCTGAAGACATGTCCATTCCGGCAGGCGAACTTCCTGTCGTATCGAGCGGATTTTGGACAACGCCTGCAAAAGGAAAATATAGTTCAGGATTTGGATGGCGTACGCATCCAATCACTCATGTGAAAAAGCAACACCGTGGCATGGATATAAGTGCACCTATGGGAACTCCGGTCGTAGCGGCTGGAGATGGTGTCGTGTCTTACGCGGGCAGTATGAGTGGTTTTGGTAATGTCATCATGATTACGCACTCTGTGAAAGATCAGATTTTAACGACGGTTTACGGTCACTTATCCAGCGTCGGCACCAGTACAGGCGCACATGTAGCTAAAGGCGAATTGATAGGCGCTGTAGGACAAACCGGTTTAGCTACTGGACCGCATTTGCATTTTGAAGTTCATGTAGGGAACTTCTCAGCAGTCGGACCTAGCGCAGTCAACCCTTTGCATTACGTCGCATTTTAATATAGTATGAATGAAAACCTGCCATTTTATTGGCGGGTTTTCATATGTCTACTAATAGAAAGGAGTTCGTGGTGATGCCGGTAACGCAGTATTATCCTATTGGCTCGATCACTGTATCTTCTTCTTGGCTAGCGTTTATTATTGGATTCGTCATCACATACCTTTTCATTCGCATATATTTCGGTAAGACGCATAGTGATCGAGTCGGCAATTTGTTTTTTAATGTAATCATTATTTGGAAACTGTCAGTAATTTTGACAGACTTTTCGACTGTAGTAGCCTACCCTATGTCGATTCTTTATTTTCATGGAGGAAAGATTGGCTGGTTATTAGCAATTAGTGTAGTAGGACTACTGACGCTCCGCCAAGCGTATCGTGAGAAATGGCAACGCATCGACCAATGGACATTACTGCTAGCGTTAATTAGTTGGCAAACTACCTATCAAGTAGTGATGGTCTTTTTAAATGAAGGTAGTGTGGTAGTGAAGATAGGGACTGTTGTAGCGTTTGTAGTATTTACTTTGTTGGCCATTTGGAGTTATCGAAAGAGTATAAACAAAACAAGTGAATTAGTCGGGATTTGGGTTGCGGTTCATTTTATGGTAGCCGCCTTTCAATCAGGCGGTATGCTGCAGTTGGCATTCATCACAACGATTGTCATGGGATCGCTGATAGTTGGAGTAGAATATATATCAGCTGAACGGACGAGTAGAAAGGAAGAAGTACAGTGAGTAAAAAAATGATAGGCTACATTATTAGTGCATTAGTGATCGGTACATTGATTTTCATCATGGTGCAGAATACGTTGGATAAACCAGAGCCGATTGATACTGCGTCTACTACATTAAGCCAGACAGATGTTGCTCAGTTGGAAGAGGAAGGATTAGAGCAGTATGCACAAGCGCCTGATTTCACCCTCACTACATTAGCTGGAGAAAGCGTGACGCTATCCGATTTAAAAGGGAAAAAAGTCATTTTGAATTTCTGGGCAACATGGTGTCCGCCGTGTAAAGCAGAAATGCCACATATGGAGAGTTTCTATTCAAAATTGACAGACGAAGATCAAGTGGAATTGATTGCTGTGAATGTTACACAATCTGAAAAATTAGGAATTAGTGAAGTAGAAAATTTCGTTGATTCATATAAATTGAGCTTCCCGATTCCATTAGATGAAACAGCGGAAGTTACACAGTTATACGGTGTATTCTCGATGCCTACAACGTATATGATTGATACGCAAGGCCGAATAGCGCAAAAAGTCATTGGACCTTTAGATGAAAAAACGTTGAATGAGTTAGTGGATTTTATGGATTAAGAAAAGAGTCTGTTCCTGTGTCGTAACTTCTTGTCTCTCTTCATATAGTGAAGAGAGGAGGAGGGTATGCATGCGTAGGAGCAGGCTTTTTTTAGTTGGGATTGTGCTGATCATTGTAGCGGCTGTCGGTTTAAATGGGTGCGGTACTTCAGATTCAAAGCAAACCCAAGCTGTCAGTCACTTGCCTGTGCTCGATGAAGTGTATGAAGCGATTCAGGAAAAAGCGGTGTATCCGGTTCAAAAGGACAGGCTGATCGAGGGTGCATTGCGAGGAATGACGGACACGATTGGTGATCCTTATTCGACGTATTTAACTGAGCAAGAAGCGGCAGCTCATCGGGAATCACTAGCAGGTTCTCGTGTAGGAATCGGTGCCGAAGTGACAAGGTCGAACGGTAAGTACATTATCGTTTCACCAATTAAAGGCGGACCTGCAGAAAAAGCAGGGTTACAGCCCTATGATGAAATTGTTCGAGTGAATGGAGAAAGATTAGGCAACGAAACACTTCAAGAAGTAGTGAATCACATCCGAGGAAAAAAAGGAACTGAAGTAAAGTTGACGATTTTTCGACCGGATGCCGATAAGCATATGGAGTACACGATTGTCCGTGATCACATACCTGTTGAATCGGTTTCACAACAACTTTTTGAAGAACGGGGTGCTAAATTAGGATACATAGCACTAACGATGTTCGGAGAAGAAACCGCCAAGGAATGGCAAAAAGCAACGTCAGACGTAATCAAACAAGGCGCACAAGCGATAATTATTGATGTACGTGGGAATCCGGGCGGTTATTTACAAGCAGTCTCAGAGATCTCGAGTAGTTTATTGGAGCAGGATCGGGCATTTGTCATTATGCAGGATGCGCAAGGGAATTTAACACCACTTGTTACAGAAAAGTCTGAAGCTCTAGACTTTAATGAACGGCTGAAAAGGATTCCGATTGTCGTTTTGCAAGACGTGGGGAGCGCTTCTGCGAGTGAAGTACTAAGTGCAGCGATCAAAGATTTGAAGCGTGGCGCTATTATCGGTACTACTAGCTTTGGGAAGGGAACCGTGCAAGAGACGATGGAACTTTCGAATGGCGGCGAATTAAAGCTATCGACCAACAAGTGGCTGACGCCAAAAGAAAAGTGGATTCACGGTAAAGGAGTCGAAGCAGATATTCAAGTGAAACAAAGTATTTTATTTACAGAGCATTTACAAATGGTGACCGATACGTTGTCAGAAGGTCATTTCACGGATCAGATTGCTTATGCTCAGCGAATGTTGAAAGCATTCGATTACCGCCCAGGACGAACGGATGGCTATTTTGATAAAGATACAGCAAATGCAGTTCATGCTTACCGTGCAGACCGTGAATTGACAGAAAGCCGTATCATGGACCGGGAGTTTTTCGCTGATATAAAGAAAGCTGCAGAAGAGTACCGAGCAGATGAGAAGAATGATAAGCAATTGCGCATGGCGGTGGATTACTTAGTAAATGAGTTAACGCAGTAAAACGGATTCCATTTGATGAAGAATAAACGATTTTCCGATGATTAGCATGTGAGTAACATTCTGAATTAAGCGTATCTCTAAGAGGTACGTTTTTTCTATGAGCATCGAAAGTTTGCACTTCATCGAGAACACTCTCGCTATTTCTCTACTTTTTTTGTACAATGGGGAAAAGAGCTGTTTAGACAAGCGAGAAAGGTGACAGATGATGTCTAGCGAACTACTACTCAATATGAAAGATTCATTACTTTACTTTTTTCTAAATCCAGTGTGGTTGTTGGCTATACTGGCAGCATTCATGCTCGGATCCAAACGCGTGAAGCAAGAGAGAAATGACTTTAAGGTCAGCATACAAAACGGCGCATCGGAAATGAAACACAGTATTTCTTCAGCCTGGTTGCACGGATTGGTTCTATCAATCATCATTGCCGGCGTAGGATTAATTGTCGATTTTAATTGGATTATTATTCTTTCAATCGTCATGATACTTGTAATTGTGTCATTCTCTTATAAGTTGGCTTCGCCTATTTATTATGCTGCTATTGCGTTTTTTGGACTTGTAGCACTTGATCGCTTTGCAGGAGACTTTGCTATAGGAAGTTGGTTTGTGCAGAACGATTTAGATTTCTTTGGTACATTAGCGATTACAGTTCCTATTATTGCGGGCTTATTTCTAATTACGGAAGGTTCGTTGATTGGACGTTATGCTGCACGTTACGCTTCCCCGTTATTAGTGCCGACTCAACGTGGAATGCGCGGAGCTGTTTACCAGTCGAAACTATTATGGATTGTTCCTGTCGTTCTGTTAGTGCCGGGTCATATGGTTGCGGAGTATGCACCCTATTGGCCGCAGTTCACACTAGGTGCAGAGCAATTTTCATTCATTCCGATTCCGTTAGTAATAGGCTTTTCGCAGATGGTTCGATCCACATTTCCGGATGTATTGTTCCCTAAAATTGGGAAAGGTATCGTTTGGCTTGGTATCATCGTGACAGCTGTTGGAATTGGCGCCATTTGGTTGCCGGTTCTAGGATGGGTTGCGCTGTTGGCAGGTGTCGTATGCCGTATTTTGCTATCGTTCCTAATTCCGTTAACGGAGCAAAGGAAATCAGTCTTACTCGTTCCTCAATCGGAAGGTGTTTTCGTTGTGGCAGTATTGAAAGATTCTCCTGCTGAAAAGATGGGTATTATTTCTGGTGATTTGATCAAATCTGTCAATGGCATTACTGTTCACAATGAAGATGAATTATATGATGCGATTCAGGTGAATGCTGCACATTGTCGCTTGCAAGTAATTGGCCGCGACGGTGAAGTCCGCCTGAAGCAGCAAGTGTTGTTCCGACATGATCATTTCCGTTTAGGTATGCTTACGGTACGTTAAAAGGAGAGAACTTCTATGCATGATTTTGAAACAAAACTACTGCTCGCGATAGTGCTCCCAGGTCTTTTGGTTGTGTTTTTTACGCGTGTTACGTTTCATCATATTGTAGGACTCGTTCTCACGCTCGCTTTAATCGCAGCATCTGTTTATGCGGGATATACACATAATTGGATGCTTTATGTAGCGGATGCGGTATCCTTAACAGTTGGTTTTTGGTTTGCTTCACGAATGGTGAGAAATGCGCGATTGCACCAAGCGGAAGAATAATAAAAGCGTTCTTCAAGAATAAATCTCTTTGAAGAACGCTTTTTTTGTTGCCAAAAATTCATTCACTGTTTTAACTTGATGAGGGTCGGGGATAATAGTAGTAATGGATTAAAATAAACTATATACCGCTAGTGCGGCAATTGTCCCGATCACAACAAACATCACGTCGAGCCCTATGAATGCAAGGGCAAAAGCTACTATAGCTCCGATCACTCCAAAAAATACATCTTCTTGAATATGTAGAATGGCAGGAAATATTAATGCACCGAGCACGGCGTATGGGATATTGCGTAATACACCACTGACAATGGGCGGCAACTCTTTCCCGTCAAGAAACGTCAAAGGAATCATTCGTGGCACATACGTTGCAATGGCCATACCGAGCAACATCCACCAATAAGCAGCACCCATTATTCGCTCGCCTCCTTTTGTTTGGTCCATTGTTCAACATTCTTTTTACTTTTCACATACATGATTTCAACTAATATAGCGGAACCTAATGTAGCTACTAGAATAGACCATCCTGTAGACAATAAATTCAAGTAGTATAACGCACAATGAATAGCGGCTCCAACTGTTGCAAGCAGTACCACTTTGCGATTGCCTTTCATGGAAGGGACAAGAAGCCCGATAAACATAGCGTACAAGGCTACGGACATCGCTTTTTGTAAAAATTGAGGTAAATTCGCTCCGATGATATGTCCGACAGCCGTAAAGATGACCCAGCTACTATAAGCGATTAGCGCGACACCGCATGCAAAAGCGGTAGTGACGTAACGATTCTTTTGTGTAGCCAGCACAGAAAACGTTTCATCTGTTACACCAAACGCATAAATGGCTTTCATCCATTTTGGCGCGGGTTCTACTTTTTCACTCAATGAAGCCGTCATCAAAAAGTGGCGGATATTGACAATAAATGTATTCATGACGATTAACCAAGGGGCTACGCCTGTAGCGAGTAAACTAAGTGCCATATATTGAGAAGCCCCCGCATAAACGAGTAAGCTCATGGCAGTCGCTTCTATCATAGACAGGCCCGTCGTTTTGGCAAGTAAGCCAAACGTCAATGCCACTGGAAAATATCCAATGGCGATACTCGACCCTGCTTTCAGGCCATGGGAAAAGGTTGTGTTCACTAAGCAGCCCATCTTTCTTTCTGAATCTGTATGCTATTATACTATAATTCGTGATATATTAACGAACATCATGGAATGTTCTTTAAATTAATGTACATAATTTCAAACGGTGAGGGTGTATGCGATGAATGAATGGCTATCGATAGATAAAGTTGAGGAATTAGCTAATCAGTATGAGGCGTTAGGATTTTTTATGGGACTTCTTCCGCCGTTTTTAGAGGCATTTCTTCCTTTCCTGCCGCTCGTCGTATTTGTTATTGCGAATGCTCTGGCGTTTGGTTTTTGGTATGGTTTTATATTGTCATGGGCAGGAACGGTGGCAGGGTCGTATGCAGTGTTTTTACTTATTCGGAAATACGGTGGTAATCGTTTTTTCTCGTTTTTGACTAGACCACCGCGGGTTCAGCAGTTGATCCATTGGGTGGAGCGCAATGGATTCGGTCCGTTGTTTATTTTGATATGTTTTCCTTTCACTCCTTCTGCGCTTGTGAATTTGGTAGCGGGTTTGTCGAATATGAATAAGAAGAATTATTTGTTTGCGTTGATGTTGGGGAAGCTAGTGATGATTATGATGATTACGTTTATTGGGTATGATATTCGTGCGTTGTTTACGCAACCGATTCGTACGTTGATTATGTTTGTTGTGATTTTCTTGCTGTGGCTGGTAGGGAAGTGGTTTGAGCGTCGGTTGACGAAGAAGGTGGAGGATGATTTTAAGAGTTTTTCCAGTCTTCGTAGCGCGGATAAAAAAGAGTGATTATAACGTTACCTGTCTGATTTTACTTTCGATACAATGGAAGAAAGATCAGGCGGGATTTTTTTACGTCGGTGTTGGGTCGTAAGTCGACTTTGTTTTCGTTTATTAGATGGAGCAAGGCTAACTTGAAGAGTCTTGCGGCTTACGCTTCCAGACGATACGCTTTCCGGAGGGGGCGCGGTGGACCGTCAAGCACTGCGGGTTACGCCTGTCAAGTGCAAAGATGTGCTCCTTCTCGCTGCGCTTCACTCGCAAAAGCCGTCCTTCGCAACGGCTTTCCCTTATCCTCCCGGAGTCGATCGTCTGTAAGCTCCAAGCCGGACTTTGTGTGTGCAAGACAGTTTGATCACTCTTTGTAGAGGGCTAAAACCAAGTAGACTTGTCTGATACCATGCGACCGCTTTTGGAGTTAGATAGTGGTGAAGTATTATCTGCTACTATGACTTCTTCGATGAACTGAGTGAAAAAAGAAGTGACCCTATATACATTCAATCAGGCAATCTAAAGCTTCACCCACATTGTCGAGGAAGCGTAACTTACCATACTTTTTTTCTGGACGAACACAAACTGACTTGCAGACACAACCTCAAGGATTCTCCCGGAAGAACCGGCGACTCCTGGAGGATCAGGACGACAGGCGTAATCGCCAACGCACTTATGGCGAGTCCGCCGCGCCCCCTCAGGAAAGCGTCCGGTTCTGTAGGGAGAATCCTCACACGTCCACTCTTTTTCTGCACCATCAAAGGAGAAGTCACTTACACCACTCTAGCTTCTGAACCAACACCAACTCACATCCCGACACAAATTCAAGGATTTTCCCGGAAGAACCGAATCGCATAACAAACCAAAACACCTGTCCACTATGATAAACTTTACACATACCAACTATGCAGAGCACGTAACGATTCAAGTTACGCAAATGAAAAGCTCAATCACATTAGAATAGTGAGTACATAAAATCGAAAGGGGGAAATGGAATGTCGTTGCGTTTTGTTACGGGTCGCTCCGGAACGGGGAAGACGACCTTTATTGAACGAGAAATTGCAGAAGAACTTAGAGAACGACCGATGGGGACGCCGATTGTTGTCATTGTACCGGACCAGTTATCGTACTCGATGGAGTATAGTCTGTCTGTAAAATTTGGCTTAACGGGTATGATCCGCGCACAAGTGCTGACGTTTAAACGCTTGGCGTGGCGCGTGTTACAAGAAGTGGGGGGCATCACACGCGAAGAGGTCGACAGCTTCGGCTACCGGATGCTTGTCCGTAGCGTCCTTGAAGAGAATAAAGACTCGTTTAAATTATTTCGTAGAGCGGCGTCCAAACATGGTTTCGCCGAACAGATTAGTGATGTAATGAAAGAGTTCAGTAAGTATTGTATGGATCAACAATCATTTAAAGAGTTGACTGTGCAGCTTGAAGATCAGCAAGCGCCGCGTATTTTACGCGATAAAGCGCATGATCTGCAGTTAATACTTGAAAAAATCGAAGAGAAGCTGGGGACGTCCTATATGGATAGTGAAGGCCAATTAAATATGCTGGCAGAGCAGTTGGAACACGCCGAGTGGCTACAAGATGCCTCTGTTTACATAGATGGATTCGGTGACTTCACGACGCAGGAATATAACATTATTACCGAGCTGATGAAGTATACGAAGCGTGTGACGGTAGTGTTGCCTATGGAAGATCAGACGCAAAGTGGCGAGCATGATTTATTTTATACAGCGGAACAACAGTATGTAACATTGCAGCAAATTGCTTATCGGGAATCTATTGCGGCTGAACAACGTGTCCACTTAACAGACATGCAACGTTTTTCAAATGAAGAATTAATTCATCTAGAATCGCAATTTGACCGCTATCCGCCAGTAGCGAAACAGTCTGACGGTCATATTCAATTAATCGAAGCGACGAATCGACGTGCTGAAGTGCATGCGGTGGCGCGTTCGATTAGGAAAATGATGCGTGAAGGGAAACGTTACCGGGGAATGGCTGTACTTTATCGCCAGCCGGATGTCTATGACGAATTAATTCAGACGATCTTTTCCCAATATGATATACCGGTATTCATTAGTCAGAAGAAGCCGATGTTGCATCATCCGTTAATTGAGTTTGCACGGTCGTTGCTTGAAGCTGTTCGAACAGACTGGTCATATGAAGCAGTGTTCCGGGCAGTGAAGACCGATTTGTTTTTTCCTGTCGCTGAAGACAAAACGATATGGAGAGAGCGTGCAGACCGCCTAGAAAACTTTGTTTTGGCGAAAGGAATCCATGGGAAAAAGCGCTGGATAGATGAAGATCGCTGGAAAGTGAGCAGATACCGCGGATTAGAAATGATCCGCACAGTGCAAACCGATGAAGAACTTGCGACGCAAGCAGAATATATGGAGACGCGTGATATAATTCGTGGTCCGATTTTAGAGCTTCAAGAAAAGTTAAAAGCAGCAGAAACAGGTCGTGACGTAGCGGAGGCATTGTTCTTTACGATGGAATCGCTGCGTATTTACGATAAAATAATTTCGCTTCAACAGGATGAACAAAAAGAAAATCGTTTGCAAGCTGCTGCAGAACATGAGCAGGCTTGGAATAGCTGGATCAATGTACTTGATCAATTTGTCTTAATGTTTGGTGATAAAAAATTGCCTGTTGCAGAAACGATTAAAATTTTAGACGAAGGATTTGATTCGCTTGAGTTTAAATTGATTCCACCTTCACTTGATCAAGTAACCGTAACGACTGTTGAGTTATTCAATTCGATGGATGTAGAGGCAGTATTTGTACTTGGTGCCAATGAAGGAGTGTTCCCGCTTAGAAATGATCGTGAGGGGTTATTGACTGATGGGGATAGGGAAGTATTTGGCGAACTCGGCATTGCACTCGCCCCTACATCAAAAATGCAATTGATGCGGGAATCCTATATGGTCTATCGTGCGTTTACGGGTGCTAGTGAGCGTCTGACAGTTAGTTATCCGTTGGCAGATGAAGAAGGAAAAGCGCTCATTCCGTCTCTTTATATACCGCGAGTACAGCAAATAGTCGAAGGGATTTCATTGGAGTTGGCGGTCATTGAACCAACAGAGTTACCAGATGCGGAAGATAAAACTGCCTACATCGAACATCCGGAAGTTGCCTTATCGTATGCGGTTCGGGTCATGCGCCAAGCAAATACGCAACATGAAATTGCGCCGGAATGGCAAGCGGTACTGGCGTATTACAAAGAAGATCCGCTTTGGTCATCTATTATTCAATCTATCGTACAGCCCGCATTGAAACGGCAAAAAACAGAAATGCTGGATTCTCATGTAACCGCTGGATTATACGGTTCTTCTTTTACTACGAGTGTATCGCGGATTGAATCGTATTTTAGTTGTCCGTTTCAACATTTTACGACGTATGGGTTAGGGCTACAGGAGCGCTTTGAATTTCAATTGGAAGCACCCGATATCGGAGATCTATTCCACGCTGCACTCAAGTGGGTATCCGACGAAGTGATGCGTCAAGGACTGTCTTGGGCTTCATTGACGAAAGAGCAGTGCTGGCAATTAGGAAGAGAAGCGATTGACGCGCTGACACCGAAGTTTTTCCATCGTATTTTATTGTCGAGTCAACGTTATGCTTATATCCAGCGGAAGCTGATGCAAATTATTCAGCGGACAATACGTGCATTGCAATCACAAGCCCGCAATTCGCGTTTCACTCCGATCGCAATCGAAGCAGGCTTCGGTCCGAATGAAGAGATTGCACCTTTAGAAATTCAGTTGAAGAATGGTCAGCACATGCATATTAGAGGACGTATTGACCGGGTAGATACGATGAAGAAAGATGATCAGACATTTTTACGAGTAGTGGATTATAAATCTTCAGCTCGTGCTTTGGATCTTACGGAAGTGTATTACGGTCTGTCGCTGCAAATGTTGACGTATTTGGACGTGGCGCTTGAACATGCCAAAGATTGGCTGGGTGTCTACGCAGATCCGGCAGGTGTGTTGTATATGTATGTGCATAATCCGATGTTGCGGTTAACGAAAGAATTAACGGAAGATGACGTAGAAAAAGAATTATTAAAGTCGTATAAGATGCAAGGATATATAGTGGAAGATGCAGAAATAGCGCTCGGAATGGATGAGCAGCTAGAGAGCGAGTCATTGATCATTCCGGCACGTTTGAAAAAAGACGGTTCGTTTTATTCCACGTCTAAAGTAGTGCCACCGGAAGATTTGAATATGATGCGCTCATTCGTACGGAAACGCCATCAACAAGCGGGTGATGGGATGCTGGCAGGCGATACGCGTGTCTATCCGTATCGTTTGAAAGAACATATGCCTTGTACATTTTGTTCGTATCAATCCATTTGCCAGTTTGACCAGACGGATTCCACTCAACCGGCTCGTAACTATGCAGCATTAAAACCTGAAGAATCTTTAGAAAAAATGTGGAAGGAGATAGATCCAGATGCGAATTCCCGATAAGCCGCCACATGAAACTTTCACAGATGACCAATGGCGCGCGATTCATGCTCACGGTAAAGATATCCTAGTTTCTGCAGCAGCAGGTTCAGGGAAAACAAAAGTTCTTATTACCCGGATGATTGAAAAAGTGTTAAATACAGACAACCCGATTGATGTCGATCAATTGCTCGTTGTGACATTTACGAATGCTGCGGCAGCTGAAATGCGTCATCGTATGGCAAGTGCTCTTGAAGAGGCTATTAGTGAAAATCCTTCATCCACTCATTTACGCAGACAATTAAACTTATTAAACAAAGCACAAATTTCATCATTGCATTCTTTTTGTTTACAAGTTGTGCGCCAGTATTCATATGTTCTAGATGTAGATCCCGGATTTCGTATTGCGGATGCGACAGAAGCGGCAATCTTACGTGATGATACGATTGCTGTAGTTTTAGAGGATGGATATGCACAAGAAGATCCGGAAGCGATTTATCGTCTCAGTGATAGCTTTACAGCCGATCGTAATGACCAAGCGATCGAAACATTAATCGAAAAACTGTATGATTATTCACGTGTTCATCCTGAGCCAGCAAAGTGGTTGAAGATGATCCCACAGCAATATGAAATAGCGAACGATGCGACAGTAGATGATTTATCATTTATCGAACCGTTAAAATTAGCGATCCGCCATACGTTAGAAGAAGCCAAAACAATTACAAAAGATTTACAGCGCCTATCAGAAATGACGGAAGGGCCGTTGCCATTATTGGATACGGCAAAAGCTGATGAAGATTGGATAAATGGTGCATTGAACGAAATAGTAGAAGGGCGCTGGGAAGATGCTTATGCGTATTTTTCTACATTAAAATGGGTCAAGGCGGGAACGATTAAGAAAGATAGTTGTGATGAAGAATTAGCAAAACGCGGAAAAGCAATGCGGGAATCGGTTAAAAAGATCGTGAATGCTGTAAAAGACACGTATTTTACTCGTACACCTGCAAGATTATTAGAAGAAATTCGTTTGATGGCGCCACTAATGCATACGCTGGTCGGGTTAGTTGAAGACTTCTCTGTTCGCTACCAAGCATTGAAAGAAGAGCGTGGCCTTGTGGATTTCTCAGATTTAGAGCATTACGCACTACAAATTTTGTCGACTGAAGTAGACGGAGAAATGGTTCCCTCAGATATTGCGAGAGAGTATCAAAATCGTTTTGCAGAAGTTCTTGTGGATGAATATCAAGATACGAATTTCTTGCAGGAAGCAATCTTACAATTCATTAAAAAAGGCGATGAAGCGGACGGGAATTTGTTTATGGTTGGCGATGTAAAACAATCTATTTACCGTTTTCGATTAGCTGAACCAGGTTTGTTTTTAGGGAAATACGATCGTTTTACAGCAGACATACAAGACGAAGGATTAAAAATCGATTTGAATGCCAACTTCCGGAGCCGTAAAGAAGTGCTCTTCGCAACGAACTTCATCTTCCGTCAAATTATGGGGACGCGTGTCGGTGAAATTGAATATGACGATGCAGCGGCTTTAAAGTATGGCGCACAATATCCAGAGAAAGAAGTTTTTGCTGGATTAACCGTTCTCTATGAAAATGAGGAAGAACTAGAAGTTTCCGAAGAACAAGAAGCCCAGCAAGAGTTGAAGAAATCTCAAGCAGAAGCACGTTTCATCGCGCAAAAGATTAAAAAATGGCAAGCAGATCAACAGCAAGTGGCAGATGCTTTCAGTGGCAAACAGCGTCCACTAGAATATCGGGACATTGTCATATTGATGCGTTCGATGACGTGGTCCAGTGAAATTGCCGATGAGTTAAAAGCTGCGGGTATTCCTGTTTATGTTGAATTATCTACCGGATATTTTGATGCAATTGAAGTGATGATTATGCTCAATACGCTGCGAGTGATTGACAATCCTTATCAAGACATTCCACTCGTTTCTGTGTTACGTGCTCCATTTGTCGGTATGACAGAAAATGAATTGGCACAAATTCGTTTGGCTAATCGCAATGTATCGTTCTATGAGGCGCTTCAAACGTTTGTGCAAACAGGGGGCGCGGGCATTCATTCGGTTACACAAGAAAAATTACAGCGCTTTTTCTTGCGTCTAGAACATTGGCGGAACATGGCGAGGCACGGTTCGCTGTCTGAACTAATTTGGCAAGTGTATTCTGACACGTATTATTATGAAATGGTCGGAATTTTACCTAATGGTAAACAGCGACAGGCGAATTTACGCGCACTTCATGACCGAGCAATGGCTTATGAGAAAACCTCTTTCCGTGGTCTATTCCGCTTTTTACGTTTTATCGATCGTATGCAAAAGCGCGGAGATGATCTCGGCGAGGCGCGCTTCATGAGTGAGAAGGAAAATGTTGTCCGCATCATGACAATACACTCATCTAAAGGTTTGGAGTTTCCGTATGTTTTCCTTGCTGGTATGGGGCGGCCGTTCAATAAAATGGATTTTCATCATCCTTATTTATTTGATCAGCATTTTGGGCTTGCTGTTAAAGCAATTGACCCAGACAAGCGCATTACCTTCACGTCATTGCCCTTTTTAGCAGTGAAAGAGAAGAAGGAGCTAGAGATGCGTGCGGAGGAAATGCGTGTCCTCTACGTGGCTATGACGCGTGCTAAAGAGCATTTGGGGTTAGTCGCTTCAGTCAAAGACATTGAGAAGACAATTACACAATGGCAAGAAGCACAGTTGCTAGAAGAGTCGGCCCCTTTACCGGAATATAAACGTTCTCGGGCTAGCGGTTATTTAGATTGGATCGGACCTGCGATTGCGCGACATTTGGATTTTGGGAAGTTCGGTAAAGCTGCTGGAGGACAACTGCTGGACGATCCTTCATCTTGGGAAGTAAATGTCTATCCGTTTTCTGCCTTCCATGATGCGGATTCCGTAGAGGTAGAAGATTGGATTCCCATTGATAGCGAAGCAGTAATAGCCGATGAAGAGATGGTAGAACTCGTTAGAAGTCGTTTTGAAACTCGCTATCCTCATGCGTCAGCTGTACACATGCCGTCCAAACAGTCGGTCAGTGAATTGAAGCGATTGGCATTATTAGAGTTAGAACGGGGAGACGCCGATCCTTTTGACGATCATGTGCCTGCGAGTAGACCGTCTTTTTTACATGATCGTCCTTCATT
The DNA here is from genome assembly GCF_003351785.1 of Sporosarcina sp. PTS2304. Classification (GTDB taxonomy): domain Bacteria; phylum Bacillota; class Bacilli; order Bacillales_A; family Planococcaceae; genus Sporosarcina. The sequence continues at coordinate 352,810 of NZ_CP031230.1, forward strand.
TTTGCAGAAACGTTCGTTAACGAAAGCAGAGATCGGTACTGCTATGCATACTGTGATGCAACATTTGGATTTGAAACATCCACTGACGATTGAGCAGGCTAAAGAGTTTATCAAGCAATTAGTCGCGCGTGAACTATTAACAAAAGAGGAAGCGGATGTTGTGGACGTGGAATTGATTGTGAAGTTTTATGCTACTCATCTAGGCCAGCGGATGCAACAAGCGGATGAAGTGCTGCGTGAAATGCCTTTCACTTATGCCTTGCCTGCTGAACAAGGTGAATTCCAACTGCTTCAAGGTATTGCGGATTGTCTGTTTCATGAGGATGGAGAATGGGTACTTGTCGATTATAAAACAGATTCCATTCGTGGATTTTCTTCAGAAGCAGAGGTCGCGAAAGAATTGCAGACACGCTATGGTACACAATTAAACTTATATAAAAAGGTGCTTGAATCCATTCTTTCAATTACCATTAAGGAAATGCTCCTGTATGTATTCGACGGAGCAAATACGATTAGATTATTGGAGGAAGACGTGTGAAGTTAACACCTACACCTCTTGCAGAGAGAGTGGATGGACTCGATTTTTTACGAGGAATTGCGTTGCTCGGGATTTTTATCGCAAATATGATACATTTTCATTCTCCTTATGCGTATATGGATCCGTATTCATGGTTTTCAGCGCCAGGAGAACAGGCGACATTTAGATTTATCGATTTATTTATTGAGGCGAGTTTTTATCCATTATTCGCCATGTTGTTCGGTTATGGGATGAATATGCAGTACGAGAAGTCGCTAAAGAACGGAACGTTATTTGCGCCTTTTATGGCAAGACGTTTAGGAGTTCTGCTAGTGTTTGGTTTGATTCATGCTTTACTTATCTGGTCAGGAGATATTTTGTTCACCTATGCAATGATGGGATTCATCATGATTGCTGTGATTCGGATCCCTAAAAAGTGGCTGCTGTCTCTTGCGCTAGTCCTTTACTTTGTTCCCTCTTTAATTTTATACGGGATCTTACTTATTGGACGAAAAAACAATCCGAACTTTATGTTGGATGGTTTTGTGGATATTCATCAGATTGAATTGGCCATTTCTGCGTATGCTAAAGGGACATTTGGAGAGATTTTTGCCTTTCGTGCGAGTGAATTTATATCCTTTCAAGTGGTCGGTCTCATTACATCAGTTGTAATCATCTTGCCGTTGCTGATGATAGGGGCAGCTTTTTCGAAATGGAAGATTATCGAAAGAGCGAGTGAACTGAAATGGAAGTTTGTTGTGATCATGGTAGTCTTTATGACTGCAGGGATTGTGTTAAAAAGCATTCCGTATTGGGACGGACCAAAGTTTGAAAATATTTTACTCGTTCAGACTACATTTGGCGGCATGATTTTAACTATCGGATATGCCGCGCTGTTCTTGTTGATTTGGCAGATTCCGTATTTACAGCTCATTACGAAGCCGTTTGCGACAATTGGCCGGATGGCATTTACAACGTATATTATGCAATCTATTATCGCAACGATGATATTTTATTCATATGGGGCAGGTCTCTATGGTAAGGTAGATATAGAGACAGGAACGATGCTTGCATTAGGGATTTTTGCGATTCAGTTACTCTTCGCGCAAGTATGGCTGTCCAAATTCCGTATGGGGCCATTGGAATTTTATTGGCGTAAGTTGTCTTACGGAAAGAATTTTATGAATAAAGAGGAAAAAAAGTAGTTTTTGTCGTAACATAGAAGTATGTGAATACACATGGGAAGGGTTGGGCAATCAAATGAAATTATTGTCATTCCGTTATGAAGGGCAGACATTATTCGGACCAAAAGTAAAACGTGAGGAAGCAGTATGGAATGTGTTAGCTATGGCTGAAGCACAAGAACAAACTGATTTTCCAAAAACTATTGTCGAAGCAGTAGCGCTTGGTCTAGACTTCGTTGAGTTAGTTCGTAAATTAGTGGAACAAACAGAAGCGGCAGGGGAAGTAGAACAGTTTAAACATGCTTTTACTGAAATCGAATGGCTTTCCCCAATTCCACGTACACCGAAAAACGTATTGTGTGTAGGAAAGAACTATGCCGATCATGCAGAAGAATTGGGCTCGAGAGTTCCAGAGAAATTAATGCTGTTTACAAAGTCGCCTACATCAATTGCAGGAGACGAGCAGACACTTCCGATTCATGCGGATGTAACAGATTCATTGGATTATGAAGGGGAATTGGCTGTTGTTATTAGTAAAACCGGAAAAAATATTCCTAAACAATTAGCTTATGACTACGTATTTGGTTATACGATTGCTAATGATATAACAGCACGTAATATCCAGACGGAACATCGACAGTTTTTCTTAGGCAAAAGCTTAGATGGTTCATGTCCAATGGGGCCTTATGTAGTGACGAAGGATGAAATTCCAAATCCACAAAACTTATCACTTGTCACAAAAGTGAATGATGAAGTTCGTCAAAACGGCAATACATCTTCTATGTTGATAAAAATCGATGAGCTAATTGCGGAAATTTCTAAATACGTTACGCTCGAAGCGGGCGATGTTCTTTTGACTGGTACTCCAGCTGGTGTAGGCAAAGGAATGACACCGCCAACGTACTTGAAAAAAGGCGATACAGTAAAAGTGTCCGTTGAAGGAATCGGTACGTTAGTAAATCGTTTCGAATAAGTTCACACTGTCGTTACTAGACTATGAGCAATTGAATAGCGGTCGAATGATAGCTATGGTAACATATCATTCGACTATAGATAAAATGAGGTGGCAACATTGGGTTTTTTAACGGATACAACTCATATGCATATTTTTACGTGGGTAGTAGCAATCGTATTATTTTTAGTTTCGGCCAGCATGGCTAAAGGGACTAAAGGGAAAAAAATTACACATATGATTTTGCGTTTGTTCTACATTTTAATCATTATTACAGGTGCGGCATTGTTCTTTAAGCATATGTCACTAGATTCTATGTTGTATGGTATTAAATTTGTTCTTGGTCTTTTGACAATCGGATTTATGGAAATGGTGCTCGTTCGTGGAAACAAAGGGAAAAACACAGGTCTTATGTGGATTTTACTCGTAGTGTTCTTATTAGCGACATTATTCGTCGGTTTCAAATTACCGTTAGGATTTGACTTTTTCGCATAATATATGACAAATGGAGATGAGCGAATGGCCACACAAATGGGTTGGATTTTTCTAGTAGTCGTCCTTTTATTGATGACGCTGTTTGCCGTCTCTGTTTTTCTAAGCGCGCGAAAACAGCGAGATCCTGAGTTCCTGATGGATGAGGATAATTGAATCATTACGCAAAGCAGAGAAGGATGTATATCATTCCTTCTCTGTTTTTTGTTTTGCATTTTCACAAGATTGCCGTATTTACAACTGGCAATAGTTGTTTTAGTAAGAAAGAATGGCGGACAGTTCAGCCGTTTGATAAACTAAGAAAAGAGTTTGCATGAGGAGGATTTAGTACAGTGAAACGAATAACCGGACTATTGGCAGCTTGTATGCTCGCCCTATTTATAGCACAACCCATTACGTATGCCGCTGACACGTCATTCAGCGATGAAAGTATTTATGATTTGCTTGTAGACCGTTTTAATAATGGCTTGGGCTCGAATGATTTTGACGTTAACGCACAAGATCCAAATGTCTTTAATGGGGGAGATTTTGCAGGAATTAGCAACAGATTGCAACATATTTTAGATATGCATTTTACTATGATTTCTATAGGGCCCATTTTTAAGACAGCGACATATGATGGAAAACAAGTACTGGATTATTCGGAGATTGAGCCTCATTTCGGTACAGCAGAAGAGTTGAATGGGCTACTTGCTGAACTGCATGAGCACAAACTTAAAGTGATGGCTGATTTCCCGTTAGGTGGAGTAAGTTCAGAACACGTATGGGCAGATCAATTGCCGACAATTCCTGTATCTGACGGAATTGTGGACTGGGATGTAAGTAAACCGGAAGTGCAACAGCGATTGACGGATGCAGCAGTTAGTTTTGTTAAAGAATATCCAGTTGATGGTATTCGATTGACAACGCTTGGTCAGGCCGATGCTGCGTTCTTGGATGAAATGATCGTTGCACTGAAAGAAGCAAAAAAGGGCTTATACGTTATTACGAACGAGCCAAGTGAAGCAGCTTTTGACAGTGTGCCATCACAAGATCGTTCACAAGCAATTCAGGATGCATTTGTCCAAGTGGATCCCGATTCATCCGCGTTAGATGAGTTTTCGAATGACGATGAAGGAAAGTTATTGCAATTTGACGATTTAACAGGACCACGTTTTACATACAAAATGGTCGAATTACGCCAGTTCCCACCGACCCGCTGGAAAGTGGCAACGACTGCGCAGTTCATGCTACCTGGTGTCCCTTTGACGCCTTACGCGACAGAAATTGCTGTAAACGGAAAAGAAGCACCAGAAACACATCCGTTCTTCAACTTTAAAACAGATATGGAGCTACACGATTGGATTGGCGATCTGAACACTCTTCGTAACGACTCGGAAACGTTGCGTACAGGCGATTTTAAGATGCTGCACAATGAAGACGGCTTTATCGTGTTTGAACGTTCTTCAGAAAATGAGAAGTGGATTATTGCGATTAACAATACGTCTGAAGTAAAAAGTTTCCAAATTGATCCTGCTCAACTTGGAGAGAAGAAGAAGCTGCGCGGCGTATTAGCACAAGACTTGATCAAGCAAACGAAAGACGATGAATTCCATATTGTCGTTGAACGGGAACTTGCGGAAATTTATTTAGTAGAAGATGATGAAGGGTTCAATACTCCTTATCTGATTGCGTCTCTATTAGTTATTATTTTGTTCTTGTTATTCTTATTTGCGGTCATTCGTAAAGGGAAACAAACGAGAAACAAAGAATTGGTAAATGAATCTTAAGGGAAAAAGTAAATTGTAGGCAAGACGGTTTGATCACTCTTTGTATGTGGTGAAAGACTACGTGGGCTTGTCTGCTACTTCATGTTCGTTTCTTAGATGGAGTAAGGCTGACTTAGCGTGTCTTGCGGCTTGCGCTTCCAGCCGATACGCTTTCCGGAGAGGGCGCGGCGGACCCCGCAAAAGTGCATTGCGGGTTACGCCTGTCACCCTTATCCTCCCGGAGTCGATCGTCTGTAAGCCGCAAGCCGTACTTTGTGTAGGCAAGACAGTTTGATTACTCTTTGTAGATGGTGAAAACTAAATAGACTTGTCTGATACAATGCGACCGCTTTTGAAGTTAGATAGCGGTGAGGTGTTATCAGCTACTATGACTGTTTCGATGGACTGACTGAAAAAAGAAGTGACACTATATAAGTTCAGTCACGCAATCCAAAGCTTCATCAACACTGTACAGGAGAATTCACTTCCCATACTTTATTTCTGGACGAACACCAACTGACTTCCCGACACAAAGTCAAGGATTCTCCCGGAAGAACCGGCGACTCCTGGAGGATCAGCAAGAGCCGTAGCACATCTTTGCACTTGACAGGCGTAATCGTCAAAGAACTTCTGGCGAGTCCGCCGCGTGCCCTCAGGAAAGCTTCCGGTTTCTCTCGGGAGAATCCTCACACGTACCCTACTTTACTGCACTGCACAGATGGAGCCACTTACTATACCGTGGCATACCCAACTTTCAGAGAGGTAGCTAATTACTCCGTTTTATTTAAGAAAAATAAAGCGAGCGTTCCCGGACCGGCATGGGAACCGATAACTGAGCCGATTTGGTGAATTTCGATTGCCTTTGGCTGGACGACGTCTTCTATCATCGCTTTAAATTCATTAGCAGCTACCAGATCGTCTCCATGACTGATCGCGATTGTTTGTTGTTCAAGATGGCTTCCACGCTCTTCCATCATTTCGATCATTCGCCGTAATACTTTTTTGCGTCCGCGGTGCTTTTCAATCGGCACAAGTTTACCATCTTCTACATGAAGCAATGGTTTTATATTCAGCAGACCCCCGATAAATGCGCTTGCTTTAGAAACGCGACCACCTTTTGCCAAGTAATCCAAATCCTCTACAGTGAATAAATGCTCCATATGTTTTGCCATCGTACGAATATGCTGTCCAATTTCTTGGACACTACTTCCTTCATCACGCAACCGTACAGCTTCTTTTACTAGTAAACCATAGCCAAGTGAAGCGCATTTTGAATCGATGATGACGAGGTTCAATGATGGATTTTCTTCTTTTACTTGATCACTAGTCATAACAGCGGTTTGATAAGTACCCGATAGTTGTGATGAGAAGGCGATATAAATTCCTTCTTCGCCCGATGCGACAAGTTCATTCCATGTATTCAGCATTTTTTCGGGTGAGGCTTGAGAAGTTTTCGGTTGTTGCCCCTGACGTATAGCATCAAAAACTTCTGTAGAATTAATTTCTATAATATCTGCATACTCTTTGTCGCTCAGTAAGACACTTAGCGGAAAAAGTTCTACTTCGCTCTCTTCAAAGAAAGACCACGGTAAATCACATGCACTGTCAGCAAAAATCTTCATATTGTTTCCCCCTTACTGCACCCGTAATTTATTTAAAGACAATCGATCTTCTAATATGAGAGAAATGCCGTCTTCGTTGTTAGTTGAAGTCACTTCATTGGCAATAGATTTCAGCTCGTCAATGGCGTTGCCCATCGCGACACCGACTCCTGCATAGTCAATCATTTCTAAATCATTGTCTTCGTCTCCGAATGCGATGATCCGTTCTTTCGGCACGTTCAACCAATTGGCTACTTCATGGATACCAACGGCCTTATTCAATCCATGACGAACAATTTCTATTATATTAAATGGAGCTCCCCAACGTCGATGATCAATAACTTCCGCATGAATATCTTCAAGGTGCTGACGTATAGGGTCTACAGTCAGTTCGTCTGCTTGAATAAGTAAACTCGTCGGATCTGTTTTCAATGAATGTCGTATGTCTCCTGCAGTTATCATCGGATTACCAAAATTCAGGATGTTCAAAAATCGTTCATCATGATATTGGGCGTAGACATCATCCATCACTTCCGCAATGATATTAGCTACAGAAAAATTTTGCATAGCATCTACTACTTCGTTAACAATCGGCAATGCAATTGTCTCATGAATAGTTTGCCACGCGCGGTCAGTAGGATGATGAACAAAAGCACCATTAAAGTTTACAATGGGCGTAGTCAATCCTAGCTGACGATAGTATATTTCACTTGCTCTATAGGGACGTCCCGTAGCAATCATTACATGATGACCTTGAGACGCGGCTATTCTTAACGTTTCTTCTGTTTTGGCCGAAATTACTTTTTCATCTGTCAATAATGTACCATCTAAATCTAAAACGATTAAATGTGGTTTCAAAAAATCCTCTCCTACTCATTTATCTTCTATTAAATTTGTCTCATCTGTCTTCATAGTTTAGCCTTTAAGTATGAACTAAGTCAAAAAAACGAACAATAGAGCATTGTCAAGCTTGTTGATTAACTATACTATATACTTCTCTTGTTCATTTAGTTTAAAACGTTTTTGACTATGGTAGTTGGATGGAGTAAGGCTGACTTAACATGTCTTGCGGCTTGCGCCTGTCGTCTTGATCCTTCCGGAGTCGATCGTCCTCCAGCTTCAGCCGTACTTAGTGTGTGCAAGACAGTTTGATTACTCTTTGTATGTGGTGAAAGACTACGTGGGCTTGTCTGCTACTTCATGTTCGTTTATTAGATGGAGTGAAGCTGACTTGAAGAGTCCTGCGGCTTGTGCTTCCAGACGATACGCTTTCCGGAGGGGACGCGGTGGACCGTCAAGCACTGCGAGTTACACCTGTCAAATGCAAAGATGTGCTCCTTCTCGCTGCGCTTCACTCGCAAAAGCCGTCCTTCGCTACGGCTTTTCCTGAACCTCTCGGAGTCGATCGTCTGTAAGCTCCAAGCCGTACTTTGTGTGTGCAAGACAGTTTGATCACTCTTTGTATGTGGTGAAAGAGCAACTAAATAGACTTGTCTGATACAATGCGACCGTTTTTGAAGTTAAAAAGCGGTGAAGTGTTGCTAGCTACTATGACTGTTTCGATGGACTGAGTGGATAAAGCAATGACTCTATATGTATTCAATCAGGCAATCCAAAGCTTCACCCACACTGTTCAGGAAGCAGAACTTACCCTACCCCAACTTCTGGACGAACACAAACTGACTTCCCGACAAAAACTCAAGGATTCTCCCGGAAGAACCGGCGACTCCTAGAGGATCAGGACGACAGGCGTAATCGCCAACGCACTTCTGGCGAGTCCGCCGCGTCCCCTCAGGAAAGCGTCCGGTTCTGTAGGGAGAATCCTAGCACGTACACTACTTTTCTGCACTGCAAAGGAGAAGTCACTTACCTCACTCCAACTTCTGGACGAACACAAACTGACTTCCCGACACAAACTCAAGGATTCTCCCGGAAGAACCGGCGACTCCTGGAGGATCAGCGAGAGCCGTAGCGAAGGACGGCTTTTGCGAGTGAAGCGCAGCGAGAAGGAGCACATCTTTGCATTTGACAGGCGTAATCGCCAATGCACTTCTGGCGAGTCCGCCGCGCACCCTCAGGAAAGCGTCCGGTTCTGTAGGGAGAATTCTCACACGTACACTACTTTTCCGCACCGCACTGGAGAAATCACTTAGCTTACCATCATTTTTGAACGAACACGAACTCTACAACTACTCGTCAAAAGCATCACATTTACACATACTAATTTCTTTGGATAATCAACAGGCTTGGTGCATTGTTTTTGTTTTCTACGCTCATTATTGTTATCCTGAAATAACAGTAAGTATAGACCGGAAATGAGGAATCGGAATGATTATACGTACCGAACAATGGCAACATATACCTTTACTTCATGTTGTTGAGGAATCAAAAGAACATGAACATATACCTGTCGTGTTCTTTTATCATGGCTTTACTAGTGCGAAAGAACATAATTTGCATTATGCCTATAATTTGGCGAAGCAAGGTATTCGAGTGATACTGCCTGAGGCGATGCTGCATGGTGACCGCGCAGAATCATTGGACGACTTCCATTTGGCACTACGTTTTTGGGAGATTGTCTTAGCTTCTATTCAAGAGGCGAGTGTACTCTATGAACAATTACGTGAAAGAAATCTTGCAGATGACCATACGAAAATTGGTATGGGCGGAACGTCAATGGGAGGTATTACAACATTCGGTTGCTTAGCCAGCTATGATTGGATTGATGCTGCATCTGTCATGATGGGGTCGCCGGCATTCGTGCGTGTCGCTACAGGACAAATTGCATATGCGGAACGCGGCGGCCGAGAATTACCTATTTTACAGGCGGAACGTGATCAACTGTTTGCAGCTCTCGATCGAGTAGATTTATCAAAAAATCCAGCCAAATTGCATCAGCGACCTCTTTTCATGTGGCACGGCGAACAAGATACTGTCGTGCCGTTTGAGTTTACGGAAGAATTTCACACAATGATTCAGCCACAGTATAAAGAATGTCCGGAACATTTGTATTGGATGCCGGATGAAGAAGCAGGCCATGCAGTTTCACGACCTGGCATGTTAGGCGCAGTCGATTGGCTTGCACAGCATTTAAATGCAAGGTAGTATAGGAATTAAGAAAGAAATACTACACACCAGAGAGGAGTATTCTAATGAGTGCAGAAGAAATTAAAGAATATCTGTTTGGCGCGCTAGAGAATGTCATTGACCCGGAGTTAGGGATTGATATTGTGAATTTAGGGTTAGTTTATAATGCAGAACTTCTTGATGAAGGCGTCGCAAAAGTTACGATGACATTGACTTCAATGGGTTGTCCAATGGGACCGCAAATCGTAGCGAATATTAAACAGGAATTAATGGAACTACCTGAAGTAAAAGATACAGAAGTAGATATCGTCTGGAGTCCACCATGGTCACGTGATAATATGTCACGTTACGCTAAGATGGCATTAGGTGTTCGGTAAGAAAAGTGAGGGGCTGTCCAGAAAGTCAGTAATGTCTGATTTTCTGTGATGGTCTTTTTTTGTGGAATTAAGTTGTTTGCTCTTTTGAGAGGTTGTAACCATTGGCTTGTTATTTCTAGATGGTTGAGATGTAACGAAAAACAATGGTGCTTATGAGAATTGTATTTCTACTGTTCAATCATATTGCGAAAAGATTTCTACTTCGTGCAAATTGTTGTACAAGAAAAAAGGAATTGCAAAAAAATGTCGAATAGTATAAATGCAACAATAAACACAATGTATTAGGGGGAACAGGGAAATGTCAGTAAAAACAGCAGATTTATGTGATGATTTCATTGATGAACTACAAGTATGTACGGTCGAATTTACATCGTACGGAAAGCATAAACGGTTTTCCGGACCTATCTCTACAGTAAAAGTCTTCGAAGATAATGTCTTAGTAAAAGAAGCTTTGCAGACAATTCCAGAAGGCAATGTATTAGTAGTAGATGGTGGAGGTTCAAAACGCTGTGCATTGATGGGGGATATGCTCGGTGAAATTGCGCAAGATCGCAAATTGGCAGGGGTCATTATTTACGGGTGTGCACGTGATACAGCAGATCTTGGCACACAAGAAATCGGCGTCATGGCTATTGGCAGTATGCCGGTGAAAAGTATTAAGCGCGGAGAAGGTCAGCGTGACGAAGTGTTGCATTTCGGCAATGTGGAATGGACACCGGGACATTATGTCTATGCAGACGAAGATGGCGTCGTAGTTGCGCCGAGAAAATTAGTATAAAAAGGTAGCCGCTTGCATTGTGTAAGTGGCTTTTTCATGCAAAAAATTACTCATTCTTCCTAAGCAAAACGATTTACATTTCGTTTAAAACATACTATAATTAAATTAATCAAAGATAGTCAAAGTCAAAAAATTGAAAGGTGGATGTTTATGAGAATGGACAGTACACAAGAAGATCAACGCACACCATTAGAGCAATTTGGTCGTAATCTCGTTGATGAAGTGAAAAACGGCAAAATGGATCCGGTCATTGGTCGGGATGAAGAAATTCGAAATGTTATAAGAATATTATCAAGGAAGACTAAAAATAATCCTGTGTTAATAGGTGAACCTGGTGTAGGTAAAACTGCAATCGTTGAAGGATTAGCACAACGTATTGTTAAAGGTGATGTACCAGAAGGTTTAAAAGACCGCCAAATCTTTGAACTTGATATGAGTGCACTAATTGCAGGAGCGAAGTATCGCGGGGAGTTTGAAGAGCGTCTTAAAGGTGTTTTAAAGCAAGTGAAGGACAGTGCTGGTGAAATTATTTTATTCATTGATGAAATTCATACGATCGTAGGCGCAGGAAAAACAGAAGGTGCGATGGATGCAGGGAATATGTTGAAACCTATGCTGGCTAGAGGAGAACTCTATTGCATCGGTGCTACTACACTAGACGAGTACCGCATGTATATCGAGAAAGACCCGGCACTTGAACGCCGTTTCCAGCAAGTAATGGTTCGAGAGCCATCTGTTGAAGATACGGTTTCGATTTTGCGCGGATTAAAAGAACGATTTGAATTACACCATGGAGTACGGATTCATGACCGTGCGCTAGTGGCAGCAGCGACTTTATCTGATCGTTACTTAACGGAGCGCTTCATGCCAGATAAAGCAATTGATTTAATCGATGAAGCGAGTGCTATGATTCGAACTGAAATCGATTCGATGCCACAAGAATTAGATGCAGTTACACGTCGTATAATGCAATTGGAAATCGAGGAACAGGCTTTACGTAAAGAAAAAGATTCGATGAGCCAATCGCGTTTAGTGACGTTGCGTGAAGAATTGCAACAACTGAAAGATTCATCAAAAGATATGCGTGAACAATGGGATCAGGAAAAAGCCGCATTGAAAACTGTGCAAAGTAAGCGCGAAGAGTTAGATCGCTATCGCAGAGAATTGGAAGAAGCTCAAGGGCGATTTGATTTAAATAAAGCAGCGGAATTACAATATGGGAAAATCCCTATGTTGGAGAAAGAATTAAAGACATTAGAAAGTCCATTAGAAGGCAGTCAAGATCTTCGGTTATTGCGTGAAGAAGTAACAGAAGAAGAAATCGCATCTATTGTAGCACGTTGGACAGGTATTCCCGTTACGAAACTTGTAGAAGGTGAACGCGAGAAATTATTGCGTTTACATGAAACATTAAAAGAGCGTGTGATTGGACAAGATAATGCAGTCCAACTCGTAACAGAAGCAGTATGGCGTGCACGAGCAGGCATCCAAGATCCTAATAAACCGATAGGATCATTCCTGTTCCTCGGTCCGACTGGTGTAGGTAAAACAGAACTTGCGAAGACATTGGCAGCGACTCTATTCGACTCGGAAGATCATTTTGTACGAATTGATATGTCTGAGTATATGGAAAAACATAGTGTTTCCAGACTTGTAGGAGCACCTCCAGGATATATTGGCTATGAAGAAGGCGGGCAATTGACAGAAGCAGTTCGCCGTAATCCGTATGCCGTCGTGTTATTAGATGAAATTGAAAAAGCACATCCTGATGTAGCGAATATTTTACTTCAAATACTAGATGACGGTCGAATTACAGATAGTCAAGGACGTCTGGTGAATTTTACTAATACAGTGGTCATCATGACATCGAATATTGGATCTGCCTACTTGCTTGATGGCGAATTGGATGACGATGAACATGCAAAAGAAGATTTGATCATGGCGGCATTACGCGGTCATTTCAAGCCAGAGTTATTGAATCGAATGGACGATATTATCATTTTCCATTCTTTAACGAAAGATTCGTTCAAATCGATTACTCGTAAAATGTTAGGTGATTTAGAAAAACGCTTGGCCCAACAAGATGTTACGTTAACATTTGACGAAAATGTAATAGAGTGGATCGTTTCAGAAGGAGCGGACGCTGATTTTGGGGCGCGTCCATTGAAGCGATTTATTCAACGACATGTAGAGACGAAAGTGGCAAAAGAAGTGATTAAAGGCGGCTTGCAAGAACGTGAGCAAATTCATTTGACGATGGAAAATGGAGAGCTAGTTGTAAAAATTGTGAAACATCAATAAGTCATATAAAAAAGCGCACGGACTGATCATCAGTCCGTGCGCTTTTTTCGGATATCAAACGTCTGCTGGAGACTCATCTGGAATAACTGCAGTGATAATCAGTACAATTACTGCCAAAACGATAGAGACGGTAACACCCGCCATAAAGTCAAATTCAGTACCAACGATTGAGCCCGCAACGTAATTTAACATTGCTACTAATAGGAACGACCAAACAAATGTCATAATATAGTGCATGATTTTCACCTCGACTAGTCTATTTCAAATTACATCATACCATAGCCATTCTAGACGATGAAATGATAATATGCAGTATTTTTGACGAAAAAGTGTCCTCTTATTGAAAAACAGGCGATTTTCTTCTATAATTACTACCAGGTACTAATAATAGATGATAAAAGAACGGGGTAGATGAAATGAGAGCTGGACTTCTAGGAATGGGAAAGTATGTGCCGTCAAATATTGTAACGAATGCAGATTTAGAAAAAAGAATAGATACGTCAGATGAATGGATTCGTACTCGTACGGGTATTCAAGAACGTCGAATTGCTGATGAGACGATTGATACATCTGATATGGCATACAACGCAGCGAAAGATGCTCTTGAAGCGGCAAATATCCGTCCGGAACAACTGGGACTCATTCTAGTTGCGACTGTCACTCCTGATCATATATTTCCTTCTGTCGCAACGATGGTGCAAGAGCGCTTAGGAGCGAAGAATGCAGCCGCAATGGACATTTCTGCAGCATGTGCAGGCTTTATTTATGGAGTTGTCACAGCAAAGCAATTTGTTGAGTCCGGTACATATGAGTATGTACTAGTAGTCGGTGTGGAAAAGCTGTCAAAAATTGTGAACTGGGAAGATCGCAACACTGCCGTATTATTTGGGGATGGTGCAGGTGCAACAGTTGTAGGAAAAGTAAGCGAAGGCAGAGGAATCCTTTCATTTGAGTTAGGTGCAGATGGCACGGGAGGTAAACATCTTTGCCATAAAGAATTTATCGAGATGAACGGTCGTGAAGTATTCAAGTTTGCAGTTCGTCAGATGGGAGAGACAGCAGTTTCTGTAGCTGAAAAGGCTGGATTAGCTAAAGACGACGTTGACTATTTAATTCCACACCAAGCGAATATCCGCATTATGGAAGCATCCCGCGAGCGTTTAGGTTTACCAATCGAGAAGATGTCCAGTACCGTTCATAAATACGGAAATACATCTGCTGCGTCTATTCCAATTTCATTGACAGATGATTTGGCAGAAGGCCGTGTTAAAGATGATGATATTATTGTCTTGGTAGGATTTGGCGGCGGCTTGACATGGGGCGGCTTATGTATAAAATGGGGTAAGTAAACAAGCGAACAATGAATGAAATAAAGTTACAAAAAGAAAGGAAGTTTAGCATTGGAAAAACGACGAGTAGTAGTAACGGGAATCGGTGGCGTTTCGCCGGTAGGAAATACAGCAGAAGATTCTTGGAAAGCGGTCATTGAAGGAAAATCCGGAATTGACATTATGACAAGATTAGATCACGATAAATTTCCTGTACGTGCAATGGCAGAAGTGAAAGGATTCGATATCGAACAGTATGTATCACGTAAAGATGCTCGTAAAATGGATCGTTTCACGCATTATGCAGTAGCATCAGCGCTTATGGCGATGAAAGATGCAGATCTTGTATTGGATGATGAATTGGCACTGCGCACTGGTGTGTGGATCGGTTCAGGTATCGGTGGAATGGAGTCTCACGAAAATCAATTTTTGACGTTCCAAGAAAAGGGATATAGACGAGTCAGTCCATTCTTTGTTCCTATGATGATTCCTGACATGGCAGCAGGACAAGTCTCGATTATTACAGGTGCTAAAGGAATTAACTCTTGTTCCGTAACAGCATGTGCATCCGGTACGAACTCGATCGGTGATGCATTTGAAGTAATTCTTCGTGGAGATGCAGATGTCATGATCACCGGAGGAACTGAAGCGCCTATTACTTCTTTGGCAGTTGCTGGTTTCATTGCGAGTACTGCATTGTCACTTAATGCAGATCCGGAAAAAGCTTCTCGTCCATTCGATAAAGACCGTGACGGTTTTGTAATGGGTGAGGGAGCAGGAATTCTGATTTTGGAAGAGTACGAACATGCGGTGAAACGTGGAGCGAAAATCTATGCTGAAATCGTAGGATACGGTTCGACTGGAGATGCGCACCATATTACGGCACCTGCACCTGGTGGGGAAGGTGGCGCGCGTGCAATGCGTCAAGCACTTGCTAAAGCGGGAATAGAGCCGACGGATATTGGCTATATTAATGCACACGGTACGAGTACGCCATATAATGATTTGTTTGAGACGATTGCGGCTAAGACGGTGTTCGGAGATCATGCATATAAGCTGGCGATGAGTTCAACGAAGTCGATGACGGGTCATTTGCTTGGCGCGGCTGGCGGTATCGAAGCGATTTTCACTGTGAAGGCGCTGCAGGAGGGTATTCTTCCTCCGACTACGAATTATGAAACGCCGGATCCGGAGTGTGATTTGGATTATGTGGTGAACGAGGCGCGTAAAGCAGATATTACTTATGCGATGAGTAATTCTTTAGGCTTTGGCGGCCACAATGCTTCACTAGTGTTTAAGAAGATATAAGATAAGTGAGAGAGCTGCGCAAGGTGATTTGTACTTGCGGAAGCTCTCTTTTTGTGTTGGGTCGTGAGTCGATTTAGTTTTGAGTTTTGGAATTGGTGAGTGTTCAGCTTTTAGTAGCCGCTTCAGCGCGTGGGGGATTGTCTTTCACAGTGAGTTATCTCTAGTGGTCTCATTGGCAGTTGGATGGAGTGAAGCTGACTTAGAGTCTCTTGCGGCTTGCGCTTGTCAAGTGCAAAAGCCATCCTTCGCTACGGCTTTTCCTGAACCTCCCGGAGTCGATCGTCTTCCAGCTTCAGCCGTACTTAGTGTGTGTAAGACAGTTTGATCACTCTTTGTAGTTGGTGAGAACCATGTAGAATTGTCTGATACAATGCGACCGTTTTTGAAGTTAAAAAGCGGTGAAGTGTTGCTAGCTACTATGACTGTTTCGATGGGCTGCGTGGAAAAAGCAATAACTATATACATTCAGTCAGCTAATCTAAAGCTTCACCCATACTGTTCAGGAAGCGTAACTTACCGTACCTTATTTCTGGCCGAACATCAACTGACATCCCGACACAAACTCAAGGAATCTCCCGGAAGAACCGGCGACTCCTGGAGGATCAGGGAGAGCCGTGGCGAAGGACGGCTTTTGCGAGTGAAGCGCAGCGAGAAGGAGCACATCTTTGCATTTGACAGGCGTAATCGCCAAAGCACTTCTGGCGAGTCCGCCGCGCCCCCTCAGGAAAGCGTCCGGTTCTGCAGGGAGAATCCTAGCACGTACACTCATTTTCTACACTGCAAAGGAGAGGTCACTCACCCTACTCCAATTTTTGGACGGACACCAACTGACTTGCGGACACAACCTTTGCAACTATACAGCATAGCCCGTCTAATCTACACGACATCATACATAGGATGAAAGAAAACGATAAAGGACGAGATGAAATTGACCCGTTTTCTACTATTTATTTGCAGCTATTGTCTCATTGTAGTAACACTTGCAAATTTACTTTTTTATCTGAACTACTCCGCGCTGGGATACGGCTATCATCAAATCGCCTTCTTTATACTGCAATCCACCGACTTCACAATACTCGTGATAGCGGTCTTAATACTCATAATTACCGTCTACGCCCCAAGCCCATCGCAGCCTCCATCTTTTTAAGCGTCTCGCTAGCAATAGCATTAGCTTTTACTGCACCTTGGTCTAAGTATTCATCCAGTTCAGGTGAATCGATCAATTCGTAATAGCGTTGTTGAATTCCTTCTAAGTGATTGATTATTGCTTCTGCCACACCTGCTTTAAATGCACCGTATCCGAGGCCGTCGTACTTTGCTTCTAAGTCAGCTATCGATACGCCACTTAATGAAGATTCAATAATTAGCAGGTTTGAAACGCCTGGTTTGTTTTCAACGTCGAATTTCACAATGCCTTCTGAATCTGTCACTGCGCTTTTAATTTTCTTTTCGATTTCTTTTGGTGTGTCCAAAATAGAAATCGTTGCTTTTTTATTTGGATCGGATTTACTCATTTTCTTCAATGGATCTTGCAAAGATTTAACGCGAGCTCCGTTTTTAGGAATACGAACCTCTGGAATGGTCAATACTTTTCCATAGCGGCTGTTAAAGCGCTCAGCTAAGTCACGAGTCAGCTCAAGATGTTGTTTTTGATCTTCTCCTACTGGAACGATATCGGTGTTATACAATAAAATATCAGCCGCCATTAGAGGAGGGTATGTTAGAAGGGCGGCAGAGACTCCTTCAGCACCTTCAGATTTATCTTTGAATTGTGTCATGCGTTCCAGTTCTCCGATGTAAGAAACACACTGCATAATCCATCCAGCCTGCGCATGTGCCGGTACTTCAGATTGAATAAACAAAGTAGATTTTTGTGGATCGATACCACTTGCGATATAGGTAGCTGCCAAGGAACGAATTGCTTTTTTTAAGTTATCAGGATCTTGCTGAACTGTAATCGCATGTTGATCAACGATACAGAAAATGCACTCCTCTTCATTTTGGAGTTCGACGAATTGGCGGAATGCTCCAATATAATTGCCTAATGTAATCACGCCTGTTGGCTGAACACCCGAAAAAATTGTTTTCATGTTTTATTTTCCTCCTTCATAATATGCAAAGAATAAAAAACGGCATAAAAAAACACCAGTCTTCCCCATAAATAGGGACGATTGATGAAAAGGTAACCGTGGTACCACCCGAATTGCTTAAAAAAGCCGCTCAACTCCCATAACGCGGGAACACGTAATGGATTACTATGATTCATCCATCAAGCTCAGGAGCCCATTCTTTTTGTGCGGTTTTGCTTGTTTTCACCAATGCAAGCTCTCTGAGAAAACCACTTCAAAAATACTATTTCCTTCATTGCCGTTTACTTATTGCTTAAAATTATATAGTTTGGTGTAACTAAAAGCAAATAACATTAATGTGAAATAAATAAAATTACGAGAAGTGAAACCTTTCAGCACACTTGTACGTACTATAAGTAGATAGTAAAATTGGCAAAAGAATTTGTCTAAATGAGAATAGAATTATTTTATTGTACAGGTTTAAAGCAGATATTTACTGGGTATAAAAGTAGAAGATGTTCATTTTACTTACATAATTACATGTTTTATTGAAGATTTGTTGTAAAATGAAGATTTTTATATTTTCTTTAACTTTTTTAGAAAAAGTATATTAATTGAGAATGATTACGTGTATAATGGGTATTGTAAAGATTAATTATAATAATTCTAAATTAAAATGTAAACATATCAAATCTAACTGAGCGCAAGCCATTGGAAAGGACGTGTCAATAAATGGGTGTCACACTTTATACATCACCTAGCTGTACATCTTGTAGAAAAGCAAAAGCATGGTTGGAGGAACATGAGATTCCTTATACTGAGAGAAATATCTTCTCTGAACCATTAAATATTCAAGAGATCAAACAAATTCTTCGTATGACTGAAGATGGTACTGATGAAATTATTTCTACGCGATCAAAAATATTCCAAAAACTAAATGTTGATGTGGAGAGTCTTCCACTTCAGAGACTATATGAGTTAATTCAAGAACATCCTGGTCTTTTAAGAAGACCAATCATTCTAGATGAAAAAAGACTTCAAGTAGGGTACAATGAAGATGAGATTCGTCGTTTCCTACCTAGAAAAGTTAGAGCCTATCAGCTGCTCGAAGCGCGGCGAATGGTTAACTAATCTAAATACAAAGCTGATAGGGATGACACTGGATACATTTGTGCCTATCAGCTTTTTTGAATTGAAAAATCCCTTGTATTCCTCTAGGCGTTTTGCTTCAATGCTTACGTATATAAAGGTATATTGTAATAAACCCTTTCGAAACTGACTGTGTCGACATATAGTAATAGTAAGCATTGCAAGTAAGTGTTCATTACATGACAGGGGAGGGCCTGTTCTACAGAAGGGAGAGATAAGGGATGGAAATAGAGCGCATTAACGAAAACACGGTAAAATTTTACCTGTCTTATGGAGATATTGAAGCCCGTGGTTTTAGTAAGGAAGATGTATGGTATAATCGCGATAAAAGTGAAGAACTTTTTTGGGATATGATGGATGAGCTTGGCGACGATACAGAGTTTGAAGTGGAAGGTCCGCTTTGGATTCAAGTTAACGCAATGAGCGAAGGCATTGAAGTAATAGTTACCCGAGCGCATCTTCCAAAAAATACGGAGTCCTCGCAATTTCCTTTTGGTATCGAAGATCCAGAAGAATTATTTGATCCAATCTTTGATTCAATTAAAGAAGTGGAAGAAGATAGTGAGGAGGACGTGCAAGTCAAAGACAAATTGTTTGTATTCAATGAATTTGACGAGTTGATTCCTTTAGCAGCTAAGATGCTTTCACTAGAAGATCCATTCGACTCACAGTTATATGCATTTGAAGATCGTTATTATCTCAACTTACGTTTTGATTATTCAGTAGTGGATAAGAAGCGTGCGAAAGATATAGCGAGTATGGTTACTGAATACGGCGCACCGTCTAAAATGTCTATTTATAGAGTAGAGGAATACGGCACAGTCGTTATGGAGTCCGACGTTTTTGCTCAGGTGAATAAATTTTTCTCATAGTGTTCTGAAAAGCTACCAGTTTTCTGGTAGCTTTTTTGTGTTATTTATTAAGCTTACTGCTTTGTAAGTGCAAGACTACTTGAAACCGTTATTGTATTTTGAAAAGTGATCGGATAACTGAAGCGGTTACAAAAAGCAACATCCTCAATAATTCTAGAACTCAAAATCAAAGTCGACTCACGACCCGACATCCAAACTACCCCTTGCCAAACAATCTGATAATTTGTAAAATAGAAAAGAAAGGAGAGTGAAGCCATTGTTAACAGCCTGTACATCCAAAGGGCAAACCGTCGCATTGACTAGAAATATGTCCCTTTCCGGTCTTCGCGAATGGCGCAAAAGCGAAAGGTTTTATTGCACCCAATGTAAAGAAAAAGTCCAGTTAAAAGTCGGTGACATCGTCATACCACACTTCGCCCACTACCAGCAAACCAACTGCCGCGAAAACTTCTCTGAAGGCGAATCCCCAGCCCATTTACTCGGCAAAGCCCAACTTCATGAACTCTTCTTACGTCAGGGAATTGAAGTAGCGCTCGAACCCTTCCTGCCCGACATCCGCCAAAGACCTGATCTGCTCGTCACATGGCAAGACACTTGCGTCCCTATTGAATTTCAATGTAGTGTAATCCCGCTAGAACACGTCATCCAACGCAACGAAGGCTACAGCCGACTTCATATGCTTCCCATTTGGATTATTATTACACCCGCCAGCATTCGTACCTCTACAGCGTCTATACACTCCATGCGTTTAACTCAATTTCAGCAATTCTTCATTCGTCGCTTACCTTCTCGAACAGAAAGTATGATGACACTCCTCCTGACGTACAATCCGTCGAGTGAACAATTTCATTATCTTAGCCATATGATCCACTTGCATGGCTCCGCCTATATTGTACGTCACTCCATTATGCGTATCCGCCATCAATCCATTCCATTTGCCTTGCCGGTTGCACCTTCTAAAGAAGACATTTCTGAACTTACCCGTCACTACCAACAAGCTCGGCGTAAGTATCTCCGTACGGTCATTGGATATAATCAAAGAGGCGTTCACAATCAATTTTTACGTGCGTGTTATGAAATGAGAATACAACCAATTGAATTACCAGTATGGATTGGAGTGCCGACAATTGGACAAGAAGCATTCAAGCAAGCGGATTGTGAATGGCAGACGTTACTTATTGCGGCCATGCGCGAAACGCGAAAGACGCCATTTCAATTAACTCGTTCATTTTATCAGGAATTTATTAAGAAGTTTGAAGGAAATCGGGAAGAACAGTTAGAAGCATGTGTACGCTATGCGGATTTTTTGCGAGGTGAACGCATAGATATCTATCGATTGGATAAATACTATACCAATCACTACGTTCAAGAAATCCTTTTACAGCGTTTTCTTGCATTGCATGCCAAAAATTGAGAAAATGTAGTGGAATCAATTATAGGCAATAGAGTGAAGGAGGAATTTGATTGACGAATGAACATAAAGTATTGACACGTGAGGAAGTATCTGAAGAAGAAACGTGGCGGTTGGAAGATATCTTCCCTTCGGATGAAGCGTGGGATAAAGAATATCGCAAAATTGAAGAGATGGTTAATGAAGCAGCACAGTATAAAGGGACGCTTGGTGATGGAGCGCGTCCATTGTTTGAAGCGCTAACATATCGAGATAAACTCGCTGAACGTTTGCGTAGATTATATACGTATGCGCACTTGAAAACAGACCAGGATACGACAAATGGTTTCTATCAGTCCATGGATGGTCGAATTAAATCATTAATCGTCAAAGTTTCTACAGCGCTGTCGTATTTCACTCCTGAATTACTTGCGATTGATGAAGATCAATTGAACGCAACGATTGAGTCGCATGAAGGCTTGCGCTTATATAAGCAAGAATTTAAAGAATTAAATGCGGAGCGCGCGCATGTTTTAACAGCTGATCAAGAAGAACTTCTGGCACAACTGTCCGAGGTAACTGGGACCTCCGCTGAAACGTTTAGCATGTTAAACAATGCAGATTTAACTTTTGGCTTGGTGAAAGATGAAGAGGGGAACGAAATTCAATTAACGCACGGACGGTATTCGCGGTTTTTAGAAAGTAAAGATCCGAAAGTTCGCGAAGCGGCATTTAAAGAAATGTATGCGAAGTATGGGGAGTTCAAAAATACGTTTGCTTCTACATTAAGCGGAAATGTCAAAGCGCATAATGTGAAGGCAAAAATTAGAAATTATAGTTCTGCAAGAAATGCCGCATTATCAGGCAATCATATACCAGAACAAGTGTATGAAAACCTAGTGTCTACCATCCATAAAAACTTACACTTACTTCATCGTTATGTAGCGTTACGCAAGAAAGTATTGCAGTTGGACGAAATGCATATGTGGGATATTTACACTCCACTCGTAGAAGATACAGAAATTAAATACACATATGACGAAGCAAAAGAAACGATGCTGGAGAGTTTCCATCCACTAGGGGAAGATTACACATCGATCGTTAAAGAAGGTCTCGACAATCGCTGGGTAGACGTTCGTGAAAATAAAGGGAAACGTTCAGGCGCCTATTCTTCAGGTTCCTATGGCACAAATCCATATATTTTAATGAACTGGCAAGATAATGTAAATAACTTATTTACGTTAGCGCATGAATTTGGTCATAGCGTGCATAGCTACTATTCACGTAAAAACCAGCCATTTATTTACAGCGGATATTCTATCTTCGTTGCAGAAGTGGCATCTACAGTAAATGAAGCGCTGCTCAATGATCATTTGTTAAAAGTGACTACAGATGACGATAAACGTATTTACTTACTGAATCATTGGCTTGACGGCTTCCGGGCAACTGTGTTCCGCCAGACGATGTTTGCTGAATTCGAGCATTTGATTCACGTGTTAGATCAAGAAGGGACACCGTTAACGGCAGAGAAGTTAACAGAAGAATATTATGCGATGAATCATACATACTATGGAGATGCCATAGTCAATGATGAAGAAATCGGGTTGGAATGGGCACGTATTCCTCACTTCTACTATAATTATTATGTCTATCAATATGCGACAGGTTATAGTGCCGCAGTAGCTTTAAGCAAGCAAATTCTTGAAGAAGGCGAGCCGGCAGTTGAAAGATATATTTCTAATTTCTTGAAAGCCGGGTCTTCAGATTATCCGATTGAAGTTCTAAAAAAAGCCGGAGTCGATATGACTTCTGAGCAACCGATCGAAGAAGCTTGTCGTGTATTTGAAGAGAGATTAGATGAATTGGAAAGATTATTAGCGAAGAGAGGCTAACAAACAGGAGGGGGTTCACCAATTGCAATCGAATTCTGAATTATGTAGGGGAATCTCAATGCAAATTGTTGAAGTCATTTATTATTTATGATATGGTTATGTTGTGGAATAAATCACATACCAAACATACACCCCTTTTGTTTGAACGTGAACATTTCTCCCATTCCCTTTGAAAAAGAGTATTCACTCCCCCCCAGGAGAGAATACTCTTTTCTTTTTGGTTACAATTGAAAACTAACTAATAGATCAAGACTGTTAAATAACTATAATATGTATGATTTATTCAAAGACGTAAAAGCGAGTTAGGCGATAAAACTAAGCGGACGACTTTGGCTTAGTGATGCTGACTTAGAATGTCTTGCGGCTTACGCTTTCAAACGATACGCTTTCCGTAGGGGGCGCGACGGACCGTCAAGCGCTGCGAATTACACCTGTCAAAAGCAAAGATGTGCTCCTTCTCGCTGCGCTTTACTCGCAAAAGCCGTCCTTCGCTACGGCTTTTCCTAATCCTCTCGGAGTCGATCGTCTGTAAGCTCCAGCCGAAACTTAGTGTGTGCAAAACAGTTTGATTACTCTTTGTAGGTAGTGAAAACCAAGTAGAGTTGTCTGATATAATCTGACCGTTTTGAAATTAGATAGTGGTGAAGTGTTGTTAGCTACTATGACTGTTTCAATGAACTGAGTGGAAAAGCAATGACTCTATATATATTCAGTCAGGCAATCTAAAGCTGTAAATGTCAACACTAATATGTACATTTGTGCTCGTTTAACAGTGTACAAAATTACTCGTTTACTGGCTCAAGGTGTTGCTTAAGACGGTATGAATCACCTGTAATCGTTACGACGCTCGCGTGATGTAAAATACGATCTAAGATAGCGTTTGCTAACTTGGGTTCCGGGAAAATTTCTTCCCAAGCCTTGAAGTTCACGTTCGTTGTGAAAATTGTACTTTTCTTTTCGTAACGTGCATCAATTAACTGGAAGAAAAGCTTTGCGTCTTCTGCATCAATCGGTAAATAGCCGATTTCATCAATGATTAATAATTTATATTTTGTATAATGCTTTAAACGGCTTTCTAGTCGATTTTCAATACGTGCTCTTTTTAGATTTTGGATTAAATCATGACACTTAATAAAATACGTGCTCGTGCGCTTTTTAGCAGCTGTAATACCGATTGCTGTGGCTAAGTGGGTCTTGCCGACACCACTTGGACCAAGAAATACAATGTTCTCATTTGCTTGAATAAATCGTAAGCTTTGAAAATCGAGTAACTGTTGCTGATTAACACTGGGTTGAAAGTCGAAATCAAAATCTTTCATTTCCTTTAAATGTGGAAATGCAGCGACCTTCACCATCGCGTGGATCATGTTTTGTTCACGTACATCTACTTCGTAGTTCGTTAATTTAATAAGTGTGTCTATAAAAGAAAGCTCGTTCTTAATACTAAAGTCGATGACTTCATTCAAATGTAGACCCATTTGCTTTAGTTTTAAATACTCAAAGTTTTGTAGGAGCTGCTGATAATTCGTGTTCAAATGCTGCTTCATTTATACATTTCTCCAATCGCTGCTAAATTTCGTTTTGCTAAATCATTTATATCCGGATAGTTTGGCATCGCTTTTGATATTGTTTCTCGATAATGTGCTTCCTGATAATTGAGTTTAGCATTACTTATTTTGTGTTGAGCTATCAGTTCCATGTTATAATGAATCCATAATTGGTCATCATATACTTGCAAACTTACTTTCTTTCCCTGGTACACTGGTGGTACGGAGTACTGATTAGATTTGTAAGAAATCATGTTTGATGCATTGACTTTCACAAGTGTATGGTTGATTTTGAAGGAATCTCTTACTCGTTCAGTTGGTAGCTGGAGTAGGTGATTCTTTTCTTTTTGGAATTCGAGTAACGGAATTTTATTTGTTCCTTGATGAATTTCACGATTAATTCGGTTACACAATCGCTCAATATAGACATGCAATTCTTCTATATTAAACTTCCCTTGGTATGCATGGATTTCATCGAGTAACTTCATTGTTGTTTCTACTTTACCTTTTGTTTTGGGGCGACCAGCGATACATGGTCTAACCTTAAAGCCAAAATCCTTTGCGAATTGAGCGAACTTCGCATTTACTTTTCCTTTTGAAAATTCTGTTCGTGCTTCATCCATCACCGTTTTCATATTATCTGTGACTAGCTCTTCAGGGACGCCACCCATCTTCTCAAACGTTTCCGTAAGGAATGAAAATAATACCGCTTGCGATTTCGAGATGCTCATATAAAAGAATCGCATACGTGAATGGCTCAATACTAAGACAGCGACATTGATTTCTACTTGCTCACCATCTTTTGTTTCATATAGAATACTTTCTTTCCAATCCAGTTGTGCCTGTTTTCCAGCACGTGTTTCAAATCGAATCCCACTATTCCCCATGCTCGGAATACGCTCATCTTTCTCAAAATACGCTTGAAATTCTGGCGTGTTCGCAATATATGTACGGAATGTTGATTGGCCACAAACTAAGCCATGATTATCTTTTAAATACTGCCATAGGTTACGACGATAATAAAATACTTGCTTCGAATCCTCTGATAATAAACTCGCGATTACTGGATAAAACTCATCAATTTTAGATGGTTTGTTGCGCTTCTTTTTGGGAACGAAGCCATTTAGATATTTGTCGATCGTACGTCGATCTACGCCCATGTCCCTTGCTAATTTACTTTTATTTATCTTCATTTTTAAATGCTCCATTATTTTTTTATATGCTGCTAAATCTGCAAGACTATTTAGTTCAAATGTTGTCTCTACGTTTAATTGAATATACATTCCTAATCACCTCTAGATTAGTATGTATAACCCGAGCATTTTTGTACATGGTTATTCAAGCAGGAATGTACATATTTAAATTAGCATTTATATAAAGCTTCACCCACACTGTTCAGGAAAAGGAACTTACCATACTCTATTTCTGGACGAACACGGACTGACTTACGAACACTAACTCAAGGATTCTCCCGGAAGAACCGGCGACTCCTAGAGGACCAGGGTGACAGGTGTAATCGCCAACGCACTTTTGGCGAGTCCGCCGCGCACCCTCCAGAAAGCGTCCGGTTCTGTAGGGAGAATCCTCACACGTATCCTATTTTTCTGCACTGCACACCAAGAATCATTTATCCAACAACAGTCTTACGAACGGATTATAGAAAAACAGAGTAAGAAACTAGACACTTCTTGAAAAAGATAAAATCCAAAGCCCTCAAATTAGAGGACTTTGGATCAATTAAAAGTGCTGTTTGATTAAAGAGCAATTATGCTGTTTTTTACGCCATAATGTACGATCTTGGAATGGAATGCATTCGATTTGTTGTTTAAGAAGACGCTTCTTCAATTCACGTTCCGCTTCTTTTTCAGTAATGCGATAGATTTCAGCTACTTCTCTCGTAGTAAGTAGATCAAAACGGTTAAAGAGGGAATTGATGGACGGTGGCATATCAGGCAATAGTTGACTACCAATCAATTCTTCTAAAATCTGTTCGTAAATCGCATACTCGTAGCGACCACTCACTTTCAATCCTTCATCTTCAATATTACTATTGAAAAATACAAAAGTAGGTGCTTCATCTACTTCCATTTCATTCCCCAAAAACATATCTACTTGCAAAGCACGCATCGTCTCGTCAGAAGTAAAGTCAGCTATAAATTCATCAACATCGAGATTTATTCGTGCTGCAATTTCTACGAGTACTGAAAATGAAGTTACATTGCGCTTTTTCAAGAATGAATACTCTAATAGACAAGATAAGTATCGGAAACCAGCTCGTTTTCCTTGGAATTCAGCCGCTTTAATCGCGATGCTTGGAAAACAAGGATTAGCCCTGTTCGTTGGTCTTGAATCTTGAGAGTCGCAGACAGGTGGCATATTCAGTTTAGGCAACGGTGTCCGCAATACGATTCTCAATGAAAAGTAGTGATCATATTCGACTTGCAATTTCCGTAAAAGTGGTTGCAGTGACCAGCAATCTTTGCAGTATGGATCTAAAAATACATAGAGTTCAATGGGCTTTGCTGAAGCAGAATAGTGTAACGTATCATCGATAGCAGTTAGATAGTTCACTCGTCTTCCTCCTCGTTCCTATTTACCATATGGTTGGCTGTTAAGACAAGGCGCTGATAGTATACATCCCGCAGTGGTCCCTCCAGTCCTACTTCATCCATTGCTTCCGCCATGCATGCTAACCATGCTTTAGCGCGAGTAGGTGTGATAGGGAACGGCATATGCCGTGCTTTCATCATCGGATGACCATGCTCTTCTGTAAAAAGATTGGGGCCTCCAAGATATTGTGTCTGAAATTGTATTTGTTTCCGCAGTGTCTCGGATAGGTCGTCAGGGAATATTGGGTAGAGGTCCGGATGCACCGCCACTTTTGCGTAGAATCGTTCTAATAGTTCGTGTAACCTTTTCTCGCCGATCTCCTCAAAAGGGATGATTGGTTTTCGGGTCATCACATTCACACCCTTTCGTTCATCTGTGTCTTTATTCTATCAACGAACGTTTTCCTATACAAATAAAAGAACTTATTGTTAAGTTGTTGTTATAGTGCAGATGGGTAATTTATCGTAAGTGATCTATGTTAAATCGTGTCGAATTTCCTTTTACGCCATTTGATTGTAGTAATTCATCACTTTTTTTACATAGTTTTGTGTTTCTTTAAATGGAGGAATTCCACCATGTTTTTTTACATTACCAGGTCCTGCATTATAAGCGGCTAGAGCGGTTTCGATAGAGCCGAATTGGTTCAGCATCGTGCGTAAATATTTTGCACCGCCCATTACATTTTGTCTCGGATCAAAGCGGTCCGCGACACCTAGAAATTTAGCTGTTCCAGGCATAAGTTGCATAAGTCCGCCAGCGCCTGCCTGACTAACAGCTTTTGCGTTAAAGTTTGACTCTTGTTTAATTACCGCTGAAATTAATTTTTCAGGTAGTTGATACTTATCTGCGGCCTCTTTAATAATATCTGCGAACTGTCCTTTACCTGCCGTGTTGGATTCAGGTAAATTAATAGGCAACGACAGTGCAGGCAAAATAGAGTGTGAATAGTTCTCTCCTTGGTAAAGTAAGCTTTTCTTTGACGATGCGGGTGAGTGGGTGAGACCTAATGTACTTTCCGTCATTAATTGTGTAAGTAATGACTGGAATTCATTGGCGTCTCCTAATGAACTAGCACTGAAAGACTGCACAGCCCCAAGAGTCTGCATCGTATTTAATTCGAGAAGCATTCGCATATTCAATGGGTTTAGGTTCACGCTCATTCCTCCTATATATGAGTAATCGTTATAGTAGATTGTATATCCTCTCTATTATACCAACTTTCGTAGCAGAATGGGCAAATACAAAATGCAACAATGTGTGTCATATGGTAGACTGAACGTAAAGACTTTATTTAAGGAAGTGGTCAACTTGGATAAACAAAATAAAATACTTACTATAGATCAGCAAGGGAATGAAATACACTTCGTTTTACATCCCGAAGCTCATTGGCCTTTAGGTTCGCCAACAGGCAAAATGCTGACTGACACAGACCGGCAATCATTCGTTTATGCATTCGATCATGAGTCGGGCTATCGTTATGCGTATTTTCCACAAAATAGCTGGAGTGGTCTTGCGAATGTACTTTTAACAGATGCCACTCCAGTTTTAGTTTGGCAAGATCAGAAACTTGTACTAACAGATTTAAAAGATGAATTATACGCGTTAGTCCTTAATATTGAGGGAAATGACAATTACGGTGAAAAATTCAGTGCAGCTGTTGAAGAAGCATTTCAAGCTGTATTAGAACAGGTAAATTAAGTATGACGATTGTATTGCAAAAAAGGAAAGGGAGTGACTTAATGAAGTTCACTATTCAGTCGCGCAACGATGAGATTTCGAATAAGTTAATGAAAGAAGCGAGAATTTATTTACGAGATTTCGGTTTGAAGTATGATGAGGAAGAACCGGACATCGTGTTGTCGATCGGTGGAGATGGTACGTTACTGCATGCTTTCCATAAGTACATACATCGTTTAGATTCTACATCCTTTGTTGGAATTCATACAGGTCATTTAGGGTTTTATGCAGATTGGAAACCTTCGGAGATAGAGAAACTTGTAATTTTAATCGCAAGGCAGGAGTACGAAGTGATTGAATATCCTTTGATTGAAGTGACGATCAATTATCGACATTCAGAAAAAAGTGCTTCTTATTTAGCGTTAAATGAATCTACAGTGAAATCACCAGACGTTACGTTAGTGATGGATGTAGAATTAAATGGCGAACATTTTGAGCGTTTTAGAGGTGACGGGCTCTGCATGTCGACACCATCAGGATCTACCGCTTACAGCAAATCACTAGGCGGAGCAATTATTCACCCTTCATTGCCATCGATGCAGTTGACAGAAATGGCTTCTATTAATAACCGAGTTTTCCGTACGGTAGGGTCACCACTTATTTTACCAGATCATCATGTATGTACATTGACACCAGTCAAAGGACCGGATTTCATGGTGACAGTGGATCACTTGCAATTACTTCATAAAGATGTAAAGTCGATTGAGTACAAAGTATCCAATGAAAAAATGGGCTTCGCACGTTTTAGACCATTTCCTTTTTGGATGCGTGTCAATGAATCGTTCGTAGCGAGTGATTTAATCTACGAACGTGAAGATGATGAAAATAAAAACTAACCCGCTATTTCAACTAGACTATGACGTTGTGAATAAAGGGGTGCTGCGTGACTTTTTGGCAGAGAAAGAGATATCCAAAACGACATTGACGGCTATTAAATATACGGGTGGTCAAATTTTAGTGAATGGACATGAGCAGAATGTCCGTTACCCGTTACAAGCTGGAGATCGAGTCACTGTATTGTTTCCACCAGAGAAAATAAGTGATGGATTGGCTCCGGAGTTTGGAGCGCTATCTATCCTCTATGAAGATGAAACTATTTTACTGCTCGATAAACCAGCAGGGCAGAGTACTATCCCTTCTCGTAATCATCCTTCAGGTACCGTTGCGAATTATGTTTGTGGAAAGTTTATGGCGGAGGGAGTACCGTCAACGGCTCATATGGTTACGAGACTCGATACAGATACTTCAGGTATCATTTGTGTGGCGAAG
Source organism: Sporosarcina sp. PTS2304 (assembly GCF_003351785.1). Taxonomy (GTDB): domain Bacteria; phylum Bacillota; class Bacilli; order Bacillales_A; family Planococcaceae; genus Sporosarcina. Next base: position 383,018 of record NZ_CP031230.1, read on the forward strand.
AACCGTCATATCCATCATTTGTTAAGCAAACAGATGAATGAGAACTTATTTAAACGTCAGTACACCGCGTTTGCTGAAGGTGCAATCACTCCTTCCTTTTTAATGATCGAGCAACCAATCGGGAGAAAAGAAGGCAGTATAATTGAAAGAATCGTTCGGCAAGATGGACAATACGCGAGGACGGATGTCTGTGTAGAGGAAATTGCCGAAAATGAAGCAACTGAGTTTTCTGTCGTGAAGTTGGCTCTTCACACAGGAAGAACTCATCAAATACGTGTTCACTTACAATGGCTTGGTCACCCTTTAATCGGTGATGATCTATATGGTGCGAATGAACACGTTTTTGCGCGACAAGCATTGCATTGTTCAGCAATTAGTTTCCTCCATCCACTAACGAAGAGACGAATTGAGTGTGTAAGTCCTTTACCTGTAGATATGCATTTATTTTTGCAAAGTAGTAGGAAAGGCAGTGTAGAAGGGAAGGTGTGAACTTATGGTAACTCCACTAGATGAATTAAAAAATGAAAAGGTTTTGGATGAGGAGAAGTTGAAATTACTGCTTGTCGAAGAAGACATCCATACGTTTAGACAAGAATACCTGGCGCTTCACCCTTATGACCGGGCGATTTTTTATGAAGAAGTCGGATCAGAACTTAGGGAATTAATGTATTTTTATTTATCGCCAAAAGAACTTGCTGAGATCTTTGAGACGAGTGAGATTGAAGAGGACGAATATAAAGAGTTCCTTGAGGAGATGGATGCGACTTATGCCGCAGAGATGATTTCATACATGTTTGTGGATAATGCGGTAGATGTCCTGAAAGAACTTGATAAAAAGCAAGTTGTTAGTTACTTAACATTAATGGATAAAGAAGCCGCAATTCAGATTAAAGCGTTGCTTCACTATGAAGAGTATACAGCTGGATCGATTATGACGACGGAATTTGTTACGGTATCGGAGAATTCCACCGTTCGTTCAGCTATGACGATTTTGCGTAGCGAAGCGCCAAGTGCAGAAACAATTTACTATTTATTCGTCGTAGATGATACGCAACGCTTAACCGGAGTCGTATCCCTTCGCGACTTGATCATTGCAGACGAAGATACGCTAATTCGCGCGATTATGAGTGAACGTGTAGTGAGTGTATCGGTATCGGATGATCAGGAAGACGTTGCACGGACGATTCAGGACTATAACTTCTTAGCCGTGCCGGTTGTTGACTTTCAGCAACATATTTTAGGGATTATTACAGTCGATGATATTATTGATGTAATCGACGAAGAAGCTTCGGATGACTATTCTAAACTTGCCGGGGTTTCCACGATGGATACTTTCGATAAAAATTCATTCTCAGCTGCCAAAAAACGTATCCCGTGGTTAATCACTTTGATTGTACTCGGTATGTTAACCGCTAATTTAATTGATTTATTTACAGAAACTATTTCTCAAGTAGCTTTATTGGCCGTCTTTATTCCGTTAATTGCTGGGACAGCAGGTAATAGTGGGACACAATCACTAGCCGTTGCGGTTCGAGGGATTGCGACGAGAGATATTGAAGACGAAAGTAAATTTAAGCTACTCATTCGAGAAGCAGGTACGGGGTTAATTACGGGTTTAGTTTGTGCGATTTTCGTCGTATTATTAATATTTGTTTGGAAGCATGAACTAGTTATCGCATTATTAGTCGGTACCGCTACGCTAGTATCTATTTTTGTTGCGACGATTTCAGGATCTTTCATCCCGTTATTTATGCATAAAATAAAAGTCGATCCGGCCGTTGCTTCAGGTCCGTTTATTACGACACTTAACGATGTCATTAGTATTATTATTTATCTAGGTCTAGCAACAGCATTCATCAGTTCTTTGTGAACGATGAATGCTTTTTTGTTCTTCATTGGAACATTAGGCTTTTTCATTACATATGCTAGACGAAAAGGATGTGATGAAGATGAGTCAGAAAAAGCCGTTATTATTTGTGAATAGCCCAGTAATAAGAAAGCATGTGTATAAACCTCTACCAGAAGAAGAAAGTACATCTATTTTTGAAATAGAACATACAAGAGAGGAAGTACATTTGCAGCAACCCTCTATTGATGATATGTCAATAGAAGAAGACATGTTAACAAATCCACAAATTCAGCCGATTCTATATTACTTAGACCACCCTTTTCGAAAAGAGTTGTATCAACCCATTGAAGTTATTACGAAAGATCAAGTAATAAAAGGGAAAATTCACGAATTGGATTCTAGTTTGTTATGGATGATGAAAGATCATGAACTTATTTCCATTGCTTTAGGAGAGATTACAGATATCAAATGGAAACAGCAATCATTTACTATATAATTATAAAAAGGGGCTGTCCAATAAGTCCCTAAAATAAATCAGGCAGAGAAAAACGAATCGTTTTTCTCTGCCTGATTTTGGTTTGTAGTCGTTCACAGTTGAAAGTAGCCGGCGGATGCCCGCTACTTTCAACTGTGAACCAGTGCGACGATTGCGAACTCCGTATGAAACTTTTCAAGGCCACGGAACGATGCCGTATGTTCTTCTATAGAAAAAGTGAGTTGTTCTGTGGTGTACTGTTCGTAAGTAATCTTTGGATCGCGCATAAAAAATCGTCCTTTCGTAGAGTGGGTTTGGTAACTTTATTCTACTAGAAAGGGCGATTTTTTTGTACCTATTTGAAGCAAGATATCGAGTGGAACGGAAAGGAACGGCGAAGAAAGGATTCTTCTATTCGTTTCATGAGAAAAAGGGCTGTCACAGAAACTCAGTTCTCACTGACTTTCTGGACAGCCCCTTTTATTGGTTATTGCCGGTTTTACTTGATAATTGTTAGTCATAAAAGTAATCAGAATTTTTTCTCGCTTCTTATAGAACAATGAAAAAATAGCGTGAGGAATACTTGCCAGTGTGTTTTGCAACAGCTACTATCAAGTATCCCTAACGTCTTTGACAGCTTTTTTTCGTTGCGAGCATTTTTGCGGAGTGTATTTTATGTTTCGTCGCAGAAATCAATATAAACATCATCAATACATTGAATCCCGCAGAAGCAACTTAAGTCGACTGTTAAACATGTATTAGTAGGACCGAAACCATTCACTTTACATACTTTCTCCAAACAAATTTTTCCGTTGTCATAAATATCTATAGGATTCCCATTGTATAACGGCTGTAATACTTGAATAGTTGCACAACATGAATCGAAAACTGTTTGTACTCTGAAAAATACAGAAACACAACTTGTTGATGGATACGATGGTTTTCTACCCATTTCACTTTCATTAGCAGCTCTTGGATAAGGTTTTACAGATTTACCGCCTCTAAATACCGCTTTGAAATAATCACCATCATCCGTCAGTAAACTGAATACACGCGTATTGACACGACCGCGCACTGGACTGACTAGACTGCCCAATGGCGCCATGAAACAATCCGTATCACATTCTACACAGTCTACTTCTGGACTTGTGCTTTGGACGCGTTTGATGAAACGTACGACTTCACAAATACAATTGGACTTATGACAACCACCATGCTTATTGTCTTTTCTTTCACATCCCACTACTGTCCACCTCCTGTTTATCGTTCTCTTTACTTTATGCAACAGGAGCAAAGAGGGCAGGGCGTTTGCACAGAAATGCATAATTCACTATGTATTATTCCATACTGTAAAGAAGGGAGGCGGTACTCTTGAAAAGACTTATATACGTGCTGTTAGTGAGTGTATTCTTAACAGGATGTAGCGATAAAGGGACGCATATTGAAAACACAACAAATACAGACACAGATTTCTTGAAAGAAACGATTGATCAAAATAAACATGTCAAGTTAGCAATTGCGTTAGTACATGAAAAGGATGTACTAGTAGCAATCCGAGTCAATACATTTTCAAGATTTCAAAAAAAGAAGATTGCATCAACTATTGAAAAGAAACTGGAAAAAGAGTATCCAGATTTGAAGGTTACCGTTTCGGCAGACAGTAAAGTTCTGTTGGAAACAGATAAGTTAATAAAAAAAGAAAAACCGTCAGCGTATCGAAAAAAGATTGACCAAATCAAATCCATTGAGAAGGAGCAAACCTAATGGAACAAGAAAAGTATGCGCAATTAGAGAAAGAACTATCCCCAAAACCTCCTATACTTAAAAATATGGTGAAAGCTTTTCTAGTAGGTGGACTGATTTGTTTAATTGGTCAGTTTATTGCACTTTTTTATATTACGTACTTTGACTTTACGGAACGGACTGCAAGTAATCCGACAGTGGCTACGATGATTTTTATTTCGATGCTATTGACTGGCTTCGGATTGTATAAAAAGATCGCACAATTCGGAGGTGCGGGAGCGGCTGTTCCTATTACGGGTTTTGGAAATGCGGTTGTCTCTTCAGCCATTGAACATAAGTCGGAAGGATATGTGCTCGGCGTTGGAGGGAATATGTTTAAACTGGCAGGATCGGTAATTTTATTCGGAGTATTTTCTGCATTTCTTGTAGCTCTTATTAAAACATTACTCGTGAAATTTGGTGTGCTTTCATGGTGAAACATGGCATTTTAACGTTTTCGTCGTTGCCAAGTATGTATTCGACCGGTGTGACAGCAGGACCTTTAGAAAAAAAGAAAAGTGTATTTGCTGAGCAGTTTGATAAGGTATATGAAGATGAGCGATGTGATTTGGCAACGAATGAAGATGGACATAAACAACTCATGTATGATGCAGTGCAGATCGCATTAAGTAAAACAAAAAAGACTGTAGATAAAATTGATTTCTTTTTGACCGGAGATTTAGTCAATCAGATGACTCCTTCTAATTTTACTGCTTTACAGCTAGGCATTCCGTATGTAGGAATATTCTCCGCTTGTGCCACTTCCGTTTCTTCCATGATCACAGCTGCTTTACTTGTTGACGCAAATCAGGCGCGATGGCTTGTGGCGGGGTCTTCTAGTCAACATAATGCGATTGAACGACAATTCCGTTACCCGTTGGAATATGGTTCCCAAAAAGGTGCAGCATCGCAATGGACAGTGACAGCAGCAGGAGCAGTATTACTCGGACAACACATGCCTGAACACCCTTCAATTTGTTGTGCGACTATCGGGAAAGTAGTGGACATGGGGATGACAGACCCTTTAAATATGGGAGCAGCGATGGCCCCGGCTGCTATGGCCACATTGTCCAGTCATTTGACGGGACATAATAAAACGATCAATGATTATGACACGATTATAACAGGTGATTTAGGGAGTAGTGGCTTTACCATTTTTAAAGCATTGGCGAATGAAAATGGATTAGCTCATACGAAGAATTTTCGGGATGCGGGAGAAGAGTTTTATGGAAATGATCCTTCCTTTCATGCGGGCGCTAGTGGTTCGGGTTGTTCCGCAGCCGTATTTTTCTCTGACGTCTATGAGAAACTTCGAAAGAAAGAATATAGGCGAGTTCTTCTCATTGCTACGGGTGCTCTTTTGTCACCGCTGACTTATCAACAAGGAGACAGCATACCATGTATCGCACATGCAATTGAAATCGCAGTAGATGAGGTGATGGTAAATTGATATCGATTTATATTACTTCGTTTATTGTAGGTGGCTTGATATGTGTCATAGGACAATTATTAATGGATGTGGCGAAACTAACACCTGCTCACACTCTTTGTACATTAGTAGTGATGGGCTCTATTTTAGACGGGCTCGGCTGGTATGAACCGTTGATTGATTTTGCGGGAGCCGGCGCCACTATTCCTATTACTTCGTTCGGTAATGCGTTGACGCATGGTGCATTGGCGGAAGCAGAAAGACACGGCTTGATAGGTGTAGTCACGGGTATGTTTGAAGTGACAAGTTCGGGCATCAGTGCTGCAATTATTTTCGGGTTAATAGGAGCTTTGCTGTTTACTTCGAAAGGAAATGTTTAAAAATACCCTCTCCAATCCTTGATCCTCTGCATATAGTAGAGAAGAAGGAAGGAGGGGTTTTTATGTATGGATGTTTTCCATCTCATAGTCAAGGTGGCTTTGGATATGGCGGAGGTTATGGGGAAAGATACGGTGGCTCTTCGTTCGTATTGATCGTCGTCTTATTTATTTTGCTGATTATTGTAGGCAGAAGCTACTTCTAAGGAGGAGAGTACTAGATGAATGATTCATTCTTTCGAAAAATCGAATCTAAAACAGGTGTTCCAATGGAAGAAGTATTTGCATTAGCTAATGCCATTCAGTTTGCTGATTTTAAAGATGAACGTCAAGTGAGAAAGATTATTCAAAAAGTAAGTCAGTTAGCTAATAAAGACGTCCCGCAACATGTGGAAGATGAGCTTGTGAATTCCATCATCCAAAGTGGTAAAGGGCTGAACTTTAACGATATAAATCACATGTTAGGCGGAAAATAAAATAAATTATAGAAATGTGGTTTAAAAGCCATTCCATATGGATATAGTATAACCAAAGAATGAATTCAAAGGGAGGTGCACATCATGGGTTATATTTTACCGATTCAAAATTATCAAGCTCAGCAGTATGCAGAAAGAATGAATAACCAACCTCATAATTTTGCATATATTGGTCGAGTAAGTCCAGTACGTATGAAAAGTGAGGAATCGAGTTACTGGGAAGATATTTTGGAAGAAGAAGATAGACGCCGAAAAGAACAAATGGAACAAAGAAACATGAAGCGTGCACCTCGATCACTAGCTAAAGATGGATTCATTGCTCCTAATCCAGCGAAATTATCTCCTGCAATTGCAGAAGTAGTAGGCAAAGGATTATCCATAAACGAATACGCATAGAATTTAAAAAACCTTGTCAACTATAGAGCTGACAAGGTTTTTTTATATGATGAAAAACTATTCATCGAGCAATATCTTTTCCATTGCTCGATGAGGGATATCAGCATCCATAAATTCAGGGGATGTCACAACGTATCCTAGCTTTTCATAAAATGGTACAGCGTATGATTGTGCATTAAGTAGAAGTTTTTTCATAGAAAGTTTTTTTGCATGTTCTTCTAACGTATTCATAATCATATTTCCAATATGCTTTCCACGATGTTCGGCTAAAATGCAAATTCTTTCGATTTTACCGTGCGCATTAGCCAGACCCCGCATACGACCTGCACCAATAGGATGATTCTCTTCGTCATAGACGACGAAGTGCGTGGCATCCTGATCATATTCATCCAATTCCAAATTCAGAGGAACACCTTGTTCTTCAACAAACACTTTTTTTCGAACCGTGTATGCATCCTCCAAGCCAGCTTCATCTGAAACGATCTTTACCGTCATCAACAAATCAAGACTCGCGATCTAGACGGAATGTTTCATATACTGTCCATGATCCATCTTCTAGTTGATATAATAAATGGATGCGGTCGATTCTTTCTGAATGCTCGACACCTACCATTTTTATCTGGTTAATCACATCATCATGTTCACCGGACGTTAAGTCTTGTGCGATAGTGACATGTGGAATAAAAGCGTAATTGGATGCGTTCTCATAAAAATTCGAATTTAAGTCTTTATGCAATGCTAGTAACTCATCGTTCGGTGTAACTTTAAAATAAATCGTATTCGTGGTAGGAGCGAATGACCCTACTTTTGTAACTTGTAACTCAAAAGGGCTGTTCTTGATCGTGATGTCTTTTAACGCTTTTGCTACTTCTTCAATTTCTTGATCATTCGCTTCGAATGGATCTTTCAAAGTCATGTGCGGGGTGATCTGTGCGTAGTGCGGATCGTACCTTTTGCGATAACCATTTGCCATGTCTTGAAGTTTTTTTGAAGGGAATGCAACAATACCGTATTTCATTTAGATTGCCTCCTTGTGAATGGATTCATTTTATGTTCATCTATTCCAGTATATCAGAAAATAGACGAATTTGTTTCATTCTAATACTAAAGGCTATTAATTTCAAGAATAGCGCGTCTTATGTCTGGTTGCCATGTCTTCCATGTATGGTCACCTTCGAGCTCCATATAAAAGTGTGGGAAACCTTTTTCTTTTATTAATTTATGCAGTTCGCGATTAGGAGTTAAGAAGTCCAACCGCCCATCAGCTGTAGTCGCGACCTGTGTTTCCTGTTTCCCGATGACATGATAAATCGATAAAGCGGACGGATTAGCATTTGATCGGACAGCTTCCAGTACGTGTTCATTAATGAATGGTGAGTGTAAGACGACTTTTCCGAAACAATTCGGATATTTTAATGCAGTAAGCAATGAAACAGAGGCAGCTAAAGAGTCTCCAATGAGCATCCGGCTGGACCCGATTTGGTATGTTGGATACGTTTCATCAATATACTGAATTAATTCGTGTGCCAGAAAACGAATATATGCTTCATTGCGGTCGCCTTCCGGATGGTACATTCTTCTGCGCTCGCTGACGGATTGATAAGGAATACCCACAATGATCACGGGTTCAATCATCTCTTCTTCCATTAATTCATCAGCTACTCGACCGATCCGACCTAACTGGAAATAGTCTTTTCCGTCTGAAGCAAGTATGATATTGTGTTTGTAAAGTGGTGAATAACGAGAAGGTAAATAAAGCAAGAGCTCCATTTCTTCTTGTAAAGCCTCGCTGAAAAATGTAATTTCTTCTATCTTACCAGGGTTCATTTTGTAGGACCTCCAAAAATAATGTACACTTAGTTGATATCATACCGATAAATACTAGTGTAATGCCAGTGAAATACAATCGTGTGTGAAGAAAGAGAGGGGAAGTACTATGGTAGCAGGTAAAAATATTGTGCATTCTGATGTAGTGACTGCGGCTACAAAAGATGCCTTAATACGTCGTGGAGTTAAAATTGAAGATATCGCGAAAATTGTTTATGAAATGCAAGTTCCTTACAATAAAGGATTATCCCTTGAGCAATGTATTGATTCTGTAGAAGCGGTTTTACGCAAAAGGGAATTGCAACACGCCATTTTAGTAGGGGTAGAATTGGATGAGATTGCAGAACGAGGTCAGCTATCCGCACCTCTACAACAAATTGTCGAGTCTGATGAAGGTTTATTCGGTGTGGATGAAACGATTGCATTAGGTGCGGTATATACGTACGGCTCCATTGCAGTTACTACGTTCGGGCATTTGGATAAGAATAAGATCGGCATTATAAATGACTTGGATACGAAAAAGGGTATAGGTATTCATACATTTTTAGATGATCTTGTAGCAAGTGTAGCAGCATGTGCAGCGTCAAGAATTGCACATAGAACGCGCGACTTGCAAGAAGCAGGTTTAACATTTGAAGATGTTCAAAATGGCAATGCGTAATCACTGATTGGAGTTCAAGGATGCATGAAGGTAAAAGAACCTTTGTGCATTTTTGCTGTGTAGTTTTACATTCAACAGCTGCTGTAACAACTAGAGTTTTTACTAACTTGAGTTATAAGAGGAGTGACACTGACGTGGATTGTCTTGCGGCTAGCGCTTCTAGACGATACGCTTTCTCTCGGGAGAATCCTAAACGATACACTACCTTACCGCACAAAAAGAGTAGCGAAATATTGACAATGTGAAGCGCTTTCATGGTAGAATGGTAATGTCTATAAATAAAATAGAAAAGGGGAGAATGCTACATGAAGAAAAACACACTTCGCTTATTGGCGCTAGTTTCCATGTTTGCTCTTCTTGTTCTAGCTGCTTGCGGAAATGACGAAAAAGCAGACGGGGACAAGGATGTAGATGGAAGCAAAGATGAAGGTAAGACAGAGCAAGAGTACAAATTCTTAAGCTTATTAACGGGTGGAACGCAAGGGACTTATTATCCACTAGGGGGTTCTTTTGCTGAATTTATCAGCGAGGAAACAGGTATTAAAACAACTGCTGAAGTATCTCAAGCATCAGCTGCGAATATGACAGCGCTTAAAGATGGAGATGCGCAAATTGCTTTCGTTCAAACAGACATTGCATATTATGCATCTAAAGGTGAAATGATGTTTGACGGAGAAGTAATCGATGAAGTATCAGCAGTCGGTGCACTTTATCCTGAAACTGTTCAACTAGTTACACTGAAGAAAAAAGACATTAAAACGTTTGAAGACTTAAAAGGTAAAAGTGTGTCAGTAGGTGCTCCGGGTTCAGGTACGTACGCAAATGCTGAGCAATTGCTTGAAATCCACGGATTATCTATGAGTGATATCAAACCACAAAACTTAGACTTTGGTGAATCACAAGAAAGTTTGCAAGCGGGTCAAATTGATGCAGCGTTCATCACTGCTGGAACACCAACAGGCGCTGTTGAAGGCTTAAACGCAGTAGCAGAAGTTTTCATTGTACCAGTTGAAGATGCAAAAGCGGATGAGTTAATCGAGAAATACCCATACTATGCAAAAGAAGTAATCCCTGCTGGGACGTATGGTTCTGATGTGGATACACCTGCAGTATCTGTAGGTGCAATGCTTGTTATGCAGAATGATATTTCTGAAGAGTTGGGCTACAAAATCACAAAAGCAATTTATGAGAATGCTTCTAAAATCCAACACGCTAAAGGTGCTTTGATCAAAGCTGAAAATGGGTTGGACGGTATCGGTATTCCGGTACACCCAGGTGCACAAAAATACTTTGACGAAGTGAACTAATCAACTGAATGAATTAAATGAAAGAGCGGGACGGTGAAGCGCAAAGCTTTATCCGTCCCATTCTTACTTTTATGTAGGAAGGAAATGGCGGATGAAAAGGAAAAGACTAATTCCTCTGCTAATGCTAATCGTAAGCGGTATTCTTCTGTTTTGGATAGTTTACCCATATAAACAAGTCATCGTACTCAATCAAGTACGGAGTGAACAACCACGAGCGTTCTACCTTCCGTTACATACTGAACAGCAGTTTCAAATAAATTATATTCACTCCATTCACTTATCAAATGTAAAAGAACAGTATAAGATCACTGATGATAGCAAACTTCGTTTTGAATATATGCAGTATGAAGATGTAGCAATCGGACTGCCGGGATATGCGGAAGAGGGCGAGACGTTGGAAGTGAACGATGGTATTTATACGCTTACTTTTGATAACCGTACAATAGATTCGTTTGTTCTGTATGTGGGTAGAGTAAATACAGACTTATCTTTGCAATATGGGCAACGAGAGTATCATCTAAAGGACTTCCTTGAAAGAGGGCAATCCTATGAATTTCATGTAGAAAAGGTGTCGAATTTGACATTGTGGAAAGGAGTTAGATTAGATGGAAAATAATAAAGAAAAAGAAGTCCCGCGTATGACTGATGAAGAAGTGGATACACTCTCAGAGCAAGAGCAACTAGAAATCTTACAAAAGTATGATCCTGAATCTAACACACGGGATTTAAAAGGAATCGTAGGCAAGATTGTATTTTTCGGATTATTGGCCTTCTCTATTTTCCAGTTATACACGGCAATTGGAAAACCGTTTACAGCACAAATTCAACGATCGATTCACTTAGGTTTCGCGCTATCACTTATTTTCTTATTATTCCCTGCTCGGAAGAAAATTGGCGTCAAACGTGACAAAGTACCATTTTACGATATTATACTTTCCTTATTAGCTATCGTCGTCGGATTGTATTGGCCGCTATTTATGGATGAATTAGTATTTCGTGTGGGCCGAGTGTCTGACATCGATTTACTCATCGGTACATTAGCGGTTTTACTAACATTGGAGGCGGCTAGACGTGCAGTAGGTCTTCCAATCACGATAATATCGGTAGCCTTTTTAGTCTATGCATTTTTCGGACCTTACTTCCCAGGATTTTTAGCACACCGTGGTCAAAGTGTAGAAAACTTAATCCAATTAATGTTCTTCACGACAGATGGGATTTTAGGTACACCGATTAGTGTATCCGCTACCTTCATTTTCGTCTTCTTGTTATTTGGAGCCTTTTTGGTAAAGACCGGTGTAGGAAACTACTTTAATGATCTAGCTGTCGTACTGGCTGGACGTTTAACAGGGGGTCCTGCAAAAGTTGCTATTTTTTCTAGTGCACTTCAAGGAACGATTTCTGGAAGTTCAGTAGCAAACGTTGTAGGATCAGGTTCTTATACCATTCCTATGATGAAAAAACTTGGCTATCGTAAAGAGTTCGCTGGCGGGGTTGAGGCCGCAGCTTCTACGGGTGGTCAAATTATGCCACCTATCATGGGAGCCGCTGCTTTCTTAATGGTTGAGTTTATCGGCGGGGTAACGTATTGGGAAATTGCAAAAGCAGCAGCTATTCCGGCATTACTTTATTTCACGGGTATTTGGATTATGACACATTTTGAAGCAAAACGTGTAGGGTTGCAAGGAATGGATGCATCGCAAATTCCAAACCGAAAAGAAACATTGAAGAAGATTTATTTATTACTACCTATTTTAGGTATTATCGTCTTCTTATTGGCGGGTATTCCAACAATGAAAGCGGCGTTACTAGGTATCGTTTTAACGATTGTAGTGAGTTCGATCAGTAAAGAAACGAGAATCGGTATTCGCGATATGATTCAGGCGTTAGTAGACGGTGCGCGTACTGCATTAGCCGTAGCTGCTGCGACTGCTTGCGCGGGGATTATAGTAGGTGTCGTCGTAAAGACAGGTTTAGGTCTTAGTCTAGCTACTGGCTTGATTTCTGCAGCCGGCGGTAATATTTTATTAACATTAATCTTTACTATGCTTGCAGCAATTGTCCTTGGAATGGGTTCTCCGACGACTGCGAACTATGTTATTACGTCGACGATTGCAGCGCCTGCCATCATTACGTTGTTAATGCTTGATGAGCCTACAGGAGCTGCTGTACCGATCGTAGTGGCGGTCTCGGCTCACTTATTCGTGTTCTATTTTGGAATCATTGCAGATATTACTCCACCGGTCGCTTTAGCAGCATTTGCGGCGTCAGGAATTTCTGGTGGAGATCCGATTAAAACTGGTGTCACTTCAGCAAAGCTTGCGATTGCGGCGTTTATAATTCCTTATATGTTCGTATTCAATCCGGCGATGTTGATGCTCGATTCAAGTGTAGTTGAGATTGTCTGGGTGACATTTACTGCCATTGTCGGCATGGTGGCAATCGGGGCAGGGTTAATTGGTTACTGGTACTATAAGTTAAATTGGTTTATGCGTCTTTTGACAATTGCGACGGGGATGCTATTAATTTATCCGGAAACTTTAACTGATGTGATTGGTCTTGTGTCATTTGCTGTTTTACTGGCATTACAATTACTATCTAAAAAGAAAAAAGATCCTCCGCAGCTTGCGGTGGACTAATTACATCGGACTTGGGGGCTGTTCAGAAGGTCAGTAGTATCTGATTTTCTGAATAGTCTTTTTGTTATGGAAACAAATCATTTGTTGACTGGATTTTTGAAGTGAATCGTTATTGCGATTATTGAGTTATGGTTTCTGAAGGTTTGGCGTTCAACGGATGAGAGTGTTTGGAGAGGTTGGGTATGTCGTTACGTTGCGTTCCAGCCGGACGCGTTCGGGAGGGGTCGCGATGAACCAACCAGTCGCTTCGCTCCTTTGGTTGTTTCATCTGTCGACCTGATCCTCCCCGAGTCGCCGGCTTCCACTTCACTGCACTCTTCAGCTTTCTGTAGGAGAGAGGTTCAACCATTGGATTGTTATTTCTAGACGGTTGGGATGTAACGGATGAGAGTGTTTGGAGAGGTTGGGAATGTCGTTGCGTTGCGTTCCAGCCGGACGCGTTCGGGAGGGGTCGCGATGAACCAACCAGTCGCTTCGCTCCTTTGGTTGTTTCATCTGTCGACCTGATCCTCCCCGAGTCGCCGGCTTCCACTTCACTGCACTCTTCAGCTTTCTGTAGGAGAGAGGTTCAACCATTGGATTGTTATTTCTAGACGGTTGGGATGTAACGGATGAGAGTGTTTGGAGAGGTTGGGTATGTCGTTACGTTGCGTTCCAGCCGGACGCGTTCGGGAGGGGTCGCGATGAACCAACCAGTCGCTTCGCTCCTTTGGTTGTTTCATCTGTCGACCTGATCCTCCCCGAGTCGCCGGCTTCCACTTCACTGCACTCTTCAGCTTTCTGTAGGAGAGAGGTTCAACCATTGGATTGTTATTTCTAGACGGTTGGGATGTAACGGATGAGAGTGTTTGGAGAGGTTGGGAATGTCGTTGCGTTGCGTTCCAGCCGGACGCGTTCGGGAGGGGTCGCGATGAACCAACCAGTCGCTTCGCTCCTTTGGTTGTTTCATCTGTCGACCTGATCCTCCCGGAGTCGATCGTCTGTAAGCGAAAGCCGAACTTAGTATGTGCAAGACAGGTTGATAGCTCTTTGTAGATGGTGAAAATCAAGTAGAGTTGTCTGATACAATCTGACCGTTTTTGAAGTTAAAAAGCGGCGAAGTGTTGCTAGCTACTATGACTGTTCCGATGAACTGAGTGGAAAAAAATGACCCTATATGTATTCAGTCAGCCAATCCAAAGCTTCACCCACACTGTTCAGAAAGCGGAACTTACCATACTCTATTTCTGGACGAACATGGACTGACTTACAGACACAAATTCAAGAATTCTCTTGGAAGAGCCGTCGCGTCCCCTCAGGAAAGCGTCCGATTTCTCTCGGGAGAATCCTAAACAATACACAACCTCTACAACTAATCGTCAAAAACAATTCATTTTTAAATGCCATTCTTTTCTTTGAATAATCAGCAGACTTGATAAAAAAACTAGTAGGTAAAGGAGAAAAGTCCTAAAATAATCAGAAGATTAGCAATCAGTGATAGACTAGTAATAGCAAGGATTCAGCTTATATGGAATAAAAGAAACATAACTAAAATGAAATGTCAAGACTCCAAAGGTATGTAAAGTATAAGTGCGATTTTGGACTAATTACGCAGTTTTGCGAAGGTTCATTATGTATATACTACATATAAGCAATCCAATAACAATTCACGATGTGCACATATGAATGGAAAAATCTATAACAAATAAAAAGGAGAGAATACTATGCAAACACAAGATATATGGTGGGAAAATGTATTTGAAGGTCACTTGGCTCATGGATTTAATAAAGAGCGTATGAGTGAATTAGAGCAAGAACAGTTCTTGTATTTTGAAAATGAGCAAGTGGAAGAACAAATGAATCATATGCAATAAGGTAAGGAGGAGTTTCATCTGACACGCGCAACGTACTTGTATAAAAATCAGTAATTTTTCTACAAGATTAGAAAAATTACTGATTTTTAAATTTCCTATTTACAACTGTTGAAGATGATGCTATTATAGTATTTGTGCTTAAGACAGCTAGCTTGCTTACTTAATTTGCACAAACTAAATACATGTCCGTCCCGTTAGCTCAGTTGGGAGAGCGCTTGCTCGACAAGCAAGAGGTCACTGGTTCGAACCCAGTACGGGGCATAGGTGCCAAACCTAAGTTATTTTACCGTCGGAACACGGTTCATAACAATAAGCAGTCCTATTAGACCGAATGTCTAGGGGCTGTTTTTTTATGGTGAAAATTAAATATCGGTTTACAGAATTGTCTATTTGATTTATACAGGTTTGTCCGTAACGTGTAGAAAAATCTGTTTTTACTGGCTAAGACATATGATTAAATTTCTTACTTGTGAGACAGTGTGTCGTTCCCTAGCGCTTGCTAAGGAATCGTTTGTTTCTACAATTTATAAGATAGGGTTTAGCGCACACTAAAGCGCTGTAGTGTATAATTGAATTATCAGATAAGCGGGAGGAAGTTAGATGAAAAAAAAGCAAAAGACTTATCGGGCAACAGAATATACAGTGACAGAAACAATCGAACTCTTGCCGTTTTTATTACAAGCTATGACGAAGAACAGCCGGAATTCGGTTAAAGCGATTCTGACTCGTGGTCAAGTGGCGGTAGATGGTCAACCGGTGACCCAACATAACCATTCACTACAGCCAGGTCAGAAGGTCAGCATACAAAGTAACCAAGCGTCGCTCAATCATTCAAAATTAGTAGGTGTGACGATTATACATGAAGATGATGATCTTATTATTATCAATAAAGAGGCGGGCCTCCTATCGGTTGCTTCAAAAACAGAAAATGAATTAACTGCCTACCGTCAAGTGACAAATTACGTTCAAAGTAGCCGTCCCGACCAACGCGTATTTGTTGTGCATAGGCTAGACAAAGACACGTCAGGTGTAATGATGTTTGCTAAAAATGAAAAAACACAACAAACGCTGCAAAACAATTGGAATGAATTCGTTAAAGAACGTATGTATACAGCTTTGGTAGAAGGGAAAGTAGTGAGCGAGTCGGGAACGATTAAATCTTGGCTTACTGAAAACAGTGCGTTCAAAGTATATTCGTCACCTGTTGATAATGGTGGTCAATATGCAGTCACACATTATAAAAGAATCCAGTCAAATAAAGACTTTTCACTTTTGGAAGTTCTTTTGGAAACGGGAAGAAAAAACCAAATTCGTGCTCATATGGAGGAATTGGGATATCCAGTAGTTGGAGATAAAAAATACGGAGCAACTAGTAATCCGTTACGCCGGTTAGGACTTCATGCAACTGCTTTATCCTTCATTCATCCACGAACTGGAAAAATAGTTCGATATGTGGCAGAAATACCTCAAATATTTATATCTCGTTCAAAAAAATAATAAACTGTTAAGCCATCCCTATTGATGAATCATATTATGTATAATTGATTCATTTAAATGCGATGTAGGCGATAGAAATAAGTGGGTAACTTTGGGTGGCTAGAATACAGTGGCTATTCGATTGGATAGAGTGACGCTGACTTTGAGTGTCTTGCGGCTTGCGCTTTCAGACGATACGCTTTCCGCCGCGTGCCCTCAGGAAAGCGTTCGGTTTCTCTCGGGAGAATCCTTAAGTGTACACTAACTCTACCAATACTCGTCAAAAGCACATCATTTCCAAAAGCCAATTTCTTAGTTAAGCTTGGAAGCATTCCTCTAGAAACTATAACTCTAGGGAATGCTTTTTTCATTCTTACTTCCATTTGAATGAAGTAATTGACAAATTTATCTGATTTACATATACTGAATATAACAATCAAACGAACGATTGAATGATTCGCTACTTTGAATCTTGTTGAAAGGATTGGTTCTATGGCTACTGAGAAAAACGTCTATCGCTTACAAGGGCTATCTTGCACAAGTTGTGCAGCGAAATTCGAAAAGAATGTCCGGCAAATTGACACAGTGGAAGATGTGCAGTTAAACTTTGGTGCTTCTAAATTAACAGTTGCCGGGAATGCATCTATTGTACAACTAGAGCAAGCAGGTGCATTTGACGGAATTAAAGTATTTCCAGAAAAACAAAAAATTAGTACACAGCATACACCATTTTGGAAAAAACGCGAAAACCAAACGACTATTGCTTCACTTATTCTTTTGCTAGCTGGTTATGGCGTGTCTACAACTAATGGAGATCATAACTGGTTATCGATCGCTTTATTTTTGGCAGCTATTTTAATCGGTGGATATAGCTTAATGAAAGAAGGACTAAGTAACCTCGTCAAATTAGAGTTTGATATGTCTACGTTGATGACAATTGCTGTGATCGGGGCAGCGTTGATTGGCGATTGGGCAGAGGGAGCTGTTGTAGTATTTTTGTTTTCAGTCAGTGAAGCATTAGAAAGCTACTCGATTGATAAAGCTAGAAATTCAATCAGCTCGTTAATTGAAATCGCACCGTCTACAGCTATCGTATTGCGCAATGGTCGGGAATTTGAAGTGGAAGTAGAAGATTTACAAATTAATGATGTGATATTAATTAAACCAGGGCAGAAGATCGCGATGGATGGGGAAGTAATCCAAGGAGATTCATCCGTCAATCAAGCAGCCATTACAGGAGAATCTGTGCCTGTTCATAAAGTCATCGGAAACGAAGTGTTTGCTGGAACGCTCAATGAAGAAGGTTCAATGCAAGTGCGTGTGACAAAGCTTGCGGAAGATACTACTATAGCGAAAATTATTCATTTGGTGGAAGAAGCACAAGCAGAAAAAGCGCCTACACAACAATTTGTTGATCGCTTTGCAAAATACTATACACCTGCAATTCTTGTTATTTCTTTATTGATTATGGTACTCCCGCCGTTACTTGCTGGCGGAGCGTGGGGGGATTGGTTTTATAAAGGGTTAGTCGTACTCGTTGTCGGTTGCCCGTGCGCATTAGTTATTTCGACTCCGATTGCGATTGTCACAGCGATTGGTAACGCCGCACGAAATGGGGTTCTTATTAAAGGTGGAATTCATTTAGAGGAAACAGGGCAAATCAAAGTCATTGCTTTCGATAAAACAGGCACGCTGACGGAAGGACGTCCAGAGGTAACGGATATTGTATCGGTGTCATCTTTGACGGAAGACGAATTATTGACTCAAGCAGCATCTATTGAAAAATTCTCTCAGCATCCGCTCGCTTCAGCTATTATGAGAGCATCTGAAAAAAGCTCGAATCGCCTGGCGGAAGTAAAAAACTTTCAATCGATTACAGGTAAAGGTGCAAAAGCTGAAATAGATGGTCAGCTAGTATATGTCGGTAGCCCAAACTTATTCAAGGAAACAAGCGTAATAGACAATTCATATGAACAACAAATTATTGAATTGCAACGACAAGGAAAGACCGTCATGCTGATTTGGTCTGAATCAGGTCTACACGGGTTAATCGCTGTAGCCGATCGAGTTCGTAAAAGCAGTTTATCGATTATTAAAAAGCTGCATCAACTAGGTATTGAAAAGACAGTAATGCTGACAGGAGACAACCAGTCAACTGCGACAGCTATTGGACAGCAGCTAGGCTTATCAGAAGTAAAAGCTGAGCTATTGCCTCATGAAAAAGTAAATATGATCAAGAAGTTAGAAGCGCATGGTAAAGTTGCAATGGTTGGGGATGGTGTCAATGATGCGCCTGCCTTAGCAACAGCGACTATCGGTATTGCGATGGGCGGCGCAGGAACAGATACTGCATTGGAGACTGCGGATATCGCACTTATGGCAGACGACTTGGAAAAATTGCCATATACAATAAAATTGAGTAAGCGAACGAAGCAAGTAATTCTTCAAAATATTTCAATCGCCTTAGGATTAAAAATTATTGCTCTATTGCTAATTATTCCAGGATGGTTAACATTGTGGATGGCAGTTACAGCAGATATGGGCGCGACTGTTATTGTCGTATTGAACTCTTTGCGATTAATGCGAAGCAACGTATGAAAAAACTCCAGACGAATAAAACGTCTGGAGTTTTTTATGTTTGGTGAAATGGTAGAATAGAAGTAGTATGAAAATGAGGAGTGTGAATGGTGTGGGTATGACAGGCAATGAGTTAGAAATCATCATGAACAAACAGAAAGCATATTATGTGTCAGGTGTAACACGAAGTTTAGCGTTTCGAATTATGATGTTACAAAAATTATATGATGCGATTGAGCATTATGAAAAAGAAATTACAGACGCACTCCATAAAGATTTACGTAAACCGCCACTTGAAACGTATGTAACTGAGATAGGGTTTGTTTTATCGAGTATTACTCATACATTAAAACATCTTGATGAGTGGATGGCACCTGAAAAAGTGAAAACACCGCTTCATTTACAGCCGGCAACAAGTATGATTATTAAACAGCCGTACGGTATTGCGCTTGTGATTGGACCTTTTAACTATCCGTTGCAATTATTGCTCGACCCTTTAGTAGGCGCCATTGCTGCTGGGAATTGTGCCGTATTAAAACCATCTGAAGATGCACCGCATATAGCGAGTGTTGTAGAAAAACTGATCGATCGTACATTTCCTTCAGATTATGTGACGGTTGTGCAAGGGGGCAAGGAAGTGACGACCACTTTATTGGCTGCGCCTTTTGATTATGTATTCTTCACGGGAAGTGCAGCTGTCGGGAAGGTTGTTATGAAAGCATGTGCAGAGAGATTAACACCTCTTACGCTGGAGCTAGGTGGGAAAAGCCCTGTAATTGTTGACAGTACAGCAGATATTCGAAAGACTGCAGAAAAAATTGTATGGGGGAAGTTCCTCAATACCGGACAGACTTGTATAGCGCCAGATTATGTCTTAGCTGATGTATCAATTTACGATCAACTACTTGATGAAATGAAAAAAGCCATTCAGCGATTTTATGGCAAAGACGCCCAAAAAAGTCCAGACTACGGGCGTATTATCAATAATCGACATTACCAAAGACTTGCGAATATTTTAGAACAAGACCAATTATATATCGTAGACGGCGGACGCGTAGATGCTGAAGATTTGTATATCGAACCGACACTTCTCGCATTACCCGATTGGAATCAGGCGAGTATGCAGGAAGAAATCTTCGGGCCGATCCTTCCTATTCTACCGTATGAGAGTTTAGGATTAGCTATTCAACAAATTAGTGCACTCCCTAAATCTCTGGCTGCTTATTTCTTTACAGAAAACGAAAAAGCAGCCGATCATTTTATTGAAGCATTGCCATTTGGCGGAGGTTGCATTAACGATACTATTTCACATGCTGGGAATATCCATCTTCCTTTTGGCGGAATTGGGCCTTCAGGAATGAATCAGTATCATGGAAAAGCAAGCTTTGAAACCTTTTCGCATTCAAAGTCTATTTTGAAAAAGAGTACAGCTGTAACTATGTCGGTCAGTTATCCGCCATATAAAGGAAAATTATCATTCGTTAAACGATTTATCCGCTAAAGGTAAAAAAATAGTAGTTTTAGTTCCGACGTTTTCTACACTCTCGATTTCCAAACAGCCTTGATGATCGAATATAATCTTTTTTAAAATCAAAATTCCGAGACCAGAGCCATTTTCTTTAGTAGTATAGAACGGCTGATCGATTGCTTTTAATGTAGAAGGACTCATACCGCAACCATTATCTTGAATAGTTATGCAAATAGACTGTTCTATTTCTTTTACAGTAATATCAATTTGACCATTTTGCGCAATAGCCTCATAACTGTTCGAAAGTACATTATACAAACCTTGCTGTAAAGAGCGGCTATTGCCCAGCACTACCGCATGAGGCGTAGTTTTAATGAAATGGCAAGAGATGGAATAGGTAGTAAACTTTTCAGTAAAATCATGCAACAATTCATCAATTATTTCAACAATAGAAATTCTCCTGTGGTTATGGAAAGATGGAGCTGCTAGTGATAAGAAATCAGTAATGATTTGGTTCACTTTAGCTACTTCAACTACCATAGTATTAGTGAAATGTTGATAAGGGTTTTTGGGATCTTCGTTCATAATCTGAGTGAATCCGCTAATAGCAGTCAGTGGATTTCTTATTTCATGTGCTAAAGCAGCAGCAATTATTCTTATATTTTGTAACTTTATTAATTCTACGCTTTTCTGTTCAAGTTTAAGCTGGGAAGTAATATCACGTGTAATATAAGAAATGGCTATTACTTCATCTTGCTCATTGAAAATAGGCGTCATATTCATTTCAGCATGAAAAGTTGACCCGTCCTTTCTTTTTTCAATTACACGTTTATAGCTGAAACTAATTCCTTTTTTTAACTTCTCAAGACGTTCTTGAACATTCATTAGTTCGTCTTCAGGATAAAAGTGAATAGGTTTTCCTTTACACTCTTCTAACGTCCAACCATATAGCTTTTCAAATGCAGGGTTGCATGTGATAATTCTATTTTTCATGTCGAAAACCGACATAGCATCTTGCGATTGTTTGAAAAATTGTTCAAAATGATTATAAAACTTGGCAGAATCTTTTTCTTGGATAGACAATGTACTCACTTCCCTATTTTGATACTAGCCTAGTGACTGTCCGCGGTGGATGTGTTGTATAAATGCGAGTATGATAGAAAGAACTAGCTGATCCTATTTTACCTTATTTTCGATCTATTAAAAATACTTAAAAAAAATTATTATTATAATTGAAATAGTCTGCTTACTTATTGGAGGAAAATGTATGAATACAAATGAACTTTTATCTGTACTGCCAGTGAAAACTATAAAAGGTATCGCGCCAAAACAAGTTACAGATTTGGCCGTAGATTCTAGAGCTGTGCAGGATGGAGGTGCCTTTGTTTGTTTGAAAGGATATACTGTAAATGGGCATCAGTTTGTAGAAAAAGCGATATTGAGTGGGGCGCGATTAATTATAGCATCCGAACCTGTTATAGTGGATGAAGATCGCGTTGCAGTTGTATATGTAGAAGATACGACAAAAGCCATTCAACTATTAGCATCAAAGTTTTATGACTACCCGTCTAAACGTTTGACTATGATAGGTGTAACAGGAACGAATGGTAAAACAAGTGTTGGTAACATCATTCATGACATGTTGCGGCAAGCGGGTGAAAAGGCAGCGGTATCAGGAACGATTGGTTTTAAATTGAATGATATTTTATATGAAACGGAAAATACAACAACAGACGTACTGACAACCCAACAAATGATTGCCCAAGCAGCAAATGAAGATTGCGAGTCGATGACGATGGAAGTTTCCTCGCACGGTCTGGTAGAAGGGCGATTAGCGGGAACTGAATTTGATATTGCTATTTTTACGAATCTTACGCATGATCATTTGGATTATCATAAAACGATGGAAAATTATTGCGCTGCGAAAGGTCTTCTATTTGCACAATTAGGACAGCAATTGGATCAATCAAAATACGCTATTATTAACGCGGATGATCCTTGGAGTAGTAAACTATCGGAAATGACATCGTTTCCTATATTCACTTATGGAATTCATGTCAAGTCTTCCTTCCAAGCGACAAAAATTCAGCTCCTTGCCGATAAAACGGAATTTCAACTGCAAGCACCCGACGGCATCTATCCAGTCACGATGCCATTAATAGGGGAATTTAATATTTACAACGCATTAGCATCTATTGCGGCTCTCTATGCTAAAGGAATGTCTATCGAAGAAATTTTACCTTTATTAGCTACTGTATCTACAGTGAAAGGTCGGTTAGAGAAAGTAGAAACAGACTTGCCGTTAACAATTTTTGTGGATTATGCGCATTCACCAGATGCGATTGAAAAAGCCATAGCTACAGTACAACCTTTGAAAAAGGAAGGGACTCGCTTATTATTTTTGATTGGTACAGGGGGAAACCGCGATCGCTTAAAGCGCCCGGTGATGGGAGAGAAAGCGGCAACTGCGGACTATGTCGTTTTTACAACGGATGATCCAAGGGACGAGCCGTATGAGTCGATTGTTTCCGAGTTGAGTGCAACGATGCCGCATGCTCATTATGCGTGTATTGGTGATCGTGAAGAGGCAGTACGTCATACGATCCAAATGGCTAATGAGGGAGATATTATTATTTTTGCTGGTAAGGGTCATGAAGATTTCCAAATCATCGGTTCCACGAAGTATCCACATTCTGATGCGGAGATTGCGTTGGATGAAGCGAGGAAGAAGTTCGGCAACACTGCTACAATGGATAAACACTAAGGGCTAGTGCAAGACTGGTTGGTATCGTTACGGATTTTTTAAAGTGATAAGTTCACTGTAGTCACTTCAGCACTGGCGGTAGGCCTCCTACGTAGCGGCTACAGAAAACCGAACTCTTATTAACTCCAGAATCCAATAAAAAGTCTAGTCATGTCCCAATACCCAATCATTCATTCATCATAATTCAAGATACGACCCGTCTAGATCGAGAGCATAAAATTATTTTGGCATTTCATTGAAAAAACATTGAAATGCGTTGACATACTCTCTATGATAGGAAACGTAACTATAAAGGAGAGTACCCTGATGCAAAAAAATACACACGATGAAATCACATCGCGGAGAACGTTTGCGATCATCTCGCATCCCGATGCCGGAAAAACAACTATAACTGAAAAACTTCTATACTTTGGTGGCGCTATTCGTGACGCAGGAACAGTCAAAGGAAAGAAAAGTGGGAAATTTGCCACTTCAGACTGGATGGAAATCGAAAAACAACGTGGAATTTCCGTCACATCCTCTGTACTGCAATTTGACTACGATGGCAAACGCGTCAACATTCTGGACACACCTGGACACGAAGACTTCAGTGAAGATACGTACCGTACATTAATGGCAGTAGATGCCGCCGTTATGATGGTCGACTCGGCCAAAGGAATCGAACCACAAACGATTAAACTATTCAAAGTATGTAAAATGCGAGGAATTCCTATTTTTACATTCATTAATAAAATGGATAGACAAGGTAAAGAACCACTGGAGTTAATGGAAGAATTGGAAGAAGTGCTGGAAATACAGTCATATGCTATGAACTGGCCGATTGGAATGGGGAAAGAATTTCTAGGAATTTACGACCGTTTCAATAAGAGAGTAGAACTTGCGCGACCTGAAGATGACAATCGCTTCCTTCCCATTGATGAGGACGGTGAACTTGCAGTTGAACATTCCATGACAGAAACGTCTTATTATAAGCAAGCAGTAGAAGATGTGATGTTATTGAATGAAGCAGGTAATGACTTCGATGAAGAAAGTATCGCCAAAGGGGAGTTAACTCCTGTGTTCTTCGGAAGTGCGTTAACGAATTTTGGAGTGCAAACTTTCTTAGAAACGTTCTTGCAGTTCGCTCCGCCACCTCAACCACGAAAGACTAGAGAGGGCGATGAAGTAGATCCTGAATCCGAACTATTTTCAGGTTTTATCTTTAAAATTCAAGCGAATATGAACCCTGCTCACCGTGACCGTATTGCATTTGTTCGTATTGTGTCTGGTGAATTCGAGCGTGGAATGTCAGTGAATGTACCGCGGCTATCTAAAACATTTAAACTGACACAAACTACACAGTTTTTAGCGGATGATCGGGAAACGGTAGATGAAGCGGTAGCTGGTGACATTATTGGATTATACGATACGGGGAACTATCAAATTGGTGATACAGTAGTCGGCGGTAAAGGCAGTTTCGAGTTCGATGCACTTCCGCAGTTTACACCTGAATTATTCGTTAGAGTTGCGGCTAAAAATGTTATGAAATCCAAGCAGTTTCACAAAGGAATTTTGCAATTGGTGCAAGAAGGTGCAATTCAATATTACAAGACGTTGCATACGGAAGAGGTTATTTTAGGGGCGGTAGGTCAGCTTCAATTTGAAGTATTCGAACATCGTATGAAAGCAGAGTATCATGTAGATGTGCAAATGGAAACAATGGGTTCTAAAGTGGCACGCTGGATTGAAAATGAAGAGGATGTAAAAGAATCGATGGCGGGTCAGCGAGCGTTGCTTGTAAAAGACCGTCATGAACGAAAAGTATTCTTATTTGAAAATGAATTTGCTATGCGCTGGTTCCACGACAAATATCCCGAAATCCGTCTATATAATTTATTATAAAATGTTCTCATATTAATAGCCCGGGAGGATTCTTTCAAATCCTTCCGGGCTATTTGTAAAATTTGTGAATGACTATTTTTATTTTTTCTTATATTCGAGCAAAATATGAGGAAAAAGACACATTCAGGTGGTATGGTGGAAAGATGTATAAGACGTACCGGTCGAATGTATTCCGGTCAGAGAGAGAGGCAAAGATGAATGAAGATTAGCAGTTTTTCGGTCAAGCGACCAGTTTTTACATTAGTCACGATGTTTCTCGTCATTATATTAGGCGCTGTTTCCTTTTTTAAAATTCCGATCACACTAATTCCCGACTTAAATCCACCCGTTGCGGTAGTTGTAACAAACTATTCAGGTGCATCTCCGACAGAAGTAAGTGAGAAAATTACAAAGCCTTTGGAGGAAAGCCTATCTACAGCTCCTGGATTAAAGTCGATGCAATCTTCTTCACAAGAAGGAGCGAATTTAGTATTCCTTCAATTTGATTGGGATTCTTCTATTGATGATGTTCAAATGGATATACTTCAGCGTATAGATCAAGTGCAGGTGCCGGATGGTGCTCAAAAACCAAGATTTATGAAGTTTGATCCTTCTCAATTCCCGGTAATTCAATTGTCTTTGCGTTCCATTGATAAAGATACAAATATCCGAAAAATTGCAGAAGAACTGGAAAAAGAATTACGCCGGATTGACGGGGTAGCAAGTGTCAACGTCTCAGGTAAAATCATTGAAGATGTTCAAGTGATTTTAGATCCTGATAAATTAAAAACGTTCGGTTTAGCGCAATCGGATGTTGTCCAAAGTATTCAGGCGAGTAACGTTTCGATGCCGGGTGATCCAATTGACACCAGTGACGGCAGAAAATTGACAACGAGAATTTTAAGTACAGTTCAAAATATTTCAGATGTACGTAGTATCCAAATTGGTGTGGATCCAAAGTCCGGAGACAAGGTAAAAGTTTCCGACGTAGCAGATGTAGCCTTATTGGAGCCGAAAGTGCAAACAGAAACGAGAGCAAATGACGAACAAGCTGTACTCTTGTCTGTTCTTCAAGAGTCGGGCGCAAACACTGCAACGGTTTCCAAAGAGTTTCAAAAGTCTTTGGATAAATTACTAAAGAAAGATATGTATAAAGGTATAGAATCAGATGTAATGTTCGACCAAGGAGATTATATTCAACTAGCAATCGGTAATATTGGTCAGTCGTTAATTCTTGGTGGTTTATTTGCGATGCTAGTATTATTTGTCTTCTTGCGCGGAATAAAAAGTCCGATTATTATCGGAGTAGCTATACCGTATTCCGTAATTGTAACGTTCGTACTCATGTATTTTGCAGATTTTACATTAAATATTATGACACTCGGTGCACTGGCATTAGGAATCGGTATGTTGGTGGATAATGCGATTGTTGTAATAGAAAATATAGAGCGGCATTTAGCAATGGGGAAAACACCAGTAGAAGCCGCGAAAGACGGTTCAAAGGAAGTGGGTGGTGCAATCACTGCATCGACACTTACTACGTTAGCTGTATTTGTACCAGTCATCTTCATTACGGGTATAATTGGTCAAATCTTCACGGAGTTTGCATTGACAATTTCTTTTAGTTTATTTGCATCATTAGTAGTTGCGTTGACAGTCGTGCCGATGTTAGCGAGTCGCTTATTGAAAACTCCTGATGAAGAGACGATTGAGAAAAAGAATCGTGTGAAGAAAAATCACAGATTTGAAAATAGTGTCAAATGGGCACTGAGTCACCGACTGATTGTTTTACTTCTTACGACTGTTTTACTTGCTGCAAGTGTATTTGGAATTCTGAAAGTGGGAACTGAATTCCTTCCTGCCACAGACGAAGGTGCATTCAGCATTAATGTGAAGCTCCCTAATGGGTCTTCACTTGAAGCGACAGATGATGTAGTACAACGAATCGAAGAAGAGATGAAGAACCAAGACGATGTGGAAGTATACGTCAGTTTAGTGGGTGGAACACAGCAAAGCATGGCGCAAGGCGGATCAGAGAGCAATATGGCAGAAGTGTATGTAAAACTTAGTCCTCTTGCTGACCGAGATCGTTCAGTCTTTGAGTTTGTTGATAAAGTACAGCCGAAGATTGTCAATGAAATCGGGGATGACGCGGAAATCAGCTTTAATTTGCAGACGGCTGCTGGGTCTAGTCCAAACACTTTATCATTCTCTTTAAATGATACGAATGAAGAAAGACTAGAGAAAGCTGTATCACGAGTAGATAAGAAATTGCGTGAATTGGATTCTGTTACAGATGTTGAAAATGATTTAATTGATACAGTAGAAGAAGTAAAAATTGAAGTCGATCGAGAAAAAGCAGCAGATTTCGGGCTAGCTCCATATCAAGTTGCACAAACAGTAAGTGACGTAACGAGAGGGGTCTTTGCTTCACAAATCGTTTTTGAAAAAACAGGCGAAGTTGTCGGAGTGAATGTAAGCTATGCCGAACGTTTCCGTAATAGTGTAGACAAGTTAAAAGAATTGGAATTAAAAACTCCATTAGATACATTCGTGAAGTTAAAAGATATAGCGACAGTGGAAATTGCAGAAGGCCCCGTAGCCATTGTACGTGTGGATCAAGCACATTCAATTACTTTCACAGTAAAATATTTGTCCAGTGAATCATTGGGAGATATGACGAAAAGGGTAAATGATATAGTGGATGATCTGGATCTACCGAGTGAAGTAGAATTATCATACGGTGGAGACCGTGAATTGTTTGAAAGTGCGATTGACGATATGCTTTTGGCACTTGTATTGGCTATAGTGCTCGTATATATCGTAATGGCTGCACAATTTGAATCGTTTAAATATCCATTCGTTATTATGTTCTCTGTACCACTTATGCTGATCGGCGTATCACTTGCGTTGTTCTTTACAAATACGCCAGTCAGTATAACTGCTGTGATTGGGCTACTTATACTCGTTGGGATTGTCGTCAATAACGGAATCGTGTTAGTAGATTATATAAATCAGCGAAAAGAAGCAGGGCTGAGTTCATATGACGCCATTATGTCATCTGTACGCGACCGTGTCCGTCCAATTCTAATGACGGCGCTCACAACCATTTTGGGATTATTGCCAATAGCCCTTGGTTTAGGAGAAGGTTCTGAGTTAAATCAACCGATGGGGATTGCGGTTATTGGTGGATTGATCAGTTCCACTTTCCTTACTTTATACATTGTGCCGATCATTTATAGTTTATTTGATAGACAAACACGTAAAGGGAAAAAAACACCTAGGAGAGCACAACCCGTTAGAGAAGAAGATGAAGATGAAGGCTTGCCAGTAAAAATAACAGAAACTGTAACCGTTACGGAGACAGTAACTGAAACGGTAACTGTCAGGGAATCTAATAAATAATATGTACTTGTGGAAATCGTAAGAAAGGACTGGCCATAAAATCAGTAACATCTGATTTAATGTGACAGTCTTTTTTTTAGAGAATTGTTTCCAGCCATGCCTGTTGATTAACTACATTATGTATAAATCAGTCATTCATATATGTAAAAGCGAGTTTGACTATGGCTATTGAATGGAGTAACACAGACCTGGATTATCTTGCGGCTTGCGCTTCCAGACGATACGCTTTCCGGAGGGGGCGCGGTGGACCGTCAAGCACTGCGAGTTACACCTGTCAAATGCAAAGATGTGCTCCTTCTCGCTCCGCTTCACTCGCAAAAGCCGTCCTTCGCTACGACTTTCCCTTATCCTCTCGGAGTCGATCGTCTTCCAGCTTCAGCCGTACTTAGTGTAGGCAAGACAGTTTGATCACTCTTTGTATGTGGTGAAGACTACGTGGGCTTGTCTGCTACTTCATGTTCGTTTATTAGATGGAGCAAGGCTAACTTGAAGAGTCTTACGGCTTGCGCTTCCAGACGATACGCTTTCCGGAGGGGGCGCGGTGGACCTCGCAAAAGTGCACTGCGAGTTACACCTGTCGCCCTGATCCTCCCGGAGTCGATCGTCCTCCAGCTTCAGCCGTACTTAGTGTGTGTAAGACAGTTTGATCACTCTTTGTAGTTGGTGAAAAACAAGTAGACTTGTCTAATATAATGCGACCGTTTTTGAAGTTAAAAAGCGGTGAAGTGTTGCTAGCTACTATGACTGTTTCGATGAACTGTGTGGAAAAGCAATGACTCTATATGTATTCAATCAGGCAATCCAAAGCTTCATCAACACTGTACAGGAGAATTCACTTCCCATACTTTATTTCTGGACGAACACCAACTGACTTCCCGACACAAACTCAAGGATTCTCCCGGAAGAACCGGCGACTCCTGGAGGATCAGCACGACAGGCGTAATCGCCAACGCACTTCTGGCGAGTCCGCCGCGTGCCCTCAGGAAAGCGTCCGGTTTCTCTCGGGAGAATCCTCACACGTACACTACTTTTCTACCCTACAAAGGAGAAGTTACGTACCCCACTCCAACTTCTGGACGAACATCAACTGATTTCCCAACAAAAACTCAAGGATTCTCCCGGAAGAACCGGCGACTCCTGGAGGATCAGCACGACAGGCGTAATCGCCAACGCACTTCTGGCGAGTCCGCCGCGTCCCCTCAGGAAAGCGTCCGGTTTCTCTCGGGAGAATCCTAAACGATACACTACCTCTACAACTACTCGTCAAGATCATCTCATCTCTAAAAATATCATTCCATTCTTTAAATAATCATCAGGCTTGATTTTCAGCAAATGTTTTAAATTCATTTCTTCTTAATAAGGAATAAAATGGTCAAGAAGAAAGTATAATGCTAGTGGAATTGTATGTATAACTAGTGTCAAATAAATAATTTGCAAACGAAAGTTATTATGTTATAATACTTGAAAAGCATCCAATAACTTAATAACTTTTGACGCAATGTCAAAGGGGAGTAGCTATAGGGAAACCTATTTCATAATCGTCAATACATGGTCTTCAATCGCCATCGGTTATGATAGCTGGATTTTGAACGTAAAATTCCGACTTAGCGAGACCTTTGCCTATTATTAGGTGAGGGTCTTTTTATATTGTGAAAAACAGGGAGGAATTTTTTTGGATCCGATTTTATTAGAATACGCGTGGGTGCTCGTCGTACTGATTGTGCTTGAAGGCTTATTAGCGACAGACAATGCAGTCGTCATGGCAGTAATGGTTAAACACTTACCGAAACCTCAACAGAAAAAAGCACTGTTCTACGGTTTAGTTGGAGCTTTCGTGTTCCGATTTGCTGCATTGTTCATGATTACATTCTTAGTAAACATTTGGCAGATACAAGCGCTCGGTGCAGCATATTTATTAATTATTTCAGCGAAGAACATATATGATAAAGTGACTCATTCGCAAAAAGAACATCCTGATAAAAAGCCTCGAAAACAATCCGGCTTCTGGATGACTGTCTTCAAAGTGGAACTTGCAGATATCGCATTTGCGTTAGATTCCATGCTGGCGGCAGTTGCTCTTGCTGTAACGTTACCGGAACTAGGTAATTTCCATGTGGGGGGCATTAACGGTGGACAATTTATCGTTATGTTGCTTGGTGGAATGATAGGCTTAATCATGATCCGTTTTGCAGCTAGACAATTTGTTATCTTACTGGAGAAATATCCAACACTGGAAACAGCAGCTTTCTTAATTGTAGGTTGGGTAGGAGTGAAGTTGGTCGTGTTGACGTTAGCACATCCTGCATTGCTTATTATACCTGAAACATTCCCCCACTCTACGCTTTGGAAAACAACTTTCTGGGTTGTACTTCTTATCTTAGCTTTTGGTGGTTATGCGCTTGCGGTAGTAAAACAACGACTAAAAAATTCATAATAAAAAGGACCGTCCAGAAGATCAGTGCATCTGATTTTCTGTGAAGGTCCTTTTCTTATGGAAACAAATCATTAAAAAATTATAAAGTAAAGTCGGTCTGAGAAAAAGGAATACTTTTTCTTTGCATGATTCATGTAAAGAATGTATTGACGGTGTTTTTTCTCTTCGTTATCCAATAATGACACGTTCTTTCGGATAATGATACGGTGTTTTATTGGTCTTACCACCTAGCGTATAGATGAATGAAATTAATCCTACACGGCCTATAAACATTAGAGCCATAATGATTAGTTTACCAACGACCGATAAATCCGAAGTAATCCCAAGTGACATTCCGCACGTTCCAAATGCTGATGTAATTTCAAACAGCAAAGGTACTACAGGGATTCCAGGCTCTGTCAATAGCAATATTAATAATGCAGTCATAACCATCACACACGCTACAAGAATAACTGCATACGAGCGAAACACATCTATTAACTTAATTTGTCTTTTAAAAATATGAATGACGTCATTGCCTCGTGCAAAATTAATAAGAAATAACAGTGCAATCGCAAACGTAGTCGTGCGAATTCCGCCACCAACCGAACTCGGTGATGCCCCGATAAACATTAGTGAACTGACAAGTATATCTGTCGCTTCACTAAAGTGAGTGACGTCATATGTGACAAGGCCTGCAGACCGTGCTGACACTGAATGAAACAGAGCTGTGAAGAATTGCTGATGCCAACTCATCCCTTTAAAAGAATGAAATGACTCCAACAACCAAATCATAGCGGTACCCACTACCATTAACATACCAAACGTCGCTGTCGTAACTTTTGTAAACAAAGAAAATCGGAAATGAGGTACTTTTTTTGAAAAATAACTTTTCACTTCAATTAATACTGGAAAGCCAATTGCGCCTAAAATAATTAATATCATAAGGATGATCTGCACAAAATAATCATCATGATACGACATCATAGATGAACCTGTAATATCAAAGCCGGCATTCGTAGTAGCGGAAACTGACATGAACATTCCGTTTAGTAACGCTTCGCTGAACGAGTGATAAAAACGAGAAATATACGCTGTTAGTATTGCTCCGCCCACTAGCTCAATCACAAAAATAATTTGTATAATTTGACGGATTAACTTAACGACACCTTGTAATGTGTATTGATTCGTATCAATCATAATTAGTTGGCGCTCTCTCAATCCAATGCGTTTTTTTACAAGTAACCAAAAAAACGTACCTAATGACATGATTCCTATACCGCCTAATTGCAAAACTAGCATAATCATGCATAAACCAAATACCGAATAAGTTTCTCCTATATTAATAGATGATAGACCAGTGACGCTTACAGCACTCACAGCAGTGAATAAACTATCTATAAGTGGTACTTGTACACCTGGTTTATACACTCCGGGTAAATTAAGCAAAAGGAAGGAGGAAGCAATGGCCAAAAAATAATAGAACACGATAATTTGTGCTGGCGTAAATTTATGAAAAACTTCCCTTGAAAATCTCATTTTTTTCAATTTCCTTTCATAACGAAAACTTCATTTTCTTACTTTATCAAATGGGCTTATGAAAAGATAGCGCTACAATAAACTTTGCTCTCTTTTAGTCATTTTAAACCTTTCATTGTCGATATACAAACCCTATCTGATATATTGAGAAAAGGAACTCTTTTGCATATATGTATCGTATAATAGGCGAATTATACATTATTATAAAAAAGTCAAGCCTATTGATTATTGAAATAAAGGAGTTGGCATTTGGTGGTGCGGAAAAGTAGTGTACGTGTTAGGATTCTCCCGAGAGAAACCGGACGCGCAAGCCGCATGACACTCTAAGTCAGCTTTACTCCATTTCTTCTATTTAATTATATGTACTAAATTAATGATCGTAGGAAGATGCATGAACATCACTAAAATAAAATTTGCTCCTCTGCGATCCAAAAGGCATGCTTTCCGATAAATGAGTTGTATCCATAAGAAAAGGACTGTTAAGAAGATCAGATGCTACTGACTTTCTTAACAGTCCATTTTCACTTTTGATATTCTTTTACAGAATCTACGGTACTTTGAGATAAATGATAATGTGTAGCTGTTTCACCTGGACTATATTGAACGATTAAATAGCCCGGTTCTTCTACAACTGTAAAATCATCTAAAACCTTAGCTGCTGTTTCTGTAATGAACACTTGTTTTCTAATCGTCCGCTCTGTATAGCGATAGGTTTCAAAAGAATCGCCTAAAAGATGCGGGGAGTGAACGAGTAGCTGATTAATGTCTTTTATTTGTTCTTCCTGCAATGTGGATGAAGGGGCCCACCAAATCTTTCTTGGCAAGAACTTTTGGTGCAATAAATAATCTAGTTTCATTAAACTTTGTGCAACAGCCATATCTACTTGTAGCACATCTCTTAGAAATTGTTCCAGTCGAGTAAACAAATCTTCAAACTGATGTCCAATCCGTGACCATCCTTGTTTTTCCCAGAAGTTACCGAACAGTTGGAAAAAGTCGAAAGGTGTTTCTACTAATGTAGTAACTATATACTCCATAGAGTGTATAAAACGACCAGAATTCCAGTATTTTTCAAGAATGTCTTCTGTTTGTTTAATCTTCAGCATATCATCAAAAGACAATACATTATTGGAGACGATTTCGTAAGGAGCTGTGTCGATGTAACGATAGCCGTATTGTTCTGCTTGAATACGTAGGCCAGTGCCGCGTAAAAGTTTTAAAAAGCCTAGTTGTAACTCTTCCGGTCGCAGGGCGAAAACCTCATTGAATGTATCACGGAATGATGCATAATCTTCTTCTGGTAAGCCCGCGATTAAATCAAGGTGTTGCGCAATTTTTCCACCCTCTTTGACCATCGTTACTGTCCGCGATAGTTTTGTAAAGTTTTGTCGTCTTTTGACAAGTTCATTTGTCAGATCGTTAGTTGATTGCACACCAATTTCAAATCTGAATAGCCCAGCCGGTGCATGATCGTTTAAAAATTGAATGACTTCAGGTCGCATAATATCGCCGGTGATTTCAAATTGAAAGACAGTTCCCGGTACGTGCTCATCAATTAAAAATTGAAACATTTCCATTGCGTAGCTACGGCTAATATTAAATGTACGATCGACAAATTTAATCGTTTTCGCACCATTTGCCATTAAGTATCGAATATCTTCTTTAATGGCATCGCGATTGAAATAACGAACACCAACTTCAATAGAAGACAGACAGAATTGGCATGAGAAAGGACATCCTCTGCTCGTTTCTATATACACAACCCGATTAGGAAGATGCGGTATGTCTTCAGTAAAACGGAAAGGAGATGGAAGTGTACGTAAATCTAATTTTGGACCAGGGGCCGTGATTTTCAATTGTTTCTCTTGTCGGTAAGCAATCCCTTGAACGTCTGTAATATTCATTTTCCCATCAATCGCTTGAAGAAGATCTTTGAAAGTTTTTTCTCCTTCACCTATGACTATATAATCAATTTCTGGTACTCTTTCCAGCCATTGATCGTAATCATATGTCACTTCTGGACCACCGCATACAACAATCGTATGTGGGCTTGTTAATTTAAGTAAGCGAATTGCTTTAATCGTTTCTTCAATATTCCATATATAAGCGCTGAAGCCAACAACGTCCGGCGAGTGTTGATATAAATCTGAAACAATTGATAATGTTGGATCATGAATAGTAAATTCTGCCAGCTCACAAGTATACTCCGGTTCGGCATAAGCCTTTAGGTACCGTATAGCTATATTGGTGTGTATATATTTTGCGTTTAAAGTAGATAGAACGATGTTCATTTATAAGCTCCTTGAAAAGTAAATGTAGTTTCCTGTATGTTGAAGTAGACTTTATACCTATATTAAAGTTTTTGCAATCATGCAATAATTAAAGTGCAAATGGAATTTATTTCATAAATATCAAGTTATCGTATTTTACTGGATTTTGAAGTAGGGGGGATCATAGTATGGTAATGAGAATATCAGATAAAAACAAGTATTTAGAAAGCGCGCTCTATAAACTAATCATTGATGAAAATGGACGTATATTAGGAGGAACGAGTGCTTTTAAAAAATTAGTCAAAGCAAAAAATCTGCCTTCCCATATTTCAGAAGTATTTGATGATGTACTTTTTGGAAAACTGCACGTCATCCTTGAAAGCAACAAACACTCTAAAACAATTATCCAAAACCAGTTAGCCGGTAATTTAAGAATCAGTAATAAACAAAACACATCCTGTTATATTATATACCAGCCTGACAGAAAAATGGCGATTATTACGATAAATATTGATTTATTAAGTCAAACATATGAAAATTCTTTTATGACTTGTCCTACACCATCAGCAATCATCAATGAATGGGGATTTTTTGTTTCAGTTAATGATGCATTTCATAAAAATTTTCATTTCCCAACGACTACTAATAACGTGAAATTCGAAAGCTTTTTAAAAGATTTTCAATTCGAAGAGGATTTTTGTTTTAAAAATTTATTTTTGCACGCGAGGAATCAAACGACAGTCCACGCAAGAGCATCATTTGAACGGTATGGAGAAATGAACTATTACAATATATTTTTGAAGTTTGACATAAAAACTGAAATGTATCATTTACGAGTAGAAAATATAACAGAACAAGAACAACTCCTAAAATTGCTAGCTCATAATGAACAATTGAGTATGACAGGAGAAATTGCGGCTAGTATTGCACATGAAGTACGAAATCCTATGACTACACTTCAAGGATTTTTACAGTTACTCGAACACGAAGTATCAGGTAATGCACATAAATATGTAACGGTAATTCAAGATGAAGTAAAGCGAATGAACGATATTCTCAATGAGATGCTCTTAATCTCGAAACCTATTGTAGATGAAAAAACAATCTTTTCACTTACAGTGTTAATCGAAGAAGTGTTAACTCTTCTTAGACCGAAAGCTTTGCTAGATCAAATCAATATCGTCAATGAAATTCGAATAGTAGAACCTGTATTGATAAAAGCGAATCCAAATCGCATCAAGCAAGTATTAGTAAATTTATTCAAAAATGCTATGGAAGCGATGGAGCCCAATGGTACATTGAATGTAATTGTAAGTGACGAAACCTCGCAGATGGTCGAAATCATCATCTCTGACACAGGTACAGGCATCAGTGAAGAATTACTTGACAATATATTTGATCCTTTTGTATCGTCTAAACAGGGAGGCACTGGTTTAGGTTTACCATTTGTCGGTAAAACGGTAAAAGAATCCGGTGGAACAATTGCAGTGAAAAGTGAAGTCGGAAAAGGAACTGAATTCCAATTGAAATTTCCTCTTCTCGAAGCTAGTTTAGTAGATGATAAATCTGAAGTTTATATACAAAAAAGCTGAACCGCATGAATGGTTCAGCTTTTTTGTAAGATTTTATTTAATAGTAGAAGCCATCTGTTTAAATTCTTCAACATGTTCGTTCTCTTCAGCAGCATAAATTGTCACGCGGATGAGCATATCTTCACGTTCCATAACAAACCCTTTAAAGTACCCTTCATCAGACTTCACTTCTGCACCTTTTACGTTAAGAATCCCTTCATTTTTTGGGAGGTCTGAGTCTGCAGTAAGTTCGGCTGGCGTTTCACCATCGCTTGATGCTGCCAATAATTCTTCCATATTTTCGTAAAGCTCATCGAACGTATACGATTCATCCTCTTTAGACATTGTTTCGATTCGCATGAATAGTCCGCTGTCTTCCTCTACATATAAACTATCTCTGCCTGGCTCTTCGCTAGCTAAGACGTATCCAGGAAGCACCATTATAGAATAGTCTTGTTCATCACTTTTAGTTTCAACAGCATCTTTAAGACCATCTTGATCTGTATTTGGATCCTCTACAGCTACGGAATCATTTTCTTCAACATCTGTTTCTGGAGTAGTAGGTTCTTCCACCGTGCTACCAGTCGTGTTTTCTTTGTCTGTTTCATTTGTATCAGAGGTTCCGCAAGCTGCTAGCATTATAGAGACAGCGAATGATGCGAAGACAATACGCCATTTATTATTCATTATGTTACACTCCTTTAGTTAAATTTCTACTTATTGGACGGATTGGAAAGTAAAAAGTTTCATTCAGTCGCGCTGTGAATGATCGTATATCGTTTATGATTGATGACCGTTTTTTCTTCCATTGTCTGTTCATCGAAATTATCCATATAAGTTAAGTCTACAATTACGGAGTTTTCATTCACTTTTTCTACAATACCTTGTAAACCATCCTTGAATTCAATAATATCTCCTATTTCTGCAATCGTCATCTAGTTACATCCTTTCTGGGTCATGAATTTCTACTATTTAAAAGCAGAGTAAATAACTATTTTCATAATTACTTTATAGTTTGCCTTAAAATGTGTGAAAGGTAAAGTATTATCTTTTGCTACGCTTCTTAATTGTCTAAATACAGGAATTTCCTTTTGGATGATGCGCTTTTGATGAGTAGATGTAGAAGTGGTGTATGTGCTAGTATTCTCCCTGCAGAACTAGACGCTTTCCTGAGGGCACGCGGCGGACTCGCCAGAAGTTCTTTGGCGATTACGCCTGTCAAGTGCAAAGATGTG
The DNA here is from genome assembly GCF_003351785.1 of Sporosarcina sp. PTS2304. GTDB lineage: Bacteria > Bacillota > Bacilli > Bacillales_A > Planococcaceae > Sporosarcina. The sequence continues at coordinate 420,664 of NZ_CP031230.1, forward strand.
CTCCTTTTCGCTGCGCTTCACTCGCAAAAGCCGTCCTTCGCAACGGCTTTTCCTGATCCTCCAGGAGTCGCCGGTTCTTCCGGGAGAATCCTTGAGTTTATGTTGGGAAACCAGTTGGTGTTCGTCCAGAAGTTAGAGTAGGATAAGTGACTTCTCCTTTGTAGTGTATAAAGTGAGTGTACGTGCTAGGATTCTCCCTACAGAACCGGACGCTTTCCTGAGGGCACGCGGCGGACTCGCCAGAAGTGCGTGGCGATTACGCCTGACGTGCTGATCCTCCAGGAGTCGCCGGTTCTTCCGGGAGAATCCTTGAGTTTGTGTCGGGATGTCAGTTTATGTTCGTCCAGAAATTAAGTATGGTAAATTCTGCTTCCTGAACAGTGTGGGTGAAGCTTTGAATTGCCTGTGTGAATGCATATAGAGTCATTTCTTTTTCCACTCAGTTCATCGAAACAGTCATAGTAGCTAGCAACACTTCGCTGCTTTTTAACTTCAAAAACGGTCGTATTGTATCAGACAATTCTACATGGTTCTCATCAACTACAAAGAGTGATGAAACTGTCTTACACACACTACGTACGGCTGAAGCTGGAAGACGATCGACTCCGGGAGGATCAAGGACGACAGGCGTAACCCGCAATGCTCTTTTGCGGGGTCCGCCGCGTCCCCTCCGGAAAGCGTATCGTCTGGAAGCGCAAGCCACAAGACTCTCCAAGTCAGCCTTGCTTCATCTAACAAACGAATATAAAATAGCACACAAGCCCACGTAGTCTTCACCACCTACAAAGAGTGATCAAACTGTCTTGCACACTCTAAGTCAGCTTCACTCCATCCAATCGCTATAGATAAAGTCGCTTTTACCTAAATGAATGAGTGAATTGTTCATCATATGATTAATCAACAGGATTAATCTTTTGCATCTAGTAGTTGAATAGAAAGTTTGTCGAGAAAAGTCGAAAAGTTTATGAGGAAAAACTCATGTTTTTAGTATAGTATAGAGAGAAACCATTTATGATGGAAGGTGTTTGATTTGGAATGTGATTGTGAGTTTGAAATTGAGCGTCTAAGGAAACAACTCATTAAAGTTGCTGAAGAAGAGGGCTTGCATGCGGATAAGACAATAATTCTAAGTCGTAAATTGGATATAATGATTAATAAGTTTGATCAACAAGAAATTGATAATGATTCATAAAAATAACGGATTCAGGTTTATAATATATAAAAAAGGGCAAACTACAAATGAACACAGCAACATTATCATTTCCCCCTTTTGTGGATCGATCTCGAATAGATCGATCCTCTTTTTTTGCTTTGTTCATTGTAAAAATATTTCAACTTCGATACGATAGTCTATATAGATAACTTGTGAGGGGTGTTACGATGAAAACTGAAAAAATTGCTTTTATTGGGACAGGTGTTATGGGAGCTAGTGTAGTAAAACATTTAATGCGAGCTTCTTTTGATGTGACCGTGTATACACGTACAAAATCGAAAGCGAATGCGTTGATTGAATTGGGTGCTCATTGGGCGAACACAGTAGCAGAAGCGGTACGTGAAGCAGATATCGTATTCACGATGATTGGTATGCCGTCAGATGTCGAAGAAGTGTATTTATCCGAAAGTGGAGTTTTTGCTAATGGCCATGCTGGTCAAATAGTAGTAGATATGACAACTTCTAGCCCTGAGTTGGCTGTTCGGTTAGCTGAGAAAGCACAGTCTTTGGGCATGTTTTCATTGGATGCGCCGGTATCTGGCGGAGATATTGGTGCGAAAAACGGTACACTTTCTATTATGTGCGGAGGGCAAAAAGAGTTGTTTGATCGCTTGATGCCAATACTTTCTGTGTTTGGAGAAAAGATTGTTTATCAAGGAGAAGCAGGGGCAGGCCAACATGCTAAAATGTGCAATCAAATTACTGTAGCTGGTACGATGATAGGTATATGTGAAGCGCTTGCGTATGCGATGAAATCAGGTCTTGATCCAGATACTATGCTGCAATCAGTTGCTTCAGGTGCGGCAGGTTCTTGGAATTTATCAGCCCTAGGACCGCGTATTATTCAAGAAGATTATGAACCGGGCTTTTATGTGAAACATTTTGTTAAAGATTTAAATATAGCCCTAAGAGAAGCTGAAGCACTACAATTAGAATTGCCAGGGTTAACGTTGGCTCAAAAAATGTATAGTGAATTACTGGATAAGGGATATGGTGAGAAAGGGACACAGGCGCTCATAAAGCATTATATAAATAGCTAGAAAAGAGAACATGTAACCATAGAAAATGAGGCTGTCCGGAAAGTCAGTAGTTTCTGATTTTTCGATACGGTCTTTTTCTTATGGGCACAACTTATTTGTTGGTTGCCCTTTTTAATCTGAATCGATTGACAAACAATTGTGTTGTGAAGGTTTAGGATGTAACGGAAGAAGGGGATGTCGTTTCGCAGCCCGCTTGAACTTTCTATAAATGGATAGAAGACTCTTCTTTACATATTAATTATTAGCTTGTTAATTAACCATGTAATGTATAATTCTCTCATTCATTTAGTTAAAAGCAATTTTGACTATGACAGTTGGATGGAGTGAGACTGACCTGAAGTGTCTTGCGGCTTGCGCTTCCAGACGATACGCTTTCTCTCGGGAGGATCAGTCCGCCGCGTCCCCTCAGGAAAGCGTCCGGTTCTGTAGCGAGTATCCTAACACGTACACCGCCTCTACAACTACTTGTCAAAAGCACCTTTTTTCTAAATGCCCATTCCTTTCTTTAAATAATCAACAGGATTGTTCTATCAACAAAGTAAAATGTTACATAAAAAGTCATGAGTTTTTGGGTAAATTTCTTTATTTATCTTTTATCACAGAGTAAATAGATGTATACTAACTACTAATGGCTTATCTGTATATGTCGTAAGTCATGAATATTATTTTATTAATGAAAGGAAGAGTTCATAAATGAACAACGAAGAACCATTTGAACATCCTCTCCAGCAGGAATATTTCCAATTTCATACTCATATGATAGTCATCTTAGAAATACTTCCTGAAGACAAGATGAAAATTTTTTATTCAAATGATAGTTCTAGTACTTTCTTTTCCTCCAACAATAGTACGGCACCTGAATCGTTTTTTGGTTCCTATTGGTCAGCTATTCAAGACACCTTAACTCATATAGACTCCTGCGTATGTAAACGTTTGATTGATAAAACAGGAGGAGAACCATTAGATATGACAGTGAAGCAATTGTCAGTCTCTTCGAGATATCCTTTACTTGTATTAGAATTTAAAAATAGGGAAACTAAAATAATGCATCAGAAATGGAAAGAAAAATATCATTCATTACTTTATTTTAACTCAGATGCATTAGTAACACTGAATCGGGAAGGAATCATAACTTTCTGCAATCCGAAAATTAAACAACTTCTAAATTTATCTCCCAAAGAGCTCATCGGCAGACATTTTCAAGAGTTAGTAAGTGACGAAGACCAAAAAAGTTTTAATCAAGTATGGTCATTTGTGAAAAATGGAAAAGCTTATGAATTACCGCATGTTGAATTATTACATCCAAAAGGTCACATACTTCTTGCGTCACTCAAATCTCTTCCTGTCGTCGTAAATGACGAATGTTTAGAAACGCATATCATATTAAAAGAATTACCAAACTATATGATCAGTAATTCGAAAATGCATTATTTATCTTATCATGACCATTTAACTGGTTTATGGAATAGTCGTATGTTGAAAATCCATTTTGGCCAAGATTCTCTTCAAGCAACTGAAGAACATGGCGTTTTGCGAATTATTCATTTAGGTGTCGACCGTTTCAAGACAATTATTGAATCACTGGGATACATGGCAGGTAATGAATTTTTAATAATGGTCGCTAATCGGTTAAAGAAAGTTTGCACGATGAGCGAAAAGTTGTACCGCAATAGTGGAGATGAATTTATTATTGTCGTTCAGGAGTTTGAATTTGCGCAAACAGAAAGATTATGTGAAGAGATTCTGCGATTATTTAAGCAACCTTTTACTTATAATAACCATGAATATTATTTGTCGATGTCCATAGGCGTATCTACATTTCCCGATCATGGCAATACGATTGATGAATTGATCGAAAAGTCTAAACAAGCGCTGTCAGTTGTAAAAGAACGTGGAAGAGCTCATTACCGCTACTTTGATGAAGAGATGAAAGTTCCTTTTACGAATGAAGCACTTATGGAGTCTCATTTAAGACGAGCTATAGAGTTTAATGAGCTTACTGTTTGTTTTCAACCACAAATTATTTTGAAAACAGGGAAGTCCGTTAGTTTTGAAGCATTATTACGTTGGAATAATCGAAAGTTCGGTGAAGTGTCTCCAGCAAAGTTTATTCCACTTGCTGAGGCGTCGGGCATCATTCATTTAATTGGTGATTGGGTTATTGATCAAGTGTGTCAGCGGCTCCGGGAATGGCAGAGTAAACAATACCAACCTGTGAAAGTGGCGATCAATATCTCGCCCAGCCAGTTCAAATCAGAAAACTTTTGTACGAAAATTTTTGATATAGTGAATAAATATTCGATAAACCCAAGCTGTATTGAAATTGAGATAACTGAAAGTGCATTGATGCGACCGGATGAGACGTTGAAGTCATTAGTTCAGTTAAAAGAAATGGGATTTACGATTTCTATAGATGATTTTGGGACAGGATATTCTTCTCTAAGCTATTTGAAAAAGTATCCAATTGACATTATTAAAATAGACCGTTCATTCATCCAAGATATTGAAACAGATAAAAAAAATGAAGCGATAGCTAAGACGATTATTAATTTAGCTCATAGTTTAGGGATGTCGGTAATAGCAGAAGGGATTGAAAGAGATTCTCAAGCTGAAATTATGAAAGATTCCAAATGTCAAATTGCTCAAGGGTTTCTATATAGTCAGGCGGTTTTACCAGAAGTAATTGAACAGAACTATTTACAAGCCGCCCGATAAATGATCACATAAACACATAAATTTTCACTTTCTGCACACTCTATATCGTATAGGCTTGGCGGAAAGGAGTGTATAGTTAATGTGGGATATTTGGCTGTGGCCCATGGTGATCGCATTTGGAGTCATGGTATGGATTTGTATTGCAGGCATAAGAAAGACTTCTAAGTCCTTTCAGTTGAATGTGACGAATCGTATACCAGAAACTGCTGCTGATCATCCATTTACTATGAATCCATTGTTGTGGATTATATTTGTTGCTTCTCTTTTCATCTTTATCGTCATCTTTTATTACTGGGCCTCTTTCTATTAAGAAAGAGGTTTTTTTGTCCGGTATAATAATCTCTGTTATAAGGTAGAGATAGGCTAAATGTGTTATGATAGAATAGATATGAATAGACTTGTAATTAGATATAATGATTTTGACGATGAATAGAAGGAGCGATTACCTATGGTTTCTATCAATAATAAAGACTTTCTTGCTGCGCCAATCGCTAATCAAATAATTTCTTCAGAGAAGGTTGCTCACGTACAATTGGGTAATAATGCTGAACACGCACTTCTTGTTTTAACAAAGACGGGATATTCCGCCATTCCTGTATTGGATCACCAGTACCATTTAAAAGGATTATTAGGTATTGGAATGATTACAGATTCAATTTTAGGTATGGAACGAATTGAATACGAGCGATTAGAGGATATTAAAGTAGATGAGATAATGGATACTAATCTTCCGACCATTCGAGTGAATGATCGTTTTCAACGCGCTATGGATCTATTGATTAATCACCCATTTTTATGCGTGACAGACGAGGACGGCACATTTGCAGGTATTATAACGAGACGTGTAATAATGAAAGAATTCAAAAAGTATATTTACAACGTTCAGTAAATACTCATATGCTCAGTAATTTGTAAATGTATAGAAAAAACAAAAGGCTCCTCTATCGGAGTCTTTTTCTAATAGAAGGAGTGAAAAATGTGCAAAAAGAAACTAAGCGCCCTCTTGTTCTAGCGGCAGTTATGCTGGCGATGTTCGTGGGTGCTGTTGAAGCGACAATTGTCACAACAGCCATGCCTACAATTGCTTCTGAATTAGGCGGGTTTTCACGATATAGTTGGATTTTCTCTTCTTACTTATTGATGAGTACCGTTACCGTATTGATTTATGGCAAATTGGCGGATTTATTTGGTCGCAAGCCGATCTTTTTTATTGGTTTAACAATATTTTTGATCGGCTCCGTATTATGTGGATTTGCGACTTCGATGGAACAGCTAATTGTGTATCGTCTCATTCAAGGAATAGGAGCAGGCGCTGTGATGCCAATTGCGACTACTATTGTGGGTGATATGTATACAACGGAAGAACGCGCAAAAATACAAGGGTATTTATCAAGTGTTTGGGGGATCTCTGCAGTATCGGGTCCAGTCATCGGTGGTTTACTCGTTCAATATGTCAATTGGCAATTTGTGTTTTGGGTGAATGTTCCACTTGGAATATTATCTATGGCAGGAATTTATTTCTTCCTTCATGAGCCGAAAGAAACACGTAAAGCCTCGATTGATTATAAAGGAGCTTTCTTATTAGCAACGGCGTTGTCTTCTATTTTATTTTGGTTAGTAGAAGGCGGTCAATCTTTTAATCGACTGTCGATTAGTAGTTTGCTGTTACTCATAGTTAGCATACTATTATTCACATTATTTTTTAGACAAGAACGTTTGGCTAAAGATCCGTTGGTTTCTTTTAGTATTTGGAAAAATCCAGTTATTTTATATGCGAATTTAGTATCATTGACTACAGGTATTATTTTAATTGGTGTATCTTCTTATTTGCCTACATATGTTTCGGGAGTGATGGAACAGAAAGCGATTATCGCAGGCTTTGCACTGACAACGATGTCTATAGGGTGGCCTTTAGCTTCTTCCGTGGCGGGTCATTTACTTATTCGTTTCGGTCCGTTCCTCGTCTCGTTCGCAGGAGGAGTGTCATTGGTGATCGGATCGATGATGTTTGTTTTCATGAATGCCAGCTTGGGTCCTATATGGGCTGCTGCATCTAGCTTTTTTATTGGTATAGGGATGGGGTTAACGAATACATCATTTATTGTAACGATTCAAGGAGCGGTTTCAAGAGAACAAAGAGGATCAGCTACTGCGGCGAATATGTTCATGAAAAACTTTGGGAATACAATAGGAGCCTCAGTATTTGGAGCGATTTTAAACGGAATGTTGCTATCTTATTTTGCAGCAGGAAACTTGTCCTACTCAATAGATGATGTAAATGGATTATTGACTGAAGAAGGCCGTTCTATGATTCCGTTTGCAGAGTTACATAAATTGCAGGAAGGACTTCAGAATTCTTTACATTGGGTGTATATCGCAATTGCTGTATTTGCTGTCATTAGTTTAGTTTTGATTTTGCGGATTCCGAGGGGAAAGGTGTATGAACATGTCAACAACTGAGCTAGATATTATTAAGGCGTTAGCTGAAGAAGGCAATATGCGAAAAGCCTCTGAACGATTGCATTTATCTCAACCTGCGTTATCGCAACGTTTGCAGACGATTGAAAAAGAATGGGGGATGCGATTGTTCATTCGTTCGCAAAAAGGTCTTGAACCGACGCCAGCAGGTGAACACGTCATTGCCTACGCGAAAGAATCTTTAGCTAAGCGAGATGAAACATTGGAATTGATTGCGTCACTTGAAGATAAAGTACATGGTACATTAAAGATTGCTTGTGCTTCCATAATTGGTCAGACATGGCTCCCGCAAATATTGAAGGATTATGTAGAATTATATCCGGATGCTAAAATTTCTTTAATGACAGGGTGGAGTTCTGAAATATCTAAAGCTTTGTATGAAGGCGAGGCGCATGTGGGCATCGTCAGGGGGCAAACAGATTGGAAAAGTCATCGAATGTATTTATTCCCTGATCAGTTATACTTAGTCGATTCAGAGATTTCCACAATAGATGAATTAAAAGATACGAATCGACATTTCATACAATATAAAAGTGATTCCAATTATTATATGGAAATTCAGCGGTGGTGGAATAAACATTTCAATCAAAATCCAAGTAGGCAAATAGTAGTTGATCAAATTGAGACGTGTAAACAATTAGCGCTCAATGGAATCGGCTATGCTATTTTACCTTCAATTACACTTTCAGGAGATGAACGAGTGAATCGCATTCCTTTACTAAATAGTGAAGAAGAATTTGAACTGACACGGGATACATGGATGATTGGATATAGCTCAACATTTGAATTGAAGCAAGTTAAAGCATTCGTTGAAATTGTACAAAGTTACGCAGAGTTATTGCGGAAAGTACAATGAATCTAATAGGAAATAAAAAAATGTATGAAGGATATTACCTTCATGCATTTTTTATTACTATTATGGATACATATGAACACATCTGTTAATTAACCGTATAATCCATTTATTCATTTAAAAGCGAGGCAGGCGATAGAAATAAGCGGATGACTTGGGATGCAGTGACGCTGACTTGAAGTGTCTTGCGGCTTGCGCTTCCAGACGATACGCTTTCCTGAAGGGAGGATCCTAACACGTACACTTACCGCACCGATTGAATAGCTAGTTTATAACGTACGAGCAGACTGGATGAGTGATCGGTGACGTGTTGCCCAGTAAGCAGCTAATGCGAAACAAAGTAATAAGATCACAGTTCCAACAATATAAGGTGATTTCATGTTCCAATCGAAAATATAGCCTGCAGTTGCCGGTCCTATCATATTTCCTAAACTCATATAAGCATTCATCATACCCGCCGCATACCCTTGCTCTTTTCCGGCCAATTTAGAAACTAGTGTATTGACAGCAGGACGCAGGAGAGAAGTGGCAGTTGAGAAAATCGTAGCCACTAACAAAATAGTGAAGAACGTATTGACAAACAAAATACCTAACATCGCAAAAGCTGCGATTACTAGATTGATCAAAATGACTCGCATCTCACCAAAACGTTTAAACAGCCGATCAATAACAAATGTTTGAATGATCACCCCAACAAATCCACCGACAGTAATAATAATCGCAATTTGAGAAGGTGTATAGTTATACTTTTGATCTACGTAGAGTGAAATCGTAGCCTGGAAGTTTGCCAAGCCGAATGAGAAGACGAACATGACGATAAGCATAATAAAGTAAGAAGTTTGTGTTGATCGCCGCAACTGTTGAAAAAGATTTTCGTTGACCGCAGCTCCTTGTAGGACAGGTTTAGGATTGGGTAGAAATAATAAAGAAACAATAGCGGCTACAATTGATGCACCGGTTGCAGCATAAAATGGAAATGACAAACTGATTTTAGATAAAAATCCACCGATTCCCGGCCCTATCATAAATCCTAACGACATCGAAGCTCCAAGAAGCCCCATCCCTCGACCTCTTGTTTCAAGAGTTGTAATATCTGCTACAAAAGCCATCGTAGGAGGAATAATGAAAGCAGCACCGAATCCTGAGAAGAATCGAGCAACGTATAACATCCATAACTCAGTTGATAAACTAAATGCTAATTGAGAAAGTCCGTAAATAAGTAAACCGAAAATAATAATGCGCTTTCTTCCATATTTATCTGAAAGATTACCCGAAATAGGAGATAAGATAAATTGAGCAAAAGAAAAAATAGCGATTAGTAGCCCAAGCGCTCTACCGGCAACTCCAAATGTGGCTAAGTATTCCGGCATGATGGGAATGATGAGTCCGACTCCTGCCATCGCAATGAACATATTGAACATAAGTATGTAGAGGGCTAGGTTTTTAGATGTTTTGACCATTCGACAGCTCGCTTTCTAGGTTCTTTTTGTTTAATCCTATCACAAAGTATTCTTCAAGGCACGAGGCATGCCTAGGAAAAATACTTTGCTTTAAGACTGTTGAGTAACTATATTATATATAAGTCGCTCATTGAGTTATTTACAAGCGAGTTTGATTATGGCGATTGGATGGAGTGAGTCTGACTTAGAATGTCTTGCGGCTTGCGCTTCCGGACGATACGCTTTCCGGAGGGGGCGCGGTGGACCGTCGCGAGTTACACCTGTCAAATGCAAAGATGTGCTCCTTCTCGCTGCGCTTCACTCGCAAAAGCCGTCCTTCGCTACGGCTTTCCCTTATCCTCCCGGAGTCGATCGTCTGTAAGCTCCAAGCCGTACTTTGTGTGTGCAAGACAGGTTGATCACTCTTTGTATGGAATGAAAACCAAAAAGACTTGTCTGATACAATGCGACCGTTTTTGAAGTTAGATAGCGGTGAAGTATTATCTGCTACTATGACTTCTTCGATGAACTGAGTGAAAAAAGAAGTGACCCTATATGCATTCAATCAGGCAATCTAAAGCTTCACCCACATTATCGAGGAAGCGTAACTTACCATACTTTTTTTCTGGACGAACACCAACTGACTTACAGACACAACCTCAAGGATTCTCCCGGAAGAACCGGCGACTCCTGGAGGATCAGGACGACAGGCGTAATCGCCAAAGCACTTCTGGCGAGTCCGCCGCGTCCCCTCAGGAAAGCGTCCGGTTCTGTAGGGAGAATCCTCACACGTACACCATTTTTCTGCACCAAGAAAGAAGAGTCACTCATTTCACTCTAACTTTTGGACGAACACCAACTGACTTACGAACACAAATTCAAGGATTCTCCCGGAAGAACCGGCGACTCCTGGAGGATCAGGACGACAGGCGTAATCGCCAACGCACTTTTGGCGAGTCCGCCGCGCGCCCTCCAGGAAAGCGTCCGGTTCAGCAGGGAAAATCCTCACACTACACTATCTCTACAACTACTCATTTAAAACACTTCATTTCCAAAAGCCATTTTCTTCAAATAATCAACAGACTTGTTTTGCTTTACGTTTACTACGTGATACTAAGAAGCGAAATTTGTTAAAAACTAAAAAGACTCCTCAGATGAGGAGTCGTTAAGAGAAGGTTAATCTTCTTTTTTCATTTCGTCTAGTACACGATTGACGCGTTTTTCAAGCATTTTCATGCCACTACCGCCCGCTTGGAAGTGACGAAGTTGTCCATCTTTGTCGAAAACGTAATAAGCAGGTACGTATTGGTTTTCGAAAGCATCATTTAATTTCAGTTCACTGTCAACAAAAATAGGCTGAGTAATATCATGCTCTGCAGCTACTGCTTTAATTTGTTCGAGATCTAAATCGTCTTCAGAACGTGGCATATGGACAGCTACTACGTTCAATTCATCTTTAAATTGATCTCTAAAATTATTTACATCTGGCATTGCTTCTTTGCACATATGACAGCTAACAGACCAAAAGTGAATTAATGTTGGTTTTTGGCCAACTAGTTCAGATTTTGATGTCTCGCCGTTTAACCAAGCTGTTTCACCTTGAAGTTCTGGCATTTGTGTACGTAATTTCATCAAAGTTCCTCCTCGATAAGTAAATAAAATTATAGAAAAATCCCCACAGCGGAAGTAATGCGTGGGGATGCTTGTACAAAATTAAAGAGTTTCTTGACCTGGACGCCAGTTTGCAGGGCAAAGACCGCCAGTTTGTAGTGCTTGAAGTACGCGAAGAGTTTCATCCACGTCACGACCGATATTATTATGGAAAACTGTTTGGTATTGAAGTTCTCCTTCAGGGTTGATGATATAAAGACCGCGCAATGCGATACCTTCTTCTTCAATTAGCACTCCATATTCACGTGATACTGAGTGGTTCGTATCAGCTGCAAGTGGGTATTTAAGTTGCTCAAGACCATTATCTTTACGATCTGTATTGATCCAAGCTAGGTGCGTGTGAATCGTATCAGTAGAAACACCGATTACTTCTGCATCTAAGTCTTCGAACTCATCATAGCGATCAGACATTGCAGTGATTTCTGTCGGACATACGAAAGTGAAGTCCATTGGATAGAAGAAAAGAACTGTCCATTTATCGTTTTTGATATTGTCCTGCAAACTAACTTTCCCAAAAGATTTGTCAGCTAATACTGCCTCCATTGTAAAATCTGGAGCTTGTTTACCTACCATACGTTCAGCCATTTAAAAATCCCTCCAATTTATCTTTTGTGCAACTACGTAACTGTGCTACACATTTCTTCTATAGGATATCAAATTTACTAGATGATTACAATTAGAATGACTCGAAGATAATAATAATTATTGTTAGAGCTCATTGCTGTTGTATGTAAAGGGTTTACCATATGAATTATTCAAAATCATGTTGGCACTCAGAAGGCTTTACGGGTCTAGACTGGCAAGTTTGACAACTCGGATCACAGATCATTTCCCGCCATTCATCACAATCTTTACAATAACGAGCATCAAATTCATCACTATAGTGTAAAGGTTCCATACATTCTACGCAGTGTGAAGCCATTTCTTTCCATGACTTGATTTTTCTATTATTGACTAGAAATATACCTTCTAGTTGGTTTTCTCTTGTAGGTTGTCCTATTTTACGACTCCGTTTGGCATCAGTGTCCAAATAAAAAAATAAGTGATCCTCCAACTGAATCCCTCCTTAATATCTCGTTTCATTCTACTATGTCATCTGAGAAAAAACAATTTTCATGACTAAATATTTATAATCACTTTTATAAGTAAATAAGGACAATTTGCTTTCAGTATCGTTTTGTGTATAATGATTAAGTTTACAAGGGTTCCTACTTGTTAACTCTAGAACTATATAAGGAGGAATGGAATTGACTAATCAGCCAATTATTCGTTTTGAAAATGTAACGAAACGATATAGTGAGTCTACAACTGTACTTGACCGTGTTTCATTTGAAATGGAACGTGGAAAATTTTATACATTACTTGGACCTTCAGGATGCGGTAAAACAACAATTTTACGTTTAATCGCCGGATTTACAGAAGCGACAGACGGAATAATTTACTTTAATGGAAAGAAGATCAATTCTGTTCCGGCAAATGAGCGACAAGTAAATACGGTTTTTCAGGACTATGCTTTATTTCCACATCTAAACGTCTATGAAAACGTTGCATTTGGATTGCGTATAAAAAAAGTGAAGAAAAATGACATTGATTTTAGAGTAAAAGAAGCGTTGAAATTTGTGAACTTAGAAGGCTATGAATCGCGTGAGATTACCGAAATGTCCGGTGGGCAGAGACAGAGGGTAGCGATTGCACGGGCTATTGTAAATGATCCAGAAGTCATTCTTCTTGATGAGCCTTTATCGGCGTTAGATTTAAAATTGCGTTCAGAAATGCAATATGAGTTGCGCGAACTTCAACAACGGTTGGGTAAGACATTTGTTTTTGTTACACATGATCAAGAAGAGGCACTGGCGATGTCAGATGAAATATTCGTCATGAACAATGGGAAGATCCAACAATCCGGAACGCCCATTGATATTTATGACGAACCGATCAATCGTTTCGTTGCAGATTTCATCGGAGAATCTAATATCGTTTCAGGGAGAATTGTGAAAGATTATTTAGTAGAATTTACAGGAAAGCAGTTTCCATGCGTAGATGGAGGATTCTATCCGAATGAAAAAGTAGATATTGTGATCCGTCCGGAAGATCTGGAAATGACAACGATTGAACAAGGCAAGTTAAGTGTTACGGTCGATACCCAGTTATTCCGCGGGGTACATTATGAACTTTCTACTTATGATACAGATGGTAATGAATGGTTGGTACATTCAACGAAGCCGGCTGATGTCGGGACTATGATTGGGTTAGATTTTGCACCTGCTGATATCCACGTCATGCGTTTAAATGAGTCTGAAGAAGACTTCGATGCGCGGCTAGAGTCGTTTGGAGTGGCGGAAGATGAAGAATAATCCACTGCGCTTTGTTTATGCTGTGCCTTATGCTGTTTGGATGTTGCTGTTTGTCGTAGCACCGATCATAGTCATCATTTATTACTCCTTTTTTGATTTATCAGGACAACTGACATTGGGGAATTATCGAAACTTTTTCACGTCTATTTATTTTAAATTAACGATGAGTTCGTTTTGGTATGCATTTCTTATTACGTTTTTTTCTTTGCTGATTTCTTATCCTACAGCTTATTTTCTGACAAAGACGAAGCATAAACAATTATGGTTGTTATTAATTATTATTCCATCTTGGATCAATCTTCTCTTGAAGACGTACGCATTTATTGGTCTGATGGGTATATATGGGCCTATCAATGCGTTTTTAGAAGCGATTGGAATCGGCAGTCAACAAATTCTATTTACTGATTTTAGTTTTGTTTTTGTATCCGTATATATTTTCATTCCATTTATGATTTTGCCTATTTTTAATTCACTTGATAAAATAAATCCTACATTACTTGATGCATCAAAAGATTTGGGGGCCAATGCGTGGGTTACTTTCAAGCGTGTAATTTGGCCGATGACGATCGATGGTGTGAAATCTGGTATACAAGTAGTGTTTATACCAGCGCTGTCGCTGTTCATGATCACGCGACTCATTGCAGGAAATAAAGTAATTACATTAGGAACTGCGATTGAACAACAGTTTTTAGTAACACAAAACTGGGGGATGGGATCAACTATTGCAGTCTTCCTAATTATATTTATGTTTTTGATTATGATGTTAACATCCGGAAAAGAGAAGGGGGCCTCTGCACATGGAAAAGTTAAGTAGCCTTCCGAAAATATACTTGGCTGTAGTTTTTGTGATTTTGTATGCTCCTATTTTTTACTTAATTTATTACTCGTTTAATTCAGGTGGCGGCATGTCTAACTTTGAATCATTTACGTTAGAACATTATGAGGCGGTCTTTTCGGATACGCGGTTACTAATCATCGTTCTAAATACGGTAATTATTGCCTTGCTGTCTGCCTTACTTTCTACAACGATCGGTGTAATAGGTGCGTTAGCCATTTACTTTATGAAAAATAAATCAGCACGCCAAACGGTATTGTCTGTAAACAATATTCTTATAGTTAGTCCAGATGTTATTATCGGGGCGTCGTTTTTAATATTGTTTACTCTCATTGGGGTAAAACTAGGATTTGCTTCTGTACTAATTTCGCACATCGCATTTAGTATTCCAATTGTCGTAATTATGGTATTGCCTAAACTCCAGGAAATGAGTACAACATTAATAGATGCTGCGTTAGATCTTGGTGCATCACGTAAAGACGTGTTGACACGTGTGGTGTTGCCTTATATTAAGCCAGGAATATTTGCCGGCTTCTTTTTGGCTTTAACATATTCATTGGATGATTTTGCGGTTACTTTTTTCGTTACGGGCAATGGTTTTTCCACATTATCTGTAGAAATTTATTCGATGGCTAGAACAGGAATAACATTAACGATTAATGCGCTGTCGGGCTTAATATTCTTAATTACGATGATTTTGGTATTAGGCTATTATATGGTTAACAATAAAACAAAAACGTCGGCTAAGGGGGTGAAGCGATGAGAGGGCTTGTAGGGAGTGTTGTAGCCATTTTACTCGTTTCTTCCATCTTGCTTTTCACGAACTATCAGCTAGAGCATAAATCTGGTCAGGCCGGAAAAGATACGATTACAGTTTATAACTGGGGAGAATATATCGATCCAGACCTTTTAAAAGAATTTGAGAAACGTGAAGGCATTCGTGTGATTTATGAAACATTTGATTCGAATGAAGGGATGATGGGAAAAATAGAGCAAGGTGGTACCTCTTACGACATTTCTGTACCTTCAGAATATGCGGTTCAGATGATGGAAGATAAAAAATTATTACTGCCACTGGACTATTCAAAAATACCGAATGTTAAAAATATTGACCCTTATTTTATGGATTTGCCGTTTGATACAGATAATACGTACTCTATTCCGTATTTTTGGGGAACGGTAGGCATCGCATATAACCCCACACTATTGAAAGGGCAAACGTTTGAGAGTTGGGACAGTTTATGGGATGCTTCATTGCGGCAACAAGTAATTTTAGTTGACAGTGCCCGGGAAGTACTAGGTGTCTCTCTTAACTCTTTAGGCTATTCATTGAATTCGACCAGTCTGCAAGAATTAAAAGAAGCAACGGACAAACTAGCGACAATTGTGCCGAATGTGAAAGCGGTCATAGGTGATGAGGTGACACAATTAATGATCAATAATGAAGCGTCTGTTGCATTAACTTGGTCAGGTCAGGCAGCCGATATGATTTCTGAGAATGAAGACATTGATTATATTGTTCCTGAAGAAGGTTCTAATTTATGGTTTGATAATATTGTCATTCCTAGAACGTCTACTAATATCGAAGGAGCACATAAATTCATTAACTTTATGCTGGATCCTGAAATTGCGGCTCAAAATGCAGAATATGTTGGCTATTCGACGCCAAATGTTCAAGCTATGGCTTATATGGATGAGGAAATAACAGCTGATGAACGTTTTTATCCGGATGAAAAAGCAAGAGAAAACTTAGAAGTGTATGAAAACTTAGGTTTAGAAACGCTTGGGGTGTATAATGAGTTATTCTTGAAATTTAAAATGGGATTACGGTAATAGCGGTCTTCAGAAAATCTGATTTACTATGTAATCGTGAGGGGTCATGTGATGAAAAAAGAATTTGTAGTCATCGGATTAGGTCGATTCGGCGGGAGTATTGTAAAAGAATTGATTGAGTTAGAAGCGGATGTCATGGCAATTGATAAATCACAGGAACGGGTAGAGGAGTTTGCAAATATCGCCACACAAGCTGTAGCTGTTGATACAACGGATGAAGCGGCATTGCGTTCCTTAGGAATCCGTAACTTCGAGCATGTGGTGATAGCTATTGGAGAAAATATTCAAGCGAGTATTTTGACGACACTCATTTTAAAAGAGATTGGCGTAGAACGAATTACAGTGAAGGCCCAAAATGATTACCATGAAAAAGTTTTGCGAAAAATCGGAGCCGATCAAGTAGTTCATCCAGAACGTGATATGGGAAAACGGATTGCAAATAATCTTGTTTCCAATAATATTCTAGACTACTTAGAGCTTTCGGATGAATATTCTATTGTAGAAATTCAAGCGAATAATCATATCGCCGGTTCGTCGCTCATCGATTTAGATATTCGTGCAAAGTATGGTGTGAATATCGTAGCGATTAAAAGAGGATCTCATATTCTTGTGTCTCCTCAAGCGATTGAGCAAATTGAAGTGAATGATATTTTGATTGTCATTGGTTCTGATTTAGATATTCATCGATTTGAAAAAAAAGCATTGCATTAAAAAAACTGTAGGAACCCATATTCATGGGAACCTACAGTTTTTTTATAATTCCATAATGACTGGAAGGATCATTGGCTTTCGCTTCGTTTTCTCATATAAGTAAGGAACGAGTGTATCAATAATATCGCCTTTTAAGTTAGTAACGGAATCAGGCTTTGCTGCTAATTTTCGTTGCAATGTTTTAGAAAGCATGTATTGTGCTTCATTAATCATAGCTCCAGATTCACGCATATAGACGAATCCTCTGGAAATCAAATCTGGACCTGACACTAATCGATTCTTTTTCGTATCGATTGTTGCCACTACGATGACAAGGCCGTCTTCAGATAAAATTCTACGATCACGCAATACGACATTTCCGATATCGCCAATACCGCTGCCGTCGATGTAGACATCACCAGAAGGTACACGACCCGCTAATCTGGCAGTATCGTCAGTTAGAGCTAATACCTCACCATTAGACATGATAAAGATATTGTCTGGTTCTACGTCGCAATCTACAGCTAACTGTGAGTGCATGTCCATCATGCGATATTCCCCGTGGATCGGCATGAAGTACTTCGGTTTGATTAAACGAAGCATCAGCTTTTGTTCTTCTTGTGAACCGTGACCAGACGTATGGATATTGTTCAATGGGCCGTGAATTACTTCAGCCCCTGCACGGAACAAAGAGTTGATCGTTTTATTGACGCTTAACGTATTACCCGGAATAGGGGATGACGAAAAGATGACCGTATCACCTGGTTGGATTTGAACTTGTCTATGCGTACCGTTCGCTATACGTGATAAAGCAGCCATAGGTTCTCCCTGGCTTCCAGTACATAATATCATCACCTTATTTGCAGGTAGTCGATTTAATGACTGCGAATCAACGAATAATTCTTTTGGAGCGTCGATATAGCCTAATTCCCGACCAATCGTAATTGCGTTATCCATACTGCGTCCGAATATAGCAATTTTCCGATCAAAGTTTTGTGCCGCTTCAATTACTTGCTGTAAACGGTGAATATTCGAAGCGAATGTAGCGAAAATAATACGTCCATCAACATTACGGAAAATATCATTTAAACTTTCTCCAACTTTTCTTTCAGACATCGTAAAGTTAGGAATTTCAGCGTTCGTACTATCTGACAGTAAACATAAGACGCCTTCGCTGCCGATTTTCGCCATTTTATGCAAGTTAGCAGGTTCGCCAACAGGTGTGAAGTCGAATTTGAAATCTCCTGTATGGACGATATTACCGGACGGAGTCTTGACGACTACACCATACGCATCAGGAATGCTGTGAGTTGTTCTGAAGAACGATACAGCCGTTTTACGGAACTTAATGTAATCATCTTCTTCGATCTCATGGAGCTTCGTTGTGCGTAACAGTCCGTGTTCTTCTAGTTTGTTACGAAGTAAACCAATTGCTAATTTACCGCCGTAAACAGGAACATTCACTTTACGTAATAAATAAGGAATCCCACCGATGTGATCTTCGTGACCATGCGTAATGAAAAGTCCTTTTATTTTATCGATATTGCGTTCAAGGTATGTGTAATCAGGTATAACATAGTCGATACCTAATAAATCATCCTCTGGGAACTTAATGCCCGCATCAATGATGATGATTTCATCTTGGAACTGAACGCAATACGTATTTTTACCGATTTCACCTAGTCCGCCTAGGGCAAAAACGGCTGTCTCATTATTCTTAATAGATTTCATTGATTAGACCTGCTCTACCTGGAAGTGCGGTGAAGCTTGCTCGTACTCTAAATGCTCGCCTTCCAGCTTCTGAATGTATTCAATGATAATTTGGCGATCGTGCAACTGATCACGAACTGCCTTTTCTGTTTCAGCTTCAACATATAAGCTCAGTGTGTTCTCGCGGACTGGTACTTGGTGTACATTTTCGTGGTAATAAACTTTAAAAATCATTATGAACTCTCCTTTTTTACGTTCGATACGTTCGTTAGTAAACATATTCTCCATAATAGCACGCAATTTCTTTAAAATAAAGAAAAGCCCACCAATTACTTGGCAGGCATAAAAGTTTAGGCAATTGTCTTTTTACCGAGCAGGCCATTGAGTCGTCTAAGCAGTTTGCGTTTCAGACGTTTATACATGGCGTCATCACTCCTTAGAAAAACTATATCATAGTAAGGAGCATCTGTCAAGGTTAATTCCTTTACTCTCTATCTAAAGGTTGTGCTCCTGGTATGTCCTTGAAAGGAGCATTTTCATCGATGTGGTCATAAAACATGATACCGTTTAAGTGGTCTAATTCATGTTGGAAGGCGATCGCCGCTAATCCTTTTAAACGCATTTTTATTTCCTTGCCTTCTTTATCATACGCTTTCACAGTAATTCTCGCATAGCGCGGTACATAGCCTGGAACTTCCCGATCAACGGATAAACAGCCTTCTCCTGTAGATATATAGGTTTTTTCTACGGAATGGCTGACGATTTTAGGGTTAATTGCGATGAAATTTTCCAAAGGTTTGTCTTCATCTGGAATATGCAAAACGAAGACTCTTTTAGAAGCATTCACTTGTGGTGCAGCTAATCCGATACCAGAACGTAAACCATATTTTTCACTTAGCACATCATCTTGACTATTCACTATATATTCCAGTAAGTCGTCACATAATTGGCGATCCTCCGCACTTAGTGGGAAACTCATTTCTTTTGCTTTCGCCCGTAACGTAGGATGACCTTCGCGGATAATGTCTTTCATTAAAATCATTTCTATTCTTCCCCTCAGATATATTAGTTTATATATAATGTTACATTCACATATAGTAGACCGGCTGTATATAGAGTTTTTACGTATACGCTTCGTCCATTTACCTTATCCTGTATAGTATAAACGAATAAAGAACATGGTGAAAGAAAAATGTATATAATTCAACAGGAGGTTCGCGATGAAGAAAATCCTCTTAGTGCTATCAATGATATTTCTATATGGTTGTTCCCATGAAACTACGCAAATACAAGAAATCGAAATGATTTTGATGAAAGTGAATGAAAAAGAAAGGCTTGGGAAAGGGTATGTAAAGAAGTTGGGTCAGTATGAAGAAAAAGAACAACTTGTCTTTACTGCTATTATGGAATTGACTCAGCAACGTCATTTTGCAGTTCGAAAGTCTGTAACTACAATAAAAAAAATAGCAAATGATCGATTGGCTATGATCACCAAAGAACAAAAGACATTTCATGATGCACGGGTGGAAATCATGCAACTGCAGGAAAGCTTGCGCAATTCTGATTATGATCAGCGAATAAATAAGTTATTCACAGCGTTATATGACCGTTACGACATGCATGATCAATTGGTAGCAAACTATAAACAGTTAGTTTATGCGCAACTAGAATTATACACCCAATTAGAAAATCTATCAGTCCAGCCGAGTGAGCTCGAAGAATACGTGGAGCGAGTAAATAGCCTTGCTGATGATGTTGAAGGAAATGTCAGAGAATTTAATGAATCCACTATAGAAGTGAATCGTTTATTATCGCGCATACTTTCAAGTTTAGAAAAGAACAAATAAGGAAAAAGACTAGGAGAGGCAAAAGGTCAATTACTACGGCTGACGTATTCATCTCTGTATGAAAGAAAACAGAGAAATTGCTGTATAGAACGCTTTCTGTACCAATACAGAATCGCTATTGTATTAATACAGTTTTTTATTCTTTTAAACTGTCTTTACATCAAAACACCTAGAATTCAATGGTTGACCAAGCGCTCAGTTTTGAGTATACTAAAAAATATAACAAGTTGTATTCATTTTAATTGTAAATAATATAATACAGATATGAAGGAGAGATTGACATATGGTAGCTAAAAAAGGAAATCAATACGATCCAGTGAAAGCGCTTCAATTAATAGAAGGCCAATTTGAAATGGTTCAAATCTTAAATGAAGAAGGTAAAATCGTTAACAAAGATCTAGACCCGAAACTTCCTGATGAAGAGTTGGTGGAATTAATGGATCGTATGGTTTACACGCGCATTTTAGATCAACGCTCCATTTCTTTAAATAGACAAGGTAGACTCGGTTTCTATGCACCGACAGCCGGTCAGGAAGCTTCTCAACTTGCTTCACAATATGTGCTAGAAAAAGATGATTTCATTCTTCCGGGTTATCGTGATGTGCCGCAACTGCTCTTCCACGGCTGGCCGTTACACATGGCATTCTTATGGTCGAGAGGTCATTACGAAGGAAGTATTATTCCGGATGGTCTGAATATTTTCCCGCCACAAATCATTATCGGCGCTCAATACATTCAAGCAGCAGGAGTTGGGCTTGGTTTTAAGAAAAAAGGCCAAAAATCAGTAGTGATCACGTACACAGGTGACGGAGGTACGTCACAGGGGGATTTCTATGAAGGTCTAAACTTTGCGGGAGCATTTAAAGTCCCTGCGATTTTCATTATTCAAAATAACCAATATGCAATTTCAACACATCGTGATGTTCAATCAGCTGCAAAAACACTAGCGCAAAAAGGTGTGGCTGCTGGAATGCCGAGTATTCTAGTAGACGGGATGGATCCGTTGGCCGTATACGTGGCTACTCGTGATGCAAGAGAGCGTGCAGTCAACGGTGATGGACCGACACTTATAGAGACGATGTGTTACCGTTACGGACCGCATACGATGGCTGGGGATGATCCGACACGTTACCGTACTTCTGAAATTGACGGCGAATGGGAAAAGCGTGACCCGATTGTTCGTTTCAGAGCGTACTTGGAAAGTAAAGGCATTTGGTCTAAAGAGCAGGAAGAAGAAGTTGTAGAACGCGCAAAAGAAGAAATTAAAGCCGCTATCAAAAAAGCAGATGCTGCACCTAAACAAAAAGTGTCTGACTTTATGAAGATTATGTATAAAGGTGATCTACCATTTAACTTACAAGAACAATTAGATGCATATGTAGGAAAGGAGTCGAACTGACCCATGGCACAATTGACAATGATTCAAGCAATCACAGAAGCTCTCCGTACAGAACTAAAAGCAGATGAGAATGTCTTGTTGTTCGGTGAAGACGTAGGAGCAAATGGAGGAGTCTTCCGTGCGACGGAAGGCCTGCATAAAGAGTTTGGAGAAGACCGTGTGTTTGACACACCATTAGCAGAATCAGGAATTGGCGGATTAGCGATTGGTTTAGCGCTGACAGGTTTCCGTCCTATTATGGAAATCCAGTTCTTTGGTTTCTTATTCGAAGTAATGGATTCTGTAAGTGGTCAAATGGCACGTATGAGCTTTAGAACGGGCGGTCATTTCAACGCTCCTATTACGATCCGTGCGCCGTTTGGTGGCGGAGTAGCTACACCGGAAATGCACGCAGACAGCTTAGAAGGACTAGTGGCAGCGCAACCAGGATTAACAGTAGTCATTCCATCGACTCCTTATGATGCTAAAGGTCTTTTGATCTCAGCAATTAAAGATGATAATCCAGTAATCTTTTTAGAGCATATGAAATTATATCGTTCATTCAGACAAGAAGTACCCGAGGAAGAATATACGATTCCATTAGGCAAGGCGGATGTAAAGCGCGAAGGTACAGACTTAACAATCATTGCTTATGGTGCGATGGTTCAAGAAAGTTTAAAAGCAGCTGAAGCACTTGAAAAAGAAGAGTATTCTGTCGAAGTTGTTGACCTGCGTACTATTCAACCGCTTGATATTGAAACGATTATTCAATCTGTAGAGAAAACGAATCGTGTCATTGTCGTTCAAGAAGCTCAACGTCAAGCAGGGATTGCTGCGAATGTAGTAGCGGAAATTTCTGAGCGTGCCATTTTAAGCCTTGAAGCACCGGTTATGAGAGTGACCGCGCCAGATACGGTTTATCCATTTGCGGCAGGAGAGAATACTTGGTTGCCAAATGCAAAAGATATTATAGCGAAAGCAAAAGAAGTACTAACATTTTAATTGTTGGACAATCCAGAAAGGGTGAATTACGTGACCTATGAATTTCGTTTACCAGACATTGGAGAAGGTATACACGAAGGAGAAATCGTTAAGTGGTTCGTAAAACCAGGCGATGAAATCCAAGAAGATGATACATTATTAGAAGTACAAAATGATAAAGCAGTAGTAGAAATTCCATCACCGGTTTCAGGTACTATAGAGGAAATTTACGTTCAAGAAGGTACAGTAGCAGTTGTTGGAGATAAACTAGTACGCTTTGATGCACCAGATCACGACATTCCCGATCATGATGATGATCACACAGAAGATACAGCTTCTGAAAATGCCAGTGTTGAAAAATCTCATGAACAAGTTGGAGAAGCGTTAGGCAGTACTGAAGCAAAGAAACCAGCAGAAGGTCAGCGTGAACAAACGCAACCCGAGCAAACACAGTCACAACAACCTAAAGCTGAGGCAACAGATGACCATCGCCGCGTAATTGCTATGCCGTCTGTTCGTAAGTATGCAAGAGAACAAGATGTGGTAATTGCAGAAGTAACCGGTAGTGGGAAAAACGGCCGCATATTAAAAGAAGATGTAGATTCCTTTAAATCTGGAGGTCAGCCACAAGCGAGCGCTGAGTCCACAGAAATAGAACAAGAAACTCAGGAAACACCTGAAACTGCAACTGCGAAACAGCAACCGGTATTGGAAGGTGAATTCCCAGAAACACGCGAGAAATTATCACCAATGCGTAAAGCTATTTCAAAAGCGATGTCGAATTCCAAGCATACAGCGGCACATGTGACGTTACTGGATGAAGTAGACGTTACCGCGCTCGTTGCTCATCGTAAAGAATTTAAAGAAGTAGCAGCGAAAAAAGATGTGAAACTTACGTACTTACCATATGTAGTGAAAGCACTAGTAGCGACATTGCGTGAATTCCCTGAATTAAATACATCATTGGATGACTCGACAGAAGAGTTGATCCACAAGCATTATTACAATATTGGAATTGCAGCGGATACAGACCGCGGCTTAATGGTTCCAGTTGTTAAAAATGCGGATCGCAAATCAATGTTTGCTATTTCTGCAGAGGTAAATGAACTTGCTGAAAAAGCACGTTCTGGTAAATTGCAAGCTTCTGAGATGAAAGGCGGATCATGTACAATTACAAATATCGGTTCCGCGGGTGGACAATGGTTTACGCCAATTATCAATCATCCTGAAGTCGCTATTTTAGGTGTTGGAAGAATTTCTGAAAAACCTGTAGTAAAAAATAGTGAAATTGTAGTGGCACCTATGTTAGCATTATCTTTAGTGTTCGATCACCGAGTAATTGATGGCGTAACGGGACAATTAGCGTTAAACTATCTTAAGGAATTACTAGGGAACCCATCACTTTTATTAATGGAGGCGTAAAGCACATGGTAGTAGGAGATTTTCCAATTGAAGTAGATACGCTCGTCGTAGGTTCAGGCCCAGGAGGATATGTTGCGGCAATTCGTGCAGCTCAGCTTGGACAAAAAGTAACACTAGTAGAAAAAGAGACAATCGGTGGCGTTTGTTTAAACGTTGGTTGCATTCCGTCCAAAGCAATGATTTCTGTTGGACACCGTTTTGTTGCTGCTCAAAATTCTGACTCTATGGGAATTACAGCAGAATCTGTGAAACTTGATTTTGCTAAAGCTCAAAAATTTAAAAATAGTGTCGTGTCTAAATTAACAGGCGGAGTAGAAGGGCTGTTAAAGGGTAATAAAGTCGAAACTGTTATGGGCGAAGCGTATTTCGTAGATGCTAATACAGTACGAGTGATGACTGAGAAATCAGCACAAACATATAAATTTAATAATGTCATCATTGCAACAGGTGCGCGTCCGGTTGAAATTCCAACGTTCAAATTTAGTGACCGCGTAATTAGTTCAACAGGTGCTTTAAGCCTAAAAGAATTACCGAAGAAACTCGTAGTAGTCGGTGGTGGATATATCGGGACAGAGCTAGGTTCAGCTTATGCAAACTTAGGTTCTGAAGTAACGATTATTGAAGGTGCGGATGATATCCTTGCTGGTTTCGAAAAGCAAATGACACAAATCGTTAAAAAAGGCCTGAAGAAAAAAGGCGTTGAAGTCGTAGTAAAAGCATCTGCTAAAGGTGTAGAAGAAACGAAAGACGGAGTAGTTGTGACGTATGAAGCTAAAGGCGAAGAAGTAAAAGTCGAAGCGGATTATGTATTGGTTACAGTAGGTCGTCGTCCCAACACAGATGAAATTGGTTTAGAGGGTCTTGGCTTGAATATGACTGACCGCGGTTTGATCGAAGTAGACAAGCAATGTCGTACGAACGTGCCGAATGTTTATGCGATCGGTGATATCGTAGCTGGTCCACAGCTTGCACATAAAGCATCTTATGAAGCGAAAGTGGCAGCTGAAGCAATATCAGGTGAAAAATCCGAAGTAGATTACTTGGCGATTCCAGCAGTTTGCTTTACAGATCCGGAACTTGCAACAGTCGGCTTGAATGAACAACAAGCAAAAGACGAAGGATACGATGTTGTAACTGGGAAATTCCCATTTGCTGCAAACGGTCGTGCGATTTCATTGGATGCGACAGACGGCTTCGTGAAGCTAGTTGCGCGTAAAGAAGATGGCTTGCTTCTTGGAGCACAAATCGTTGGAGAGAACGCTTCTGATATGATTGCAGAACTAGGGCTAGCTATTGAAGCAGGTATGACACTTGAAGATGTATCTATGACAATTCATGCGCACCCTACACTTGGTGAAATTTCCATGGAAGCAGCAGAAGTTGCTCTTGGTAAGCCAATTCACATGATGACGAAATAACACAGCATGCGTACAACCCATGGGAATTCTTTTCTCATGGGTTGTTTTTACATTGCGAAAAAAAGGCGGGATAATAATGAGCTGGAATACAAGAGTTACGGAGTTGTTAGAGATTGAGTATCCGATCGTTCAAGGGGGGTTAGCATATTTAGCTTATGCTGATTTGGCTGCTGCTGTTTCAGAAGCGGGTGGACTGGGTCAAATTACAGCAATGAGTCTCCCTTCACCTGAAGCGTTAAAACAACAAATTCAAAAGGTTCGCATGAAAACGACGAAACCTTTTGGTGTAAACTTTGCGATCGGTAATCATGGCCGATCGTTCGAATCTATGGTAGAAGCCGCTTTGGAAGAAGATATTAAAATTATTTCCGTTACAGGAGGTAATCCTGCACCTTTATTTGAAATGCTACAAGGAACAGATGTTAAAAAACTAGTTCTCGTAGCAGCAACGAGACAAGCGCAAAAAGCAGAAGAGATTGGCGCAGATGCAGTAATTGCAGTTGGTCAAGAAGGAGGAGGCCATCTAGGGCGTGATGATATTGGCACAATGGTATTAATACCCCGCATAGTAGACTCTGTAAGTATACCGGTAATTGGTTCGGGTGGAATTGGCGACGGTCGTGGATGGATGGCGGCACATGCACTGGGCGCGGAAGGAATAGAAATGGGTACACGTTTTATCGCCACAAAAGAATGTGTGGATGCATCGCCGGCTTATATTGAAACGTTATTGACAAGCAGTGAGCGTGACACGACTATTATTAAAAGAACGATAGGAGCACCTGCTAGAGCGTTAGCAAATGAATGGACAGATCAGATATTACGTAAAGAAGCAGAAGGAATTGGGTATGATGGATTGAAATCATATATTAGCGGAGACGCTAATCGCAAATTTATTCATGAAGGCGTCAGAGGCGAAGGTTTCGGTTGGGGTGGTCAAGTAGCGGGAATGATAGAGGATGTTCCAACTGTTGCCGAGCTATTTGCAAGGATGAAAAATGAAGCCGAACTTGTTAGAAACAAGTGGGGTAGAAACTAAGGAGAGAATTATATGTCAGGATATCAATACCCTTTACGTGCGGATTGGACTACAGAAGAAATCGTGGCGGTCATCGACTTTTTCTCAAAAGTAGAACAAGCATATGAGTCTTCGGTAGAGCGTGAGGAGTTTATGAAATATTACCGAGCATTTAAAAAAGTTGTACCTTCTATGGCGGAGGAAAAGACGTTATGTAAGGAATTCGAAGAAAGCAGTACGTATGTTGCGTTCCGTGTCGTCAAATTAGCTAAAGATAGCGTAGCAGGAGAACAGTTAAAAATAAAATAGTTTTTCGAAAATCTGTATAGTGAAGATTATAAATAGAGTAAATAAGTATAAAATGCACGGGTGACAATGGCGATTTAATGAAGTGACGCTGACTTAGAATGTCATACGGCTTGTGCTTCCAGACGATACGCTTTCCGGAGGGGGCGCGGTGGACCTCGCAAAAGTGCGTTGCGAGTTACACCTGTCACCCTTGATCCTCCCGGAGTCGATCGTCTTCCAGCTTTAGCCGTACTTTGTGTAGGCAAGACAGTTTGATCACTCTTTGTAGAGGGTGAATGACTACGTGGGCTTGTCTGCTACTTTATATTCGATTGTTAGATGGAGTGAAGCTGACTTGAAGAGTCTTGCGGCTTGCGCTTCCAGACGATACGCTTTAGAAGTGCACCCCAAAGCTTGGACACATCACAATGAAAAGGATGTGTTGTAAGTGGGGAAAACTACTAGAGATGAACAAATTCAAACGATTAAAAGATACCTTGAGGGGAAAGAAAGTCTTCGGGAGATCGGCCAATCGATCGGTGTCGACAAGAGTGAAATTCGCTATTGGATACAGAGATACCAGTACCACGGAGAAAAAGGATATCATAAACCCTGTACAAGTTATTCTAAACAATTTAAACTGGACGTAATCCAATACATGGTCGATGAGCATACGTCTGTCAGAGATACCGCTGCGCGCTTCAACTTACCCCACCATTCTACCCTGAGAAGGTGGGTGCATGCGTACAGGGAAAAAGGAACGGACGCCTTATCACCAAAAGAAAAGAGGCGTCCATCCATGAAACCAAATCCAGAAAATAAGAAGAACTTATCTGTTACTGAACAAGAATTACAAAAGGAAAATGATTTCTTACGAATGGAGAACGATTATCTAAAAAAGTTAAATGCCTTAGTTCAAACGAAGGAAAAGTCAGCCAAGAAGACAAAGTACAAGTAATCTTTGAACTAAGGCACAAATATCCGGTGCGAGCACTCGTAAAGTTAGCAGGTATTCCCCGCAGTACGTATTACAATGTGTTGGCGCGTATGAACCGGAAAGATCCAGACGCAGAGTTAAAAAAAGAAATTCTAGCTATTTACGAGAAGCATGATGGGCGATACGGCTACCGTCGAATTCGCATCGAGTTGGAAAAAGACGGTCGCAAGATTAATCATAAGAAAGTCCAACGCATCATGAAAGAATTAGGTTTACAGTGTATAGTGCGTATGAAAAAGTATAAATCATATAAAGGAACGGTAGGCAAAACCGCTCCGAATATTTTAGACCGGAATTTTTCGGCACACAGACCCAATGAGAAGTGGGTAACCGATGTGACAGAGTTCACGTTATTTGGCGAGAAATTATATCTGTCTCCTGTTTTAGACTTGTTTAATGGGGAGATTATTACGTATACCATCGGCTCTCGTCCCACCTATTCCCTCATTTCGGAGATGTTGGAGAGTGCGTTGGAAATTCTTCCGCAAGAACATGAGTTACTGTTGCATTCAGATCAGGGCTGGCATTATCAAATGAAGCAGTACCGTCACGCATTAAAGACGAGGGGCATTGTCCAAAGCATGTCTCGCAAGGGGAACTGTTACGACAATTCAGTAATGGAGAATTTCTTCGGCATTATGAAGTCCGAACTTCTCTATTTAAAGGAATTTGAAAGTGTGGAACAGTTTATAGTGGAATTGGAGAAGTATATGGAATACTACAATACAGAGCGGATAAAAACGAAACTTAGAATGAGTCCAGTGCAATTTAGAACACGTTTTGAGCAAATTGCCAGCTGAAATAATTATGTCTAACTTTTGGGGGTCACTTCATTTCCGGAGGGGGCGCGGTGAACCTCGCAAAAGTGCGTTGCGAGTTACACCTGTCACCCTTGATCCTCCCGGAGTCGATCGTCTTCCAGCTTCAGCCGTACTTAGTGTGTGTAAGACAGTTTGATCACTCTTTGTATGTAGTGAAGACTACGTGAACTTGTCTGCTACTTTATGTTCGTTTATTAGATGGAGCAAGGCTGACTTGAAGAGTCATGCGGCTTGCGCTTCCAGACGATACGCTTTCCGGAGGGGGCGCGGTGGACCTCG
Source organism: Sporosarcina sp. PTS2304 (assembly GCF_003351785.1). Classification (GTDB taxonomy): domain Bacteria; phylum Bacillota; class Bacilli; order Bacillales_A; family Planococcaceae; genus Sporosarcina. The sequence continues at coordinate 449,944 of NZ_CP031230.1, forward strand.
CAAAAGTGCACTGCGAGTTACACCTGTCGCCCTTATCCTCCCGGAGTCGATCGTCTTCCAGCTTCAGCCGAAACTTAGTGTATGTAAGACAGTTTGATCACTCTTTGTAGGTGGTGAAAACCAAGTAGAATTGTCTGATACAATGCGACCGTTTTTGAAGTTAAAAAGCGGTGACGTGTTGCTAGCTACTATGACTGTTTCGACGAACTGAGTGGAAACAGAAATGACTCTATATGCATTCACTCAGGCAATCCGAGCTTCACCCACACTGTTCAGGAAGCGTAACTTACCATACTTAATTTCTGGACGAACACTAACTGGCTTCCCGACACAAACTCAAGGATTCTCCCGGAAGAACCGGCGACTCCTGGAGGATCAGTGCGACAGGCGTAATCGCCAACGCACTTCTGGCGAGTCCGCCGCGCACCCTCAGGAAAGCGTCCGGTTCTGCAGGGAGAATCCTAGCACGTACACTACTTTTCAGCACTGCAAAGGAGAAGTCACTTACCTCACTCCAACTTCTGGACGAACACAAACTGACTTCCCGACACAAACTCAAGGATTCTCCCGGAAGAACCGGCGACTCCTGGAGGATCAGGACGACAGGCGTAATCGCCAACGCACTTCTGGCGAGTCCGCCGCGCACCCTCAGGAAAGCGTCCGGTTCTGCAGGGAGAATCCTAGCACGTACACTACTTTTCAGCACTGCAAAGGAGAAGTCACTTATCCTACTCCAACTTTTGGACGAACACAAACTGACATCCCGACACAAACTCAAGGATTCTCCCGGAAGAACCGGCGACTCCTGGAGGATCAGGACGACAGGCGTAATCGCCAAAGAACTTCTGGCGAGTCCGCCGCGTGCCCTCAGGAAAGCGTCCGGTTCTGCAGGGAGAATCCTCACATGTACACTATTTTTCAGCACTGCAAAGGAAAAGTCACTTACTCACTTTAATTTCTAGACGTACACTACCTCTACAAATCCTCGTCAAAAGCACCTCATTTTCAAAAAAACAATTCTTTTCTTTATACAATCAACAGGCTTGCTGAGTCTTGCCTTAATCAAAAGAATTAATTACAACATCGTAAACGGGCAATAAATGCTTAAATGTATCTTCAACGAAATGATAAAACTCTTGTTCATTCATTTTTGCGGCTTGCTCTCCTGAAATATGTCGACCGACGAGAAATTCTGCCTTTTTTACAGTTTGAAGGCGGACTAAAATTTTCTCTAGTCCTTCTGTCCCTACTTCGTTAATCAAATTTGCTTCTGGCTTCATATGATCTCCGGAGACGATAAAGTCTTCAGGTAATAACGTTAACACGTCCATATGATTTTCTAAACGTTCAGCGATACCCTTTTTATCCGGATTTTCATAAATAATTGCAAGTACGATGAATAAATGTGTGCTCCATAAGCCAATCTGAAAGTGAGGCAACGCTTTATAACCTCTCTTTGCAGGAGCGAAAGCCACCCAGCTATCTTTCGGTGGATTTACAGTTCTTCTTGCGTGTTTCGCGACATGTGGAAAAAACTCTCCTTTACCATGAGCTGAAAGGTGTTGAGAAAAATGATCTCCTAACTCTCTGAACTTTGGTTGAATAATTTCTTGTAAAGCTGTCATACGTGAATCAAGGCCATCTAGTGTGAAAACATCGAAATCTTTTGCTGACCAATATGTGTGAGTCAAGAAAATCTCCTCCGGTTTAAGTTTCATACGTTTATCTTATCAATAAATGGGGAATAATTTAAAATAAGAAGGCTTCTAACCAAATAAAGTTGAAATTTTGACATACTTATATGAATAAGTCGGTTAGAAGATAAAATTGACTAAAAGGGGTGCTTACTTATGAAACAAGTCGTTCATTTCGTTCGAAAAGAAGATGTGGAAAGAGAATATGTCAGGACACTGCAACTGGAACTTGATTATGAATTAGCTACTCTGTTTGATGCGATTCAAGAGCAAGATGATAAGCAAGCTGAGAAAAGCAAAGAGCGTCTGGCTGAAATTCATAACGAATTGGAGACATTAAATGTTTTTTCGATGTAAGTCTTACGTAATAAAAAGGCATCCCCATTTACTTCAGAATTGAAGAAAATGTGACGGGATGCCTTTTTACTTAACTGACTGTAACCGTTTTCCCTTCTGTTCTTTAGACTGTATGTTATACTAGCACTAGTCGGAATGGGAAGAGGTGGCATGATGAATCTTAATGCGATCGATCGATATGCAAAATCATTAATCAAAGAAGCAGGTCACAAGATTCGCGTGTCTTTTTTTAGTACAATAGACATCGATTCAAAAGCGGATGCTAATGATTTGGTTACAAATATCGACAGGGAAGTAGAAAGGTTTTTTATTGAAAGAGTGAATCAGGATTTTCCTGAACATAAAATAGTTTCGGAAGAGGGATTCGGAGATAAGATTTCTTCTTTAGATGGAGTAGTGTGGTTTTTGGATCCGATTGACGGGACGATGAACTTTATCCATCAAAGACGAAACTTCGCAATTTCATTGGGGATTTATGTAGACGGCGTGGGGATGCTGGGCTACATATATGATGTGATGCGGGATGATTTGTATCATGCAGCAAAAAGTGAGGGTGCGTATTTCAATGACGAGCGATTACCTCAACTTGAAATTACGCCGCTTGAAGAAGCGATAATAGGTATTAACGCAGCATGGGTTGCGCCTAATGGAAAAGTAGAAAATGAAAAAATTATTGAACTCGTTACGCGCTGTAGAGGAACTCGTTCTTATGGTTCGGCAGCTATCGAATTAGCATATGTTTCATCCGGCAGAATAGATGCGTATATTTCTATGCGTCTGGCGCCTTGGGATATAGCAGGTGGAATTGTTATTGCTCAAGAAGTTGGAGCAGTAGCGACTAATTTGAGTGGAGTGACACCGCATCTTCTCGGAACTGACACATTTATAGTGACGCGACCTGGTTTACATGAGGAAATTTTAACAAAATATATCCGACTAAAATAAAAAAGGGGCTGTTTGTTAAACCAAATAGGTTTAATATACAGTCCCTTGCTATATTTACAACGTACCTTCACGACGCATACGTGCTTTAGTTTTAAATCCATTACCCATGATGAGAATCAAAGCGACAACAGCAAGTATCACGACAAAAATGCTGCGCATACCTATTCCAACGCCGATTGCAGACATCGATAGAACGGCCGCAAGTGAATACAAAACGAAAATCCACTTAATGTCTTTCAAAAAAATCCCTCCATATAAAATTAAATATTATTTAAATTAACTATCTTGTGCTATAATAACACAGTTGAACATCTGAAAAAAGATAAACGGAGTGAAAAAATGACAAACGAACGTACAGATCTTAGAAATATTGCAATTATTGCCCACGTAGACCACGGTAAAACGACTTTAGTCGATCAATTACTTAAACAGTCGGGAATTTTCCGATCAAACGAACATGTTGAAGACCGTGCGATGGATTCAAACGAATTAGAACGTGAACGCGGAATTACGATTTTAGCTAAAAATACAGCTATTGAATATAATGACACCAAAATTAATATTTTGGATACACCAGGTCACGCGGACTTCGGTGGCGAAGTAGAAAGAATTTTACGTATGGTAGACGGTGTTGTACTAGTTGTCGATTCATTCGAAGGCTGTATGCCACAAACACGTTTTGTGTTGAAGAAAGCTTTGGAAACGAATTTGAAGCCAATCGTCGTTGTCAATAAAATTGACCGGGAATTTGCTAGACCTGAAGAAGTAGTAGATGAAGTATTAGAATTATTCATCGAGCTAGATGCAAATGACGAGCAACTTGAATTCCCAGTTGTGTATGCTTCAGGATTCAATGGTACTGCGAGTCTTTCGCCAGACCCAGCGACACAGGAAGACACATTACGAGTTCTGTATGATGCCATTCTTGAACATATCCCTGCACCAGTAGACAATCGTGACGAGCCATTACAGTTCCAAGTATCACTTTTAGACTACAATGATTATGTTGGCCGTATCGGAATTGGACGTATTTTCCGTGGGACGATGAAAGTTGGAGAACAAGTAGCCGTCTTAAAACGTGATGGTTCTGTCAAAAACTTACGTGTCACTAAATTATATGGTTTCCTTGGATTGAAAAGAGTAGAGGTAGAAGAAGCGTATGCTGGCGATTTAGTAGCCGTTTCGGGGATGGGGGACATCGATGTCGGTGAAACCGTTTGTCCGACAAATCATCAAGAAGCACTTCCGGAACTTCATATTGATGAGCCTACACTCCAAATGCGTTTCCTAGTAAACAATAGTCCGTTTGCAGGACGTGAAGGTAAATGGGTAACTGCACGGAAAATTCAAGAGCGCTTAGATCAGCAATTAGAAACAGATGTGTCTCTTCGTGTAGAGCCGACTGATTCTCCAGATGAATGGATTGTTTCGGGGCGTGGAGAGCTTCACTTATCTATTTTAATTGAAAATATGCGCCGTGAAGGTTTTGAATTGCAAGTGTCTAAGCCACAAGTAATCATCCGAGAAATTGATGGTAAGCGTTGTGAGCCTTTCGAGCGTGTGCAAATTGACGTGCCGGAAGAGCATACAGGTTCAATCATTGAGTCAATTGGTGAGCGTAAAGGCGAAATGCTGGACATGATCAATAACGGCAATGGACAAGTACGTCTGATTTTCTTGGTTCCAGCACGCGGCTTAATCGGTTATACAACTGAATTTCTAACATTGACTCGTGGATATGGTATCTTAAACCATACATTTGATACGTACAAGCCGATTACTACAGGTAAAATTGGTGGAAGAAGACACGGTGTTTTAGTCTCTATGGAGAATGGAACAGTTACTGGTTACGGTGTAATGCAACTAGAAGACCGCGGAACGATGTTCGTAGAAACAGGGGCTGAAATTTATGCGGGAATGGTTGTAGGAGAAAGTAATCGGGACAGTGACTTAACTATCAACTTAACTAAAGTTAAGCATGCAACTAACGTTCGTTCTGCTACAAAAGATCAAACCGTTACGACTAAAAAGCCACGTATTTTATCTCTTGAAGAGGCTCTTCAGTATATCGGCGATGACGAATATTGTGAAGTGACTCCACAGACTATCCGTTTGCGTAAAAAAGTACTGGACAAGAGTGAACGTGAACGTGTAAATAAAAAGAAAAAACTTGGTGAATAAAATTAATAGAAGGGAATGTATGGAATGAGAGTTGAAGATTCAGAAATGGTCTACAATCGGATGTCGGGAATTGCGCGCATGGTTTATGAACTGGCGCCCAATTTTTCGATAGCCGGCTATATTCTGTTTGCACTCGTTTTCATCATGTCTGCTATTGTGTATAAACTAGGCTTTGCGAGAAAGATCGGTTTTTGGCGAAATGTTGTCATCTATACATTTTTATTTATAGGATGTTTGGTTTTAACATTTTTAGCGTTCTTCCTTCCTATCGTAGAAGGATTGATTGTAGCAGCTGCTATTCTGATTATTTATCGAGTACGTCGAATGAATGAACATAAAAACAACTCTGTTGTCCAGTGACAACAGAGTTGTTTTTTTAGGCTCTTTGTCAAATAACGTTTGCGTTCGCAAGTTTTGTATATAAAGCGCTGTTTCTTTACTAGTAAATAAGTCGGCTAAATGCTTGTAAGAGGAGAGCGATTCGACATAATTACGCGCCATTTTTATACACCATGCACTCGATATTTTCAATCCCGTATCGTTCGCAATGTAGAGATGTATAAGTTAATAATCTAGTGCTATATTTGCAAGATTGATCCTTGTAAGTGCCTTTTTTTACACAATCTCTTTCAAATATAATATGTACGTTTTGAATATCCATCAATACTTTATTAACATTAGAAATAGACAAGTGAATTCCCCTGAATGATGGTTTTGGTCGACTTTTATTCTACAAGGAATTTCACTTGTTTTCTATTTTTAAAAGAAAATAACGTCAGTGAATTCCATCACCTTCTCTCCATAGATGAGGGGAGATGATTTTAGTTCACCAACGTTATAAATTGTATAACCATTTTTTATCAAAAGTCTTTTTCAGTCAAATGAGAACTTCTATAGAAGATGAAGTTTCCTGTCGCTACTCGTTCATCGGTTAGCCGGCCGATGCGTTCTCTGCACGTAGGGCACATATACGTGTGAATCGGCCGATTACGTAATTTTTTAGCAAGTGGATCTCCATCTTCCAATTGGTTGATTTCATCGCATAATACGCATTTAACACGCATGCGCTCATCTCCTTCAGTCCACTTGAATCGCTTGAACATGACGAATCGGTGAATCTTGATTCGAGCCATCTTTAAACAGCACATGAACAGGTCCGTCTTCTCTCAACGGTTTACCTTTGTGACTGAACTTAAATAGAATGTTTGCTGCTTCTGCAAGTGGATACGTGTATTTTTCATCATCTTTTGTAATGAGAGTAAAAGTTTTAGCGTTAGCCGATGGAACAGCATTTCGTATAAAAGGCTCGATAACCATACCGAAGCTACTTGTCAGCATTTTATCTTTCTCGTATCTTTTTTCGCTTTTAATAGTAGGTGGATACGTAGCGCCTTCCATAATCTCTCTTGACCAATGCTTACCCATTTTTTCTTTATATTCTTCCATTTCATCTTTTTCGATAAAATCTTCAGTGAAAAAAACGTCTAAATCAATACGGCGATCGTCAAAAATCCAAACAGTAGGATCCAAAGTAATCGAGTGTTTGACGTTTCCTGTAATAGGTATAATAAATTCCAACATACTTCCCCCTTAATTTCAGTAGTAACTATTTTTAGTATAACGTTTCAAGTAAGAACTGAAAAGGATTTCATTCTACATTATAAGATTATCTCGGGTATTACTTGCAATTTTTAATAGCAAAAGATACAATTTAGTCATTAACACCTTGCGGGAATAATGAATAATGGGGGCGTCTCCATGGATATAGAAGTTCAAGATACGTACAAAGAGCAAGCAATGCAACAACTGCACATAGACGCAGAAAAAATTGCAAAGTTAATAAAGGTTCAAATGGATAATTTAACTATGCCGCAATGTCCACTTTATGAGGAAGTACTTGACACACAAATGTATGGTTTATCCCGTGAAATTGACTTTGCTGTGAAACTCGGTTTAGTAGAGAAAGAAAAAGGCCGTGAAATACTTTCCAAATTGGAAAAAGAGTTAAATATTTTGCATGAATTGTATACAAATAAATAAATGAAAGACTCAAACTTTTTTTGCGGTTTGAGTTTTTTATTTAGGACGACGAGGTACGAAAAAAATGAAGACATATGTAAATCGAATACTACGAAACTTTGATTATCCATTATTTGCAGTCTATTTACTCCTTTGTTTGTTTGGTCTTATTATGATTTATAGCGCGAGTATGGTTTGGGCTGTGAATAGATATAATTATGATCCTGCATACTTTTATTTTAAACAAATAAAGAGTCTAGCGATTGCTATACCTGCTTTTTTAGTAGCAGCCATTATACCGTACCGTCATTATCGAAATAAAAAGTTTTTATACATAACACTCGGTGTCATGTTTGCATTATTAATAGTAGTGAAAATTGTTGGTTTTGGAGACAATGTAGGGGCGAAAAGCTGGATTTCTCTACCATTCGGCCTAGGAAATTTGCAACCGACAGAAGTTGCGAAGATTGCATTTATCGTCTACTTTTCTGGAGCGTTTGCTAATAAATATTACGCAGGTACATTAGATGAAATAAAAACAACTATATTCCCGACCTTCTCCATTTTAACTGTATCTTTATTTTTAGTTATTTTAGAACCAGATTTTGGAGCGACTATGATACTTTTCCTAGTTGCAGTATCCGTAATTGCAGCTAGTGGTATGAATATAAGGAATTATTTGAAAATTAGTGGGTTTTTTGCGGTGTTAGGGGTTGCGCTCAGCCTGCTTTTATGGGTAAAGTGGGAAGATGTCATGACTGAGTCGCGCGTTGGACGTTTCCTTGCCTTCACAGATCCATTTGAATATATACGAGGATCTGGGCTGCAAATAGTTAATGGATATATCGCGATTGGCGCAGGTGGCTTGAAAGGGGTGGGGCTTGGAAATTCTATTCAGAAGTTAGGATATTTACCAGAGCCACATACAGATGTCATCATGGCTGTAATTTCTGAAGAAACAGGTATATTCGGAACAACACTTGTTTTAGGTGGACTCTTTTTCATCGTTGCTAGGGCATTTATCATCGCATTACGTACGAAAGATGCACACGCTCGCATGTTGGCAGCTGGTGTTGGAAGTTTAATTGCTATTCAAACATTAGTAAATTTAGGTGGTTTAACGGGATTAATTCCGTTAACGGGGGTAACGTTACCATTTATTAGCTATGGTGGAACATCTGTCGTTTTCCTATCCATTGCACTTGGTATACTGATGAATGTATCCATGTTCGTGAAGTATGAAAAAATGAAGTAGAGAGGATTGTGTTGTTGTTGGAGAGAAGAGAGATTAAGAAAGTTTTGGTCGCAAATCGCGGTGAGATTGCGATCCGAGTATTTCGAGCGTGTACAGAATTAGGTATAGCTACAGTAGGTATTTATTCAGCAGAAGACCGTAGATCTCTGCATCGATATAAATCCGATCAATCTTTTTTAGTAGGAGAAGGAAAAAAGCCAATCGATGCGTACTTGGACATCGAAGGAATTATTGATATTGCTAAAAAAGCACATGTTGATGCGATTCATCCGGGATATGGTTTTTTAGCAGAAAATGCAGAGTTTGCAGCTCGACTGGAAGAAGAAGGAATTATATTTATTGGTCCGACATCTACACATTTAGAAATGTTCGGGGATAAAGTAAAAGCTAGAGAACAAGCGATGGCGGCGAACATTCCTGTCATCCCTGGAAGTGACGGACCGGTAACATCTGTCGAAGAAGTAGTGGAATTTGGTGAAAAGAACAAGTATCCAATTATTATTAAAGCTTCATTAGGTGGCGGCGGACGTGGTATGCGTATCGTTGAATCAGCAGAAGAAGTTCAAGAAGCATATGATCGTGCCAAATCGGAAGCGAAATCGGCATTTGGTTCGGACGAAGTATATGTTGAAAAGTATATTAATAAACCTAAACATATAGAAGTGCAAATACTGGGTGATACATATGGTGAAATTGTCCATTTGTATGAGCGTGATTGTTCGATCCAGCGACGACATCAAAAAGTAGTAGAAATCGCACCCTCTCTCTCATTGACTGAAGAATTACGGACAGCTATTTGTGAAGCTGCTGTAAAGTTAGCGAAAAATGTAGAGTATAGAAATGCTGGAACTGTAGAATTCTTAGTGGCTGACAATGAATTTTATTTCATCGAAGTCAATCCGCGTATTCAAGTGGAACATACGATTACAGAAATGATTACTGGAATAGATATTGTTCAATCTCAAGTGCTTATTGCTGCTGGAGAGGGATTACATTCTGAGAAAGTGAATATTCCTGAACAACAGAAAATCCCGTTGTTCGGTTACGCAATTCAATCCCGAGTAACTACAGAAGATCCGCTTCATGATTTCATGCCTGACACTGGAAAATTACAAGTCTATCGTTCGGGTGGAGGCTTTGGTGTCCGTTTAGATACAGGAAATGCATATCAAGGTTCTGTCATTAGCCCTTATTACGATTCTTTATTAGTGAAAGTATCGACATGGGGCACGACATTTGGCAATGCTGCGAGCAAAATGCACAGAAATTTGAAGGAATTCAGAATTCGGGGGATTAAAACAAACATTCCGTTTCTTGAAAATGTAGTGTGCCACAAAGAGTTTTTATCCGGAGAGTATAATACAAGCTTTATCGATGAAACGCCTGAACTTTTCACGTTTGCGAAGAAACAAGATAGAGGAACGAAGATTCTTTCCTATCTAGGAAACGTTACGATTAACGGATTCCCTGGTATTGATGATCCTACGCGTCCGGTTTTACACCCTGTGCGCATTCCTGTCATCGATAAAAAGGCAACGCTTCCAAAAGGTACAAAGCAAATATTAGATGAGCAAGGCGCTGACGGATTAGTTAATTGGGTTAGGAATCAAGAAGATGTACTGTTAACAGACACTACATTCCGGGATGCCCATCAGTCATTGTTGGCGACGCGTATGAGAACGAAAGAGTTGACGCAGATTGCGACAGAGAGCGCACATTTACTTCCTGATTTATTTTCATTTGAAATGTGGGGAGGCGCGACATTCGACGTAGCATACCGCTTCTTAAAAGAAAGTCCCTGGGATCGGCTTGAGAAACTTCGTGAACAAATTCCGAATGTTCTTTTCCAGATGCTCTTTAGAGGGGCGAATGCGGTAGGGTATACAAACTATCCAGACAACGTTATTCGTGAGTTCATTAAAGAATCAGCGGCATCAGGGATTGATGTGTTCCGGATTTTCGACAGCTTGAACTGGATTAAAGGGATGGAAGTAGCAATTGATGAGGCGCGTGCATCTGGAAAAATTGCTGAAGCAACGATTTGTTATACAGGCGACATTTTAGATGATAATCGTGCGAAGTATACAGTTAATTATTACAAAGAGATGGCAAAAGAACTTGAATCAGTAGGAGCTCATATTTTAGCGATAAAAGATATGGCGGGTCTTTTGAAACCAGAAGCAGCTTACCGTCTAGTGTCAGAACTTAAAGCAACGACTGATATGCCGATTCACCTTCATACACATGATACGAGCGGCAATGGAATTTACATGTATGCAAAAGCGATCGAAGCAGGAGTGGACATTGTGGATACTGCCATTGGATCTATGGCAGGAATGACGTCTCAACCGTCAGCTAACTCATTGGCTTATGCAATGGCGGATAATAAACGTAGCGTTCGTGCAAATACGGAATCATTAGAAAAACTTTCTCATTATTGGGAAGACGTCCGTAAATACTACAAGCCGTTTGAAAGTGGAATGAACAGTCCGCATTCAGAAATTTATGTCCATGAAATGCCGGGCGGTCAGTATTCTAATTTACAACAGCAGGCGAAGGCAGTTGGTCTCGGTGAGCGTTGGGAAGAAGTTAAAAAGATGTATTCCCGCGTAAACTTCTTATTTGGAGATATCGTTAAAGTGACTCCTTCATCGAAAGTAGTGGGGGATATGGCATTATTCATGGTTCAAAACGAACTCGATGAACATACAGTGATCTCAAGAGGTAATACAATTGATTTCCCGGAATCGGTTATTGAATTCTTTGAAGGATCGATTGGACAACCTTATGGCGGTTTCCCGAAAGAGTTGCAAGAAGTTATTCTAAAAGGTCGTAAAGCCATAACGGTGCGACCTGGTGAGCTTTTAGAACCAGTCAACTTTGAAGATGTACTGGAGAAACTATCGGTTAAAATGGAGAAAAAAGCTACTATGCATGATGTGTTAGCTCACGTTCTCTATCCGAAAGTATTCGAAGAGTATATTGAAACGAAGAAACAATTTGGGGACGTATCTGTCATTGATACTCCACAATTTTTATATGGTCTGCGTTTAGATGAGGAAGTGGAAATCGAAATTGAAGTAGGAAAGACGCTTATCGTCAAGTTGGTGTCCATCGGAGAGCCGAATCCGAACGGTACTCGAGTACTTTATTTCGAACTAAACGGTCAATCTCGTCAAGTAGTGATTCAAGATTTCCATATTGAAACAAAAGACGTGAAAAAGCCTAAGGCGGATCCGACTAACGAATCTCATATCGCGGCTACTATGCCGGGTACAGTGTTGCAGATTGCTGTATCACTTGGTGCCCGAGTGAAGCGCGGAGAGCATCTGTTAATTACAGAAGCAATGAAAATGGAAACGACAATCCAAGCTCCTTTTGACGGAGTCATAAAAGAGATATTCGTAGGTGCTGGAGATTCCATCTCGACAGGCGACTTACTGATTGAATTAGAACATTAAAAAACAGCTCCTGAGGCTTTTTAAGGCTTCAGGAGCTGTTTTAAATATTCATATGCTTGTGTAGTGAATCGTGCTGGTTAAAGCTTTGTACGGCTGCGTGATACGAGAAGGACTAAATATGTCAATAGACCGAATAATAATGTCACAAATAATGAGTGCAACAGAGCGACATATAAATTCAATTTAGTCAGTACAACGATCATTCCCGTAGTTGCTTGTGCCAAAACTAATATAAATGCACTGATCCATCCCCAGTAAATGACCCGCTGATCTTTATAATTTTTAATCGCTTTAATTGCGATAAAAGCAATCCATATGAAAATCAGAGCGGCTGCTAGACGATGACCCATTTGAATCCATTCATACATATTGCGTGGTAAACTAAATTCATTATTTCTACAAAGCGGCCAATCAGCACAAATTAGTCCTGAATCGGTATGTCTGACGAGCGCTCCTGTATAAATGACAAAGTATGAATAAATCGTTACACCAATTGTATGGAAACGAAGCGATTTATCAATTCTCAGTTTATCCGAATCAAATTTCTTATCCACTTCAAAAACTAATAGCGTTAGTAAGAAAACCGCAGCAAATGAAATTAAAGAAATACCGAAATGAAGAGCTAGTATGAAGTCACCTTGCCCCCATAAAACCTGCGCCGCTCCAATTAATGCTTGTAAAATTAAAAAGAATACTGCCATAAAAGACAAAAATTTAGTTTCGCGAACATGACCGAGAGCTTTCCAAGACCAAACTGCGAGAATTACAATGAAAATTCCTACGCCGCCCGTTACTAGGCGATGCGAAAATTCAATGAGTACTTCTGCGGTAATTTCGTCTGGAATTAACTGACCATTGCATCCCGGCCAATGTCTGCCGCATCCCATTCCGCTGTCTGTTTTTGTGACGAGAGCACCACCGAGTAAAATAGCGAGCATACCAATAGTGGATGCAATACCAAACCATTTTAAGAACCTATTATATCGCAATCGTGAGACACCTTCTTCTATGAAATGACTTTGAGAAACAGTCGATTTACATGTTATTTTGCCTGAAAATTTAAAGAATAGCAGCTTGGAGTTTATCTCAAAAAGCATACATATTCCATCTATTTTAGGCATGCATTGCATGTTTTATGATAGCGAAAAAAAAGTAGAAACACAATGCTAGGAGGGAAGAAAGCGTTCAGACAAAAGGTTTTTCACAAATTGTTCATAAAAAAGCCTCTTTAACTTCACAAATGCCCAGTCAAAATGCATTACTATATAGAAGATGCACGTCAAAGACGCAAAGGTTGCACGAAACAGCTATTAATTCAGAAATGGTCTAGAAATTACTGACGAATTTCGATATAGTAGGTGTTAGGGTCTTTGTTGAGAACTTTGAAAGGAGGGTTATTATGTCAAACGGTCGAACACTTTCGACAGTTGCAGATCCAAAAGTGGAGACGATTACATTATGGAAAGACTTTTTGGCGCTTATCAAAATTGGTATCGTCAATTCGAATTTGATTACTACGTTCACCGGTCTTTTTTTGGCATTTCAATTCACTGGCAAAAGTTTTCTTCATAACTTCGATCTATTGGTATTTGCAATTTTGGGAACAGGGTTGATCATTGCGGCATCTGGTGCGTTAAACAATTTGATTGATCGCGATATTGATCCCGTCATGTCGAGAACGAAGTCGAGGCCGACAGTAACAGGAAGATTTAAAGCACCCGCTGTACTGACGTTAGCTATCACTTTCCTGATAGCAGGGGAAGTTCTTCTGTTTTCAGCTTCTGCTGTTGCAGGGTGGCTTGGGATTATTGGAGTCTTGGCTTATGTCGTTCTGTACTCCATGTGGTCTAAGCGTCAGCACGTCAGCAATACAGTAGTAGGCAGTATCTCTGGAGCTGTACCACCACTTATTGGATGGGCAGCGGTAGATCCTACACTGCCAATGGGAGCGTGGGCATTGTTTTTAATTATGTTCATATGGCAACCACCTCATTTTTATGCGCTGGCTATGCGAAGAACAGAGGAGTATCGGGCTGCAAACATTCCGATGCTACCTGTAGTAAAAGGATTTGAGCGGACGAAAAAGTCTATGCTTATGTGGGTATTGTTATTATTCCCATTACCTTTCTTGCTTCAACAACTCGGAACCGGGTTTGTTGTGTTTGCAACTTTTATGAATATTGGTTGGCTTTATTTGGCACTTAGAGGATTTAAAGCTAAAGACGATTTGAAATGGGCTACTTCAATGTTTGTCTATTCATTGAATTACATGACAATTTTATTTGTCTCCATGATTATTTTCTCCATATTCATTTAACATTTCGGAATTCTTTCTTTAAAACAGGAATTCATCATAGTGAGGGGTACAGTCCTCCATAGTAGAAAAACATTTTTTTAGAAAGAGAGGTATTAGTTAGCGATGATTAAAGGACTCAAAAAGTGGCGTCTCTTTTCTTTATTAGCGGTTTTTGCAGTGTTCTTGGCGGGTTGTGGAAATGAAGAGATTTCTACTTTCCAACCAGCAGGACAAGTCGCTAAAGATCAGTTCAACTTGCTGCTGTTAGCTTCAGGAATCATGTTACTAGTCATCATTGTTGTAGTAGCAATTTACGCAGTGTCGCTAGTACGCTTCAGACGTTCCAAATTGGGTGAAGATCATATGCCTGAGCAAGTCGAGGGAAGTCATGTATTGGAGCTGGTTTGGACGTTCATTCCAATCGTATTAATCCTAATCCTTGCTGTGCCGACCGTGTACTACACGTACAAACTAGGCGACGTTAAAGCAATGGGTGCAGTAGATGATGAGGGGAATGCTGAAAACCTGGTAGTAGATGTAACAGCAAAATTGTATTGGTGGGAATTCGAGTATCCTGACTTAGGTATTGTTACAGCACAGGAACTAGTTGTACCTACAGATGAGAAAGTGTATTTCAACTTGATTGCTGCAGACGTGAAACATTCGTTCTGGATTCCGTCTGTCGGTGGTAAGCTAGATACGAACGTGGAAAACGTCAATAAGTTTTATCTTTCATTCGAAAAAGAATCTGAAGGCTTAAAAGACGGTGTTTTCTACGGAAAATGTGCTGAGCTATGTGGACCTTCTCACGCATTAATGGACTTTAAAGTAAAAACATTACCAAGAGCACAGTTCGACGAGTGGGTTGTTGCTATGCAAGAAACGCAAGATAATCCTGTAGTTGCTAATGCTGATGGTGAAGAAGTATTTAATCAAAGCTGTATCGGATGTCACGCAGTTTCCGGTGTAGGTGAATCTGGCGCAAAAGGACCGAACTTAGCTACATTTGGTGATCGTAACCGCGTAGCAGGATTCTTGGATCATGATGAAGAGAACCTGAAAGATTGGATTCGTGACACGCAGAAACATAAACCAGGTAATACAATGCCTTCATTCAGTGAAGATCAGATTTCTGATGCAGATTTGGATGCACTGGCTGAATACTTATTAGGCTTACAAGTCGCAAAATAATTTTCATACGGAAATTGAATAGGAGGTAACACAGTGAGTTCAGTTGCTCAAAAAAGTGGCTTTGGCGCAACACTCTGGGATTGGCTGACGACAGTCGACCATAAGAAGATTGGAATTCTGTATCTCCTTGGGGGACTATTCTTCTTCGTCCTAGGTGGTATTGAAGCGATGATCATTCGTCTTCAGTTGATGGTGCCAAACAACGATCTCGTAACAGCAGGTCTTTTCAATGATTTAATTACGATGCACGGAACAACCATGATATTCTTGGCAGCGATGCCGATTCTATTTGGTTTTATGAACGCTATCGTACCGCTTCAAATTGGAGCTCGTGACGTAGCATTCCCGTTCATTAACTCATTAGGTTTTTGGATGTTCGTATTTGGTGGATTATTCTTAAACATCTCATGGCTTTTCGGTGAGGTTCCAGATGCTGGTTGGACTTCTTATGCATCTTTATCGCTTCATTCGCCAGGTCATGGTATTGATTTCTATGCAATTGGTTTGCAAATCGCTGGTGGTGGTACGTTAATGGCAGGGATTAACTTCCTTGTTACAATTATCAATATGCGTGCACCGGGTATGACATATATGCGTATGCCATTATTTACATGGACTACGTTCGTTGCATCTGCAATGATCCTATTCGCATTCCCACCATTAACTATCGGTTTGTTCTTCTTAACATTTGACCGTATGTTCAGCGGTAACTTCTTTGACCATACGATGGGCGGAAACACAATTATCTGGGAGCATATTTTCTGGATTTTCGGTCACCCTGAAGTATATATCTTGATCTTACCAGCATTCGGTATTTTCTCTGAGATTTTCGCTACATTCTCACGTAAGCGTCTATTCGGTTATACAGCGATGGTTTTCGCTACAGTATTAATCGGTTTCTTAGGATTCATGGTTTGGGCTCACCATATGTTTACAGTTGGTCTTGGGCCGACAGCGAACGCAATTTTCGCGGTAGCTACTATGGCGATCGCGGTACCAACAGGTGTTAAGATCTTTAACTGGTTGCTCACAATTTGGGGCGGTAGCATTAAAGTTACAACTCCAATGTTGTATGCTCTAGGTTTTATTCCTTCATTCGTAATGGGTGGGGTTACTGGAGTTATGCAAGGTGCTGCACCACTTGATTACCAATTACACGATTCTTACTTTATCGTAGCTCACTTCCACTACGTAATCGTCGGTGGGGTTGTACTAGCTATTTTTGCGGCACTTCACTACTGGTGGCCAAAAATGTTCGGTACGATGCTTCATGAAGGTTTAGGAAAAATTACGTTTGTGTTCTTCTTTATCGGTTTCCACTTAACATTCCTAATTCAGCACTGGTTAGGTTTCTGGGGAATGCCACGTCGTGTTTGGACATTTATGGACGGACAGGGCTGGAATATGCCGAACTTTGTAAGTACAATTGGTGCTATTTTAATGGCAATCGGTTTTATCGTAATGGTGATCAACATCATTATTACAACTGTTAAAAACGAGCGTGTTGGGAATGACCCTTGGGGCGATGGTCGTACACTTGAGTGGGCGATTGAATCACCTCCAGTATTCTACAACTTCGCTGCAACACCATTAGTACGTGGTTTAGATACGCTATGGATTGAAAAAATGGAAGGCAGTAAAGAAATGATTACACCTGCTGAGCCTATTACGGATATTCACATGCCTCACGGTTCAATTATCCCAATGCTTATGTCTCTTGGACTATTCATTGCAGGATTTGGTGCAATGTTCCACCAAGAAACTTCTTGGGGACTTCCAGTATTAATTTTCGGTCTTGCATTTACATTTGTTATGATGGCTACTCGTTCATTGAAAGATGACCTTGGGTTCTACGTAACAAAAGAGCAAATCCTACAAGATTTAAAGAATAAAGGGGGTCGTGACTAATGGATTTGAATACTAAATTCACCCCTGAGACATGGCCTGCTCATCCAGAGAAAGCAACACTGGAAGCAAAAAACAAGTTCGTTGGTTTCTGGCTCTTCCTCGGTGGAGAAACAATTCTCTTCGCTACTTTGTTTGCAACATACATGGCTTTGAAAAACAAAGGTCCTAGTGGCTTTGGTTTCTCAACACAAGAACTATACACGTTACCGTTAGTATTTGTTATGACGATGTTATTATTGACATCTTCTTTGACAAGTGTGTATGCAATGTATCACTTGAAAAGTTACAATTTTAAAAAGATGCAACTATGGTTAGCCTTAACTGCATTTTTAGGACTTGGATTCTTGATGTTAGAAGTTTATGAGTTCTCTCACTATGTTCAAGAAGGATTTACATTCAGTAATAGTGCGTTTAGTTCTTCATTCTTCACATTAGTAGGAACACACGGTTTCCACGTAGCGATCGGTTTAGTATGGGTAACTTTACTAATCTTCCGTAACTCTAAGCGTGGTCTGAACTTGTATAACGCTACTAAGTATTATACATTTTCCCTATACTGGCACTTCATTGACGTAGTTTGGGTATTCATCTTCACTGTAGTCTACTTGATGGGAGTGATCGGTTAAGATGGCAGAAATTCAAATGATTAAAAGGTCTCCAGTTGAACAATCTTTGCAGCAACGTCGCGCAAAAGAAGCTATGCGCAGCCAAGTGACAATGTTTTCATTGATGATCTTCTTAACTCTCATTTCGTTTTCGATGGTAGCAGCTCATCTATCTGACGTTGTCGGCTTTTCAAAGTTCTTTGTCATTCCAACACTCTTTTTGTTTGCTGCAGTACAAGTTGGTCTTCAACTATACTACTTCATGCATATGAGTGAAAAAGGACACGGCATTCCACAAATGTTTATGTTTACAGGTGCGTTGTTAGGATTTTTGATCCCACTGACATTTGTAACGATCGTTTGGTGGTAAGCGAATAAGAAGGAGCCTATGGATAATTCCATAGGCTTCTTTTTTGCGTATTGGTGAGATGGAGTGTTGATCCCTCTTTGTAGGCAGTGAAAACTACATAAGCTTGTCTGCTACTTCATGTTCGTTTATTAGATGGAGTGAGGCTGACTTGAAGAGTCCTGCGGCTAGCGCTTCCAGACGATACGCTTTCCGGAGGGGACGCGGTGGACCCCGCGATAGTGCGTTGCGGGTTACACCTGTCGTCCTAATCCTCCCGGAGTCGATCGTCTGTAAGCTCCAAGCCGTACTTTGTATAGG
This sequence comes from Sporosarcina sp. PTS2304, assembly GCF_003351785.1. Taxonomy (GTDB): domain Bacteria; phylum Bacillota; class Bacilli; order Bacillales_A; family Planococcaceae; genus Sporosarcina. Next base: position 468,523 of record NZ_CP031230.1, read on the forward strand.
CAAGACAGGTTGATCACTCTTTGTAGGTAGTGAAAACCAAGTAGAATTGTCTGATATAATCTGACCGTTTTTGAAGTTAGATAGTGGTGAAATGTTGCTAGCTACTACGACTGTTTCGATGAACTGAGTGAAAAAATGACCCTATATACATTCAGTCAGCAAATCCAAAGCTTCACCACACTGTTTAGGAAGCAGAACTTACCATACTCTATTTCTGGACGAACACCAACTGGTTTCCCGACAAAAACTCAAGGATTCTCCCGAAAGAACCGGCGACTCCTGGAGGTTCAGGGAAAGCCGTGGCGAAGGACGGCTTTTGCGAGTGAAGCGCAGCGAGAAGGAGCACATCTTTGCACTTGACAGGTGTAATCGCCAACGCATTTCTGGCGAGTCCACCGCGCCCCCTCAGGAAAGCGTCCGGTTCTGTAGGGAGAATCCTCATACGTACACTCATTTTCTGCCCCATGATAAGAAAACACATTCCCTCTATTGGATAATCAACAAACTTGGTACTGGCCAAATCTTTCAATACAAATAGAACAGTACATTACAATCTGAAAATCGAAATTGTCAAAGTTCGTACATTGAGTTCTAGCAACTATGCTCGTATAATTAGACAAGAGTGGATTATTGTTAGGTATTTGCTGTGCCATGACTCATAAATCTCAAAGGAAATCCCGCAGCATAGAATCTTTCATTACACATGGATACAGATCGTCATTACAAAAGGAGAGTGACTGTTTTGCCTTTAAGTATTTTTGGTTTTCGGGCTTTATGGAGTCCTTATTTTTTACTAGCTATTGCACTTGGCATCGTTTTATACTACCTCATTACCGTTAAGTGGAGAGATCGCTTTGAAGGTTCTGAACCCGTTACGAAACGTCAGATGATATACTTTTTAGCTTCTATGGTTTTATTATATATCGTCAAAGGTTCTCCAATGGATTTAATGGGCCACATTTTATTCTCTGTTCATATGGCTCAGATGGCAATGCTACTACTGATCGTTGCACCGTTCTTTATTGTAGGAATTCCAAACTGGATATGGGAAAAGTTATTGGCCAAAAAAGTTTTTAATAAAGTATTTATGTTGTTTACGAAACCAATCATTAGTTTATTAGTATTTACATTAATGTTTTCGATGTACCATTATCCAATGATATTGGATCAAGTGAAATTGAGTTTGCCGCTACACACCATCTTCACAGTCACTCTTTTCATTTCAGCCATTTTCTTATGGTGGCCAGTAGTGAATACGGTTAAAGGGCAGCCACAGCTTCACGGTTTGAAAAAGATTGGATATGTTATTCTGAGTGCACTATTGATAACACCTGCATGTTCTTTAATCATTTTTGTAGATGTACCTGTCTATGAAACGTATACGAGCGGCGAGGCGTGGTTACAAGCGATGGCATTATGTGTACCGAGCTCAACACTTGCCGGGCTGTCAGGTTTAGGTATATCAGGTCCTGAGCTGTTTACGGACATGCCTACACTTTATGATCAGCAACTAGGTGGAATCTTAATGAAAGTAATTCAAGAAATCGTCTATGTAGTAATTATTGGCCGTATTTTCTTAAGTTGGGCGCAATATGAAAAAGATAATGCTGATGAGATTACACGTCAAGACCTGCTTAAACGTCAAAAGCTAACAATGCACGGATGAATGAAGTGTAAAGGGGTTAGAAAGAATGGAACTACCGTTATTACCGACAATTAGTACTTTCTTTATCGTATTATCGGCTTTACTAGTAGCCGTCGGATGGTATTTGATTATACAGAAAAAAACGGTCGCACATCAAAAGACGATGATAGCAGCAGCTATATCTGCGGTGCTGTTCTTTATCATTTATATTTCTAGGACAGTTTTCGTCGGGAACACTTCATTTGGTGGACCTGATGAACTGAAAATTTATTATACAGTGTTTCTAATATTTCATATTATACTTGCGACAACAGGTGCCGTTTTCGGTGTGATTACCATTATTGCGGGATTGAAAAATAATTTAGCGCGTCACCGAAAAATAGGTCCTGTAACGAGCGTGATTTGGTTTTTTACAGCGATTACAGGTGTTGCAGTGTATTTACTGCTTTATGTATTTTACAAGGGTGGCGAAACCACGTCTGTTTTTAAAGCTATACTAGGGGTATAAACAAAACAAAGGGTTCATCACGAAATTTTGTGATGGACCCTTTGTTTCATTACACTTTAAAATCTAATTTTATAATACCTGCTTCTCTTGCCGTGTTAAAAAGAATAACGATCATAGGACCAATGAAGAAACCAAGGACACCGAATAGCTTTAACCCTATGAACATCGCGATCAAAGTGGGTAATGGAGACAAGCCGATTTGAGAACCCATTACTTTAGGTTCGATTGTGCGTCGAATAACTAATAAAATAATTGCCAAAATCGCAAGTTTTGTCCCCATTGCGAAATCGCCTGATACGTACTGATAAATCGACCAAGGTGCTAAAATGATAATAGAACCTAAAATAGGAATAACATCAATAATCCAAATAACCAATGACATAATAATCGCGTATTTAGGAATGATTAACAGCAGTCCGATAAACGAAACGACTAGAATGATTAAACTGACTAACAATTGCGCTTTAATAAATCCTAAAACGACACTATTTAACTTATTCATCATATAGTGAACTTTTTGGGCAGTGGCATCTGTCAAATGACGATAAAACATCAGTTTTAAATTGGGCAGTTCGAGCATGAATAAAAACAGAGCAATCATAAACACGATAAAACTAACAAGGAAGTTCGGAATATCAGAAATTAAAGCTAAAATTCGTTCATATGCAAAGAGATTAATCAATGAAATTCGTATAGAATCGACAATTCCGTTAAATTCTTTTTCGAGCATTGTAATAATGTCTTCAGGCATACCTACAGTGTATTGAAATAATTTACTTTGAGTGTTAATCCAGACACTTGACAGTGAATTTAAATAAGTAGGGATTTCCTTAGTGAAGTGAACGATTCTGCCAATCAGAGTAGTGACTGTATAGAAGAAAAGAAAAAGAATCACACCGACAAACACGATGAAATTCACAATGACCGACAGTTTTCTTTTCCATTTAAACTTTTTCTCCACCCATTTCACAAGTGGATCCAACGCTAGCGCTGTTAAGAAAGCTACTATAATCGGGATGGATACAGGCAAAATAAAAAATGCAATTAATAGTAAGATGATGATCGTGAGTGTAATAATTAAATTACGCTTTGTAATAAACTTCAAAAGTTATCGTCCTCCACGTAGATACTTCATTTATTATAAATTATAACCAAATTAGTGGAGTAATAGAAGGGAAAAGCCGAAGAACATGAAGCTCCTCGGCTTTTTCGCATACATTACAAACTATATTGCTTTAACTCGTCATATACTGCCTTAGTAGTTAGTTCGCAGTCCTTCACCAGGCTAGCCGGGAAGTCTTCTTCTTCACCGTATTCTACGCCAAATGGATAGTAATATTTGCCAAGCACAGGTTGCTTTAAGCGGACGGTTGCTTTTCTACCATCAATATCGCCTTCAACTAATTCACCGAAAATTCGTAAGTAATATGTACCTTCACGGATCACATACTTCTTATCGAAAGTTACACGCTCATAATCCCATTGTCCATCTAGTCCAAGATTATTCTTAAGCATAATTTCTTCCATAACTTTTAAATCTGCTACAAGGCCTTTAATGCCTGTATTTTCAACATACATTCGTAAATCCCCCTTCATGTTCGTTCAGACGAATACTTATACCATTATATCATAAAACAAATCAAATTTAGTTGCAATGACAACATTGTGTCAACGCTTTCTCAAGCTATGTAATAAAGATGACTCCTGTAGACGTATTCTGTACAATACTAAGTAGGATAATTGTAACGTACATTGTATATTACTGATCGTCTAAAGAGAAAGGAGAGGGTGTGTACTATGTGGAGAGTTGGTTGGAAGATCCTTCTTCTGTTAGCTATTTTCATGGGAGTATTTTATTTTATGAATGATAATATAAGTGAGAATAAACCACTTGAGTCACCAGTTCAGCATGGTTCACCGATTGCAGTGCCAGAAAAGGGGCAACTAATCGACGGGGATGGAATGCCAAGACCTACGGAAGGGATTTCGATTTATGTCGGTGGGAAATCAGAAAAGTTAGAAGAAGCATTTGGCAAACCGACACGTGTAGAACCTTCAAGTTTTCAATATGAATGGTGGATATATACAGAAGAACCGCGTTTCATGGCGAGTGTACTAAAAGGGAAAGTAAATCAAATATATACTGCAGATACGACAGTAGATGTTTCACCTTTTACCATTCGGCAGGACGTAGAAGAGATTCATCGATTTACACCGATTGAGTCGGAAATAAACGTCACGATCAAGGATAATATTTATACATTTTCATTAAACAGTGAAGATATTAAAAATCGAATTCTTATACCGTACCAGAACTTATACGTTCAGTTATATATCGATCAGGTAGACGGACAGTTAGAAGGCGTTCGTTTTATTAGTCCGAATACATTAGTGAAGCATCAGCCGTACGACATGACTTATTTAGGTGAGATAATCGAGGCGCCAAAACCGTCCTCCACAGTACAAACAGAAGTAGATCGGTCGATGGAAAGACAGACGCTGGAGTTAACAAATCAAATACGAGAGGAACACAATCTCCCTGTCCTGGAAGAAAGTGAAAAATTGGCTACGCTGTCTTGGGAGCATAGCCAAGAAATGATATTTCAAAAATATAGCTCACACGCTGAACGTACCACAGAACTATTTTCGAATCGTTTAAAAGCTGCTGGAATTACTAGTGCAAAAGCAGGTGAGAATACAGCGTTTAATTATATTGACGCAATCGAAACTGTGCATGGTTGGCTAAACTCTCCAAAGCACAGAGACGTTTTATTGAATCCTTCATTTACACATACTGGAGTCGGCGTGTATAACAAATATTACACTCAATCCTTTATTGCTCACAATAAGACGATTGAAACAACGGAAGAAGACTAAGGAAGGATCCACGTCCCTTCTTTCTCAGATGCAATGCCTCGAATGTGAAGAGGTATTGCATTTTTTTTGCATATTTTGCGGCTTTCTTCTGTATGATCGGTCGACTGCAATCGAGTAGTGGTAAAAACTTATCAAATGTTAATCTATCGAATGCTTTGTAGTGCGTGGTCTTGTGTGGATCGGCTGACATGACCGCAGGAACGTCTTTATAAAACTCTACATGGCTCGCTTGCAACGCTGCAGCTAAAGCGATAGCGGTTAAATCACTGCCGCCTCTCCCTAATGTCATAAATTGCCCTTGTTTATTCATTCCCTGGAATCCTGGAACGATTAAACAAGAATGGTTTTGTAATGTTTCCAACAAATGACTCGTATTGACTTTTTCAATAGTTGCATTACAAAAATCGCCAGTAGTACGGATGCCTGTATTTTGTCCATAGACAATCGTGTTATCCACCCCTGTTTTACTTAATTCTGCAGACAGAACAGCGGCTGATATTAATTCTCCGCATGCAGCAGCCAAATCCCGCGCTTCTCCAGAGTTTGCAAAAGCATCTGTAACGTTAAGCAATTGATCGGTTGAGTATGCATCCGGACCTCTCCCCATAGCAGAAACTACAACGACTACCGCCTCATATTTCAATAAAGCTCGCTGAATATGTTGAATGCACTTCGCACGTTGTTGCTGATTCCGCATAGCAATTCCGCCGAATTTTTGGATAATCATAGAATCCCAACTTTCTCGTGACATTCTTGTTACACCTTTCATAAGATACTTTATACTTCGTTTTATTATATTCTGCGGTAGATAAAATGTTCGGGAAGGGGCGAGAGACCTTGCTTTTATCAGAGCTAATAAAAGATTGGCCGTGTACAGTGTTGCAAGGATCGATTCGACAAACGATTCGTGGACTTAGTGAATCATCTGCCAGAATTGAGAAAGGATATATATTTGTAGTCAGGAAAGGCAGAAGGCTAGACGGAGCGGAATATATGGAGGAAGCACTTGAAAATGGTGCGAACACGATTATTATTGATCGAACGAATCTAGACTTGTCGCGTATTCCAACTGATGTAACTGTGTTGGTTGTACCAGATAGTTCCTTATTTATTTCTTATGCAAGTGCCAAGTTGTCGGGATATCCAGGTGAGGAATTGACGATTATTGCAGTCACGGGAACGAATGGGAAAACAACCGTCAGTCACTTTATTGGTCAAATGCTACAGACAGTTGGAAAAAGTGTAGCGATTATAGGGACGACAGGAATTTATGTAAATGGGAAATTATACAAAACGATAGAAGATTCGCTGACAACGATGCCGGCGGAAACATTGCACCCTCTTTTGCGAGAATGTGCAGAGCGCGGAGTTACACACGTAATTCTGGAAGCTTCGTCATTGGGATTAGAAGGTAACCGCTTGGCACATTGTCCGATAGCGATTGGCATATTGTTAAATATTGGTGTAGATCACTATGAAGAGCACGGGGGAAAAGAGTCTTATATTCGAGCAAAGAAAAGATTATTTACATTATCTAAAAAAATGATTGTAAATGAAGATGATTTACTTTGTTTCGAAATAGGGAAGGAAATGACTGTGCCCCCCATCTATTTTGGTCAAAATCATATAAACGGCGAGCAGCAAACGCTTGAGATTCGTATAGCTGGTAAACATAATGAAATAAATGCCAGAGCTGCATGCTGTGCACTGAATGCACTTGGGTACACAATCGATGAAATTCAACCACTTGTGTCGTCTTTGTGTTTACCTGCCGGAAGGATGCAGAAGCAATCACAGCACGGTATTGATGTATACGTGGATTATGCTCATACGCCGGACGCGCTGCAAGTCGTATTGGCGGCATTACATGATGAGGAAAAAAACATACTTACCGTCTTCGGTTGCGGAGGAGAGCGTGATCGTGACAAAAGACCGCAAATGGGGGCAATCGCAGCACAGTACAGTTCACATGTGATTGTAACTTCGGATAATCCGAGATCAGAAGAGCCTGCACAAATCATTTTAGACATTTTATGTGGAACAACCGGTTTTTCGACGCCAATTGATGTATTCATTAATCGAAAATATGCGATCCGCTACGCTATTCGTAAAGCGCAATATGGAGACATCGTATTAGTTGCTGGAAAAGGTCATGAACAAACGCAGCAGATTGGCAATGATATACTTCCATTTTCCGATGTAGAAGAAGTGAAACATGCTTTGAACGAACGCAACTCCGACAACGATTATTCTTAATGAATAGTCGAATGAAAGATTTTTTGTTATGATAGTACGGATAGGAGGTGCGGCAATCTATGATGATGACGGATGAATGGATGCGAGTCATCGATATGGCGGAAGAACTTTCCGATATGCTGCTGCGTTCTGAGGTTGTAAAAACCTATCGTGACGCATACGACCAAGTGTATTCAAATGAGGATCTACGGAAGCAGATCGTTGCATTTAATAAAATGAAAGAACAATATGAGGACGTTCAACGCTTTGGACGTTACCACCCGGACTATAAGGTAATTATGAAGGAAATCAGACTTCAAAAAAGAGCCTTAGATTTGAGAGAAGAAGTAGCTGCTTTACGTTTAGCGGAGAATGATGTCCAGTCACTTTTAGATGAGATCGGCAGGCTGATAGGCCAATCCGTTTCAGATGCGGTGAAAGTTCCTGCAGGCGATGGCGCTTTTACTAATACTTCATGTGGTGGCGGATGCGGTTCAGGCGGTAGTTGCTCTTGCTCCGCTTGAGTAGCTACATGAAAAAGACAGGGAAACTAAAATAAAGTCCGTTCCCCTGCGCTCTACAAGACACGCTTTCCGCTCTGCTACACTCTACTGTGCAAAGTTACTAACAGCAACACGCAAAAAGCGTAAAGGATCAAATGTCCTTTACGCTTTTTGCATGTTATGCCCCAGTCCCTAATTAGCATTACAAAAAGTTAATACCTCTTCGGGTGTATGTGTAATGAATCCGTCAACATGCAGTTTATGTAACTTCTGCATTGTTGAAGCATCAGATATCTCATAAAACACGGAAATATTTAACTGTTGGAGGAAATGTACGAATCCTTCCGAAGGGACTGGAAATAAACCGAACTTTTCGGGGACACAGAATAAATCAGCAGTTGGTTTGTATAAGTGTCCAAATCCACTGTTATATGCAACGTAAGCTTTTTTTATTTCTTCATTACCTGCACCTAGCGCAACGGAGTTTTGAGCGTATAAATTAAAACGGTCAATTTGTTCATCGTATATGCTCGTGATCACTACTCTTTCTGCAGCATCCATCTCTTTAAGTAACCGCCATAACTTCGAAGGAATCAAACTACCCTCATATGTATCAGGAGAGTCACTTATAGAAATGATAACAAGTAATTGAGGGAATTTTTCTAAAAGTTCACGTAAAGAAATTATTTGTGCAGAAGTAGTTGTTGCAGAATATTCCGATGACTCAGTTTCTACATCCAATTCATCTTTTATTTCGGCTAGTGTATAGTCTGCAACTTCGATTGAGTATAAAAGATCAAGGCACGGTACCACTACTATTTCTTCATCCTTTGTTAACTGGACATCGACTACTAACCCGTGAACACCCAAATCAGCTGCGTGTGTGTATGATGAAAGTGATTGATCAGAAGAGTTATCAGTACTATTTACATCTGCTACTATCGCTATTTCAGAAAATTGTAGCGCCTTTTTTTCAGCTCGCGGCTCTGGTTTAACCACTACTTTAGAAGCCGCCCATGCAGCTACACTAGCAGCTCCTACTGTTAAAGCAACTTTTGTTTTCCTGCCCACTTTAAAAAACCTCCTCAGTAGCTGGTTTACATGCAATGCCTTTCATTCAGAACCAAATGAAAGAAGACAAATATCTAACTTAGTGTACCCTATTCATCAGATGGTACGCAATCATTGAAGAATGATAATCGTACGACAAAGAATGACGTTTCTAGCGTATAATAATATAATACGAACATTCCATATGCAAGGTTGCAGGTCTTTTCTCACCTATGGTATTGTATGAAGTAAGAAAGAGGGGGAGAATTATGATTGATCGACAAGGAATAATTGTCTATCTCCATCATTTAAAACAAGCAAAATCATTAAGAAAATTTGGGCATGTTCATTATATTTCTAAAAGAATGAAATATGTTGTCCTTTATTGTGATATGGATGAAATAGAAGGAACTATTAGTAAATTAGAGCGTTTATCTGCTGTGAAGAAAGTAATACGTTCAGAACGCCCATTTGTTAGCACGGTATATGAAAATGCCAAGCCGGACAAAGCAAAAGAGTACGATTATAAAACAGGTTTATAATCGTACTCTTTGCATTATTGAAGTGGGGGCAGTAAGTGATTCAAACGTAAAACTCCGATGACGTATTGATAATACAGTTGAGTTTCGGGAAACAGGGAAGAATGTTTCACTTCTAATCGGACAGGCTGGATGTGTAAGGACTTGGCATGTTCTATAAACAATTCATAGCGTTTAGATGGTTTGTCTGCCGTCAGCTTAATTCCTTCTCTGCATATATAAATGGGCATAAAATGACTATCTGCTGTAGCAGGTGTAAAAGAAACAGCGATAGAAACTTTCTCATTTTCTCCATCTTTAGAAGAGAACACGTAAGCTTTAAATATTCTACGGGAATTTGTAGACATTAATTCGAATAATTCATAAATGTCACTATATCCTTCCCCAAGTTCAATAAAACGTTGTTGGATCATAATCAAGCGCTTCCTTTCAAGCAAGTAGTAGTGGTTCGTAACCATCATACCATGTGATGAGGTGTTGTACTTTGAAAGCTATAGTGAGGATTTTATTTCTTTTGGCAGCGGTCAACGGGGGGCTCATTTATTTACATTACAGTCAATTTGCCAATGCGAATGATGACAATGAGCATGTGAAGAATTACCGCCAAGAAATAGAAGTCATCAATCGGTCAGATGGATTGTACATCCGCCATCATTTTTATAATTTGTCTGCAGATAGATATGAAATCATTTGGCCAAAAGGTAGTATAGATCACGGATGCCTGACGGAAGGATCTGCTTCTTGCTCGCGGTTAAATGAATCTACTATTGCATTTGATGAGGGAGAACGTGATCAGCAGTCCATTACGTACAAATTGCCTAAAAAAGAACCGTTAACGAGTCGTAAATTATTTAAGAATCCATTTGTCGTATTAAAAGACGCCAAGCCGTTGACAACAGTCTTTCATATGACTGACGAACAAAATATAGGCGGTATGTGGATAAATGGCTTGGAACAGGTAGGCACAGCAGACAAAGAGCGAATAACGTATCGACTGTATCGCGGTGTAGGCTTTGTAAATGAATTATATTGGCAACCGGAAGCTGTTCCGCTAGCGTATTCATCAAATAAATTAACAGTTTACGGTACAAATATAGAAAAAAAGCAAATTGAACAAATGAAGAACATGTTGGAAGCGGTTGGCGGCAAGCATGTAAGTGTCGTCCTGTCTCCACGCAACCAACCTTTATATGCACAACGATTCATCGTGGAGAAGAGTAATCAGATGAATCAAGTGCTGAAACAGGTAGCAAGAATGAGTGTTCAATCTCGCTTCACACTTTTAGCAGATGAGCCTTCGATGAATAGCATACTGGCTTCACTTTTAGCTGACGAAGCGGTTGGCACAAAGGCAGAGCAATCAGTATATAAACGATTGAAAGAATCTCTTTCGGAAGAACAGTATGAGTCATTCCGGCAAAAAATTCACAGTGAAATCGGACATAAGTTATCTGCGGAAAAAATGGATTCTCTTCTATTAGGCATAACGGGCTTTGAATCGCAATTTTTCCAAAAAACAATTCGAGAGCAGCAGTTCTCTTATCCTTTTTTATTGTTAGATCCACGAAAAGTGCTGGTTGACAGTGAACTAGCGCCAGCAGCGAAAGTTGTAGTCGAGAACGGTAAAAGTTATTATCCGGCTGAAGCGTTGTTGACAAGGATGGGATATCAGCTCACGTCGAATGAACAGTCAATCTATATTGAAAGTCCGAAACGTACGTATCGTTTTTCTAAAATTCAACCATTTTATGTTATGAATGAACGCAAATTTGATTACAAGGAAAAGCCTTATGCTTATATAAATCAGACATTGTATTTTGATGAAAATTGGTTTAGACGTATATTTTTAGTACTTATCGAAAAAACCGAGCAATCCATTGAAATTGAACAAATTGAGAAGCTGATAAAGGAGATGGAGAAAGAGTGAGAGTCATTTCCGGTTCCAGAAAAGGCACGCCACTAAAATCATTACCTGGCACAAATACTAGACCGACATCGGATAAAGTGAAAGAATCTGTGTTTAATAAAATCGGTCCATATTTTGATGGGGGAATCGTTGTCGAGTTATTTGGCGGCAGTGGTTCCATCGCTATTGAAGCTCTGTCTAGAGGAATGGAACAAGCAGTCATATTTGAAAAGAACTCAAAAGCATGTGCTATTATTAAAGCGAATGTTGAAAAATGTCGACTGGGTGATCAAATACATATTGAAAGAAAAGATGCTAGGCAAGCAGTCACAATCTTACAGCAAAAAAGTGTGAAGATTGATTTATTATTCGTTGATCCGCCATATGCAGAAGAGACGTACTATGATGTGATTTTGGATCTCGTTCAACAAGGGCTACTGGCGGAAGAGGCAACTATTGTGTGTGAACATGAAAAGCGAGTAGTGTTGCCGGAACGATATGAAATGTATCAACAGAAAAGTTCTGCAGTCTATGGAAGCACAGCTATTACCATTTATGAGAAAAGAGGCTAACAGTATGTCAAAAATTGCAATCGTACCAGGGAGTTTCGACCCGGTGACGAATGGACATTTAGATATAATACAGAGAGCGGCTAGGACGTTTCCGGAAGTGCACGTGGCGGTGATGAATAATTCATCTAAACAGCCTTTGTTTACGGTGGAGGAGCGAATTGCTTTAATACATAAAATTACATCGCAGTACGATAATGTGACTATCGATTCGTCATCAGGCTTGCTGATTGACTATGCACATCAAATCAATGCTTCGGTTATTGTCCGTGGTTTAAGGGCTATTTCAGATTTTGAGTATGAAATGCAGATTACGTCGATGAACCGAGTGCTAGATGAAAGTATTGAGACTTTTTTCGTGATGACTAAGAGTCAATATTCTTTCTTGAGTTCTAGTATTGTAAAGGAAGTGGCACGTTATGGTGGAGATGTTTCGTCGTTAGTGCCATCCCATGTAAATCAAGCGTTGATAGAAAAATTTAGTAAGTGATGGAGTAGTGCTATGTGAGGGGTCTGTCCTGGAAGTCAGTAACGTCTGATTTTCTGTGATGACCTCTTTTTTATGGAAACGAGTCATCTGTTGGTTGTTATTTTTAAAGTGAGTGGATATGCTGACTGGGAAGTTATGGTTCTGAAGGTTTAGGATTCAACGAATGAAAGTGGTGGGAGAGGTAGGGAATGTCGTTACGTTTCGTTCCAGCCGATACGCTTTCCAGAGAGAGCGCGACGGACTCTCAGGAAAGCGTCGGGTTCTCTCGGGAGAATCCTAAACAATACATAAGCTCTACAACTACTAGTCAAAAGCACCTCATTTCCAAATGCCAATTCCTTTCTTTGGATAATCAACAGGCTTTGTTTCTTACGTTACTAGCCGTTCTCGTCCGTTGCGAGAATCCATTTTGTTTATTTAATAAATCCAAAAGAATAGGAGAGGCACGAGAGCTATGTTCCAGGCTCTTCCGACGATGTATGGCAGTAAGCTAATGCCGGCTCCTTTTGCGAGCGTCATGACTTGCATATGGATGCTCAGACCGTTAATCGAAAGGATTGCCGCAATGAGTATAGGATAAATAATCGTTCCACTGAAGTGTTCTGTAGCCGCTTGTACGCCTGAAGTCATTTCAAAGATGGCTAGTAATAAGGTTTTTGTGATATCCATGTCGACAGGAAAAATGGCGGATACTACATGAGAAAGAACGTTTCCTAAGGAAGAGAAAAAAATTACAGTTGTTGCGACTAATAAAATGACTGATGAACTATCCTTAATGGAACTTAACAGTGGAGACGTTTTTGGATTATGTGAAACTGTTTGTGGTAAAGAAGATTGCGGTGTACTTTGTAAAAAAATAAGAGATAATAAAAAAAATGCGATGTTTGCTACATGTATGGCGAGTAGAAGTTTCCATCCATCCGCTACACTACCGAATAATTCATTACCTACAAAACCGATAATGAACATAGGGCCGGGCGCGTGACAAGCCGCCAGTAGTAAACTACTTTCTCTGGAAGACAATTCACCACTTTTTTTCATTTCACTAACCGTTACCGCTCCTACAGGAAAACCGCCGAATGAACCGAGCACATAAGCTTTTATGTATTTAGCCCACCGGTTCTTTTGAAGACGGTTAGAAGGCATTTTTAATAGCCATTGAGTTAAAATAATATAAGGCAATAAATAAGGTAATAATGCGTGGAGGAATAATTGTGCACCCGCAACAGCGCCTTCATGCGCAATATCAGGCTGGATGATAAATAAAATGATTAATGCCCAAATGATTGTCACGTTTACCATAGCGAGATGCGGCGGATAGTATATATGCGTAGCATCCGACATCCTCCTTTCTATTTTTTGAACTCTCATGAAATCTACCGTAATATATATGTTGGATTCGTACAGGCTATTAATGGAGGTGTGCTTTTATGAAAATGCGTAAATGGAGTCTATTGGCGATTGTCCTTGTTCTGGTGGCGGTTCTTGGACTTTATCCTTTAGATATGTATATTTCTCGCCCGGGTGGTGCATACGATTTGGCACCGCTTGTTGAAGTGGTGGGAGGCGATGAAAACGACCAGGGAACTTTTAGTTTAATGACAATCGCTATCGGTAAAGCAACACCTGTCACCTATGCTTATTCTAATTTCACGGACAAAATGAAATTGTTGCCTGCAGCAAAAGTGAGACGACATGGCGAAAGTGATGAGGAATATGCAATTCGTCAGAAGAAATTAATGACTGATTCGAAAGCACATGCTATTTCAGTAGCTTTTGACAAAACCAAATTGCCAATCGAAAGAATTTTCGAAGGAGTATTCGTTGTAGGTGTACTGCCTGACGGTGCATCGGCGGGAAAGTTACAAGTAGGGGATTTAATTCAAACGATTGACCAGAAAGAGCTAGATACTACGCAAGAATTCATTGATGAAATTGGTACAAAGCCTGCAGGACGGCAAGTAGATTTGCAGGTCAAGCGCGGCGAACAGATCATATACATTCCGATTGAGTTAAAGGAACTGCCAGGAACGACTAAGCGTGTGGGGTTGGGTATTGAATTTGAAGAACAAATCGTTTTAGAGACTGAACCGAAAGTAGATATTCATACAGAAGACATTGGAGGACCGTCAGCTGGTTTAATGTTTACGTTAGAATTGATGAATCGATTAGTAGATGAGGATTTGACGAAAGGATATAATATCGCTGGAACAGGGGAGATGCTTGAAGATGGATCGGTTGGACGTATTGGAGGAATTGATTTTAAAGTGATGGCGGCAGATCGCCAGGACATCGAAATCTTCTTTGCGCCTGACGATGAATTGCCCGCTGAAGTGAAAAAGAAAAATCCGCAGCTTGTTTCTAATTATGAAGAAGCGAAGGCTACTGCTGGTCAACTCGGTACATCCATGCAAATTGTTCCAGTGAAAACTATAGATGACGCGCTGCGCTTTCTGGAACAACTCGAACAGAAATAATTCATAACACAAGCTTGTTAATTTACCGAATTATGTATAACTTTCTCATTCATTTAGTTTAAAACGATTTTGACTATGAAAATTGGATGGAGTAAGGCTGAACTGAAGTGTCTTGCGGCTTGCGCTTCCAGGTTACCTCAGGAAAGCGTCCGGTTTCTCTCGGGAGAAACCTAACACGCACACTACTTTTCAGCACCGCAAAAGGAAGCGTCATTTGACATGCTCCAACTTTTGACCGAGCACGAACTGACTTGTGGACAAGACCTCTACAACTACTTGTCAAAAGCACCTCATTCCAAAAGCCCATTCCTTTGTTTGGATAATTAACAGATTTGTCATAACATAATAGGGGGCATCCGGTAATCAAGACCGGGTGGGGGTGCTGATTGAATGCCGCACATATAAATATCTGTACTCTTACTGTCTAAATCCAATGAAATGTCGGATAAGGATGCCACTCTGCTTACTACAGGCAAAGCCAAATCTTTTTTTATCGTGCGCAAATAAGTTCTGCCCATCTCAGACATACCGAGCAGTCGAATGTACGAAGGGCTAGTAATTTGTTTCCGGGTAGATTTTTGATAACCGGTTAAAATATGAACGAGCATACGTTGAATTCTCGTCCAAGTATAGCGTTTAGATTTGACGGCGTGCATGAAATCTTGGAAAGATGCCTGTTCTTTTGCTGCTTTACACAATGTAAATTCGATGCCTTCGGTAACATCAGCTATTTCCGCTAAACGTGGCGGCTCTTCACGAAGAATAGTATAACGTAAGAAAGGGTATAAGCGCTCCCAACTTTGAAAACCGTGTCTAGCCGTCCAATCTTGTAGCAAGTGAAAAGAAGAAGGCGGCATAAAGTTTTCTACATCTTGCAGTTGATGGCTGTGCATTAGCTTAGCGCGTATACTTGTTGCGCTGGCAATCGTGTCTTTTGGCAATATGTCATCGTGATAATGACTACCTCTACGTGAAATTGTGACTGGAATCATAGAGGACTGGATATTACGAGCAACCTGCATATAGTGAAAACCTAAAATATTATTCGGTTCCGATAAATCAGCCAACGATACATCTGCTTTGCGTGCAATCATTTCATAGCCCGCTTGCAATGCTTTTGGATAACTTAAACCTTCTGCCATCGCATCCTGTATCGTTCGTTCATAGATTGTTGAATAAGTATCCATCAATTCCAAACTGTTTGTAAAAGGAGCGATCGATCCTTCTTCGCTGCCGAAGCAGAAATAGTTACAATGAAGCGCATCGAGAAGTTCGATTGCACCTTTAGCAAATTGTGGAGCATGTGCGGTAGCAAATGCATAAGGCAATTCAATGACAAGATCTGCTCCGTTTGCCAGAGCCATTCGCGCCCGTGTCCATTTGTCGACAATAGCAGGTTCTCCCCTTTGTAAAAACTGCCCGCTCATAACTGCTATTATTACAGTTGCATTCGTTTGCATTTTTGCTTGTTGTAAATGATATAAGTGACCATTGTGGAATGGATTATATTCAACTACAATTCCGGTAGCTATCAATGGAATCCCCCTTTGTACTTGTGTATTATGAATTATAACGTTAAGCTTGTTCAAGTGACAAGAAAATATCTTGACATCCTTAATTTTAAATACTATAATCAACATTGTTGTCTTGAGGTGATAGACATGAAATGGTCCATTCATCAATTACGGAAACATAGGCAAGGCCCGCTACTGCTTGACGAAGTAGTAAATTTAGATTCCGTTAAAATGCGGAATGGAGAAATTAGGGCAATTCAGCCTGTTCGAGTAAGTGGAACATGTTCAATTGGTGAAAAAAAGTTAACATGCCAGCTTCGGCTAGAAGGTTCAATGACACTGCCTTGTGCACGTACGTGGGAAGACGTCGATTTTCCATTCTCCATAGATTCAATTGAACAATTCAGTTGGGACGAAGAGACACTTCAATATGATGACGAGATTCATCCAGTTGAAGGGGAAGTTATCGATTTTACGCCTGTGTTGGAAGAACTTATTTTACTGGAAATTCCGTTGCAAGTATTTTGCGAGTCAGCAGATGATATGCAACAAGTAGAAGGTAAAGGGTGGTCCTATACAACCGATGAAGAATTGGAAGCGCAACGGCTGGAAGCAGATGTAACAGTGGATCCTCGCTTAGCGGGATTGGCTAATTTTTTTGAATCCGATAAAGAGTAAACACTTATAAGGAGGTGCCCCCAAAATGGCAGTACCAAAGAGAAGAACTTCTAAAACGAAGAAAAACTTGCGTCGAACTCATTTGAAACTTGAAGTTCCAGGTATGAATACTTGTGACAACTGTGGCGAAATGAAATTGGCACACCACGTTTGCAAATCATGCGGACACTACAAAGGAAAAGACGTTGTAGGCGAATAATTGAGTCTACCGTTTAAAAGACTACCTTGAGACCATGGCTCAAGGTAGTCTTTTTTGTTTTACATAAAAATGGTATGCTACTATAAAAAGGGGGAAATGATATGTCTTATTCTATCGTAATTAAACAATCAGTTGCTTATTTTACAATCCAGCGTCCCGCTATGCGAAATGCTGTGAACTATGACATTATGGAAGGTTTGGAAAGTTTTTTAGATCAAATCCAAGATGATCCTGAGATTTCATTCGCAGTTATTACAGGAGAAGGAAATGCTGCATTTTGTTCCGGGGGAGATTTGAGTGACTTTCACGGTTTTCAGACTGCTGATGATGCGTGGCCGATGTTGAGCAGAGGAGCCCGTATACTTTACCGAATTGCTACATTGCCGATGCCGACTATTGCATTAGTAAACGGCGCAGCGGTGGGCGGTGGTTGTGAATTGGCGTCTGCATGTGATTATCGTCTCGTAGCTTCGCATGCGAAAGTGGGGTTCATTCAAGGTACACTTGCCATTACATCGGGTTGGGGCGGTGCTACTTTATTATTCGAGAAGAATGCACCGCATGATCAGTTGCTCTTACTCACTAGTAGAGCGAGCGTTCATTCAGCAGTAGAACTTAAGGAAATCGGTTGGGTAACTGAAATATTTGAAGGGGATGCACAGAATGCCCTTGCAGAATTTTTAGCTCCCATGATAAAAGTCCATCGTAATGTGCATCGTGCGTATAAATCTATCGCAATGAGAAAATGGGACACGAATAATCTTGAGCAAGCAATGCAAGATGAGGCGCGTGTTTGTTCAATTTTATGGGAAAGTGATGCGCACCATGAAGCCGTTCAAAGATTTCTAACTAAAACAAAGTAAAGTTTGAACCCCGGTCAGCATATACTATCGGGGTCTTCTATGTATTTCAGTTGTAAACGGTTTCAGAAATAAGCTACACTTACAGTAAGAACGTTTTAGTAAAAGTCGGACCATTACAAGTTGAGGAGTGATCGTATGCAAGAAGTAAAAGCGCCAATGGCAGGTACTATTTTTTCAGTAGACGTGAAAGTAGGGGACTCAGTTACAAAAGGGCAAGTCGTTGTTATTTTAGAGTCGATGAAAATGGAGATTCCGCTAGAAGCAGAAGTGGATGGTACAATTGCTGCGATTAACGGCCAAGAAGGCGATTTTGTAAATGAAGAAGATGTAGTAGTCACAATCCAGTCGTAACGAAAGGTGGAGAAATGCTTGACAAACAATACTACAAAAACAGCATATAACGAAAAATTAAAAGAAATTACTGAGCGCGTCTTAGCGGGTGGTGCAAAAAAATATCATGAGAAATTAAAAGAAAAAGGAAAATTATTTGTCAGAGACCGATTGGAATTATTATTCGATGAAGGTCAGTATGTAGAAGACGGAAAATTTGCCAACTGTGAGGCAAGCGATCTTCCAGCAGACGGTGTAATTACGGCAACGGGAAAAGTGGGCGGTCAAACAGTATGTGTAATGGCGAATGATTCAACAGTAAAAGCAGGTTCTTGGGGAGCGCGGACAGTTGAAAAAATTATTCGTATTCAGGAAACGGCTGAAAAGTTACGTGTGCCTTTATTATACTTAGTAGACTCCGCGGGTGCCCGAATAACAGATCAACTGGAAATGTTTCCAAACCGAAGAGGCGCAGGCCGGATATTTCATAATCAAGTACGTTTATCCGGAATGATTCCACAAGTGTGTATTTTATTTGGACCTTCTGCAGCTGGCGGAGCGTATATACCTGCATTTTGTGACATCGTCATAATGGTGGAAGGAAATGCCTCCATGTATTTGGGATCGCCAAGAATGGCTGAGAAAGTAATAGGCGAAAAAGTGACACTTGAGGAAATGGGCGGCGCTCGAATGCATTGTACAGTGAGTGGTTGCGGTGATGTGCTGGCGGAGAGTGAAGAGCAGGCAATTTCTGAAGCTCGCAGATATTTATCTTATTTCCCTGCTAATCATGAGGCACCCAGTAGGATTACGAAAGTGCAAGATGCGAAAAAGGGCCGTTCTTTAGAAGAAATTATTCCTGAAAATCAAAATGCGCCGTTTGATATGTATGAAGCGATCGATCAATTAGTGGATGAAGACAGTTCATTCGAAATTAAAAAGTTATTTGCTCCTGAAGTCATTACTACACTTGCTCGTATAGACGGAAGACCAGTCGGTATAATTGCTAATCAGCCTAAGGTAAAGGGCGGTGTACTATTCGTTGATTCAGCGGATAAAGTGACAAAATTCATTACGCTTTGTGATGCGTTTTCCATCCCGTTATTATTTTTGGCTGATGTCCCCGGGTTCATGATAGGAACGAAAGTTGAAAGACAAGGGATTATTCGACATGGCGCCAAGCTGATTATGGCCATGAGCTCAGCCACCGTACCAAAAATTTCTGTTGTCGTGCGTAAAGCCTATGGAGCAGGTTTATATGCCATGGCAGGGCCGGCGTTTGAACCGGATGTCTGCATTGCTCTTCCAACAGCTCAAATAGCCGTAATGGGTCCAGAAGCTGCAGTGAATGCAGTTTACTCCAATAAAATTGAAGCCATTATGGATCCTAAAGAGAAAATGGCATATAGTAAAGAAAAAATTGAAGAATATAAACGTGAAATCGATATTTATAAAATGGCGTCAGAGTTAATCATTGATGAAATTGTAGCGCCGAATCAACTTCGTAGTGTGCTAGCTGATAGATTTGCTTACTATGAAACGAAAGAAATCAAAAAAACTTCAAGAAAACACCCTGTATATCCTGTATAATAGAATCAAACAAGAGAGACCTCTTCAGGTCTCTTTTTTTAAGGAGGAAAAGTATGCAGTTTGTAATCGTGGGTGGTGGTTCAATAGGGTTATTGATTGGATCCTTTCTAGCGCAACAACAAGCGAATGTTACATTTTGGGTACGCAGAGAAGAACAGGCAGAGCAACTAAATAAACGTTTACTACGATTATCTGACAACAGCGTTGATTCTGTTTTCCGTGTGCAAGCTGTCGTCGATGCAGAAGAATTGCCAACGGATGCATTATGGATTATTGCAGTGAAATTCGATGACTTACATAATGTTTTACAAAAAATCAGTACACTTCCGAAACAACCGCACTTACTTTTTATCCAAAATGGTATAGGTCATGTATCGATTATAAATCAATACAAACTTGGGTATATATCGTTTGCAACGGTAGAGCACGGAGCGCAAAGAGTGAATGATTATACAGTGCGGCATAATGGTGTCGGTTCCATGATCATTGCAATGAATGAAAAAATAGCACCGTATATCGAGTGGTTACAAGCAATGGAGTTGAAAGATTTTCCTGTATTGGTCCAACAGGATTCTGAAAAGTTGCTTTTAAGAAAAGTGCTGATCAATTGTGCGATTAATCCATTAACGGCAATTTTACAAATTACGAATGGTCAGTTGCTGGATAATTCTTCATTTCATTTGCTGTTTAAGCAAGTATGTAAAGAACTATTAGATAGCTTTCCAGAAGTTGACGATGTTTTATGTTATAAAGATATCGAAAACGTGTGCCGCAAGACAGCGAATAATCAATCATCGATGCTGGTCGATCGATTGAAAGGGAATGCTATGGAAATTGAAACCATTGTTACCTCTGTTTTAAGCAGAATTTATCAAAGACAAAGACAGGCGCCTATGCTACAAATGTTGGAGACGATGTTAATCGGATTAAATAGGAGTGAATATAACGAATGATGATTACTATACTTAGCGGATTATTATTATTTCCGTTCGTAATTTTAGTTTTACTATTAATAATCGCAAAAAAAATCCGAGTGAAAAAGTCTAAACGATTTGGTTTTGCCGTAGATTTAACAACTCCCTTTTTAGTATTAACTGTTTTGATTCTTCTTAGAGCTATTTGGGATCAATGGTTTGTATTTTATATAGTAGCCGCATTTTGTATTGTCGCTATTATTTTGGCAACGATTGAACGTTCTAAAGCGAAAGAGTTTCGTATGATTCTTGTTCTATGTAAAGCATGGAGGGCGTACTTTTTACTTTTGACAGGCGCTTATTTTGTGTTAATTATTACAGGTATCATTTTACAAATCACTAAATAGGGTAAGCGTATCAATTCAACCTATTTGATTGTGGTGATATACTTGCCGTAGTATTCGACATAAAGGAGTTTCTGACATGCACTTGGACACAATAGATTTGCCGAAAAAGAATAAATTAATGGAATCTTATATACATGATCCTGAATTCGTACATAGCTTTTTTGATTATGAAGTAACGGCTGCTGGATATGAGGAACGAGCAAAAGAATTAGCTACTCGTTCATTTCAAAGACGCGAACTAGCGTCAGTAATAGAGCAATATATGCAGCCGTTCGGTATCTCTCCACTCGCTTCTCAACATATTGAAGAACTTTCGTCTGATGCGTGGGTCGTCATTGGGGGGCAGCAGGCGGGTATTATGACGGGACCCTTATATTCCGTGCATAAAGCCATCACTGTTATATTAATAGCTCGTCAGCAGAGAGAATTCTTCGGAAAAGCTGTAGTTCCTGTATTTTGGATCGCTGGAGAAGATCATGATATAAATGAGATTAATCATACATATACCGCCTATGAGGGGAAAGCAATGAAACGGCAATTTAAACAGCCGATTATTTTGAAAACAATGGCTTCTGATACAGTGTATGACGCGAAAGAAATGTCTACATTTATTCGAAAGATTTTCAAAGGATATGGTGAGACATCTTACACGCAGAAATTGATGCATGAGGTATTGCAGTCAGTTGAACAACAGCGTACGTATACAGGTTTCTTTACGTCTTTAATCAATCACTTATTTGCTGATTACGGCTTACTGTTGATAGATGCCGCGTACCAGCCGTTGCGTCAGCTAGAGTCACCATACTTCTCACAAATGATTGAAAACTCCGCAACTATAGCAGAGAGCATTTATGCTGCTGAACAAAAATTGCATGCTCATGGCTATGCTAAACCTATTGAGTCTGAAGAAGCAGATGCTAATCTATTTTACGTTCACGAGACGGGAAGGGTATTGCTAAAGAGAATGGATGGTAAGTTCGTTAATGAACAGTCTGGAATATCTTTTACGGAAACAGAAATACATCAATTAGCAATCGAACAACCGTGGCTTTTAAGCAATAACGTAGCGACAAGACCTCTTATGCAAGATCTCGTATTTCCGGTGTTAGCTTTTGTAGGCGGCCCTGGTGAAATTGCCTATTGGTCATTGTTGCGACAAGCTTTTCATACGCTTGGAATTAAATTACCGGTTGTTGCTCCTAGACTATCGATTACACTAGTGACAAGACAAGCTCAAGAGGCGATGAAGCGTACAGATTTATCGATTACTCAAGTGCTTGCACATCAAGTGCCCGAAATTCAGCGAAAGTGGTTAGATGACCAGCGAGATGAAACATTTATTGAAATGATAAGAGAAGTAAAGCAACAACTTGAAAAACAGTATGAAGAAATGTATAAGCACTTATACGTAACAGATGCTTCCATGTTGCCGATACTCGAAAAAAATCTGCAATTTCATACGAGTCAATTTGATTACTTGCAGAAAAAGAAAGAACAATCAACATTATTAAAACACGATGTCCAAAACAGCAGATACAATGTACTGAATGAACAACTATTTCCGGATGGCTCTTTGCAAGAGCGTCTGTATTCTCCGTACTTTTTTATGAACCAATACGGTGATAGCTTGATCGGAGAATTACTAAAGCAACCGTATAGTTTTGATGGATCTCATCAAGTAGTGTACTTATAAGTATTGATAGTAAATAAACTTCGGTCTTTTATATTTATATTTGTACTACTCCCCCTCAATCGAGTGGGAGTTTTTTAATAGAGTGTAATAAAAAATTACACCTAATAGGTAACTATATTATGGATAATTTATTCATATTACTCGTTTATGAAAGCAGTCGATTAGATGAAGTGAGGCGGACTTAGAGTGTCTTGCGGCTTGCGCTTCCAGACGATACGCTTTCCGGAGGGGACGCGGCGGACCCCGCAAAAGTGCGTTGCGGGTTACGCCTGTCGTCCTTGATCCTCCCGG
Source organism: Sporosarcina sp. PTS2304 (assembly GCF_003351785.1). GTDB lineage: Bacteria > Bacillota > Bacilli > Bacillales_A > Planococcaceae > Sporosarcina. The sequence goes on from NZ_CP031230.1 coordinate 491,801, forward strand.
AGTCGATCGTCTTACAGCACAAGCCGTACTTTGCGTAGGCAAGACAGTTTGATCACTCTTTGTATGGGGTGAAAACCAAGTAGAATTGTTTAATATGATGTGACCGCTTTTGAATTTAGATAGCGGAACTTACCACACTCTATTTCTGGACGAACACCAACTGACATCCCGACAAAAACTCAAGGATTCTCCCGGAAGAACCGGCGACTCCTGGAGGATCAGGACGACAGGCGTAATCGCCAATGTACTTCTGGCGAGTCCGCCGCGTCCCCTCAGGAAAGCGTCCGGTTCTGTAGGGAGAATCCTAACACGTATACTATTTTTCTGCCTCACAAAGGAAAAGTCACATACTCCCACCCAAACTACTTATCAAAAGCAACTCATTTCCAAAAGACAAACTTTTCTATGAATAACTAATAAACTTAACAAAAAATGTCTGTTGATGATACGAAAGACATCTTTTTATCTTTAACTTTTTTAATACGTTGAAAATGTCTGAAAAACGTTTGGTTTCATGAATAAATTAAACGGAATTGCTCGAAATTAAAGAGAAAGAAGTACTATTGACACATTTTAAAAAATAAGCAAAGAAAAACAGCCTACTGGGTGGAGGAAAGTGGGGGGATGTGGTACATTATTTCATACAGTGGGGTGAAGGATATGTTCATGGGTGAGTATCAACATTCAATTGATATGAAGGGTCGGCTCATAGTTCCTTCCAAATTTAGAGAGCAGTTAGCTGAGGGCTTTGTTTTGACCCGTGGATTGGATAATTGTCTATTCGGATACCCACTGGATGAATGGCAAAAGCTTGAAGAGAAATTGAAAGCGTTGCCGGTCACAAAACGAGATGCTCGGGCATTCACTCGCTTTTTCTTCTCGGGTGCATCGGAAGCAAGTCTTGATAAGCAGGGGAGAGTCAATATACCTGCAAACTTGCTCGAATTCGCTAAGATTGAAAAAGAATGTATGATCATCGGTGTCTCTAGCCGTATCGAGATTTGGTCTGCAGAACTTTGGGCTGCATACTACGAGGAATCAGAAGAATCGTTTAATGACATTGCAGAAAACCTTATTGATTTTGATTTTTGAGAGCAGGCGGTGTAATTTTGTTTAATCATACAACAGTTTTATTGCACGAGGCCGTTACAGGCTTAGATGTAAAAGAAGATGGTATTTACGTAGACTGCACACTTGGTGGTGCGGGTCATAGTGAAGAAATAATAAAACTTCTTTCATCCAATGGAAAATTAATTTGCTTTGACCAGGACATGATCGCTATTGAAGCTGCACAGGAAAAACTAAGAAAATACGCAGCGCAAGTATATTTCGTTCATGCAAATTTTAAACAATTAAAAAATGAATTAGCAAAGTTAGGAATTACTGAAGTAGACGGTATCTTGTATGATCTTGGCGTTTCTTCACCACAACTTGATACTCCGGAACGAGGGTTTAGTTATAACCATGACGCACCGCTTGATATGCGGATGGATACGACAGCTCCATTAACTGCGCATGAAGTGATTAATGAATGGTCTTACGCAGATCTTGTCAGAATATTTTTTCGTTACGGGGAAGAAAAGTTTTCCAAGCAAATCGCTCGAAAAATTGAACAAGCCCGTCAGGAAGCACCTATTCGTACGACAGGGGAGTTAGTGGAATTGATTAAAATGGGGATACCGGCAGCGGCAAGAAGAACAGGCGGTCATCCAGCGAAGCGCGTTTTTCAGGCAGTTCGTATAGCAGTAAATGACGAACTTGGAGCTGCGGAGCAATCTTTAACAGATGCGATTACGTTATTGCGTAAAAAAGGAAGAATCAGTGTGATTACGTTCCATTCCTTAGAAGATCGCTTATGTAAAACAATTTTTAAAGAAGCAACGTCTATGCCCGAGTTGCCACCGAACTTACCAATTGTACCTGAAGGAATGGAACCAGATTTGAAACTCATTACGAGAAAACCAATCATTCCTTCCGATGAAGAAATAGAGCACAATAAACGTGCGAGATCAGCAAAACTACGGATTGTAGAGAAAAAGTAAAGGGGAATCTAACCATGGGACTAGAACAACGGAAACTATACACTTCATATACTCCAGAGACCGTTCAACCAATTGAAAAAGAGCAACCAGTAGTTCATCGCGTAAAAAAACGTTTTTCCAAAGGTGAAAAGATATTGTTCACTTTATTTGCAGCATTTACCATTGGATCTTCTTCTATGCTTTTACAGACGCATTCTGAATTAAACGCTGTAAATAAAGAAGTACAATTGATGAATTCTGAAATAGAAGAAACGGCAAAACAAAATACGGAATTGTCCATCCAAGTGAGTGATAAATCAACACATGAGCGCATTTGGAAAAAAGCACAGCAAAGCGGCCTGAACCTTAACGAAAGTAATGTCAAGGTAGTGCCTGGACGATGAAGAAGTTTCGCTTTCAGTGGGGAGCCTTTCTAATGTTTGTAGTATTCGGAGGGCTCTTTTTTATATTATTCGGCAGAATTCTTTTTATTCAGCTGACAGGCCAAGTGGATGGAAAAGAACTGGCGAAAATAGCAGCCAATCAATATGAAAAGAAGGCGGAACTGTATGCCAATCGTGGATCGATTGTTGATCGTAATGATCAGGCGATTGCCTCGGATACATTAAGCTATCATGTAGTGGCTGTACTGAGCGAAGCGGCAAGTAACAATAGTAAAAAAAAATATCATGTAGTGGATTATAAAGAAACAGCCAAAGTACTAGCGAAATATATTCCGTTAAAAGAAAAAGAAATTTACGATAAAATGAAGAATGCCAAAGAAGGGACTTGGCAAATTGAGTTCGGGCGTGCGGGTAAAGATTTGAACCGTGAAACCGTTCTGAAGATGGAAGAAGAACTCAACAGTAAAAAGTTATCGGGAATTTTGTTTGTTGAAGGCAAGAAACGCTTTTATCCAAACGGCAGATTTGCATCTTATTTAGTTGGGTTTGCCCAAAAAGTAGAGACGGAAGATAATAAAGTAGTCACTACCGGCAAGATGGGGCTTGAAAAGACCTATGATAAGCAATTAACTGGTGTCAACGGCAAAGTGAATTATTTATCTGATGGCTGGGGATATGTATTGCCGACTGCCAATAAGCAGGTGGAAGCCCCTAAGGATGGTCACACGATCAAACTAACTATTGATAAAACAATTGAAAACTTTGTGGAAGAAGCGATGGATCAAGTAGAAAAGGAATATGAACCGGCTAAAATGCTTGTTCTCGTTTCTGATCCGAAAACTGGTGAGATTTTAGCTATGAGTCAGCGCCCGACGTTCGACCCGATGACAAGGGAAGGGTTGACGGAAAACTGGTTAAATGACGCTGTAGAGCAAACGATTGAACCCGGTTCTCCTATGAAGATGTTTACTCTAGCTGCAGCGGTTGAAGAAGGCAAATGGGATCCGGATGCGTACTTTAAATCAGGTGCTTATACAATTTACGATCAGACGATACGTGATGTAAATCAAGTAGGGTGGGGGACAATCACTTACCTAGAAGGATTACAGCGCTCTTCCAACGTCGCGATGGCTTATCTACTAGAAAGAATTGGCGATCGTAAGTTTATTGAATATGTACATGATTTCGGATTCGGAAAACGCGTGGGTATTGATTTGCCTAATGAAGCTAAAGGCGTCGTATTGGATAATTATGCGGCTGAACGCCTAACTACATCATACGGTCAAGGATCTACAGTTACCCCGCTGCAAATGATTCAAGCAGCGTCAGCCATTGCAAATGATGGTGTGATGATGAAACCTTACGTCATTGATCAAATTATTGATCCGAATACCGATAAAGTATTGGAAAATCACGAACCAGAAGAAAGTGGTAAGCCCATTTCAGCTAGAACTGCTAAGAAAGTGCGTGAAATTTTGGCGACTACAGTTACGTCACCAAACGGAACGGCACAAAAATATTATCTTCCCAATTATGAAGTAGGAGGGAAGACTGGGACGGCTGAAATTCCGAAAAAAGAAGGTAAAGGATATATGTCTGGGTTCGGAAATTATCTATATTCTTTCCTTGGAATGGCTCCGATTGATGACCCGCAATTATTAGTTTATGTAACAGTACAGCAACCAAAGTTAAAGTCAGGAGAGTTAGGTTCAGATCCAGTCTCAAAAGTATTCAATCCAATTATGGAAAACAGCTTGAAGTATTTGAATATTGCCCCTGACAATGAAGCTGAAGTACCTGTTGTAACTGTGCAAGACTACGTTGAAAAAGATGCGGTAGCCGCAGCAGAGACGATTCAGGAAGACGGATTGGAAGCTGTAATTATAGGTGAAGGCGGAGTTGTAACGGAACAACTTCCAAAAGCGGATACACAGTTAGTCGAACGAGAGATCGTGTTGTTGAAAACGGCAGGGGAAACAACACTTCCAGACTTCAAAGGCTGGTCTAAAAAAATGATATTGTCCTATAAGCACTTGTCCAACCTGGATATTCGTATTAACGGTGAAGGCTATGTCGTAGGACAAAGTGTAACAGAAGGCACTAAAGTGAACAGTACGGATCCAGTCGTCATCGAGATGCGTACTCCTGAAGAACAATACAATGATAAAAAATCCAAGGAACAGCAAACAGAAGATGAGGAAGAACAAATCATTGGTGGCTAATGAATAGCATGCATATTCTACACATACCTTAGTAGAAAAACAAAGGTAGTGAGTCTGTGCGGTCATTCATTGATATGCAGTCGAAAAAACGGTTACGAGCAGCTTTCCTCATTTTCTTCATCAGCATGTTGCTCGTTGTAGGTAAGCTATTTCATGTGCAGATTATTAAACATGAATGGGTAAAAGAAAAAGCAAAAGAAAACTGGGATCGTGAAATACCGTTTGGAGCGATGCGCGGAAATATTATGGATCGCAACGGCCAAGTCGTAGTAGGTAGTAAACTGGCGCCTACACTGTATTTCATGCCTTCTCAAAATCCTGATATTACAAATTCAATACCTGCCATTGCAAAGATTCTATCGATTTCTCCAGAGCTATTAGAAGAGAAAATGAAGAAAAAAGAATACATGGTCAAACTGGCACCTGAAGCTAAAAACATTACAAAAGAGCAAGCGGATGAAATTACAAAACTTCAAGTGCCTGGACTTTATGTAGGTGTCGATTTTGTCAGGAATTATCCGTACGATGATTTATTAGCACGATTGCTGGGATTCACCGGATATGACAGTAAAGGGTTAGCAGGGATTGAGTATGCGTATGACGAGATTCTGAGTGGTGCCGGTGATAAAATCAGATTGTTTACTGATGCTAAGGGAATACCTTTACCACATGTGGAGGATGGTTTTGAACACGGTAAAGAAGGATCTTCGTTGTTATTAACAATTGATTTGAAAATGCAACAAATTGTAGAACGTGAACTTATTCAAGCAATGGAGAAGTATGATGCTACCCAGGCACTAGCTATTATCATGAATCCAAAAACTGGTGAACTATTATCATTAGCATCTGTTCCGGGTTTTGATCCGGCGAACTACCAAACTGCAGAATCGACAATTTATAATCGTAACTTACCTGTTTGGATGACTTATGAACCTGGTTCCACGTTTAAAATCGTCACATTGGCTGCTAGTCTGGAAGAAAAATTGATTGATTTAGAGAACGAAGGCTTTTACGATCCAGGATATACGATGGTCGCCAATGCGCGCTTACGTTGTTGGAAGCGTGAAGGACATAAAGATCAAACGTTCCTAGAAGTAGTAGAAAATTCCTGTAACCCCGGGTTTATAACGATGGGTCAAAGATTAGGTAGTGAAAAGCTGGATCATTATATCCGTTCGTTTGGATTTGGTGCATCTACCGAATCTGGAATTGCTGGTGAAGCGAAAGGAATTTTGTTTACTAAGGAAGCGTTTGGGCCTGTTGAACAAGCGACCACTTCATTTGGTCAAGGAATTTCAGTTACACCGATTCAGCAAGTTCAAGCTGTTGCTGCCGCTATTAACGGCGGGAACCTATTTACACCTTATATCGTTAAAGCGATACAAGACTCCGAGGGAAACTTACTAAAAGAATTCGAGCCAAAATTGAAAAGGCGCGTTATTAGTGAAGAAACGTCTAAACAAGTGCGTCATGCGTTGGAATCTGTAGTTGCCAACGGTTCTGGACGAAATGCTTTTTCAGATGGCCTACGGATAGGTGGAAAAACTGGAACGGCTCAAAAAGTGGTGGATGGTCGTTATAAAGACGGGGACTACATCGTGTCATTTATCGGGTTTGCCCCAGCGGATGATCCAGAGCTATTAGTGTATGTAGCTGTAGACAGTCCGAAAAATTCCATTCAATTTGGCGGCGTCATCGCAGCGCCTATCGTTGGACGGATTATTGAAGAAACAGCATCGATCGCTAAAATAGAAAGAAGAAAAGAGCAACTCGAAAAAGAATATAGGTGGGGAGATGCGATTACGTTTCGTTCGCCCAATTTACTCGGTATGAGCGAGAAAGAATTATTAGCACAAAATTACACGTTCAACATGCAATGGCATGGAAAAGGAAAGAAAGTTATTCGTCAATTACCTGCTCCTCATACGTTAATGGCCGTGGAAGACACCATTCATCTATATTCGGAATAAAATAAACGCAGTTAAGGAATTGAAAGTAGAAGGAGAACTTATCATGACACTCGGTACGACAGTCACCACAATCGCTGTAGCATTTTTTGTTTCAGCGATTGTCGGGGTGATCATCATCCCATTACTTAGAAGGTTGAAATTTGGTCAAAGCATACGCGAGGAAGGTCCGGAAGCGCATAAGAAAAAAGCAGGCACTCCTACTATGGGCGGGCTGATCTTCCTCATATCGATTTTGATTTCAACACTTACTCTATCTTACATAAATGATACGCTGACAACTCATACGATTGTATTATTAATCGTTCTATTAGGCTTTGGTTTTATTGGCTTTTTAGATGATTTTATTATTATCATCGCTAAACGGAACTTAGGATTAACTTCTTTGCAGAAATTGATAGGGCAAATTATCATTGCGATTGTAGCGTTTTTCCTTTTGAAGTTAGGCCCCTTCGAAACAACTGTGACGATTCCATTTACAGACTTGGGTATGGATCTAGGGGTATTTTATGTGGCATTTCTAATTTTTTGGCTTGTTGGCTTTTCAAATGCAGTCAATTTAACGGATGGATTAGATGGGCTAGTTGGCGGGACTTCAACAATTGCCTTTGCTACGTTCGGGGTATTCGCATTAATCTATGAGCAAAATGATATCGCTTTGTTTGCATTTGTAGTAGCGGGTTCGATGCTAGGATTTTTATTATTCAATATTAAACCGGCTAAAGTATTTATGGGGGATACTGGTTCACTTGCGCTTGGTGGCGCGTTAGCTATGTTATCAGTTTTGATCAAACAAGAGTTTTTGTTGCTTGTAATCGGAATTGTTTTCGTTGTGGAAACGTTATCGGTTATTATACAAGTCATTAGCTTCAAGCTGACGGGGAAACGCGTCTTTAAGATGAGTCCCATTCACCATCATTTTGAATTGTCAGGCTGGTCAGAGTGGAAAGTAGTAATTGTGTTTTGGGGTGTGGCTTTACTGGCTGCGCTTGTACCGGTCTTTTTGGAGGTCATGTAGATGAAGAATACGGATCAATTTATAGGAAAACGAGTGTTAATCGTCGGTTTGGCGAAAAGCGGAGTAGCGGCAGCAGGTTTACTCCATCGTCTGGGGGCGGAAGTTGTCGTCAATGATGCCAAACCGCTTGAAGGCAATGAAGAAGCTGCAATTGTTCAAGCGCTCGGCATTGAAGTTATTGGTGGAGGTCACCCCGTCGCACTGTTAGAGAGAAATTTCGATGTTATCGTTAAAAATCCCGGCATTCCTTACAGCAACCCATTGATTGAGCAAGCAATGAAACAAGGGCTACGTATTTGGACCGAAGTTGAATTGGCGGGACGGATCAGCGAAGCTCCTATTATTGCGATTACGGGTTCAAATGGCAAAACAACTACGACTACTCTTCTTTACCACATGCTCAATATAGGAAAGAAAAAACCATTAATCGCAGGTAATATCGGTACGGTTGCTTGTACAGTAGCTGAAAAAGCCACACCTGATGAAGTGATAGTTCTTGAAGCTTCTTCATTCCAATTGGCAGGTATAGAGGAATTTAAGCCGGAAATTGCGATTTTTACTAATCTGTATGATGCACATTTAGATTATCACGGTACGACAGCAGAATATTTAAATGCAAAAATGAATGTAACTCGCAATCAAACAACAGATGATTATTTAATTTATAATTACGATCAGCCAGCTGTACGAATGGCTGTAGAAACGATGAGTGCACAAAAAATACCTTTTTCAGTAGAAGGTAAAGCATCTGACGGAATTTCAGCTGACGAAGAATGGATTTACTGGCTAGGTGAGCGATATATCTCGACGAAGAGAATTAAGTTACCCGGACGTCACAACTTGGAAAATATATTAGCCGCCACTGGAGCGGCGATTATAAAAGGTTGTGAAAAGAGTGCAATTGAAAATGTTTTAAGTTCATTTACAGGCGTGCGACATCGTATGCAATTTGTTAGAGAGTGTTATGGACGTACGATCTATAATGATTCTAAAGCGACGAATACGCTAGCAACTAAAAGTGCACTCTCTTCGTTCAAGCAACCTGTAATCCTTATTGCGGGCGGTTTGGAACGGGGACATTCATTTGAAGAATTACGGCCGTATATGCAAAATGTCAACGCGGTGGTAGCGATAGGGGAGACTGCTCAGCGCTTCATAGATTTCGCTTTAACATGTGGAGTGGAACAAACTGTACTCGCTACTACTATGGATGATGCAGTGCAAAAAGCGTACGGTGCAAGCCGCGAGGGAGATGTCCTATTATTGTCACCTAGTTGTGCAAGTTGGGATCAGTATACAAGCTTTGAGATACGTGGAGATGAATTTATTCAGGCAGTCATGAAACTGTAAATAGCTTGTAATACTATAAGCGTATAATAGAAAAAGGCTATTACTATATTGTGGAAGGATGCGAACACTGGAAAGAACATATCGCACAGTATTTTTACTATCTGCATTGCTGTTATCAGTGATCGGGTTGGTGTTTGTTCAATCGGCAGGTTCTTATTGGGGGGAAGTTCATTACCAGAATTCTTCACCATTCATTGTTAAACAAGCGGTATATATGATCATTTCATTGACAATAGCGTATGGTCTGTACAGGAGCCCTCTAACGTCCCATCCAACGTTTTGGACATATTTTTATATAGGTTCCATTTTGATGTTAATGGCGGTGCTGATCCCTGGAATTGGGGTTGTAAGGAATGGTTCCCAAAGCTGGATTGCGCTAGGACCTCTTAGTATACAACCTGCTGAATTCGTGAAAGTAGCATTGCTCGGGAAATTAGCAAGTAGTATGAAGAAAGACAAGAAGAAATCATTGCACTGGCAACATTTCGCATTGATTTTATTGCCGGCTACGTTGATTATGTTGCAACCAGATCTTGGTTCAGCCGTCATCATGATTGTCTCTGCATTTGTTATTCTGTTCTTGGCGGGTTATCCGTTGTCGTTTTTTATCTTTCTTTTCATTTCAGGCGTTGTTGCATTTATTGGTTTGATTTTAGCAGCACCTTACCGACTGGATCGTATTAAATCATATATTGATCCTTGGAATGATCCGCTCGGTACCGGATTTCAAAGTATACAGTCGCTGTTTGCTATAGCGCCAGGTGGATTGTTTGGACATGGCCTAGGTAATAGTCGCCAAAAATTTCTTTATTTGCCGGAGCCCCAAAATGATTTTATTTTCTCTATCATTGCTGAAGAAATTGGCTTTATCGGCGCAACTACTGTTATTTTGCTTTTTATTTTATTGCTCGCTTCTTCATTTGCCATTGCGATTCGCTTAACAAACTGGAATTCCTTTTTATTAGTATCAGGAATGATTTCGATGATTATGTTTCAAACGTTTTTAAATATGGGTGTCGTGTCGGGCTTGTTGCCGGTGACTGGAGTGACACTGCCATTCATAAGCTATGGCGGTTCTTCGTTATTGACTACATGGTTAGCTGTGGGAACTATTTTACATTTTTCAAAAGGTAAAGAGCAGGGATAGGAGGAGAACGGCAAATGGAAAAAGTGATTGATATTGAAGATCGTATTCCGTCGTTGCGAAAAAAGCGAAAAAGAAAAGCGAATAAAAAATTTCTTTTGCTCGTTGCGATCTTCTTGCTCGTTCTTCTTGCGTTGCTGTACTTCCAATCGCCGTTAAGTGATGTTCATAAGATTTCTGTAAATGATACGACCTTGAATGATCGTGAGGTTTATGTAGAACGAAGCGGGTTATATGTCGGGCAGTCATTTTGGGGTTTTAGAACAAAAGATATCGAAGAAAATATATTATCCATCACTGGTGTGAAAGAAGTATCGGTACGTAGGGATAATTGGAATGATGTGTCGATTACAGTTACAGAATGGCAACCGGTAGCATATATAGAAAATAAAGTACAGTATGATTTATTGTTGGAAAATGGCGATCGAATGGAAACGGATGATCCGGAAGCGCTGTTACATGCACCTATCCTGTCGGGTTTTTCCGATCCGGCAATCATTGAACGAATGATTGAGCAACTTCAGGAGCTAGACGCTACTGTATTTACACTAATATCTGAGCTGCATTATAAAGGACAAAATAAAATAGAAGCATTTATGAATGATGGTTATGAAGTGCATGCAACTATACACGGATTTGCAGATAAAATGTCATACTATCCGGACATCATCGCGCAATTGCCTAAAGAAGAAAAAGGGATATTGGATATGGAGATAGGAGTGTACTTCAAAACGTTCACAGACTATTATAAAGAACCTGAACCCGATGTCTTAGAAGAAGACAAACCTGTTGGAAAACCTGTTGAAATTGAAGGAGCAAACATTGAAAGTGAAAGCGGACAGGAGGGAGAAAGTGAATAGTAATCGGAAGGCAGCTAGAGAAAAACGTGGCAAGCAACTACTATTTTCTATAGTCTTTCTCGTCCTAGGTTTCATGCTTGCCTTTGCTTATCGCACGGTCGGTAGTACCATGCAGGAACTGGACGTAGTACAAACCGATTTATTTCTGCAAGAAGAGCAGTATAGGGAAGATTTGATCACACAGCAAGAAAGAAATAAAGAATTGACGAATGAGTTACTTGAAAAACAAAAAAAAATTCAGGATTTTGAAGATCGTTTCTCGAATCAAGAAGAAAATCACGCGGTACTTGTAGAAAAAGCAAGAGATTTACGGTTACTACTCGGTGTAATGCCGGCAACAGGATCCGGTGTAAAAGTGACTCTTGAAGACGCTGATTACGATCCGTCCATCCAAAATCCAAATGATTATATAGTTCATGAAAGTCATGTGCTACGTGTAATCAATGAATTGAAAATTGCGGGTGCGCAAGGACTTGCGATCAATGGACAGCGCATCAATTCGAATTCCTACATAAAGTGTACAGGCCCTGTTATTATGGTTGACGGTAGAACCTTTCCAGCTCCATTCGTTATAGAGGCGATCGGCGACCCGAAAGTATTAGCACCTGCTATGCATTTAAAGGGAAGTGTAATTGATGGACTGGTCCGTGATAACATAGTCGTCACTTTGGAAGAACTGAAAGAGATCCAATTGACTGCGATTCGTGACGAAGTTTGATGAATAGAGGGGGGGGTAGAGTGAAAGAAAAAATAAACTGGAAGTTCACGTTAATTCTATGTATAGTTGGTTTTGTATTAGCTTTACAATACAAATCTATGAATATAGAACCTGCTCGTGATACACGAGATATGTGGGCAATCCGTAAAGAATTATCGAATGAAAAGAAAATCCATTCTGAACTATTGGATGAAATCCGAGAAGTCGATCAAACACTTTCATCCTATACCAAAATGACGAATGAAAGTACTGCGGAAGTTTTACAAAATACGCTGGATAAGTTATATGAACAAGCGGGTTTTATGCCGACCACGGGTCCAGGATTTGTAATTGAAGTCGCTCCATCACCTGAGAGTATTGCATTCGGCTATGAGATAAAGCCTGTCTCGTCCGAATTGTTGACTTGGTTTATTAATGTAGTAAACCAACACCAAGGAAATGAACTGGAAATCGATGGGAAACGATTCACAACACTGAGTTGGATTCGAGACATTAACGGTAAGCTAACTGTCAGTGGTGAAAATGTTTCTACACCTCCTTTTAAAATTAAAATTGTATCTGCTACACTTGAACAAAGTGAAAAGCTGTACAATCATTTGTTATCGACAACGATACAAGATGAATTTTATTTGGATGATCTCGTTTTAACTATAAGTAAACCAACCGAACGGGTGGCATTACAAGGTTGGACGGGTGGTTTTGAAAATAGGTTTTTAAAAGAACAAACAAAGGAGCAATGACAATATGTGGCTACCCTTACTTGGGCTACTCCTTGGCATTTCACTAGGTTTGCTCTCGGATATACAAATTCCGCAAATTTACAACAACTATTTAACTATTGCGATTCTTGCTGCATTTGATACACTATTTGGTGGAATCAGAGCCTATCTTCAGCAAGTATATGATGACCGAATCTTTGTTTCAGGGTTTTTCTTCAATATTCTTCTAGCCGCTGCGCTTGCCTTCATTGGTGTGCATTTAGGCGTTGATCTCTATTTGGCCGCAGTTTTTGCATTTGGTGTGCGATTGTTCCAAAATATTGCAGTCATTCGACGAATATTGTTGGCAAAATGGACAGGAAGAAGTAAAAATTCTAATGCAAATTCGTAACATTTACTATTTAATAGAAGAGGGTGTTGAAAATATTTAGACAAAGCGTGCATAATACAATAGAATGGAAGTTACTAGTTTAATTAAGGAGGTGTCAATAATTGAGTCAGTCAACTAAGTATGTATCACTAGATATAGGGTCATCGACTATTAAAGTGTTAATTGGAGAAATGGATAATAACTCTCTACATGTAATTGGTGTGGGGAATGTGCAATCGGCAGGGATTCGTAAAGGGACAATTATTGATATTGACGCCACCGTTCAATCGATTCGTAAAGCGATCGAACAGGCTGAGCGAATGACAGGTTTAAAGATTGAAGAGGTAGTACTCGGCATTCCGGCCAATGGCGTACAATTCCAAGATGTTAAAGGAGTAGTAGCTGTAAATTCGGAAAACCGTGAGATTACAGATGATGATTTGGAAAGAGTCATGAAGTCTTCACAAGTGATGAATGTTCCACAAGAAAGAGAATTTGTCAACTTAGTGCCTAAACAATTTATCGTAGACGATTATGATGAAATTACAGATCCCCGTGGTATGATGGGTGTACGATTGGAAATGGACGCAACGCTTATTACTACGTCTAAAACCCAACTACATAACATTTTACGATGCGTAGAAAAAGCAGGTCTTCAAATCCGCGAAATTTATTTGCAACCATTAGCTGCAGGCACATTCGCTTTATCTGAAGATGAAATGTACCATGGCACAGCATTTATTGATATAGGTGGAGGTTCTACAACAGTTTCTGTATTTGCTGAAAACCGTCTGATCAATACATCTGTTCTGCCAGTGGGTGGAGATCATATTACGAAAGATTTGTCAATCGTATTGAAGACACCTACAGATCAAGCAAGAATGATAAAACATCAACACGGCCATGCCTACTATGACGATGCTTCAGATGAAGAATTGTTTGAAGTGCCAGTCGTTGGTTCAGATGCGAAAGATCAATACAGTCAACGCTTTATCTCGGATATTATCGGTTCACGTTTGGAAGAACTATTTGAATTGATTTTGGAAGACTTATATGCGTCTGGTATTCGTGATCTGCCCGGTGGTATCGTTATAACAGGTGGAACTGCTAAGCTCGAAGGCATGCTACAATTGTCTCGTGAAGTATTTAAAACGCGAGTGCGATTGTACACACCAGAATATATAGGTGTCAGAGAGCCGATGTACTCCACTGCGGTCGGCTTGATTCGTTATGCATATATGGAAGATGTATTCTTTGGCTATGAAGAAGGACAAGCTAATCAACCACAATCTACTGAGTCGATTTACGAAGTTTCTGAACCAGCGCCGAAAGCTGTGAAGCCTAAAAAAGAAAAAGGCGAAGGATTCATGAAAAAAGCTAAGAAAATGTTTGATAATTTCTTTGAGTAAATTTTTTGAAATACGAATTGCAGCTAAATTAGAGGAGGAAAACCAATGCTTGAATTTGATATGAATATAGATTCTCTAGCAGTTATTAAAGTAATTGGAGTAGGTGGCGGTGGAAACAACGCTGTAAACCGTATGATCGAACACGGAGTGCAGGGTGTTGAATTTATCGCAGTAAACACGGATGCTCAAGCATTACAACTTTCATCAGCTGAAGTAAAACTACAGATTGGTGAAAAGTTGACTAGAGGATTAGGTGCAGGTGCAAATCCTGAAGTTGGTAAAAAAGCAGCAGAAGAGAGCAAAGAACAAATTGAAGAAGCACTTCGCGGTGCGGATATGGTTTTCGTTACAGCAGGTATGGGTGGAGGAACAGGTACAGGTGCAGCGCCTGTAATCGCTCAAATTGCTAAGGATATCGGAGCACTTACAGTAGGTGTTGTGACACGTCCGTTCACTTTCGAAGGAAGAAAGAGATCAACGTCTGCTTCTGGTGGTATTGCAGCGATGAAAGAAGCAATCGATACACTAATTGTTATTCCAAATGACAAGCTACTTGAAATCGTTGATAAAAACACTCCAATGCTTGAAGCGTTTAGAGAAGCTGACAATGTACTACGTCAAGGGGTTCAAGGTATTTCAGATTTGATCGCAGTACCTGGACTCATTAACTTGGACTTTGCCGATGTCAAGACAATTATGTACAACAAAGGTTCCGCATTAATGGGAATCGGAATGTCTACGGGCGAAAACAGAGCAGCAGAAGCCGCGAAAAAAGCGATTTCCAGTCCATTGCTTGAAACTTCAATCGATGGAGCAAAAGGTGTCTTGATGAACATCACTGGCGGCTCAAACTTGAGTTTGTTTGAAGTACAAGAAGCAGCTGACATCGTAGCAACAGCGTCTGATGAAAATGTTAATATGATTTTCGGTTCAGTAATCAATGATGATTTGAAAGATGAAATCATCGTTACAGTTATTGCCACAGGATTCAGCGAAGAGCAATTAGCACCAGGAAGACCGGGCAGAGGTCCAGGTATGGCAAATAATGTCCGTCAACGTGAAAGCAGACCTATTCAGCAACCACAGGCACCTGCGCAGAGTCGATATGAAGAGCCGCGTTATGAGCAACCAGAACCGAGACAACAGCAAACTCATCAGCACGATGAGCAACTGGATATCCCAACGTTCTTGCGCAATCGTCAACGCCGTAAATAAGCAAAAAACAAAAGCTTTCCAAAAAGAGATTTTTTCTCTTTCTGGGAAGTTTTTTTGTGTTTGCAAAAAGCAGATAGTATGTAAAAGCGACTTTGTCTATAACAATTAGATGGAGTGACGCTGACTTAGAGAGTCATGCGGCTTGCGCTTCCAGACGATACGCTTTCCGGAGGGGACGCGGCGGACCTCGCAAAAGAGCACTGCGGGTTACGCCTGTCGTCCTTGATCCTCCCGGAGTCGATCGTCTTCCAGCTTCAGCCGTACTTAGTGTGTATAAGACAGTTTGATCACTCTTTGTAGATAGTGAAAACCAAGTGGACTTATCTGATACCATGCGACCGCTTTTGAAGTTAGATGGCGGTGAAGTATTATCTGCTACTATGACTTCTTCGATGAACTGAGTGAAAAAAGAAGTGACCCTATATGCACTCAGACAGCCAACTCAAAGCTTCACCCACTCTGTTCAGGAGGCGTGACATACCATACTTAATTTCTGGACGCACACAAACTGACTTCCCAACACAAATTCAAGGATTCTCCCGGAAGAACCGGCGACTCCTGGAGGATCAGGAAGAGCCGTTGCGAAGGACGGCTTTTGCGAGTGAAGCGCAGCGAGAAGGAGCACATCTTTGCACTTGACAGGCGTAATCGCCACGCACTTTTGGCGAGTCCGCCGCGTCCCCTCAGGAAAGCGTCCGGTTCTGTAGGGAGAATCCTCACACATACACTCTCTTACTACACTGCATAGAAAAAGCCACTTACTCCCCTCAAACTTTGTCGAAGGTTTTATTACGAACCATCCAAAGGTTGACAGGTTTTTCAGGACAATCATGATAATCTGTTTGTAAGGAGGCCGGCACATGTATGGAGAACTGATGATAGGAATCAACATGCTCTTTAACTACGCCATCCTGTCATTCACTAATAAAGTAGGAAATCATCAAACGAGCAGAAGGAGGTTGTGGGTCGCTTCATTTATCGGTGCCTTCTTTGTTACGCTGTTCCCATACTCGATGCTAGCCATCATTTTCACTTTTTTAGGAATGACATACATTGCTTTTGGACAAACAATCGCTAATTGGAAAAACTCTATTCTCGCCATGTTGATAGCTTCCTTCTTTGCAGGAGGATTGCTAACAATTGTCTACACAAATGTATCGATCGTTAAAAATAACCTGTTCTTACTGGGTGCCATCAGTCTTACGTATTTCTCCCTTTATGCAGTAAAGAGTAAATGGTTAGATACCCGCACGATGGCTAACTTACTAACGTATACGTATGACTCAGAATTGGAACTTTTGGGGCAAGCGATACCAATAAAAGTATTTATTGACACAGGTAATCATTGCACAGAACCATTGTCTGGCGAAGCGGTGCACTTTATCGCTTGGAAGGCTGTAAAGCAACATTTGCCCATTGAATTTGTACAATCATTGGAAAATTGGGACTCACGAAATACTCCTGATTTATCGGGATTTCCTTCAATGTATCAAAAAAACTTACGACTGATCCGTTTGCAGACAGTCCAAGGTGCTTCATGGGCTGTAGGCATAAAATTTTCACGTTGGATAGTAAATGAACAGCGATTACCCGCGGGATATATCGTTTTGACAAAAGAACAGCGCAATTATCCACAAGGAGCAGCAGCTATTTTACAAGTGAGCGCAATGGAAGTGATGAAAGAAGAGAGGAGAACGGCTACATGTTAACTGAAATGAAAAGATGGGTTTCTTATTTAGCGAGTTTTTTCAGAAAAAAGAATGGAACATTTTATATTGGTGGACATGAATCTCTTCCGAGGCCGCTGGATAAAGAGCAGGAGGCTATTGCGATACAAGCATTGATGAATGGAGATCCTGACGCGCGCGACACATTAATTGAAAAGAATTTACGGCTAGTTGTTTACATTGCCAGACGTTTTGACAATACGAACACCAATATAGAAGATCTAATAAGCATTGGAACGATTGGATTGATCAAAGCGATTGAGACATTTAAAGCGGATAAAAATATTAAGCTCGCGACATATGCTTCCCGTTGTATTGAAAACGAAATTTTAATGCACTTACGTAAAACTAGCCGAATGCGCTCTGAAATTTCATTCGACGAACCATTGAACTCCGATGCGGATGGTAATGAGTTATTATTATCCGATATTTTAGGAACAGATGAAGATATTATCACAGACGATGTAGAGAAGAAATTGGAACGGCAATATATGATTGATGCTATTTCAGGTCTGGATGAAAGAGAACGTTATATTATGGAACAACGCTTCGGGTTAATGGGCACCATTGAAATGACACAAAAAGAAGTAGCGGATCTGTTAGGTATTTCGCAGTCGTATATTTCTCGACTGGAAAAGAAAATTATTTCAGACTTACGTGATCGATTAAACCAACCGATTTCGTAAAAAGTAATTATCGGCAGAAATTGGCGATTCATGAAACCGCATATTCTAAACAGTTGAGGACAAACTACTTTTACACTCACCTATAGAATGCGGAGGAAAAGCCAATGGTACGTTCAAGAGTAGAAATTTGTGGGGTCAATACGTCAGAGCTGCCATTATTGACAAGCGAAGTGATGAAAGAAACATTTATCCGTTTGCAAAGCGGCGATGAATTTGCCAGAGATGAATTGGTGTTTGCGAATTTGCGTCTTGTACTAAGTTTAGTTCAGCGTTTTAACTATCGCGGTGAACAAGCAGATGATTTGTTCCAAGTAGGGTGCATAGGTTTGTTAAAAGCTATAGATAATTTTGATTTGAAACATAATGTTCGATTTTCAACTTATGCTGTTCCAATGATTATTGGAGAAATTAAACGCCACTTACGTGATCATCATGCTGTTCGTGTTTCAAGATCATTAAGAGATATCGCGTACAAAGCAATCAGAGCCAAAGAGCAATTTGTCAATGACCATCAATACGAACCGCGCATCTCAGACTTAGAAAAAATAACTGGCATCCCTGAAGAAGATATTCTTTTTGCTCTAGATGCGATACAAGACCCTATGTCGCTTCATGAGCCTATGAATAGCGATGGGGGAGACCCGATTTATATGATGGATCAACTACATGACCAACGAGTCTCTGAAGACCGCTGGATGAACTATGTAGCCATTAAAGAAAGTGTAGAAGAATTAAATGAACGCCAGCAACTAGTTGTGTCAAAACGATTTTATTTAGGACAGACTCAAACAGAAATTGCTAAGGAATTAGGAATTTCACAAGCCCAAATTTCTAGAATCGAAAAACATGCGATGGAGAAAATTCGGTTAGGTATTGAACAAAAAACAAATGAATAGAACGTTGACTGCTACTGGATCATGCCGCGTCCGTAGCAGTTTTTTCGTTCTCAATAAAATCTCCTCTGCATAGTATGAAAGAAGGAGGGGAAACTATGCGCTTTTCGAGTTTACAAAAAAAAGAAGTGATAGAATTGAAAAAGGGGTCTTTCCTCGGGTTTGTTCAAGACGCGACAATCGACATAGACAAGGGAAAAATTTTGAATCTTCATATTGGAGAAATCGAACGATCATTTTTTTCGGAAAATAGATCAAAAGGTGTTCGGAAAGTAAGTTATCAAGACGTTATGACGGTTGGAAAAGATATCATTCTTATCCAAGATAAAGAGCTAAACAGATGACTTATCGTTGATATCTAGTGCTTTGCTTGATACAATGAAGCAAAGTATATGAAAAGTAGTGATAATGTGAAACCACTTGAACAACGATTGGCCACTATACAGCAACAAATAAAAAAAGCATGTGATAAAGTTCAACGCAGTTCAGATGAAGTTACTTTAATTGCGGTTACTAAACAAGTCTCAGCTGCAAGAGCACAGGCAATACTCGATTTAGGTGTGAAAAACTTAGGTGAAAACCGTTTAGAAGGTTTACTTGAAAAGCAAGAAACGATTGACGAACATGGTGTAAACTGGCACTTTATAGGGAATCTTCAAACCCGTAAAGTAAAAGAGTTAATTGATCGTATGAACTGCCTTCACTCATTGGATCGTCTAAGCCTCGCAAAAGAAGTGAATAAACGTTCAACTAAGCCGGTAGACTGTTTCGTACAAGTTAATGTGTCTGGAGAAGAGTCAAAGTCTGGAATTACACCTCAAGAAATAGAAGGCTTTTTTGAGCAATTAGCGGCTTATGAGAACATTCATGTGATAGGTTTGATGACGATGGCACCTAACACGGAAGATGAATCAGTTATTCGTCACGTTTTCCGTTCATTGCGAGAAATACGGAATTCTGTCGCAGCTAAAAATCTTTCCTATGCGCCCTGCACGCAATTATCGATGGGTATGTCAAATGATTTTGAAATCGCAATCGAAGAAGGTGCGACGCATATACGCATCGGAACCGCATTAGCCGGAACAGAAAGAGAGGAAACTGAATGAGTCTTAAAAAGCGATTTGAAAAAATGTTTTGGGTGGAAGACGAAGAAGTCATAAAAGAGCCGCCAGCCAAACAAAAAAGAGTCAGTCAGCCCCCTGCTCGTAAAGAATCAAAAAGAATGAACAGCAAGAAACATCCAAGCGCTCCAAACCCTGCTTTCAAACCACAGACAGCACCTGTCATTAGTTTGCAAAGTATACAAAAGTCATCTAAAGTAATTTTAGTAGAACCGCATTCCTATGCAGAAGCGCAAGAAATTGCTGAACATCTTAAAAATAAGCGGTCTGTTGTCGTGAATTTGCAAAGAATTGAGCGTGACCAAGGGTTTAGAATTATTGATTTTTTAAGCGGAACCGTTTATGCACTAGGTGGAGACATCCAACGGGTAGGAACAGACATATTCATCTGTGCACCTGAAAATGTAGAAGTTGCTGGATCTATTACAGAATTTCAGCCGGAATAAAAAAGGTTTCGTCTACCTGAAGTTTCTACTCTTGTAGAAAACAGACAATTTTGAATGAGGTGTACATGCTATTATGGATGCATTATTATTTAATATCGTTTTATTTATTCGGAATGCGGTTCAGATATATTCCTTCCTATTGATCATCTATATTTTGATGTCTTGGTTTCCTTCAACGAGAGAAACAAAATTCGGACAGCTTTTAGGCAGAGTGACTGAGCCTTATCTAGGGTTTTTCCGAAAGTTCATCCCACCGCTAGGAATGATTGATATTTCTCCGATCGCTGCATTGTTTGCATTGCAATTAATCAATCGTGGAATTGTTCAAATTTACTTCATGATTAGAGGAGTTTTGTAAGACAGGCTATCAATTGAAAACGGAAATCCTCACAAGGGTGGGGGTTTTTTTGTATAAGGAGAAGATGTACAATGGAATCGATTTTCCAGCATTTTCGAAAAGAGGAACAACCTTTTATTGAAAAAGTGAATAGTTGGGTGAAAGAAGTAGAAGATACGTATGCCCCTAAGTTAACAGAGTTCTTAGATCCCCGACAACGATTTATCGCAGAATCTATCGTTAGAAATTCAGACCTAATGATGTCAGTAGCGGGTGGCTTCCCGAATTCAGAGCGCGAACGCGTGTTAATTTATCCAGATTATTACACACCTGCGGCAGAAGATTTTCAAATTAGTTTATATGAGATCCACTATCCGCAGAAGTTTGTTACGATGAAGCATTCACAAGTACTCGGCTCTTTATTGTCAGTAGGAATTGACCGCTCGCGTTTTGGCGATATTCGTCTGAGTGAAGAGAGAGTGCAATTTGCGGTTTCAACTGAAGTAGCAGAATATATTCACGTGAACTTTACGCAGGTCGGCAAAGTGAAAATCTCTGTCCAGCCGGTACTGAAAGAGGAAGATCGTATAACTGTTCTGGAAGAATGGACCGAAGAACTGCATATTATCAGTTCATTACGAATTGATACAGTCGTAGCAGCATTGACTACTAGTTCACGGGCAAAAGCATCTTCACTGATTAAAGGTGAGAAGGTGAAAGTAAACTGGACGACGATAGATCAACAAGCATTTGAAGTGGAAGAAGCAGACATAGTATCTATCAGAGGTTTTGGGCGTTATAAAGTTCTCAATATTGAGGGACGCACAAGAAAAGATAAAATCCGTGTCATGATTGGTGCGTTAGTCTGACAGGGAAAACCTTGATAAAATAGTAGAAGTAGTGTTTAATCAAGTAATATAGACTATTATGATCTTCCTGAGATGGATTAGACTGAAAGGAGAAAGCATTTTATGGCTTTAACCCCTACGGATATACATAACAAAACGTTTAGTACGAAATTTCGTGGTTATGATGAAAATGAGGTCAATGAATTTTTACAACAACTCATGAAAGACTTTGAGAATGTCATAAAGAAAAACGAAGAATTAGAAAAAGTGATTGAAGACAAGGAATCAAAAATCGCTCACTTTAAGACGATCGAAGAAACGATGCAGCAATCAATCTTGATAGCGCAAGGCGCAGCTGAAGATGTTCGGAAAAATGCAATTCAAGAATCCAAGCTAATTGTGAAAGAATCTGAAAAGAATGCAGACCGACTAGTAAATGATGCACTAGCTCAAGCGAGAAAAATCGCTTTAGAAGTTGAAGTGCTGAAAAAACAGTCTAAAATCTTCAAAAGCCGATTTAAAATGATGGTGGAAGCTCAGCTTGATATGATCAATACCGAAGACTGGGATGATTTATTGAAATATGAATTAGACACGTCCAGTGTGGAAAAAGTAGCTGAAAAGGAACTGGATTCCCCATTGGTTACTGAAGAAGATCTGAAAGAAATTGAAAGAACGAATACAGTAAAAGAAACAGAAGAAGCTTGACAAGTACAAGCTACATTTTTATACTTACACTAATTACTAAGTAAGCGTTGATAGAGAGAGTACTTTTTAATATGACCGATAGCGAGCTAGGGATGGTGAAAGCCTAGTGGTGTGTTAAAAACGAAGATCACTCTGGAGCTGGATAATGGATACGTACATTCTCCCGGTTACACTGCCGTTATCAGTGACTAAGCGGCAATTATCTAGGATGATTGCAAGTAGGGTGGTACCGCGAGAATAATCCTCGTCCCTTTTTGGGATGGGGATTTTTTTGTTTTCTACGGACAGTCTATGGTGTAGTGAGTTACTAATTTGAGGAGGAATTTGGAATGGAATATAAAGATACGTTACTAATGCCGAAAACAGAATTTCCTATGCGAGGGAACTTACCGAATAACGAGCCTAAAATGCAGGAAAAATGGAATGAGAAAAATATTTATAAGCGAGTTCAAGAACGGACAGAAGGAAGACCATTCTTCATTCTTCATGACGGACCGCCGTATGCAAATGGAGACCTACATATGGGACACGCACTCAATAAAGTGCTGAAGGACTTCATCGTTCGTTATAAATCGATGTCAGGTTTTCATGCACCATATGTTCCAGGGTGGGATACACACGGTTT
Organism: Sporosarcina sp. PTS2304; assembly: GCF_003351785.1. Taxonomy (GTDB): domain Bacteria; phylum Bacillota; class Bacilli; order Bacillales_A; family Planococcaceae; genus Sporosarcina. The sequence goes on from NZ_CP031230.1 coordinate 514,609, forward strand.
GCCAATCGAGCAGGCAATTTCCAATAAAGGTGTCGACCGTAAAAAAATGAGCGTCGCGGAGTTCCGCAAAATGTGTGAAGAATACGCACTTCAACAAATTGACAATCAACGCACGCAATTCAAACGTTTAGGTGTGCGCGGAGATTGGGAAAATCCTTATATTACGCTAAAGCCTGCTTTTGAATCACGACAAATCCAAGTGTTTGGAGAGATGGCGAAAAAAGGCTATATCTATAAAGGGTTGAAACCAGTGTACTGGTCACCGTCAAGTGAGTCTGCACTGGCTGAAGCGGAAATTGAATATCATGATAAAAAATCACCATCTATTTACGTTAGCTTCCCTCTGCGTGACGGGAAAGGCGTCTTGGCAGAAGACGTGAAAATTCTTATTTGGACGACGACTCCTTGGACTATTCCCGCAAACTTAGGAATTTCTGTTCATCCTGATTTTACGTACGTAGTAGTGAACGTCAATGGCGAAAAATTGCTGGTCGCAAAAGATTTAGTAGAGTTTTTAGCGAAAGAGTTAGAGTGGAAAGACTATTCCATCGAGCAAGAAGTTGCAGGCGCTGATTTGGATCGCGTCGTTGCTAAACATCCATTCTACGATCGTGACTCCCTTGTGATGCTCGGGGAACACGTTACAGCTGATGCTGGTACAGGCTGTGTTCATACAGCTCCAGGACACGGGGAAGACGACTTCTACGTCTGTAAGACTTATGGTATTGATGCATTGTCTCCGATTAATGACCGTGGTGTCATGACGGAAGAAGCTCCATTCTTTGCAGGGATGTTTTATGAAGATGCTAACAAAGCGGTTACAGAAAAGTTGGATGAAGTAGGTGCACTTAAAAAGCTCAGCTTCTTTACTCACTCATATCCACATGACTGGCGTACGAAAAAGCCGGTAATCTACCGTGCGACTGCTCAATGGTTTGCGTCAATTGATCTATTTAGAGAAGATCTGCTGGAAGCTATTCGCCAGACAGAGTTCACGCCATCATGGGGTGAAACACGTCTGTTTAATATGGTTCGTGATCGTGGAGATTGGTGTATTTCACGTCAGCGTGTGTGGGGAGTTCCTATTCCAGTATTTTATGCGGAAAACGGTGAGGCGATTTTGACTGATGAGACGATTGGTCATGTAGCAGCACTATTCCGCGAGCACGGTTCGAATATTTGGTTCGAGCGCTCTGCAAAAGAATTATTACCTGAAGGCTTCACACATGAAGGCAGCCCGAACGGTGAGTTTAGTAAGGAAACAGATATTATGGACGTTTGGTTCGATTCGGGCACGACACATCAAGGGGTACTCGATGAGCGTGATGATCTAGTGTACCCTGCGGATCTATATTTAGAAGGTTCTGATCAGTACCGCGGATGGTTCAACTCTTCATTGACTACAAGTGTAGCGATTAATGGTATTGCACCTTACAAAGGCATTTTAAGCCATGGGTTTACATTGGATAAAGATGGTCGCAAAATGAGTAAATCTTTAGGAAATGTCATTGTGCCGGCGAAAGTAATTAATCAACTAGGTGCCGATATTGTACGACTTTGGGTTTCATCTGTAGACTATACAGCGGACGTCCGCGTATCAGATTCCAATTTTAAACAAGTTTCTGAAGTCTACCGGAAGATTCGTAACACACTTCGTTTCTTGCACGGTAACGTAGCAGACTTTGATCCTGCAACAAACCGTGTGTCGTTCGAGGATATGCGTCCAGTCGATCAATATGTCTACGTAAAACTTCAAGACTTGATCGAAGAAGTGCGTCAGGCATACGAAGCTTATGAATTCGCTACTGTTTACCATGCGGTGAATAATTTCTGTACAGGAGTTCTCAGCTCATTCTACTTGGATATTGCAAAGGATGTAGTATATATCGAAAGCGCTGACCATCCACATCGTCGTGCAATGCAGTCTGTTATGTATGATACGTTACTGACACTAGTAAAATTGACTGCACCGATTCTGCCTCATACTGCAGATGAGATGTGGGAATGCCTGCAAGTGAAAGAGGTAGATAGTGTTCAATTAACAGATATGCCAGAAGCAAATCAAAAAGGTGACGTAGCGGAAAAACTACGTGAACGCTTTGACCATTTGATGGAGATACGTGACGATGTCTTAAAAGCTTTAGAAGAAGCGCGAAATGCAAAAGTGATTGGGAAATCTTTAGAAGCAAAAGTAACAGTAGTCTTGCCAGAAGATCAGCAAGGCATTCTGAAAGCATCTGATATTGACTTTGCGCAATTCTTCATCGTTTCAGCATTTGAAGAAAGTAACAATGCAGAACTTCCGAGTGCTTTGAAATTAGATTGTGCAACTGTATTAGTAGAAGCTGCAGAGGGTGAAAAGTGTGAACGTTGTTGGACAATCTCCACGATCGTCGGAGAAGATGAAATGCATCCAACGTTATGTACACGATGCGCAACTGTTGTGAAAGAAAACTACGCGTAAGCACTCTTCATATTACACCCATCATCATTCATTCGTGGATGATGATGGTTTTTTATTGTATTTAGAGTGACTAAATACAATACAGATCAATATTTGTGGTAAACTAAATTAGAAATTCGCTAGACGGAGGTACGAGCAGTGATCTTTTATTATACAATTGCCGCACTAGTCATTGGACTGGATCAACTAACGAAGTGGCTCATAGTGAAAAACATGGAACTAGGTGAACATATTTCAATTATGGACCCCTATATAAGCTTATTTTCGCATCGGAACCGAGGCGCAGCATGGGGAATGCTTGAAGGGAAGATGTGGCTTTTCTTTATCGTTACCGTAGTAGTAGTAGTTGCTATTCTTTACTTCTTCCATACAGAAGGGAAAAAAGATCGGTTACTTGGCATCAGTTTAATGTTGTTGCTTGGCGGTGCGATCGGTAATTTTATCGATCGTCTGTGGAGAGGGGAAGTCGTGGACTTTATTAGCGTCCTAATTCCAGTGATCCGCTATGATTTTCCGATATTTAACGTGGCGGATGCCGCACTCACGATTGCTGTTATACTTATCTTATTGCATGTCGTACTAGATGAGAAAAAGAAAAAGAAAAAGGTGTCATAATGGAAAGAATTGAATTTGAAATTACAGAAGAACTTGCTGGAAACAGAATCGATAAAGTACTCGCTTTGTTACAACCTGAATGGTCGCGAACTCAAATCCAGCAATGGGTGAAAGACGAACATATTCAAGTGAACAACAGCACGGTTAAACCAAATATTAAAGTAAAGTCAGGGGATACCATTTCTGTATTACAACCAGAACCAGAAGAATATGATATCGTAGCTGAAGATCTGCAATTGGAAATTATGTATGAAGATGCTGATGTGTTAGTCGTTAATAAACCTGTCGGCATGGTCGTACACCCTTCGCCGGGTCATTTAACAGGTACACTAGTTAATGGATTAATGTATCAAGTAAAAGATTTATCAGGTATTAACGGTGTGATGAGACCGGGAATTGTCCACAGAATCGATAAAGATACTTCAGGTTTATTAATGGTAGCTAAAAATGATAAAGCGCACGTATCGTTAGTAAACCAGCTAGTTGAAAAATCGGTGACACGCGTCTATACTGCTCTTGTTCATGGTCATATTCCTCATGACAACGGAACAATCGATGCACCAATTGGAAGAGACAAACGTGACCGTCAGAAGATGGCGGTCGTCGATGATGGCAAACACGCTGTCACTCATTTTAAAGTACTAGAGCGTTTTGGTAACTATACACTGGTCGAATGCAAACTGGAAACAGGTAGAACACATCAAATTCGCGTGCATATGAAATACATTAGCTATCCGCTAGTAGGAGATCCAAAGTACGGTCCGAGAAAAACGATAGACTTTGGCGGGCAAGTTTTACACGCAGGTACTGTTGGTTTTATCCATCCAACGACTGGCGAGTATATGGAATTCAAAGCACCGTTGCCAGAAAATTATCAACAATTACTAAATGATTTACGTCCATAAAATCATTGACAAATGATACATGCTAGCTGTATACTCGGTTAAGCAATTGAATAGCGATACCTTTAAAGTCAGTCCTGTGAGGCTGGGAAGGTTGCACGGAATTACATGATACCTTACTGCGGTTAGGATCAATGTATGCTTTTTTCTGCACGTCTGCCCACCGGTCACTTCTGACTGGTGGGTTTTTTTATGGAAAAGACAAGACAAGAAAGGGGAACCATGATTATGGCTGAGAAAGCAGCGATACTAGATGATCAAGCCATCACAAGGGCAGTTACGAGAATCGCCCATGAGATTATTGAAAAAAACAGAGGCATCGATGATTGTATATTAGTAGGCATCAAAACAAGAGGAGCTATTTTAGCTAAGCGGTTGGCAGATCGAATTGAAATTATTGAAGGAAAACCTATAAAAACAGGAGAGTTAGATATTACTCTTTACCGGGATGATCTTCAATTAAAGAACAATCAGGAAGAAGCTCTTGTACAGCAAGTGAACATTGCACACGATGTAGCAGATCAAAAAGTGATTTTAGTAGATGATGTACTGTACACAGGTAGAACCGTTCGAGCGGCATTGGATGCTGTTATGGATCTGGGAAGACCTTCTTCTATTCAACTTGCGGTGTTAGTAGATCGCGGCCACCGAGAGTTGCCGATACGACCAGACTTTGTTGGTAAAAACATCCCGACGTCAAGTGAAGAACGGGTAGTAGTTAGTATGATTGAAACAGACGGAAAAGATGGCGTAACGATTCATACACGTACATTATAAGCAGCTCGGGGGAACAGTTGATGAGTCAAAAAGTATTAGATATTCATGAAAAACCACAACCCACTCGTTGGATTATATTAAGTTTACAACATATGTTTGCGATGTTTGGTGCAACGATTTTAGTTCCGCAACTCGTTGGATTGAGTCCGGCGATTGCTTTATTGACAAGTGGCATTGCAACGATTGTATTTATTTTAGTGACGAGATTTCAAGTACCGGCGTATTTAGGATCATCATTCGCTTTCATCATTCCGATTCAGATAGCTACGCAAACAGGTGGCATCGGCAGTGCGATGATTGGAAGTATGTTTGTAGCCTTAGTGTATGCCATCATCTCGTTAATCATTTGGAAGACGGGATACGCGTGGATTATGAAAATCCTGCCACCAATTGTTGTAGGTCCGGTCATTATGGTCATAGGATTAGCGATTGCGCCGACAGCTATTAGTATGGCTAGCACGATTACCGTGGATGGACAATCTGTCTACAGCGGACTGCATTTTTCAGCGGCGATTGTTACGTTAGCATCAGCAGTCTTTTGCTTAATGTTTTTCAAAGGAATCATTAGCTTAATGCCTGTTCTCATTGGAATTATCGTAGGGTACGGATATTCAGCGTTTATAGGGATTTTAGATTTCAGTGCAGTCATAGAAGCGAAATGGTTCGCCTTTCCAGAGATGCTCATTCCGGGAATTGATTATCCTTTCGTCGTAACACCTACACTTTTACTCATTATGGTGCCAATCGCTATTGTCACGATTTCCGAACATATAGGCCATCAACTCGTCCTTGGAAAAGTAGTGGATCGGAACTTCATTGATAACCCGGGACTGAATCGATCATTACTAGGTGATGGATTGGGAACATTAATCAGCGGGTTAGTAGGCGGACCGCCAAAAACTACATATGGAGAAAATATAGGGGTTCTTGCTATTACTCGCGTGTATAGTGTGTACGTTATATTGGGCGCAGCAATATTCGCCATTGTATTTTCCTTCCTAGGTAAAGTGATGGCGATGATCGCAACGATTCCAACGGCTGTGTTAGGTGGAATCTCCATTCTACTGTTCGGGATTATCGCCTCGTCAGGTATTCGAATGTTGATCGATCATAAAATCGATTTTGATAATCAGCGCAATTTAGTTATAGCATCCATCATTTTAGTAATAGGGATTGGTGGGGCAACTATCAAATTCAGTCCTACATTTGAAGTGGGAGGTATGGCTTTGGCAGCAATCGTCGGTGTCCTATTGAATATAGTTTTACCTGGTAAAGAAGATTCCACATTAATGGATGACGAAGACGAGTCGTAACAACGTTGTAGTAAAACCTGCATTTCGTGAAGGGGGAATATCGGATGGATCATTTAGTTTCGATGAAAGATCTAACTGTAGAAGAAATCATGCTCATACTGGAACGGGCAGCCAATTTCAAACGGTTAGGCTTCCGTGAGCTACCAGGTACTTACACCGTTTGTAATTTATTCTTTGAGCCAAGTACGCGGACAAAAACAAGTTTTGAAATGGCAGAAAGAAAAGTTGGAGCAGAAGTCATCCCGTTTGAAACTAGTTTTTCCAGCACCTTAAAAGGAGAAACGCTATATGATACGATTAAGACATTAGAGTCAATCGGTCTAGATGCGCTAGTTATACGTCATCCGTCTGACGGCTTCTATAAAGAATTAATCGATCGTACTAGCGTAGCAATCATTAACGCAGGAGATGGCTCTGGCCAGCATCCGACGCAGTCGTTATTGGACATCTTCACGATTCAAGAAGAGTTCGGAAGCTTTGAAGGATTGAAAGTGTTAATAGCAGGTGATATTTCGCATAGTCGTGTCGCGCGTTCCAATGCGGAAGCTTTGCGGAAATTAGGGGCTCAAGTCACTTTCTTATGTCCACCTGAATGGGCTGGGGAATTTGACAGTGTGGACAATTGGGATGAAGTAATCGACACGAGTGATGTCGTTATGCTCCTCCGTGTTCAGCATGAAAGGCATAATACCGAAATGGCGTATACGAAAACTGCCTATCATGAGCAGTATGGGTTAACGATAGAACGTGCAACCAGAATGAAAAAAGAAGCGATCATCATGCATCCGGCACCTGTGAATCGAGATGTCGAAATTGCGGATAGTTTAATCGAAAGTCCACAATCTCGCATATTTAAACAAGTAGAAAATGGTGTATATATTAGAGCAGCTATTCTAGAAATAATATTAAAGGGGCGGAAGTAATATGAAAACTTTAATTCAAGAAGTACAGATGGTAAATGAAGAAGGTACAGTCATTGAAACGGATGTACTCCTTTCAGAAGGCAAAATTGAAGCGATTGGCAACGAGCTATCTTCAGAAAACTGCGAGGTTATTTCAGGAAAAGATTTGTTGTTATCACCGGGCTTTATTGACGTGCACGTTCATTTAAGAGAACCAGGTGGAGAGCATAAAGAAACGATCGCTACAGGGACACATGCAGCGGCAAAAGGCGGTTATACAACCATTTGTTCTATGCCGAATACGCGTCCTGTACCAGATACAAAAGAAAATTTAAACAAAATTAATCAGTTAATCGAAGAAAATTCCAGAATTCGAGTATTGCCATACGCATCCATTACGATTAGAGAAGCAGGGAAAGAACGTACGAACTTAGCGGAATTAAAAGAACACGGTGCGTTCGCATTCACGGATGATGGGGTTGGCGTACAAGAAGCGGGCATGATGTATGAAGCGATGCAAGACGCGGCAGCTATTAATATGCCGATTGTTGCCCATTGCGAAGACAATACATTGATCTACGGCGGAGCTATGCACGAAGGTTCACGCAATAAAGAACTTGGGTTACCAGGTATACCTTCCATCTGTGAGTCAGTACATATTGCGCGGGATATTCTCTTGGCAGAAGCTGCTGGCGCGCATTATCATGTTTGCCACGTCAGCACAAAAGAATCCGTCCGCGCCATTCGAGATGGCAAAAGAGCGGGCATTCACGTAACGGGAGAAGTGAGTCCCCACCATTTATTATTAGAAGAAAACGATGTTCCAGGAGACGATGCAGACTGGAAGATGAATCCGCCACTGCGTTCCAAAGAAGACCGTGAAGCTTTGCGACAAGGATTACTTGACGGCACGTTAGATTGTATAGCAACTGACCATGCACCGCACACAGCGGACGAAAAAGCAGTAGGTATAGCGAAAGCGCCATTTGGTATTACTGGATTCGAAACAGCATTTCCTCTATTGTATACAAACTTCGTAAAGCCTGGTCATTGGTCGCTAAAGCAACTACTTGATTGGATGACTGTAAAGCCGGCTGAAGTATTCAACTTGCCATACGGTAAAATTGAAGTAGGAGCAACTGCTGATCTAGTATTGATCGACTTAAAGAAAGAGCAAAAAATTGATCGTACAACATTTGTATCAAAAGGGAAAAATACTCCATTTGACGGCTGGGAATGCGCTGGATGGCCTGTAATGACAATTTTCGGTGGAGACATCGTTTGGAAGGATGGTCAATAATGACAAAAAGATATTTAGTACTAGAAGACGGATCTATATTCGAAGGTAAAGCATTCGGAGCAGAGAATGCATCAGTAGGAGAAGCGGTATTCGCAACAGGAATGACAGGTTATCAGGAAACAATCTCTAATCCGTCAGGTTGCGGACAAATCGTAGTGATGACGTATCCGTTAATCGGCAACTACGGAATTAACCGCGATGATTATGAATCAATCGATCTTGCTATTAACGGATTGGTCGTTCGGGAGTTAACAGAAGAACCTTCAAACTTCCGCAGTGGCATGTCATTAGGTGATTTACTAACATTAAAAGGGATTCCAGGAATTCAAGAAATTGATACGAGAAAATTGACACGTTTATTACGTGAAAAAGGTGCCTTGAAAGGTAAACTAACAGCTGCAGGAGAAGAAATTGATACAAATGCAGTGATTACCGAAGTGAAAGGTTATGAACTTCCGACAGATTTAGTGTCTAAAGTCTCTACTAAACGGCCGTATCCAAGTCCTGGTCTAGGAAAGCGTGTAGTCGTTATTGATTATGGTATTAAACACGGAATTCTACGTGAGCTAAATAAAAAAGATTGTGATGTAATCGTTGTGCCTTTTGATACTTCAGCAAAAGAAATTTTAGCTTTATTCCCAGATGGGATCTTACTGTCAAATGGGCCGGGAAATCCTGAAGATGTAGCAGGCGCAGTGGAAACGATTAAAGAACTGCTTGGTAAAAAGCCGATTTTCGGGATCGGCCTTGGGCATCAGTTATTTGCGCTGGCATGTGGTGCAAAAACTGCAAAAATGAAAAACAGTCATATTGGCGGCAACTATCCTGTCAAAGATTTAAATACGAACCGCACAGACCTAACTTCACAAAGTCACGGCTATGAAGTACTGGAAGATTCATTAGCCGGAACTGGGCTGGAAGTAACGCATAAAGCGTTGAATGATAATTGTGTAGAAGGTGTGCGCAGTGAGAAATATGAAGCATTTTCAGTACAGTTCCATCCAGAAGCATCACCGGGACCACAAGACGCTAGCTATTTGTTTGACCGTTTTATTGAATTGATGACTGCAAGCAACCGAAAGGGGAATATTCATGCCTAAACGTACAGATATTAAATCCATTCTCGTCATTGGCTCAGGTCCAATTGTTATTGGGCAAGCCGCTGAATTTGACTACGCGGGTACACAAGCGTGTCTATCATTAAAAGAAGAAGGGTACCGTGTAATTCTGATTAACTCTAATCCGGCAACGATCATGACGGATACAGAAATTGCGGATAAAGTATATATTGAACCTATTACACTGGAATTCGTCAGCCGCATCATTCGTAAAGAGCGCCCTGATGCATTACTACCTACATTAGGCGGCCAAACAGGATTGAATATGGCGATTGAATTACAAGAGTCAGGAATTTTAGATGAACTGGAAATTGAAATTTTAGGTACGAAACTAGATGCGATCCATAAGGCAGAAGACCGTGACCTGTTCCGTAACTTGATGAATGAGATGGGAGAGCCGGTTCCGGACAGTGAGATTATCCACAATATCGATGAAGCGTATGCGTTCGTTAATGAAATTGGCTACCCGGTCATTGTACGTCCGGCATTTACACTCGGTGGTACGGGTGGAGGAATCTGTCACAACGACGAAGATTTAGAAGAAATTGTAGCAAGCGGTTTGAAATACAGCCCAGTTACACAATGTTTACTCGAGAAATCCATCGCCGGCTTTAAAGAAATTGAATATGAAGTAATGCGTGACTCAGCAGATAATGCGATTGTCGTATGTAATATGGAAAACGTAGACGCTGTAGGGATTCATACAGGTGACTCTATCGTTACAGCGCCATGTCAAACGCTAACAGACCGTGAAAATCAAATGTTGCGTAATGTTTCTCTCCGTATCATTCGCGCATTGAAAATCGAAGGAGGATGTAACGTACAGTTAGCACTTGATCCGCATAGCTTTGATTACTACATCATCGAAGTAAACCCGCGAGTGAGTCGTTCATCAGCATTAGCATCTAAGGCAACTGGCTATCCAATTGCAAAATTAGCTGCGAAAATTGCAGTCGGCTTAACTTTAGATGAAATGATGAACCCTGTAACAGGCAATACGTATGCTTGCTTTGAGCCGACTTTAGACTATGTTGTCACAAAAATTCCACGCTGGCCATTCGATAAGTTCGAATCAGCAAAACGTAACTTGGGGACACAAATGAAGGCAACTGGTGAAGTGATGGCAATGGGTCGTACATTTGAAGAGTCGATTCAAAAAGCTGTTCGTTCATTAGAAACCGGTCAATTCGACTTATCACTTCCTGGTGGAGAAGATATGACGGATGCCTGGATCGAGAAGCGTATTCGTAAAGCGGGAGATGAACGTTTGTTCTTTATCGGTGAAGCGTTGCGCCGTGGAGTGACAATTGAAACGTTACATGATTGGAGCGCAATTGATCTATTCTTCTTACGCAAGTTTGAAACTATCGTGCGTTATGAAGAGTTATTGAAAAACAACCCATATGACTATGACGTAGCTTATAAAGCAAAGCGTTTAGGTTTTGCAGACGTAACGCTGGCTAAACTTTGGAAGACGACTGAGCGTGAAGTGTACGACTGGAGAAAACAACAAGAACTTATTCCGGTGTATAAGAAAGTAGACACATGTGCAGGTGAGTATGAATCAGACACACCATATTTCTACGGAACGTATGAAGAAGAAAATGAATCTGTTAGAACCGATAAGAAAAGTGTAGTTGTTTTAGGATCAGGTCCGATACGAATTGGACAAGGTGTAGAGTTCGACTATGCAACAGTGCATTGTGTATGGGCAATTCAAGAAGCTGGTTATGAAGCGATTATCGTGAATAATAATCCGGAGACAGTATCTACAGACTTCTCTATCTCTGATAAATTGTACTTCGAGCCACTGACGATTGAAGACGTTATGCACATCATTGATCTAGAACAGCCAGAAGGAGTAATTGTTCAGTTTGGCGGCCAGACGGCAATTAACTTAGCTGACGAGTTAGAGGCACGTGGTGTTAAAATTCTTGGAACATCACTTGAAGATATCGATCGTGCAGAAAACCGCGACAAATTTGAAAGTGCGCTTCATGAAATCGGTGTACCACAACCACTTGGTAAAACAGCATTATCTGTTCCGGAAGCTGTGGTGATTGCTACAGAGATCGGATATCCTGTGCTTGTGCGTCCTTCGTATGTACTGGGTGGGCGTGCGATGGAGATCGTTTATCATGAAGAAGAATTATTGCAGTATATGGAAAATGCAGTGAAAGCCAGTCCAGAGCACCCTGTTTTGATCGACCGATACTTAACAGGTACAGAAATCGAAGTAGATGCAATCTGTGATGGCGAAACAGTATTAATTCCTGGAATTATGGAACACATTGAACGTGCGGGTGTTCACTCAGGTGACTCAATTGCTGTTTATCCGCCACAAAATCTTTCACAGTCAATGATTGAAACGATTGCAGATTACACAAAACGTCTAGCGCTCGGTTTGAAAATTCGCGGGTTGATGAATATCCAATTTGTAATTTCTGAAGGGCAAGTATATGTAATAGAAGTGAATCCACGCTCTAGTCGTACAGTACCATTTTTGAGTAAAATCACGAATATTCCAATGGCTAACGTTGCGACACAAGCGATTTTAGGCAAATCTATTGCACAACAAGGATATGCAGATGGATTAGCAGATGCTCCAGCAGGTGTCTATGTTAAAGTGCCTGTGTTCTCATTTGCTAAGTTACGCCGTGTAGACATAACACTCGGACCAGAAATGAAATCAACGGGTGAGGTTATGGGGAAAGACAGCACGCTAGAGAAAGCTTTATATAAAGGCTTGGTCGCTGCTGGTATGGAAGTGAAAGAATACGGATCCGTTCTCATGACTGTATCTGATAAAGATAAAGAAGAAATTGTCGATATGGCAAAACGCTTCGTGGAAATAGGTTATCGAATTTTAGCGACAGAGGGTACTGCTAAAGCACTTGAGCAGGCGAATATCGAAGTGAAAACAGTAGGCAAGATCGGTACAGAAGGAACAACTTTGATCGATGTCATTCAAAAAGGGCAAGCGCAGTTAGTGATCAATACACTAACTAAAGGGAAGCAACCTGCGCGTGACGGCTTTAGAATACGTCGTGAGTCTGTAGAAAATGGCGTTCCGGCGTTTACTTCAATCGATACAGCAAATGCCATGCTATCGGTAATTGAATCTATGACATTCCAAACAGACGCTATGCCAAAACCACAGGTGATTCAATGATCATCCAAGACTTGATGACTGTCGGATCGCAACAGCAAATCGCCAAAAATATTTTCGAAATGAAACTCACTGGAAAGCTGGTCGGAGAAATTACTTCTCCTGGCCAGTTTGTCCATATTCGCGTATCAGATTCCTTTGAACCATTATTACGTCGTCCAATTTCTATTGCGAATATTGACGCTGAAAAAAATGAAATGACGATTATTTATCGCGCGGAAGGACACGGCACGCAATTGCTGTCCCATAAACGTGAAGGGGATATTGTGAATGTACTAGGACCTTTAGGTAACGGATTTCCAGTGGAAGAAACGTTAGCTGGTCAAACTGCTATATTGATAGGTGGGGGGATTGGTGTCCCTCCACTCTATGAATTATCTAAACAATTAACAGCTAAAGGTGTTAATTGTATTCATATTCTAGGGTTTCAGTCAGATGATGTGGTCTTTTATGAAGAAGAATTCGCGGTGCTCGGCGAGACGCATATTGCGACGGTAGATGGTACGAATGGAACAGCGGGATTCGTGACGAATATTATGAGTAAGCTTTCTAATGAATTCGAAACATTTTATAGCTGTGGACCTATGCCGATGCTTGACGCGGTACAAAAAGCATATGTGCATAAAAAAGGATTTCTATCATTTGAACAACGTATGGGCTGCGGAATCGGTGCTTGTTTCGCTTGCGTTTGCCATACAAATGAAAATGCAACGGATAAAACATACGTTAAAGTCTGTTCAGATGGTCCAGTATTTCCAGCAGGGGTGGTGCAAATATGAATAGATTAGCGATTACATTGCCCGGCTTAGAGCTGAAAAATCCAATTATGCCTGCTTCCGGTTGCTTTGGCTTTGGGAAAGAGTATGGTAATCTTTATGATCTCTCTCAATTAGGTGCAATTATGATTAAAGCTACAACACTTGAAACTCGTTACGGCAATCCTACTCCGCGTGTAGCCGAAACGTCTTCAGGTATGTTAAATGCTATTGGATTACAAAACCCTGGATTACATGGAGTATTACAAAATGAGTTACCGTGGCTCGAGAAGTTTGACGTTCCAATTATTGCGAACGTAGCAGGTTCTGAAACAGAGGATTATGTAGAAGTGGCAAAAGAACTTTCAAAAGCGCCAAATGTTCATGCCCTAGAGTTAAACATATCGTGTCCGAATGTGAAATGTGGCGGAATAGCATTTGGAACAGATCCAGCGGTGGCAAAAGAATTAACAGCAGCGGTAAAAGCAGTATCAGCGGTGCCAGTTTATGTGAAGTTATCACCTAATGTAGCGGATATTAAGTCCATGGCGCTTGCGGTGGAAGCAGGTGGTGCAGATGGCATTACTATGATCAATACACTAGTCGGTATGCGCTTGGATGAAAAGACAGGCAAACCAGTCATCGCTAACAAAACAGGTGGCTTATCAGGCCCTGCTGTGAAGCCGGTGGCAATTCGTATGGTGTACGAAGTCAGTCAAGTGGTCAATATCCCTATCATTGGAATGGGTGGCGTCACTTGTGTGCAAGATGTTATTGACTTTATGTCAGCGGGAGCTAGTGCAGTAGCAGTCGGTACAGCGAATTTCGTAGATCCATTTGTTTGCCCGACTATTATTGAACAGTTACCTGCAAAATTGGACGACTTGCAAATTGACCATGTTTCAGAATTGATTGGAAGGAGTCACCGCGTATGAATAACTCCCCAATTATCGCTTTAGATTTTAATTCTGCTGAAAAAACGTTTGAATTTCTAAAATTATTGGACCGTTCTGTAAACGTTAAAGTAGGAATGGAATTGTACTATAAAGAAGGACCTGCAATGATTGCACGTTTAAAGGAAGAAGGCTACTCGATCTTCTTGGATTTAAAATTACATGATATACCAAATACCGTGAAATCAGCGATGCGTGTTTTAGCTTCGTTGGAAGTGGATATGGTCAACGTTCATGCAGCTGGTGGGAAAACTATGATGGAAGCCGCTCTTGAAGGATTGGAGTCAGGCACACTAGCCGGTCAAAAGAGACCTGCTCTAATCGCTGTAACCCAACTGACTTCTACGGATGAACGGCAAGTGCGAGAAGAGCAACTGATTACCGTTCCTCTCCATGAGTCCGTAGAGCATTATGCCAAGCTTGCAAAATCTGCTCACTTGGACGGTGTAGTATGTTCTGTACAAGAAGCGAAAATCATTGAAAAAGTCTGTGGTAAAGATTTCTTCAAAGTCACACCAGGCATCCGTTTAGCATCAGGGGATGTACACGATCAAAAACGTGTTGCTACTCCGGCAAAAGCCTGGCAAGAAGGATCCACGCATATTGTAGTAGGCCGTGCCATAACAGGTGCGGAAAACCCACGTGACGCATATGAAAAAGTCAATACATTGTGGAAGGGGATTACTTCATGACAAGACAAAAAGAAGTAGCACAAATTTTATTAAACGTAGGGGCTGTGGCATTAAACCCGAAAGATCCATTTACATGGGCTTCCGGTATTAAATCACCTATTTATTGTGATAACCGTTTAACGATGGCTGATCCAGTAGGGCGTAAGGAAATTGCAGAAGGTTTAGCCGAATTGATTCGAGTTCACTATCCGGATGCTACAGTTATTGCGGGTACTGCAACAGCTGGTATTCCACACGCTGCATGGGTAGCGGACATTTTAAAATTGCCGATGGTATATATCCGTTCTTCCGCAAAAGCGCATGGGAAAAGCCGTCAAATCGAAGGGAAAATTGAACCCGGCGCAAAAGCAGTGATTATTGAAGATTTGATCTCGACAGGTGGTAGTAGTTTAAATGCAGCAAATGCTTTGTTAGCTGAAGGGATAGTAGTGAGCGGAATTGTTTCGATCTTTACATACGAACTTCAAAAAGCAGATGAAAAGTTTGCTGAAGCTAATCTTTCCTACCATAGCTTAACAAATTTTGCAGCGCTTGCAGAAGTAGCGAAAGAACAAGGTGCAATTGAGGAAGAGTCTATGAATGAACTAACTGAATGGCACACGAAACTAAAGCAAGGTACGCTATAAGAATAAAGGGCTGTCGAGAAAGTCAGTAACATCTGATTTTCTCGACAGCCCCTTTTTTATGGAACAACTCATTTCTTACTTCCGGAGTTTCCGAACTAAATCTTCGTCTGGTGTAACGAAGACGGTCTTTTGTTCAAAGTAAATGACAAATCCTGGTTTAGCACCAGAAGGTTTTTTGACGTGTCGGATGGCTGTGTAATCTACAGGGACGGATGATGATTCTCGTGCTTTACTGAAGTATGCAGACAATGTCGCAGCTTCTTCTATAGTTTGTGCATCAGGATTCGCGTCATGAATCACGACGTGAGACCCTGGTATATCTTTCGTGTGTAGCCAAATATGATCACGCGCAGCGACTTTGAACGTTACATAATCATTTTGTTTATTATTTTTGCCTACAGAAATAGCAATACCAGCAGATGACATAAATGACTCAGGTGAAGGCTTTTTTGATTTGATCTTCTTTTTACTTTTACGTGCGCGCATAAATCCAAGTTCTACTAGTTCTTCACGTATTTCTTCTATGTCAATTGGAGATGCTTGGTATACTTGCTGGCGTACCATTTCAAAGTATTCGATATCATCTTTTGTCTTTTCAAGCTGTTCTGCAATACGAATAAGTGCCGTCTTTGCTTTCGAGTAGCGTGAGAAATACTTTTGCGCATTATCAATTGGTGTTTTTCTAGGATCCAGTGGAATCGTAACCGTCGTGCCCTGCTCATAATAATTGTCCACTGTCACTTCAGTATCACCTTTATGCAACATATAGCTGTTGGCAGTCAAAAGTTCCCCGTACAACTTTAAAGTATCCAAGTCTTGTGCAGTTTGTTGTTCTTTCTCCAACTTTTTCATTTTATTTTCTAGCTTAGAAATTTCATTAGACAGCCAACGTTCCAAATCGATTGCCTGGGATTTGACACGCTCTCGTTCTGCTCTTGCGAAATAGACTTTATCGAGAAGATCGCCTAAAGTTTCAAATGATTGAGTAGTTCCTTCCACATGTGTCAGTTCTATTGCTGAAAATAAAGTTTTGCGTTCATTTTCGACTGCCATAGGTTTCATCGTATTTACACTAAAACTATCTAAAAAAGATTTCCAAATACTTAGCCACCGAGTGGAGTCTTGTTGCAGACGATAAAGAAGTTCAGTAGCTGTTAGCGGTGAAAAGCCTGCAAATTGTCGAACGATGTCTTTTGGTTCCTGTACAACACCTAATATAGTCATGACATCTTCATCATTTGTGCTGAAAGGATCTACTTTATCTTGCGCAGGAGCTGGGATATACGGCTGACCGGGCAAAATAGTTCGATAACTGTTTACGGATGGTGGTAAATGCTTCATGCTATCGATGATCAGATCCCGTGAAGCATCTAATAAAATCAAGTTACTGTGACGTCCCATTATTTCTACTACTAATTGCCGTTCAATCTGATCTCCGAGTTCATTGCGCGCTTGTACATGAATAGTGACGACGCGATCCGTCTCATGCTGCTCAATAGACGTAATGAGACCGCCTTCTAGTTGTTTTCTGAGAACCATGCAAAATAGCGGTGGTTCCGCCGGGTTTGTCAATATTTCATTAGTCAATTGTATCCTCGAATAAGAAGGATGCAATGAGACTAATAATTTATGATTTTTATTATTCGATCGGATTTGAAAAACGACTTCTTGTGAATTGGGTTGGTGGATCTTTGAAATCCGACCTGACTTCAGTTGCTGTAATTCGCTTACCATTGCTTTTGTAAATAAACCATCAAATGCCATACGGATTCCTCTTTCATTTCGTTTTGTTCCATTTTAGCACTCATCGCATGATTATGGTATAATATCAACAGATTGCACACATAGGCCTAACTAGTTGGATGATGCATGTTATTATAGGAACTAGGGGCAGATATGTTGTGTATATGAATACATAATAAAGAGGGATTACATGTACAAACATCGAGGACTCTTAATCGTCCTTTCAGGTCCATCTGGCGTTGGTAAAGGAACGGTTCGTAAAGAACTTTTTTCAAGCCCAGGTACCAATTATGAATATTCTATCTCCATGACTACTAGAAACCCGAGAGAAGGCGAAGTAGACGGCGTAGATTATTTCTTCCGATCAAGAGAAGTGTTTGAAGAAATGATTCAAGACGGAAAACTTCTTGAATATGCCGAATACGTGGGGAATTATTATGGAACACCACTTGACTATGTCAATGAAACACTTGATGCGGGACGTGATGTGTTTCTTGAAATTGAAGTTGTCGGTGCAGCACAAGTTCGGGAAAAAGTACCGAACGGTTTGTTTATCTTTTTAGCGCCACCAAGTATAAGCCATTTAGAGAGTCGTTTGATTGGAAGAGGTACAGAAGCGTCTGATATTATTGCAGATCGTGTACTTAAAGCGAGAGAAGAATTAGAAATGATGCATTTGTACGATTATGTAGTAGAAAATGATGAGGTTTCTAAAGCATGTGACCGTGTCAATGCGATTGTAACAGCAGAGCATTGCCGCAGAGAACGTGTGGAAAAGAGATACTTACAGATGTTGGAGGGAGAATAAACTATGTTATATCCATCAGTTGACTCATTAAAAGGTAAGGTAGATTCGAAATATACATTGGTTACATTAGCTGCAAAACGTGCACGTGAAATACAGGAACAGCGCAATGAGTTATTACATTCTTACCGTTCAGTAAAAAGCGTCGGAAGAGCACTTGAAGAAGTTGCAGCCGGTGTATTAATCAACCAAGTAGCCGATGAAAATATTATTTATGAAGACGAAGTTTGATTTGAAATAAAAAACAACTCCCTTGGAATTCAATTGTTCTCAGGGAGTTTGTTATTTTTAGAAAGGAAGAGAGAGTGGAGTATGTTAAACGATAAAAATATTTTACTTTGTGTCACAGGTGGAATCGCGGTTTATAAAGCTGTTGCCTTAGTGAGTAAATTGTCTCAAGCAGGCGCAAACGTAAAAGTTGTCATGACTGACTCAGCAAAAGAATTTGTTCAACCGTTATCATTTCAAGTGATGTCTAGAAATGATGTCTATTTCGATACGTTCGATGAAAAAGATTCGCGTGTAATAGCACATATTGATTTAGCGGATTGGGCAGATTTAGTCGTTGTCGCTCCTGCTACAGCAAACGTCATCGGTAAACTGGCAAATGGCATTGCAGATGATATGGTAACGACTATTTTATTAGCTACTGAAGCTGATGTATGGATTGCACCCGCTATGAATGTTCATATGTATGCCCATCCTGCGGTGAAAAGAAATATTGCGCAGTTACATGCGGACGGCTACCAATTTATCGAACCTTCGGAAGGCTTTTTGGCCTGTGGGTATGTTGGGAAAGGGCGTTTGGAAGAGCCAGAGCGAATTACTGAACTCGTGGCACAATACTTTGATCAAGAGAAAGTGCAACCGCTGGCGGGAAAAAAGGTCGTCATAACGGCAGGGCCCACTAGAGAGCGCATCGATCCGGTTCGATATGTATCGAATTTCTCCAGTGGGAAAATGGGGTATGCGATGGCTGCAGCTGCACAGCAAATGGGTGCAAATACAGTACTCATTTCAGGCCCGGTTGAACTTTCTGTACCCCCTGGTGTGCGAGTTGTGTATGTGGAAAGCGCGGCACAAATGTATGACGCGGTTCTTCATGAATATGATGATGCATCGATAGTCGTTAAATCTGCAGCAGTCGCGGATTATCGTCCGAAGTCGATACATGAACAAAAAATGAAGAAAAAAGTCGGTGATGATACATTGGAACTCGAACGTACGACAGATATTTTACAATCACTCGGAGATCGCAAACAACAGCAAGTGTTAATCGGTTTCGCGGCAGAAACGACAGACGTCATCGCATATGGGAAAAAGAAATTAGAATCTAAAAACTTGGATTATATTATCGTTAATGATGTGACTGATCCCGGCGGGGGATTCGGGAGTGATACGAATGTGGTGACGCTGCTTTCTAGAGAAGGAGTAACGACACCTTTTCAAGCGATGGCGAAAGATCAGCTCGCTATTCGATTGTTTGAAACGATCATTCAACAAGAAAGCGATAAACTACATGTACGCTGAAGTCATTGTGGATGTGGCAGCTTATCCAATCGATCGTCCATTTGATTATGCAGTACCAAAGAAATGGCAGAGTATTCTAGAACCGGGAGTACGAGTGAAAGTTCCATTTGGTTCGCGTAAAGTAGTAGGCTACGTAACGAACACGAAAATGGATAGTGAACTGGATCCTGAAAAAATCAAATCAATCGTTGAGATTATAGATTTAGAGCCGGTTTTATCGAAAGAACTATTAGCTTTGTCAAAATGGATGGCTGCCGATACAATCGCTTATGAGATAGATGCTCTTCAAGTAATGTTGCCGGCAGCTATGCGTGCCAAATATGAAAAAGTTATGCGTGTACGATCGCCAGAATTACTGGACGAATCGTTTCGCGCATTTATAGGAAACAGAGAACAAGTGACGTTAAAAGCATTACAAGATGCGGATTTATTAAAGGAAACAAAAAGTTATAGTGAACGTGGCATTGTTCAAATCGATACCGCCATCCAACAAAAAACAAAGATTAAAAAAGTCCGAATGATTCATATTCCGGACGTTGACAGATTGGAAGTCGCGTTGACAGAAACTCATCCAAACGCAAAAAAACAAGCTGAGTTGTTACGTTGGCTCATGAAGCACGCCTCTCAATCTATCGAAGCGAGTAAGATTTTACATGAAGCAAATATAACCGCAACTGTATTAAAAGCCTTACTTGATAAGCAAATAATCGAACAATCACAAATGGAAGTATATCGCGAACTTGACGCACCTAAAATGAAGGATAGCGGAAAACCTGAATACTTGACGGATGAACAACAAGTCGCTTTATCAGCCATTGAACAGGCTAGTGACCGTGATCAGCAAGAAACATTCCTCTTACACGGCATTACAGGAAGTGGAAAGACGGAAATTTATTTGCAGGCAATTGATCATGTGTTGAAGAAAGGCAAAGAAGCTATCGTGTTAGTTCCGGAAATTTCCTTAACCCCACAAATGACTGCTCGTTTTAAGGGAAGATTTGGGGAATTGGTAGCAGTGTTACACAGCGGACTATCATCGGGTGAAAAATATGATGAATGGCGCAGAATTCATAGAGGAGAAGTGAAAGTGGCGATTGGTGCACGATCCGCTGTTTTTGCTCCTTTTACGAATGTAGGCTTACTTATACTCGATGAAGAACACGAATCCACATACAAACAAGAAGAATCTCCGAGATACCATGCTCGTGATGTAGCTATTTGGCGGGCAGACTATCATCAGTGTCCAGTCATTTTAGGCAGTGCTACACCTGCATTGGAATCTTATGCACGAGCGACAAAAGATGTGTATACGTTACTGACATTAACCGAGCGAGCGAAACAACAAGCATTGCCCAGTGTGGAAGTAGTAGATATGCGGGAGGAGCTGAAAACAGGAAATCGTTCCATGTTTTCTGTAGCATTGACAGAAGCGATGAAAGAACGGCTGGCACGTAAAGAGCAGATTGTCTTATTACTAAATAAACGAGGATTTTCCAGCTTTGTACTTTGCAGAGATTGCGGCACCGTTGTGGAATGTCCGAACTGCGATATTTCATTAACGTATCATCGTTCAACAGAGAGCCTGAAGTGTCATTATTGCGGACATGAAGAACGAGTTCCGTTAGAATGTCCACAATGTGAAAGCGAACATATTCGCTTTTTTGGAACGGGTACGCAAAAAGCGCAGGAAGAATTATTTAAATTATTACCTGAAGCCCGTGTCATTCGAATGGATGTCGATACGACGAATACAAAAGGCGCTCATGAACGCCTACTTCATGATTTTGGTGAAGGAAAAGCAGACATCCTACTCGGTACACAAATGATAGCTAAAGGCTTAGATTTTCCTCGCATTACATTGGTAGGTGTACTAGCAGCAGACACATCACTTCATTTGGCAGACTTTCGCGCAGCTGAAAAAACATTTCAATTATTGACGCAAGTGAGTGGACGGGCGGGCCGTGATCAATTACCTGGTGAAGTAGTGATTCAAACATATGATCCGGATCACTATGCTATTGAGCTATCCAAATCCCAAGAATATGTACCATTTTACGAACTAGAAATGGATAGAAGAAGACAACTGGGCTATCCTCCTTACTATTATGTAACCGTTGTGCAATTCAGCCATGAAGATGTGCTAAAAGCGGCTGATTACGCACATAAAGGAACGACTTTCCTGGCAGAGCGCCTGTCCCCCAATACCATAATCATCGGACCAACCGCCGCAGCGATTAGCCGTCTCAATAATAGATATCGCTATCAATGTTTGATAAAATATAAGCAAGAACCCGCTCTCATTCCCATTTTACAACAATTGCTAAAACATTATAAAATGAACTGGGCAAAAGACGGATTAGCAATGTCCATAAACAGAGAACCAACAGCAATATTTTAACAACAAAAGTGAAAAGCACCGCCAAGCCTCGACCGGCACTGGAGCACGAGTCGAAAAAGTGCATACTTCCACTTTATCGACACGTGTGAAGTGACCCGAGAGGCTGGTGCTTACAACTAGCCGAAACAAAAGTGAAAAGCACCGCCTAGCCTCGACCGGCACTGGAGCACGAGTCGAAAAAGTGCATACTTCCACTTTATCGACACGTGTGAAGTGACCCGAGAGGCTGGTGCTTACAACTAGCCGAAACAAAAGTGAAAAGCACCGCCTAGCCTCGACCGGCACTGGAGCACGAGTCGAAAAAGTGCGCACTTCCACTTTATCGACACGTGTGAAGTGACCCGAGAGGCTGGTGCTTACAACTAGCCGAAACAAAAGTGAAAAGCACCGCCTAGCCAAAAAACTAAGCGAACCGAAAGAAAGAAGGAATAACCGTGGCAATTTTAAAAATAGTAAAACATCCATCCCCCATCCTTACAACTCCTTGTAAAGAAGTAACGGTATTTGACGAGAAATTAGGGAAGCTGTTGGATGATATGTATGAAACGATGGTAGAAAATGACGGTGTAGGAATAGCAGCACCTCAAGTAGGCGAGTCGATTCGTGCGGCAATTGTAGAATTTGATGAAGAACAAGATATTATTGAAATGATTAACCCAGTTGTGACAGGCACGGGCGGCACAGAAGTTGAAGTAGAAGGGTGTCTCAGCTTTCCAGGACTCTTTGGCGAAGTAGAACGTCCTTTCCACGTTCGCATCGAAGCGCAAGAGCGTGATGGTAAATTGTACGAGTTGGAAGCAGAAGGTTATGAAGCACGCGCTATTCTACACGAAATTGATCACTTGAACGGAATTTTATTTGATAAGAAAATTCAGCGAGTAGTAGATCCTTCTGAATTTGAAGAGGAGGAAGACGAAGAGTGACAAAAATTATATTTATGGGTACCCCACAATTCTCTGTTTCTGTGCTGACTATGTTAGTGGATGAAGGGTATGATATTAAAGCAGTAGTTACGCAACCAGACCGGCCGGTAGGAAGAAAAAGAGTATTGACTCCACCGCCAGTAAAAGAAGAAGCTATACGTCTTGGCTTACCTGTAATTCAGCCTGAAAAACTGACAGGTTCTGATGAGCTGAAGGAAATAATTGAATTACAGCCAGACTTGATCATTACAGCAGCATTTGGTCAGTTGCTCCCTAAAGAATTATTAGATACACCGAAATTGGGTTGCATCAACGTGCATGCATCGTTATTACCGAAATATCGTGGCGGAGCACCCATTCATCAAGCAATTATAGATGGTGAAACAGAAACAGGCGTGACGATTATGTATATGGCGGAAAAACTAGATGCAGGTGATATTATTTCACAAGTAGTTACACCGATTAAAGAAACAGATGATACGGGCAGTATGTTCACAAAGTTATCTGTTGCAGGAACGGCTTTGCTAAAAGAAACATTGCCATCGATTATTGAAGGAACGAATATACGAACAGTACAAGATGAATCATTTGTGACATTTGCAAGAAATATTTCAAGAGAACAAGAACGTATTGATTGGACGTCTTCAGCACGTGCGATTTATAACCAAGTGAGAGGTTTACATCCTTGGCCAGTTGCATATACCACATTTTCAAATGAGCAAGTGAAAATTTGGTGGGGAAAAGTAGAAGATCAAGTGTCAGAAGCAAAACCCGGACAAATCATTGCACTAGAGAAGGATCGGATCATCGTGCAAACCGGAAACGGTGCATTTGCGATTACAGACCTACAACCGGCAGGAAAAAAACGAATGACTGCCACCGTATTCTTAAATGGGATCGGATCTAAATGGCAAGTGGGAGACCAATTTGAATGACACATTATAAAAAGAAGATTTGGCGTGGAAATGTACGTGATGCCGCTTTATCTATTTTAATGGATATTGAAAATGAGCAGGCATTCAGTAATTTACTACTGCATAAAACGATTGAATTATACGACCTGCCTCAAAAAGACCGTGCATTATTAACGGAGCTGACGTATGGGACATTGCAACATCAAATGACATTAGATTATTATTTAGCTCCGTTCGTACGCGGAAAGTTACAGCCGTGGGTTCGTCAGTTATTGCGCATGTCTGTCTATCAAATCATTTTCCTGACGAAAATACCTGAACATGCAGTTGTCAATGAAGCTGTAAAAATCGCTAACAAACGTGGACATAAGGGAGTATCCTCAATGGTAAACGGAATCTTGCGGACAATTTTACGCGAAGGTGTACCTGCATTAGACGAAATTGAAGATCCAATCGAGCGATTATCGATTGAAACAAGTCATCCGCAATGGCTTATCAGACGGTGGATTGAGCAGTATGGAATAGAAGAAGCTACAGCTATTGCGGTGGTCAATAATATGCCTCCTGTAACGACTGCGAGAATTAACACAACGAAAACTAATAGAGGCGAAGTCATTGGCTTACTAAAAAAAGAAGGCGTTATTGCTTCACCGGGCAACTTGACTGCTCATAGTATTCAAGTGGAATCAGGGAATTTAGCCTTGACAGATGCGTATAAGCAAGGATTACTAACCGTGCAGGATGAAAGTTCAATGTTACCGGCATTAGCGTTACAAGTTGAACCAGGCATGGAAGTGTTGGATATGTGTGCAGCACCGGGCGGTAAAACTACTCATATTGCTGAGCGCATGAAAAATGACGGAGTAATCCAGGCACATGACCTTCATCCACATAAACTTCGGTTAATTGAACAAAATGCCCAAAGATTAGGATTGACTTCCATTCGTACAGCGAGCGGTGATAGTAGAAAGTTACTCGAAACCTACGCTCCTCAATCATTCGACAGAGTGCTAGTAGATGCTCCTTGTAGTGGATTAGGTGTTATTCGCAGGAAACCTGAAATTAAATATAAAAAAACAGTACAAGACTTAGAAAATCTTGCGCAAATTCAAAAAGATTTACTCACAGTAGCGAGTCAATTAGTAAAAAAAGACGGGTTATTAGTGTATAGCACATGTACTATTGAACAGACAGAAAACCAAGGAATTATTGAATGGTTCTTGAAGCAAAAGTCAGATTTCGAATTGGTTCCACTACAAATAATCGATCAAGAAGACGCTCGTGAGTACGTACAGATTTTACCGCATCAATACGAAAGCGATGGTTTTTTTGTGGCGGCTTTACGCAGAAAAAACTAACCTGTACGAGAAGAATGGGGGTTGGCTTATGGAATTTGAAATCCGCTCAGATACGGGACGGAAACGAACAGTAAATGAAGATGAAGCGGCCGTGTTTGTACATGAAGAACATGATGCAGTTCTCGCTATTGTCGCAGATGGAATGGGTGGGCATAAAGGTGGGGACTTCGCCAGTGCTACCGCCGTTCGTATGATAGGCGAACGATTTATGTCGGCATCCGTAGAAATAGAATCGGATCAAGATTGGTCTGATCTGTTGTATGATGCGGTTGTCGATGTTAATTTGTTTTTGTTCACAACAGCTCAGCAGGACGATTCGTTTAAAGGAATGGGAACGACGCTCGACATAGCACTGATTCTGTCAAACGATTGTTTAGTTTTTCATGTAGGTGACAGCCGTATTTACCAAGTGACCGGTAAAGCAATACGACAAATAACGAAAGATCATTCATTCGTCAATGTACTAGTAGATAGCGGGGAGATTACGGAGCAAGAAGCAGAAGTACATCCCCAAAGAAACTGGATTATGAAAGCGGTAGGTTCTGAAAAGTCCATCGTTCCTGACCTTTGTAAAGTTCCATTGCCTCCTGATTCATATTTGCTGCTATGTACCGATGGATTAAGCAATAAAATTGAAAAGGAAGTCATGTTGGACATTGTTTTGCGTGACGAACCTTTAGCGAGTAAGGCAGATACATTTATCGAGTTAGCAAACGAGCGCGGCGGCGAAGATAATATTACGGTTATTTTACTTGAAGTGCCTGAAGTTGAGGTGATTTCCACATGATTGGCAAAAGAATAGGCAAACGTTATGAAATTATTCGTGTGATTGGTGACGGTGGGATGTCTAGAGTGTATTTAGCGCATGACATGATACTAGATCGTGACGTTGCAATTAAAGTACTCCACTATGATTTTGCCAATGAAGAAGAACTGAAAAAGCGATTTCGGCGTGAAGCGCTTTCTGCGACCAGCTTAACCCATCCGCATATTGTGAATATTTTTGATGTCGGACAAGAAGATGAGCATCATTATTTAGTGATGGAATACATAGCCGGTAAGACATTGAAAGAATATATTCATACACATGGCGCGCTAACTCCGGAACATGCGGTTTCCATCATGCAGCAATTAGTATCTGCTATATCTCATGCTCATCATAACGGCATTATTCATCGAGATATTAAGCCACAGAATGTGTTGATGAATAGTGAAGATGAAGTGAAGATTACAGATTTCGGTATAGCTATGGCACTTGATTCTACAGTGCATACGAAAACGAATTCAGTTATCGGTACTGTTCATTATTTATCACCTGAGCAAGCACGCGGTGGAATGGCGACTAAACGCTCGGATATATATTCGCTTGGAATTGTGTTTTATGAATTGCTTACTGGTCAATTACCGTTTTCTGCTGAAACTGCCGTCGCGATTGCTTTAAAACATTTGCAGGAAGAAACACCGTCCGTTCGTAAGAAGTTTCCCGAAATTCCTCAAAGTGTTGAAAACGTCATTTTGAAAGCTACAGCAAAAGATGCAAATTATCGCTATACAACGACAGATGAAATGTACGAAGATTTGTTAACTGTATTTTCACCCGAACGAGCAAATGAGGATAAATTCGCTTTACCATTTGATGATGATCGAACAGTTGCGATTCCGGCTGTTAAAGATGTGCCAGTAGTCGAAGATATAGAAGACACAGTGAATATAGCACCTGCCGCAGTAGAGGTGACTTCTCCGCCAAAGAAAAAGAAGAAATGGCCATTCGTTTTAGCTGGCAGCGTAGTGTTGTTGGCTATGATAGCAATTGTATTGTTCATAATGTTGAAACCAAAAGAAATTATTGTTCCTACTGTAGTTGGTGTTGAAGAATTGGCAGCAATCGAAATTCTTGAAAAAGAAGGATTCGTGATTGATGAAAGAATAGAAGAAACGTCAGATGATTATCTTGCCGGACAAGTGACAAGAACGGTTCCGGATGCGGGTAAGAAGCGCAAAGAAGGGGACGGCGTTAAGTTATTTATTAGTACGGGAAAAGATAAAATGAAGTTAAATGACTATACTGGCCGCAATTTCGAGGCGACAGAGCGTTTTTTAAAAGGGTATGGATTCAAACCGATTGAAGCTGTAGAAGTATATGCAGATGAACCAAAAGGCACGATTATTGATCAACAACCAGAAGCAGATACTATGGTCATTCCTGAAGAAACTGATTTGATTTTCACAGTGAGTAAAGGAAAAGAATTGCAGTCATTGGAAGATTTACGCGGTATGACAAAAAAGCAATTGGAAGACTATGCTGATAGTACAGGTTTTACGATCCATATTGTAGGCGAGGAAGAGTCGGATACAGTGGAAAAAGGACGTGTCATTTCCCAAAAGCCTGCTAAAGGGACGAAGATGGATAAAGGTGGTCGGGTGGATGTAGTGGTCTCTAAAGGTGAAGCGACAAAACCTGTGAAACTTCTAGTGAAGATGTTGACGATTCCCTATGAAGTAGTAGAGGAACAAACACCAGACGATGAGTTTGAACCCGATCCGGAAGTTGGTAATGAAGCTGAATCAGAGACAGAAACAGCCACTGAACTAGAACGCGTGCCACAAAAAATACAAATTTATATCCAAGATCGAAACCATACGATGAATGACGCGTATGAAGAGTTTGAAATTACAGAAGATACTACACGTAAAATCACTATCGAGCTTGAAGATGGCGAACGTGGCGGATATAAGATTTTACGTGATCAGAAAGTTATTGAAGAAGATCAGTTCAACTATAAAGATTTAGATTAAAGGAGGAGTTCGATGGCGGTAGGCCAAATTAGAAAAGCAATTAGTGGCTTCTACTATGTAGAGCATGATGGAGAGTTAGTTCAATGTAAAAGCCGTGGAGTGTTTCGTTTAAAGAAGATTAACCCGCTGGTCGGAGATATCGTAACGTATGTACCTGATGGTGAGAATGATGCGACAATCACAGATGTTCATCCACGAAAAAGTGAATTGGTTAGACCGCCAATTGCTAATGTCGACCAAGTTCTGCTTGTCTTTTCAGTAGTAGAACCTGATATGAGTTTACGCCTGCTGGATCGTTTTCTGACGGTCATTGAATCTCACGGTTTGGATCCGATAATTTATGTTTCAAAAGAAGATTTAGCCAATCAACAGACGTTAGAAACCAACGAAATAAACTTGGCGTATTATCAAAAAATCGGCTATACAGTTTTACGTAATATCGGAAATGAAGAGCCGCTGCTAGAAGTGCTACGTCCCTACTTTACTGATAAAACTACTGTGTTGGCCGGTCAATCAGGTGTCGGAAAATCGACGTTGCTTAATACGATTCTCCCTGAACTACAGTTGAAAACAGGTGTGATCTCAGACGCACTCGGACGCGGTAAGCATACGACGCGACATGTAGAGCTGATTGAAGTAGCGGGCGGGCTTGTGGCTGACACACCTGGCTTTAGTTCATTGGATTTTGAGCATATTGAAAAAGAAGACTTAAAAGAGTACTTTTTAGAAATCTCAGAGGCCGGAGAGAATTGTAGGTTTAGAGGTTGTTTACATGTGAAAGAGCCGGGGTGTGCTGTGAAAGCCCAAGTGGAAGAACAGATCATATCTGAAGGACGTTATAAAAACTACTTGCTATTTTTGCAAGAAATTATGGATCGAAAGCCGAGGTATAACTAATGATTAAAATTGCACCGTCTATTTTAGCAGCAGATTTTTCAAAATTAGGGGAAGAAGTGAAAGAAGTAGAAAAGGCAGGAGCGGAACTCATTCATATTGATGTAATGGATGGCCACTTTGTACCTAATATTACGATGGGTCCTATCGTTGTAGAAGCGTTGCGCCCGCTAACAACATTGCCACTAGATGTTCATTTAATGATTGAAAATCCTGATGCATACATTGAAGAATTTGCAAAGGCAGGTGCAGATTATATTACTGTACATGTAGAAGCATGCCGACACTTGCATAGAACATTACAATTGATCAAATCAACTGGAGCGAAACCGGGTGTCGTATTAAATCCCCATACACCTGTTGAACATATTATGCATGTCCTTGAAGAACTAGACATGGTGTTGTTTATGACAGTCAATCCAGGGTTTGGAGGTCAATCGTTCATTGAGTCCGTTATTCCGAAGGTCAAGCAACTGTCTGGTATTATTGCGGAGCGTGGACTGTCGATTGAAATTGAAATTGATGGCGGAATTAACGAAGAAACGATTAAGCCTTGTGTAGAAGCGGGGGCGACTATATTCGTAGCGGGTTCTGCTATTTACAGTAAAACAGATCGTGCACAAGCGTTGCAAGCCATTAAATCTGCTGGGGAGAGCGTGATGAAAAGATGAAATACGCGATCGTATGTGCAGCTGGGCCTATTGAGGAAGTAGTGGATTTGTCGGAGTATGATCATGAAGACACGATTTATATAGGTGTTGATCGTGGAGCTTTATATTTACTTGAAAAAGGTATCGAACCACACGAAGCAGTAGGGGACTTTGATTCTGTAACTGAAGAACAGTTTGAACAGATTAATTCAACCGTGAAACACGTCCAACGTGTACATGAAGAAAAAGATGAAACTGACACGGAACTAGCTGTGAAACGTGCGTTAACGTATGATCCTGATTATATTGTGTTAACTGGTGTGACAGGTGGCCGTTTAGACCATCTGCAATCCGCACTTCACTTATTGTATCGAATGCAATCGGATAATCGGAAAGTAAAGTTTAAAATCCATAATTCAACGAATGATATTCGCGTCATGTTACCTGGGGTCAGACGTGTCAAGAAAGACGAAAAGTACCCCTACACATCGTTTTTTTCATTTGGTCCAGAAGTGACCGGTTTGACGCTCACTGGATTTAAGTACGAGACAGTGAATGAAAAACTTGAAATAGGGATGACTAAATTTACTAGTAACGAAACAGTAGCAGATGTTTGTACTATCTCCTTTCGAACGGGCATATGCTTAATGGTAAGGAGTTCAGATTCCTGAAAGGAGTGGGGATTTGCGAGTATATACATTTACGTTGCCAAAGTTCGTCAGCAACATCGTAAGAAAGTGTGCGGTTGTGTTTCAAAAGGACGACCGTACGAAGGCGCCTGTTGCAGCCAATGCGAAAGCTAGTAAGTCAAAAAGACGTAAAAAAGAAAAAACACAAGGCGCCTAATTAGGTGCTTTGTGTTTTTTCTTTTAGTAAAGGCAAAAAGCGCCTTTATGGCAATTCCTCCAACATCTGTCGAGGCTACCCGGCGCTTTCAGCATTTGATTACATCCAGCTTCAAGCGCCAGCCTCTCGGAGTGTTTCGGCCTCGCCAGAAAGGCAAAAAGCGCCTTTATGGCAATTCCTCCAACATCTGTCGAGGCTACCCGGCGCTTTCAGCATTTGATATTATACTCGTTGTACTTTGCCTGATTTTAGAGCTCTTGCGGATACCCAAACGCGCTTAGGTTTTCCATCAACTAAGATTCTAACTTTTTGAAGGTTTGCTCCCCAAGTACGTTTGCTTGAGTTCAAAGCGTGTGAACGAGTGTTTCCAGAACGAGCTTTACGTCCAGTAATAACACATTGTTTAGCCATTTTAGTTCCTCCTCGTGAATTATTTAGCGATTCACGTTACAATTCGCATACCATAGTACTTTATCATAAGGGATGAATCGATGCAACATTTTTTTCTCGGTCTTTCAAGGAAATTTCCTTTACACTATTTTGATTGTCAACAATATTTCCTTTCTTGTTGAATTTCCGTATAATGTAGCTAGGAAGTGTCAATAGAGTGTTGGGGGGATTTTAGAATGTCGATTGAATTGAAAAATGAGCATGGTACTATCGATATGACGAATGACGTAATTACTCAAGTAGTAGGAGAAGCTACCATTGAATGCTATGGAATTGTAGGGATGGCTTCACAACACCAAATTCGTGATGGGCTGACAGAAATTCTTCGGAAAGAAAACTTTGCACGTGGTGTAATTGTACGTAAAGAGGGCGATGCCTTTCATATTGATCTATATGTGATTGTCAGTTATGGTACAAAAATCACTGAAGTAGCCTATCAAGTACAATCCAAAGTACAATATACCGTGAAGAAGATGCTAGGTCTCACAGTAAGTTCAGTAAATATTTTTGTTCAGGGAGTTCGGGTGACGAACGTTTAGAAGGAGGCCTTTTGATTAATGAGTACAATTAATGGATTACAATTTGCGAAGATGGTGGAAATGGGATCACACCATCTTCATCAAAATGCAGATTATGTAGATTCTTTAAATGTTTTCCCGGTGCCGGATGGTGACACGGGAACAAATATGAATTTGTCTATGACGTCGGGTGCGAAAGAAACAGCACTCCATGCGCAAGATCATATCGGATTGACTGCGCAAGCATTTTCTAAAGGATTATTGATGGGTGCGCGTGGCAATTCGGGTGTTATATTGTCTCAGTTGTTCCGTGGATTCAGTAAGCACATTGAGAACGAATCACAAGTAACTGTTCAACAATTTGCGGAAGCGCTTCAGTACGGTGTAGAGACTGCGTATAAAGCTGTAATGAAGCCTGTAGAAGGCACGATTTTAACAGTTGCAAAAGAGGCTGCAGCGGCAGCGGTTGCGCATGTTGAAAAAGTAGATAATCACACCGATTTGATGGAAGTTATTGTCGAGGAAGCTCAAGCTTCTTTAAAAAGAACACCTGATTTATTGCCTGTCTTAAAAGAGGTCGGAGTAGTCGACAGCGGGGGGCAAGGTCTCGTGTATGTCTATGAAGGATTTTTGGCCTGTTTAAAAGGTGAGGATCTTCCAGAAAAGACTATTATGCATTCAATAGATGACTTAATCAATACAGAACACCATCGCAGTGTGCAGGGCTTTATGAATACAGAAGATATTGTATTTGGCTATTGTACGGAATTCATGGTGAAATTAGAGTCGGATAAGCTTCTCAATACACCATTCGATGAAGAGAAATTCCGCCAAGATTTAAGTGAACTCGGGGATTCATTGCTCGTCATCTCAGATGAAGAAGTGGTGAAAGTACATATTCACACGGAAGAACCAGGAGATGCGTTGTCGTACGGTCAGAAATACGGGGCATTGACTAAAATGAAGATCGAAAATATGCGTGAGCAACATAGCGAAATTATAGATCGAGCATCTACTGTCCCTGAGCAACATAAGTATGCAATTGTTACGGTTTCCATGGGATCTGGTATTGCAGAGCTTCTTAAGAGTATTGGGGCTTCAGCAGTCATTGAGGGCGGTCAGACGATGAATCCGTCTACTGAAGATATTGTAAACGCTATACAGCAGATAGGTGCAGAAAAAGTATTGATCTTGCCGAATAATAAAAATATCATTATGGCGGCAGAGCAAGCGGCAGAAGTTTTAGCGATTGAAGCGATGGTTGTGCCAACGAAGTCTGTGCCTGAAGGGTTGGCTGCGATACTTGCATTTAATCCAGAGGCAACTGTTGAAAAAAATGCGCAAGCTATGTCTGAGGCTGCTTCTTCTATAAAAACTGGACAAGTCACGAATGCGGTTAGAGATACGTCAATTGACGGAGTAGCTATTCGTAAAGATGATTTTATGGGAATTGCAGAAGGGAAAATTACGAGTTCTGAACCGTCCTTAGAAGCAGTTACGAAAAAACTATTATCTTCTATGATTACTGATGACGATGAAATCGTAACGATTATCTATGGAGAAGACGTATCAGAAGATGATGCACATGAAATAAGCACGTACGTTGAACAACAGTTTGATCATGTGGATGTAGAATTGTACGCTGGAAAACAACCGCTGTACCCATACATTCTTTCTGTTGAATAATTATAGTTGTATCCTCCTGTCTACAATAAGCAGGGGGATTTTTATATGGGAAATGTTTACATGCGCTTCGTTTTCATGACAATGTTTTCAACTATATGCCCAAGCAATATTGATAGTGGTTTGTGAATGTCCACAAGCCTATTGATTATTCAAAGAAAGGAATTTAGATTTGGAAATGAGGTGCTTTTGACAAGTAATTGTAGATATAGCGTATCGTCTCGAAGCGCAAGCCGCAAGACACTCTAAGTCCGCTTCACTCCATTCAGTTGTCATAGTCAAAATTGCTTTTAAATAAACAAATGAGAGAATTGTATATAATATGGTTAATCAATAGGCTTGGAATATTACATTTTTATTTTTATGCTTTTTCATGGTAAACTTTACATAAGAACATTCGTTTTCCATAGTAAAAGGAAAGGAGGAGTTTGAGATGGAAAATATATTAAGCAATAGTGTTGGAACAGTTAAAGGAGTCGGTAAAACGACGACAGAACAATTTGAAAAGTTAGGAATTGTAACGATAGAAGACTTGCTGTATACATTCCCATACCGTCATGAAGATTTTAGAATGAGAGATTTAACAGAAACCCCGCATAATGAACGTGTCACTGTAGAAGGTCGAGTGGAATCACAACCTGCCGTCTTTTATTCCGGGAAAAACCGCTCTCGTATGCAAGTGCGGTTATTGGTTGGACATCACTTAGTTAAAGCAGTTTTTTTCAATCAACATTATTTGAAAGATCGATTACTACCTGGGATGCTTATTAATGTGTCGGGCACTTGGGATCGGGGACGGCAAGCTATTACAGTAAATCGTTTGCATACTGGAGAACAAGTGGATTTTGAGCCTGTCTATAGCCTAAAAGGTGCGATGCATCAAAAAACATTCAGACGGTATATGCGCAATGCATTAGATATGGCAGCGAGTGAAATCCAGGAGACGCTTCCACCGGCAATGCTTGATGAGTATAGACTACCAACAATAGGCGACGCGCTGGAAATGATTCATTTCCCTACGAGCCTCGAAGACGTTACGCAAGCTAGGCGTCGATTCGTCTATGAAGAATTGCTGTTTTTTCAATTGAAAATTCAAGGTATGAAAAAAGTTCGGAAAGAACAAGAACACGGTATTATCATTCAATATGACTTGGGATTGTTGAAACAGTTTATTGCTTCTCTGCCATTTGAACTCACCAACGCACAAAAAAGAGTAGTAAATGAGTTATGTGCTGAATTAAAATCTCCTCTTCGAATGAATCGATTATTGCAAGGAGATGTTGGATCTGGCAAGACTGCTGTGGCGGCGACGGCGCTATATGCAGCCGTGACGGCAGGTTTTCAAGGAGCGTTAATGGCGCCAACTGAGATTTTGGCTGAGCAACATGCAGAACTTTTGGCAGACTGGTTTGAACCTTTTAGTGTCACCGTTGCGTTTTTGGCGGGTTCCACAAAAGCGAAAGCGCGAAGAGAACTTCTAGAAAGACTGGAGCGAGGAGATGTTGATATTTTAATCGGCACCCATGCGCTCATTCAACCGGATGTTCAATTCCATAAACTCGGGTTTGTTGTGACAGACGAGCAACATCGCTTCGGTGTAGAGCAACGTCGTGTACTTCGTGATAAAGGATTACGTCCAGATGTACTCTTTATGACAGCGACTCCGATTCCGCGAACACTTGCCATTACTGTTTTTGGGGAAATGGATGTGTCTATTCTGGATGAATTGCCAGCAGGAAGAAAAGAAATTGAAACGCATTGGCTAAAAGAGGAATCTGTTCTTCCTGTCTTACAAAAGATGGAGAAAGAATTACGTGCAGGAAGGCAAGCGTATGTGATTTGTCCATTGATCGAAGAGTCGGACACGTTAGACGTCCAAAATGCAGTAGAAGTCCATGCAGAGCTCAGCAATTACTTTGCAGGTCGCTTTACGGTAGGTCTAATGCATGGTCGGTTACCTTCTGCTGAAAAAGAACAAGTGATGCGCTCGTTTAGTGATGGAGAGCTGAATATTTTAGTTTCAACGACAGTTGTTGAAGTAGGAGTCAATGTACCAAATGCTACTTTTATGTTAATTTACGATGCAACGAGATTTGGCTTAGCTCAATTACACCAATTACGGGGCCGGGTAGGTCGAGGGTCTGATCAATCATACTGCGTGTTGCTAGCAGATCCAAAGTCTGAAGAAGGCAAAATGCGTATGCAATCGATGACTGAAACAAACGATGGATTTATTTTAGCTGAAAAAGATTTAGAACTTCGTGGAGCAGGCGATATTTTCGGCAAGCGCCAAAGTGGTATGCCTGAATTTAAAGTAGCGGACTTAGTACATGATATAAAGGCACTAACAACAGCGCGTGATGATGCTGAAAAATTATTGAATTCCACACAATTTTGGAATGGTAAAGAATATGCCATACTGCGAAGTCGACTTGAACAGTCTGGCGCGCTGGCTGATAAAAGGATCGACTAACTGGATCACTAGAAGCTTTCACAGGAAACTCGTTAACCTCTTGCAATCTCATTTAGCTCTTTATATACTAAGTATTATGACCAAGTGCTAATCTGAAGGAGTGTGGCGAGTGAAAATTCCTAAGAAGGAAAGGCAACGGCTACTGATCAGCTTGCTTGAGCAAGATCCTTTTTTAACGGATGAAGACATTGCCGCTCATTTTTCAGTGAGTGTTCAAACAGTCAGGCTGGACCGATTGGAATGTCGAATTCCTGAACTACGTGAGAGGTTAAAAACGGTAGCTTCCCAACATATGCAAAAAACTGTAAAATCGCTACAAACAGAAGAAATATTTGGCGAAATTATAGAGGTAGAACTTGATGATAAAGCGTTGTCGATATTTGATGTCACAAGTGATCATGTATTTAAGCGCAACGGTATAGCGCGCGGCCATCATTTATTTGCTCAGGCTAATTCTCTAGCTGTTGCAGTTCTAGATGATGATCTAGCCTTGACAGTTCGTTCAACGTTACATTTTGAGAGACCTGTTCGAGCTGGAGATCGTGTAATAGCACGGGCGATTGTGCGGCGGGACACGCTAAAAAATAAAAGTACGATAGTGGATGTCATCTCCAAAGTGGAAAATGAAACCGTGTTTTCTGGAGAGTTTTTGATGTATCGTACGACAAAAAAAGGCAGGTAGTGAAGATGATTATTGCAGTAGACGCAATGGGTGGAGACAACGCACCTGGTGAAATTATTAAAGGTGCATTACAAAGTTTGCATGCATTTGATGACGTGACAATACATATATTCGGTGATGAAGACAAAATGGCTCCATATTTAGAAAAGCATCCACGCCTGCAAGTTGTACATTGTTCTGAGGTTATTGAACCTGACGACGAACCAGTACGTGCGATCCGTAAAAAGAAAGACGCTTCTATGGTTCGTATGTCTCAAGCTTTAAAAGATGGGAAAGCAGAGGCTTGCGTGTCGGCTGGAAATACGGGCGCTTTAATGTCGGCAGGTCTATTTATCGTCGGCCGTTTGGAAGGTATTCAAAGACCGGCACTCGCTCCTACATTACCGACCATTGATGGTAGCGGCTTCGTCTTGCTAGACGTTGGGGCGAATTCAGACAGTAAGCCGGCACAGTTAGCGCAATTTGCTATTATGGGCAGCGTCTATGCAGAAAAAGTACGTGGTATTGAAAACCCACGTGTTGGTTTGTTGAATATTGGTACCGAAGAAGGTAAAGGAAATGAGTTAACAAAAGCGGCATATGAAGAATTGCAGCGTGCGCCTGTTCATTTTATCGGGAATGTGGAATCACGCGACTTATTAAATGGTGTAGCTGATGTTGTAGTGACAGATGGCTTTACAGGAAATATGGTGCTGAAAACGATTGAAGGAACCGCATTAAATGTATTTACGATGATCAAAGACGTATTTATGTCATCTCTGAAAACAAAAATCGCGGCAGGTCTTGTAAAAGATGATTTAAAAGGTTTGAAGAAGAAGATGGATTACTCGGAGTATGGCGGAGCGGGTTTATTCGGCTTAAACTATCCGGTTATTAAAGCGCATGGCTCTTCAAACGCTAACGCCCTTTTTAATGCGGTGCGGCAAGCAAGAACCATGGTACAATATCGGGTATGCGAAACGATCAAAGAAACGATAAGAGAGGAAGAGGAATCTTGAGTAAACTAGCATTTGTTTTCCCGGGACAAGGCTCGCAAGCTATAGGGATGGGGAAAGAGTTCGCAATGAGTGACGATGCATGTAAACAATTCATGCAAAAAGCAGACAAGGCATTAGGTTTTGAGCTTAGTCAATTGATGCTTGAGGGTCCTCAAGACGAGTTGACTGTAACGTATAACGCACAGCCGGCGCTATTAACAGTTGGTGCTATGATTGCAGCTCGATTGGAGTCGGAAGGAATAGTTCCAGATTATTCAGCAGGACATAGTCTTGGAGAGTACACGGCGCTCGTGGAGTCTAAAGTACTTTCTTTTGAAGATGCGGTCGTTGCCGTTCATAAAAGAGGTCTTTATATGAACGAAGCGGTACCGTCAGGCAAGGGAGCTATGGCTGCTATTTTAGGTATGGATCGGGATGTTCTTGAATCTATCACACAAAATATTACTGAATCTGGAGATCCTGTTCAGCCAGCCAACTTGAATTGCCCGGGACAAATTGTCATATCAGGGGCAAAAGCAGGAGTCGATAAAGCATGTGTGGCACTAAAAGAAGCAGGTGCCAAACGTGCACTTCCTCTAAATGTCAGCGGACCATTTCACTCCGTCTTAATGGAACCGGCTGCCGGCGAATTAGAAAAGACATTAGCTGATATTGAAATGACAGATGCAAGTATACCAGTGATCGCAAACGTGACGGCAGATGTCGTGACAGACCAACAAGAAATTAAAAAATTGCTTGTCGAACAGCTGTACTCTCCTGTACGTTGGGAAGAATCTGTAGAAAAACTTCTAGAACTGGGTGTGACGCGCTTTGTAGAATGTGGACCTGGAAAAGTATTGAGTGGTCTTATTCGTAAAATTGACCGTACAGCTACAGTGTATCCGGTATACGATGAGGAGTCATTACAAAAGTTGCTAGAGGAAGCGAAGGAGTGGTCATGATGGGAAGATTCGATGGAAAAACAGCAGTAGTAACAGGCGCGTCTAGAGGAATCGGTCGATCTATTGCTCTACTTTTAGCATCTGAAGGAGCGAAAGTAGTCGTAAATTACAGTGGCAGTCAGGCAAAAGCTGAAGAAGTAGTGCAAGAAATTCAAACGACTGGCGGAGAGGCGTTCGTATTTCAGGCAAATGTATCCGACGCTGATCAAGTAAAAGCGATGATGGATGAAACAGTTAAACAATTTGGTTCAATTGATTTTTTAATTAATAATGCAGGAATTACACGGGACAACTTGTTAATGCGTATGAAAGAAGATGAGTGGGATGATGTACTGTCCATTAATCTAAAAGGTGTATTTCTTTGTACAAAAGCAGTTACTCGTCAAATGATGCGACAACGCTCAGGAAGAATCGTTAATTTAACGTCGGTAGTAGGTTCAGTTGGAAATGCGGGACAGGCAAACTACGTTGCAGCAAAAGCAGGTGTTCTTGGGTTGACGAAAACAACAGCGAAGGAATTAGCGGCACGTAATATTTTAGTCAATGCCGTTGCTCCAGGATTTATTGCGACAGATATGACAGATGCACTAGGTGAAGAAACTAAAAAACAATTGCTATCGACTATACCTCTAGGAACTTTAGGCAGTGCAGAGGATGTTGCTGGGGCTGTAGCGTTTCTTCTTTCTGACGAAGCAAAGTATATTACCGGTCAAACTATTCATGTAAACGGCGGAATGGCGATGTAAATGAATTTCTTCTGAACAAGTATCATTCTAAGGTTGCACAATGAGGAGTGGAACCTCTATAATTCAGTAGTAGCCTTGAGAGGAGGTGACTATGTTGTCAACAGTACTTGAGCGTGTAACTAAAGTAGTTGTCGACCGTCTAGGTGTCGATGAAAGCGAAGTAAAACCTGAAGCTTCTTTCCGTGAGGATCTCGGAGCTGATTCACTAGATGTAGTAGAACTTGTTATGGAATTTGAAGATGAGTTCGAAACAGAGATTTCTGATGATGATGCAGAAAAAATTGCAACTGTCGGAGATGCAGTAACATACATTACAGAAAAAGTTGGCGAATAACCTTTTTGGTGAGACTCTTTCTCCTTTCGTCTGAAAGGTAGAAAGCGTCTCTTTTCGCTTTATAGTGAATGGTAAACACAGATTACAGATGAGAGGCAGAATTGTTTATGAAAAATAAAAAACCTACTAGAGAAAGTTCAAGTTTTGCTACGTTACCACCTGTTGTTCGGGAAAAATTTAAAGCTCTTCAGCAACAATTAGGCGTGCGATTTCATAACGAAAACTTATTATTCAACGCATTTACACATTCTTCCTATGTTAACGAACACCGTCGGAAGAAGTTTTCAGACAACGAACGACTAGAATTCCTCGGGGATGCTGTTTTAGAGTTAGGTGTATCAAAATTTTTATTCCGTACAGAGCCTTCAAAGAGTGAAGGAGAACTAACAAAACTTAGAGCCGCCATCGTCTGTGAGCCTTCTCTTGTAAAGTTTTCCAATGAATTGAACTTTGGAAACTACATTCTCCTGGGAAAAGGTGAAGAATTAACAGGTGGCAGAATGCGTCCGGCATTACTAGCTGACGTTTTTGAAGCTTATATTGGTGCGCTCTATCTAGATCAAGGGATGGAAGTAGTCGAAGAGTTTCTAAACCGAATCGTTTTTCCGAAAATCAGTATCGGTGCTTTTTCGCATGTGACAGATTATAAAAGCCGCTTGCAAGAATTAGTGCAACAGAAGAATAATGGACCTCTTCAATACGAAGTGATTGAAGAAAAAGGTCCTGCACATGCGAAAAAGTTTGTTACCGTAGTTAATCTCAATGATCAGCCACTCGGTAAAGGAATTGGAAAGTCTAAAAAAGAAGCCGAACAGGAAGCTGCGCGTCAAGCGATTGAACAGTTACAAGCGCAGACAACTGAAGGGGAGAATTAATTGTGTTTTTGAAAAGGCTGGAAATTACAGGTTTTAAGTCGTTCGCGGAAAAAATTCAGATCGATTTCGTTCCCGGCGTGACAGCGATTGTCGGTCCTAATGGCAGCGGGAAAAGTAATATTATCGATGCAATCCGTTGGGTATTAGGTGAACAATCTGCTAAATCATTGCGCGGCAGTAAAATGGAAGACGTTATTTTTGCCGGAAGTGATTCGCGGAAGGCAGTTAATTTTGCGGAAGTCACTTTAATACTTGATAACACACAAAGTCTGTTCCCTCTTGACTATACGGAAATCAGCGTCAGTCGAAGGGTATTCCGATCGGGAGAAAGTGTTTATTTATTGAATGGGCAAGCTTGCAGATTGAAAGATATCACGTCTATGTTCATGGATTCAGGGTTAGGAAAAGAAGCATTTTCTATCATATCTCAAGGGAAAGTCGATGAGATACTGAATAGCCGCGCAGAAGAACGAAGAAATGTGTTTGATGAAGCAGCAGGTGTATTGAAATATAAAACACATAAGCAACAAGCGGAGCACAAACTTTTTGAAACGACTGATAATTTAGATCGTGTATTGGATATTCTAAAAGAAATCGATGACCGTTTGGAGCCTTTAGAGAAAGAGGCAGCTACTGCTCGTCAGGCTTCTGCACTGCAAACCGAATTACGTGAGGCAGATGTCCGTTTACTCCACTACGACGCATCCATGTTCCAATTGCAAATTATAGAGAAGTCGGAAGCAGTCACAGCGGATGAGAAGGAAATGGCTAGATTGGACACTCAGCTGTCTAGTCAGGAACGTACATTGGACAATGATAAACAACAGTTACGCAAGATGGAAATACAACTAGATAATTTGCAAAATCAGCTAGTGTCCAAATCAGCAGAGGTTGAAAAATGGGAAGGCAGACGTTTATTATCCCAGGAAAAAAGCCGTAACACTACACAACAATTGGTTCGAATTCAAGAAGAGTTGGAAACAGCAGAAACATTACAAAAAACTGCACAAGAAAAGTTGCAAACCTTACAAAAAAATTATCAGCAAGTGAAGAAAGAATCAGCAGATACGGCAAATGAGATCAAACATGTGATGAGTATGCTAAGTAG
The DNA here is from genome assembly GCF_003351785.1 of Sporosarcina sp. PTS2304. Taxonomy (GTDB): domain Bacteria; phylum Bacillota; class Bacilli; order Bacillales_A; family Planococcaceae; genus Sporosarcina. The sequence goes on from NZ_CP031230.1 coordinate 555,860, forward strand.
TTCCGTGAAAGAAACGGAACAACAAATTGAACATTTGAAAGCCGTCTATATTGAAAAATTGAATGAGGAAGCTACATTACGAAGTGAAGTAAAGCATGTGGAAGAGCGATTAGTCGGAGAAAAGTCCTCTACAGAGAAGATTACTATTCAAACTGCCTTGCTTTTAGAACGTATGGAGCAGTTGACGAAAGAACAACAACAAAAAAAGAAACGACAAGTAGCCGTCTACGAACAAGTAAAGGAAGTTGAAACGTCAATTTCTACATGTGTGAAGACAGTAAAAGAGGCGGAACAAAAACTAACCGCACAACAGCAGTTTCTTCAACAAGCCTTGCGTAAACAATCAGAGATGCAAGGTAGGATTCGTGCGCTTGAAAGTTTAGAAAGAGACTTCTCAGGCTTTTACTCTGGTGTTAAAGAATTGCTCCACGCAAAAAAACAAGGGCGCATTCAGGGGATAGAAGGCGCAGTAGTAGAACTAATTACTACAGATCCGCAGTACACAAAAGCGATTGAAACTGCGCTTGGCGGTGCTATGCAACATATTATTACAGCGACAGAACTAGATGCGAGACAAGCGATTGGTTATTTAAAATCCAAAAACTTTGGGCGTGCGACATTTTTGCCACTGGATATTTTGAAGTCTCGTGAATTGCCCGTAAATAGTCGTCAAGCAATAGAACGTCAACCAGGTTTTATTGGCACAGCGTACGATGTCATTACTACAGATGGAAAATATGCGACGATTGCCAAAAATCTATTAGGCCAGACTATTGTTGCCAGCAATTTAAATGAGGCTTCCGCTATAGCGAAAATAATAGGTCACCGCTATCGAATCGTTACATTGGATGGGGATATCATAAATGCCGGCGGTTCTTTAACAGGCGGTGGAGCGAAAGGTCAATCCACGCTCTTTTCAAGAAAAGCGGAGTTAGAAACGCTGACGAGTCGCTTGCAGCAGATAGAAGAGTCGATTCAGTTAGCGAACGGGCAACTTGCCACAACTCGGGAACAACTGGGAATTGAATTACATCAGCGGGATCAATGGCAGCGGAAAATGGAAGATCTTCAACAAATGAAGTCTACTGTCCATACTTCTTTACAAGAAACCGAAATGGAAATCCGTTCGGTGCAAATGGAAATATCCACTATCGAAATCGGAAAAACAGATACAGCAACTGCCCAAAAACAGTTAACAGAAAAAAAGAAAGTACTCACTAGCCGCCACGGAACAACTAAACAGCAGTTACAGGAAATTCTTGAAACTCTAGAGAGCTTGGAGCGTCTAGTAGAAAATCGTCGTGAAGAACAAGAGATATTGCAACAGAAGTTATCAGGTTTACAGCAAAGTCAAGCGGTTTTAAAAGAACAAATTACGTATCATCTTCAGGCGATAAAAGAAACAGCTGACTCTGTAGAGAAGCACGGGCTCTCAATTGCAAGTTTGGAGGAAGAACAGCAATACGTGAAGAATCAAGTGGTTGGTAAAGAACTTTCACCAGAAGAAATTGATCGTCAGATGGAACAATCGCAGTCTGACAAACAGCGGCTTGAAGAATTGATTGAAGAAACTAGAAAGAAGCGTATGCAGCAACTTGAAATTGTTCATCAGCATGAACAGCAGATGAAACAACTTCGTACAGAAGCTCATTCGGTTACAGAGCGTCTAAATAAAGTGCATATTCAATTGTCAAAACTTGAAACGCAACTTGAAATTGTCAAGAAGCGCTTGGACGATGACTATGGTTTATATCCTGATTCTATTTATTTGACTGAAGAGATAGATGTGCCGCAATTACGGGATGCTGTCGATAAATATAAGCGGCAGCTGGGGGAATTAGGCCCTGTTAATCCACATGCAATTAAAGAATTCGAGGAAGTTTCTGAGCGCCATACATTTCTAAGTACGCAGCGCAACGATCTCGTAGAAGCGAGAGATACGCTGCAAGATGCTATGACAGAAATGGATCAAGAGATGAAAAGCCGGTTCCAAACTACATTTGAAGCAATCCGTAGCCATTTCCACGTAGTGTTTAAAGATATGTTTGGTGGTGGGGAAGCAGATTTATTGTTAACGAATCCATCCAATTTATTAACTACAGGTATTGATATTGTAGCTAGGCCGCCTGGCAAAAAGTTGCAGAACTTGCGGTTGCTTTCGGGCGGTGAACGTGCACTGACTGTGATCTCGCTGTTGTTTTCTATACTAGAAGTGCGTCCGGTTCCGTTTTGTATTTTAGACGAGGTGGAAGCAGCTCTAGATGAAGCGAATGTAGTGAGATATAGCAATTATTTGAAAAAAGTTTCCGATCAGACACAGTTTATTGTGATAACTCATCGGAAAGGTACGATGGAAGGTGCGGACGTGCTGTACGGCGTGACGATGCAAGAGTCTGGTGTATCTAAATTACTGTCGGTCAAACTTTCTGAAGTAACAGAAGAAGTTATTAGCTAAGGAGTGGAATACATGTCTTTTTTTAAAAAGCTGAAAGATAAAATTACAGGAACAAACGAGGCGGTCACAGAGAAGTTTAAAGATGGTCTCACGAAAACACGGGAATCATTTACTTCAAAAGTGAATGATTTAGTCTCAAAATTTCGAGTAGTAGATGAAGAGTTCTTCGAAGAATTAGAAGAAGTGCTTTTGCAGGCTGACGTCGGTTTTGACACGGTTATGGAATTAATTGACTTACTGAAAGATGAAGTGAAACGAAAAAATATTAAAGATACGACAGGTATGCAAACGTTAATATCTGAAAAGCTTGTAGAGATATATAATGCGGGCGAAGAAGTAACTAATGAGTTAGCTATTGAAGAAGGACGTTTGAATGTAATCTTAATGGTAGGTGTCAATGGTGTAGGTAAAACAACGACGATTGGTAAATTAGCTTCTCGCTTACAAAAAGAGGGCAAGTCTGTCATGTTAGCTGCCGGTGATACATTCCGCGCCGGTGCGATTGATCAGCTAGTTGTCTGGGGAGAGCGGACTGGAGTGGAAGTCGTTCGTCAGGCGGAAGGCTCAGATCCGGCTGCAGTTATTTTTGATGCAGTAAAAGCAGCGAAGAAACGCAATGTCGATGTGTTAATATGTGATACTGCCGGACGTCTGCAAAATAAAGTGAACTTAATGAATGAGCTTGAAAAAGTTCACCGTGTCATTGGTCGTGAAGTGGAAGGCGCTCCTCATGAAGTGTTATTGGCGCTAGATGCGACGACGGGTCAAAATGCATTGATACAAGCTCAAACATTCAATGAAGCAACAAACGTTACAGGAATTGTCTTGACTAAACTAGACGGTACAGCCAAAGGTGGCATTGTTCTTGCAATTCGTAGTAAGCTAGACATTCCAGTGAAATTCGTCGGTTTAGGTGAAGGAATTGATGATTTACAACCATTTGATCCAGAAAAGTATGTGTATGGTTTATTTGCAGATGGTTTGGAAATGGAAGATCTTGAAGAAGATCAAACTTCAGAACAAACTGAGGAATAAGACAAGTAAATATACTTGACAGGCGGACGTACCGAGGGTAGTATGAAATAATGGAAAGAGGAGGTTGTAATCATGCTTGAAAAAACGACAAGAGTGAACTTCCTCTTTGATTTTTATCAATCATTGTTAACAGACAAACAGCGATTATATATGCAATTATATTATTTGGATGATCTTTCTCTCGGTGAAATCGCAGAGCAATATAGCGTTTCGAGACAGGCAGTGTATGATAATGTGAAGAGAACAGAAGCGATGTTAGAAGATTACGAGAAAAAACTCAACCTTTTTGAAAAGCATGAGAAGCGTCTCGAAGTCGTGGAGCAATTGCAGCATATTTTGCCGGTAAACGACCCTTCTTCCGCTAAGGTTCAGGAACTTTTACATACCTTGAAAGATTTTGAATAGGAGAGATTGTCTATGGCATTTGAAGGATTAGCTGAACGCCTGCAAGGGACTTTAAACAAAATTACAGGCAAAGGTAAAATCAATGAAGCTGACGTCAAAGAAATGATGCGGGAAGTGCGCTTTGCACTAATTGAAGCAGACGTTAACTTAAAAGTAGTGAAAGAATTTGTTAAAACCGTCAGTGAACGCTCGGTCGGTCAAGACGTTATGAAGAGTTTGACGCCAGGACAACAAGTAGTAAAAATCGTTAAAGATGAATTGACGAATTTAATGGGCGGGGAACAAAATCCGATTCAATTTGCTCGTAAATCGCCAACAGTTATTATGATGGTAGGTTTACAAGGTGCCGGTAAAACGACAACTACGGGAAAACTAGCTACTGTACTGCGGAAAAAGCACAATAAAAAACCTCTACTTGTAGCAGCTGATATTTATCGTCCAGCAGCAATCCAGCAACTTGAAACGTTAGGAAAACAAATTACTGTCCCTGTATTTTCTATGGGCACTGATCACTCTCCCGTGGAAATTGCACGCCGCGCGATGGAGGAAGCTGAACGTGAGCATAACGACGTAGTAATCATTGATACTGCCGGACGTTTACATGTGGATGAAGTTTTAATGCAAGAGTTAAAAGATATTCGTGAACTCACAAAACCTGATGAAGTCTTCCTCGTTGTTGATGCAATGACGGGTCAAGATGCTGTGAATGTTGCCAAAAACTTTAATGAAACAATTGAAATCACCGGCGTGATTTTAACGAAGTTAGACGGAGACACGCGTGGGGGAGCCGCGCTGTCTATTCGTTCCGTCACCGAAAAACCTATTAAGTTTGTCGGTATGGGTGAAAAAATGGATGCACTTGAACCATTCCATCCGGAGCGTATGGCTTCACGAATTCTCGGTATGGGCGATGTCATGTCGTTAATAGAGAAAGCGCAGGAAAACGTGGATGAAGAAAAAGCGAAAGAGCTCGAGCAGAAATTACGTACACAAAGCTTTACGCTGGAAGACTTTTTAGATCAAATGCAACAAGTGAAGAAAATGGGGCCGTTGGATGAAATTTTAAAAATGATGCCTGGTGCCAATAAAATTAAAGGACTCGACAGTGCAAAAGTAGATGAGAGTCAAATGGGGCGCGTAGAGGCAGTCATTTATTCGATGACGCGTGCTGAACGCGAAAATCCTGACATCATTAATGCCAGTCGGAAAAAACGAATTGCTGTAGGATCTGGTACATCTATTCAAGAAGTGAATAGACTGTTGAAGCAGTTTGAAGAAATGAAAAAAATGGTTAAACAAATGACCAGTATGCAACAAAAGGGTAAAAAGAAGGGGAAAATGCCAGGTTTAGATTCGTTTTTTAAATAATTTTTAAGGTGTTAAGAAAAAACACTTTACAAACAAATAAAACCTTGGTAATATACTATCTTGTGTGAAACTATTCGGAGGTGTAGATAATAATGGCAGTTAAAATTCGTCTAAAACGTATGGGAGCTAAGAAATCTCCTTTTTATCGTATTGTAGTAGCTGATGCACGTGCACCACGTGACGGCCGTCAAATCGAAACAGTAGGAACTTACAACCCACTAACAAAACCAGCAACAGTAAACATTGATGAAGCATTGGCTTTAAAATGGTTGCAAGATGGCGCGAAGCCTTCTGACACAGTACGTAACTTGTTCTCAGAACAGGGAATCATGGAAAAATTCCATAACGCTAAATACAGCAAATAATTTGGAGGGGTGGACATGAAGCAGCTGATTGAAACAATTGTAAAGCCGTTAGTCGATTACCCAGACGACGTCAAAGTGGTAGCTGAAGAACAATCTCAACGAGTGGTTTATCAGTTATCAGTTCATGCGGAGGATATGGGAAAAGTGATCGGAAAGCAAGGTCGTGTGGCAAAGGCGATCCGTACGATTGTTTATTCAGCAGCAGGCAGCCACCACGGCAAAAAAGTGTATCTAGATATCTTGGATTGATCCAAAAGGAAGGAGCCCCGGTTCCTTCCTTTTTTGCACGTATAAATGGTTTATTAAGCAAACATAACACGTATAAAGATAAAAAGTTTTAAACGGAGGCGATAGAATGGAATGGTATAATGTGGGGAAGATTGTTAATACGCATGGGATCAGAGGAGAAGTCCGAGTGATGGCTACGACAGACTTTCCAGATGAGCGCTTTTCAATAGGAAGCAAACTTGCGATTTTCATGCCCAAAAGTAAAACACCTATTTACGTTACAGTTGCTAGCCATCGTAAACATAAAAATTTTAATCTATTAACATTTGAAGGGTATCCGAATATTAATGACGTAGAGAAATTACGTGATGGCATCATTAAAGTATCTGAGAAAGAATTGACAGAGCTTGACGAACATGAATATTATTATCATGAAATTATCGGGTGCCGTGTATTAACGGAAACTGGTGAAGAAATTGGTACAGTGTCTGAAATTATGGAAACAGGCGCTAATGACGTTTGGACAGTGACACCGGCAGAAGGTAAACCGCATTATATCCCTTATATCGAAGACGTAGTGAAAGAAATTGATATAGAAGAGAAGGTCATTACAATTGAACTGATGGACGGCCTGCTGTCATGATGCAGATTGATGTACTGACATTGTTTCCGGAAATGTTTGAAGGGGTGCTTCATTCTTCTATTATGAAAAAAGCGCAAGAGCAAGAGGCGGCTTCTTTCCGCGTAACGAACTTTCGTGAATACTCCATGAACAAACATAAAAAAGTCGATGATTATCCGTACGGTGGTGGTGCAGGTATGGTATTGCAGCCTGAACCTCTCTTCCGTGCAGTGGATGCACTGACGAATTCGACTGAAGCTAAGCCCCGTGTAATTTTAATGTGCCCCCAAGGACAGCGCTTCACACAGAAGAAAGCGGAAGAACTTTCAAAAGAACAACATCTCATATTAATTTGCGGACATTATGAAGGTTATGATGAACGAATTCGAGAACATTTAGTAACAGATGAAATTTCTTTGGGAGATTTTGTTTTGACTGGTGGAGAGATTGCGTCGATGGCGATTATTGATAGTGTAGTGCGTTTATTGCCCGACGTACTCGGGAACGACCAATCGGCTGTCCACGACTCATTTTCAACGGGTCTTCTAGAACATCCACAATATACACGCCCTTCTTCATTCAACGGCTTAGAAGTGCCTGCAGTGCTGTTATCAGGCAATCATGCGGAGATTGCCAAGTGGAGACAAGAGCAAGCTTTTAAGCGTACAGCAGAGCGGCGTCCGGAGTTGTTAAAAGATGCACCTTTAACAGAACATCAGCAAATTCTATATGAACAATGGAAACAAAAAAGAGACTGAATTTGCTTGATTCGTTACTTGGCCTGTGATATGATTTGGTAAGCGCTTTTTAAAGGCGCCTATTTTACTGCTGTTCCGCTGCAAATGCAACTCGTGCAAGAACTTCAGAAAAGAAGGAGAGAAAAACATGCAAAAATTAATTGCAGACATTACAAAAGATCAGTTACGTACTGAGCACCCTTCATTCCGTCCAGGCGACACGCTTCGTTTGCACGTGAAGATTATCGAGGGTACACGTGAGCGTATCCAGTTATTCGAAGGTGTTGTTATTAAACGCCAAGGCGGCGGCATCAGTGAAACGTTCACTGTCCGTAAAATTTCAAACGGTGTTGGAGTAGAGCGTACATTCCCTGTACACACACCAAAGCTTGCTAAAATTGAAGTAACTCGTCGCGGTAAAGTTCGTCGTGCGAAGTTGTACTACCTACGTAAGCTACGTGGTAAAGCAGCACGTATTAAAGAACTCCGCTAATCAGATATGCACAAAACGAAGGGAGGCCGCACATTTGGCCTCCTTTCTTTTTGCTCATAAAGCTAATTGGCTGTACAATAATAACAGACAAGGCAGGAGGCTGGATTGATGGAAGAGAAAAAAACAAAAAGTGAAGGTCTTGAATGGATTAAAGCACTTTTGATCGCATTTGGATTGGCCGCAATTATCCGTGTATTTTTATTTACCCCGATTGTCGTAGATGGAATTTCCATGATGCCGACACTTGAGCATGGGGATCGTATGATTGTCAATAAGATAGGTTACACGATTGGAGAACCAGAGCGTTTTGATATCGTTGTATTCCATGCACCTGAACAGAAAGATTATATAAAGCGTGTCATAGGATTACCAGGCGACACTGTAGAATATAAAGACGATGTTCTTTATATAAACGACAAGCCGTATGAAGAACCATACTTAGATCAATACAAAGCAGAAATTCAAGAAGGAACATTAACAGAAGATTTTACGTTACATGACATACTGCAGACGGACTCTAATGTAGTACCTGAAAACAGCATATTTGTGATGGGGGATAATCGTCGGAAAAGTAAAGACTCTCGACATATCGGCCCTGTTGAAATCGATGAAGTGATCGGAAGCACGAGTGTTATATTTTGGCCGATCAAAGATATCGGTTTCGTAAAGTAACGAGAGGAGACAATAGATATGGCAATTCACTGGTTTCCCGGTCATATGGCGAAGGCAAGAAGAGAAGTATCGGAAAAGCTGAAATTAGTTGATATTGTGTTTGAATTAATAGATGCCAGACTTCCTTTATCATCACGTAACCCGATGATTGACGAAGTGATTCAGCAAAAGCCGCGCCTATTAATATTGAATAAGATGGATTTAGCTGACGAGGTGCAAACAAAGCGCTGGATCAGCTATTTCGAAGCACGTGGTTTTCGTACAGTGGCGATCAATTCATTCGAAGGTGTTGGGTTGCAAACAGTCACAAAAGCGGCAAAAGAAATATTGCAGCCAAAGTTTGACCGTATGAAACAACGCGGAATTCGTCCAGGCGCCATTCGTGCGATGATAGTCGGCATTCCCAACGTCGGAAAATCTACATTGATCAACCGGCTTGCTAAAAAGAATATTGCACAGACAGGAAATAAACCTGGTGTGACCAAGGCTCAGCAATGGATCAAGTACGGTAAAGAACTTGAATTATTAGATACACCTGGTGTACTTTGGCCGAAATTTGAAGATCAAGAAGTAGGTTTCAAACTAGCCTTAACGGGAGCAATAAAAGATTCTATCTTAAATATGGAAGAGTTGGCTCTCTACGGTTTACGCTTTCTGGAACAACACTATCCAGAGCGTTTGGAACAGCGCTATCAAATGAAAACAATAGATGAGGATATTCTATCGATCTTTAATAAAATCGGTGAACGTCGAAAAGTGTATAGTACCGGCGGCGAAATTGATTATGATAAAGTAGCTGAATTGATCGTCCGGGACATACGTGAGCAACAAGTAGGTAAGTTGACATTCGACTTTCCCGAAGAATGATAAAATTAGAAAGCGACGGTTTAGGATAGATATCCTTGAACCGTTGCTTTTTTATCGAAAAAAATAATTATAAACCGATATAATACATAGACAACACTTTAGCGAGATGGACAGGTGAATAAAATTGACAACTATACAGGACATTAAAAATAAATTACAGCAATTGCAAGAACCGAACGAGTGGCTAGAAGAACTAGGAATCGATGAACGAAAAGGTGTACAACTCGCAATTACTCAATGGCGAAAGAAATATGAAAAAAAACAACAACTACTTGAAGCGTATAGACAAAAGCAGGCTTTTGATCAATCGTATAAGCGGACTCTGAGCTGTTTAGTTGCAGGAATAGATGAAGCGGGAAGAGGTCCGTTAGCGGGGCCGGTCGTTACAGCCGCAGTGATTTTACCTGAAGAGTGCATGGACTTAGTAGGGGTAGATGATTCAAAAAAACTATCAAAAGAACAAAGACAGTTTTTTGCGCATGTAATTAAGGAACAGGCTATAGCGTACTCAGTTCACGTACAACCGGCGGAAGCGATCGATGAACTAAATATCTATCAGGCTACAAAACGCTCTATGGAAGAGGCTACAGACGCGCTTGCAGTCAAACCGGACGTTGTATTAGCTGATGCGATGAATATAACTGTAAACAGTTCCTCCTACTCAATAATTAAGGGAGATGAAAAAAGCTTAGCTATCGCTGCAGCTTCCATACTAGCCAAAACTACACGAGACGAATTAATGGATGAGTTACATGAACAGTTTCCTTGGTACGGATTTAACGTAAACGCAGGATATGGAACACCGCAACACTTAGAAGGATTAAAAATACACGGTTTTTGTCAGCATCACAGAAAAACGTTTGAACCTATTAAAACGATGTGGAGGGATCGACAATGAATATGGGTCCTTTATCTATTTCATCCGCAAAAACATCTTCCGCAGAAGCCCAGCCACTTACGCTAAAAGAAGGCCAAATGATTCATGGGAAAGTGCAGCAACTATTTCCTGGTCAAATGGCGCAAGTCCAAGTGGGCAACCAACAACTGCATGCCAAGCTAGAGGTTCCATTACAAGCGGGTGATCATTACTATTTTAAAGTCAACGGTACAGAGCCGGAATTGAAGTTACAAGTGATTTCGGGTCCTATAAAGAGTACAGAAGGGCAAGCGGTACAATTATCAAAGCTCATGGAATCGATGAATTTGCCTAAGACACCCGAGATGAAGGAATTGCTCGCAATGGTCATTAAGCAAAAGATTCCAATGACAAGAGAGAATTTACTTGAAGCAGCCAATCTATTAAAGTCTGTTCCAGAAAATATGAAATCAAATGCATTTGCAGTGATTAGTAAAATCGCTGAAGCACGACTGCCTTTCACACCAGTAGTATTTCAGTCATTGTTGCAAGCACAAACGGGAACCATTACACAACAACTCACGACATTACAAGCAGCGATTCTACAAGAACCAAACCTTCCGCCTGCTGTACGTGGCCAGCTGCTTCAAACGTTACAGGCACTCGCAAATCCTGTCAGTCAATCAGTTGGAAAAGAGTTACTCCATCAAAGTATTTCAAAGTTAGTAGATCCACAAGCGAGTAAAGCGGATCGATTTGCTGCATTGCAGTTAGTAAAGAGTGCAAATATCCTTCCGCCTCGCGCATCTTTAGCTAATTTACCACAAATACTTGCACAATTAGTCACCCAGACAGGCGCTGAAAAAGTATCCACACTGCCTATGACAGTCGTCTCATCTGCAATGACGGATCAATCTATGCCTAAAGCGCTACAGAATCTAGTGCAACAAGTAAATCAAACTCCGGCAACGAATCAATCGACAGTACAGACAGTCATTCAAAACCTAGCGCAACAACTGACGAATTCAACAGTGCCGGCATCAGTGAAGAACACACTACAAACCTTGTTGGCGCAATTTACCAACCAACCGGTAACCGAGTCTTCAAAAAGTGCTTTCATACAGCAGTTCAATCAAGTGTTTGCTATGTCAGAACAGTCATCTGCAACACCTGTATCGACAAGCCAATCATCGCTCAACCAGACAGCGAGTCAAATCAATGCAACCACTCAACTACCTATACAATCTAATCCGACAATGGCGGTGGTACAGACGATTCAAAATACGCTCAGTCAACTGAATCAAACGTCCGTAACAAATGGTTCTGCGATGAAAGAAATCACTCACAATTTAACACAACAGCTAAATCAACCGACAGTACCGGAATTAATTAAAAATGCTTTACAGCCAATAGTGCAGCAATTTAGTCAGCAGCTACCGAGTGAAAGTGTAAAAGCCGCATTTATCGAACAGTTCAGCCAAACGCTTCTGCAACAGGTGAGCGCTCAAGAGACATCTACAAGTACGGCTTCTACTATCCAAGTCCCAAAGGAAATGCAACAAGTAATTCCGTCACTTCTTTCACTTCCACCGGAACGAGTAGAAGATGCTATGCGGACACTACTTCAAATTGCAGAAAAATCTACTGCTCCGGAAATAAAGCAAATGATTCAAGCCGCTGAAGTACAACTTTCACAAGCGATGAATGGACCGGTTATGAAAGAAGCTATGCAAAGTATAGTAAGTACATTAGGCTTGAATTATGAAGCGTTGTTAAACAGCAAAGAACCCGAATTGACTAACTTGGCTAACACGTTGAAACCGCAGTTACTCGCATTATTACAAGATTCTACTCTGTCACCCCAATTACGTGAAGCGACAGAAACGATGGTTTTGCGTATGAACGGTACGATAATTCAGACCGCAGACACAAGCATTCAGCAACAGATTATTATGCAATTACCCGTTGAGCTTTTCGGCAAGAAAATAGATGCCACCTTACAATGGAATGGACGGATGAAAGAAAACGGCCAAATCGATCCAGCGTTTGCGAGGATAATATTTTATTTGGATTTGGAATCATTGAAGACAACTATGGTGGATATGCATGTACAAAATAAAGTAGTTAATTTAACAATTTTTAATGAGCAGCCTTCTTTACGGACGTCCGGACTTTCACTTCAACCACTGCTTAAAGAAGGATTGGAGCGTATCGGATATAAATTATCCGGTATTACATTCAAGCCTTTTACAGAGTCACAGCAAACTGTAAAACCGGTAAATATACCGCATACTGATGAGGGAGGAGTGGATTACAGAATATGAAGGAAGAACGCTATAAACGAAAAGAAGCTGTAGCATTATCTTATGAACCGGAAGTTTCCGATGCTCCGAAAGTGATTGCAAAAGGGAAAGGAAAAATCGCCGAAACTATTTTGGAGCGTGCGGAGGAGCATAATATCCCGATACAGGAAGATCCAAGCTTAGTGGAATTGCTTGGTCAATTAAATGTCAACGAGTCCATACCGGAAGAGTTATACCAAGCTGTTTCTGAAGTATTTGCTTATATTTACCGACTGGATAAAGAAAGACAAAATAAATGAATAAATAATTGGAATATAAAAAAATTTATTATGCAATAGTCATTCTTGGACAATGTGTGACGGTTTGATTACAATAATAAAGTAGTTGAGTATCAAGCAATTGTAAATCGAATGGAGGCAGTACTTATGAACATCCATGAATATCAAGGGAAGCAGCTTCTGAGAGAGTACGGTGTTGCTGTTTCGAAAGGCCGTGTTGCATTCTCACCAAAGGATGCCGTGGCGGTTGCCAAAGAAATTGGTACTTTACCGGTAGTGGTAAAGGCGCAAATTCATGCGGGTGGTCGAGGAAAAGCTGGCGGAGTGAAGATTGTTAAAAATCTTGATGAAGTACGCGCTGTTGCAGCTGAATTGATCGGTAAACAACTGGTAACGCATCAAACGGGACCAGAAGGACAAGAAGTGAAAAGACTTCTCGTCGAAGAAGGAATTGACATTGAAAAAGAGTTCTATATTGGACTTGTCGTTGACCGTGCAACTGATCGTGTAACATTAATGGGATCAGCTGAAGGTGGAGTGGAAATTGAAGAAGTAGCGGAAAAAAATCCGGAAAAAATCTTCTATGAAGTGATCGATCCAGTCGTTGGATTGGCTCCTTTCCAAGCCCGTCGTATGGCATTTAATATGGAAATACCAAGCAATTTAATTAATAAAGCTGTAAGTTTATTTTTAGGTTTATATAAAGTATTCAGTGATAAAGACGCGTCAATTGTCGAAATTAACCCTTTAGTTGTGACAAAAGATCAGCGTGTATTGGCTTTGGATGCAAAGTTTAATTTTGATGATAATGCAATATTCCGTCATAAAGATATTGTTGAATTACGTGACTTTGATGAAGAAGATCCGAAAGAAATCGAAGCATCTACTTTTGATTTAAGTTATATTTCATTAGACGGAAATATCGGTTGTATGGTCAATGGTGCAGGTCTTGCGATGGCTACTATGGATACCATTCATTACTATGGCGGAGAACCCGCTAACTTCCTTGACGTTGGGGGCGGCGCAAAGAAAGAAAAAGTTGCCGGCGCTTTCAAAATCATTTTGTCTGACCCGAAAGTAAAAGGCATATTCGTCAATATTTTCGGTGGAATTATGAAATGTGACGTTATCGCTGAAGGGGTCATCGAAGCGGCTAAAGAAGTTGAACTTCAAGTGCCACTCGTTGTACGTCTGGAAGGTACAAATGTAGAACGCGGGAAAGCACTGCTTGAACAATCCGGTATCAATATTGTATCGGCTGATTCTATGGCAGAAGGCGCGAAAAAAATCGTTGAGTTGATAGGATAAGAAAGGCAGGTACAACACATGAGTATTTATGTTGATAAAGATACAAGAGTCATTGTACAAGGAATTACAGGTTCCACTGCCCTGTTCCATACACAGCAAATGTTGGAATATGGTACGAAAATAGTCGGCGGTGTGACACCTGGTAAAGGCGGTCAAACAGTTGAGGGAGTTCCAGTTTTTGATACTGTTGAAGAAGCTGTCAAAGCAACTAATGCGAACGTTTCCATCATTTATGTACCAGCACCTTATGCTGCCGATGCTATTATGGAAGCAGTCGATGCAGAACTTGAAATGACTATTTGTATTACAGAGCATATTCCAGTGCTTGATATGATTAAGGTCAAGCGTTATATGGAAGGAAAAAAGACGCGTTTAATCGGGCCGAACTGTCCGGGTGTTATTACAGCGGATGAGACGAAAATCGGTATTATGCCTGGCTATATCCACACAAAAGGTCATGTCGGCGTAGTTTCGCGTTCTGGTACGCTAACATACGAAGCGGTTCATCAATTAACGCAAGAGGGAATCGGTCAGACAACTGCGGTTGGTATCGGTGGAGACCCTGTTAATGGTACGAATTTCATCGACGTATTGAAGGAATTCAATGAGGATCCTGAAACGTATGCAGTCGTTATGATTGGTGAAATTGGCGGTACTGCCGAAGAGGAAGCTGCAGATTGGGTAAAAGAACATATGACAAAACCGGTTGTAGGGTTCATCGGTGGTCAGACAGCTCCAGAAGGTAAACGTATGGGGCACGCAGGTGCGATTATCTCGGGCGGTAAAGGTACAGCAGCAGAAAAGATTAAATCTTTAGAAGCAGCAGATATCCGAGTCGCAGAAACACCATCCGTAATTGGGGAAACACTTATTACTGTTCTGAAGGAAAAAGGACTATACGAAAAATGTAAAACGAAGTAAACTAGAAGGTGTAGCGGGAAATTCTGCTACACCTTTTTTCGTCCTCTGCTTGTAGTGTCGAATAAAGGAGATTACTATGCAATTTACTATCCAACAGAAAAAATTATTAAGTCTACATTATATTCATCCTGTACCTTTTCATCGTTTTCAAGTATTAATAGAAGAAAACCCGGCGTTGGAAAAATTAGAAACCTACTCTACTGAATATTGGACTCGATTGCTTAATTTACCGAAAGAGAAAGCAGTTCAATTTACTGAACGATACA
Organism: Sporosarcina sp. PTS2304; assembly: GCF_003351785.1. Classification (GTDB taxonomy): domain Bacteria; phylum Bacillota; class Bacilli; order Bacillales_A; family Planococcaceae; genus Sporosarcina. Next base: position 571,039 of record NZ_CP031230.1, read on the forward strand.
AAGAAATAGAACGGCTTCCGTTAGTAGAACTATTGGAGAAAGTAAATTGTTCTCCTATTACTATATTTCACCGTAATTATCCCGAAGAACTTAAACAATTATATGATCCACCTGCGGTTATTTACTGCATGGGAAATGAAAAGTTATTGAGAAGTAGATTACGCGTTGGAATTATCGGCTCACGTCAAGCGACATATTATTCAAAAAAAGCATTAGATTTTATCGTTCCCCCACTTGTTGACCGAAACATTCCGATTGTCTCAGGTTTGGCAGCAGGTGCTGACACGATGGCACATCAAGCAGCCATGGATTTTGGCGGTGAAACGATAGGCGTGCTAGGTCATGGATTTTCCCATATGTATCCTAAAAAGAATATGAAAATCGCGCAGGAAATAGCGAAGAATCATTTGCTTATAACAGAGTATCCACCGTATTTTTCACCGGCCAAATGGACATTTCCTATGCGTAATCGGATCATTAGCGGACTGTCAAATGCTCTCGTCATTACAGAGTCAGTTGAGCGCAGTGGGACGATGAGCACAGTTGAACATGCACTGGATCACGGAAAAGAAATTTTCGCTGTTCCGGGTGCTATCGATTCGCCTTTATCAGCAGGCCCAAATAAGCTGATAGATGAAGGGGCTAAGCCATTATGGAGCGGCTTCCAAATACTCGATTCTTTACTGTAAATTGATGAACCTCCCGAATGCAAAATGTTTAAAAGGTTGCAATATCCGCAAAACTGTTATACATTTTGCAACAGATATTCTTTTGATGAATAAATAAAAAGAAATCTCTCTGAGGAGGGAATAATATGGCAGATTACTTAGTAATTGTAGAATCACCTGCTAAAGCGAAAACGATTGAACGATACTTAGGGAAAAAGTATAAAGTAAGTGCTTCACTTGGACATTTACGTGATTTACCTCGCAGTCAAATGGGAGTAGATACCGAAAATAATTATGAACCGAAGTATATTACGATCCGGGGAAAAGGGCCAATTCTTCAAGAATTAAAAAAAGAAGCGAAAAAAGCGAAAAAAGTCTTTCTCGCAGCTGACCCGGATCGCGAAGGGGAAGCCATTGCTTGGCATCTATCACATCAGCTGGGTGTGGATATTGAGTCTGATTGTCGCGTAGTATTCAACGAAATTACAAAAGATGCGATTAAAGAATCATTTAAACATCCGCGTCCTATTAATATGAATTTAGTAGATGCTCAACAAGCCAGAAGAATTTTAGACAGACTGGTAGGTTACAACATCAGTCCGATTCTTTGGAAGAAAGTAAAAAAAGGATTGTCTGCAGGGCGTGTTCAATCAGTTGCATTGCGTTTGATTATTGATCGTGAAAACGAAATTAATGCATTTGTACCTGAAGAATACTGGAGTATTACAACACAGTTTACAAAAGATAAAAAAACATTTGAAGGCACGTTTTATGGCGATGCTAAAGAAAAAATAAAGCTGACGAATCAAGAGCAAGTAGAAAAAATCGTAAACGCACTTGAACCGGATGAATTTGAAGTTGTTAAAGTAGTGAAAAAAGAACGTAAGCGGAATCCTGCGCTTCCTTTCACTACATCTTCACTTCAGCAAGAAGCAGCGCGTAAATTGAACTTCCGTGCAAGAAAGACCATGATGCTAGCACAGCAATTATATGAAGGAATTGCGATTGGAAAAGAAGGGACAGTCGGTTTAATAACGTATATGCGTACAGACTCGACCCGAATTTCTGACACAGCGAAAGACGAAGTGAAATCATTCATACAAACTATGTACGGAGAAGACTTCATTTCTACTGTAACGACTAAAGCAAAAGCAAAGGCAAATACACAGGATGCACACGAAGCGGTACGTCCGACTTCAGCCATGCGGCCCCCCGATGCTATGAAGGGATTCTTATCAAGAGACCAGTATCGTTTGTACAAGTTGATTTGGGAACGCTTTGTAGCAAGTCAAATGTCGCCGGCGATTTTGGATACTGTGACTGCTGATTTTTTGAATGGCGATATTCGCTTTCGTGCTTCGGGTTCTCAAGTGAAATTTCCGGGCTTTATGAAAGTATATATTGAAGGCGATGACGATCAACAAGAAGAGAAAGAAAATATTCTTCCGCCGCTTGAAGAAGGCGAAAAAATCACCTATGCAAATATCGATCCGAAACAACATTTCACACAGCCACCGCCAAGATATTCGGAAGCGAGACTAGTAAAAACTCTTGAAGAATTAGGGATAGGCCGTCCATCGACGTATGCGCCTACACTCGATACCATTCAAAAGCGTGGATATGTTACGCTGGATGCAAAGCGGTTTATTCCCACAGAACTTGGCGGAATTGTTCACCAAGCAGTGAATCAATATTTCCCTGACGTTATTGATATTGAGTTCACTGCACAAATGGAACAAAGTCTCGACCACGTAGAAGAAGGTAGTATTGAATGGCGTAAAGTGATTGATGCCTTTTATCGCGATTTTGAGAAGCACGTTGAAGTTGCTGATGCGGAAATGGAAAAGATTGAAATTAAAGATGAGCCTGCTGGTGAGGATTGTGAAAAGTGCGGATCTCCAATGGTCTATAAAATGGGACGATATGGAAAATTTATGGCTTGCTCAAATTTTCCAGACTGCAGAAATACGAAAGCAATCATTAAACCTATCGGGGTAACATGTCCGAAATGTAAAGAAGGCGAAGTAGTCGAGCGTAAAAGTAAAACGAAAAGAATCTTCTTTGGTTGTGACCAATACCCGGAATGTGATTATGTATCATGGGATAAGCCCATTTCTCGACCATGTCCGAAATGTCAGCAGACGTTAGTGGAGAAACGATTGAAAAAAGGTGTCCAAATTCAATGTACAGAATGCGACTATAAAGAAGAACCACAAGGCTAACTAGGCAATTGAACATAACGAGAAAGAGGTATTTGAAATGACACAAACTGTAAATGTAATTGGTGCTGGATTAGCAGGCAGTGAAGCAGCTTGGCAACTCGCGAATCGAGGGATTCAAGTAAAATTATTCGAGATGCGCCCAGTCAAGCAAACCCCGGCGCACCATACAGACAAATTTGCAGAGTTAGTGTGTAGTAACTCTTTACGAGCTAACAACTTAACGAATGCTGTAGGTGTAATAAAAGAAGAAATGCGCCAGTTAGATTCATTGATTATTCAATCGGCAGACCGCTGTGCAGTTCCTGCTGGCGGTGCGTTAGCGGTTGACCGTCATGAGTTCGCAGCAAATGTTACGGAACAAATCCGAAATCATCCGAAGATTGAAGTGATTAACGAAGAAGTTACAAAGTTGCCCGATGGCATTACAGTTATCGCTTCAGGTCCTTTAACTTCACCGGCCCTTGCGGATGAGATACGCGAACTAACCGGTGAAGATTATCTATATTTTTATGATGCTGCCGCTCCGATTGTAGAAAGTGACTCAATCAATATGGATAAAGTCTATTTAAAATCTCGTTATGATAAAGGTGAGGCAGCCTATTTAAATTGCCCGATGAATGAAGAAGAGTTTGAGCGTTTCTATCAAGCGCTCATATCGGCAGAAGTCGCTCCATTAAAAGACTTTGAAGAAGAAATGTATTTTGAAGGGTGTATGCCAATTGAAGTGATGGCAAAGCGTGGAGTGAAAACGATGTTATTTGGTCCATTGAAGCCTGTAGGCCTTGAAGATCCAAAGACAGGAAAAGAACCGACGGCTGTTATTCAGTTAAGACAGGATAACGCAGCGGGTTCACTGTACAATCTGGTCGGTTTCCAAACGCATTTAAAATGGGGAGCGCAAAAAGAAATCCTGCAATTGATTCCTGGACTGGAAAATGTAGAAATTGTGCGTTACGGAGTTATGCATCGGAATACATTTATCAATTCTCCTAGAGTGCTAAATTGCACATACCAGTTAAAGTCCCAACCGACTATTTTCTTTGCTGGACAAATGACAGGTGTAGAGGGATATGTTGAATCTGCAGGGTCTGGTCTAATTGCTGGAATCAACGCCGCACATTTGGCTCAAGGCGGGCGCCCGATTCGTTTCCCGAGAGAAACTGCACTTGGCAGTATGTCGCGTTATATTACGGAAGCAGATCCGAAAAACTTCCAGCCAATGAATATAAACTTCGGATTATTTCCAGAGCTAGGTAAACGTATTCGTACAAAAGCAGATCGTGCAGAAAAACATGCGAAACGTGCATTGAAAGCGTTGGAAGAGTTTAAAGAATCGACGACAATTTAATCACAAACTATGGGGTTGTCCAGAAAGTCAGTAACGTCTGATTTTCTGTGATAGCCTCTTTCTTTGTGAAATCAAATCATCTGTCATCGGTTCATTATAGAATGAGTAGATGTGCTGATCGTTTGATTATGTATAATATAGCTCCTCTATTCATGTTAGAAGAAACTTAAATGCGAAAAAGACGTCACATTACACAGGGGAAGTAGAAATTATTAGAAAAGACCGCAAAATATTTGAACGTCATGTGTCAAATGAAGAGTTTTAGGGAATAACTGACCGTGGATCAGTTTTCAAAGTTGCCCAAAAATCCTTGCTATTGTATAGTGTGTCATGGAGAACATTTGGACTAAACTATACATTCCAAACTATATACATTAAAGAATCTTTAGAATATTTGGTAATAAATTCAATTGCTTACAATTCGTTAAGAGGTGATCGAATGGTACCTGAAATAAAAGAATTGGCAGATGAATATGTATCTTATATCCGCTTGGAGAAAAATTATTCATCCTACACTGTAAAAGAGTATGAAAAAGATCTTCAAGAGTTTTTGGCGTTTCTAGAAGAAGAAGGAATCGATGATGTAAGAGATATAGAATATCCTGTAGCTAGACTTTATGTCACACGACTATATGATCGTAAGTTTGCGAGAACTACTATTTCCAGAAAAATTTCATCCATACGTTCATTCTTTAGATTTATACATGCGCGCTATTCCATTGAAGATCAGGCGTTCCGTTTGCTGTTTCATCCAAAAAAAGAGCAGCGTTTACCTGCCTTTTTTTATGAGCAGGAGCTAGAAAAACTTTTTGACGTGACGATGGGTGATGACTTTCGTTCATTGCGTGATAGAGCATTACTTGAATTACTGTATGCTACGGGAATTCGAGTAGGCGAATTAGTCGCTATAGAAATCCAAGACGTAGATTTTTACTTAGGTATTGTGAAAGTGATGGGTAAAGGTAGAAAAGAACGTTTTGTGCCATTTGGCAGCTTTGCGGAAGAAGCGCTACAAGAGTATATGGAATGTAGTCGTCCAAAGTTAATGAAGCAAAAACAACATGCGAGTCTGTTTGTTAATTTACGTGGGGATCCACTGACTGATCGTGGAGTTAGATATGTTTTAAATGATTTGATGGAGAAAGCAGCGCTACATGCAAAAATCACACCTCATATGATTAGACATACATTTGCAACGCATTTACTAGGAGCTGGTGCAGATCTTCGTTCCGTGCAAGAATTGCTCGGTCACAGTCATTTGTCGTCCACACAAGTGTATACTCACATTACAAATGAACATTTGCGTCAAACGTATTTACAAACGCACCCTCGTGCATAGGAGGTAAGATGATGGAATTTCATGCTACAACGATTTTTGCCATTCATCATGAAGGAAAGTGTGCCATGTCCGGTGATGGGCAAGTGACGATGGGAAATACAGTCGTTATGAAACATACAGCGAAAAAAGTCCGTAGACTATTTAATGGAAAAGTACTTGCTGGTTTTGCTGGCTCGGTAGCAGATGCTTTTACATTGTTTGATTTATTTGAAGCGAAACTGATGGAGTATGATGGGAATCTCCAAAGGGCTTCTGTAGAACTTGCTAAAGAATGGCGTGGAGATCGAATACTGCGAAAGCTAGAAGCTATGCTGCTCGTAATGGATCAAAAAACGTTATTGTTAGTATCAGGAACTGGAGAAGTTATTGAGCCGGATGATGGCATTTTGGCCATTGGTTCGGGCGGCAATTACGCTTTAGCAGCAGGCAGAGCATTAAAAAAGCATAGCAACGGATTAACAGCTGAGGAAATCGCTAGAGCTTCATTGGAGACAGCGGCAGATATTTGTGTATATACCAACCATGAAATTATTGTGGAGGTGCTCTGATTGATGATGAAACAAGAAATGACTCCAAAGGCGCTTACTGCCCATTTGGATCGTTATATTATTGGGCAGGAGAAAGCGAAGAAGGCTGTAGCGGTTGCAATGCGAAATCGTTACAGACGCATGCAGCTAACTGATGAAGAACAAGACGAAGTAATTCCGAAAAATATTTTAATGATCGGACCGACCGGTGTAGGAAAAACTGAAATCGCTAGACGTATCGCCAAATTAATTCACGCGCCTTTTGTTAAAGTCGAAGCCACGAAATTTACAGAAGTAGGTTACGTAGGTCGAGATGTAGAGTCAATGATACGTGATTTGACAGAGGTCGGTGTGCGCATGGTTAAAGAAGACATGAGAGAATCTGTAAAAGACCAAGCGCAAAAATTAGCAGAAGAACGCCTAGTGAAGTTGCTGGTGCCGGAAGCTAAAAAGCAAAATAGTGGGCAAAATCCGTTTGAAATGTTTTTTGGTCAAAAAGCGCAGACGCAAGAAGAAACGCCTGAAGACTTAACGGAAATCAGAAGAAAACGATCAGAAATTGCCATGCAACTAAAAGCCGGACAAATTGAAGAGCGGATGGTAACTATTGAAGTAACAGCGCAACAACCGTCATTGTTCGACGCATTTCAAGGATCGGGTATGGAAAATATGTCTGGCATGCAAGATGCACTTTCTTCACTAATGCCGAAAAAAACAGTTCAACGACGTATGAAAGTAAAAGATGCTAGAAAAGTGTTAGAGGCTGAAGAAGCGGATCAGCTGATCGATCAAGAAGAAGTGGCCCGTAGAGGGATAGAGATGACTGAACAGGCGGGTATCATCTTTTTAGATGAGATGGACAAAATTGCCAGTAGTAATCAAAAATCTTCCGGAGAAGTGTCGAGAGAAGGTGTCCAGCGTGACATACTGCCAATAGTTGAAGGTTCTACTGTCACGACGAAGTATGGAGCTGTGAAAACCGACTATATTCTTTTTATTGCTGCTGGAGCTTTCCATATGTCCAAACCGTCTGACATTATACCAGAGCTGCAAGGAAGATTTCCGATACGCGTAGAGTTGGACAAATTGACAAAAAGCGATTTTGAGCGCATACTGCTAGAGCCGGATTTTTCATTATTAAAACAATATGAACGATTACTTGCAACGGAAGAAGTAGAAATTGAGTTTACAGAAGAGGCGATTAGTAAACTTGCGCAAATTGCTTATGAAGTGAATAATGAAACAGAAAATATTGGTGCTAGAAGATTGCATACAATTCTCGAAAAACTATTGGAAGATCTTTCCTTTGAAGCGGCTGATATTGGACCAGCTTCTATAAAGATTACACCTGCATATGTAGATGAGAAATTAGATGGAATTGTAAAGAACAAAGATTTGTCACATTTTATTCTGTAAGTAAGTCGTATTTGTTTATTTAATGATTAAAAACCTTTAGAATATTCATTAAAGTCAACCGAAGGATTATAAGGAGGAACATTAGAAATGAGTTTATTAGTTAAAACGAGAAAAATTAATGCAATGTTACAAAAGGGAGCTGGTGGACCAGTCAACTTTAAAGAAATGGCTGAGGAACTAAGTGACGTTATCGATTGTAACGCGTTTATTGTAAGTCGAAAAGGTAAATTACTCGGACTGGAAATTCATCATCAGATCGATAATGATCGTATGAAGAAAATGTTTGAAGACCGCAAATTCCCTGAAGAGTACACGAATCATTTATTTGAAATTCAAGAAACTTCACCAAATCTTGATATCGAAAGTGCTTATACAGTATTTCCAATAGAAAACAAAGAACTATTCAAAGATGGTTTAACAACGATTGTTCCAATTATCGGTGGTGCTGAACGTTTAGGTACTTTAATCTTGGCTAGATTAAAGGATAGTTTTGGTGAAGATGATCTTATTCTTGCTGAGTATGGTGCGACTGTAGTCGGTATGGAGATTCTTCGTGAGAAGTCGGAAGAGATTGAGCATGAAGCACGCAGTAAAGCTGTCGTACAAATGGCAATCAATTCGCTTTCGTACAGTGAACATGAAGCAATCGAGCACATTTTCAAAGAGTTAGACGGCAATGAAGGTCTGCTTGTCGCTTCTAAAATTGCAGATCGTGTAGGAATTACTCGTTCTGTCATCGTAAATGCTTTACGTAAACTTGAAAGTGCTGGTGTTATTGAATCACGTTCGTTAGGTATGAAAGGTACGTACATTAAAGTATTGAATGATAAATTCTTACCGGAACTTGAAAAGCATCAATCATAATAACTATAAACAAATGATCAATCATGCATGAAAGCGGAACTCGCTTTCATGCTTTTTTATTTCAAGTTTTTTTACTTAGTAATTGTGAACAGAATACAATTATTTTCAGCTTTTACATCAGTAAATTTATTTTATAAATAGTACTTAACAATACCTACTTTAATCTTATAAATAGGTAGTATATGACTACTTAGACGAGAGAGATTAGTAGTACATAATTTAATAGGTGTAGTTAATACTATACTGGTGAATAGTTAACGCAAAAAATGTTAACGATGAATTAAAGTCATTAAATAAGCACTTAGCAAGCAAGAAACATACGGAAATGTCAACTGTTTAATTGAAAAAATAAAAGTTTCCTAAAGGCAATAAAGTGACAAAAGAGTTACTTGGACCTATGAAAAAAATTAGAATTTGTTGGACAAAAATCATTATATTCAGCTACAATAGACTAAGAGAACACAAGAAGTTACAATAAACTTTCTGGCGGAAGTGGAAAATATTGCTTTACAATGCAATATCCTAGTGAACAGTAGAAAACGTTCTAGAAAGGGAAGAGAGAAGATGGATATATACGGCAGTACCATCAATCTACTTGAAAGAGGTTTAGATTACTCATCGGCTAAAGGGAAAGCCATTTCTCAAAATATAGCTAATGTTGATACACCAAATTATAAATCGAAAAATGTAGATTTTAAAGAAGTATTCTCAGGAGCGAAAAGTGTGGGGTTAGATGCTTATAAAACAAATGAGAAGCATATAGATTTTACCCATTCGGCTAGAAGTAAAACATTCGATATTTCTAATTTTCGCTATAGACAAGATCGTAACGGTGTAGATATGGATAAACAACAAGCAGATTTAGCTGCGAATCAAATTTACAATTCAGCACTTATTGAGCGGCTAAATGGAAAGTTTAATTCATTGCAAAGTGTAATAAAAGGAGGGCGTTGACGATGAGTATATTCCATAGTTTGAATACATCATCCTCTGCACTTACTGCCCAAAGACTACGGATGGACGTCATTTCATCTAATATGGCAAATGTAGATTCTACACGTGCAAAACAAGTAGATGGAGAATGGCAGCCATATAGAAGGAAAACAGTGACATTGCAACCGAAAGAAGGACAATTCGCTTCGTTTTTACAGGCTGCGAAGGGCACACATACTCATGGATCTGCCAACGGAGTGGCGGTAACGCGCATTAAAGAAGACCGGGAGACACCATTTAAATTAGTTTTCGATCCCACGCATCCAGATGCAAATGATGAAGGCTATGTGCAAATGCCTAATGTGGATCCTTTACGAGAAATGATCGATTTAATGTCTGCCACTAGATCATATGAAGCGAATGTCACTGTATTAAACGCGAATAAGTCAATGCTCATGAAAGCGTTAGAAATCGGAAGATAAACTTCATAAGGAGTGGGAAATATGCCAGTACAATCAATTTCGGGCGCGCTTTCTGCCATGCCCATACAACAAACGCAAACAACACAAAAAACACCTTTTGAAGCACAACAAAGCTTTTCTGCCATGCTGAACGATGCTATTCATCAAGTCGATCAGAAGCAAAAAACTTCAGATGAAATGACGATTAAACTTATCAAAGGTGAAGATGTTGATTTGCATAATGTTATGATTGCTGCCCAAAAGGCTAGTGTTGCATTAAGTGCAACCGTTGAAATGCGTAATAAAGTAGTGGAAGCTTATCAGGAAATCATTAGAATGCCTGTTTAATAGAAAGAAAAACATAAAGCAAACTTGGAGATTTACCCAGTTAGGCTGACCGGGGGATTAGAATGAAAGAGAGATTTGCGAAACTTAGAACGGATATTAAGATGTTCTGGGAAAGTCGCTCCAAAAATCAAAAGATTATATATATTGTGACGGCAGCCAGCGTACTTGCTCTGGCGATTTTTTTGACAATATATTTTTCTCGAACAACCTATGTAAAACTATATTCAGACGTATCGCCTTCTGAAATTGGTCGCATTAAGGAAGTACTAGATGGTCAAGGCGTTATGTACATAGTAGAGCCAGGAGGTACAGCTATATCCGTACCAGAAAAACAACTAGATAATTTACGTGTATCACTAGCTGCTGAAGGTTTTCCGGACTCTGGCCTCATTGATTATTCATTCTTCTCGGACAATGCAGGTTTTGGTACAACAGACAATGAATTTAATATGATTAAGCTCGCAGCGATGCAAACAGAGTTGGCGAACTTAATAAAGGGTATAGAAGGTGTAAAGGACGCAAAAGTTATGCTCTCGTTGCCGACAGAAGGAATATTCGTCAACGACTCAACGACTGAAGCTAGTGCTGCAATCATGCTGAAAACGAATGCCGGACATAACTTTACTGATCAGCAAATTGCGGCCCTTTATAATTTAGTGTCAAAAAGTTTACCGAATCTCTCTAATGATAATATCGTCATACAGAACCAATATTTTGAGTATTTTGATCTAAAAGATTCAGGAAATTCTTTAGGTCAAAATGTGACAGATCAAATGGACGTAAAAAAGACGATAGAACGTGATATTCAGCGTCAAGTACAAATGATGTTAGGCACGATGATGGGGCAAGATAAAGTTGTTGTATCAGTAACAACGGACATCGATTTCAAAGTAGAGCAACGTAAAGAAGAATTAGTAACTCCTGTTGATGAAGAAAATATGCAAGGAATTGCGCTAAGTGTCCAGCGGATTACTGAGTCGTTTTCAGGGACTAATCCAGCAGTCGGCGGCACACCTGAAGGGGAAGACCCGACAGACAATCGAACGACTTATGTAGAAGGTGAAACGGGCAATGGTGATTATGAACGCCTAGAAGAAACAATCAATAATGAAGTAAATAGAATTCGTAAAGATATTGTGGAAAGTCCATATAAAATTCGCGATTTAGGCATACAAGTAATGATTGAGCCTCCTACTGCCGATGATCCAACATCGCTAGCTCCTGAAGTTCAACAAGATATTGAGCGTATTTTAGAAACGATTGTGCGCACAACGTTAGACAAAGAAGCGGCTGGCGAACTTACTGACGAACTACTGGCAGAGAAAATTGCGGTTTCTGTACAGCCGCTAAGAGGCAAGAATATCGCATTTGAAGAAACAAAAACTGTAATCCCGTGGTGGGCTTATGTAATTGGAGGCGTCTTAGTCCTTGCGATTATTGTACTAGTTGTATTATTCATGCGTAAGAGACGAAGAGAAGCTGAATTAGTAGAAGAAGCTCTAGAGGCTGAACAGCAACAGCTAGATGCGATTCAAGTAGATGATATTAACATGGAGCAAGAAACAGAAGCGACTGCACGTAGGAAGCAACTTGAAAAAATGGCGAAAGACAAGCCGGAAGAGTTTGCGAAATTACTACGCACGTGGATTGCTGAGGAGTAACGGAGGGGTACAAGTTGGTTAAGAAGGATAAAGACATGTCAGGAAAACAAAAGGCAGCCTTATTGTTAATTTCATTAGGTCCTGAAGTATCAGCTTCGGTTTATAAACATTTAAATGAAGAGGAGATTGAACGGTTAACGTTAGAAATTTCTGGCGTTAAAAAGGTTGAATCCTCCGTCAAGGAAGAGATCATTGAAGAGTTTCATAATATAGCATTAGCGCAGGATTACATTTCACAAGGCGGGATTGGTTATGCCAAAACTGTATTGGAAAAAGCTCTAGGTAAAGATCATGCCCAAGCGATTATTAATCGTCTGACTTCTTCTCTTCAAGTTAAGCCTTTTGATTTTGCTAGACGTGCGGAACCTTCGCAAATCTTAAACTTTATCCAAAATGAACACCCGCAAACGATTGCACTCATTCTTTCTTATTTAGAAGCAGAGCAAGCGGGTTTGATTTTATCTTCTCTGCCGCAGGAAATGCAAGCAGATATAGCGAAAAGAATAGCGACGATGGAATCGACTTCTCCGGAAGTAATCAGTGAAATTGAAGCGGTGTTAGAACGTAAACTCTCTTCTACTGTCACACAGGATTATACAGAGACTGGTGGAGTAGATGCAGTTGTTGAAGTTCTTAATGGAGTCGATCGTTCGACAGAGAAAACCATTCTCGATGCGCTTGAAATTCAGGATCCAGAGTTAGCTGAAGAAATTCGTAAAAGAATGTTTGTCTTTGAAGATATCATTACGCTGGATAATCGTTCCATTCAGCGCGTAATACGAGATTGTGAGAATGAAGATTTAATTCTAGCGATGAAAGTTTCAAGCGAAGAAGTTAAAGAAATTTTATTCAAAAACATGTCTCAACGTATGGCAGAGTCTTTCCAAGAGGAAATGGAAGTAATGGGCCCTGTTCGTCTGCGAGATGTTGAAGAAGCGCAATCCAGAATTGTTGGTATTATACGTAGACTAGAAGATGCAGGAGAAATAATTATTGCCCGTGGCGGAGGAGATGACATCATTGTCTAATCTATTTCGTTCTGAGCGTACAGTAGTAGATCAAGATCAGGTAAAGGAAATTTCTATCCGAAGTTTACTTGAAGAACCTGTCGAAATTGCTGAAGAACCTATCACACACGGTATGGTGTTCGCAGAGCGTAATCGAATGATGGCTGAAATCCAGCAACGCAGTGATATTGCGGATGCGGAAATTGAGCAACGAATGGCAAGAGCAGCTGCGGATATTGAATCTATGCATGCTGCGTGGGCTAGTGAAAAGGAACAACTTCAGCAAGCGGCGTACGATGAAGGCTTTCAAGCGGGCTTTGAAGATGGACGTAATAAAGCAACAGCAGATATGCGAGAAATGATTGATGCAGCTAACGAAACAACAACATTATCGTATCAAAACGCCACACAATATTTAATCAATCAAGAACGAGTAATTTTGGATATTGCGATTCGTTCGGCTGAACAGATTATTAATAAAGCAGTAGAAGACGATGATGAGACTTATTTATCCATCGTCCGTAAAGGGATCAAGGAAGCTCAGGAGATGAAAGAGATCAAATTATTTGTACCTACTGAATACTTTAAAATGGTCACGCATAACCGTGCAGAATTAGCATCCATTTTCCCTCCTGAAACTCCATTTTTAATTTTTGTGAATGAAGACTTTTCTGCAACAGACTGTTTTATCGAGACAAATCATGGTCGTATCGTCGTCAGTGTAGATGAGCAATTAAATGAATTGAAAGAACAGCTTGTCAAAATTATGGAAAGTGGTGTGTAATTTTGAAAAAAGCGGAAGATCTCATTCGTATAATCCCTAATATCAATACAATGAAAAAGTACGGCCGAGTGATTCGAGTAGTCGGTCTGATGATAGAATCACAAGGCCCTGCTTCTTCTATCGGGGATGTTTGTTTTATTCACTTAAACGTACCGGAGGAAGGGCGTTCTGTTATTCAAGCGGAAGTTGTTGGGTTTCGCGAGGAAATTGTGATGCTTATGCCGTATACCGACATTCGTAATATTTCCAGCGGATGTTTAGTAGAGACACTGGGTAAACCTCTTGAAGTGAAAGTGGGTATGAATTTATTAGGACAAGTACTGGATTCTTTAGGCCAACCAATAGATTATAGTGCGCTGCCAAAAGGTTTAGCTACCGTACGGACAGAAAATAGCCCACCTAATGTTTTGACGCGGCCAACGATTAATGAAAAATTGGCTGTTGGAGTTAAAGCGATTGATGGTATGCTGACTGTAGGGAGCGGTCAACGTGTCGGGATCTTCGCAGGTTCTGGTGTTGGGAAAAGTACGTTGCTAGGTATGATTGCACGTAACACGGAAGCGGATATTAATATAATTGCGCTGATTGGTGAGCGAGGACGCGAGGTTCGGGAGTTTATCGACCGTGACTTAGGACCAGAAGGTTTAAAGAAAACAATTGTAGTAGCTGCGACATCCGATCAGCCGGCGCTTATGCGGATCAAAGGGGCATTTACTGCTACTGCTATCGCCGAATACTTTAGAGATAAAGGTCTTAATGTTATGTTGATGATGGACTCTGTTACCCGTGTAGCAATGGCTCAACGTGAAATCGGCTTAGCTGTTGGCGAACCGCCGGCGACACGAGGGTACACACCATCAGTTTTTGCTATATTGCCTAAGTTGCTTGAACGAAGCGGTACTAATGAATTGGGAGCAATTACTGCATTCTACACAGTTCTTGTAGACGGTGATGATATGAATGAGCCGATTGCCGATGCTGTGCGAGGAATTTTAGATGGACATATCGTGTTGGATAGAACACTCGCAAATAAAGGACAATATCCTGCCATCAACGTTCTAAAAAGTGTTAGCCGTTTAATGAATCATATTGCCGATCCCGAACATAAAAAAGCTGCAGCGAAATTGCGTGAATTATATTATGCCTATGATAAAGCGGAAGATTTAATCAACATTGGGGCTTATAAAAAAGGAACTTCAAAGGAAATTGATGAAGCGATAGAGTTTGAACCTCTCATCACGAGATTTTTAAAACAAGCTTACGATGAAAATGTCAGTTTAGAAGACACTGTGAATGAAATGATTGCTTTAGCTTCTGGAGGTGCGGCTAGATGACTTCTTATAAGTATCGTTTTGAAAAAGTGTTGACGTTACGTGAACAAGAGCGCGATGAGACAGAGATGGCATATAAAGAAGCCATTCAGCAGTTCGAGGAAATTGCGACAGAATTATATAATCAAATGAAAAAAAAAGAAGAAACATTGGAAGAACAGCAACAAAGAATGGCTACAGGCTTCTCTATTGACGACTTGCATCACTATTCACGCTTTATCGATATGTTGGAAGTGAAAATTGATCAAACACAACAAGAAGTAATGAAATCTCGTTCGAAAATGAATTGGTATGAAGCACAGCTGTTGGAAAAAAATATTGAAGTAAAAAAATTCGAAAAAATGAAAGAAATAGGTAAAGAAAAATATGATGCCGAAATGGAACATGTAGAAGCAAATCGAATAGATGAACTATCAACGATAAAATTTCGCTCAAAAGAAGATAGGTGGTAAAGTGGCTAAATCTAAAAAAAAGAAAGAAGTCGAAGACATAGAAGTTGAAGAAAAAAAGTCATTCGGCTTTTTTCAAATTTTGCTTGCCTGGATTATTATACCTTTGATGTTTACAACAGCCGTCGTATTGATTATTGCAAAAGTAGCCGATGTAAATGTTTTTGATCAAGCGAAGGAATGGTCTGCCAAAATACCATTTTTAGAAGAAAAAGCACCCGACGAGAAAGTGGAGGGAGATTTGATCCTGGAGGAACGGGTCATTTCATTGCAGGCGGAAATACAAGAAAAAGAAGCTCAATTGTTTGAAGTGCAAGATGAACTGACACAAGTAAAAGACTCAAACGAAGCATTGGAAATTGAGAAAGAAAAATTAAATGAAGAAATTGAAAAACTTAAACTTGAACAAAGCGAATCTAAAAGAGACTTTAAGGAAATTGTGACTACTTATGAACAAATGTCTGCAAAATCAGCAGCGCCAGTAATTACAAAAATGGGAGATGCGGAAGCAGTACAAATTTTATCGAGTTTAAAACCTGCGACTTTAGCATCCATACTTGAGAAAATGTCACCAGAAGAAGCGGCTAAATATACTTCAATGCTAACAAAGTAGTATAATAGTAATTAAAGGAGGTGTTAAAGTGAATTTAGGACTATTGATGAGTATTGGTTCTCCTAGCATGCCAATGACTTCATCGGGGTCACCATCTATTCAAACAGAAAGTTCAGGATTCGGTAATGTATTTCAGAATATGATGGCTGCATCAGACATGAGTACTAAAGTACAATCACTTGGTGCCAGTTTAGAGCTATCTCAAGTAATGAATGACATAGTTAATGCTGAAACATTAGAAGACTTAGCTAATCTACTTGAACAGTTGAAACAAATCGGCGAGAAATCTTCCGTCACAAATCACATGTTTAAAGATGTTACGTATCGACCTTCAAAACCTGTTGTGACTGAAGAAGAACAATTGTTGCAAAAAGTTATCCCTATTGATTCAAAAGGTAATCAAGTAATTATGTCTTTAGAAGAGGGAGTCGTCCCGAGTGAGTCAAGTACACATGATCAACTAATAGAATCTCTTCTTTTTAGTAATTCAAATGTTCAAACAGATACAACTAAAGACGATACGTTAATTAATAAGGAACAAATCATGGCAGACCCAGAACGAGTAGTTCCATCATCTCAGCCAGCCGAAGACGTGAAGAGTGAGAATATACAGTTAGTGGATCTTGCAATTCTACAGAAGTTTCCTAGTTTGCAACAATTAACTTCTCTTATTACTGAAAATCCTGATAAACTAGTAGAAGCGATTACAAATGTACTAGAGTTTGCAGGTGTGACTAAAGAACAGCTCGAAGAAATACAATCTGTCGGGGATATATGGTTTACATTAGACGTAATTCAAACGATATCGCCAGAAAAAATTCAACTAGCCGTGCAGCAGTTACCTGAAAAAGTACGTGTAGAACTGACAGCTTTATTCAAATCAATTGAATTAGCTGGGCCAAAAATGGATCTGTATGAGAAGCAGGTAGAGTTAGTAAAAACGATTCAACCTTTGGTAGCTCAATTTGTCTCTAAGTTTGAAGAGAAAACTTCACAATCAGAAATCAAGCAGACTATCCCATTACCAGTAGCCGTCCAGCATATGATTCGTTTTACAACAAATCAACAATCGACAGATACGAAGCAACAAGAAGGGCAGTCGAAATCAAATGAAACATCATCTATACAATCGATTTTACCCCAAACAGAAAGTAAACCGGTATTTCAGATGACGCAAGCTGAAAAAGTATCAGAGAGTCGTAGCGAAGCACTTATGCGCGAATTTCAAGCGGTGCTGAATCGAGCAAATTTTGGACAAACGAACGGCATGAACAGATTGTCTATTAAGTTGTATCCAGAACATCTAGGGCAAGTGCGTATTGAATTACTAGAAGTGAATGGTGTGATGACAGCAAGAATTTTAGCGTCGACCGCAATGGCGCGAGAGATGTTAGATAGTCAAATGCATCAATTACGTCACGCATTCAATCAGCAGAACTTGCAAGTAGATCGGATCGATTTGTCACAAACGATTCAAGATCTATCAAAAAATGATCGTGAACAAGCATTCAATAAACAAAATGAACAACAAAAAGAACAATCATCTGAGCAAAATCAAACACAAGATGAAAGTGAAATGACATTTGAAGAATTTATGATCGAACTGGAGGTGTAAGTTGTGGCGGGAGAGGTTAATTCAACACCAGCACAAAATCCTATTACAGATTCAATGTATTTAATTAACAAACAGCGTGATCAACGTAAAACAGGACCTGACACAATGGGTAAAGATGCTTTCATGCAAATTTTGATTGCGCAAATGTCTAATCAAGATCCCACAAACCCAATGAAAGATAATGAATTTATTGCACAAATGGCACAGTTTTCTTCGCTAGAGCAGACGATGAACTTGGCGAAAGCCTTTGATCGATTTGCGGATGCGCAAAATCAAAGCCAGTTAATTCAATACAATAGCTTCATTGGTAAAGATATTCGTTGGCATGAACTGTCTGATAAAAAAGATGACGAAGGCAAACCGGTTATCAATGAAGGTTCGGGCACAATTCAATCGATTAAGTATATAGACGGTTCCGTTATTTTCACACTAGCTGACGGCAAGGAATTATCGCCAGGTAATATTTCTGAAGTCATCGCTAACGGTGCATCCGGCAGTACAGGAATCCAGTCAAATAATCTTGTACAAGCAAGTATGTTGATTGGTAAAACAATCGGTTATATGAATGGCGAAGAGGAATTAACAGGGAAAGTGATTTCTGTAACAAATAAAGAAGGCAAATTACATTATATTTTGCAAGACGGCAGTAAGATAGAAGCAGACCAATTCACTTCAATTAGTGAATAAATGAATGGAGCGATGTCATGAACAAGATTGATATTCATCGCATTCCATCGCAACCGCCACTCATACGCCAAGGTCAGATGCAGGCACAACAGTTAAAGCAGTCATTTTTCGAACACTTACATCAAGCGACAGAGACTGAAAAACTAAAAATCAGTAAACATGCAAGCGATCGCTTACAAGAACGAGGAATCTACATGACTGACGCTGAATGGGCACGTATCGGAGAGAAAGTAAACGAGGCGAAGAGGAAAGGAATCCGGGATTCGCTCGTATTGACTGATCAAGCGGCACTAATTGTTAGTGCTAAAAACTCAACTGTCATCACTGCGATGAACCGCATGGAAGCGAAAGATCAACTATTTACTAATATTGATGGAACGATAGTACTCAGCTAAAACGGCAGGACCTTGAATAGGATGCCAACGCACCGCCGACTGATTGACGCGGTGCACTTTAAAACCGAGAGGGGAAACTAACATATGATTCGCTCAATGTATTCTGGAATTTCTGGACTAAAAAATTTCCAAACGAAACTAGACGTAATTGGTAACAATATCGCAAACGTCAACACATACGGCTTCAAGAAAGGGCGTACGGTATTTAAAGATTTGTATTCTCAGACTGTAGCAGGTGCTTCAGCGCCCGGACAAAACCGAGGCGGTGTGAATCCTAAGCAAGTGGGTCTAGGTTCACAATTAGCGGCGATCGATACGATTCATACAGGTGGCTCTATGCAGACTACGGGAAATACGTTAGATTTAGCAATTGAAGGAGACGGGTTCTTTATCGTAGGAGAAGATGGCGGAACAGAAAAGTTTTATACTAGAGCCGGTAACTTCTATTTGGATGAAGCTGGAGATATCGTAGACGGTGATGGTAGATATTTATTAGATGATGGAGGCGCTAAAATAAATGTTGATTTAGAAGCAACATCTCTCTCTATCGGACAAGATGGCGCAGTAAATATGGTGCTTGATGGTGTATTGACACTCGTTGGGAATGTAGGTCTTGCTAAATTTAATAACCCGAGTGGCTTAACTAAAATTGGCGGTAATTTATATGAGGAAAGTGCTAACTCAGGTGTAGCAGCAGAAGGTTTACCTTTAGCCGAAGGGCGCGGAGCAATTAAATCTGGTTCCTTGGAAATGTCTAACGTTGATTTGTCCGAAGAATTTACAGAAATGATCGTGGCACAACGCGGTTTCCAAGCGAACACGCGAATCATCACTACGTCCGATGAAATTTTACAAGAACTAGTCAATTTGAAGCGATAATAGCATAGATTGAAAAGGAGGGTCGGGCCGGCCTTGGCCTGGCCCTTACATATGATTACAGTTACTCGATTAAATCGTACGACATTTACGTTGAATGCATTATACATAGAAAAGGTCGAGTCGTTTCCAGATACGACGATTACATTAACATCAGGTTCAAAGTATATCGTCCTTGATACGGTTGAGGAAATAAACAGCCGGATCATTGAATTTTATCAAGCGGTCCAGTTGCTGTCGAATCCGCATATCCGGGGTGAAGAAGATGAAGAATAAGTTATTGACGATTTCATTAATTATTTTAGTAAGTATTACATTAATCGGCGTAGTGGCCGTTGTACTCATTTTAAATTTTAATAAAGATAGTGATTCTTCTACTAAAGAACCTTCAATTGATGAGATTATTGAGTCATCTGTAGATATAGAAGAGATCACTACCAATTTATCTGGACGTAATTTTGTTCGACTATCTTTAAAAATTCAGACAGATGGTAAAAAGAGTGCAGAAGAGTTAACAAAGCGTGATTTTCAAGTGAAAAATATGGTGATTCAAGAAGTCTCTGAGATGACTGCGAAAGACTTTGAAGGAAAAGCAGGAAAGCAACAATTTGAAGATACTATTAAAGCTCAGTTGAATGAATTGATGCAAGATGGTGAAATACAGAAAGTGTATATTGTCTCTTATATTATTCAGTGACAGCCTGTATGATCAAAAAGAGGCACTTATGCAAGTGGGGGTGGGTCAGTGTCTGGAGATGTTCTGTCGCAAAATGAAATAGATGCGTTGCTTTCTGCATTATCTACGGGTGAAATGTCAGCAGAAGAAATGAAAAAAGAAGAAGAAACTAGAAAAGTCCGTGTATATGATTTTAAGCGTGCATTGCGCTTTTCTAAAGACCAAATCCGTAGTTTGACGAGAATCCATGAAAACTTCGCAAGGTTATTAACGACTTATTTTTCAGCGCAGTTGCGTACATATATTCAAATTAACGTTGTTTCGGTAGATCAAATACCGTTTGAAGAATTTATTAGTTCCATTCCTCACATGACATTGATCAATATATTCGATGTTTCTCCGCTTGAAGGGAATATATTGATGGAAGTTAACCCGAATGTGGCGTATTCCATGCTAGAAAGGTTGATGGGTGGATTTGGTTCTAGTTCTGGAAAAGTAGATAATATGACAGAGATTGAAACGAAGATTTTGACGAATTTGTTTGAACGCTCTTTTGATAATTTACGTGAAGCTTGGTCTGGGTTAATTGACATTGACCCATATCTTGCGGAAATGGAAGTCAATCCACAATTTCTACAAATGATATCGCCTAATGAAACAGTTATCGTTATTTCGTTCAATATCGTCATTGGTGAATCAAGCGGAATGATTAATATTTGTATACCGCACGTAGTACTAGAACCGATTATTCCAAACTTATCTGTTCGTTACTGGATGCAAACAAACAAAAAGGAGCCTACACCTGAACAGAGCGTTTTATTGGAAAAGCGCTTAAAGCAGGCATCATTGCCAATAATTGCTGAATTAGGGAATGGCGAGATTTCTGTTGAAGACTTCCTTTATCTACAAGCGGGAGATGTCATATCGCTGGATACTAAAATTGATGATCCGCTGACGATTCGCGTAGGAGAAACACCGAAATTCACTGCTCAACCAGGCAAAATGCGTAATCGGATGGCTGTTCAAATACTGGAGACATTGATGTCCGGAGGGGATGAGGATGATGAGTGATAATATTCTCTCACAAGAAGAAATTGAAGCATTATTGCGTGGTGAAACTCTTGAACCAGCTGAGCCAGAAACAACAGAGATAAATATTAATGATTATCTGACGGAAATGGAGCAAGACGCACTCGGTGAAGTGGGGAATATTTCATTTGGTAGTTCTGCAACTGCTCTTTCGGCATTGCTTGGACAAAAAGTAGATATAACAACCCCGACGTTAACTATCATTAATCGTGATGAAATCGATCAAGAATTCAAACATCCGTATGTAGCGATAAAAGTGGAATATACTGAAGGTTTAAGTGGAGCGAATTTATTAGTTATTAAGCAAAGTGATGCAGCAATTATTGCAGATCTTATGCTGGGTGGAGACGGTACAGCTCCTAATGAAGAGTTAGGTGATATTCATTTGAGTGCTGTTCAAGAAGCGATGAATCAAATGATGGGTTCTTCTGCCACTTCTATGTCTACGATTTTTAATAAAAAAGTAGATATTTCACCGCCAACTATCGATTTAATGAATATTCAGCTGGACCAAGGGACAGAACATATCCCCGCGCATAATTTGCTAATTCGTGTATCGTTCAATTTAAAAGTAGGTGAATTGATTGATTCTAATATTATGCAACTCTTTCCTCTGGAGTTCGGGAAAAAGTTAGTATCATCTTTAATGGGAGAGGAAGAAGCCGCGACACTAACTGAAGTCGAGCCGACACGTGAAGTTTCTTCACCGCCGCCCGTTGCACCACCAGAGCCCGAATATCAACAACCGGCTCCGCAATCAGTGCCACAACCAGAACCGTCTTATCAAGCACCACCGGCTTCTAGGCCCGCTCAGCCGCAAGTTCAAGTTCAACAAGCAGAGTTTGCCAGTTTTCAATCACCTAGTTTAAGCAAAGAAGAATCAAATAATTTAAATATGCTACTTGATATACCACTCCAAGTAACAGTAGAATTAGGACGTACGAAACGTTCTGTGAAAGAGATACTAGAAATGTCTGGAGGTTCGATTATTGAACTAGACAAGTTAGCTGGAGAACCTGTCGATATTCTAGTGAACAATCGCTATATTGCTAAAGGGGAAGTAGTAGTCATTGACGAGAACTTTGGAGTTCGCATAACGGACATCCTTAGTCAGATGGATCGAATTAATAATTTACGATAGAAGATACTTGGAGGGAATATACATGGGAAAAAGAATTTTAGTAGTAGACGACGCTGCATTTATGCGCATGATGATCAAAGATATTTTAACAAAAAATAATTATGAAGTGGTTGGAGAAGCAGCTGACGGGGCACAGGCGATCGAGAAATATAACGAGTTGAAACCGGATCTGGTGACTATGGATATCACTATGCCTGAAATGGATGGAATCGCTGCACTAAAAGCGATCAAGAGTACACATCCGACCGCAACTATTATTATGTGTTCCGCTATGGGCCAACAAGCAATGGTAATTGATGCAATCCAAGCAGGAGCAAAAGACTTTATAGTGAAACCGTTCCAAGCTGACCGTGTTATTGAAGCAATTGATAAAGCGCTGAGCTAAAGAAGCGTATGAAACAAAAAAACTTTACCAAATGGTTACTAGTATTCTTTCTGTGTGTTGTTTTCACACCATTGGCTCATGCAGATACAGATCCTGACATAAGTGTTTCAGACTGTATAGGCAAAGGCGTGGATTGTAGTTCAAAAGATTCTACCAAAGACCAAATAAACGAACCGGCTGAATCGACTGATGACGTAACGGAAATAACTCCTACGGGTCTTACGGCATGGGATTATATACGAACATTGCTTGCTTTTATCTTTGTAATCGGGTTACTTTTATGGTTGCTTCGATTCATGAATAAGCGAAATCGCACGTTTGACCAAAATCGTTTAATGACTAATTTAGGCGGAGTACCTCTTGGTCAGCACAAGTCTATTCAATTAGTGAAAATGGGAAATCATTATTTTGTTGTTGGTGTGGGTGAAAACGTTCAACTATTGCGTGAAATAGAAGATCCGGACGAAATTGCAGACTTGCTTGCTCGGTATGATCAAGAAGGCAGCGAAGTTCGAAAAGGTATTATGTCACAGTTATATGAACGTTTTTTCTCTAAAATAAATTCAGGCACTAATAAAGAAACTTCTGATTTCAGCTCATTATTCACATCAAAAATGGAAGAGATTAGAGCAGATCGTAAGCAACAGATAGATCGTTTGAAGGAGAAAGGGAGCGACCGGGATGGCTGATTTTTTAAATTCGTTCTCGAGCAGTGACCCGACTAACGTTTCCACATCTATAAAGATGTTGCTTCTTCTAACTGTATTATCGTTAGCTCCGGCAATTTTGATCTTAATGACATCGTTTGCACGTATCATTATTGTGCTATCATTTGTCAGAACAGCTTTGGCTACACAACAAATGCCACCTAACCAAGTACTCGTGGGACTAGCATTATTTTTAACATTTTTTATAATGGCTCCCGTTCTAAGCCAAGTAAATGAGGAAGCGTTGACGCCTTTATTTGACGAAGAAATTAGTTTAGATGAAGCATATGAACGGGCAAGTGGTCCATTTAAAGAGTTCATGAGTGAGCATACGCGACAGAAAGATTTAGAGCTGTTTCTACGTTACAATGAAATGGAACGACCTGAGACGATTGAAGATATTCCTTTGACCATGATGGTTCCTGCTTTTGCATTAAGTGAAATCAAGACTGCCTTTCAAATGGGTTTTATGATTTTTATTCCATTTCTAGTCATTGATATGATAGTTGCCAGTGTACTAATGTCGATGGGTATGATGATGCTACCACCTGTAATGATTTCATTGCCTTTTAAAATTTTATTGTTTGTTTTAGTAGATGGTTGGTATTTAATTATCCAGTCTTTGTTACAAAGCTTTTAGGGAGGTAGTTGAATGACGAGTGAATTTGTAATTTCCATTGCTGAGCGGTCAATTTGGGTGATTCTTCTCTCTTCAGGACCTCTCCTGATCGTAGCATTGTTGACAGGGCTCGGAGTTAGTATTTTCCAAGCCACCACACAAATCCAAGAACAGACATTAGCGTTCGTTCCTAAGATCATAGCAGTTATGGTCGCTATTGTTTTCTTTGGTCCTTGGATGTTATCACGAGTAACGAACTATGCGAGCGATATATTCTCTAATCTTTCTAGGTATATCGGGTGATGGAATGAATGATATCATTCCATCATTACCAGCATTTTTATTAATTTTGACGCGGATTACTGCATTTTTTGTTACGCTGCCGCTATTTTCATATCGGACTATCCCACCAACGCAACGACTACTATTCGCTGCGCTACTTGCGTGGATGATGTCTTATTCAGTCAACATGCCGGCATTGGAAATTGACGGTCAGTTTATACTACTCGTAATAAAAGAAGCAGTAGTCGGCTTGTCTATTGGCATTGCCGCTTTTATTATTATGTCGGCCATTCAAGTAGCGGGTGGATTCATTGATTTCCAAATGGGTTTTGCGATTGCCAACGTAATCGACCCGCAGACAGGGGCACAGTCACCATTGCTGGGACAATTTCTTAATTCTCTAGCTATGTTGTTATTACTTGCGATCAATGGTCATCACATGTTATTGGATGGCATATTTTACAGTTATGAATTTGTTCCGATTAATGAATTATGGCCGCCGTTTGGAGACGCCAAAATGGCAGAGTTTATCGTGTTAACATTTGCTAGAGCCTTTGCACTTGCGTTTCAAATGGCCATTCCTGTAGTAGCCACGTTATTTCTCGTGGATCTTGCGCTCGGTATAACTGCGAGAGCCGTTCCACAGTTAAATATTTTCGTTGTCGGTTTCCCGATAAAAATCGGTGTAAGTTTTATCGTGCTTCTTACGATTGCCAGTGTATTTATTATACTTATGAAAAAGTTATTTGAAATTATGATTATTACTATGAGAGACGTAATGGTCTTGCTAGGAGGTGGCTGAATTGTTGCTGACGCTTGATTTGCAGTTTTTCGCAGGCGAGAAAACAGAGAAAGCCACCCCAAAAAAGAGACAAGACTCTCGAAAAAAAGGGCAAGTTCTTAAAAGCCAAGACGTAACTAGTGCCATCGTGTTACTCTCGGTATTTATTTTTATGTTTTTCGCAGCGGGGTTTATGCGAGATAACTTCTTTGTGTTTTTCCGTGAATCCTTTACGCATTTTATACCTATACATACGATGAATGAAGATCAAGTCATGCTAGTTTATATGAGTATCATAAAACAAATGGCTATTATTTTATTACCGATTATGGTCATAGCTGTTATCGCTAGTGTTGCAGCCAACTTACTACAATTCGGTTTATTATTTACTGGTGAAACATTAAAATTCGATTTAAAAAAGATTGATCCGATTAAAGGATTAAAACGAATCTTTTCTATAAAAGCAATCGTCGAGCTATTAAAGTCTGTACTTAAAATATCTTTTATCGGTACTGTCACGACATTAGTCATTTGGATGAACTTCGGTAAAGTGTTAGATTTGGCATTCAGTACGCCGCAAATGACGCTACTTACGATTGCTAAATTAGTAGGAATGATGGGAATCATTGCTTCACTCGTATTACTGTTTATTTCAATATTAGATTTCCTGTATCAAAAATTTGACTATGAAAAAAATCTGAAAATGTCTAAACAAGATATTAAAGATGAATATAAAAATATGGATGGAGATCCTTTAATAAAATCAAAAATTAAGCAACGACAGCGCGAAATGGCGATGCGACGGATGATGCAAGAAATTCCAGAAGCAGATGTAGTAATTACAAATCCTACACACTTTGCAATTGCTTTAAAGTATGATGAAGAGCAAATGGATTCACCAATCGTTATTGCTAAAGGCGCAGATTTTGTAGCACAAAAAATTAAAATGATCGCAAAAGAGCATGATATTGTCATGGTAGAAAATCGCCCTCTTGCACGATCGATGTACGACCAAGTTGAAATAGGAGATCGAATACCTGAAGAATTCTTTAAGGCGGTCGCTGAAATTTTAGCATATGTTTATCGTATTCAAAGGAAAATATAAGTGAAATAAGAAAGTAGGGGTAGGATGCAGTTTAAAGATATTGGAGTACTTGCAGCGGTTATTATGATCATTGCAATGCTCGTCATACCTTTACCCCCATGGCTATTAAGTTTTTTAATCATTATTAATATTACACTCGGTTTAATGGTTCTATTAACTGCGATGAATATGCAAGAAGCGCTGCAATTCTCCATTTTTCCGTCATTATTGCTATTACTCACTTTATTTCGACTAGGTTTGAACGTTTCCACAACACGTGCTATTCTTTCTGAAGGAAATGCCGGTGGAGTTGTTGATACATTCGGTACATTCGTTACAGGTGGAAATATTATCGTTGGTTTAGTTGTTTTCGTCATCTTAATAATCATTCAATTTATTGTTATTACTAAAGGTTCGGAACGTGTGTCTGAAGTAGCGGCACGTTTTACATTGGACGCGATGCCAGGAAAGCAAATGAGTATTGATGCGGATTTAAATGCGGGAATGATTTCCGATACAGAAGCTCGTCAACGACGTGAAAAAGTGAGTAATGAAGCGGATTTCTATGGTGCAATGGATGGTGCGACGAAATTCGTTAAAGGGGACGCCATTGCCGGTATTATCATTGTTATGATTAACTTATTAGTCGGAATGATTATAGGTGTTGTGCAAATGGGGTTACCGTTTGCGGAAGCCGCTGTCCAATTCTCTACCTTAACGGTAGGGGACGGAATCGTATCTCAAATACCGGCTCTTCTTATATCGACGGCTACCGGTATTGTCGTAACACGCGCGGCTTCTGAAGGGAATTTGGGGACGGATATTACAAACCAGTTGTTAGGACAACCGAAGCTATTATATGTTGCAGCAATTACGATCTTATTACTAGGTCTAGCTACACCGATTAACGACGTCCTAACTATTCCTATTGCAGCTGCACTTGCTACTGGTGCGTTTATGATGTCCCGAAAACCAGAAGAAGACCCAGACGAGTTACTGGAAATGGAACAGGATGTAGAAACAGAAGGATTGAAACGCCCTGAAAATGTAGTGGATTTACTTAACGTCGATCCAATTGAGTTTGAGTTCGGCTATGGACTAATCCCACTTGTTGATGCGACACAAGGGGGAGATTTGTTAGATAGGGTAGTCATGATTAGACGCCAGTTAGCTATTGAACTTGGACTCGTTATTCCGGTCGTGCGGATTCGTGATAACATTCAACTTCAACCAAATGAATATAGAATTAAAATTAAAGGTAATGAAATGGCACGAGGAGAGTTACTGCTGGATCACTACTTAGCAATGAGTCCTGGCGGTGAAGACTTAATTGATGGGATTGATACAATCGAACCGTCATTTGGGCTCCCAGCTAAATGGATTACAGAAGAAACAAAAGAAGACGCCGAAATTATGGGCTATACAGTTGTCGATCCGCCTAGTGTCGTTTCTACACATCTAACAGAAGTAATCCGTGCACATGCCGCTGACTTGCTCGGCCGCCAAGAGACGAAACAGCTAGTAGACCATGTCCATGAGACTTATCCGATTTTAGTAGATGAATTGACACCTACACCGTTATCAATAGGAGAAATTCAAAAAGTTCTTGCTAAATTATTGAGTGAACAAGTATCAGTTCGGAATTTGTCTATCATTTTCGAAACATTGGCTGATTATTCCAAATACACATCAGATGTAGATGTATTAACGGAATATGTTAGACAATCATTGGCTAGACAAATTACAGGTCAATATGTGAACGGCAATGAAGCACTAAAAGTATTGACGGTTTCAGGGAAAGTGGAAAAGTTGATTGCAGATAGTATTCAGCAAACGGAACAAGGTAACTTTTTATCCATTGATCCAAGCCAATCCCAAACTATTCTGGAGCGAATTGCACAGGAAGTAGAACGTGTAGCGTTGCTAGATCAATCACCAATCATCTTATGCTCACCTGCTGTTCGAATGTATGTAAGACAAATAACAGAGCGCTATTTCCCTCAAATACCTATATTGTCTTATAATGAACTCGAAGCATCTGTAGAAGTCCAAAGTGTAGGGGTGGTGGATATTTAATGAAAATGAAAAAGTATACTGCAGCTACTATGGTTGAGGCTATGAAGCAAGTCCGGGAAGATTTTGGTGAGGATGCAGTTATTCTTAGCTCTCAAGTCATGAAAACTAAAGGGTTTTTCGGATTGTTTCAAAAGAAGTTTGTAGAAGTAGTTGCAGGTTTTGATAAACAGAGTGAAAAAAGAACTCCTGAATCATCTGCGTATTCTGTTGCTCAAACTGCGGCTGTAGTAGAAACTACAGCACAGCTCCAAAAAGAAATTCGGGAAATTAAAAGATTAATTAATGACATGCAAAATACTAATCATACATTTGAAAAATATCCCAATGAGTTACTTCCTTTGCTGTCTAGTCTTCGAAGTCAGGGGCTGGCACAAGAATATATTTCACAAATCGGTGATACAATTTTCCAGAGAATGAAACAAGATAAAGAAGATTTTGATGAAACTGCACAAGTTGCCCTTATGAAAGAATGGTTTGTAAATAAGTTGCATGGCGTTCCTATGGGAGGAATTAGTTATCAAAAAAAATATATTAACGTGCTAGGACCCACAGGTGTTGGAAAAACGACGACAATTGCTAAAATTGCAGCTCGTGCACTATTGGAAGAGAAAAAGAAGATCGGTTTTATTACAACAGATACGTATCGCATAGCAGCTATAGAACAATTACGAACATATGCGAATCTACTTCAAGCGCCAGTAGAAATCGCGTACAATGCCACAGACTTCCGAGCGGCAATTGAAAAATTAGCGGATCGCGATTTAATTTTTATAGATACAGCAGGACGAAATTACAAAGAAGCGAAATTCGTAGATGATTTAAAGAAACTAGTAGACTTCTCGCTTGATATGGAGACGTTTCTTGTATTATCTACTACGTCCAAAGAGCAAGATATGGACATTATCGTGCAACGTTTCCAAAAATTCCCTATAGAAAAATTTATCTTCACGAAGACGGATGAAACAAATTCTGTCGGTGCAATGATCAACTTGATGCTTAAATATAATATAGGAACGGCATATTATACAGATGGCCAGGAAGTACCTGAAGATATTGCAGAGGCTGATTTCGAGAAAGTTTTTTCACTTTTACTAGCAGGTGATTCACATGCATGATCAAGCCGAAGCGTTACGTTTAAAAATGTTAATGAATCTTGAGAAAACAGCACGTTCCGCAGCAATTATTAGTGGCAAAGGAGGAGTTGGGAAATCTAACTTTACCGCTAATTTCTCCTATTCATTACTAGCCAAAGGTAAGAAAGTTTTAATTGTTGACATGGATATTGGTATGGGGAATATACATATCTTATTTGGTGCAACGCCAACATATAGTTTAAACGACTATTTGAGCGGTTCACAAACGCTACATGAGGTAGTCACTCCTGTAGAAGAAGGTTTAGCTTTCATTGCGGGGGGATCTGGACTTGATACGGTGTTAGAATGGTCAAAGCCGATGTTCGACCGTTTAATCGATGGCTTTACGATGCTCCAAACTGAATATGATGTAATTTTATTCGACATGGGAGCGGGAGCAAACAAAAGCTCAATCGATTTAATACTGGCAGTAGATGAAATTATTTTAATTTCTACGCCTGAACCGACATCTATAACTGACGCTTACTCTATGATGAAGTATATTTGCATGCAGGATGCTGATAAAGCATTTCATATCGTCAGTAACCGAGTGATAAAAGAAGAAGAAGGTAGAGATTCAGTGGCACGTTTACAGCTCGCCATGAGAAAATTCTTATCCGCAGAAACAACAATACTAGGTTTTTTGCCTGATGATGTAAACGTCAGGAATGCAGTTATTGCCCAGACTCCTTTTGTGAAGTTATATCCCAATGCTCAGATTAGCAAGCGTATGAAAGAAATTACAGAAACATATTTACTTGGCGAACAGCCAGGCACTTCAATAGAAACTTCTGGATTCTTAAATAAAATAAAAAGTATTTTTCAGAAGGGGCGTGGCTGACTTGATAACAGGCAGAAAAAAACGAGTGTTAGTCGTTGATGATTCGGCCTTTATGAGGAAGTTGATTTCTGACATGATAAATAAACATCCTATGATGGAAATTGTCGGAATAGCTAGAAATGGAAAAGATGCAGTCGAAAAGGTGCAGGATCTTCAACCAGATGTAGTCACGATGGATATTGAAATGCCGGTAATGGATGGCTTAACTGCGTTAAAAGAAATTATGGTCAATCACCCGATACCTGTTGTCATTTTATCAAGTACAACAAAACATAATACTGAAAATGCTGTATTAGCCATTGAGTATGGAGCAGTCGATGTAATTGCGAAACCAGGCGGGGCTATTTCTTTAAATTTACATGAGATTGAAAAGGAAATAGTAGAGAAAGTGTTTGCAGCGTCAAATGTCGGTATTCAAACACTGACTAGAAAGATTACACCCGTGAGACCGAGAGCTATAATACCGAAGAAAAAAATTGAAGTAAACGATATAGCGAGACCTGACAATGTATCTACTACTAGTTTAGTAAACTTTTCAAAGAATAAAGGACAACGACCCAAAACTTTTGTTATAATAGGTACATCGACGGGGGGGCCTCGAGCCTTACAAGAAGTAATTACTAGGCTTCCAGCGGACTTTCCTTCACCTATTTTAATAGTACAGCATATGCCGCCTGGTTTTACAAAGTCACTTGCTGAGCGGTTAAATGGATTAAGTGAAATTGTAGTGAAAGAAGCTACGAACGGTGAACTAATAGAGAGCGGTACAGCCTATATCGCTCCAGGTGGCCTACATATGAAATTTGAAAAAACGATGGCAGGTTACCAAATACTGTTGGATGGAATAGAAGCACCGCGCGCAGGTCATCGGCCAGCGGTGAATGTCTTATTAGAATCGGCAGCAACTCATAAAGAACTCGATTTCGTCACAGTTATTATGACAGGCATGGGGTACGATGGAAAAGAAGGAATGGAGCTGTTGAGAGCTTCATGCAAAACAGTTACGATAGCAGAATCTAAAAACACGTCAGTAGTGTATGGGATGCCAAAAGCAGTAATTGAAGCAGGGCTAAGCGATGAAGTGAAAGATGTTCAACAAATAGCGGATGCGATATTGGGAAATTTGAAGTAACTAGGGGGCTTTACAATGGATGTAAATCAGTATTTGGATATGTTCATCGAAGAAAGTAAAGAACACTTGCAAGCATGTAATGAACAATTGCTTGCATTGGAAAATAATCCCGATGATTTAGCGATTGTCAATGAAATATTTCGGGCAGCCCATACATTAAAAGGGATGTCGGCGACAATGGGCTACGAAGATATTGCAGATTTAACGCATAAGATGGAAAACGTACTAGATGCCATTCGAAATTCTAAAATCCATGTAACGACAGAAATTTTAGACGTAGTTTTTGAAGCTGCTGATGATCTGGAATTAATGGTATTAGATATAGAAGCAGGTGGAGATGGTAAAAAAGACGTTAGCAAACTAGTCGATATGTTAAACCGTATCGAGGCGGGACAACCCCTCGACTTAGCAAAGAATTCTACTGCAGTCACGACGGATGAAGCGCCCGTTGAAGTAATCACGTCATCTGGCATTCATTACGACGAATTTGAATTAACTGTTATCTCGCAATCATCTGAGCAAGGATTTAACGCATTAGAAATTACTGTCCAATTACGTGAAGACTGTTTATTAAAAGTCGCAAGAGTGTTCATGACATTTGAGATATTGGAAAAATCCGGTGAAGTGATTAAAACAGTGCCGACTGTAGAAAAACTCGAAAATGAAGAATTTGATCAAAATTTTACCATTGTTCTGTTAACACATGAAGATGCTGAAGAGCTAACAGCGAAAGTAATGAAAGTGTCCGAAATAGAAGATGTACATATTACGCATATTACAGACGAGTACGTACAAAAATATAAACAAACAGCGCTTGAACAAGAAGACGTTCAGCCTGAAGAGGCACCGCAACCTGCAACACTTCCTGCGAAAACTGAAAAACCTAAAGTTGAACCAAAAGAAGCAGGGAAAAATAAAAAACCATCCCCCTCTACTTCAAATAAAACCATTCGAGTAAATATCGATCGCTTAGATATTTTAATGAATTTATTTGAAGAATTGGTTATTGACCGCGGGCGTCTTCAGTCTATCGCCAGTGAGTTGCACAATCCGGAACTTAACGAGTCAGTAGAACGAATGACTAGAGTATCGGGTGACCTGCAAAATATTATTTTGAATATGCGAATGGTTCCTGTTGAAACAGTATTTAACAGATTCCCTAAAATGGTTCGTCAATTGGCACGAGATTTAAATAAAAAAATAAACTTAGAAATAATTGGAGCAGAAACAGAATTAGACCGAACGGTAATCGATGAAATAGGCGATCCGCTTGTTCACTTAATCCGAAATGCTTTAGACCATGGAATTGAAAGTCCGGAAGTCCGCCTTGCAAATGGTAAGCCTGAAGAAGGAACAGTGACTTTACGTGCGTATCATTCGGGCAATCACGTATTTATCGAGTTAGAAGATGATGGTGCGGGCGTCAATCGTGAACGTGTAGTAGGTAAAGCGATTGAAAGAGGAATTGTAAGTGAAGAAGCTGCAGCTGCACTGTCAAATAAACAAGTAGCAGAATTGATTTTAGCATCAGGATTTTCAACGGCTGCGTCCATTACGGATGTTTCCGGTCGTGGAGTAGGGTTAGACGTAGTGAAAAATACGATTGAATCTCTAGGCGGACATATATCTATTGATTCGACAGAAGGCAAAGGCTCTCTATTCCAAGTTCAACTACCTCTCACTCTTTCTATTATTTCAGTAATGTTAGTAGAGCTAGACCAGGAGATTTACGCAATTCCTCTTTCTTCTATTATTGAAACAGCGATTATACAGAAGTCCGATATTCTAAACGCGCATAATCAGCCTGTTATTGACTTTAGAGGAACGATTGTACCGTTAGTCGATCTGAAAGAAATTTTTGAAATGGAGAATAAGACATCTGAAGAAGATGCTTTCCAATCGATTGTAATTGTCCGTAAAGGTGAAAGTTTAGCAGGGTTAGTTGTTGATTCATTCATTGGACAACAAGAAATTGTTTTAAAGTCACTCGGCAATTATTTACAGAGTGTCTTTGCTATATCTGGTGCCACCATTCTGGGCAATGGACAGGTAGCACTAATCGTTGACTGCAATGCACTGATTAAATAATGGAGGTGACGAAACATATGACAAATATGAGTGAAGTAAGTGATATGAAAGTGATCGTCTTCCAACTGATGAATAAAGAATATGCGATTGGACTTGATGTCGTTGAGTCTATAGAAAAATCCTTAACTATTACTCGTGTTCCAAGAATGCCCTCTTACGTAAAAGGAGTTTTAAACTTGCGCGGAGTAGTAACGCCCGTCGTCGATTTACGTGAGCGCTTTGATATGGAGCCAAAGGAATTTGATGAATCCAGTTGTATTATTATTGTTTCTCATGCAGAATCCGAAGTAGGATTAATCGTAGATGATGCGAATGATGTAATGGATGTACCGACAAGCGCAATTGGACCGCAACCTGAAGTAGTAGGTTCTGTAGAATCAGAATTCATTTCAGGCGTCGCAAAAGTAGACAAACGATTGCTCGTCATGTTGAATTTAGAAAAAGTACTTCAACCGATTAAGAAGGTGAATACAGATGAATTCTAATCTCGACATTACCGAAATGCATTTAGATGTATTAAAAGAAATTGGCAATATAGGTGCGGCTCACGCAGCCACCTCGCTGTCACAACTTTTAGGTCATAAAATTGATATGCGCGTGCCGAATGTAGCGTTAGTCACATTTGATGAAATGTTTGAGTTGGCAGGTGGAACTGAAAAAGTTGTTGCTGGAATCTTTTTACGAATTGAGGGAGATTTAACGGGGAGTATGTTTTTTGTGCTGACGCTTGAATCTGCCACGCAATTTATTCGTAAACTAACAGGAGACATGGAATTTGAATTCGCGGCGGTAGAAGAACTAGGTCTAGGCGCTTCCGCTTTACAAGAATTAGGGAATATCCTGTCGGGGTCTTATTTATCAGCTTTATCCGATTTTACTTCGTTAAAAATATACCCTACTGTTCCTTCATTAAGTGTGGACATGGTAGGAGCTATCGTTAGTTTTGGATTGATCGAAGTTTCGCAGTATAGTGACGAAGTAATTGTGATTGAAACTGAAATTTTGCAAGAAGGGGAACTAGGCATCTCGAGTTTAGCGGGACATTTCTTCTTATTACCCGATCCGCCATCGTATCGAACGATATTCAGTTCTTTAGGTGTATTATAAATGCAAAATACAAAAACTGTAATACGTGTGGGTATCGCTGATATGAATATTGCTAAAACGCCCCAAACTATCCGTACGTCAGGATTAGGTTCTTGTGTAGGTGTAGTATTGTATGATTCTACAAAAAAGATTGGTGGAATGGTACATGTCATGTTGCCAGACAGTCAATTAGGCAAGTCCACACAATTAAACGTTGCAAAATTTGCAGATACAGGAATTCACGCTATGATTGAAATGTTAAAAGCACAAGGTGTTCGTCCATTTAGTATAAAGGCGAAAATCGCTGGCGGTGCTCAAATGTTTCAGTTCGGCTCCAGTGATACGATTCGTATTGGACCGCGTAATGTAGAAGCCGTTAAACAAGAATTGAAGAGATATTCTATTCAAATTGTGGCAGAAGATACAGGAGGCTCAAGTGGTAGAACAATTGAATTTGATCCAGAAACGAGCATCCTTCACGTGCGGACTGTGAATGCAGGCACGCAGGAAATATAACATGAACTAACGAGGCGGCTAATGCATTAGTCGCCTTTTCATATGTAGATTTGTTATACTAATAAACAAGAGATTCATAGTCGATAAAAAGGGCTGACAGGAAAGGCGTGAATTCGATGACAAAACAAGATACAACTGAACGACATCAGTGGAAGTTGTGGATCGAAGACCGTGATCCTGAAGCTGGGGACACGCTCGTGCGTTTGTATACACCATTAGTGAATTATCACGTTCAGCGAATCAGTGCAGGATTACCTAAAAATGTTTCACGTGATGAAATCAAATCACTTGGCTATCAAGGATTATTTGATGCTTTGACAAAGTTTGATCCGACTCGTGATTTAAAATTCGATACGTATGCCTCGTTTCGCATTCGAGGTACGATTATAGATGGGTTAAGAAAAGAAGATTGGCTATCCAGGTCATCTAGGGAAAAAACAAAAAAGATGGACGAAGAAATCAGTAAATTGGAACAGTCCTATTTACGTACAGTGACACCTGAAGAAGTAGCCGATCATATGGGGATCACAACGGATGAAGTTTATCAAACCGTACATGAACAATATTTTGCTAATGTCTTATCTATAGATGAAAAGATGAATGATGATGATGAACAAAATGATCAAACATTCGTCTTGCGTGATGATCAAACAAAAACACCCGAACAAGTAGCAGTGAAAGACGAACTGATTGGTGATCTTGTAAAGAAAATTAAAGAATTAAATGAAAATGAACAGCTAGTTCTAAGCTTATTTTATCAAGAAGACATGACGCTTACAGAAATAGGCGAGATTTTAAGTTTATCTACATCTAGAATTTCGCAAATTCATTCAAAAGCATTATTTAAACTTCGAACATTACTTGCGTCTGAAATTACGGATGGAGGGATTGTATGAGTCTGAAAAGCATCGAGCTTCAAATAGCGATACCTAAAACATTTGAAGCCGGGAAGATCGCTGAACAAAAACAACAGCAATCACAAATCGATCAGCAACATGCGAATACATTAACTGAAAAACAAGTTCAGAAAAACAAAGAAACCGTAGTACATTCGGATCCATATGCTAAACTAGATGCTGACGGCAAACAAGCAGACGACCAGACTGATCAACAGCAGAAAGAAAAACAGGAGAAAGAGCAACAGCGAGTCAAGCATCCATTTAAAGGCTCGTTTGTAGACTATAGTGGGTGAAGTCTTATGGGAATTATTTTAGCATTGTTATTTATTCTGCAAATGATAAGTTTCATGATTATTACACTGTTGTTCATGAAAGTATCCAAGTTCAATAACTTGGAGAAAAAACAACAGAAGCTCATGGCGGATATGGATGAATCCGTGATGGCTTATTTAACAGAAATCAAAGAAGAAAATGACCGCTTAATCAAGCAGCTGAATGAGTCATCTATAAAACGGACAGAATCTGTCAAAGAAAAGGAACAACCAGAGATCATGGTCACACCTGAAAAAGTTCAACAAAAACCACAACCTGTCCCTATACATTTTGCTTTGCGTTCGTACCAAAAGACAGCATCCTCTACGGCAGAAGCAGAGCCACTGACCGACAGACAAAAGATAAAGAATTTATACGCAGACGGTAGAACAGTTCAAGAAATTGCGAAAGAGCTTGGAAAAGGTCAAACAGAAATTGAGTTAATATTAAAATTCGACTAAAATTTGATTCCATTGTTGCAAAAAAAAATCATATGTGTTAATTTAATAGATGGTATTACTACACACGTGTGCGGATGAATGAGTGGGTGCCAAGTTGGTCACTTATTCGCATGAAGTGCGCGGAGGACAAAAAACCATTAGGAGGAATTATATCATGTCAGTAATCTCAATGAAGCAATTACTAGAAGCTGGTGTACATTTCGGACACCAAACACGTCGTTGGAACCCGAAAATGAAGAAGTTTATTTTTGTGGAGCGTAACGGAATCTACATCATCGATCTTCAAAAAACAGTGAAAAAATTAGAGGAAGCTTACAACTTCATGCGCCAAGTCGGTGCTGAAGGTGGAAAAGTCCTTTTCGTTGGTACGAAGAAACAAGCACAAGAAGCGATCAAAGAAGAAGCAGAACGTGCTGGAATGTACTACATCAACCAACGTTGGTTGGGTGGAACATTAACTAACTTCGGTACAATTCAAAAGCGTGTTGCACGTATGAAGGCTATTGAGAAAATGGAAGAGGATGGCACGTTTGACGTACTTCCTAAGAAAGAAGTTTCTCAATTAAATAAAGAGCATGAGCGTCTTGTGAAATTCTTAGGCGGTATCCGTGATATGAAAGGTCTACCTGATGTAATGTTCATCGTAGACCCACGCAAAGAGCGTATCGCTGTTGCTGAAGCGATCAAATTGCATATTCCTATCGTTGGAATCGTAGATACTAACTGTGATCCAGACGAAATCGACTATGTCATTCCAGCTAACGACGATGCAATTCGTGCAGTTCGCCTGCTTACAAGCAAAATGGCAGATGCATTGATTGAATCTCGTCAAGGTGAAGACGAAGAAGTCGTTGCAGAAACAGCTACTGTATCTGCAGACTGAATGGAGTAAATGATGAGACGATAAGCGGCTATCCCCTTATCGTCTTTTTTTAAAGTACGAGCTATAAACAGTAGACATTTTATGAGGAGGAATTTTCTAATGGCAACAATTACAGCCCAAATGGTTAAGGAACTTCGTGAGAAAACAGGCGCAGGTATGATGGACTGCAAAAAAGCACTTGGTGAAGTAAAAGGTGATATGGATGCAGCAGTAGACTTTTTACGTGAAAAAGGTCTTTCAAGTGCAGCTAAAAAAGCTGATCGTATTGCAGCTGAAGGAATTGCAAACATTTTAGTTCAAGGGAACGAAGCAGTAATTCTTGAAGTGAATGCAGAGACAGATTTTGTTGCTAAAAACGAAGGCTTCCAAACACTTGTAAAGGAATTGTCTGAATTCTTGCTTGCAACTAAGCCGGCAACTGTTGAAGAAGCAAACGAAGCGAAACTTGAGAGCGGTTTAACTGTATCTCAACACATTTCTAATGCTGTAGCAAAAATTGGTGAAAAGATCACTCTTCGCCGTTTTGAAATCCGTGAAAAAACAGACGCAGATGCGTTTGGACCATACTTGCATATGGGTGGACGCATTGCAGTGTTAACTACTTTAGAAGGTTCTACTGATGCAGAAGCAGCTAAAGATGTAGCAATGCATATTGCAGCGATGAACCCGAAATATATTTCTCGCGATCAAGTTTCTGCTGACGAAGTAGAGCATGAGCGTAAAGTATTAACTGAACAAGCATTAAACGAAGGCAAGCCAGAAAACATTGTAGCTAAAATGGTTGAAGGCCGTCTTGGGAAGTACTTTGAAGAGATTTGTGTATTAGACCAAGCATTCGTTAAAAATTCTGATCAAAAAGTTCGTGATTTCGTTAAGTCTACTGGCGGTACGTTAGTAGAATTCATTCGCTACGAAGTGGGCGAAGGAATTGAAAAGCGCGAAGATAACTTTGCTGATGAAGTAATGAGCCAAGTTAAAGGAAACTAAGCTTACAAACAATCATACAGAGGAGCACATCTATTATGTGTTCCTCTTTTTTGAGAATAAGAAATTGCAGGAGGGTCTACATGAGTATTCCAAATTATAAGCGGATCGTGTTAAAATTAAGTGGAGAAGCGTTGGCAGGAGAACAAGGTTTTGGTCTTTCGCCAGAAGTTGTCAAGTCAGTTGCAAACCAAGTAAAAGAAGTAGTTGAACTAGGTGTAGAAGTAGCTGTAGTTGTAGGTGGCGGCAACATTTGGCGCGGTAAAGTTGGAAGTGAGATGGGAATGGATCGTACAACAGCTGACTATATGGGAATGTTAGCAACAGTTATGAACTCCTTGGCTTTACAGGACGCTTTAGAAAAACTTGGACCTGAAACTCGTGTCATGTCATCAATCGATATGAGACAAGTAGCAGAACCATACATACGCCGAAAAGCAATCCGCCATTTGGAGAAAAATCGTGTCGTTATTTTTGCTGCTGGAACTGGGAATCCGTATTTTTCTACAGATACTACAGCTGCATTACGTGCTGCTGAAATTGAAGCAGATGTCATTTTGATGGCTAAAAATAATGTTGATGGCGTGTACTCGGCTGACCCGTTAAAAGATGCAACTGCTACAAAATATTTACAGCTTTCTTACCTAGAAGTAATTAGCCAGGGACTAGAAGTCATGGATTCTACAGCGTCAACGCTTTGTATGGACAATGACATACCGCTCGTAGTATTCTCGATTATGGAAAATGGTAATATTAAAAAAGCTGTACTGGGAGAAGATATCGGTACAGTGGTCAGGAGGAATAAGCAATGACAAAAGAAATTTTCAATCAAGCAACGGAACGTATGGAAAAGGCACATAGCGCATATACAAGACAATTGGCTTCCATTCGTGCAGGCAGAGCTAACGCAAGTTTGTTAGACCGCATTTCTGTCATTTATTACGGTGCGCCTACTCCGTTAAACCAAATGGCTGGTATTTCGGTACCTGAACCGCGTTTGCTCGTAGTTCAGCCGTATGATAAGACAACAATTACAGAAATTGAAAAAGCGATTATGAAATCTGATATTGGGATTACTCCATCTAATGACGGATCAGTAATTCGTTTAGCTGTTCCTGCGTTAACAGAAGAGCGTCGAAAAGAATTGGTTAAAGACGTAAAGCGTGAAGCGGAAGATGCAAAAGTTGCAATCCGGAACGTTCGTCGTGATAGCAATGAAGAGTTAAAGAAGCTCGAAAAAGACGGAGAAATCACTGAAGATGAACTGCGCCGATTCAATGAGCAAGTGCAAAAATTAACAGATGATTTCATCGAAAAAATCGATCAAACAGCAAAAGATAAAGAGAACGAGATTTTAGAAATCTGAGTACAGAACTTTCTATAAGGAGGAGCGTCCTACTTTTAGGACGCTCTTTTCTGTCTTTTGCATGCTATTTACTATGCAATTTGGTAGGATAGGCTGTAGGAGTATCCGAAAAGAGCCAAGTGGGGGAACGCTATGCTTAGAAAACTAATGCGAAAAAAGACGGCAGATATTCAGTCATTACAGGAGCGGATTCATACCGTTAAACAAAGACAGATGCCTAACCATGTGGCAATTATCATGGATGGAAATGGAAGATGGGCGAAACAAAGAAAAATGCCGCGTATTGCTGGTCATCACGAAGGCATGAAAACTGTCCGTCAAGTGACCAATTTCGCAAATGATTTGGGTGTGAAAGCCCTCACCCTCTATGCATTTTCTACAGAAAATTGGAAACGACCTAAGATTGAGATCGACTTTTTGATGAATCTCCCTGGAGAGTTCCTCAATACATATTTACCTGAATTAATGGAAAAAGGCATTAAAGTTGAAATGATTGGAAATATGGATGCACTTCCAGCTCATACAAAAACCGCCATTACGAAAGCAATGGAAATAACAAAGAATAATACAGGCTTGATATTAAATTTCGCCATGAATTATGGTAGTAGATTAGAACTTGTTCATGTAATGAAAGAACTTGCCCGAGAAGTGGAAAGTGGAAATATGGAAATAGAGGCAATCGATGAAAATGTCATCAATTCCAAACTTATGACAGCACATTTACCAGAACCTGATCTACTAATACGCACAAGTGGGGAAGTTCGTCTTTCTAATTTCATGTTATGGCAACTGGCTTACGCAGAGTTTATCTTTACGGAAGTGCTATGGCCGGATTATAACGAAGAATGTTTTTTACAAGCGATTGAAGATTTTCAAAATCGGGATCGTCGCTTTGGAAGTTTGGAAGGAGATCGGAAAGGATGAAGCAAAGAATTATTACAGCCATCGTAGCACTTGCACTTTTCGTTCCGCTTATCGTGATGGGCGGCTTGCCTTTCATCATTGCGATCTTTGCAATTG
The DNA here is from genome assembly GCF_003351785.1 of Sporosarcina sp. PTS2304. GTDB lineage: Bacteria > Bacillota > Bacilli > Bacillales_A > Planococcaceae > Sporosarcina. The sequence continues at coordinate 612,144 of NZ_CP031230.1, forward strand.
CTACTATTGGTTTATACGAGCTATTACGCATGAGGAATATGTCTATTTTCACAGTCGGCGGATTCTTATCATGGTGTATGTTAGTAGTTATACTATTACCTTCTCAATGGACTCAACAAGTAGAGAGTTCGCTTCGTTTAGAAAAGTTAGAACTGCTATATGTATTAATTTTGTTATTGTTAATATATACAGTAGTAGTAAAAAATAGATCGACATTTGAAGATATTGCATTTTCAGCAATGTGTGCTTTGTATGTCGGAATTGGTTTTTATTATTTAATCGAAACGCGTTTATTCGGTTTAGAATATATAGGATATGCGTTACTAATTATTTGGTCAACAGATTCAGGGGCTTATTTCGTAGGACGAAAACTAGGCAAGCGTAAACTATGGCCAGAGATTTCGCCGAATAAGACAATTGAAGGATTTGTTGGAGGCATTGTTTGTGCTGTTGTCTTGAGTTTAGTTTATAACATGTTTTATCCAATCGCGAATTCGTATATGATGTTTATCATTATAACAGTCGTAGCGTCTATCGTTGGACAAATGGGTGACTTGGTGGAATCTGCTTTGAAACGGTATTATAATGTTAAAGATTCGGGTACACTGTTGCCTGGACATGGTGGTATTATGGATCGCTTTGATAGCCTACTTTTCGTTTTGCCACTACTTCATTTTGTTCAATTCGTAGGATAACGGAGAGGAAGTTACACATATGAAGAAAATTAATTTGCTGGGTGCAACAGGCTCTATCGGCACACAGACTTTAGATATTATTGCATCGCATCCGGAACGATTTACGTTGACAGCGATGTCGGTTGGGAGAAACATTCAAAAAGCGAGTGAAATTATTACACAGTTTCAGCCAGAGTTAGTATCTGTTGTAGACAAAACAGATGCAGAACGTTTACAAAAGGAATTCCCTAGCGTTACAGTCGTACATGGAGATGAAGGACTCATTGAAGCGGCTGTTGGAAAAGAAGCGGATATACTTCTCAATTCAGTAATCGGTAGTGTCGGCTTAAGCCCTACGCTAGCAGCGATTGAAGCGGGTATGACGATTGCCATTGCTAATAAGGAGACGCTAGTGGCCGCTGGCGATTTGGTTGTTCAAGCAGCAACACGCAATCAAGTTCCGTTATTACCTGTAGATAGTGAGCATTCTGCCTTGTTTCAAGCATTGAATGGTGAAAACCCAAAACGAATTACACAGCTAATACTGACTGCTTCTGGAGGTAGTTTTAGAGACTATACACGTGATCAGTTACAACACGTCACAGTAGAGCAAGCTCTTGCACATCCGAATTGGTCCATGGGTAATAAATTGACGATCGATTCCGCGACAATGATGAACAAAGGATTGGAAGTTATCGAAGCACATCATCTTTTTGCCATGCCATATGATAAAATTGAGTGCTTACTACATAAGGAAAGCATTATACACTCCATGGTAGAGTTCGAAGATACAAGTGTAATGGCACAGCTCGGTTCGCCGGATATGCGCGTACCTATTCAATATGCCCTAACATACCCTGACCGTATCCCTATGGCTAATGCAAAACGTCTGCGCTTAGATGAAATCGGAAAACTTCACTTTGAAAAAATGAATTACGAGAGATTTAAAGCGTTGGCCTTTGCATATGATGCAGGTAGGGAAGGAGGCACTTTGCCTACAGCGATGAACGCAGCAAATGAAGTAGCTGTTCAATTATTTATGGAAGGACGTATTTCATTTATACAAATTGAAGAAATCATCGAGCAAATGATGGATCAACATCAGACGATAAAGAACCCTGATTTAGAAGAGATTTTAGAGACAGATCGCATTACGCGAGAAAAAGTCTATGGTATAGTTAAGTATCAAGATTAATTCAGGCTATTAAAGCCTATGAAGGTGGTTACTGAATGGAAACCGTTATTGCGTTTATAGTGATATTCGGGACACTTGTAGCATTTCATGAGTTCGGACATTTCTTGTTTGCAAAAAAAGCAGGCATAATGGTTCGTGAATTTGCAATTGGTATGGGGCCTAAAATTTTAGCGATTCGAAAAGGTGAGACTCTCTATACTGTTCGTTTGTTACCGCTAGGCGGGTATGTACGGATGGCTGGAGAAGACTTTGACACCATCGAATTGCAACCAGGGTATCGTGTAGGCTTATTGTTAAATGCACAAGACGAAATAGAAAAAGTGTATCTAAATCGTAATGTTTCTAACCCGAATATTTTACATTTGGAAGTAGAAAAATCGGATTTAGATAAAGAGTTATATATTGAAGGTTACGACGAAGACGGTCAATTTGTACATTTGAAAATTGCTAGAACAGCGATGATTATTGAAAAAGGGCAAGAAACACTAATCGCTCCCTATGACCGTCAATTTGAGTCAAAATCATTAGCCAGCAGAGCAATGGCTATTTTTGCTGGGCCGCTATTTAACTTTATCTTAGCATTTTTTATTTTCTTAGCACTCGGTTTGTTAAACGGAGTACCGACTAATGAGCCAATCATTTCTGAAGTGAAGCCGAATATGCCTGCAGAAATGGCGGGAATGAAGAAAGATGATTTGATAACAGGTGTAGATGGTAAAACGATTGATACGTGGACTGAGTTTTCTGAAGCGATCCAAAAAAGTCCAGGAGTTCCAATGGCATTGGAAGTGGAAAGAAACGGCGAAAAAGTATCGCTCCAAGTAACTCCAGACACTATTAAAGATGCCGGGCAAGAATTTGGCCAAATTGGTGTCATCTACTCCAGCCCTTTAGAAAAAGGGATTATAAAATCATTTGTCTTCGGTGTTGAGCAAACGTACACAATGACGGTAAAAATTATTGAGTTACTGGGTATGCTTGTAACTGGTAAATTTACCATTGATGCGTTATCCGGACCAGTTGGTATTTATAAAGCAACTGAGGCGGTAGCGCAACATGGTATTTTCAATTTGATGAATTGGGCTGCTGTACTCAGTATCAATTTAGGAATCATGAACTTGTTGCCATTGCCGGCACTTGACGGTGGTAGATTATTATTTTTCCTATTTGAAGGTGTACGGGGTAAACCGGTCGATAAGCAAAAAGAAGGCATGGTGCATTTTGTTGGTATTATGTTACTGATGGTTTTGATGTTAGTTGTGACCTGGAATGACATTCAACGGTTTTTCTTCTAAAAGAGGTGGGAACATATCATGAAACAATCTAAAACGTTTATACCTACGATGCGGCAAACTCCTGCAGATGCAGAACTTCGATCGCATCAATTATTACTGCGAGCAGGCTGTATAAAGCAGACAGACTATGGAGTGTACACGTATTTAACGCTCGCTCAGAAAACGCTTCGTAAAATTCAAGAGATTGTTCGCCAAGAAATGGAAGCAATCGAATGTATAGAAATTTCCATGCCGACACTTCAATCTTCTAACGTTTGGAAAGAAGTAGGAAGAACAGGATCTTACGGTAAAGAACTATTTTTTCTAGAAGACCGTCATGCGAAAGAACTTGTTCTTAGTCCCAGTGATGAAGAACGAATGATTTCCTTATTGCGCGATGAAGTGAATTCATATAAAAGACTGCCGTTAACACTGTTTCAAATGAAAACGAAGTTTCGGGATGTTGAACGCCCGCGAAACGGTTTATTATACAGTCGTGAATTCATTATGAATGACGCATATTCTTTCCATGCTTCGGAAGAGAGTTTGGATGAAAAATATGAACAAATTATGCAGGCATTCACTAATATTTTAACGCGACTCGGTGTGCAGTCCCGCATGGTGATGGCTGATCGTGAGAAAGAAACCCATGAATTTATTGCTTTATCTTCCGCGGGCGAAGAAAAAATAGCACACAGTGATAGTTCATCATATGCAGCCACTATTGATTTGGCTGAAGTAAATATGAAATACGAGTTATCAGATGAAAAACCTCAACAGACGACAAAGGTAGCTACTCCTAATCAACGAACGGTGGAAGATGTAGCATCATTTCTTTCCGTAGAGCTAGATAAGATTATTAAGTCGTTGCTCTACATGATCGATGGAGAAAGCATAATGGTCATTTGTTGCGGCAATCATTATATTAATGAAAAGAAATTGCAACGTGCATTGCATGCAACTCAAGTAGAATTAGCAAGTGAACAGCAAGTGAAAGAATTACTCGGATGTTCAGTAGGTTCTGTCGGTCCTGTAAAGTTACCGGTAGGCGTGAAAGTGTATGCAGATCACGCGGTTATAGCGGTCGTCAATGGTGTTACAGGAGCAAATGAAGATGATTACCATTTAACAAATGTAAACCCGGAACGTGATTTTGCTATTGACGATTATCTTGATATTCGATATGTACAAGAAGGAGATGCGTCACCGGACGGTATTGGAACTATCCAATTCACTCAAGGTATCGGTATCGGCAAAATTTCCAAGCAAGGAACAGAATACAGCAAGCGGCTAAAAGGTATGTTCTTAAATGATCGCGGCAGAACACAGCCATTTATAATGGGCCGTTATGAACTGAGTATTTCGCGTTTACTGGCAGCGATTGCTGAACAGTATAATGATGACAGAGGATTGAAATGGCCAAAGCATTTAGCACCATTTGATATTCATTTAGTAGCCGTTAATTTGAAAGATGAAGTCCAACAGCAATTGGCTGATGAATTATACGCGGTGTTACAATCTTACCGGTACGATGTGTTATATGATGATCGTGCGGAAAGAGCAGGTGTGAAATTCGCAGACTCCGATTTAATAGGAATACCTGTACGAATTACAGTAGGCAAAAGAGCAGATGAAGGAATCGTTGAAGTGACATTCCGGCACAATGGAGATTCAACAGATTGGCAAAAAGAAGAGGTACTAGAAAAGTTACAATCCTTCTTTAGTGCAGAATAAAAACGAAGGGGAGTCCGTCAGTATCGGAACTTCCCTTCTTTTCGCGATAGAACGGAGGAATGCATAGTGGATGCCGCACAGAAGTTTTTAACATTACTGCAGCAGACTGGTCTGACAGATGATCAACTCATGCCATATTTTCGTAATGGTGAGTTGAATCGCGTAACGGTACAAAAAAAGTCTCGGGTATGGAAGTTCAATATTACGTTAGATGACGTGTTGCCGATCGAAGTATACCGCATTGTGCAGCAACGTGTGCATGGATCATTCGCAGCGATAGCGAATGTTCACCTGCAAATAGAAAGCCGCAATAAAACAACCGATGAACAATTGCTGATAGCGTATTGGCAAGATGTAGTAGAAGAATTGGCTGATATTTCACCGCCACTACGTCAATGTTTAGTTCAACAACAACCAAAATTGCACGGAGAAAAACTACTTATTACTTGTTCGAATGATTTAGAGTGTCAAACATTGAAAAATAAATATCTCGGACCACTCACGACAGCATATAAACAATTCGGGTTTCCTCAACTAGTGATGGATATATCGATTATTGAGAACCAACAAGCAGAAGAAGACCGTCAGAATTTCCTAACTCAAAAACAACTAGAAGAAGATCACTTATCAAAACAAGCGGGTATGCAATTAAAACAACGTGAATCGATGAAGAGTGAACAAGGGGAATCTGATAAGGCGTTAGTTCTTGGAACACCAATCAAACCAACAGAACCGATCGTACCAATACATGAAATTCAGGATGAAGAACGCCGCTTAGTCATTGAAGGTTTTGTATTTGATGCAGAAGTAAGAGAACTTCGCAGTGGACGCTCATTATTAACATTAAAGGTTACGGATTATACAGATTCTATTTTAGTGAAAATGTTTTCCAGAGACAATGAAGATGCAGAAATGATGAAATCCTTTAAAAAAGGAATGTGGGTACGTGCTAGGGGGGGTATCCAAAACGACACGTTCGTACGGGATTTAATTATGATGGCGCAAGACTTGGCTGTGATTGCTTCAGTTGAGCGGATTGATAAAGCACCCGAAGGACGAAAGCGAGTAGAATTACATGCACATACATCTATGAGTCAAATGGATGCGGTCGTTTCAGCACAGGCGTTGGTAGCCCAAGCTGCGAAATGGGGGCATCCTGCGATTGCCATTACAGATCACGCCAACGTACAGTCTTTTCCAGAGGCATATAACGCGGGAAAGAAACACGGTATTAAAGTGTTGTTCGGTTTGGAAGCTAATCTAGTAGATGATGGTGTGCCGATTGTATATGAGGAACAGCACAGATTACTGGAAACTGATACGTATGTTGTGTTTGACGTCGAGACTACTGGGTTATCTGCGGTGTATGACACGATTATTGAGTTAGCTGCAGTACGCGTTCGTGGTGGTGAGATTTTAGATCGTTTTGAACGCTTCGCTAATCCACATCATCCTTTATCTTCGGTTACGACCAATTTGACAGGGATCACAGATGATATGGTGAAAGATGCACCGGAAGTTTCTGAAGTAATGGAAGACTTTATAGAGTTTATAGGCGATGCGGTGTTAATTGCGCATAATGCTTCGTTTGATATGGGCTTTTTCTATGCTTCTTGTAAACGTGCTAAAATTGACGTAGCGGCTTATCCGGTTATTGATACATTAGAACTTTCGCGTTTTCTTTATCCCGAACTTCGAAACCACCGTTTGAATACGCTAGCGAAAAAATTCGATATAGAACTTACCCAACATCACCGGGCGATCTACGATACAGAAGCAACTGCGTATCTTTTCTTACGTTTACTGGCGGATGCCCAAGAAAAAGGCATCGAATGGTTAGATGATCTTAACAAAAATATTGGTGAAGGTGATGCGTACAAACGATCACGGCCGTCACATTGCACATTACTCGTTACAGACAATGAAGGTTTGAAAAATCTATTCAAATTAGTGTCTATCTCTCATATGGACTTTTTCTACAGGGTACCACGAATTCCGCGATCTTTACTCATGAAATATCGCAAAGGGATTTTGATTGGGTCGGGCTGCGATAAAGGTGAAGTTTTTGAAGGGCTTATGCAAAAGCCGATGGAGGAAGTGGAAGAAATCGCGAGCTTCTATGATTATTTAGAACTCCATCCAAAACCTGTGTATTCACACTTACTGGAACTCGATCTAATTCGAGATGAATGGAATTTGGAAGACATCATGAGAAAAATGCTGAAGCTTGGTAAGAAGACAGGATTACCGGTTTGTGCGACTGGTAATGTCCATTACTTAGATGAAACAGATGCTACTTATCGAAAAGTACTCGTACGTTCGCAAGGCGGAGCGAATCCGATGAATCGTCATTCGTTGCCGGAGGTTCATTTTAGGACGACAGATGAAATGTTGAAAGAGTTTGCATTTTTAGGTGAAGAGGTAGCAAAAGAAATTGTGATAGATAATCCACTGAAAATTATGGAACGAGTCGGAGACGTGAAACCGATCAAGGACGATTTATACACACCTAAAATTGAAGGTGCAGATGAGGAAGTACGTGAATTAACGTATTCGATGGCGCATCATATTTATGGAGATACGTTGCCTGAAATTATTGAAGCACGTATTGAAAAAGAATTGACATCAATTATTGACAATGGATTCGCTGTTATTTATTTAATTTCCCATAAACTTGTTAAAAAATCGCTTGATGAAGGATATTTGGTAGGTTCGCGTGGATCGGTAGGTTCTTCATTTGTTGCAACGATGATGGAAATTACTGAAGTAAATCCGATGCCGCCTCATTACGTCTGTCCTTCTTGTAAAACCTATGAATTCTTCGATGATGGATCTGTAGGTTCAGGCTATGATTTGCCGGATAAAGCCTGTCCAAACTGTGCGACAATGTTTAAAAAAGACGGGCAGGACATTCCGTTTGAAACCTTCTTAGGTTTTGCTGGAGATAAAGTACCCGACATCGATTTGAACTTTAGTGGAGAATATCAAGCGCATGCGCATAATTATACAAAAGAGTTATTCGGTGAAGATTATGTGTACCGGGCAGGAACGATCGGAACAGTTGCTGAAAAAACAGCATACGGTTATGTAAGAGGGTATATGAATGATAATGATATTCAAATGCGCGGAGCTGAGATTGATCGGCTAGTACAAGGATGTTCCGGCGTCAAAAGGAATACAGGACAGCACCCCGGGGGAATTATCGTGGTCCCTGATACGATGGATATTTTCGATTTCACACCGATTCAATTTCCAGCAGATGATATTGAGTCCAGCTGGCGCACCACTCATTTTGATTTTCACTCTATTGATAATAACTTATTGAAGTTGGATATTCTCGGACATGATGATCCGACAATGATTAAAATGTTAGAAGATCTATCAGGGATTGATGCGAAAACGATTCCGCCAGACGATCCTGGAGTTATGGCATTATTCAGTGGAACGGAATCATTAGGTGTTACGGAAAAACAAATTGATTGCAAAACAGGAACATTAGGTGTACCAGAGTTCGGTACACGTTTTGTTCGACAAATGCTTGAAGAAACAAAGCCATCCACATTCTCAGAATTAATACAGATTTCGGGTTTGTCACACGGCACCGACGTTTGGCTCGGCAACGCGCAGGAGCTAATCCAAAACAAAACATGTCAACTATCTGAAGTTATCGGCTGTCGTGATGATATAATGGTGTACTTGATCTATCAAGGGTTAGAACCTTCATTGGCGTTTAAGATCATGGAATCGGTCCGTAAAGGGAAAGGATTAACGCCAGAGTTTGAAGCAGAAATGAAAGCGAATAAAGTACCTGCGTGGTATATAAGCTCTTGTAAGAAAATCAAGTATATGTTCCCGAAAGCTCACGCTGCCGCTTATGTATTGATGGCGCTTCGTATTGCTTATTTCAAAGTTCATCATCCAATTATGTACTATGCAACTTACTTCACAGTACGTGCGACGGATTTTGACTTAATGACAATGGCTAAAGGTTCCGCATCCATTCGTGCGAAGGTTAAAGAAATCAATGATAAAGGATTAGACGCTCCACCGAAAGAGAAGAACTTAGTCGTCGTATTGGAAATTGCGCTTGAAATGGTAGAGCGTGGATTCACATTTGCGAAACCGGATTTGTATAAGTCTGACGCGACACGATTCATTATTGAAGACAATCAGCTAATACCACCGTTCAATGCAGTTCCTTCATTAGGAACGAATGTGGCGAAGACAATAGTGGAAGCTCGAAAAGATGGAGAGTTTTTATCGAAAGAGGACTTTCAAAAGAGAGGCCGTGTATCGAAGACAATTGTTGAGTATTTAGATAATTTTGGTTGCTTGGAAGGAATGCCTGATGCCAATCAATTATCCTTGTTCTAATAGTGTTTAACGGTTGCATCATTTGCAATGTAAAAGGCCATGTGATACGATTGAAACAACTTTTGCTATACGTCTTGCGGAAAAGAGTGGGGCTCCCCGCTCTTTTCTGTTGTTATTTTGAATTTCGGGAGGGATATCATTGAGTAAAATTACAGAGGAAGTCGAAAAGTTAGCAAGTCCAATTGTTGAAGAATTAGGACTTGAACTAGTTGACGTGGAGTTCTTAAAAGAAGGTCGTGATTGGTTTTTACGTATTTATATCGACACGCCTGAAGGAGCCATTGATATTGATCAATGTGCAGCTGTAAGTGAGAAGCTAAGTGAGGAACTAGACCGTGTAGACCCAATCACACAAAATTACTTCCTTGAAGTGTCTTCTCCCGGAGCGGAAAGACCATTGAAAAAAGATGAAGATTTTGAAAAAGCAGTAGGCCAATACGTGTTCATCAAGACCTATGAACCGATTGATGGACTAAAAGAGTTTGAAGGATATTTACTCGGCTATGGTCCGGTCTTTGCAAAAGTGGAAATACGTATTAAGACTAGAAAAGTGTTAGTAGAAATTGATAAAACAAAAATTGCATTTGCTCGTCTTGCTATTGACTTTTAATAAAAGGAATGGCAACCGAACTATGCACAATGATAATAGAATGTGGGAGTGATGAACATGAGTAGTGATCTACTCGAAGCCCTGACAGCTCTTGAACAGCAAAAAGGCATTTCAAGAGATGTATTAGTGGACGCAATTGAGGCAGCACTAGTAACAGCATATAAACGAAACTTTAACCAAGCACAAAACGTTCGAGTGGATTTGAATTTAGATAAAGGTACGATGAAAGTCTATTCAAGAAAAGATGTCGTGGAAGAAGTAGAAGACGATCGTCTGCAAATTTCACTCGAAGATGCACAAATGATTAACCCTGTCTATGAGCTTGCTGATGTCGTAGAAGAAGAAGTGACACCACGCGATTTTGGACGTATTGCAGCACAAACAGCGAAACAAGTCGTTACACAACGTGTTCGTGAAGCGGAACGCGGACTTATATATGAAGAGTATATCGATCGTGAAGAAGATATAGTCAATGGAATTGTTGAGCGAATGGATGCTAAAAACTTATTCGTAGGATTAGGAAAAGTAGAAGCAGTTTTACCGTCTAGCGAGCAAATTCTAACAGAAACGTATGCACCTCACGATCGTATTAAAGTGTATATAACAAAGGTGGAAAGAACGGCTAGAGGACCTCAAGTATTTGTTTCTAGAACACATCCCGGTTTATTACGCCGTTTATTCGAACTAGAAGTGCCGGAGATTTACGACGGTACTGTGGAGATTAAATCGATTGCAAGAGAGGCAGGAGACCGTTCGAAAATTTCCGTTCATACAACGAACGAAGAAGTAGACCCGGTTGGTTCTTGTGTCGGCTCACGCGGCGCACGAGTTCAGTCGATATCAAACGAATTGAACGGTGAGAAAGTAGACATCGTGGAATGGTCTGAAGACCCAGTCGTATTTGTTGCGAATGCTTTAAGTCCTTCAAAAGTTATCGACGTGCAAGTAGATGAAGAAGAACGTTCTACTACAGTAGTCGTACCTGATTATCAGTTGTCACTAGCTATCGGTAAAAGAGGGCAAAATGCAAGACTGGCTGCTAAATTAACTGGCTGGAAAATTGATATCAAGAGTGAAACTGATGCAAGAGAATTAGGAATCTATCCACGCGCTGAAGAAACTTTGAATGAAGAAGCGTCTGAAGAGGAAGACTACTTAGAAGCTTACGAGTATGAAGGTGAAACGCCAAGTGAACAGGCGGAAGATATTGATTTATACGCAGATGTAGACGAAGAAGATTGATTTGGAAAGGATTGCATGCTGATGTCGAACAATCGGAAAATCCCTTTGCGTAAATGTGCAGCTACAGGTGATATGCTCCCTAAGAAAGAAATGATTCGAATCGTTCGCACAAAAGAAGGAGAAGTATCTGTAGACTTGACAGGTAAAAAATCAGGTCGCGGTACATACGTTTCAAAGACGGAAGAAGCGGTAGAAAAAGCGCGCAAGCAACGCTCAATTGAAAATCAGCTTGGTGTAAAGATTCCAGAGCAAGTGTATGAGGATCTTTTGCATACGATACGTCGAGAGGCGATAAAATGATGGATCCTTCGAAGATTTATCAACTGCTTGGATTAGCAGCCCGTGCGCGAATGATCGTTACGGGAGAAGACTTAGTCGTATCAGAAGTGCGATCAGGCAAAGCGGAGTTAGTCATTCTATCAGCTGACGCATCCGCGAATACGATGAAAAAATTAACGAATAAATGTAAGACTTACGACGTTGAGAAGCATGTATTTGGGAGTCGTGAAGACCTTGGGCATGCAATTGGTAAAGAAGCACGAGTGGTCTTGGCGCTAACGGATAAAGGATTTGCCAAAAAATTATCCGAGCTCCTCAACGAATATAACCGGGGGTGGGCTAATGACGAAAATTAAAGTACATGAATATGCCAGATCAATAGGCAAGACGAGTAGAGATATCGCAGATGAATTAAGCAAAAGCAATATTATCATAAAGAGTCATATGGAAGAGTTGGATCCAGTTTCTATTGCGAAGTTAGATGAGAAATTCGGTTCTCTGAAAAAGACACAACCAAAACCTGCAACTAACAAACCAACAAATCAGCGGACAGACCGTTCAAACAGTACTAATAAACCTACCGCTAAGTCGCAATCTAGTGGACAGTCAGCACAAGGAACTAATCGTCCAGCAAATAGTCAAGGCGGAGCTAATCGCCCGGCTTCAAGCAATACCAACCGTCCACAAGGGCAAGGCTCTAACCAATCTAGACCTGCAAATCAACAGCCGAGACAAGGTCAAGGCGCGCGTCCAGCAGGTGGCGGAGGTCGTCCTGGCGGCGGCCGCGGTGGAAGACCACCAGCTCGCGGAATTAACCAAGGACGTCGTAAATATCGTCCGGCAGTTCCAGCACAAAAGATTGAAAAACCACTACCGGAAAAAATTACATTTTACGAATCACTATCGGTTGGTGAACTAGCGCAAAAATTAGGTAAAGAACCGTCCGAAATCATCAAAAAGCTATTCATGCTTGGTGTAATGGCAACGATTAACCAAGAGTTGGATAAAGATGCGATTGAGCTAATCTGTGCAGATTATGGTGTAGATGTAGAAGAAGAAGTAAGAATTGACGTTACAGATTTAGAAATCTACTTTGACGATCCAGAAGAGGAAGAAGAAGAAACTCCAGGGATCCTTGAAGAAAGACCACCAGTTGTTACGATTATGGGTCACGTAGATCACGGGAAAACAACTTTACTTGACTCTATTCGTGATACAAAAGTTACGCAAGGTGAGGCTGGAGGAATTACGCAACATATCGGTGCGTACCAAATTAAAGTAAATGATAAAAAGATCACGTTTTTAGATACACCGGGCCACGAAGCTTTCACGACGATGAGAGCACGCGGAGCGAAAGTAACGGATTTAACAATATTAGTAGTAGCAGCAGATGACGGTGTTATGCCGCAAACAGTAGAAGCGATTAATCATGCGAAAGCAGCAGAAGTCCCTATTATCGTTGCTGTTAATAAGATGGATAAACCATCCGCTAACCCAGACCGTGTGATGCAGGAGTTAACAGAACATGGCTTAGTATCAGAAGATTGGGGTGGAGATACAATCTTCGTACCAATTTCTGCACTTAAAGGTGAAGGAATTGACCAACTTCTTGAAATGGTTCTTCTTGTAGCTGAAGTCGGCGAGTTTACAGCTGATAAATCTATCAGAGCAAGAGGTACTGTAATCGAAGCTCAACTCGACAAAGGGAAAGGTTCTGTCGCTACATTGCTCGTACAAAATGGTACATTGCACGTAGGAGATCCTATTGTGGTAGGTAATACGTACGGTCGTGTTCGTGCAATGGTCAGCGATCTAGGTCGACGAGTAAAAGAGGCAGGTTCATCCACGCCGGTAGAAATCACTGGATTGAGTGATGTACCACAAGCAGGCGATCGTTTTGTTGTATTTAAGGACGAGAAGACTGCGCGTCAAATCGGTGAGTCCCGTGCCGGGGAAGCTCTTCAGGAACAACGTGTTGAAAAAACACGTGTGACATTAGATAACTTATTTGATCAAATGAAGCAAGGCGAAATGAAAGAATTGAACTTGATCGTCAAAGCGGACGTTCAAGGAGCAGTAGAAGCGATGGCATCTTCTCTTATGAAGATTGAAGTAGAAGGCGTTAACGTGAAAATTATCCATACGGGTGCAGGTGCGATTAACGAATCAGATATTTCATTGGCAGCAGCTTCAAATGCAATTGTTATAGGGTTTAATGTACGTCCTGATACAAATGCAAAACGTGCAGCAGAAGAGGAAGGCGTAGATATTCGTCTCCACCGTATTATTTATAAAGTGATTGAAGAGATTGAGTCAGCAATGAAAGGTTTACTGGATCCTGAATATGAGGAAAAAGTAATCGGTCAAGCTGAAGTCCGCGAAACATTTAAAGTGACAAAAGTAGGAACAATTGCAGGTAGTTATGTAATTGACGGTAAAATTACACGAGATTCTAGTGTCCGTGTCCTTCGTGATAATATTGTCGTATTTGAAGGCGAGCTTGATACGTTGAAGCGATTCAAAGACGATGCTAAAGAAGTGGCAAGAGGCTATGAATGTGGGATTATGATTAAAAAGTTCAATGATATCAAAGAGGGCGATATTATCGAAGCATATATCATGGAAGAAATTAAAAGAGTATGATCGTATACGCGGAATGCTCATTCTTTATACCGGCTGCGGCATCGCTTAAAGATAAGCGAGCTGTATTAAATCGTATGAAAGATCGAGTGAAAAATTCCTATAATGTTTCTGTTGCAGAAATAGATCATCAAGATCTTTGGCAAAGGACGACTTTTGCTTTAGTAGCTGTCGCATCGTCAAAAGATGCGGCAGAGCGGGAAGTTAGAAGAGCGATTCGCCTATTCGAATCAAATCCAGAATGGGAAATGACCGCGTGTACAGTTGACTACTTATGAGTATAGAACGAGGTGAATGTTCATGTCAGTGCGTGCAAATCGAGTTGCTGAGCAAATGAAAAAAGAATTGGGCGATATTATCGGTCAAAAGTTGAAAGATCCGCGTATAGGTTTTGTTACAGTAACAGGCGTAGACGTAACAGGAGACTTACAACAGGCTAAAGTGTTTATTTCGGTTCTAGGGACAGATAAAGAGCGCGAAGACACTTTGATTGGCTTATCAAAAGCTAGAGGGTTTATTCGGACTGAAATCGGTCAACGAATTCGTTTACGTAAAACACCAGAAATAGAATTTGAATTAGACGAATCGGTTGCTTATGGTAATCGTATCGAGAGCTTAATCCGTCAAGTGAATGATGAAGACGAGCTGTAAAACATGTGGAGGAAGTTCATTATCGCTTAAGCGTAATGACTTCCTCTATTCTTATAGTTGACATGTTTTCCAATGAACCTATGGAAAGAAGGGGCAACAAGATGAACGGCATATTACCTTTATGGAAAGAAAAAGGGATGACATCACATGATTGCGTCTTTAAACTTCGAAAGATTTTACGGACAAAAAAAGTAGGACATACCGGCACATTAGATCCTGAAGTAGAAGGTGTCTTACCTATCTGTATAGGAAAAGCGACAAAAGTGGCTTCTTATATAACAGATGCAGGAAAAGAGTATATTGCGACAGTATCGATCGGATGCTCTACCGAAACCGAAGATGCGCAAGGTGAGACAGTCGCAAGCGATAATTCGCAGAAAGAATTTTCAAGAACTCAAATAATAGAAGTACTACATAAGTTAACCGGTGAAATTACACAAATCCCCCCGATGTATTCAGCTGTTAAAGTAAATGGTAAACGCCTTTACGAATATGCCAGAAAAGGGATTGAAGTGGAACGTCCGAAAAGAATAGTGCAAATTGACGAAATAGAACTGTTAAATGATGAGGACACATTTACCGGGGAGCAAGTAACATTTACTATACGAGTACGGTGTGGAAAGGGTACGTATATTCGTACATTAGCTGTCCAAATTGGCGAGTTACTTGGCTATCCAGCTCATATGGAATCACTAGTACGCACTGCTTCAGGAAACTTCCGTCAAGAACAATGCAAAACACTGGCAGAAGTGTCGAAAGTAATGGAAGAGGAAAACATACAATCTATTTTATTGCCAATTGAACAAGTGTTAACAGAATTTCCTTTAGTAGAAATTAGTCCTACGGCATTAGATAGTATTCAAAATGGTCAAGTACTCCCTGCTCATCCATTATTGAGTACTCATCCGTCTATTCTAATGACATATGAAGAAAAAGTATTGGCAATATATCAAAATCATCCAACAAAAGCTGGGCTGATGAAGCCAGAAAAAATGTTATTGCCTAATGAGTAAGGAGAGATAGAAATGGAAATCTACAGATTACGTTACCCGGACCGAGTAGATATTGGAGAGAAGCACGACTATTCTTTAGCTATCGGTTTTTTTGATGGCATACATAAAGGACATCAAGAAGTGATTTGTTCTGCAAAAAAGACAGCGGAAAAATTAGCAATACAGACAGCTGTTATGACGTTTGATCCACATCCATCTCAGCTCTTTTCAGGCAAGAACATCGGCTATATCACTCCTTTTGAGGAAAAAGTCAGATTGTTGGAAGGTCTGCATGTAGATGCTTTATTCATCGTCAGTTTTGATTGGGCTTTGGCAAGTTTGTCTCCGCAACAGTTTATTGATATTTTCGTTAAAGGCTTACATGTTAAACATGTCACTGCAGGCTTTGATTTTACATTTGGAGCGAAAGGTGCAGGAACAATGGAGGATATGAATCGGTTATCGGAAGGATTATATGGAACGACTACTGTTTCCAAAGTAACATTCGATGAAAACGGTAAAACGTCTTCCACGAAGATTCGGCAGCTACTATCAGAAGGTAATGTAGAAGATGCTTCACGTTTATTAGGACGACCGTTCCGTACAGTAGGAGAAGTAGTTCACGGGGAAAAACGGGGACGTCAGCTTGGGTTTCCAACAGCTAATATTCAAACCGACGAAGAGCATATCGTCCCTGCGAATGGTGTCTACGCTGTGACCTGTTTAATCGATGGTACGTGGTATAACGGGGTCTGTAATATGGGAGTCAAACCTACCTTTCATAATCCAGAGCATCGTCAAGCTACAGCGGAAGTACATTTACTAGATGCTTCTATGGACTTGTACGGCAAGCATATAGCGATCGACTGGCTATATAGAATACGATCCGAAAAAAAGTTTGAATCATTGGATGCATTGAAAGAACAAATAGCGAAAGATAAACAAACGGCAATCGACTTATTAAATGAATAGAGTTGGTTGTTGCAACGAGCACCATGCCGTGATATGATAAAATAGTGTTCAATACACAAACCACTTCTTGGCACCACGATTCACCAACGTTTGCTCGGGAGATGGGGATACTTTTAATTTAGGAGGTGAAAAGGATGGCTATTACACAAGAGCGCAAAACTGAGCTTATCAATCAATTCAAAACTCATGAAAATGATACTGGATCTGCTGATGTTCAGATTGCTATCCTTACTGAAGAGATCAATAACTTGAACGGTCACTTACGTACACATAAGAAAGACCACCACTCACGTCGCGGTCTGTACAAAATGGTTGGTACACGTCGTCGTCTGTTAAGATATCTACGTGAAACTAACGTTCAACGTTACCGTGATCTTATTGCAACATTAGGCTTACGCCGTTAATAAGACTGAGAAGCGGGCATTGCCCGCTTTTTTCTATGGAATGAAGAGTGAAAAAATCGCATACATGTATCATATTTGGTACACTACTACTAATTACATACCATCAACAGGTAAAAACAGCTTTACAATAGAGAGGAGTTCTACAATGTCAGAACAGAAAAAAGTGTATACACTCGATTGGGCAGGACGTACGCTGACGATCGAAGCTGGACAACTTGCTAAGCAAGCAAATGGTGCTGTGCTCGTTCGTTACGGTGAAACAACAGTACTTTCTACGGTAACTGCTTCTAAGAAACCAAAACCTCTAGACTTTTTCCCACTAACAGTAAACTATGAAGAGCGTTTATACGCGGTTGGTAAAATTCCAGGTGGATTTATTAAACGTGAAGGCCGTCCTTCAGAAAAGGCTGTATTGACAAGTCGTTTAATCGACCGTCCGATTAGACCTTTATTTCCTGATGGTTTCCGAAATGACGTACAAGTAATTTCACTTGTCATGTCAGTAGACCAAGATTGTTCATCAGAAATCGCTGCTATGATTGGATCTTCACTGGCGCTATCTATTTCAGACATTCCGTTTGACGGACCTATTGCAGGTGTTCAAGTAGGTCGTATTGATGGTGAATTCATCGTCAATCCAACACCGGCACAACTTGAAAACTCTGAAATCGATTTAGTCGTTGCTGGAACGAAAGATGCAATCAACATGGTAGAAGCAGGAGCAAAAGAAGTTTCTGAGCATATTATGCTTGAAGCGATTATGTTCGGTCACGATGAGATTAAGAAATTAATTGAATTCCAAGAAAAAATCGCTCAAGAAATCGGTAAAGAGAAGTTCGAGATTGAATTATTCGAACTGGATGCTGAAATTAGCAAAGAAGTAAAAGATTTCTGTGAGAGTGATTTAATCGCTGCTATACAAACAGAAGAAAAACACGCGCGTGAAGATGCGATTAATGAAGTAAAAGCATCAGTACTTGAACGTTATAATGAACAAGAAGCTGACGAAGAAACGATTAAGCAAGTAAAAGCTGTTTTGGAACAAATGGTTAAAGATGAAGTTCGTCGATTAATTACGGTGGACAAAGTGCGTCCAGATGGCCGTGGATTAGATGAAATTCGTCCATTGTCTTCTGAAACAGGCTTATTGCAACGTGCACATGGCTCTTCACTGTTCACACGTGGACAAACACAAGTATTGAGTGTTTGTACGTTAGGAGCACTTGGTGAAGTCCAAATGATTGATGGATTAGGTTTAGATGAGTCTAAACGCTTTATGCATCACTACAACTTCCCGAACTTTAGTGTAGGTGAAACTGGACCGATCCGTGGACCAGGCCGTCGTGAAATCGGTCATGGGGCGCTTGGAGAACGTGCATTGCTTCCTGTCCTTCCTGATGAAGTTGAATTCCCTTATACAATGCGTCTAGTCGCAGAAGTATTAGAATCTAATGGTTCGTCTTCACAAGCATCTATCTGTGCTTCTACAATGGCTATGATGGACGCGGGTGTACCGATCAAGTCGCCGGTAGCAGGTATTGCAATGGGCTTGATCAAAAAAGATGAAGATTACTCAATTCTTTCAGATATTCAAGGAATGGAAGATCATTTAGGTGATATGGACTTTAAAGTAGCAGGTACTAGTAAAGGTATTACTGCACTTCAAATGGATATCAAAATCGATGGTCTTTCTCGTCAAATTTTAGAAGAATCATTAACACAAGCAAAAATTGGCCGCATTCATATTCTCAACCATATGATGACTACGATTTCTGAGACACGTGAAGAATTGTCTGAATATGCACCAAAGATTATTGTAATTCATATCAATCCAGATAAAATCCGCGACGTGATCGGGCCTGGTGGTAAAGTGATCAATAAAATCATTGAAGAAACACAAGTAAAAATCGATACAGAACAAGATGGTACGATTTATATCGCATCCCCGAATTCTGAAATGAACGCAAAAGCCAAGCAAATGATTGAAAATATCGTTCGTGAAGCGAAAGTTGGCGAATACTACCTGGCGAAAGTAAAGCGTATTGAAAAGTTCGGTGCGTTCTTAGAAATCTTCCCTGGGAAAGACGGTTTGCTTCATATTTCTGAAATTCAGGAAGCACGTACAAAAGAAGTAGAAGACGTGCTGAAACTTGGTGATGAATTATTCGTTAAGGTAATCGAAATTGATAGACAAGGACGAGTAAATCTTTCTAGAAAAGTCGTTATTTTAGAAGAAAAAGAAGCCAAAGAAAAAGCTAACAAAGAGTAAGAATCAAGTCAAAAGCCTCTTCCTGCACAAGTTGCGGCGAAGTAGGCTTTTTGCACTTTATTAAGGGAGAGAAGTCGATGATCGAGACATATACATGTTCTAACGGTGTACGCATAGTTCATGAAAAAATGCCGCATGTACAGTCGGTAGCTGTCGGTGTATGGGTACACGCAGGTTCTTCAAACGAAACAGCGGAGCAAGAAGGAATTGCTCATTTCATAGAGCATATGTTATTTAAAGGAACAGCCACGAGAACAGCGAGAATGATCGCTGAGCAATTTGATCAGATTGGCGGGGATTTAAATGCGTTCACATCAAAAGAAATGACTTGCTATTATACAACGGTTCTCAGTCATCATGCATCATACGCACTGACAATTTTATCTGATATGTTCTTTCATTCACAATTCAAAGAAGAAGAAATGGATAAAGAGAAATCTGTTATTTTAGATGAAATTTCATCTGTAGAAGATATGCCGGAAGAAGATGCAGATGAAAAACTTTGGTCTGCAATGTTCCCGGCAGATCCAATCGGGAAACCTGTTGGCGGACGTGCAGAGACGATTAAACGTTTCACAAAAGAAATGGTAGATGATTTTATGGCAAGTCATTATGGTCCGGAAAACCTTGTAATTTCGATTGCGGGGAATTATGATGAACGACTCATTAAATTGATCGAAGCTCATTTCGGATCATATAAAAGCAAACTTCCTATCAGTGTACAAGATGAAGTAATAGTGCCAGATTTCGCAGCTAAAAAAGTGATAAAAGCAAAAGAGATTGAGCAGGCGCATGTGTGCTTTGGTTATCCTTCTCTGCCTTCTACACACGATAAAATTTACGAACTTAGTTTGTTCGACAGTATTTTAGGCGGCACGATGTCTTCCAGGCTGTTCCAGGAAGTGCGGGAGAATAAAGGGTTAGCCTACTCTGTCTACACGTATTATGCAGCGTATGAGAAGGCTGGTGGCTTCGTCATCTATTGTGGTACGTCACCGGACAACTTTGAAGAGACGTATAAAACGATAGAACAAGTAATTGCGGAGTTGTTGCATGACGGAATTACGGATCACGAATTGCGAAATGCTAAAGAGCAACTAAAAGGAAGCTTCATTCTCGGATTAGAAACGTCCGAATCTAGAATGTATCGTAATGGGCGCAATGAATTAGTGTTGCGCAAACACGAAACGATCGAACATGTAGTCGAGCAAATTGAGAAAGTGGAAAAGCGTAGCGTCTATCGATTAGCTCAACAGATTTTGACGAGTGACCGTGCACTTTCGATTATTGCACCAAGAAAGAATACCCAACAATATAAAAAAATGCAGAACTAGTCGAGTTCTCCCTTTCTACACATATGATGATAGAGATCATAAGAGAGGGAGGACTTATATGTTGTTATCTGAACTCGCACAAAAGGAGTTAATTCAAGTCGAGGAAGGAATGCGGTATGGATTTTTGGCAGATACGGATCTTCTTTTTAATCACAAAACAGGGGAAATTATTGGATTTGAGATTAGAAAAAAGCTGGGGAAAAATTTGTTCCGTCAAAAAGATCAGGATGTCATTGAGTATATTCCTTGGCATGAGATTGTACTTGTAGGTGAAGATCGTATTCTTTTTGGGAAAACGCATGAATTAGATCGTAAGGATGTGATGGAGTATGACTAAATGGTTAATTATTGGAAGTGATCAACGGTTGCGTTTAGCATCGGATATATTAAACACGCAAGGATACAGTTGTTCATATGTAGCGGAGGACTCATTTAGCGATGAGCTTGAAAAAAGTTTACGAACATCAGCACCTGATCGTATCATTCTCCCGCTTTTGTCTATGACGAACCCTATTCCACCGAAGCTTCTAAAAAAAACAACAGTGCTATATACAGGGCAGACTGCAGCACAATGGATTCATCAGTTAAATGAATTCGGCATACAGCATAAAAGCTACTTGCGAAACGAACAATTTATTTGGAAAAACGCTCAATTGACTGCTGAAGCATTTGTTGACGTATTTTATGAACAAACAAAGAGAACGATTGCAGGGAAACGCTTTTATATAGCGGGTTTTGGCAGGGTAGGAAAAGCACTGGCATTTACTTTAAATAATTTACAAGCGAATGTTACAGTCGCTGCGAGATCGGATGAACAATTAGCTGAAGCAGCTATTCTAGGATATGATACTACCCGCCTAACGGAATATACTACATTTACAGATGGATATGTAGTCAATACTATACCTGCACAGTGGTTAGATCCGAAACGAGCAGGGCGCATATTTGATGTAGCTTCAGCACCGGGTTGCCTAAAGCCTTCCACAACTTCTGAATACTATACGATACACCTCAAATTGCCCGGGATACATTTTCCTGTGGATGCGGCGACAGTTGTAGTAGACGCCGTTTTGAGAATGGATTCAGAAGAAAGGGGAGCTAGATGCTTGAAGGAAAACGAATCGGATTAGGTATTACGGCTTCACATTGCACATATGACCAATTGCTTCCAATGATTGATTCTTTGCAAAAGGTAGGGGCGTCAGTCGTTCCGATTATTACTCATTCTGTACTTCACGCCGCAACGCGTTTTGGTACAGGGGAAGAATGGATCGAACGTATAGAGAAAGCTACAGGTGAAAAAGTGATATCCAGTATTAGGGAAGCTGAACCATTTGGTCCAACCAATCCATTAGACTGTATGATTATTTCTCCGCTTACTGGGAATTCCATGAGCAGATTTGCTAATGCCGCTACAGATTCACCTGTATTAATGGCTGCAAAAGCGACATTGCGCAACGGAAAACCTGTAGTGCTCGGTGTATCAACAAACGATGCGTTAGGTTTGAATGCAGCGAATTTAGTGAAGTTATTAAACATGAAACATGTCTATTTTATTCCGTTTGGTCAAGATGATTGTTTGAAAAAACCAAACTCTTTAATAGCTGATTTTTCACTCCTGCCAGCTACTACTATTGCTGCTATAAACGGCAAGCAGTTACAACCACTCTTAATAATGCATAAAGATGCATGAAAATAGATTTTTAAATTTCGCAAAATATGTTATAATTCGTTCAATAACAATTAACGAGATGCAGTTATTTAAAGATAACTTAGTATAGACTTGTTAATAATTGAAAGGAAGATCAAGATGAAGAATGTAAATGTTGCAATTGTCGGAGCCACAGGAGCTGTCGGGACGAAAATACTTGAGAAATTAGTAGAGCGTAAATTTCCAGCACAATCTATCAAGTTACTAGCGTCCAAACGTTCAGCTGGCAACGAGATTAAAGCTTTCGGGGAAACATATATTGTACAAGAAACGACACCTGAAGCTTTTGAAGGAGTCGACATTGCATTCTTTAGTGCAGGCGGAAGTATTTCTGAAATGTTTGCACACGAAGCAGTGAAAAGAGGAGCCGTAGTTATTGACAATACAAGTGCTTTCCGTATGGATCCGAACATCCCACTTGTCGTACCTGAAGTAAATCCAGATGTATTGAAAAATCACTCTGGAATTATTGCTAACCCGAACTGTTCGACAATTCAAATGGTGGCGGCACTAAAGCCGATCAAAGATCAATACGGTCTAAGCAGATTAATCGTTTCTACTTATCAAGCCGTTTCAGGCGCAGGAGTAGAAGCTATAGATGAATTAGCTGAGCAAAGTAAGCAGTTCGATGACAGAAGTGACATTGAAGCGGAAGTACTTCCATCTGCAGGTGCGAAGCGTCATTATCCGATCGCTTTCAATGCGATTCCGCAAATTGATTCATTCGACGAATCTGGCTATACATTGGAAGAGTTGAAAATGATCAATGAAACGAAAAAAATATTTAATGATTATGATATGTCAGTAGCTGCAACGTGCGTCAGATTGCCTGTTGTATCTGGTCACTCTGAATCAGTGTATATTGAAATCGACCAAGAAGATGTAACAACAAAAGATATTCAAGCACTGTTGCAAAATGCTCCTGGAATTGTTTTGCAAGACGATCCATCTGCACAACTATACCCAATGCCGCTATACGCTGAAGGGAAAGACGAAGTGTTTGTTGGAAGAATTCGTAAAGATTTAAATCATCCGAACGGCTTCCATTTGTGGATAGTATCAGATAATTTACTAAAAGGGGCTGCATTAAACTCCGTGCAGATTGCAGAAGCACTCGTTAAGTGAACAGGTACGAGTGAGAGATTATGAAAAGGGATGATCAATGTGAAGCTTGGAAATATAGGCACGGCAATGGTCACTCCTTTTTCTCCAACTGGTGGAATCGATTTTGAAAAAACGTCCGTATTGCTTGAGCATTTAATCGCAAATGGGACGGATTCTGTAATAGTCAGCGGGACAACGGGCGAATCCCCGACGCTTACTAGAGTGGAGAAAAAAGAGTTATTGGACTTTGTAATAAAAGTAGTAAATAAGCGGATTCCGGTAATTGCTGGAACTGGAACAAATGATACAGCTGAATCGATCGAATTAACAAAAATGGCTGAATCGTCTGGTGCTGATGGAATTATGCTAGTAACCCCTTATTATAATAAGCCCGATCAACAAGGCATGTATGCCCATTTCTCTGCAATTGCCAATGCAACGTCTTTACCTGTCTTACTATATAATATCCCTGGTAGATCGATCGTGAATTTACTGCCCGAAACAGTGATTCAATTGTCTAAAATACCTAATATAAAAGCAGTCAAAGAAGCAAGTGGCAATCTAGAACAAATGGCTGAAATCATCGATGGCGCAGCAGATGATTTTCAATTATACAGCGGGGATGACGGTTTGACACTGCCGGTACTTTCCATTGGCGGAAGAGGAATTATTTCGGTATCATCACATGTTGTAGGCAATGAAATGCAACAAATGATCCAGGCGTTTCAAAATGGACAAACAAAAAAAGCAGCACAAATCCATCGAGCACTACTACCTGTTTTTAACGCATTATTTTCATCACCTAATCCGGTGCCAGTGAAATATGCGCTTGAAAAGCTAGGTATATCAACAGGTGGTGTGCGTTTACCGTTAGTTGAACTGGACGAAGAGGAAGTTGCAAATATTGAAAAAGTACTGGAAAAAATTTAAAAATAGAGCAATTATTGCAGAATAAAGTGAAGCCGGATGAACAATCCGGCTTTTTTTGTTTGTACAGAGCACCTACTATCTCGTATAATGGGTTTTAGTCGTTGTGAACGGGAATAGAATATAGGAGGAAACAAATTGACTAAAATACAAAATGAACAAATTAAAGTGATTCCATTAGGTGGAGTCGGAGAAGTTGGTAAGGCAATGTACGTTGTAGAAATAGATGACGAAATGTTCGTCATGGATTCAGGGTTAATGTTTCCTGAAACTGAAATGCTAGGAATTGATTTTGTAATTCCTGATATGACGTACTTAGAAGAAAATAAAGATCGTATTAAAGGAATTTTCTTAACGCATGGTCATGAGGATGCAATTGGTTCCATTGCTTACTTGCTTCAGAAAGTACAAGCACCTGTATATGGAACGAAATTGACACTTGCTCTTGCAAAAGAACATTTGAAAAAAATGCCTGCTCCGTCGAATGTGCGTTTCTTTGAAGTGACCAATCGCAGCCGCATGAATTTCAAACGTACACATGTAACATTTTTTAACACAACGCATAGTATCCCGGACACGCTAGGAATCGTCTTCCATACAAGTGAAGGTGCGATTGTCAATACAGGTGAGTTTAAATTTGACCAAGCCGCTAAAGGGAAATATCGTCCAGACATTGGGAAAATGGCGAACATAGGTGAAGAAGGCGTCTTTATTTTGATGTCAGATTCTACAGAAGCAGAGCGTCCAGGTCATACAACATCGGAGTCGGTAATTGAAAAACGTTTATCGAAGACATTCCACGAAGCACAAGGAAGAATTTTAGTAGCACTTTACGCTTCGAACTTTATCCGAATTCAACAAGTACTCGATCAAGCTGCAGCGAAGGGTAAAAAAGTTGCGGTCATAGGTAAAAGTTTAGAGAGCTACTTTGAAGTTGGTCTACGATTAGGTTATTTACAAGTAGAAGAAGACATTGTGATTCCGGTAAAAGAAATGGATAAATACGACGATCAAGACATCGTCATCATCATAACGGGTAATCAGGGTGAACCTTTAGAAGCTTTAGAGAAAATTGTTCGTAAGCACCATAGAGAGATCAACATAAAAGCAACAGATACAGTACTAATCACTTTCACTCCGTCACCAGTAATGGAAATTTCCATGTATCAAATGATGAATGAATTGGCTAAAGCTGGAGCAAAAGTACTGACATCTTCACGTAATGTACACGTGTCTAGTCACGGCTCACAAGAAGATTTAAAGATGATGTTGAATTTAATGCAACCAAAATACTTTATTCCAATTCAAGGGGAATACCGTATGCTCATTGCACACTCTAAAATAGCACAAGAAGTCGGTATTCCGAAAAACCGCATATTTATCGCGGACAAAGGGGATATCGTTGAATACAAAAACGATAAGTTACGCATGAGCGGAAGAGTGCAAGCGGGTAACGTCTTAATCGATGGAATTGGTGTAGGAGATGTTGGAAATATCGTGTTGCGTGACCGTAAACTATTGTCACAGGATGGAATTTTCACCGTGGTCGTAACGTTGAACAGAAAACAAAAGAGAATTGCAGCAGGTCCAGAAGTCGTATCGAGAGGTTTCGTCTATGTACGTGAATCAGAAGAACTTTTTGAAGAAGCAACAAACTTAATCCGCAAGATAGTGGAAAAGTATGTGAATAAAGAGACGTTTGAATGGACAAACATTAAACAAGAGATCCGTGAGACACTGAGTTCTTATTTATATCAGCAAACAAAAAGACGTCCGATGATTATTCCAATCATCATGGAATACTAAGCAGTCGCTTGCAATAAAAAAACTGGATTTCCATGCCATCTTTGGCTGGGAATCTTTTTTTCAGAAAGGGGGTCAGCAGATGGCGCCTAAAAAAAGAACAAAGAAAAAAATACCCGCTAAAAAAAGACAACAACAGAAGAAAAACCAAAGCTCATTGCAACCACTTTGGTTTGAAATTATTGGTGTAGTGTTAATAGGCTTAGCTATCATTATGATTTTTGAATTTGGAGTGATTGGTAAAGGGCTTGCTTCGCTTTCAAGATTTTTATTGGGGAACTGGTATGTAGCCTTACCTTTTATCATCATAGTACAAGCGCTAGTATTTATGATTAAGCGGCAAATAGGCGGCTATAAGCACAGAATCGTATTAGGCTGTCTGTTTGTCTTAGGCAGTATGTTGCTGTTCAGCCACGTGCATCTGTTTCAGACGCTTTATGAAAGCAAAGTGCTCATGTCTAACTCTGCGTTAAAAGAGACATGGAAAGTCCTTGTAACAAGCGGTGGAATGTTCGAACCGACTGGAACACTTGGTGGCGGTATGTTGGGTGCGATATTATTTGCTATGTTTTATTCGTTAGTAGATTCATCGGGAGCGACAGTAGCAGGAATACTATTGTTGCTGATCGGTCTTATTTTACTGACTGGTAAAGCATTGATCCCATATCTAGCTGAAAAAATTCCTATCCTTTTAGAAGATATGAAGAAAAAGTGGATGTCGCGTGAGAAGAAACCTGCAAAGTCATCTGAAGAAAAGCGTAAAGAATCACTGCGCACTACACGTAAACAACAGAAACTGAAGAAAGAGAAAGAAGCACAAACAATTGTCGAACCATCTGAACCGATAAGCGAACCGATTATTTCGAGCTTCACATCAAAAATTGAGCCTACAGTAGCGGAACCGTGGACGGAAGCTGAACAGTTAAGTATTTTTCCTGAAGAGGTAAAACCAAAAGCTAAATCAGAAGTGGTGACAGAAGAAGATAAGGACATATCAGCCGATTATCCAGTAATGGGTGGGGAGCAAGAAAATGAAGCGTATGTATTACCGCCCACACATTTACTAGAACCGCCTATTGCAAGTGATCAATCCGGTGAATATGATTTAATACAAGCGAACGCGAAAAAATTGGAACAAACGTTTCTTAGCTTTGGAGTAAAGGCTCGAGTAACTCAAGTGCATTTAGGGCCAGCTGTTACAAAATATGAAATCTTACCTGATACTGGGGTAAAAGTAAGCCGAATTGTTAGTCTTTCAGACGATATTGCATTGGCTCTTGCAGCTAGTGGAATTCGGATCGAAGCTCCAATCCCTGGTAAGTCAGCTGTAGGAATTGAAGTGCCGAACCACGCGGTCGCGATGGTAAGTTTACGTGAAGTGCTAGAGTCAAAAGAAAATAATCAAGCACAGTCTAAATTACTCGTCTGCCTTGGTCGTGACGTTACGGGTCAAGCGATGTTGACGGAACTTAATAAAATGCCTCACGTTTTAATTGCAGGTGCGACTGGAAGTGGTAAAAGTGTTTGTGTAAACGGCATTATCATGAGTATTATTATGCGTGCGAAACCACATGAAGTAAAAATGATGATGATCGACCCGAAAATGGTAGAGTTAAACGTCTTTAATGGAATTCCTCATTTACTGGCCCCGGTCGTCACAGATCCTAGGAAAGCAGCTCAAGCGTTGCAACGAGTAGTGTCTGAAATGGAACGTAGGTATGAATTGTTTTCTCATACAGGAACACGCAATATTGAAGGCTATAATAATCATATAGAACAGTGGAACGAAGACAATGATGAGAAGCATCCTCGCATGCCTTATATAGTTGTCATTGTAGATGAGTTGGCCGACTTAATGATGGTTGCTTCTAGTGATGTGGAAGATTCTATTACACGTTTAGCTCAAATGGCAAGAGCAGCGGGGATTCACTTGATCATTGCTACTCAACGCCCGAGTGTGGATGTCATCACAGGTATTATTAAGGCAAATATTCCTTCACGGATTGCGTTCGCTGTTTCATCGGCCATTGATTCGCGAACGATTTTAGATGGTAGCGGTGCAGAGAAGTTACTAGGGCGTGGAGACATGCTGTTTTTACCAGCGGGTGCTTCAAAGCCGACACGTGTGCAAGGTGCATTCGTATCGGACGAAGAAGTGGAAGCGGTAGTTGACTTCATTATTGAACAACAAAAAGCGCAATATCAAGAAGAAATGATACCGACTGAAGTGGAACACGTAGCGCCGCATGAAGAAACAGATGATCTTTATGACGAAGTAGTACAAATGGTAGTTGAAATGCAGACAGCTTCTGTTTCTATGATTCAAAGACGTTTTAGAGTAGGATATGCACGAGCGGCACGTATTGTCGATCAATTGGAAGCGCGAGGGGTAGTAGGTCCTCCAGAAGGTAGTAAGCCAAGACAAGTGATGATAGGCAAGTCAGAACTTGAAAGTTAATTAATAATTACTAAAATCAGCAGAACTATACAATTTTATGTATTCTTTATCTAGTTATTTCCTTCTGCATAAGAAGATGATATAGTGAAGATAGGAAGTAATCAGAGGTCTGACTTCTTTGGAGGTGGCTAAATGTTTGTGAAGAAAGATCCGCGGCATTTGTACGTTCAAGTGATTGAACGGCTAAAGCAAGATATCGAATCTGGACAATTTCAACAACATGAGCGTCTTCCTTCAGAAGCTAAGTTGGCAGAAATGCTGGGAGTCAGTCGAGCGACATTACGCGAAGCACTTCGTGTGTTGGAAGAAGAGAAGGTCATCTTCAGAAAACATGGTGTAGGTACGTTTGTGAGTTCGCAACCCATAGTCCTTTCCGGAATCGAGCAACTTTCTAGTATTACGATGATGATCCGTCATGCCAATATGGAGCCTGGAACGATTGTTCAAGACATCTCTCTTATTCCATTGACCAGAGAGTTAGCCACACGTTTTAAAACAGATGAAAAGAAAATTGTCCAAATGAAACGAATTCGAACAGCAAACGGTGAACCGGTAGTGTATTGTATAGATCATATACTAGAAGAGTTTTTACCTGACGGCGTGGATAGCGAGTTAAACTATTCGCTATTTGATACGTTGGAGAAGTCTGGCAAGCTTAGAATTGGACAGGCAGTTGCTGAAATTGAGCCAATCAGTTATCATACCGACGCATTTAAAGCGTTATCATGTGATGCATCACAAGCTTTATTAGCTCTTTTTCAAGAGCATTTCAGCGAAGAAGGAAAAATGGTTTTGTATTCAGAAAATTTTTTCCGAGCAGATAAGTTTAGGTTCCACGTAGTAAGGAAACGGGTATAAGACGTATAGCGTCCTGATTTCATACCAAAACTATCAAAGGGGAGGTCATTTTTGATGACGAAAAGAAAATTCGGCTTAGCAATGTCTTTAGTTCTAGCTGCAGGCACAATGTTGGCGGCATGTGGATCTACAGATAAGGAAAAAGACAACGCGGGGGACAAGCCTGCAGCAGGAAATGACGGAGAGAAAAGTGAATTCTCAATTGCCATGGTAACCGATATTGGTGGAATTGATGATAAGTCATTCAACCAGTCCGCATGGAAAGGTGTTAAAGAATTCGGAGAAGAACAAGGATGGGAAAAAGGTACAGGTGGTTACGATTATCTTCAATCTGCAGGTTCAGCAGATTATACGACGAATTTAAATAACTTAGCTCGTCGCGACTTTAATCTAGTTTTTGGTGTAGGATATTTAATGGAAGATGCAATTTCTGAAATTGCGGCTCAACAAACAGATACTAATTTCGCTATAATTGATGGAGTCGTAGATGCACCGAACGTAGCAAGCGTTTTGTTTAAAGAACAAGAAGGTGGATATCTTGCAGGTGTAGCCGCTGCATTGATGACTAAATCAAATAAAATTGGTTTTGTTGGTGGGCAGGATATTCCCGTAATTGAGCGTTTTGAAGCAGGTTTCATTGAAGGTGTGAAAGCAATAAACCCTGAAATTAAAGTAGATAGTAAATACACAGGGGCATTTGATAAAGCGGAACTTGGTAAAGCCGAAGCAGGTCGCATGTATTCATCTGGCGTAGATATTATTTTCCACGCAGCAGGTGGTACAGGTAACGGTGTCTTCTCTGAAGCGAAAGAGCGTAAACAAGCAGATAAAGATGCATATGTTTGGGTAATCGGAGTAGACTCTGACCAGTACGATGAAGGTAAAGTCGGCGACGCTAATGTTACGCTAACGTCCATGCTAAAACGTGTTGATGTTGCTGTTAAAGATCTGTCTTCTTTGGCAATGGAAGGGAATTTCCCAGGTGGAGAGACAAAAGTATATGGTCTTCATGACGAAGGGGTAGCTCTTGCTGATTCACGTGGTGCAATACCACAAGATGTGCTAGATCAAATTGATGAATTTGCACAAAAGATTGCAGATGGAGAAATCGAAGTACCTGAATTTGTAGAAAAGAAGAAATAAGGGACAAATAAGATAAGGGCCGGTGTGTAATCCGGCCTTTATTTCATTAA
Source organism: Sporosarcina sp. PTS2304 (assembly GCF_003351785.1). Lineage (GTDB taxonomy): Bacteria > Bacillota > Bacilli > Bacillales_A > Planococcaceae > Sporosarcina. The sequence continues at coordinate 642,842 of NZ_CP031230.1, forward strand.
AATTTGTAAACTAAAGGTTCCTTGACGTTCGTGCTGGAACTTTTATTTTATTAATTTTATTTTCTTATAAGTGACCTATATAAGTTGAACTAAAGATTTTCAAATCAACAGGTAGTATAGAACCTCCGACTCTTGTGTTCAACTTATAAAGTAAAACGTTGTCGCTCGTAGGTAGTGATAACGCTTACAGAATATTTCCGCTAGATTTTTTAGAAGTCTATTACTGGCAAGGAAGTGATTGAATTGGATTATGTAATTGAAATGTTAGATGTATCAAAAAAATTCGGTACATTTTATGCGAATGACAAGATTACATTACAACTTGAAAAGGGAGAGATTCATGCGTTATTAGGAGAAAATGGCGCAGGTAAATCTACTCTAATGAACGTGCTGTTCGGTTTATACCAACCCGATGGCGGAGAGATTCGTGTGAAAGGAAAGAATGTTGCAATTACCGATCCGAATGTAGCAAATGATTTAGGAATAGGAATGGTACACCAACACTTTATGTTAGTGGAAAATTTAACCGTTACAGAAAATATTATTTTAGGTAGCGAACCGACTAAATCAGGCATGATCAATATTAAAGATTCAGCTAAAAAAGTAGCAGAAATTTCGAAAATGTATGGATTGGACGTTGATCCTTATGCGAAAATTGAAGATATTTCAGTTGGAATGCAACAACGTGTCGAAATTCTGAAAACTCTTTATCGCGGGGCAGATATTTTAATATTTGATGAACCGACTGCTTCATTGACACCACAAGAAATCGAAGAGTTATTAAGTATTATGCGTAAATTAGTAGCTGAAGGAAAGTCTATTATTTTGATTACACACAAACTTCAGGAAATAATGAATGTCTCAGACAAAGTGACAGTCATCCGTAAAGGAAAGGGAATTGGTACAGTTATTACGAAAGAAACCAATCCTGAAGAGCTTGCGACTTTAATGGTTGGGCGCCAAGTAACGTTTAAAACGGAAAAAGGTCCTTCCCATCCAACAGAAGAAGTTTTGAAAATTGAAGATCTTGTTGTGAATGACTATCGAGGGATCGCTAAGTTGAAAGGGTTGAATCTGTCTGTACGACGTGGGGAGATTGTGGGGATTGCCGGTATTGACGGAAACGGTCAATCGGAACTGATCGAAGCGATTACAGGTCTTACAAAAGTTAAGAGTGGAAAAGTATATATTAATTCTGTAGATGTTACGAATAATAAACCTAGAAAAATTACAGAAACAGGAATTGGCCATATCCCACAAGACCGTCATAAGCATGGTCTAGTACTTGATTTTTCAGTTGGTTATAATGCGGCATTACAATCGTATTACCATGAGCCTTTTTCTAAAGGTGGAATCATGAACTATAAAGTGGTAAATGAGCAAGCGAATAATCTTATTAAGGAATTCGATGTACGGACTCAAGGTGTACATGAATTAGCAAGAGCTTTATCTGGTGGGAATCAGCAGAAGTTAATTATCGGTCGTGAAGTGATGCGAAACCCAGATTTATTGATTGCTGCTTTGCCGACACGAGGTTTAGACGTAGGGGCTATTGAATTTATTCATAAACGTTTAATCGAGCAACGAGATAGTGGAAAAGCCGTTCTCCTTATTACATTTGAATTAGACGAAGTAATGAATGTTTCCGATCGGATATCGGTAATTTATGATGGAGCGATTGTAGGAACTGTTATACCTCAGGAAACTACTGAGCAAGCATTAGGGTTAATGATGGCAGGTCATTCTAAACAAGAAGCCGAAAAAGAACAGGCTGTCGTAGGGAAAGATGGTGATGAACATCATGTCGAATAAATTGATAAACATCCTAGTACCCATTATTTCTATCATTTTAGGATTGCTAGTAGGCGCGGTGGTCATGCTCATCAGTGGCTATAATCCTGTTATAGGATATACCGCTCTATGGAATGGTATCTTCGGAGATTCTTATGTAATCGGGGAAACTATACGACAAATCAGTCCATATATTTTAGCTGGTTTAGCGGTTGCATTTGCATTTCGCACCGGACTTTTCAATATTGGAGTGGAAGGGCAGTTAATCGTCGGTTGGTTCGCAGCGGCATACGTCGGTATGGCATTTGAATTACCTAAAATTATTCATTTACCACTTGCGCTACTAGCTGCAGCTGTCGCGGGGGCGTTATGGGGACTTATACCAGGTATTCTAAAAGCAAGACTACATGTACATGAAGTTATCGTCACGATTATGATGAACTATATTGCACTTCATGTAGTCAATGCATTGATTAAAACTATTTCAGGTGGAGGCTTTAAGTTGGATCGAATTCATCCGTCAGCTTCTCTGCGTTCTGAATTTTTATCCAATTTAACAGATTTTTCCACATTGCATTACGGAATATTTGTTGCGTTGGCAATGGTAGTCGTTATGTGGTTTATTTTAGAAAAAACAAAAACTGGCTTTGAGCTGAAGTCCGTTGGTTTTAATGACAACGCCTCACAATATGCTGGGATGAGTGTCAATAAAAATATCATTATGGCAATGGTTATTTCAGGGGCATTCGCTGGTCTCGGTGGGGCAATGGAAGCTCTAGGTACATTCGGTAATATGTCTTCTATGGGAGGCTTTACTGGAATTGGTTTTGATGGAATTGCGGTTGCCTTATTAGGAGCTAACACACCACTTGGAGTTATTTTCGGTGCAACATTATTCGGATCATTAAAATACGGAGCGAATAATATGCCAAACGCTGCAGGAATTCCAGTAGAGATTGTTTCGATCATTATTGCATTAGTAATTTTCTTCGTTGCCTGCGGATACATTATTCGCGTTGGACTCGTGCGTTTACGCAAAAATAAGAAGGAGGCGAAGTGAGATGTTAGATATTTTATATTTCATCATTCCAATAACGATTGCTTCTGCTGCCCCTCTTATTTTCACAGCAATAGGCGGTGTGTTTTCTGAACGATCAGGTGTCATCAATATCGGTTTAGAAGGACTCATGATCATGGGTGCGTTTATCGGGATTGTATTTAACTTGTTCTTTGCAGATGTGTTAGGGGCATGGACACCTTGGGTTTCATTGCTAGTCGCTATGCTTGTCTCCGCATTATTTGCAACATTGCATGCGGTAGCTTCCATTTCATTTAGAGCAGACCAAGTAGTGTCGGGTGTTGCAATCAATATGCTAGGTTTAGCGATTGCTTTATTCTCTGTGAAAATGATCTTTGGAAAAGGACAAACAGATTTTATTCAGCAGAAGATTCCGCGTTTTAACATCCCGTACTTGGAAGACATTCCAGTAATCGGACCGATGTTCTTTAAGTTAGTATACGGTTCATCCATAATCGCGATTGCAGTTGCGATCATTGCTTGGTTCGTAATTTATAAGACACCGTTCGGTTTGCGCTTACGTTCAGTCGGTGAGCATCCAATGGCTGCAGATACGATGGGGATCAAAGTGACAAAAATTCGGTATATCGCTGTGATCATTTCAGGTGGACTTGCTGGAATCGGTGGTGCGGTATACTCGCAGACGATTACGAATGACTTTGGACATGCTACGATCAACGGACAAGGATTTATGGCGCTTGCAGCGATGATTTTCGGTAAATGGCATCCGCTAGGCGCGATGGGTGCTGCACTATTCTTCGGATTTGCACAGGCCTTGGCAATCAGTTCATCTAGTATTACATTTTTGGCAGGTATACCGTCTGTGTATTTCCACATCTTCCCGTACGTCTTGACGATTTTAGCTTTAGCCGGATTCCTTGGAAAAGCGAATGCACCAAAAGCTATCGGAAAGCCGTATGTAAAAGGAAATCGATAAGTAACTCTGAAAGCTATCTGAATACTATTCAGATAGCTTTCAGACTGTAGACGACGAGTGAAGAAAAACAAAGTGAACAGTTACAACTTATGTAAATAAGGTGCTTGCTTAGTTTTGCTTACAGTGTCATATATTTTCTATTTCATGTAGTAAAATGTATAGTAAGGATAAGATTACATATAATAAGGTAAACGAGAGGTGTTTGTATGTTCAATAAAACAAAATTACAAAATGGCGTGCATTTGTATATACGTAAAACAGAACAATTTAAAACAGTAAATGTAACGATTAAATGGAAAGCACCATTGGATCAAAAGACGGCTTCGGAGCGTACAGTACTCGCAAATGTATTAGAAGAGTCAAACGCAAAGTACCCAACGTTAAGTGAGATGCGGAAAGCACTGGATAACTTATATGGTACCGTTTTGTATACAGACGTCTCTAAACGGAGCGCAGAACATACCGTTTCGTTGTTTGCGGAATGTGTAAATGATGAATTTTTTAAAGGAGAAGATATTTTCAAGCAACTTTGGCAATTAATTCGTGCAGTTGCTTTTGAACCGAACGTAAAAGACGGAGCATTTGATTTGGCGGTAACAGAAAGAGAAAAGCGCAATGTTCGGGATCGAATCCGCTCGATTTATGATGACAAAACTCGATATGCACAAAAGCGCATGCTAGAAATTATGAGTCCGGACCAGCCTGCCTCTATTTCAGCTTATGGTACAGAAGAAGCTGTTGCGTCTATTACGAGTGAAAGTTTGTATGAAACGTATGAACAGATGATGAATCATGATGTTATCGATATTTATGTCGTAGGGGATGTAAATGAAGAAGAGATTATCTCGCAAATTAAAGAGTACCTACCGTTCGTTGCACGTGATGCTAAAGCATTGCCTAGCGTAACAGAAGTCTCTCCGGTCGAAGAAGTTAAAACAGTTAGAGAACAGCAAGACATGAAACAAGGGAAATTGCATTTAGGTTATACAACGCCTATTACATTCCTTCACCCCGATTACAATAAAATGCAAATTATGAATGGCATATTTGGTGGATTTGCCCATAGTAAACTGTTCATGAATGTTAGGGAAAAAGAAAGCATGGCTTATTATGCCAACAGCGCATTTGCCTCACATTACGGAATTGTCTATGTAACAGCCGGAATCGATGCTGACTTAGAAGAAAAAGCCGTGAAACTTATTGAAGAACAGCTGACAGCTTTACAACAAGGAGATATTACAGAAGTAGAATTAGAACAAACCGTAGCGTTATTGGAGAACAGTATCCGAAGCGCTAACGATTCTGCACGCAGTCAAATCGAAATTTACGATCAGTATAAAGAATTAGATGAGAACTTTACAGCAGAAAATCTAATTGAAAAATGGCAATCTGTTACACTTGAAGATGTAAAGGAAATGGCCAATACGGTAAAGCTAGAAGTAGTCTATCTGTTATCTGGCAAGGAGGGGACTTCCAAATGAAAGAAGTAATTTTCGATCAACTGCAAGAAAAGATATATACGGAAACATTGGATAACGGTCTGAAAGTCGTCATTTTACCTAAACGAGGGTATTCTAAAACGTTCGTAACATTTACTACTAAATATGGTTCTATCGACAGAACATTTAAACCGCATGGGAAAGATGAATTTATAACAGTCCCGGACGGCATTGCGCACTTTCTAGAACATAAAATGTTTGAAAAAGAAGACGGTGATGTGTTTCAGAAATTTGGTTTGAATGGGGCATCTGCTAATGCTTATACTACATTCGGAAGAACAGCATATTTGTTTTCAGCAACGAATAAAGTGATGGAAAACACAAAAGTATTGTTGGACTTCGTTCAGCAACCGTATTTTACTAAGCAAACTGTAGATAAAGAAAAGGGAATTATTGCCCAGGAAATTACGATGTATGATGATCAGCCGGATTGGCGTTTGTATTTTGGCACGATAGAAAATTTGTATAAAGAGCATCCGGTGAAAATTGATATTGCGGGTACTGTAGAATCGATACAAGATATTACAGCAGAACATTTATATACATGTTATGAAACGTTCTATCACCCTTCCAATATGTTGTTATTTGTTGTAGGGGCAGTAAACCCAGAAGAAATGATGACATTCATAAAAGAAGATCAAGAGCAAAAATCATTTGATCAACCAGAACCAATTGAACGACAATTTCCAACTGAAACGAAAGCTGCTGATATTCCGGAACGAGTATTAACAATGGATGTTTCCAAGCCGAAATTGAATGTAGGTATGAAATGTACTGCAACTGATCAACAAGGTCAGCAAATGTTGGAAACTGAGCTTTCGGCTAATTTAGTGTTAGATAGCTTATTTGGAAGAACGTCTTCATTCTACGAAAAAGCAAATGCGGAAGGTTTAGTAGATGAATCATTTTCCTATGAATTTTCAATGGAAGAAGGCTACGGGTTTGCGATGGTTGGTTCTGATACGGAAAAACCAGATCAATTAGAAGCATTGATCCGTCAGACGATTAAAGAAGCGAAAGAACAGTGGCCAGTACAAGCTGAAGATTTAGAAAGAATGCGCAGAAAGAAAATCGGTCAATTTATGCGTTCATTGAATTCCATAGAATTTATTGCCAATCAGTTTACACGCTATGAGTTCAATGAAATGAACTTATTTGATGTAGTGCCGACACTTGAAAAATTATCAATGGATAAGTTGAAAGATGCCTTTGCAACGTTTTCCGATGATAGTAGCTATACCATCTTCAAAGTATTGCCGCCAACCGCATGATGACTCAACGGTTTGCGCTTGTACTAGGGGCATCCGGTGGAATAGGTGAAGTGATATCTAACCAACTTGCCGAGGCAGGTTGGTCATTATATTTACATTATCATTCCAATAGTCAACAGGTAACCAATTTACAAAAGGAATTAGCAGCAAAATATCCCCAGCAAGAATTTCGTATTGCACAGGCGGATTTTAGAATGGAGCATGCTGCGGATGAATTGGCGCTAAACGTCCAAAGTGTAGAAGCGATAGTCGTAGCAAATGGGCAGGCGGTAGTGAAATTACTATCTGAAACAACTGCAATAGAGATGGCGGAATTATGGCAAGTACATATGCAAAATCCTGCACGTCTCATTGCGTTACTTTCAGCCAAACTACGCAAATGTCCTGTTTCTTATATTCTGTTCATTGGTTCTATTTGGGGGAGTGCAGGCGCTGCAGGAGAAGTGATGTATTCAGCAGTAAAAGGAGCACAGCATGCGTTTGTAAAAGCATACGCTAAAGAAGCTGCCTATTCCGGTATACGCGTAAATGCCATTGCGCCCGGCTGGATCGATACGCGGATGAATCAAGAGTTTTCTTCGGAAGAACGGCAGATGGTAATGGATCAAATTCCTTTATTGTCTGTAGGAACACCACAAGAAATAGCTAATATGGTCGAATTTATGCTTAGTGGAAAAGCGGATTATATGACTGGTGAAATCATTCAAATTAATGGTGGCTGGTATATATAACGTGTTGGGAAAAGGACGGTTCGTTAAGTCCTTTTCTTTTTTTCTTTAATTCACTCGAGCTATCCGCTATTATAGAACTACATACAGACAGTTAACCTGTAAAAAATATGTAGGGGAGTGTGTCGAATGGGAGAATGGTATGTCGAATATGAGATACAAGTGAATCGTCCTGGATTACTAGGAGATATTGCTTCTTTACTCGGAATGTTGCGAGTAGATATTGTAACGATTAACGGCGTGGATGGCAGATACCGCGGTATGCTCGTCCATACGGATCACGATCAGCAAATAAAGCGTTTCGAGTTGATTGCTTCTACGATGGATACCATTGTAATTCATAAAATTAGGGAACCTAAACTACGTGATGTGCTGGCAGTTCGTCACGGACATTATATCCAAAGAGGGACAGATGATCGCCGAACGTTTCAATTTATCCGAAGTGAACTTGGTATATTAGTAGACTTTTTAGCAGAAGTGTTTAAGCAGGATGGTCATAAATTGATCGGTGTCCGTGGTATGCCGCGTGTAGGAAAGACCGAATCAGTCGTTGCAGCTAGCGTATGTGCTAATAAAAAGTGGATATTTTTATCATCAACAATGATTAAACAAACCGTCAGAACGAGTATGATGGGTGATGAGTTTTCAGATGACAACATATTCATATTGGACGGTATCGTTACGCGGAAATCTTCAGATGAACGTCATATGCAATTGGTGCGCGAAATTATGAGTATGCCTACGATTAAAGTGGTAGAGCACCCGGACATGTTCGTTAAACAATCGGAATATACTATTGATGATTTTGATATAATTGTAGAATTGAGAACGGATATAGATCAGGAAATCACGTACGATATTTTAGAGAAAAATGATCAGATGTCTACCCATAATCCGATGGGTGGATTTGATATGTTTAATGGATGAAATCGTATATCTTGAAAGTTTAAAAAATAAGGCAGGTGAGAAAATTGACTGGATTAGGCAGTCGCTTAAAAGAAGCGAGAATCGCAAAAGGTTTAACACTAGATGACTTACAAAATGAAACTAAAATTCAAAAGCGTTATTTAGCAGGAATTGAAGAAGAAGATTTTACAAGCATGCCCGGCGCCTTCTATATACGTGTATTTATTAAACAATACGCAGAAGCGGTAGACGTAGATGCGGAAGAAATGCTGGCTATTTATCAAGAAGAATACGGCAATGCCATTCAGGAGCAACATCAAAAAGTAACACCTCCCGTGCTTCAAAGAAGTAGTGCAGGGCTTCAAACGAGCGCAAAACTACAAGAGATGTTACCTAAAATTATTGTGGCATTATTCATTGTGGTAATTTTAGTCATTAGTTATTTACTGTTGCGTGATAAATCGTTAGATCCGAACGTAGACAGTGATCCTCTTAATCCGAACAACGCAATTATTGAAAATCCAACTGAGCAACCTAAGCCGAGCGAGAGTGTAAAAGAAGAGCCTGTTCAAAAACTACAACTGGACTCTACATCTGGAGAGTCTTCTACCTTTACTTTGGCAAATACAGAAGAACTGAAATTAGTCGTTACCACATCGGGGGATTCATGGATTTCTGTAACCGACGAGCAAGGTGAAGAAAGAATGCCGGGGCCTGGCGCAAGAGTAATGCTGGCGGGAGAAAGTGTCGAAATTGATGCGTCGAATGCAGAAAAGATTCGCATTCGAGTGGGGAACTATTCAGTAGCTGAACTAGTAGTCAATGGACAAAAAATTGATTATCCAACTCAGCTTATTCCACAAAATATTATCATTACTCACACTCCGTAGAAAAATAGTCATCTATAAGGATGACTATTTTGTTGTGAAGAGGGAAAACTAGTGAAAAGCATGGAAGGTGGAAGGTTTATGAATTTACCTAATAAAATTACGCTCTCGAGAGTCTTGATGATTCCGTTTTTCATCTTGTTCCTAGCAGTGGATTTTGGCTGGGGAATGATTACAATTGGCGGCGTTACGATGCCAGTTGAACATTTAGTGGGAGCTATTATATTTATTATTGCGTCAACGACAGATTGGTTAGATGGATATTTAGCAAGGAAAAACAACTTAGTAACAAATATGGGGAAATTTCTAGATCCACTGGCGGATAAATTATTAGTTTCTGCCGCTTTTATTTTATTAGTAGAAATGGGTGCTGCACCTGCTTGGATCGTTATCGTCATTATTAGTCGAGAATTTGCGGTTACGGGACTTCGTTTGATTTTAGCAGGTGGTGGTGAAGTAGTCGCAGCTAATCAACTAGGTAAAATAAAAACGGTGGCCCAATTATTGGCGATTTCGTTTCTTTTATTACACAATATATTTTTTGAAGCAATCGGTATTCCATTCGGCACAATTATGCTCTACATTGCGTTAATATTTACTGTTTGGTCAGGTGTAGACTATTTCATTAAGAATCGAAAAGTATTAGTAGAGTCCATGTGAGGAGTGTTTTGCAGTCATGAGAGCAGAAGTCATTGCGGTAGGTTCAGAATTATTATTAGGTCAAATAACGAATACGAATGCGAAATTCATCTCCAGCAGATTAGCTGAAGTCGGGATCGACGTTTATTATCATACAGTAGTAGGGGATAATCCTGAACGTTTGGCGGAAACGATTCAGTTAGCGAAACGACGTGCAGACATTTTGATTTTTAGTGGAGGACTTGGCCCAACTAAAGACGATTTGACAAAACAAACAATCGCTCAGCAGTTGGGGTGTGAACTAGTATCAGATGATGAAGCGATGGAAACGATTCGACAGTATTTTAAGCAAGTCGGGAAAGTGATGACTGACAATAATAAGCAACAAGCACTCGTACTCGAAGGTGCAACAGTTCTACCAAACCGTTATGGAATGGCACCAGGAATTGCGATAGAAAAGGATCAAAAACAGTATATTTTATTACCAGGGCCACCGAGCGAATTGGAGCCTATGTTTGAAAATGAAGCCATTCCTTACTTGTTACATGTTTTTGGAAAACAAGATATTATCGTTTCTAAAGTGTTGAAGTTGCAAGGTATTGGGGAATCGGAGTTAGAAGTTAGAATTCAATCCATTCTAGAAAGTCAAACAAATCCCACCATTGCGCCACTCGCTTCTCCAGGAATGGTGAAATTGCGTATAACGGCAAAAGCTGATTCAGAAGAGGAAGCAGAAAAACTTATTCTTCCTGTAGAACAAGAAATTCGCGCAATAGTAGGCGATTATATTTATGGAGTCAATGACGACACGTTAGCTTCTAAAGCAACAGAATTATTGTTGCAAAATGATTGGTCGATATCAGCAGCAGAAAGCTTAACATCTGGAATGTTCATGGCAGAGCTCGGATCTGAGCCAGGCATTGGTAATGCGCTTAAAGGCGGTGTCGTCGTATACAATGAAGAAATGAAAATTGAGAGACTGAATATTTCACGTTCTTTACTCGATTATCATGGAATTGTTAGTGCCGAATGTGCAGAAGCATTAGCTGAAAATGTAAGAGAGCAATTCGGTACAACATTTGGGGTTGGATTGACGGGAGCTGCCGGACCGGAGTCGCATGATGGACAACCACCCGGCACGGTATGGATTGGTATCGCGACAGAGGATTTAGAAACTGCTTCTTATAAACTTCAATTATCTGGTTCGCGTAATTCTAATCGTAAGCGTTCTGTCCAATTTGCCATCCACTATTTAATACAGAAAATGAGAGAGAAAAAAGAAGTGAAGTATTGAATTTTACCCTCATATTCGACTAAGAAAATGAATTTTACCTCCCTTTTCGACCTTGTTTTTCATTTTCTACAGATCAAAAATCGAATACCCGTTCGTTTATTTCTTGTGTAATTGGATGAGAAAAGGTATAATAGAAATAGAAAAAGAGTTGAGGAGGAATTTTAATTGAGCAATCGTAAAGCAGCACTAGATATGGCATTAAAACAAATAGAAAAGCAATTTGGTAAAGGTTCTGTTATGAAACTAGGCGAGAAAACGGATCTACAAATCGCTACATCTTCATCAGGTTCACTAGCATTAGATTCAGCACTTGGTATTGGCGGGTACCCTCGCGGACGTGTGATCGAAGTATACGGACCGGAGAGTTCTGGTAAAACGACAGTAGCTTTACATGCGATTGCTGAAGTGCAGGCAAACGGCGGGACAGCGGCGTTTATAGATGCGGAGCACGCTCTTGATCCTGTCTATGCACAAAAGTTAGGTGTAAACATTGACGAACTATTACTTTCTCAACCTGATACTGGCGAACAAGCTCTGGAAATTGCCGAAGCACTTGTTCGAAGTGGTGCAGTTGATATTATCGTAGTAGACTCAGTTGCTGCATTAGTACCGAAAGCAGAAATTGAAGGGGAGATGGGAGATGCGCACGTAGGTTTACAAGCTCGTCTTATGTCCCAAGCATTACGTAAACTTTCGGGTGCTATTAACAAATCCAATACGATTGCAGTATTTATTAACCAAATTCGTGAAAAAGTTGGAGTAATGTTTGGTAATCCTGAAGTTACACCTGGTGGTCGTGCGTTAAAATTCTATTCTTCTGTCCGTTTGGAAGTGCGTCGTGGAGAAGCGATCAAGCAAGGAAACGATATTATGGGGAATAAGACAAGAATCCGTGTAGTGAAGAACAAAGTAGCTCCCCCTTTTAGAACAGCTGAAGTGGATATTATGTACGGTGAAGGTATTTCAAAAGAAGGAGAAATTCTTGATCTCGGTTCAGAGTTGGAAGTTGTTCAAAAAAGCGGTGCATGGTATTCCTACGAGGGAGAGCGTTTAGGACAAGGTCGCGAAAACGCGAAGCAGTTCCTGAAGGAAAACGTAACTATGCGTAACGAAATCGCAGCGAAGATTCGTGAGTCGTATGGAATGGATGATAATACTAATTACGTGATTGGTGCTCATGATGAAGAAGATGAGCTAGATGAATTGCTGTTAATTCCAGATGAGAAGTAATTTTTAAGTATAGGTTGTTCAGGATGTCGCAATATGCGACGTGTTGAACAACTTTTTTATTTTAGCGAAGATAAGTAGGGGGGGTATCTTTCTATTACTACAACAGCGTGTAAGTAATCTGTCTTCGCTGAAGTGACTACAGTGAACAGTCACCTTCAAAAATCTGCAACGTCACCAACTAATCATGCACTAACCTATACAATCCTTGAATTAGTGTCCGTAAGTCAGTTGGTGTTCGCCCAGAAATTAGAGTGGAATGAGTGACTTTTCTCCTTGGTGCAGGAAATGAGGGTACGTGTGAGGATTCTCCCACCAGAACCGGACGCTTTCCTGAGGGCACGCGGCGGACTCGCCAGAAGTGCGTTAGCGATTACGCCTGTAAATGCAAAGATGTGCTCCTTTTCGCTGCGCTTCACTCGCAAAAGCACATCTTTGCACTTGACAGGTGTAATTCGCAATGCTTGACGGTCCACCGCGCCCCCTCCGGAAAGCGTATCGTCTGGAAGCGTAAGCCGTAAGACTCTTCAAGTTAGCCTTGCTCTATCCAATCGCTTTTAAGTAAATCAATGAATGAATTACAAATAATATTGTTAATCAATAGTCTTGGGAAAATACAATAGAAGAAAAAATTGATTGTAAAAATTCTCGGGTTTGTCGAATTTAACTCATCATTCCTTGACACATTAAAACTACAGCTATACAATTAAAGTGGTGTATTCTATATGCCTAATATTACTCAAAACAATGAATTGTTTTTGGCAGTATGTTGATTTTAACTTAATTCAACAAACACGAAACTTATCTAAAAAATTAGTAGAATGAATGTCAAATCGTCCCGAAACAGCAGGGTCTCATAGCCCGGTTGGGTTAAGTTAGTGCCTTCGGCGTTTTCACAGATAGACGGGACATTACCAAGCTGGAATGGTAAAAGAGTACGTGAAATAGATTCGCCGTGGCAAAATTAATTATACGAGCCGACTGAAAAGAAAAGAATAAGCAGGAGGAGGTGACCTCAATGATTGTCGAAATACTCATCTCCGTTTTGCTAAGTCTCATCGTCGGTGCAGTTGTTAGCTTTTTTATATTGAAAAATGTGAACGATTCAAAAGTGACTGGTGCCAAGCAAACAGCGAATCAAATCGTCGAAGAGGCGAAGCGTGAAGCGGAGTCAGTAAAAAAAGAGGCACTATTAGAAGCGAAGGATGAAACTCACGAACTACGCCTTGAAGCGGAAAACGAAGTCCGTGAGAGAAGGACGGAATTACAGAAACAAGAAAACCGTCTCTTACAGCGTGAAGAAAACCTTGATCGCAAGGATGATACGCTCAATAAAAGAGAAGCAAGTCTAGAGCGCAAAGAAGAGGCGCTTTTAGAAAGACAACAGCATATTGAAGAGATGGAACGCAAAGCGGAAGAACTAGTGACTACGCAAAAGACAGAACTGGAAAGAATTTCTTCGTTAACTAGAGATGAAGCGAAACGCATCATTTTGGACGATGTAGAGGAAGAACTGTCTACTGATATTGCGGTCATGACTAAAGAATCGGAGCAGCGAGCAAAAGAGGAATCTGAACGTAAAGCTAGAGAAATTCTTTCAATTGCTGTGCAACGATTTGCAGCGGATCATGTAGCTGAAACGACAGTCTCCGTTGTCAACTTGCCGAATGACGAAATGAAAGGTCGTATCATTGGTCGTGAAGGAAGAAATATCCGTACACTCGAAACATTAACGGGTATTGATTTAATTATCGATGATACACCAGAAGCAGTCATTCTGTCAGGCTTTGACCCGATCCGGAGAGAAACAGCTAGATTGGCACTGGAAAAATTAGTACAAGACGGAAGAATACATCCGGCTCGTATTGAAGAAATGGTGGACAAGTCTAGACGTGAAGTGGATGAATTGATTCGTGAAAAAGGAGAACAAACGACATTTGATGTCGGAGTTCACAATTTGCATCCGGATATGATCAAAATATTAGGTCGTTTGCATTTCCGCACAAGCTATGGCCAAAACGTCTTGAAGCACTCTATCGAAGTAGCCTATTTATCGGGTCTACTGGCAGCAGAGCTTGGAGAAGACGTGACACTAGCGAGACGCGCAGGTTTACTGCATGATATCGGTAAAGCAATCGATCATGAGGTAGAAGGCAGTCACGTACAAATTGGTGTTGAATTGGCAACAAAATATAAAGAACATCCAGTCGTCATCAACAGTATTGCATCTCACCATGGTGATGAAGAAGCGACTTCTGTTATTGCGGTATTAGTTGCAGCAGCAGATGCATTATCTGCCGCTAGACCTGGCGCTCGAAGTGAGACGTTGGAGAATTATATTAAGCGTCTACAAAAGCTGGAAGAAATTTCAGAGTCATACGAAGGTGTTGAAAAGTCATTTGCGATTCAGGCAGGACGTGAGGTTCGAATCATTGTCCGCCCAGACCAAATTGATGATATTACCGCCCATCGATTAGCGCGAGATATTCGAAAACAAATCGAAGAAGAATTAAACTATCCAGGGCATATTAAAGTGACGGTCATACGGGAGACCCGTGCAGTGGAGTATGCGAAATAAAGTACATGTATAAAAAAACAGCTTCCGGTTCGTTTGGAAGCTGTTTTCATTTTGGAAAGAGGTTTTTGTAGATGAAAGTACTATTTATTGGAGATATTGTTGGATCTATGGGTCGTGAAATGGTTATAGACTATCTTTCGCGGTTAAAAAGAAAATATCAAGCAGATGTGATTATAGCAAATGGTGAAAACGCAGCGTCAGGGAGAGGGATTACAAAAGCAATCTATCATGACTTATTACATGCGGGTGTGGATGTGATTACGATGGGGAACCACACATGGGATCAGCGAGAAATATATGATTTTATAGATGAAGTAGATTATTTGATTCGTCCCGCAAACTTTTCTGAAGCAGCCCCAGGAAAAGGTATGACAACCATTACGAAAAATGGCGTGACGCTTTCGGTTATTAACTTGCACGGGCGCACTTTTTTACCGCCACATGATGATCCGTTCGCGAAAGCAGATGAATTAGTAGAAGAAGCGATGCAAACTTCCCCATTGATTTTTGTAGATTTTCATGCAGAAGCAACAAGTGAAAAAATTGCGATGGGATGGCATTTAGATGGAAAAGCGTCTGTAGTAGTCGGAACACATACCCATGTACAAACAGCAGATGATCGTATTCTTCCGGGCGGAACTGCCTATTTAACGGATGCGGGTATGACGGGGCCTTATGATGAAATTCTAGGTATGAAAAAAGAAGATGTACTATACCGTTTCTACACGAATTTACCGACACGTTTTGAAGTTCCAAAAAGCGGACGACCACAGTTGAACGGAATGTTTGTTGAATTAGATGATAAGACAGGAAAAGCTCTTGCCATTGAACGAATTCGTATCAATGAAGATCATCCGTTTACAAACTAAACCAATCAGCGTCTAATTCCTTCTTAGCTATCATAGGATGATTTATGGAAAATGCTCTTTCCATAGACATTGCAAAATAAGGAGGAAATATCGTGAGTCCCTTAAAAGTATCTTCCCGATCCAATCCTAACTCCGTAGCAGGCGCATTAGTTGCGGTTATCCGCGAACAAGGATATGCAGAAATTCAAGCAGTCGGAGCAGGTGCACTGAATCAAGCGGTGAAAGCAGTCGCGATTGCGAGAGGATTTGTGGCACCAAGTGGAGGAGATCTCGTTTGTGCTCCTGCCTTCACCGATATTGAAATCAATGGCGAAGGACGAACGGCATTGAAATTGCTTGTTGAAAGAAAAAGTCGTTAGTGAAAATGAATGGAAGATCACGGTGATTGTAAACCGTGGTCTTTTTTTCATGACAAACAAGCAACAATTTATCCCTTTGCTATCATAACTAAGAAAAGTTCAGTATAATAACATCATGTATGCTTATTTCCCGATAAGTAATAGAAAGGGGCTACTGCAATGAATGAAGAACAGCGTGTACAAGCTGAACTCGCAACAAAAGAAGTGCCACATGCTAACACAACAGAAAAAGACTACAGTAAATACTTTGATTCGGTATATACGGGACCTTCTTTGAAAGATGCAAAAAAGCGCGGGAAAGAAGAAATAGAATATCATGACAACTTTCAAATAGATTCACGTTTTAAAGGAATGGGGCAAGGTCGTAAATTTCATATTCAAACATTTGGTTGTCAAATGAACGAACATGATACAGAAGTAATGGCGGGCATATTTATGGCTTTAGGCTATGAGTTGACCGATAACGTAAAAGATGCAAATGTCATTTTACTTAACACATGTGCGATTCGTGAAAATGCGGAAAATAGAGTGTTTGGCGAACTAGGTCATCTAAAACCTTTAAAACTAGAAAAACCGGATTTGTTAATCGGGGTTTGTGGTTGTATGTCGCAAGAAGAATCGGTTGTAAAAAAGATATTAAAAACGTACGATCAAGTAGATATGATCTTCGGTACGCATAATATACATCGTTTGCCGAATATTTTACATGAAGCCTATTTATCGAAAGAAATGGTTATTGAAGTGTGGTCAAAAGAAGGCGATGTAATAGAAAACTTACCAAAAGTACGGCACGGCAAAATTAAGGCGTGGGTCAACATTATGTACGGCTGTGATAAATTTTGTACGTACTGTATCGTTCCGTATACACGAGGAAAAGAGCGTAGTCGCCGTCCGAGTGATATCATTCAAGAGGTTCGTCAACTGGCAGCAGAAGGCTATAAAGAAATTACATTGCTTGGACAGAATGTTAATGCATATGGTAAAGATTTCGATGATATCGACTACCGACTTGGTGATTTAATGGATGATCTTCGGAAGATAGATATCCCGAGAATTCGTTTCACAACAAGTCATCCTCGTGATTTTGACGATCATTTAATTGAGGTTCTTGCAAAAGGTGGAAATCTGGTCGATCATATACACCTTCCTGTGCAATCAGGGTCAAGTGAAATGCTGAAAATTATGGCGCGCAAATACACACGTGAGAGTTATTTGGAACTTGTGGAAAAAATCCGCACAGCAATTCCAACTGCCTCTTTGACAACAGATATCATTGTAGGTTTTCCAAATGAAACAGATGAACAATTTGAAGAAACGATGTCATTATACCGTGAAGTAGGATTTGATATGGCATTTACGTATATTTACTCACCACGCGAAGGGACACCGGCTGCTAAAATGCAAGATAACGTGCCGATGGAAGTAAAGAAAGAACGTTTACAGCGCTTAAATGCATTAGTGAATGAGATGTCGGCTGAAGCGATGAAGCCGTATCAAGACCAAATTGTAAGAGTGCTTGTAGAAGGTGAAAGTAAAAAAAATCCGGACGTTCTTGCAGGCTATACGGAAAAAAGCAAGCTAGTCAATTTCAGAGCGCCGCGTTCAGTAATAGGCCAGATTGTGGAAGTTCGTATTAAAGAAGCAAAAACATGGTCACTCGATGGAGAGTTCATCGGAGTAGTTAAAGAGGAAAAGGTGATGGCATAATGGAAAAGCGTTATTCAAAAGACGAAATTATTGAAAAAGCACGCGACTTGGCGCATATGTTAGCGAACACAGAGGAAGTAGATTTTTATAAACGCGCAGAAGCACAAATTAATGAAAATCAAAAAGTACGTGAGAAAATAGCAAGTTTGAAATCACTTCAAACACAAGCAGTAAACTTCCAGCATTATGAAAAAGAGCGCGCATTGAAAGCAATAGAAAAGAAAATTGAGCAAGTACAAGGCGAGATCGATGCCATTCCATTAGTTCAAGAGTTTAAGCAATCACAAGACGAAGTAAATAATCTATTACAATTAGTTTCCAATACTATTGCCAACAGTGTAACAGACGAAATTATTGAATCTACTGGCGGCGATGTATTACGTGGAGAAACAGGCTCATATGTAGAAAACACTTCTTATAAATCCCTCTCGTAATGAAGAAATCAGCAAAGGATAAATTCTTTGCTGATTTTTTTCAATTTTAGGCTCGCTGTTGCATAGGATGGATAGAAGCCTAAGAAGGAGGAAGAAAACTGAAAAACTTACGACAAATTGTAACGAAAGCCGTTATTGCCAAAGGGAAGCATCGATCGGATTCCACTGTAACGTTGAAGCCGCCTAATCGACCTTCTAGTATTTTAGGTTGCTGGGTGATCAACCACACGCATCAATCGAAAAAGGTAGGCAATTATGTAGAAGTTACAGGTAGTTTTGATGTAAATGTTTGGTACTCACACCATGACCATTCCAAAACATCGGTTTTTACTGAATCAGTTCCGTATAAAGACAAAATTGCATTGCATTACCGAGACGAACCTACTTCGAGCAAAGAAGAGACCATTGTTACGGTACTGCAACACCCGAATTGTACGGAAGCCAGTATTTCCGAATGCGGTCAAAATTTCTTAATCTCTATTGAAAGAGAGTTATTAGTAGAGATGGTAGGGGAGACAAAAGTTTCTGTAACGATCCATCCTCATCCTTATGAAGAAGAATGGCCAATAGCGACCGAATCATCTTCAATTGTCATGGAAGAAAAGAAAGGTAAAGAGGTACCGAAGAAAGATCACCCACCACATCATCCAAATCATAGAAAAGATTCGCCATTTTAAAAGCCGGAATTTTTCCGGCTTTTTATTTTGGTTAAGTACATAGAATTGGCTTATATCTGTAGTTTTAGTATGTGATAAATATGGTACGATAGTATAGACACTTAAATTAACAAGCCTATTGATTAACCATATTATATATAATTCACTCATTGTTTTATTTACAAATGAGTTTCACTATGGCGATTGCACGGAGTGACGCTGCCTTAAAGTGTCTTGCGGCTTACGCTTCCAGACGATACGCTTTTGAGGCGCACCTCATTTCCAAAAGCCGATTCTTTTCTTTGGATGTTCAACAGGCTTGATACTAAGTAGAGAAAAGTATAAGAACTGTAAAACTAAATAGTAAGTAAAAACAAACCATTCTACAAGATTTATTTGGAATGGTTTATTTTAATCCTTGAAATAATTCTTTACTAAGGAATGATGAGCCATTGTTAGCAAATATCGAATCATACCCCTTTTGATTCGTGAACTTACAAGCGGTTTGTTATAATGAAAAGAAAATGAACGAGTAAAAGAGGGTTACCATGTCTGAACATACACCAATGATGCAACAATATTTAAAAATTAAAGAACACTATACAGACGCATTTCTATTTTTTCGTCTAGGAGATTTCTATGAAATGTTCTTTGATGATGCAATGCGTGCGTCTGCGATTTTAGAAATCACATTAACGAGTAGAGATTCTGCATCGAAAACACGCATTCCAATGTGTGGGATTCCTTACCATTCAGCTTCGGGATATATAGAAACATTAATACAAAAAGGTCATAAAGTAGCTATTTGTGAACAGATGGAAGATCCGCGTTCTGTAAAAGGAATTGTTAAACGGGAAGTAGTAAAAGTGATTACGCCTGGAACGCTTACAGAAGGAAAAACGATTGATGTGGAGTCCAATCACTTTATTGGAGCAATTGATCAGATTGACAACCAGTGCTATGCATTAGCCTATTTAGATGTAGCTACAGGAGAAGGTAAAGTCGAGTTAGTCGAAGGAACGGAAAGGACGTTGCTGGCAGAAATCGAAGCTCTTCATATGAGGGAAATCGTAGTAAACGAGCAGTTATTTGTAGTTTTGCAGGAGATGTTTGAAAGTCGTGAAATTATGTTATCTATCGAAAATGATGAAGTGGAAAACGTTGGATATGAGACCTATTCACATCTTCCAGAATCATTGCAAGAAGCATGTCGCAAATTACAATCATATGTAATGCGTATGCAAAAAATGATGTTTGATCATCTCCGTCCATTTCTATATATAGAAAAAGATGCAAAGTTATCTATTGATGCGAACTCTATGCGGAATTTAGAACTCGTACAAACGATACGTTCGGGTAAAAAGGAAGGTACACTGTTTTGGGTACTCGATGAAACCGTCACTGCGATGGGGGCACGAAAATTAAGAATGTGGATTCATCAGCCTTTAGCGCAGCGTCAGGCAATCGAGGATCGACTAGAAACTGTAAGCAATTTAATAGACGAATTTTTCTTGAGAGAAGAACTCGTGGAAGAATTACAAGATGTCTATGATTTAGAACGGCTTGCAGGCAGAATTTCAATGGGGAGTGCAAGTGCACGTGATTTAGCGCAACTCCGCAATTCATTGACTCATGTACCGAAGATTAAACAGTTATTACATGAATCGAAACGACCGATGCTGGAGAAATACTCTAATGCAATGGACGCTTGTGAAGATACGTATCAATTACTCGCAGATTCGATAGCGGAAAATCCACCACTAACAACGAAAGATGGCGGTTTAATTAAAGACGGTTACAGTGAAAAGTTAGATCAGTTGAGAGACGCTTCCCGCAATGGGAAACAGTGGCTTGCTGAGCTAGAACAGAAAGAACGTCAAGCAACCGGAATTAAAACATTGAAAATCGGCTATAATCGTATATTTGGATATTACATTGAAATCACCAAATCGAATGTGCATTTAGCTGATTTGACACGCTACGAACGCAAACAAACATTAGCTAATGCTGAGCGATACATAACGACTGAACTTAAGGAAAAGGAAGAGCTGATTTTGAATGCAGAAGCGGATAGCCAAACACTTGAAATGGATTTATTTCAACATATTCGTGAATGTGTGAAGGCGGATGTGAAACGAATTCAGCAACTCGCAACCGTTATTAGTGAACTAGATGTATTACTTTCATTTGCAAAAGTATCTGAAAAGAATCAATACGTGCGTCCAGTTTTCCATGATGGACAGGCCGTTGCGATAGAAAATGGAAGACATCCTGTAGTTGAAAAAATGATGAATCATTCTTTATACATTCCGAACTCATGCACACTTGCCGCTAATAGTAATATGCTGCTCATTACAGGACCTAATATGTCGGGTAAGAGTACGTATATGAGACAAGTGGCGCTGACAGTCGTCATGGCACAAATCGGTTGTTTTGTACCGTGTGAAAAAGCGGAGCTGCCTATTACCGACCAAATCTTCACGCGTATAGGAGCTGCAGATGATGTCGCTTCGGGTCAAAGTACATTTATGATGGAAATGATGGAATCGCAATACGCGATCACACATGCTTCTTCCCGTAGCTTATTGCTTTTCGATGAAATCGGACGCGGCACATCAACTTATGACGGAATGGCATTAGCCCAAGCAATGATGGAGCATATTCATGAGACGATAGGAGCCAATACGTTATTTTCGACACATTATCATGAATTAACAAAACTTGAAGATGTTCTCGCCCGATTATTGAATGTTCATGTGGCTGCAAAAGAACAGGATGGCAAAGTAGTGTTTTTACACAAAGTATTGCCAGGAGCCGCGGATCGAAGTTACGGTATTCATGTAGCGGAATTAGCAGGGCTGCCAAGTGAGTTAGTGGAACGTGCAAGAAATTTATTAGCACAATTTGAAGAGGAAAGTACTGCTAGTGAAGCTTCTGTCGTATCCGAACAACTCGCATTATTTGATGCTGTTAGTGAACCATCACTTTCAATGGAACATGAACAATTACTAAAAGAAATACAAGAAGTAGATTTATTTAATATGACACCGATGCAGTCGATGCAGAAAATGGCGGACTGGAAAGAACGATTATCCTCTACAGTGAAAGGTTGAAGCAAATGAATCATATTCATATTATGGAAGATACGTTAGCCAATAAAATCGCGGCAGGGGAAGTAGTAGAACGTCCAGCATCCATCGTTAAAGAATTAGTGGAGAATGCGATCGATGCAAATAGTACGAGAATTGAAATATCATTGGAAGAAGCGGGTCTTACTTCTATACGCGTGACTGATAATGGTAAAGGGATGTCTGAAACAGATGCGCTTCGCTGCTTTGAAAGACACGCCACAAGTAAGATTTCTAATGAGCACGACTTGTTCCGTATACGGACATTAGGTTTTCGAGGAGAAGCGCTAGCTAGTATCGCAGCCGTATCAAAGGTTTCTTTATGGACGTCTGATGGGGAACAACAAGGAACTGTAGTAGAAATTGAAGGTGGAAAAGTCATAAAGCATGAAGCGGGTGCTTTAAGAAAAGGTACTGACTTTCTCGTACAACACTTATTCTATAATACACCAGCGCGCTTGAAGTATATGAAAACGATCCAAACTGAACTAGGACATACTATTGATTTATTGAATCGGCTGGCACTCAGTCATCCTACTATTTCATTTACGTTAACACATGATCAACATCAAGTATTGCGAACAACTGGATCGGGTGAATTATTGAAAGTTTTATCAGATATTTACGGTATACAAGTCGCACGTAAAATGATTCCATTCGAAAAAGAAAATGCAGATTTCCATGTGAATGGTTACGTAACATTGCCTGAAATGACAAGAGCCTCTAAAAACTATATTTCCTTGCTGATGAATGGACGTTGGATTAAAAGTTATGCGGGAACTCAGTCGCTCATAGATGCCATGCATACGTACTTGCCAATTGGCCGCTATCCAATTGCTGTCGTCAATATTACCACAGACCCTATTCTAACTGACGTCAATGTTCATCCCGCAAAACGACATATACGGATTAGTAAAGAAGGCGAATTATTATCGCTCATAAAAGAAGCGGTACAGCAAGCAATTTTAGGTGTTTCGGTTATTCCGGACGCGATAAAAAAAGAGAAGAAAGTAAAAGTAGA
The DNA here is from genome assembly GCF_003351785.1 of Sporosarcina sp. PTS2304. Lineage (GTDB taxonomy): Bacteria > Bacillota > Bacilli > Bacillales_A > Planococcaceae > Sporosarcina. Next base: position 665,851 of record NZ_CP031230.1, read on the forward strand.
GTCAGAACAACAATCTATTTGGAAGCCCTGGACGCGCACTATAGAGCCACAAATGCCAATTATTCAAGCGTATGAAGAAACTGCGCCCGAAACTAAAGAGACAATAAAAGAAGACGAAGAACACGCATTTCCTCAATCGATAGTCGAGAAAACTGTTCATGAAATAGAGCCACTTCCTGCCGAAGAAGTGGCGGAAGAGATTGAATCGCAAGTAACTTTCGACAATTCATTTCCGTCGATTGTCCCTATCGGCCAAGTACATGGTACGTATATCGTTGCACAAAATGAAGATGGATTTTATTTAATAGATCAACATGCAGCGCAAGAACGCATTAAATATGAATATTTTAAAGTCAAGTTAGGAAAAGTCAGTTCCGATGAGCGGCAACAATTGCTGTTGCCGCTAGTCTTTCATTATTCTGCAGATGAACAGTTAAAAATTGAAGAATGCAAAGATGCTTTAGAACGTGTGGGGATTTTTTTAGAACCATTTGGACCGGCGACGTATACAGTGAAAGAATATCCTGCATGGTTTCCTGAAGGGCAAGCAACAGCTATTATTGAGGAAATGATTGAACAAGTATTGCGCAGCCGAAAAGTAGATATCGAAAAGCTTCGTGAAGAAAGTGCGATTATGATGAGTTGTAAAAAATCTATTAAAGCAAATTATTATTTAACACAAGCGGATATGGAACGATTAGTAACCGACTTAGGTGCATGTACTAATCCATATACGTGTCCACACGGCCGACCTGTATTAATTCACTTTACAACGTATGAACTGGAGAAGATGTTCAAAAGAGTCATGTAACGTAGCAGATCAGAGGAGAGTGGTTGCATGTTTTCAACGATTGAAAGACCAAGTAAAATCCAAGAGCTAAAAGATTATTCGTTTGATGTGTTAGTTGTAGGCGGTGGAATTACTGGAGCGGGGATTGCGCTTGATGCTGCGGCAAGAGGGCTCTCTGTCGCCCTTGTCGAGATGCAGGACTTTGCAGCGGGCACGTCTAGCCGTTCAACGAAACTGATTCATGGTGGCTTGCGCTATTTGAAACAATTGGAACTAAAGATTGTTGCTGAAACAGGTAAAGAACGAGAAATTGTCTTCCGAAATTCCCGAAATATTACGAAGTCACGACCGATGCTGCTACCGATTTATAAAAAAGGAACCTATGGGAAATATTCAACTTCTGCTGGATTACTCGTCTACGATTTACTTGCCGGCGTCAAACAAACAGAACGACGAGAAATGCTTACGAAAGAAGAAACATTATCACTAGAGCCATTACTGAAGAAAAAGCAGTTAGTAGGCGGTGGTCATTACGTAGAGTATCAGACGGATGATGCGCGTTTGACGATTGAAGTATTGAAAAAAGCTGCTGAAAAAGGTGCGCTTTGTGTAAACTATATGAAATGTGAACAGTTTAACTTTGAAAATGAAACTGTAGTAGGGGCTGTATTGCAAGATCAGTTAACAGGAGAGCGTTTTTCAGTAGGTGCTTCAATGGTGATTAATGCGACTGGTCCGTGGGTAGATGAACTGCAAAATAAAGTGAATCATTCTCAAGGCAAACAGTTGCATATTACAAAAGGAGTCCATATTGTAGTCGATCAGTCTGTATTCCCATTGCGTCAAGCAATTTATTTTGATCATTCAGATGGACGTATGTTATTTGCGATTCCAAGAGATAACAAGACGTATATTGGTACTACTGACACCTTTTATACGGGAGAGATAAAACATCCTACAGCTGATGAAGAAGATATTCAGTATATTATACGTGCCGTCAATGGAGTATTTTCTAGCGTGCAATTAGATCGCAAAGATGTAGAGTCCACTTGGGCAGGACTACGACCGTTAATCGCACAAGAAGGCAAAGACGCTTCTGAAATCTCCCGGCAAGATGAAATTTGGGAGCCGGTGCATGGTTTACTAACGATAGCTGGTGGGAAATTAACTGGTTATCGACAAATGGCAGAAGTGATCGTTGATAAAATTGTTAAGAGAGTCCCAAAATCGAATATTCTTCCTTGCAGTACGAAACAACTACCGGTCTCAGGCAGTGATTTTTCTGATGACGAAGAGTTAGATCAGTTTATTGCGCAACAAGCAAGCAAGGCGGAGCGCTATGGATTGACTGAACAACAGGGCGCTCGCATTGCCTCATTTTACGGTAGGAATAGTGATGCAGTCTTCCGTATTGCCCATGCTATTTCTGCTGAAGAACATTCTTTACCTATTAGTTTACGTGCAGAAATCATCTACAGTATTCATCACGAAATGGTCACATCGCCAAGTGACTTCTTTATTCGGCGCAAAGGAGATTTATACTTTCAAATTCAAGTAGTAGAATCGTTGGCAACTGATGTGACTAACTATATGGCCAGTCTCCTGCAGTATACGGTAGATCAGAAAGCACTACATTTGAATGAATTACAAAATGCGATTGCAGAAGCGAAAGGACGTGTGAATTCATGAAAGAGCAATTGATCGAAATGAGAGATGGCGAACGTTTATATAGCACTAGTCATGAACCTACAGGCGCACCGGTCGCTATTGTTCATATCGTGCACGGACTCGCTGAACATAGCGGACGTTATCGACAGTTTACAGACTATCTAGTGTCTGAAGGCTATATCGTAACAGCACATGATCAACGTGGACATGGGAAAACAGCTGTTGAGAATAATCGGCCGTATGGATATATAGGGGAAGCAGCTACGTTTGATCAATTAGTAGATGATACGTTTGAAGTAATCCAGTGTTATAAGCAAAAGTATCCTCATCTCAAAGTTACACTGTTTGGACACAGCATGGGATCATTTGTTGCTAGACGTTTTATCCAGTTATACGGCGATACATTATGCCAAGTAGTGTTGTCTGGAACGGGCAGCCAATCAAAAACTGTAGGATTAGCAGGTCTAGCATTCGCCAAGTGGAGAGAACGTAATTTGGCTAATACACAACCAGATGAGCTGCTACACAAAATCGTCTTCGGTGAATTTTCGAAGAGATTTCCGGATGAAGGATCCTCTGCCTGGCTGTCGAGATATTCAGAAAGCGTTCGCGAATATGATGAGGACGAAGCGTGTGGCTTTGTTCCGACATCTCAATTGTTCAGAATTTTACTTGAAGGTGTAGAAGCAATCGAATCCACTGCGTTTTTGAGGAATATTCCAAGTCATTTACCGATTTTATTAGTATCAGGGACAGAAGATCCAGTTGGTGAACGTGCGAAAGGTGTCTGGAAAACGGCTAAGCAATTTATGAAAGCAGGCCAGCAACACGTTCAAGTCGTTCTCTATGAAGGTGGTCGCCATGAAATGCTACAAGAGACAAATCGTCAAGAAGTATCTAAGAATATAGTCGGGTGGATGAAGAAAAATGAATGCATCAATTAATGTTATTGCTGTAGTAGGACCAACTGCATCTGGAAAAACAGCGCTAAGCATAGCATTGGCACGTGCTTTAAATGGCGAAATAATTAATGGAGATGCAATGCAAGTATATAAAGAATTGGATATCGGAACAGCAAAAATTCAAGCGTCTGAAATGGAAGGAGTTCCTCATCATTTTTTTGACGTAAAAGAACCGACCGAACAATTTTCAGTAGCGGAGTATCAGCAAGCAGTTCGGTGGTGGATTGAAGATATTCAGTCACGCGGAAAGATGCCAATCATTGTTGGCGGAAGTGGCATGTATATTCAGGCGGTATTATTTGATTATCGTTTTACTGAGCAAGCAGGGGATCCGAATGTACGAGCAAAGTTGGAAGAAGAGCTGGAAGAGTTCGGTGCTGAAAAACTCTATACGCGTTTGGAAAAGCTAGATCCCAAAAGTGCACAATCTATCCATCCAAATAACCATCGGCGACTCGTACGTGCACTGGAAATACTTGAAGTAACTGGGCGGACTAAACAAGACCATGAACAGCAACAGGGCAATCAGTCTATGTTCCGTGAACTCATAATAGGTTTAGACGTTCCAAGAGAGCTTTTATATGAACGCATAGATCAGCGGGTAGATATGATGGTGGATGCGGGATTGTTTCAAGAAGTAGAAAGTCTTTGGAAGAAAGGCATTAGAGAGACGCAATCTGTACAAGCAATCGGTTATAAAGAACTGATCACCTACTTTAATGAACAAATAACAAAAGAACAAGCGATAGAAGCAGTTAAAAAGAATACACGAAACTATGCAAAGAGACAGTTAACCTACTTCCGGAATAAATTGCCCGTTCAGTGGGTAAATGCTAACCAACCACAAAAAGATATTTTCAAAAGAACTTTTGAAATAATAGAGGATTATGAGAAGTGCGTGGGGAATAACTTATTTAACAAAGATAGGGAGGCAATTGAATGACACAAGGAAATATGCAAGACACATTTTTAAATTCTTTACGTAAAAGTAATACGTTTGTAACGGTATTTTTACTAAATGGTTTTCAATTAAAAGGTCTGATTAAATCATACGACAACTATACAGTATTGTTAGAAACAGACGGCAAGCAACAACTCATTTATAAACACGCAATTTCAACATATGTTCCAGCAAAACCCGTTATTTTAAAAGATGAACAGTAACAGTACTCTATTCATGATGAAACTTTAAAACAGGCTGAGGCCTGTTTTTGTTGCGTTTACGTTGGAAAATATGCGCATTCTGCTAAAATAGAAGATGGATAAAATGAAAAGAGGTACGACATATGCAAATAGCACCGATAAATGAAAAATTGTTGAAAAAAGTACAACAGGCCGAAGACACTATTAAGCCATATGTAAAGAAAGTAGAAGAGATTGCATTTTATAATCAGCGTAAAGTTCTTCAGGCATTCAAACAAAATCAAGTGAGCGACTTTCATTTAACCGGCTCTACAGGATATGGATATGATGACAGTGGAAGAGATACATTGGAACGAGTATATTCCGATGTATTCGGAGCGGAAGATTGTCTAGTTCGAAGTCAAATCATCTCGGGAACTCATGCGATTACCATTAGTCTGTTTGGTATTTTACGACCGGGTGATGAACTCTTATACATAACTGGAAAGCCCTATGATACATTGGAATCGATTATTTCTGGTCACGGAAAAGATACCGGATCATTAGAGGACTATCAAATCAGTTATCGACATGTTGATTTGAATGAGGACGGTTCAGTCAATTACAAGAAAGTAAAAGAAGCGATTTCATCAAATACAAAAATGGTGGCTATTCAGCGTTCAAAAGGATATTCAAGTAATCCTTCATTTACAGTACATGAAATTGAACAAATGATTAAAGAAGTACGTGAAATTAAAGAAGATGCTATTATTTTCGTTGATAATTGTTATGGGGAGTTTGTTGAACTACAAGAGCCGACGGAAGTAGGCGCAGACTTAATGGCAGGTTCACTTATAAAAAATCCCGGTGGCGGTCTTGTGAGAACAGGAGGATATATTGCGGGCAAAAAAGTACTCGTTGAAAAATGCGCGTACCGTATGACTTCACCCGGATTAGGAGCAGAAGCTGGTGCGTCACTTGATACGTTACTGGAAATGTATCAAGGCTTCTTTTTAGCACCACATGTTGTAAGCCAAGCGGTGAAAGGTGCGTTATTTACTTCAGCCTTCTTTGGCGCATTCGGAATGGACACAAAGCCACATTATAGTGAACAGCGCACGGATTTAATTCAATCTGTAAATTTCTCTACCGCAGAACAAATGATAGCATTTTGTCAAATGATCCAGCAAAACTCGCCAATCAATGCACACTACGCACCTGAACCATCTTATATGCCAGGTTATACAGATGATGTTATTATGGCGGCTGGGACGTTCATTCAAGGTTCAAGTATCGAATTGACTGCAGACGGCCCCATTCGACCGCCTTTTACAGCGTACGTTCAAGGCGGACTAACATATGAGCACGTAAAAGCGGCTGTTGTAAGTTCCATGGAGCAATTATTAGCGCAAAAATTAGTTTAAAAAAAGTGTATCAACAACCTGGTAAGGGTAGTTGATACACTTTTTTAATGAATCATGCGATAAACACCGACGACTTTGCCTAATATAGAAACATTGTCAACGATGATCGGTTCCATTGACGAGTTTTCAGGTTGTAAACGGAAGAAATCTTTCTCTTTAAAGAATCGCTTCACTGTGGCTTCATCTTCTTCTGTCATAGCCACGACAATTTCTCCATTAGACGCTGAATGTGTCTGTCTAACGATTACTCGGTCACCATTTAAAATACCTGCCTCAATCATACTGTCTCCGACAATCTCTAGCATAAAAATTTCATCATCTGAAGAACTGAACGTATCAGGCAAAGGGAAATATTCTTCAATATTTTCAACAGCTGTAATCGGATTCCCTGCTGTCACTTTTCCAATTAACGGAACATGCATAACTCCACTTTTTAATTCATCTAAACCTTCAGGATCTAACACTTCAATTGCTCTTGGCTTTGTCGGGTCACGACGGATAAACCCTTTACTTTCCAAGCGGGATAAGTGTCCATGAACAGTCGAACTGGATGCAAGACCGACTGCTTCTCCTATTTCACGTACGGAAGGGGGGTAGCCTTTTAAGCGCACTTCATCCTTAATGAAGGCTAATATTTCTTCCTGTCTTTTAGATATCTTTTTCAAATGACTCACCTCTTCAAAAGTTTTTAAATTGCAGAATATTAAACAATTATATTGAATATAGTATAACATGTGTTCGATTACTAATCAAACAAAGGTTCTAATTTTCACTTGACAGCCAATCGTATGTTCTCATATAATATAAATAACAGGTACGAACGTGTATTCCTAAAAACGAAAATCGAGGAGGATTTATTATGAACTACATGATGAAATTTATTAAAGAAAATTATTATTTTGCGTTATTATTATTAGTGTGTCTATCATTCGCTTGGTATCAATTTGATAAACTGGCGGAAGAAGATCAATACTTGGAAATAGTTATTAATGAAGGAGACACATTATGGGAGCTGGCATCTAATTACTCGGAAGGTATGCCGCGACATCATTGGATTGACCAAGTAATCTCACTAAATGAATTATCAACTGATCAGATCAATTCAGGTGAATTACTGCGACTTCCTATAAAAATAAAAAAAGGATCAGATTCACGAGTTGCAGAATTAGGAGTGGAAGGTAGATGACAGCAAAGAAGTGCGTGATTTATTGTCGTGTGAGTACAGAAAAAGATACACAGGAACAGTCAATTATTAGACAACAAGAAGAGTTAGAACAGCTCGCACAAGAGTTGGAATATGAATGTGTGGAAATATTTACTGATCGTCAAAGTGGCTATGATATGGATCGTGAAGGATTGCTTTCATTAATGGATCGCATACAAGATGGTCATATCGATGCTGTTCTTATTCAAGATGAGACACGCTTAGGCAGAGGGAATGCTAGAGTGGCTATTTTACATGTTATTGCTAAAAGTGAAACGACAGTCATTACGAATCATTCGAACGGTTCAATAGAATTGAATGAAATGGATACTATGTTATTGGAAATTTTAGCGATAGTAGAAGAATATCAACGAAAATTACATAATGCAAAAATTCGTCGCGGGATGAAAAGAGCAGTTCAAAAAGGGTATGATCCATCTTTAAATTTACACTCGATTGATCAAAGTCCAGGAAGGGAGAAATTAGAACTTCCAATGGACGAAATTATTGAACTGCGAAGTAAGGGTTTGACATTTGAAGAAATTGCGAATGTTTTAAAAGGATTAGGTCATTCCGCCAGTAAAGCGACAATTCATAGAAGATATAAAGAGTTTACAGAGCGAGAACACTAATCGTTTGCACTTTACCTCCATGTTGTTTACATTTTAAGTAATGAAATTTTTTGGAGGTTGTTAAAATGTTATCTGAAAAGAAGATGAAACGCATTAATGAACTGGCAAATAAAAAGAAAACTACAGGTTTATCAATCGAAGAAGCAAAAGAACAAACATTATTACGAAAAGAATATTTAGAAACATTCCGTTCTAGTATGCGAGAAACAATTGAGTCTGTAAAAGTGATCGACGCTGAGGGAAATGACGTCACACCTGAAAAAGTAAAAGAAGCAAGACAGAATCAGAAGCCGTTAAATTAATCAATGACAGCTGATTGTCATTGTAATTCTTAGTGAAATTGACTACACTAGAGTAGGAATATGTATCATAAAACACTCTCATGAGACAGGACGGAAAGGATGTACAGAATGACCGAAAAAATCGATCAACTGGCTATAACGACAATCCGAACATTATCAATCGATGCGATTGAAAAAGCCAATTCAGGCCACCCGGGGTTACCAATGGGAGCTGCTCCTATGGCATATACGCTATGGACAAAATATTTACATCATAATCCAGCGAATCCTCAATGGTTTAATCGTGACCGTTTTGTGCTGTCTGCAGGACACGGATCCATGCTATTATACAGCTTGTTACATTTAAGCGGCTATGGTTTGACAATTGACGACATTAAGAATTTTAGACAGTGGGATTCAAAAACACCAGGACATCCAGAATACGGTCATACTGCAGGTGTAGAAGCGACTACAGGGCCATTAGGACAAGGTATTGGAATGGCTGTAGGAATGGCGATGGCTGAAAAGCATTTGGCAGCCACATATAATAAACCTGGATTTGATGTTGTGGATCACCATACATTCGCACTATGTGGAGATGGAGACTTAATGGAAGGTGTAGCTGCAGAAGCGATTTCTTTAGCAGGTCATCTTCAGCTGAATAAACTAGTCGTACTATACGATAGTAATGATATTTCTTTGGATGGTGAGTTAGATAAATCATTCTCTGAAAATATTAGAAAACGTTTTGAGTCATACAATTGGAACTACGCACGTGTGGACGATGGGAATGATATCGAAGCGGTTGGCAAAGCAATTGAAGAAGCAAAAGGTAACACTGGCGGCCCTACAATCATAGAAGTGAAAACTGTGATCGGTTACGGTTCTCCAAACAAGTCCGGTAAAGCCGATGCGCATGGTGCACCGCTTGGTGAAGAAGAAATGGCTCTTACAAAAGACTACTACAAGTGGACATTTGAAGAAAATTTCCATGTGCCGACAGAAGTGTATGAAAACTTTAAACAAGCCGCAGAAGAAAATGGCGCAAAAAAAGAGCAACAGTGGAATGAATTGTTTGAGCAATACGAAAACGAACATAAAGAATTGGCTACACAATTGAAGCAATCTATTACAAACGAACTTCCTGAAGATTTACAAAAGCAAATGCCTGTTTATGAAGTAGGTAAATCTGTTGCCACTCGTTCAGCTTCAGGAGATTCCATTAATGCATTAGCAACTGCAGTACCTTCTTTATTTGGTGGCAGTGCGGACTTGGCAGGCTCTAATAAAACAACGATTAAAAATGCGGGAGATTTCTCTGCTGATGATTATGCCGGCCGTAACATTTGGTTTGGGGTTCGTGAATTTGCGATGGGTACTGCACTGAACGGTATGGCGCTTCATGGCGGTTTATCTGTTTTCGGTGGAACGTTCTTCGTCTTTAGTGACTACGTACGTCCAGCTATTCGTTTATCTGCATTAATGGGCTTGCCAGTTACGTATGTATTCACACATGATAGTGTAGCAGTAGGCGAGGATGGCCCTACTCATGAGCCGGTGGAACAGCTTGCCTCTTTACGTGCAATGCCTGGTTTATCAATTATTCGTCCGGCAGATGGCAACGAAACTTCAGCAGCTTGGTATACAGCGATCACATCAAAAGATACTCCTACTGTACTGGTGCTTTCAAGACAAAATCTAAACACATTGCCGAATTCAAAAGAATTGGCAATGGATTCTGTTCAAAAAGGTGCATATACTATTTCACCAGCTACAAAGGATCAAGCGGATGGTATATTGATAGCTAGTGGTTCTGAAGTGAACTTGGCGGTTGAAGCACAGGCAGCTCTTAAAGAGCAAAATATTGATGTCAGCGTCGTTTCTATGCCATCTTGGGACTTATTTGAAAAACAAGATCAAGCGTACAAAGATTCAGTGCTTCCTAAATCTGTGAAGAAACGAGTAGCAATTGAAATGGGCGCATCACTTGGCTGGCATAAATATGCAGGCGATGAAGGTGTGGTAATGGCGATCGATACATTTGGTGCTAGTGCGCCTGGTGATCTTGTCATTGAGAAATACGGATTCACTGTAGATCATGTTGTAAAGCACATGACAGAACTAGTGAATAACTAATTTATATATAGTAAGATACACAGCTTTCTTCTCAACCAAGAGGAAAGCTGTGTTTTTTTACGGATAGTGAATTCGTAGCTTTACGACAATAATAGTGAGGAAGTTTTCCGTGAAGTGACATGATTTTAAAGGGACAAGCTCTATGATAAAGTTCAGGGGGTGTTCGTTATGAGGAAATATGAAATATTTAAAATTAAATCTGAATATCAATCATTTATTATGGGACGTGAACGTTTGTTATTTGAACTATTAGCAGTTGACCCTTCTACGAACTATCAGGAGATTGAATATTTATGTGATCAGTTACATGATATGGAAATCGATCAGATCATACATCGGAAATTACGTAAGAGTTTTGATAAGATCGACTCTCATTGTAATGAGTATCGGCTTACGCATTTGATTAAAGGGGATGTGTTCATTAAAATGGGAACTCATTGTATTGAAGTGTATTGCCAAGGTTCTAGGATGTTGGACTTGGATTTATTCGTAGCATTGTCTTCTGCAACAGATCGTTTTTTTGCTGTGATGAATGAACAGGAAGAGTGCGGTTGGCTAAAACCAGTCAAATATTCAGAGCGTTTGATACTAGAAAATACAATGATGTGAAAACTTCCGCATAATTCAACAAGAGTCATTGCTATTCACTGCTGCTATGTTGTATAATCCTTCTTGGTAGTATACAATCGAAACATTTTTAGTGAAGGAGGTATGGCAGCAATGACAATGAATTTGATATTAGCGATTGTCTTGATCGTCATCGCATTGATCGGTGGAGTAGCGCTTGGCTTTTTCATCGCACGTAGATATATGATGAAATATTTGAAGGAAAATCCACCAATTAACGAGCAAATGTTACGAATGATGATGATGCAAATGGGACAAAAACCTTCACAGAAAAAAATCAATCAAATGATGGCTCAAATGAACAAAGTACAAGATAAGCCAGATAAAAAGAAATAACAACAACTCCGTGATGGGCTCATGCTTACACGGAGTTTTAATTTTGTATAGCAACAAGCCTATTGATTAACCATATTATATATTTCTTTCGTTCACGTAGTGTAAAACGATTTTGACTATCGCGATTAGATGGAGTAACGCTAACTTAGAGTATCTTGCGGCTTGCGCTTCTAGACGATACGCTTTCCGGAGGGGACGCGGCGGACCCCGCAAAAAAGCGCTGCGGGTTACGCCTGTCGTCCTTAATCCTCCCGGAGTCGATCGTCTTCCATCTTCAGCCGTACTTAGTGTAGGCAAGACAGGTCGATAGTTCTTTGTATGTGGTGAAAAATACGTGAGCTTGTTTAATACTATGTAATATTTTTGAAGTTAAGAAGCGACGAAGTGGTGGAAGCTACTATGATTTTTTCACTTTACTGAGTGGAGAAATGACTCTTTATGTATTCAGCCAGGCAATCCAAAGCTTTACCCACATTGTTCAGGAAGCAGAACATACCATACTTAATTTCTGAACGAACACCAACTGACTTCCCGACACAAACTCAAGGATTCTCCCGAAAGAACCGGCGACTCCTGGAAGATCAGCACGACAGGCGTAAACGCCACGCACTTTTGGCGAGTCCGCCGCGTGCCCTCAGGAAAGCGTCCGGTTCTGTAGGGAGAATCCTAAACGATACACTATCTCTACAACTACTCGTCAAAAGCACTCATTTCCAAATGCCATTTTTTCTTGGATAATACACAGGCTTGGTATATTAAGATAAACGATATCGATGTAAAAAAGTTTGTACCACTCTTTCGTATTCTTCGGGGTTATCGTTATACGATTTGGCATGTTCACCTTTAGCGAAGAGCTTCATCATTTTATCTCCTTCTTTTAATGCATACAGTTCTTCTGTCATATGAGGCAGTATGAATTTATCTTCCAGGCTGTGTATGAATAGAACAGGTTTGTCAATAAACTTCATAACTTCTCGAGGAGATACAGCAGCAGACGTGTAGCCATCACGTATCTTTAAAAATAAATTGGCAACGCGCAAACTCATCGAAGTTTTAAAAGGCATTTCTGTTCGAATAATGTGAAGCAATTGCTCGGAGAAATCGGAGAATGGACAATCAGAAATGTAAAAGTCTGCTTCATCTTCATATGTCCCTGCATATAGTAGAGTCGTTGCCGCCCCCATAGACTCCCCGTGAATACCGACTAAAGCACGTTTGCCTACTCTCTTACGCACAGCTGATATGACTTCTTTTAAATCCATCTTCTCATAAAATCCAAAGCTTGTAGTTTTCCCGCCCGAATCGCCATGCCGCCGATGGTCAAATATAACGGAGTTGAATCCGAGTCGTTCAAATAAGCGGGCATATTTGATAGAATTTACTTTATTTTCAGTTACGCCATGACAAATTACGACCGTTCTTGTCGTGTCTAATGGTCGTAAAAATATAGCACGTAAATTATAGCCATTAGGTGAAGGAATCCATAAATTCTCTTTGCGGACAGTTTCAAACCACTGATTATCAAATCGTTTGGCAAGCATCTCTCGTTGCAAAATAAATTCGGAGTCCTTAATTTTTAAATACATCATTCGATTGGTAACAAGGATGCCGAAAATGGTGAGTATAGCTGTGAAGACACTTGAAATTACACCTACAATAAAAATGAGTCTTCGTCTCAACATATGTGCCCCTCTCTCTTAAATTGTTGATACATAGCTGTCTCAATTGGTCTAGAAAGGTAAGGCTCTACGATTTCAACTGCTTGACAAATAGCGTTCATATTTAATCCAGTTTCGATGTTCAATGATTGTAGCAAGTATAAAACATCTTCTGTTGCCACATTTCCAGTAGCGCCTGGAGCAAACGGACAACCTCCTAGTCCCCCTGCCGATGTATCAAACCGATCGACACCTGCTTGCAGTGCAGCATAAATATTCGTCAGCCCCAATTTGCGTGTATCATGAAAATGAGCAGTCAGTAATTGCTTAGGGAACTGTTCTCTTAAGGCTAAGAAAAGATCATAGCTCATTGCAGGATTTGCCATACCATCCGTATCCGCAACACTTAATTCATCTACATTCATATCGCTGAATTGTCGGCATAAATCAAGCGTTTTCTCCAATTCAATAGAGCCTTCATATGGACAGTGGAAAGCGGTAGAAATACACGCGCGAACAAAGTATCCTTCTTGTTTTAATTGAAGAATGAGAGGTCTTAGCGAATTGACACTCTCTTCCGTAGTGCGATTTATATTTTTTTGATTAAACGTATCACTCACCCCAACAAAAACTGCCATACTTTTAGCGTGAGCTTCCTTTGCTTTCTCTATTCCTTTAGCGTTAGGTGTTAATACGATTTGTCTTCCTTTGTTTTTAATTTGCTGCATAATATCAGCAGCATCCGCCATTTGCGGAACCCATTTAGGTGAAACGAATGAAGTAACTTCCATTTCTTCTATTCCGGCAAGTTGGAGTGCACGAATAAATGATAACTTAATATGTGTCGGGATTTGATTTTTTTCGTTTTGTAACCCATCTCTTGGTCCAACCTCGATTAATGTTACGTTATTTGGTAAACTAAACATAAACATCCCTCCCTTCTTCTATTGTACGTAATAACTTACAATAAGGGCAATTCAAAAACCTTCCTCAATTGCGAACGTCTGAAAGAAACATGTGATAGTACATATAACGTAAAGAAAGTAGTGATAATTATGGCGAAGAAAAAGAAGCAGAATAATAAACAACCGCAAAATCATTACCAAAACACTCGAACTGATGAAACGGCGACATCTCTTTCAGATTTACTGAATGATGATGTACTGGCGAAATTGAAACATACAAAAATAGAATTGGCAGCGATAGAAGAGCAACAAAAAGAGAAAGAAAAGCAACAAAGGATTCAAGAGCGTAAAGATCGTGAAAAAAATAAAAGCTTTGAAGAGTTATTAGAAGAGTATGGAGACGCTGGAACAAAATATTAAGCACACCCGCTATAGTGTAAGTATTTGCTGTATAATGAGCAATAATACAAAATAGAATTTGTATTTGGGAGGTATTTTCATGAAATTCCTGCACATCGTTTATTGTGAAAAAGATGCAATTAATCAGTTGCATTTATCAGATACTCAGATTTCAAAAGTCCACCAAGCGCCTATTGAACATGCGATTGTACATTGGATGAGGAAAAATGTAGTGTTGCCAATAGAAATTAATAGTATTACATATTATGATTTCCCTAAAGACAAAGTCGAACTTTTTTATGATATTTTAACAAAAGCTCATGCGCAACAGTCACAACAATCAGCACGTCCGTGGAAGTACTTACCTATTCCAGATGAAGAAGAGTATCCATATAAAATTGCGGAATACGAGAAGGAATACGGAACAGTTTACTATGATTCATTGTACAAATACATAACAGCGATTGGTGTGATTTTACAGATTTTTGATTTTGAGACTAAACGATTATTAGTTTGTATTAAATGATAGAGTTACTTAATGTATGTGACGACTGTAGGGGCCAGGGGGAGAAAACATGAAACGTATTGACTTAGAGCTGTATGAATATTTGGTATCCAAATTTCCGGAGATCACAGAAGTATGGTTAGCCATGAGAAGAGTAGAGGAAGGTTCCATTTATTCACTTACAGCGAGTGAGAAAATGGAACAAAAATTGCGTGAGCAAAACAGACTGACGATCTTAACGATTACGAGTAGCTTATTAGAAGATCCAAAATTGTTCGAGAAAAATAAAAAAGAATGGGCAGAAGTCGTGGCTCTTAGCCGAGTGAATAGTAATACACCGATTGAAGATGTACTTGAAGCGTTAAGTAATGTACGCTTAACCTATTGGAGATTTTTAAAAGGGTTTTATGTTACGAATGAAGAACGAATAACAATTAAAGATTATGTTCGTTGGAGTGAAACAATTAACAGTGCATTTGATCAAATTTATGTTGATTTTGCTGAAACGTACAATAAATTTATGAGTACTAAACTCACAGCTCAACAAACGTTAATCAATGAATTAAGCTCACCTGTGATAAAGTTAACACCTACTATAGGTGTAATGCCGCTCATTGGGGACATGGATGATGTACGTGCAAGAGTCATGTTACAGAGTATTCCAGAAAAGTGCTTGGAAACAGATATCATACATTTGTTCATCGATTTATCGGGTGTTTCAGTAATAGACACATTAGTGGCACAACAAATTTTCCGATTAACTCAAGTGCTTTCCTTACTTGGTACTAAATGCACCATTACGGGGATCCGACCCGAAATCGCTCATGCTTCAACTGAATTAGGATTGGATTTTACTACTATCGAAACATTTAGTTCATTGCAACAAGCATTTTCAAAAGAGTTTAAAGTTATCGCAAATTAAAAGCTAGGTGATTCTATAAAGGAATCACCTAGCTTTGTTACTTTTTATTTATGTTTTGCTTGAAAGTCCACCATAAATTGTTTTAAAGCTTCACATGCAGCATATGGAACTGCGTTATATGCTGATGCGCGGCATCCACCGACAGAACGGTGACCGTTTAAACCGACAAAACCGGCTTCTTTCGCCTCTTGTAAGAACTGTTTTTCTAGTTGCTCATCAGCTACACGGAATGTAATGTTCATCAATGAACGGCTGTCTTTTTCCGCATGTCCTGTATAGAAACCATTGCTGTTATCAATCACATTATAAATCAAGTTTGCTTTTTCTTCGTTATTCTTCGCAATCTTGTCTAGTCCACCTTGTTGTTCCATCCAGCCTAATACTTCACCTAACATATAAATTCCAAAAGAAGGTGGCGTGTTATAGAGTGAATTATTTGAAGCGTGTGTGCTGTATTTTAAAATAGTAGGAATTGAGGAATTTGCATTTTCTAATAAATCTTTACGGATAATGGCGACTGTTACGCCAGAAGGCCCGAGATTCTTTTGTGCACCAGCATAGATCATGCCAAATTTACTAACATCTACTGGGCGTGACAAAATATCACTAGACATATCCGCAATTAAAGGAATATTTCCTGTGTCAGGGAATTCTTGGAACTGAGTACCGAAGATTGTATTATTAGAAGTAATGTGAACATATGCATCCTGCTCATCAAACGTAATTTCTTCAGTGGATGGAACGCGATTATAATTCGTCCCTTTCGTTGAAGCTGCTTCATACACTTCACCGATTGTCTTCGCTTCTTTAAGTGCTTTATCAGACCAGGCGCCCGACATAATATAGCTGGCTTTTTTCCCTGCAGAAAGGAAGTTCATAGGAATCATTGCGAATTGTAGGCTCGCTCCACCTTGTAAAAATAACACTTCGTAATTTTCGGGAATAGAGAATAATGAGCGTAAACGGTTAATTGCTTGATTATGTACTTCCTCGTAAGTTGCACTGCGGTGACTCATTTCCATGATCGACATTCCCGATTCTTTAAAATCTACAAGCTCCGACTGTGCTTTTTCTAAGACTTCACGCGGAAGAGCGGATGGACCCGCATTAAAGTTATATACAGACTTCTGATTACTCAACAAAATCACTCCTTCATAAATTTACAACACTACGTAAAGTATATATGAAAAAATGAACATGTGAAATAGATAACTGTAGTTTCACAATAAATACATTTTTACTCTTCATGTTCGCCTGTTTGCTAACGTGAAAACTCGGGTACATTGTAAGCAACTACAGTGTACATAATACGCGTTAAGTAGACAGTTAGAATTGTTGGAGGGGATGTCATGAAAACAGATGGACGGAGAAAAAGTACGAATGTCGAAGATAGAAGAGGTAGAGGTGGAGGCGGTGCTATTGCATTAGGTGGCGGTGGTCTAGGCATTGTCGGTATTATACTCTTTTTATTGTTAGGAGGTAATCCTACAGAGTTAATAAACAATAATGCGACAGCACCCAATCAGCCCTATGTGGAGACTGAACAGGATCGGGAGTTGGCTGATTTTGTTTCTGTCGTTTTAGCTGACACAGAAGATATTTGGACAGAGCTTTTCCAACAACAAGGTCTCACGTATGAAAATCCTACGTTAGTTCTTTATACAGGACAGGTGGACACGGCTTGTGGATACGGAAGTGCTGCCGCCGGACCGTTTTATTGCCCGGGTGATCAAAAGCTTTATATCGATTTACAATTTTATAATGAATTACAGACTACATTTAAAGCACCTGGAGATTTTGCTATGGCTTATGTTATAGCGCATGAAGTAGGGCATCATGTGCAAACATTGCTAGGAATTTCTGATCAAGTAATGCCGTTGAGACAAAAAATGAGTGAAGAACAATTCAATAAATACTTAGTGCGTTTTGAATTACAGGCAGATTACTTTGCCGGTGTATGGGCGCATCATGCACAAGGACGAGGATATTTAGAACGCGGAGATTTACAAGAAGCTATTACTGCTGCGGGTGCCGTTGGTGATGATACAATTCAAAAAAGAGCAAGAGGTTATGTCGTTCCTGAGAGCTTTACACATGGTACAGCTACACAACGAATATACTGGTTCGAACATGGTTTTGAGTTAGGTACTATTGCAGGCGGCGATACTTTTAACGAAACAGAAAAATAAACGCAGTTATTTATCACCGTTTGTAATATGCGGTAGTCAGTAGTAATTCTCACTTCCTATAGAACAATGAAAGGTATATTTTCTTTCATCATTTTAAACTCCTCTAAAATAACTAGCTAATAGAAGATTCGATTTCATAAGAATAGGGCTATCCTAGAAACTCAGATATCACTGACTTTCTGGACAGCCCTTTTGTTATTCACTGTTTTATTTAGTAGCTGCTACTTGTGGTGCTGCAGTCGTCTTAAGTCCTTCTTGTTCATTACGTAACCTTTTAATGTCCACTCTAATCAATAAAGAGATGACTAAAGCGACTGCAAATAATCCAGCGAAGAATAATAAACTACTTTCATAGCTTCCTGTTGTATCTTTCATCCATGCCGCAAACATCGGACCCGCTACACCTGCAGCAGACCAAGCTGTTAAAATATAACCATGGATTGCCCCGAGTTGTCTAGTGCCAAAAATGTCCCCAATGTATGCAGGAATTGAAGCGAACCCTCCGCCATAGCATGTGTAAATGATTGCCAGAATCACTTGGAATATAATTGCGTTCGTTGTGAATGGCAAGATAGAAAATAAAATTAACTGAACAACGAAAAATGTAGTGTACGTATTCGGACGACCAATATAGTCGGAAATAGCGGCCCAACCAAGTCTTCCGGCGCCATTAAATACACCTAGCACTCCGACTAAAGCTGCGGCTTGGACAGTAGTCATTCCAATACTGTCTATTGCCATAGGTTTAGCAGCGGAAAGAATAGCAATTCCACAAGTTACATTAATAAATAGCATGAGCCATAAATAATAAAAACGTTTTGTTTTCACTGCTTGATTGGCTGTTAATTGTGCCAAATCTTGTTTAATCTCTGTTTTTCCAGACTGCACTTTCTCAATAAAACCAGGCGGTGCCCATCCTTCTTCAGGTTTCTCAAGGTAAAGTGAGGAAAGTAACATTATAGTAAAATAAGAAATCCCTAATATAAAGAATGTTTTTTGTAATCCTACATTGACAATCAAATATTCCATAATCGGACTGCTAATTGCTGCGGCAAATCCAAAGCCCATAATGGCTAAACCTGTAGCAAGTCCTCTCCGATCCGGAAACCATTTGACGAGAGTAGATACAGGGGCTATGTACCCGACGCCTAGACCAATACCTCCAAGCATTCCGTAAAAAATATACAGCATTGGTAATGAAGACATGCCGACTGCTAATCCTGATCCGGTTACTCCGACGCCAAAGAATAATGCAGCTAGCAACCCTGCTTTTCGAGGCCCGTATTTTTCAACGAAATGCCCTAAAAATGCCGCAGATAAACCAAGAAATAAAATAGCGATACTAAACGTA
Organism: Sporosarcina sp. PTS2304; assembly: GCF_003351785.1. Lineage (GTDB taxonomy): Bacteria > Bacillota > Bacilli > Bacillales_A > Planococcaceae > Sporosarcina. The sequence goes on from NZ_CP031230.1 coordinate 684,962, forward strand.
AGCTGCACTTGACTTGTACTCCAGCCAAATTCCTCTATCAATGGATTTGTAAAGTTACTCCATGCATAAACGGATCCGATAGAAATGTGGATACCAACTGCTGAAAGAGCAATGAGCCACCTGTTCTTTGTCTTTTTCATTCATCATCTTCCCCTTTGTGAACTGAAATTTTTGCACTCCTTTTCTCCCCTTGTCTACTAAGTAAAATAAACTAAAGTCCTATATGTTCCTACACCTAACAATAATACAAACGAAACACGATTAGGATTAAGGTGTATAGTAGTATTAATTCACACAATTGTCAATATTATCTTTTGTGAACGTATCCATTATCTTATCATCACCTATCAGAATCCTCTTCGGATGAGTATATAAATTAAAAGTGGATCCCCGTATAAAACCTACTGTTGTAATTCCTAAATCTTGAGCTAACGTCAAAGCCAATTCAGTTGGAGCCGATTTTGAAAGAACAATTTCACAGCCGATCTTTGCCACTTTTAATAAAATTTCTGAAGAAATGCGTCCGCTGAAAACAATAATTTTGTTTTGAACAGAAATTTGATTTTTTAAACAATGCCCGTAAATTTTATCGAGCGCATTATGACGTCCAATATCCATTCTAGAAACTAAGAGTCCATCTGGATCACATAAAGCTGCGTTGTGAACTCCACCTGTATGTCGGAACATATCTGCCTGTTGTTCCATTTGAGCCATTAACGAAAATATCTGTTCAGGTGCCAGTTGAACAGATATTCCTTTCATTCTTTTGGCAGTCAATGCATCACTCGCGAAGATGAATCCTTGTCTGCTCATACCGCAGCAAGACGTAATATAGCGTTTGTTTTGCAATTGTTCAAAGAAAGGATAGACTAAGTCAGTCTGAACATGAATAAAGCCATTTTCCAAATCTAAGTGAATATCCTTGATCTGTTCCCATTTCGGAACTACACCTTCAGAAGCTAAAAAACCGATCGTCATATCCTCGATATATTCCGGTGTACAGACAATAGTGGCAAATTCCTGCCCATTGAGTTTAATAGTCACAGCATATTCTGTAGCCACTTGATCTTTTTTTGAGTTCCATTCTCCATTTTGATAGCGGATAATAGATCGTTGCTGCTGTTGTTCCATTGGGATCGCCTCCTTTTCAATCGATTGCCCGATCAAATAAAAATACTGAAACTGCAATATCATCATCGATTTTAAAATCACTAAATAAATGCAAAAGTTTTGCTTCTACTATTTCTTCTAAACCTTCCGGGGGCTTTTCAGCGTAGACTGCTTGAATCATTGACGTGCGCGCTCCGTGAACAATCTTTTTACCTTCTGGTGTTCTGGCGATAAATTTTTCAGTTGGTGTCAAATTTCCGTAAAGAGTGGAAACTGCCATATTATCAACAAAAATTGTGTGAATCCGCTCAGGCCCTTTACCGAATAAGTCTTTTCTTAGTTTACGAATAATATCGTTGAACTCGTGGATTTTTTTCATGTGATGACTCCTCACTTTTATTTACTGAATAATTAGAATTTTATTTTGTAGGCATTGTATTAAATGCTCTATTACTTTATACTAAATATAGAAATGTTGAAACCCTAGTACGTGATTGCTAGGGCTTTACCTATCTATCTGTAATAGTAAATACGGATTGGTTCTTTAGCAAGTCCTGTTAAGAAACTATTCCACCATGAAAAAATGCCGTGTGAACCGGTTTTTCATGGTGGATTTTTATTTGAGAAGGAGGATGCCAAAATGTCTATTTCAATTAACGATCAAATAATTAATTTTGAAGAGGGTTCAACATTAATTCAAATAATTAACGCCAATAAAATTGAGCATCCACAAATTTGTCATTTACCTGAAGTGGATCCGATTGAAACGTGTGACACATGTATCGTAGAAGTGAATGGGGAGTTGACACGTGCCTGTTCTACAAAAGCAGTGGATGGCATGGATGTTCAACTGTCTTCTCCGCGTGCAAAAGCTGCACAAACAGAAGCGATGGATCGTATATTGGAAAATCATTTATTGTATTGTACCGTATGTGATAATAATAATGGCAATTGTAAAGTTCATAATACCGTAGCATTGATGGAAGTCGAGCATCAAAAATATCCATATGAACCAAAATGTTCGAAAGATGCTGTAGATTTTACACATCCATTTTACCGTTATGATCCAAACCAGTGTATTGCCTGCGGACAATGTGTGGAAGTATGTCAGAATCTTCAAGTCAACGAAACACTGTCTATTGACTGGGAGCGTGATCGACCTATCGTATTGTGGGACGGTGGCGCCAAAATCAATGAGTCTTCATGTGTAGGTTGCGGCCATTGTATAACGGTTTGCCCGTGTAATGCACTGATGGAGAAAACAATGCTTGGCGAAGCTGGTTTCATGACGAAGATGAGTGATGAGTTAATGGAGCCGATGGTAGATTTGATTAAAGAAGTAGAGCCCGGGTACAGCAGTATTATGGCTCTTTCCGATGTTGAGTCAGCTATGCGCGAAGCAAAGATTAAAAAAACGAAAACAGTTTGTACATTTTGCGGCGTAGGATGTTCGTATGAAGTGTGGACAAAAGATCGTAAAATTTTAAAAATCCAACCAGTTTCCGATGCGCCGGTCAACCAGATTTCTACATGTGTGAAAGGAAAATTTGGTTGGGACTTTGTCAATAGTGAAGAGCGCATTACATCACCTCTCATCCGTAAAGGCGATGAGTTTGTTGAAGCCTCATGGGAAGAAGCGCTTGATTTAGTAGCAGAAAACTTAGGTAAAATCCGAGATGAACATGGAAGAGATGGCGTAGGAATTATTTCTTCATCCAAAATTACGAATGAGGAAAACTACGTCATTCAAAAGTTCGCTCGTCAGGTGTTTAAAACGAATAACGTAGATAACTGCTCACGCTACTGCCAATCTCCTGCTACTGACGGACTGTTTCGGACGGTCGGAATGGGTGGAGATGCCGGAACGATTCAAGATATTGCACAGGCTGGACTCGTCATTATTGTAGGAGCAAACCCTGCTGAAGGGCATCCAGTACTAGCTACACGTGTAAAACGTGCACATAAGTTACACGGACAAAAACTTATTGTGGCAGATTTACGAAAACACGAAATGGCAGAACGTGCAGATATCTTTATGACTCCACAGCAAGGAACAGACCAAGTGTGGCTGATGGCTGTGACGAAGTATGTAATCGATCAAGGCTGGCATGATCAGCAATTTATCGATGAAAATGTTTTGCATTTTGAAGATTTCAAAACTGTATTAGATCGTTATACGCTCGAGTATGCGGAAGAAATAACAGGTATCTCAAAAGATGTCTTAATTCATACAGCTGAATTAATTCGTGATGCTGACGGGACGTGTATTCTTTGGGGCATGGGTGTAACACAAAATACAGGGGGTTCTGATACGTCAGCAGCTATTTCAAACTTACTGCTTGCGACAGGCAATTACCGTAGGCCCGGTGCAGGAGCCTATCCGCTACGAGGGCACAATAACGTTCAAGGGGCTTGCGACATGGGAAGTCTGCCAGGTTGGTTGCCAGGTTATCAGCATATTACAGACGACGTAGCACGTGAAAAGTTTGAACGTGCGTATGGAGTAGAGATTGAAGGGAAGCCTGGTCTAGACAATATTCAGATGCTTCACTCGATAGATGAAGGCGTCATGAAAGGTATGTATATTGTTGGAGAAGATATGGCATTAGTGGATTCCAATGCAAACTACGTTCATGATGTTCTTTCCAAATTGGATTTCTTAGTAGTCCAAGATATATTCTTTTCACGCACCGCACAATATGCGAATGTTATTTTACCTGCAGTACCTTCTTTAGAAAAAGACGGTACATTCACAAATACGGAAAGACGAGTGCAGCGTTTATATAAAGCATTGCCGAATAAAGGAAACTCACGTCAAGATTGGTGGATTATTCAAGAGGTCGCGAATCGTCTAGGGCAGCAGTGGAACTATAGTCATCCCCGTGATATTTTTGAAGAAATGACAAGCTTGAGTCCAATGTTTAGCGAAGCTTCTTATGACGTACTAGAAGATTGGGGAAGTTTCCTTTGGGGAAGTTTAGATGGAAAGAGCACGCCGTTATTGTATACGGAAGGCTTCAATTTCCCGGATAAAAAAGCACGTTTCGCCTTGTCAGATTGGGTGGAGCCGGTTAAATTCCCAGACGAATTCGATTTACACATTAATAATGGTCGTATGCTTGAACACTTCCATGAAGGTAATATGACGAATAAATCAGAAGGAATTCAAGAAAAGGTTCCGAATATTTATGTAGAAATATCGCCTGAACTGGCCGAAGAACGAGGTGTCGTAACAGGTACCTATGTCCGACTTATTTCTCCTTATGGAGCGTTAAAGTTACCAGCGCTAGTTACCGGCCGAGTACAAAAAAATGAATTGTTTTTACCGATGAACTCCGTTGAGAAGAAATCTGCAATTAACTTCTTAACAGGTCCAGCAACTGACCAGCGAACGAACACACCAGCATATAAGCAGACTAAAGTTCGCATGGAAGTGCTTCCGCAAACAGGAGACAATCCATTGCCAAAGACTAATCACAGAGATAAGAAAAGACATCCTCAAAATGGCGTAGAAGTTCAAAGAAAGTGGAATCGACCAGGATATGTTCAATTAACAGATCAATAAATTGTGAGGTGAGTGAGCATGGCAACACCGATAACTTCTATTAAGAAAACCGAGCGAACGGAAATGGAAGTCCAGCAAGAGAAATTGGCCGATTTGCAGAAACAGCTAGCAGAGCAAGAAGAGTCACTTCAAAAGCTGATAGAAATTACAAGTGAATTGCATACTATCGGCGCGTTAGACGCGTTACAAGCAATGTTACAATCAAAAGAAAAAATTGCAGGCATTGCGGTAGGTCAAGTATCCAGAGAACCGGTGACGAATATATTGAATAACTTGTTGGCGGCTGCTGGGACATTAACAGCTGTTAATCCAGCGACGGTTCAGCAACTTTCACATAGTGTGCAACAAGGATTACATGAGGCGGAACAGGGTGTGGAAGAAGGACAGAAAACCGGTGTTCTTCAATTGATGAAGGCTATCAATGATCCCGATATTAACCGTGCTGTAACGTTCGGGATGAATTTCCTGAAAGGTATGGGAAAAGGGTTAAATGATCCGACTGAATAACAAACCTTTGCGAAAAACATGAAAATGCTTCATACTATAATATAAGATTAAAACAGTTCTCCAGCATCCTTTCTATTATATAGAAGGAAGCTGGGGAAATTTATCTGAGTAGAAGTAGAAGATTTAACTTAATTAGTAGGAGATGGAAAATATATGTCAACAAAAAGTCAGGTAGCCATGCAATTAGAAGAACAATCAGCTTCACTAAAAAATATCGGAAGACTACTAGTCAAATGTTCCGACAAACCAGGAATTGTTGCTGCAGTTTCAACCTTTTTACTAAATCATCAAGCAAACATCGTTGAATCTAGTCAATATTCCACAGATCCTGAAGGTGGGATGTTTTATCTGCGCATTGAATTCCACGCAGAAAATTTATTGCAAAAGAAACAGCAACTCGAAAGTGATTTTCAAAAAGTGGCGGATGAACATGAATTAGAATACCGTTTTTCCTATGCGGTAGAGTTAAAACGCACGGCTATTTTCGTCTCAAAAGAGCCTTACTGCTTAATGGAACTATTGTGGGAGTGGCAAAACGGTGATTTGAATACAGATATTGTCGTTGTTATTAGTAATCATGAAGATGCGAGAAGCATGGTAGAAGCTCTCGGGATACCGTTCCATTATATTCCGGCCAACAAAGACATTCGCCAAGAAGTAGAGCAACAGCAAATTAAGTTAATGGAAGAATACGAAGTCGATGTACTGGTGCTAGCACGGTATATGCAAATACTAACTCCTGATTTCGTTAGTCATTTCCCGAACCAAATTATCAATATCCACCATTCATTTTTGCCCGCATTTATTGGTGCAAAGCCTTATGAACGAGCGTTTGGACGCGGAGTAAAACTAATCGGAGCCACATCACATTATGTAACAAATGATTTAGATGAAGGTCCAATTATCGAACAAGATATCGAGCGTGTCGATCACCGTGATGATACAGTTCAATTAAAGAAAATCGGCCGTACAATCGAGCGGCGAGTGCTTGCGCGTGCGGTGAAATGGCATATTGAAGACCGTATTATTGTAGAGAACAATAAAACTATTGTATTTCATTAAAACGAACCCATCTCAGTTTTGAGATGGGTTCGTTTTAGTGTATAGGAGACTTAAACGTAGCGCCATGTGTTTCTTGTGTATTCATAATTGTTAAAAATGCGGAAGGATCGATGTCAGTGGCAATTTGTTTGAGTTTGGAGATCTCTAGTCGAGTGACTACTACGTAGATGACATCCTTCTCATTATCTGTATAGCCGCCACGACCATGCAATTTCGTAATACTTCTTCCAAGACGCAGACGAATCGCTTCACCCATCTCTTCGTATTCATCCGAAATAATAATGACTGCTTTTGTCTCGTCCAATCCTTGAATGACGATGTCAATAGCTTTCGATGCAATATAATACGTAATGATCGAGTACATCGCCTTTTCTGGTCCTAATACAAAACCTGCCCATCCGAAAATGAATAGATTGAAAAACATAACGAATTCTCCGACGCTGTAAGGGATTTTACGTGTAAGCAAAATTCCAAGAATCTCCGTGCCATCTAATGCTCCACCATTACGAATGATCGTCCCAACACCCGCACCGAGCAATAGTCCGCCAAAGACGGTTGCGAGCAGCGGATCTGTTACGAAGGGTCCTAGTGATTTAAGTGGGAACTCGACAATTGCCAGCAAAGCAATAGCGTACGAAGAAGAAATAAAGAAGTTCTTACCAATATGTTTATAACCGAAAAATAAGAAAGGAAGGTTACAAATTAAAATAAGAATCCCAAAAGGTACTCCCGTGATGAAATTCAATATAAGTGCGATACCGATAATTCCGCCGTCAATGACTGAATTTGGTATGAGAAATAAATCTAAGGCAATGGCCGTAACGACTACCCCGATAGAAATGAATAGATAGCGTCTAAGTAAATGACCGATCGTTTCTTTTTTATGTTGTTTCCTCATAAAACTCCCCTTTTCTACACCCCGTACTTTCTATCTTAACGGAATCTTAAGCTGTAGCCTAGTAAGAATTAAAGAAATTCCTTTTTTTGTCCAAATGCTTGATGAATCATTTCGTTCTGTACAACATACGATGACATATCACAGCCTACTTGGAGGAGATACGTTGGATATTATAAATCAGTTGCATAACTATCGTAGAGAAGAAAATGAATTAAAGTGGGAAGGAACGTTTAAAGACTATTTGAATTTACTAAAAGAACGGAAAGAAGTTGCGCAGACAGCTCATTCACGTATTTATGAGATGATTAATAGTGCGGGTGTTGAAAAGAAAAATGGTCGAAAAGTATATAATTTCTTTAATAAAGAACTGTTTGGTTTAGAAGAGTCCATTGAACGTTTAGTAGAAGAGTATTTTCATCCGGCAGCGAAGCGTTTGGACGTAAAGAAGCGTGTGCTGTTACTGATGGGACCTGTCAGTGGAGGGAAGTCTACAATTGTCACAATGTTAAAAAGAGGCCTAGAACAATATTCACGCACAGATGAAGGGGCTGTCTACGCTATAAAAGGCTGTCCAATGCATGAAGACCCTTTGCATCTCATCCCTCTACCGTTGCGTCAATCATTTTATGAAGAGTACGGTATTCGAATTGAAGGCAGTCTGTCTCCATTAAATAGTTTGCGTCTCGAAGAAGAATATGACGGCAACATTGAAGATGTACTAGTAGAACGAATTTTATTTTCAGAAGACCGCAGAGTAGGGATCGGTACGTTCACTCCTTCAGACCCCAAATCCCAAGATATAGCGGATCTGACAGGAAGTATCGATTTTTCAACTATAGCGGAGTATGGTTCCGAGTCAGATCCACGCGCGTATCGATTTGACGGGGAGTTAAATATAGCCAATCGAGGAATGATGGAATTCCAAGAGATGCTGAAATTAGATGAGAAATTTCTATGGCACTTATTGTCATTGACGCAGGAAGGAAATTTTAAGGCTGGAAGGTTTGCGCTTATCAGTGCAGATGAATTGATTGTTGCCCATACGAATGAAACCGAATACCGATCGTTTATTAGCAATAAAAAGAATGAAGCGCTACATTCGCGATTAATTGTCATCCCGATACCGTATAACTTAAAAGTAAGCGCAGAGGAAAAAATCTACCAGAAAATGATTCAGGAAAGTGATATGGCACATGTGCATATTGCACCGCATGCGTTACGGGTGGCTGCAATATTTTCTGTTTTATCCCGATTGAAAGCCTCTAAAAAACAAGGGGTAGACCGCTTAAAAAAGTTGCGTCTATATGATGGTCAAAGTGTAGAAGGCTTTAATGATGCAGATACAGAAGAGCTGAAAAATGAATTTATTGATGAAGGAATGGATGGTGTCGATCCACGTTATGTCATCAACCGAATTTCTTCTGCAATTATACGCAAAGAAACACCTAGCATAAATGCGCTCGACGTATTGCGCTCATTAAAAGACGGGTTCGATCAGCACGCATCGATATCTGTAGAAGACCGTGAAACGTATATGAACTATATTTCGATGGCGCGTAAAGAATATGATGAAATCGCAAAAAAAGAAGTTCAAAAAGCATTTGTGTATTCTTATGAAGAATCTGCAAAAACATTGATGGATAACTATTTGGACAATGTAGAAGCATTTTGCAATAAAAATAAATTGCGTGATCCATTGACTGGGGAAGAAGTAAATCCAGATGAAAAACTGATGCGTTCATTGGAAGAACAAATCGGTATTTCTGAGAATGCCAAAAAAGCGTTCCGCGAAGAGATTTTGATTCGTATCTCTGCTTATGCACGTAAAAACCAGCGCTTCGACTACCGTTCACATGATCGATTACGTGAGGCGATCCAAAAGAAATTATTTGCTGATCTAAAGGATGTAGTAAAAATAACCACTACATCCTCGACGCCTGACGAGACACAACTTAAGAAAATGAATGATGTTGTTGCACGTCTGGTGGATGAGCATGGCTATAATTCGGTTTCGGCAAATGAACTATTGCGGTATGTCGGTAGTTTATTGAATCGATAACTACAATATGAATTCAGTATCCAAAAGCTTACAGCAAAAGCGAACACAAGGTCCTTCACGGGATCTTGTTTTTTTGTTTCCTCACCAATTTGTCAATATTCAAATAGCTGTCGCATAGGATAAGGAAACAAATTGTTCGAGAGATAGGCGGGGATTCGAATGGAAGAACAAGAGAACAGTCGATTTGTTGTTACTGAGGAAAATTGGACTCTCCATCGCAAAGGCCACCAGGATCAGCAACGCCATCTGGATAAAATTAAAGAAGTATTGCAAAGTAACTTGCCGGATTTGATAAGTGAAGAAAGCATCGTTCTTTCGAATGGAAAAGACGTAGTTAAAATACCGATTCGTTCATTGGACGAATTTAGGATCCGCTACAACCATGATAAGTCCAAGCACGTGGGGCAAGGGCAGGGAGATAGTGAAGTAGGCGATGTAGTAGCGCAAGGAGAGGAAAAAGCGCAACCTGGTGAAGGGAAAGAAGCTGGTGATCAGCCAGGCCAAGACATTTATGAAACAGAAGTCTCTATGGAAGAATTAGAGGAGATGTTTTTCAAGGAGTTGGAATTACCTGATCTAGAACAAAAAGAGCAATCCGTTACGACGATTGAGGACATTGATTTTACGGACATACGAAAAAAGGGTTTAATCGGTAATATAGATAAAAAACGTACGTTACTATCAGCTATTAAGCGAAATGCGATGAAAGGTAAGGCGCAAATTGCACCGATTCTGGAAGATGATCTGCGGTTTAAAACTTGGAATCCTGTAGAGAAGCCTCAATCGAAAGCGGTCGTCTTGGCAATGATGGATACAAGTGGTTCCATGGGGAAATTTGAGAAATATATGGCGAGAAGTTTCTTCTTTTGGATGACGAAGTTTTTGCGCACGAAGTATGAAACAGTAGATATCGAATTTATCGCACACCATACAGAAGCGAAAGTAGTTACGGAAGATAATTTTTTCAATCGTGGGGAAAGCGGAGGAACGAGATGTTCTTCTGCGTACGAGAAAGCATTACAAGTGATTAGGGAGTCGTATCCGCCGGCTAGTTACAATATTTACCCTGTGCACTTTTCAGATGGTGAGAATATGACGAGTGATAACCGTAAATGCTTAGATTATGTAGATGAATTACTATCGATTTCCAATATGTTTGGTTATGCCGAAGTGAATGAGCATCGTAGAATGTCTACACTTATGTCTGTCTATAAATCAATTGAGCATCCAAAATTTAACTACTATATTTTGCAGAAAAACCGCGATGTCTACTTTGCGCTGAAGAAGTTTTTTGAAAAGCGAAAGGAGAGATTCCGCTGACTGAAAAACTAGCATTAGAGCGAGCGATTGAAGAAATTACTGAAATTGCCAGTGGATTTGGTCTTGATTTCTATCCGATGCGTTATGAGATTTGTCCGGCTGATATTTTGTATACGTTCGGTGCCTATGGTATGCCAACTCGTTTCTCGCATTGGAGCTTTGGTAAACAGTTCCATAAAATGAAACTTCAATATGACGTAGGGTTGAGCAAAATTTATGAGTTAGTCATTAATTCAGACCCGTGTTATGCATTTCTATTAAATACAAATAGTTTGATTCAGAATAAGTTAATTATTGCTCATGTGTTGGCACATTGTGATTTCTTCAAAAATAACGTGTACTTTTCAAAGACTCGTAAAGATATGGTTGAAAGTATGGCTGCGACTGCAGATCGTATAGCTGATTATGAAATACGTTATGGAAAACAGCGAGTAGAAACATTTTTAGATGCCGTACTAGCGATTCAAGAGCATGTGGATCCGAGTATTACACGAGATGTAAAGTCTTCACCCTCACTTGATCATCAATCGAAAAAGACAAAACATGATTATGAGGATTTATGGAACTTGGATGCACGTCCGATCCCTGGACAACAAGCTCTTGAAATGAATAAAAAGAATCCGCCCGAACAAGAAAAAGATGTACTGTTGTTTATACTGGAGAACAGCAGACAAATGACGAATTGGCAAGCCGATATTTTAACTATGTTGCGAGAAGAGATGTTATATTTTTGGCCTCAATTAGAGACGAAAATTATGAATGAAGGCTGGGCATCATACTGGCATCAACAAATTTTGCGTCAAATGGATTTAACACCGTCCGAAACAATTGAATTTGCTAAACTTAACGCCAATGTTTTACAACCATCTAAAACGACGATTAACCCGTATTATTTAGGAGTGAAAATGTTTGAAGATATTGAAAAGCGCTATGACGCAATAGCGGAAGCGAAGGCAAAAGAAAAACGAACAGTAACAGGACGTGAAAAAATTTTTGAAGTTCGTGAAATCGAAAATGATACATCATTTATCCGTAATTATTTAACCGACGACTTGATCAAACATGAGGATATGTATGTTTTTCAAAAACAAGAAAACCTATACAAGATTTCCGACAAACAGACAGACGCTGTTCGAGATCAGTTGATCGGTATGCGGGTAAATGGGGGCTTTCCATATATCGTCGTAGAAGATGGAGACTATATGCGTAACGGTGAACTGTATCTCGTTCACCGCTATGAAGACACCGAACTAGACTTACCTTACCTCGAACACGTATTGCCCCATATACACCACCTTTGGGGGCGTATTGTACACCTTGAAACCGTATTAGAAAACAAGCCACTCATATTTTCATACGATGGGCATAAAGTCTTCAGAAGATCAAAATGAAATGCAGTAGCGCAGTGAGCCAAGGCATTACGAGTTACACTTGGAAATACAAATATGTATGCCTTCTCTCTGCGCTTCATTCGTAAAAGACATTCTCCGCGCCCTCTCAGGAAAGCACCCAGTTCTGTTGGGAGAATCCTCAAGACTACACTCGCTCTCCAAATACTTGTCAAGCTCATCCTATTTCTAAAAGCTTATTCTTTTCTTTGGATAATCAGTAGGATTGTGTAAAAACGTTACTCTTTTAGGATGCGATATAAAAAAGCCAGTTTGTTTTCTACCTATGTAATAATTCTATTTTATCTTTGTGAGAAGTAGGAATTTATAGCGCAAAGGCTTTTCATTTCTTTCTTCTAATGTTATTTTTAAAGTATATTAACTCGTTAACGTGATAAAGAGTTAAAAAAGGGGGAAATGAAATGAAGAAAGTTACAGTAGCATTATTTCTATCTGCGCTTCTTTTAGTTATCGCAGGCTGTTCAGACAAGTCAACAGATGGAAATCAGTCAACAGATACTCAGAAAAACAAAGAAATAGTTGTCGGTGTCGATGATAAGTTTGCACCTATGGGTTTTCGTGATGACAAAAATGAATTAGTTGGATTTGATATTGAAATGGCAAAAGTAGCAGCTGAACATATGGGTGCTACAGCGAAATTCCAGCCGATCGATTGGAAAACGAAAGAAACAGAACTAAGCAGTGGTCGTATTGATTTAATCTGGAATGGCTATACAATTACAGATGAACGTAAAGAAAAAGTATTATTCACAAAACCTTATTTAGACAATAATCAAGTCGTCGTTACATTAACTGATTCGGATGTTAACACGATCGAACAATTGGAAGGGAAAGAAGTAGGCGTTCAAGCACTTTCTTCAGCAGGCCCTGCACTAGAAAGTCACCCAATCCATGAAAAGCTAAAAAAGGTTACAGAATTTGCGGATAATGTATTGGCGTTGACAGATTTAAAAACAGGACGTCTAGATGCTGTCGTTATTGATGAAGTCGTAATCGATTACTACATGACGAATGAAGAAGGTGTCTTTAAAAAATTAGATGGTTCATTAGCTGTTGAAGAATACGGAATCGGTGTCAAAAAAGGAAATGAGCAATTACTTGAAGATCTTCAAAAGGCATTAGATACAATGAATGAAGATGGAACTGCAGCGGAAATCTCCACAAAGTGGTTCGGTGAAGACAAAGTTCTTCGTTAAGTTATAAGAAATTATTGTATGCCACAGAGGGCTACTTATTGTGAACTTTCTGTGGCATTATATAATGTAAATGTATAGTGAATCACAGATGGTTTTTGGAGGAATTGAAAAATGACTTTTGAATATTTTATGTCTATGTTGATCCCGATGCTCGAAGGTGCTAAAGCGACCGTGCTATTATTCGTACTCGCTATTGTTCTTTCGATTCCACTTGGTTTCATGCTGACACTTGCCGTAAGAAGTAGTATAAAACCAATTTCATTTTTGGCGCAGACATATATTTATGTAATGCGTGGAACTCCTTTGTTATTACAGCTATTGTTCTTTGTATTTGGTTTACCACTTCTGCCGGTAATTGGGGAGTTTTTAGTGCTGGATCGTTTTGCGGCTGCCACACTAGCTTTTATTTTAAATTATGCAGCGTATTTTGCTGAAATCTTTCGTGGTGGATTATTATCGATCGATAAAGGACAATACGAAGCATCACAAGTGCTTGGATTATCTAAATGGCAGACGACGGTTCGGGTTATATTGCCACAAATGTTCCGTGTAACACTACCGCCTATTGCTAATGAATCTGTTTCATTAGTAAAGGATACTGCGTTGTTGTATGCAGTGGCGGTTCCCGAATTACTTCATTATGCACAAACTGTAGTAAATAGAGATTTTACGATTATTCCGTTTTTTATCGCTGCGGGTATATATTTGTTAATCGCTTTTGGACTTACGATTGTGTTTAAATATTTAGAAAGAAAGCTGCGATACGAGTAAGGAGAGAAAACGATGTCTTTTATAGAAGTGCGTAATTTAAAAAAATCATTCGGTCCATTAGAAGTATTAAAAGATATTTCGTTTGATGTAGAACAAAACGACGTCTTAGCCATTATTGGTCCTTCGGGGTCTGGAAAAAGTACGATGCTTCGCAGTTTAATCCAATTGGAGCAAGTAGGCGGTGGCAGTATTGTAGTGGATGGGGATTATTTAGTGAATGATGGTGAGTATGCCAGTCCAGCTGATAGTAAAATGATTAATGCGAAAATGGGCATGGTGTTTCAGCAGTTTAATCTATTTCCCCATTTGACTGTGAAACAAAATTTGGAGCTGGCACCGAAACTTGTAAAGAAAGAAAAGACTAAAGAAATGAGTAACCGAGCGATTGAACTTCTTGAAAAGGTAGGTCTCGCATCTAAAATTGATGAACTACCTTCTAGATTGTCTGGTGGTCAAAAACAACGTGTAGCGATTGCGCGGGCATTAATGATGAATCCGGAAATTTTATTGTTTGATGAGCCTACTTCAGCGCTTGATCCACAACTGACAAAAGAAGTGTTGCACGTTATGAGAAATTTAGCCGAAGAACATATGACAATGATCGTTGTGACGCATGAAATGGAATTCGCTAGTAATGTCGCCAACCGAGTCATCTTCATGGATGAAGGTAGAATCATTGAATCAGGAACTCCGGATGAACTATTCAAAGCACCAAAAGAATATCGCACGAAACAATTTTTAAACTATGAAATGAATGAGTAAAGCCATAAAAACTAGCCTATCGCAAATTTCAACTTGCGATGGGCTATTTTTTGTGAGAATTTACTTACAATATGGAAAATTCCATTGACGGATAGCCGTGTAAAGGGTACGATTACGTATAATTATTGCCTTTTCTGAATATACCGACAGGCGATAGAACATATAATAGGGGGATTTTGGATGAGAAAACGTTGGATAACTTATGCAGTTGCACTTTTTAGTATTGTGCTCGTTCTGGCTGCATGCGGAGGGAAAGATGATTCATCAGGTGCAACTACAGACAACAATAATGATGATAAAGACAGCGGTAAAGAAAAATATACAATTGGCGTCACGCAAATCGTTGAACATCCATCTTTAGACGCTGCATTAGAAGGCTTCCAAAAAGCTATTGAAGACGCTGGTTTGGAAGTCGAATATGATAAGCAAAATGCGCAAAATGATAATAGTTCAAACTCCACAATTGCAAATAACTTGGCAGGTGCAGGAGTGGATTTAATATTTGCCAACTCTACACCGAGTGCACAGGCAGCAGCTAGTGCTACTCAGGATATTCCTATAATCTTTACATCAGTAACAGATGCGGTAGCGGCAGAGCTAGTTGCTTCTAACGAAGAACCAGGCGGTAACGTAACGGGAACAATTGATAATCATCCGGACGCTATTTCAAACACGATGAAATTTTTGAAAGATAATGTAGGCGCAAAAAAAGTAGGTATGATTTTTAACTCTGGAGAACAGAATTCTCGTCTTCAAGTAGATTCTGTAAAAGAAATCTTGAAAGATATGGATATGGAAGTAGTGGAAGCGTCGGTTGCAACTTCAGCAGACGTTAAACAAGCAGCAGAATCATTGATTGGTTCAGTTGATTCATTCTATATCATCACAGATAACACAGTTGTTTCTGCATTAGAATCAGTGATCTCTGTAGCAAATGATAATAAAATTCCTATGATGGTCGGGGAATTCGATTCAGTAAAACGTGGCGGACTAGGTGCATACGGTTTCGAGTACTATGATATCGGTTATGAAGCTGGAGAAATGGCTGTTAAAGTTCTGACAGGTGAAGCGAAAACTGAAACATTACCTGTACAAGTACCACAAAATTTAAAGTTGATGGTAAATAAAAAGACTGCGGAAACAATTGATCTTGAAATTCAAGATGATTGGAATGCAGAAATTGTAGAATAAACTAGGAGATGATCTTGCATGTTTTCAGCTGTATTTGGCTCAGTTGAGCAGGGCATCATCTATGCGATTATGGCACTCGGAGTGTATCTAACATTCCGAGTGCTTGATTTTCCAGATTTAACAGTGGACGGAAGTTTTGTAACAGGCGCAGCTGTAGCGGCTACGATGATCGTGTTCGATTATCATCCGCTTGTCGCAACACTTACTGCTATTTTGGTCGGTTTTTTTGCGGGATGTATAACAGGGTTATTACATACCAAAGGAAAGATCAATCCACTATTATCCGGAATCCTCATGATGATAGCTCTATACTCGATAAACCTTCGGATAATGGGACTGACTACTGAAAGTTCAGTAGGCCGCCCGAACATTCCACTTTTGAATGCAGAAACGATTTTTAGTAAGTTCCAAGCATTTTGGAGTAGTCTCGGAGTGGACGAGGCAATCAATGGCTTTCTCGGCGGATTAGGCATTAGCCATCTGCCTTCTACATGGGGCACGTTATGTTTAATGATTGTTGTGACGATTATTATTAAAATTATTGCGGACTGGTTCCTACAGACTGAATTGGGATTGGCGATTCGAGCGACTGGTGATAATAAAAAGATGATTCGTAGTTTCTCAGCAAATACGGATACTTTGGTCATTTTAGGTCTTGGAATTTCCAATGCACTTGTCGCATTTTCAGGTTCATTAATTGCACAATACGGTAAATTTGCTGATAACGGTATGGGAATTGGTATGATTATTATCGGGCTAGCTTCCGTAATTATTGGGGAAGCGATTTTTGGAACGAAAACGATTTTCCGTACGACATTGGCAGTCATTATCGGAGCGGTTATTTATAGAATCGTCCTAGGATTGTCGTTGCGTGTGAAAATACTAGACTCAGGAGATATGAAATTGATTACCGCAGTTATTGTTATTGCTGCATTAATCATTCCGCAAATTTTGGAAAAACGCCGTGAAAAAGCACGGAAAGCAAAAAGGCAAACAGAGCGATTGGAAATGAAAGCGTCACAAGGAGGTCACAGCATTGCTGAAACTAGACAACATTAATAAGATTTTCAACGAAGCAACTCCTGATGAAAAAGTGGCACTTGATCAAATAAATCTTCATTTGCAACCAGGTGATTTTGTAACAGTCATCGGAAGTAATGGGGCAGGTAAATCGACTATGATGAATATGATTTCTGGTGCATTGTCTCCAGACTTCGGTTCGATTTATATTGATAATAAAGATGTGACGCGATTAGCGGAATTCAAACGTTCAAGAATGATTGGACGTGTGTTCCAAGATCCGATGGCAGGGACTGCTCCCACCATGACGATTGAAGAAAATTTGGCTATGGCTTATTCACGCAATAAACTACGTTCTCTTCGCCGTGGGGTGGATAAAAAACGTAAAGATGTATTCCGTACGTCTCTTGAAACATTGCATTTAAACCTAGAGAATCGGATGACAGCCAAAGTTGGTTTGTTATCAGGTGGAGAACGTCAAGCGCTATCATTACTAATGGCGACGTTCACTCAGCCTTCTATTTTGTTGTTAGATGAGCATACCGCGGCACTCGATCCGTCACGTGCAGAGTTAATTACAGATTTGACTAAGCGTCTGGTAGAGCAAGACAAGCTCACTACGTTGATGGTAACGCATAATATGCAGCAGGCGCTAGACCTTGGAAATCGTTTGATTATGATGGATAAGGGACAGATTATTTTAGAAGTGGAGGAAGAGCAAAAGAAAGATTTGACGATTGCGAAGTTAATGGCGGAGTTCCAGCGGATTCGCGGAGAACAATTGACGAGTGATGCTGCGTTGTTGTCGGTATAATTTATGAAAGAGACTGTCCAGGAAGTCAGTATTGTCTGATTTTATGTGATGGTCTTTTTCTTATTCAAAAGGCTTATTTGTCATTTCGCATAGGGTGAGTATATATGTTGATGGTTTGTGAAGGTTTGTTGCTGAACGGATAGAAGAGAAGATTGGATTATTAGGTTGTTAGTTCTAGATAGTTGGGATTCAACGGATTAGAGTGATGGGAGACGCAAGGGATGTCGTTACGTTGCGTTTCAGCCGGACGCGTTCAGAAGGGGTCGCGGTGAACCAACCAGTCGCTTTGCTCCTTTGGTTGTTTCACCTGTCGACCTGATCCTTCCTGAGTCGCCGGCTTGCACTACACTGCACTTTTCAGCTTTCTTTAGGAGAGAGGTTGTAACCGCTGGATTGTTAGTTCTAGA
Organism: Sporosarcina sp. PTS2304; assembly: GCF_003351785.1. Taxonomy (GTDB): domain Bacteria; phylum Bacillota; class Bacilli; order Bacillales_A; family Planococcaceae; genus Sporosarcina. Next base: position 703,053 of record NZ_CP031230.1, read on the forward strand.
TAGTTGGGATTCAACGGATTAGTGATGGAAGACGTTAGGTATTTCATTACGTTGCGTTTTAGCCGGATGCGTCCCCCTCAGGAAAGCGTCCGGTTTCTCTCAGGAGAATCCTCACACGTACACTATTTTTCTGCACTATACAGGAAGAGCTATTTACCCTACTCTAACTTCTGGACGAACCCCAACTGTCCTGTAGACACAACCTTGCAAAAAAACTACACCACTTTCCCGACAAGGCAAAGTGGTGTAGTTTACTAATATTCTTATGCTAATTGCGCAATGTGTTTTTTAATTTCATACACCCAACCAAATGGATCTTCTTCCGTTCCTGTCTGGATATGAGTCAATGTATCGTAAAGTTGTTGAGAAAGTTTACCCGTTTCGCCATTACCGATGACCATTTTATAACCATCCCAATTCAATTCGCCCACTGGAGAAATGACAGCTGCTGTTCCAGTGCCGAAAATTTCTTCAAGTTCACCATTTTCATAAGCGACTTTAATTTCTTCCATAGAAATTTTCCGTTCAGCTACAGGTACATTCCAGTGACGTAAGAGCTGCAGGATCGATTTTCTTGTGATTCCTTCAAGAATGCTACCGTTGATCGCAGGAGTAACGACTTCTCCATTGATTTTGAAGAAAATATTCATGCTTCCTACTTCTTCGACATATTTTCGTTCTACACCGTCAAGCCATAGAACTTGCGAGTAGCCTGCTAGATCTGCAGCTTCTTGTGCTTTTAAAGCAGAAGCGTAGTTTCCAGCCGTCTTTGCGCTACCTGTTCCACCTTTTGTGGCGCGGACAAACTCATTTTCCACTAAAATCTTCACTGGGTGGATGCCTTCTTTATAATAAGATCCGACAGGTGATAGAATCATAAAGAATTGATATTTTTTAGCAGGAGCAACGCCTAGGAAAGCTTCTGTTGCAATGACGAATGGCCGAATGTATAATGACGTACCATCAAGCGTAGGAATCCAATCTTCCTCAATTTGCAATAACTGGTTAAGAGCGTAAAGTGCATTCTCTTCGTCGATTCTTGGCATGCACAGTCGATCTAATGAGTAGTTTAGACGTTTCATATTTTCTTCTGGACGGAACAAACGAATTGTTCCTTCTTTAGAGCGATATGCTTTCATTCCTTCGAAAACCGTTTGGCCGTAATGTAAGACGATGGCAGCAGGATCTAAAGTTAGAGGAGCATAAGGTACGATACGATGATTGTGCCAACTTTTACCTTCTTCATAATCTATAATAAGCATGTGGTCTGTAAATGTTTTTCCGAAAACAAGGGTAGATGGGTCTGGTTTTTCTTTTTTGTTTTGAGTAAGTTGAATTTGCATAGGTAATCTTGTCATAATCATCAGATCTCCTCAAGGTGTGGAATATTCCGAAACGAATATTTCGAATAAAATAATTATACAACTTTTTCCGAAAAAATAAAGTGAAAAGTTTGTAGATTTTGAAACGTATACAATTAGGAGTGGTTTTTTTTGAAGAAAATTATAATTGTAGGGGCAGGAATTGTTGGAATTTCTGCTGCTTATCATCTTTCGAATAAGACAACAGAAGTAGTTGTTATTGATAGACAAGAGCCCGGCCAGGCAACGAAAGCGGCTGCTGGTATTATTTGTCCGTGGGCTTCGCAAAGACGTAATAAAGCGTGGTATGCGCTGGCTTCAGCGGGAGCTGCTTATTACCCCGAGTTGATCCGTTCATTAGAAGAAGAAGGGGAAATGGAAACGGGATATAAAAAAGTAGGTGCATTGGCGATTCATGCAGATATAGAGCGTCTGCAAAAAAAGAAGAAATTAGTAGAAGAACGGAGAATCACATCTCCAGAAATAGGGGACGTCCGCTTAGTACATGCCGAACAACTTGCTGAACATGTGCCGATATTGGCTGAAGAATATCATGCGCTTTGGATAGCAGGAGGCGCAAAAGTAGAAGGAGATCGTCTGCGAGAAGCGATGGAACGAGTGGCGAGTAAGCGTGGTGTCAAAATCATTCATGGTTCTGCTTCTCCTTTTGTCGAAGAAGGGACTATTTGTGGCGTAGTCGTCTCAGGTGAACTCATTCGAGCAGACGAAATCATTCTCGCAGCGGGTGCATGGGCTCCAGAATTTATCGCGCCTCTTGGATTAAACTTATTAGTAAAAGGACAAAAAGCACAACTTCTTCATTTGCAGACAGACCATCATACTTCCGGTGAATGGCCTGTCATTATGCCGCCAAGCACACAATACATAGTTCCTTTTCAAAAAGGGCGCTTTGTGGCGGGTGCAACTCACGAAGATATAGAAGATTTTGCTATTCAGCCGACAGCAGGTGGTATACTAGAAATACTGAAGCACGCTTTGCCAATCGCACCTGACTTATATCAAGCGCAAGTAAATGAAGTTCGTGTAGGGATTCGTCCGCACACTCCAAACTTTATGCCAGTACTAGGTCAAGTCCCAGGTTTTCCGTCACTGTGGATAGCGAATGGCTTAGGTTCTTCCGGACTCACTGTGGGACCATTACTCGGTAAAATTTTATCGCAAGTAGTACTTGATCAGCCGACAGAATGGGATTTGGAAAGCTATAAGATCTCACAAGTAATTGAAGCGGGCCATTGACTACATCTGTAGAATGATTATTATAAATATATAGATAATGAACGGTTAGGGGGAATTTTGGATGAGAAGATATGTTTCGTACTCAGAAGAAGTGATCGAAGCTATGAAATATGATAAACCTTTAGTTGCATTGGAATCTACTATTATTACGTACGGTATGCCATTTCCTGAGAATGTGCAGGCGGCGCGGGAAGTTCAGCAAATAGTGCGGGATCACGGTGCGGTACCTGCAACAATCGCGATTATGGACGGCAAGATTAAAATTGGTTTGTCAGATGAGGAGTTAGAAAGATTTGGTGATAGCAAAGGTGTTGTGAAGGCATCAAGACGAGATATTAGCTACTTAATCGCTACGAAAAAGCCAGGTGCAACAACTGTGGCGGCTTCGATGTTCTTTGCAGACTTGGCCAGAATTCGCGTCTTTACAACAGGCGCAATTGGCGGAGTGCATCGTGGAGTGGAAGAGACGATGGATATTTCAGCTGATTTAGACGAGTTTGCACGTACAAGTGTGGCTGTTGTTTGTTCAGGGGCTAAATCTATTCTTGATTTAGGAAAAACACTGGAATACTTAGAAACAAAAGGTGTGCCGGTAATGGGATATCAAACTGATATTTTCCCTGCATTTTATACGAGAAGCAGTGCGCATCATGTCGACTATCAAATTGACGATATCGATATGATTGCAGAGATGCTACGTGTAAAATGGAACTTAGGGCTTGAAGGAAGCGCGATAATTGCCAATCCTATTCCTGAACAATACGCAATGGATGAACAATATATGGAAAAGTTAGTGTCTGATGCTTTGCAAGAAGCGAAGGAACTTGGTGTGACTGGTAAAGAATTGACTCCGCATATGTTGAAGAAAGTACAGCAGTTAACCGGTGGAAAAAGTTTAGAAGCAAATATCGCTTTAGTTAAATCAAATGCAGAACTTGCAGCGAAACTAGCAGTTAGTTTTAATGGCAATTAAATTATTACACGTAGATAGGTCGTGTTAGGTTGAAAGTAGTTTCTTGGAATGTAAACGGGATCCGAGCTTGTGTGAAAAAGGGCTTTATGGATTTCTTTCACGAAATGAACGCAGATATATTTTGCGTACAAGAAATCAAATGCCAAGAAGGGCAAATTGACTTACCGTTAACGGGGTATTATCAATACTGGAATTATGCAGAGAAAAAAGGATACTCCGGTACAGCGATCTTTACGAAGCAACAACCGCTTTCAGTTCACTATGGATTAAATGATGCAAATGACGAACCAGAAGGCCGGGTCATTACGTTGGAATTTGAACAGTTTTATTTAGTCACTTGCTATACACCAAATGCACAACGAGATCTCGCTCGTTTATCTTATCGACTGGAGTGGGAAGATGAAATGTTTGCTCACTTGGCGATGTTGCATGCAAGAAAGCCAGTTGTTTATTGCGGTGATCTTAATGTAGCGCATGAGGAAATCGATATTCGTAATGTGAAATCTAATAAAGGTAATTCAGGCTTTACGATTGAAGAACGTAGTAAAATGTCAGATTTGCTTGCGAGTGGATTTATAGATACATTCCGTCATTTGCATCCAACGAATGAAGGGGCATACACGTGGTGGTCATATATGCGGGATGTTCGTGCGCGTAATATTGGCTGGCGTATCGATTACATCATTATTTCTAGTGCATTACAGTCTTGTTTACACCGTGCAACGATCCATGCAGAAGTATTCGGAAGTGATCATTGTCCGATTTCTGCTGAGCTGGATTTATGAATAAAGAAGTAGACACAAGTAGTGAGGCCGTTCAGAAATCAGTTACATCTGATTTCTATAATGGTCTTTTACTTGTGAAAACAAATTATTGGTTGGCTGGATAGTTTAAAGTGAATCGATATGTTAACTATTGAGTTATCGTTTTTAAAGGCTAAGTGTTGAGCTGATGACAAAGAGATATGTAGGAAATGTCTTTACGTTGCGTTTCAGAAGGACGCTTTCGTGGAGAACCCGGGGTGAACTAACTATAGATATGTGCTCCTAACTTAGAACAAGTGCCTATTAGTAAAACCTGGCAGAGAAAAACGAATAATTTTTCTCTGCCAAGTTCATTTTAGAGACTTTGTATATAATCCTAATATTTAGATGTTGTTTCGACTTTTTATTATTAAACTTTTCCATCTGAAAATAAGTGGCGGTTTTTTCCGGCACCTAGACCACTGATCAACAGTAGAAAAGCGATGAATAAAAATACATATAGCGGTAAAGTCCACGTACCTGTCCAGTCATGTAAGTAACCGAATAGAACAGGTCCGATCGCTGCTAGTAAGTAGCCGACAGATTGTGCCATTCCGGATAAAGAAGCGGCTTCCTCAGGTGTACTTGAGCGTAATGTGAAAAACATCATAGATAATCCAAAAGCTGCTCCACCTGCAAGCCCGATGAAAATCATCCATACAGCATTCAAACTTTCACTGCCTACTAAAACACCGCCATAGCCGATGACATAGCAAGCGAAAACAGTTAATACTAATCCTCTTTGATTGCGTACTTTATCCGCAATGACGGGGATAATGAAGACCATCGGCAATTGAGAGAATTGAATGAGTGACAGCATCCAACCTGCCGCCTCATCTGACATACCGCTATCTTGCAACACGACAGGCATCCATGAAGAAGTTGTGTAGAACAGAAATGATTGTAAGCCCATAAAGAATGTAACAAACCAAGCAACAGGAGATTTCCATACTGGTGTTGCGGCATGTATTTTAATTGTTTTGTTGATTTCTTTCTCTTTTTCCCTCTTCACACGAATTTGTGGAATCCATACGATGATGGCAATAAATGTGATAATCCCCCATATACCTAAAGCGCCTTGCCAACCGTAAGACGTCTCATTAGCAATAGGAACTGCAATGCCAGAAGCTACTGTGGCCGATAAGTTCATGGAAACAGAATATAAACCAGTCATTAAACCGATATGTAATGGAAAGCTTAGCTTCAATAAACTAGGTAATAATACATTGGCGAACGCAATGCCGACACCGATTAAAAATGTACCGATCAGCAACAACGAGCTAGAACCTTCGGAACGCAGCAAAATACCCGCCATCAGAATAAGCATGGAATAAAAAAGTGTAGGTGCCAAACCATAACGTTTAGAAAGTCTTGGAGCAAACGGCGAAACGATTGCGAAGGCCAGCAACGGAATAGTAGTTAAAAAACCTGCGAGTGAATTGGAAATATGTAGTTGCTCACGGATCGAACCGATGATGGGCCCGACAGAAGTGAGTGGTGAACGAAGAGTAGCCGCAATAAATAAAATCCCAGCTAATAAAATCCACTGGCTCTTCGGAAAGTGTAAATGTTTCGTAGGTTTTTCTGTTTTTGATTGTACCAATGTATGGCCTCCTAAATTCTATGAAGATTGTTCTGAGAAGTATATAGTGTAGACAACAGAAAGGAGTGTCCTTTGTGGAGTATTTACTCATTGTCTTTGTAAATGTTATCACACCGATGTTAATTTTATTAGGAATTGGTGTCGTTTTGCAAATAAAGTTCACTTTTAATGTAAAAGCATTGGGTAATATTTTAACGTACTGTCTTATTCCGGCAGCCGTGTTTATGAATTTATACCATACAGTTATTAATGTTGAAGTGTTGCTCGAAGTATTGTTGTTTGTCGTGTTATTTTCTACATCACTTATTGTAGTCGGCCATGTATTCAGTAAAATGTTGCGCCTCAACCGTCAACAAACCGCTGTCATGAAAAATAGTATTGTGCTCATTAACTCGGGAAACTACGGTTTGCCTGTCAGCCAGTTAGTGTTTCATGCAAATCCGCTAGGTGTATCGATTCAAATTGTCTTAATTGTTTACCAGAACTTGTTAACATACTCTTACGGTTTATATAATTTGGTTTCTTCTACACGATCGGGGATAGAAATTATAAAAGAATTTCTCAAGATGCCGATTATACATGCGTTATGGCTTGGAGCTTTATTGAATCTAACTTCCATACAATTGCCGAATTTTGTAGAAGTGCCGATTGGTCACCTCTCTGACGCATTTATCGCAATTGCTTTAATTACTCTTGGTGCCCAACTTGCGCAAATTCGCGTGAAAACATTATGGAACCGATTAATTTTCTTAAGCGCATTTGGTCGACTCGTTTTATCGCCAACCATTGCTTTCATCTTACTAATACTATTGAAAATAGACGGCATTACTGCGCAGTCATTGTGGATTGCAAGTTCTTTTCCAACCTCGCGCAACAGCTCTACGCTGGCTTTGGAATATGATGTAGAATCGGAGCTGGCAGCACAAATTGTTTTATTTAATACAGTAGCAAGCAGTTTTACTGTCGGTTTTGTGATCTATCTTTCATCTGTTTTATTCGGATAAATAAGAGAATTGTACATAATATATTTGGAAGAATTAAGTATTGATAATTTGTCGAATCGTGCTATACTGTTACCATTCAGTTAAATAGGTCTCATATAATCGCGGGAATATGGCCCGTAAGTTTCTACCGATCTACCGTAAATGGATCGCCTATGAGAGAATGAAAAGCAGCTTTCTTGTCTTTTGATAGGAAAATGCTTTTTCATCTTTACAAGCGTAGATGTCGCTCTCTCATAGTTTATATGGGGGAAATGGCATATACGTTTTTTTATTCGCAAAATCGAAGGGAGCTTAACAGCGTGGAGTTGCTAAAAGAAAAGATTCGACAAGAAGGAAAAGTATTATCGGAAGAGGTATTGAAAGTCGATTCCTTTTTAAATCACCAAATCGATCCAGTATTGATGCAAGAGATTGGGAAGGAATTTGTCTCGCGTTTCAGTGATCAACAAATTACGAAAATCGTCACAATTGAATCTTCTGGAATTGCACCAGCTACGATGGCAGGGCTTCTGCTCGGAGTACCTGTAGTGTTTGCAAGAAAACGTAAATCTCTTACATTAACGGATCATTTATACTCCGCGAAAGTTCATTCGTTTACTAAAGGTGAAACTAATGATATTTCTGTATCGAAGGATTTCATTTCATCTGCGGATACTGTGTTATTAATTGATGATTTCTTGGCAAATGGTCAGGCTGCACTTGGATTAATAGAAATTGTTAAACAAGCAGGCGCGCAACTTGCCGGGGTAGGCATTGTCATTGAAAAAAGTTTCCAACCTGGCGGGAAAATGATGCGTACGTCGGGTATTCGAGTGGAATCACTGGCTGAAGTTCAGTCATTAGCGAATGGAAAAGTGCAATTTGTCGGGGAGGAAAATCTGTAATGAAAACGACGGTACTCGGTTTTCAGCATTTGCTCGCAATGTATGCAGGGGCTGTATTAGTTCCGTTGATTGTCGGTAACGCAATAGGGTTAACTCCTACACAGCTAACATATCTTGTATCAATTGATATTTTAATGTGTGGGATTGCGACTATTTTACAAATCTCTCGTAATAAATATTTTGGAATAGGGCTACCAGTCGTTTTAGGTTGTACATTTACTGCTGTTGGTCCGATGATTTTAATTGGAAATGAATACGGAATTTCAGCTATTTATGGTGCCGTCATTGCTTCCGGTGTCATTATATTTTTCATCAGTAGATTTTTTGGAAGCTTGGTACGTTTCTTTCCACCGATTGTTACAGGTTCAGTCGTTACAATTATTGGTATTACGTTAATTCCGGTAGCGATTAACAATATGGGTGGAGGGCAAGGTGCAGAAGACTTTGGTTCGATTACGAATGTTGCGTTGTCATTCGGTACATTGCTATTTATCGTGTTATTATATCGTTTCTCGACAGGTTTTTTGCAGTCAATCGCCATTTTACTAGGCTTGGTTGTCGGGACGGTAGTAGCGGTATTTCTTGGTGTTGTGGACTTTGCTAATGTTCAAGATGCGTCGTACGTTCATATGGTCATGCCGTTTTATTTAGCTACACCAACATTTCACTTCTTGCCAATTGCCATTATGACACTTGTCGCGATGGTGTCGTTAGTCGAGTCTACAGGTGTATATTTTGCACTTGGGGATATTTGTGAAGAAACGATCGATCAAAGTAAATTGGAAAAAGGCTATCGCGCAGAAGGATTAGCTTCCGTCATCGGTGGAATTTTTAATGCGTTTCCGTATACTACATTTTCACAAAATGTAGGATTGATGCAATTATCTGGCGTGAAATCACGGAAAGTGATATTTGTTACAGCAATTATGCTCATTTCGTTAGGGTTTTTGCCTAAAGTAGCGGCGCTGGCTACTATTATTCCGAATGCGGTTCTTGGTGGGGCAATGGTTGCGATGTTTGGTATGGTCGTTTCACAAGGGATTAAAATGCTTAGTCCGGTCATTTCAAAATCTGAAGATAATGCAATGATCGTTGCTTGTTCGATTGGTATCGGTCTAGGCGTTTCAGTCGTACCAGACCTTTTCTCAAACTTACCTGAGACGATTCAGATTTTAACAAGTAATGGAATCGTGCTAGGTAGTATTACGGCTATCTTATTAAATATCATTTTCAACATGATCCCAACTAAAAAGAAAGAGTTAGTAAAAACATCTAACGAATCACGCACAACCCCAGTAGCTACAAAAAAAGACGTAGCTTTATTGAATGCAACTACAGAAAGTAAATAAAATCTTGCTTCGATTTAAAGCACAGGAGGCTAACTAGTAATCGCTTAAAATAAACAGGCGGAGAAAAACTATTTGTTTTTCTCCGCCTGATTTTGGTTTGTAGTCGTTCACAGTTGAAAGTAGCCGGCGGATGCCCGCTACTTTCAACAGATTGTGAACCAGTGCGACGATTCCGAACTCCGTATGAACCTTTTCAAGGCCACGGAGCGATGCACTAGGTTCTTCTATAGGGAAGGTGAGCTGTTCTGTGGTATACTGTTCGTAAGTAATCTTTGGATTGCGCATAAAAAATCGTTCTTTCGTAGAGTGGGTTTGGTAACTTTATTCTACTAGAAAGGGCGATTTTTTTGTACCTATTTGAAGCAAGACATCGAGTGGATTTTCGTTCTAGGCGGCGACTCGGGGAGGATCAGGTCGACAAGTGAAACATCCGGCGTAGCGCTAGCGGAGCGGTATGGTTCACTGCGACCCCTCCCGAACGCGTCCGCCTGGAACGGAAAGGAACGGCGAAGAGAGGATTCTTCTATTCGTTTCATGGGAAAAAGGGTTGTCACAGAAACTCAGTTCTTACTGACTTTCTGGACAGCCCCGTTTTTAATAGGCATTTATTTTAAGTTAGGAGCTCATTTTGTCTTTATAGTTCACCGCATCCCTTTCTAGAAAGCATATCGTCTAGAAGCGCAAGCCGCACACTCTAAGTCAGCTTCACTTCATCCAATCGCGATAATCAAACTCGCTTTTATATAAATAAATGAGAGAGTTATACATAATATGGTGAATCAACAAGTATATTTACAAAATCTTATTGAGAGCTATTCAACTCAGTCGATGTTGCTCATACCGATGCTGTATAGTTGACTGCATTAGTTTCTCTACTAGCTGAGGATCAGTAGTTGTCTGATAGGCATCTACGGATTGTTGTAATTGTTCAACTGTGCGGGAGCCGATAAGTGCTGAGGCTACCGCTTTTGGTCTGAGAGCGAATGCGAGCGCGTATGCATGCATGTCGTCAGTTTCCTTTGACAAGGCTTGTACTGTCTGCTGCAGATCATCTTGTCTATACGAAGCAAAACCGTCCATCTTTTCCACTCGTTTATTTCCTTCGTCAGTTAATAATCCTTTAGCTAAAGTTCCGCGTGTAACGACTGACGCACCGAATTGTGTAATCATCGAAAAATATTCTTCCGGTCGTCGATCCAATAAATTGTATTGCATCATGACGGAAACCGCAGTACTGTTTTTTAGGAAACGTTCGATCACATTCGGTCGAATGGAGGATATACCATACTCCCGAACAATCCCTTCTTTCTTTAATTCTTCAAATGCTTCAATCGTTTCATCTACAGAATCTTCCATCGTACCTCCATGCAATTGGTATAAGTCGATATAATCCAGTTGCAATCTGTGAAGACTATCCTTTACTGCCTCCATTATATATTCTCTAGAAGCATCCCATGTCCAACCTTCTTTATCTGGCGTCCATTTATTCCCTACCTTTGTTGCAATGATTAAATCTTGTCTATGTTCTTTTAATACGTTTCCTATAATTTCTTCATTTATTCCTTTGTCGTACAGATCTGCTGTATCAAAATAGTTTATACCGCTGTCCATTGCGGCTTCAAGCACATAACGTGCAGGTTCAAGCTCGGCAGGCAGTGACATACAGCCAAGACCTAATTCAGATACGAGTAATTCACTAGAACCTAGTGTACGCAACTTCATTTACTTCACTCCTTTACCTTTCATGGTACAATGAATTATAACTAGAAAACCAATAGAAAGGGTTGAAGATAGGATGAAGTTTGAAGAGCGAACCCTCTCGACAGAAAAAATATTTACAGGTAAAGTCATTTCCATGCAAGTAGATGAAGTAGAATTACCAGACGGAAAAATTGCCAAACGAGAATTGGTTAAACATCCTGGAGCTGTTGCAATCATTGCATTAACGGACGATGGAAAGCTAGTTTTAGTAGAGCAATTTAGAAAACCATTGGAGCGTACGATGCTAGAGATTCCAGCCGGCAAAATTGAACCGGGAGAAAAGCCTGAACTTACTGCGATTCGTGAATTAGAAGAAGAAACAGGATATCGTGCGAATTCATTTACATATTTACAGACGTTTTCTACCTCGCCGGGTTTTGCGGATGAGATTATTCATTTGTATGTAGCAACGGATTTAGTGAAAGTAGACCAACCTGCAGTTGGAGATGAAGACGAATTTATAGAAGTTCTCGAAGTGTCTACGGAAGAAGCGGATGAACTCATCGCAAATGAACGTATTTATGATGCGAAGACTGTTGTGGCGGTATGGTACGCAAAAAGTCTATGATTTGAAAAAGTAGAGCTATTTTGTATAGGACAAGCATATGTTGTACAAACATTGCGGAGGTGTCCTATTTATGGCTCGATCATTGTCTTTTATTTATTTATTCGTTATACTCGCAATCAGTTATATCGGAGGCGCTTTGTTATTTAGAGAATGGCCTATTGCATCATTTGAACCATTCGTTGGATTATTCGATCAACGAGTAGTAAAAGGATCGGACGCTTCTATTTGGTCGCCGCTCATAGTGACGAGTAGTTTTATAGCGCTGGTCATGATTCTTTCAAAATATAAAAGAGTCCGCTTCATCATTATGTTTGTAGGGGCTACAAAATGTGTAGTATTTGGACTGTCCTCTACGTATTTTCTATCAACCGGCATGAAGTTAGTAATGTATGCGGTGTGGTGGTTCCCATTTCAATTTTTAGGATGTTTAGTTTTCCTAATTTTATGTACTGTGTTGAACCCGCCCTTTTTTACTGCACCTGCACATAAGAAAGACCGTCCACTATCAGCGGTACCTTTATTGATCGGCTTACTTTTGATCATTCAGCTGCTTGAATTAACGATCTTTCATTTTATTAGTTAGTTTCTATTATGTATTAATACAAGCTGAACATTTCCTTTCTATTGTCATCTGGAAAGTCAGTTTGGTATACTAGATACAATTGAGGGGGGCGTCGTATGGAAAGCCGAATTGAGCGCATTAAGAAGCAGTTACACGGGGCCAGCTACAAGTTGACGCCTCAGCGTGAAGCGACTGTAGCGGTTCTTCTTGAAAACGAAGAAGATCATCTAAGTGCGGAAGAAGTATTTCTTCTCGTAAAAGAGAAAGCACCTGATATCGGGTTAGCTACTGTGTACCGCACATTAGAGTTATTAACAGAGTTAAAAGTAGTTGATAAAATTAATTTTGGCGACGGTGTAGCGCGTTATGACCTTCGAGAAGAAGGAGCGACACGTTTTCACCACCACTTGATTTGTCTGGATTGTGGAACTGTAGACGAGATTCAAGAAGACTTACTCGGAGAAGTGGAAAAAGTGGTGGAAAGTCGTTACGGGTTTAAAGTAAAAGACCACTGGCTCACTTTTCACGGTATTTGTCATCGTTGTAAAGATAAAGATACAGAAAAAAAGAATGAAGACGACGGGATGGCATAAGTGCTGTCCTTTTTTTACTTTTTATATGAAAGGAGCCATGTAGTATGAAAGAAGCGCAGTTCGCACTTGAGGATTATGTACACTTTCTAACTGTAGAAAGACAACTTGCTCAAAATACAGTAAAATCCTATAAGCGGGATCTAGTGGAATATCTTCGTTTTTTAGAAAGTTTATCTTTGGAAACGCTTAACTCGATTGAACGTCCTATCGTTTTACAATATTTGCAGAAGTTAAAAGACAGTGGGAAATCTAGCAGGACGCTGTCACGTCATATTTCCTCTATCCGTTCATTTCATCAGTTTTTAGTAAGAGAACAAGTGACAACACATGATTGTACTATTCATATTGAGTTGCCGAAAATCGAACAGAAGTTACCGGATGTATTATCTGTTCCTGAAATTGAGTTATTACTAGATTCGATTGATTGTTCGAATGCTAGAGGAATACGTGATGTGGCTTTACTAGAATTGTTATATGGTACCGGAATGCGGGTAAGTGAATTAATAGCGATTGATTTAACTGATCTTCACTTGACTATGGGATTTGTTCGTGTGTTCGGTAAAGGTAGTAAGGAGCGCATTGTGCCCCTAGGTCGTTCAGCGGTTGATGCATGTAGTCGATATGTAAATGAATCACGTCCCGTTTGTGTTGGTACATCTCCATCTACTGACGCGCTGTTTTTAAATATGCACGGCAGACGCCTTACTCGTCAAGGGTGTTGGAAAATTCTTAAAGACGCCGGAAGAGAAGCGAATATCCAAAAGGTGATTTCACCTCACTTGCTACGGCATTCATTTGCGACGCATTTGATCGAAAATGGCGCTGATTTAAGGGCTGTGCAGGAAATGCTTGGTCATGCCGACATTTCCACTACGCAACTTTACACGCACGTAAGCAAGAAACGATTAAAAGATGTATATAGTATGTATCATCCGAGGGCATAACAATATTAATTGGAGGGTTTACTTTGAAAAAATTACGTTATAATCGAGTTCATTTAATCGTCTTAGATTCTGTCGGTATTGGGGAAGCACCGGATGCGGAGGCATTTGGCGATGTAGGCTCAAATACGCTAGGGCATATTGGAGAAGAAATGGACGGACTTCATTTACCTCATCTTGAGCGCCTTGGATTGGCAAATATTGCACCAATCAAAGGGTTACGTGCACAAGACGAAGCGCAAGGGTATTATACGAAAATGGAAGAAGCTTCAGTTGGTAAAGATACGATGACAGGTCATTGGGAGATTATGGGGTTATTGATCGATCAACCGTTTAAAGTCTATCCAAATGGTTTTCCGCAAGAACTAATCGATGAGTTAGAATTGAAAACGGGTCGGAAAGTGATTGCGAATAAGCCCGCTAGCGGTACGGAAATCATTGAAGAGCTGGGCGAAGAACATATGAAAACGGGGGCATTGATTGTCTACACTTCTGCAGATCCTGTATTACAAATAGCGGCGCATGAAGATATTATTCCGATTGAAGAACAATATCGTATTTGTGAAATCGCAAGAGAGTTAACTATGCGCCCCGAGTATTTAGTCGGTCGTGTCATAGCGAGGCCGTTCGTTGGTGAGCCTGGCTCGTTTAAACGGACGACAAATCGTCATGACTATGCATTAAAACCTTTTGGCAAAACGGTAATGAACGAATTAAAGGATAAAAATTATGATGTTATCGCGATTGGTAAAATTGCAGATATTTATAATGGAGAAGGTGTGACAGAAGCGGTTCGTACGAGCGGTAATATGGACGGTGTCGACAAATTAGTGGATGTCATGAAGAAAGATTTCGAAGGACTTAGCTTTGTGAACTTAGTCGACTTTGATGCGTTGTACGGTCACAGACGTGATCCGATCGGTTATGGTAAAGCGTTGGAAGAATTCGATGCACGCATGCCTGAAATCATAGCAGCTCTTCGTCCAAATGATTTATTGATCATTACAGCAGACCACGGAAACGATCCGATTCATGAAGGAACCGATCATACGAGAGAATATGTTCCGCTATTAGTCTATTCGCCATCGAATAAAAACTCCGGTGAATTGCCTATTCGTAAAACGTTTTCTGATATTGGCGCAACGATTGCAGAAAACTTCCAAGTGGATCCGCCGGAACATGGTGAAAGCTTTTTATCTTTATTGACTGAGGAGGACTAATAGATGTTACGAATGGTCGACATAATTGAGAAAAAACGTGATGGAGAAATACTATCAAAAGAGGAAATCGAATTTTTCGTTACAGGTTATACAGACGGTTCTATTCCTGATTATCAAGCTAGCGCATTTCTAATGGCAATATATTTTCAAAAAATGACGGCTGAAGAGCAAGGGTATTTGACGATGGCCATGGCTGAATCAGGCGATCAAATCGATCTATCTGCGATTGAAGGAGTAAAAGTGGACAAGCACTCGACAGGTGGAGTTGGCGATACGACTACGCTCATATTGGCACCGCTTGTCGCAGCTTGCGGAGTGCCGGTTGCTAAAATGAGTGGACGAGGTTTGGGTCATACAGGAGGGACACTCGATAAGCTAGAAGCAATTGAAGGCTTTCATGTAGAAATTTCGACAGAACAATTTATTCAGCAAGTCAATGATTTGAAAATCGCGGTCATTGGTCAAAGTGGGAATTTGACTCCTGCTGACAAGAAGTTGTACGCATTGCGTGATGTCACGGCAACAGTGGACAGTATACCGCTGATCGCCAGTTCTATCATGAGTAAGAAGTTGGCTGCAGGAGCGGATGCTATTGTTCTGGACGTTAAAACCGGTGCGGGTGCGTTCATGAAAACGTTGGAAGATTCGCAACAACTAGCAGACGCTATGATGGCGATCGGCAATGAAGTAGGGCGTACTACAAGTGCGGTCATTTCAGATATGAGTCAACCGCTCGGATGTGCTATCGGTAATGCTTTAGAAGTAAAAGAAGCGATCGACACACTTCAAGGCAAAGGACCGGAAGATCTAACGGAGCTTTGTTTAGTATTAGGAAGTAAAATGTTGCTCGCTGCGAATAAAGCGGATACGGAAGAAAGTGCACGTGCGCAGTTGCAAGAAGTGATAGACGATGGCGAGGCTCTTCGTTTATTTGGCGCATTCATTCAAGCGCAAGGTGGGAATGAAGAAATTATTACCAATCCAAATCTTTTACCGCAGGCCAAGTACCAGATAGATGTTGTTGCAAAGCAAAGCGGGTACATTAGCGGTATGGATGCGGATGAAGTAGGTGTTGCGGCGATGTTACTAGGAGCCGGGCGCGCAACGAAAGAGGATGTTATCGATCTCGCAGTAGGAATTATGCTCAAGAAAAAAATTGGTGACTATGTTGAAAAAGGGGAACCATTAGCAGTTCTTTATGCCAATAAAGAACAAGTAGATGATTCCATCAACTTAATGCAAAATCATATTTATATTTCTGCTGAAAAAGTAGCAAGTCCGACGCTTATTCATTCTCTGTAATAATTTTTTAGCCATGTATTCAAAGTATTCCAAGGTAATTGGAAACTTCCGGGTACATGGCTTTTTTGTGCTTTGTGTGTAAATCTTACATTCCCTGCCCATACTCATGTAGAGCTTGCGTTCTGAGCTTAATTGGAAGTGAACTGCGACATCAATGATTCATCTGAAACGATTGTCATAATCTAAGAAGCTTTGCGGATAGGTGACTAGTTTTGTCAAAGGTAAAGGATTTCGGTTCTAAATGTGGGACAATGCCTTCATGAAGGAGGCGTTTACCAGACATGGCAACGATTAATCAATTGGAAAATGGCATAGTACTTATCACGCTGTCAGGTGAATTAGACAACCACGAAGCTAACCAAATTAGAACAGAAGTATCCACCGCAATCTTCACTGGACAAACCCGCGCAATTATTTGGGATCTTTATCAACTAGGATTTATGGATAGTGCGGGAATTGGACTGATTCTCGGAAGAATGCGGGACCTAGCACCCGTCAATGGAGCGACATTGATTCTGAATCCTTCCCCCACGATGGAAAAAATATTTCAATTTTCAGGCCTTGGGGATGCCATAAGACAATGTACAGTCGAAGATGCAATCGACGAAATCGGAGGGGTTGTACATGAAAAATGAACTGACGCTATCTTTTTTAGCGATAGAACAAAACGAAGCACTCGCACGAATGGCGATGACATGCTTCATCACACCGCTAGATCCAACGCTTGAAGAAATATCCGAATTTAAGACCATTGTCTCCGAAGCCGTCACGAATGCGATTATTCATGGTTATGAATGTGATGGAAAAAGTTTTGTGACAATCCACGCTACGATTGATGATCGCTCCGTAAAAATGACTGTAACCGATGAGGGGATGGGAATTTTTGATGTGGAGCAGGCGATGGAGCCGATGTTTACAACTAAGCCGCAAATGGAGCGATCTGGTATGGGCTTCACCATTATGGAAAGTTTCTCTGATTGTATCCGTGTAGATTCTACCCTTGGAAACGGGACTATCGTGACATTTGAAAAGAAATTTTCACCTGTTACAGAAGTAAGTAGAATGAGGTGACGTATGGAAGCATCTGTTGAGAAGCAACACGCTCTATTGTCACAAGAAAAAATGAGAGAACTCATCAAAGAATCACAAGCGGGTGACAAAGAAGCTAGACGAATGATGGTAGAAGGAAATACGAGACTCGTATGGTCCATTGTTCAGCGATTCGCTTCGCGTGGTGCGGATTTAGAAGACTTATTTCAAATAGGCTGTATTGGCTTGATGAAATCAATAGACAAATTCGATCTTTCATACGAGGTGAAGTTTTCAACGTACGCTGTGCCGATGATTGTAGGAGAAATTCAACGATATTTACGAGACGACGGTATGGTAAAGGTCGGACGGACGATACGTGAATTGAGTTACAAAATCCGGCATGCAACAGACGACTTTATTAAAAATAACGGTCGTTCTCCTTCGATTTCTGAAGTAGCAGAAACACTCGATGTGACTGTAGAGGATATTATATTAGCTACTGATGCGTTGCGTGATCCTGCGTCCTTAAATGAGCAGTTATACGAAAGTGAAGGAGATAGCCTAACGTTGATGGATCAACTTCGGGATGATCGCTCAGAGAGAGTGTTCGACCATATTCCTTTGAGAGACATTATTTCAAGATTGAATAAACGCGATCAGACGATTATTTATATGCGCTATTATTTAGATTACACGCAAAGTGATATAGCCAAGCGAATCGGCATCTCTCAAGTTCAAGTCTCACGCTTAGAAAAGAAGATATTAGCGCAGATGAAAACATGGATGGGAGTCAATCCCGAAGAAGTTTTCGATAAATAGGAGGACATAATGTGACCAACACTCTATTTACGTCTATAAGAGAAGGGGAAAGGTGGTTTGTCAATCAATTCGGCAAAGATGAAACATTCGATGCCACCAGTCGATTGATCCACCTATGGGATAAAGAAGCACTTCTTCTCTATATGAATGGACTAGTAGATGGGGAGGTCTTAACTACCTTATTAACAGAAATGCAGTATCGCAATGAATTGTTTAAACGTAATACGACAGAAGAGACAGACCGCGCCATGATGGATTATTTTCCGTATCATGCACTAGAAATTGTGGAAACTGAAGACCAATTGGCAAAGTTCATTTTAAGCGGATTAGCAGTTTTCATTATGAAAGACGGCTTTACATTCACTCTGGACGTCCGATCATATCCCGGGCGACAACCTGAGGAACCTGATACAGAGAAAGTCATTCGTGGGGCGAGAGACGGCTTTACGGAAAATATTTTAACGAACACTACACTAATTCGCAGAAGACTTCGTACGACGGATTTACGATTTGAAATGCATGAAGCATCCGTAAAAGGAAAAACAGACATCGTAGTAGCTTTTTTAAAAGGTGCTGTGAATGAAGATCATTTGCGTTTTATACGGGAGCGTCTGGACCATATCGAGACTGACGGCATGACGATGACGGATAAATCATTGGAGGAGTTTTTGTTCAAACAAGGATTTCATCCAATGCCGTTTGTCCGATATACTGAGCGTGCAGATATTTGTGCAGCACATTTACTAGAAGGGCATATCGCAATTATTGTAGATACGTCCCCTTCCGTTATTCTAGTGCCTGTCACACTTTTTCATCATTTGCAACATGCGGAAGAGTATCGACAGGCGCCGTTGATTGGAACAATTATACGTGCCGTGCGGTTTGTTGGAACGTTTTTCAGCTTGGTGATGTTG
Source organism: Sporosarcina sp. PTS2304 (assembly GCF_003351785.1). GTDB lineage: Bacteria > Bacillota > Bacilli > Bacillales_A > Planococcaceae > Sporosarcina. Next base: position 721,999 of record NZ_CP031230.1, read on the forward strand.
CCATTTTGGTATTTACTATCTACTGAAAAACAATTCGTACCTGAATTTATTCATTACATCGGTCCGAATGAATGGGGAGAAGTGCCGCTTTTCGTCCAGCTCATGTTAGCCGACATCGGGATTGAAGTGCTGCGAATGGCGGCCATTCATACACCTACTCCGCTATCTACCGCTATGGGCCTTGTAGCTGCTATTGTTATTGGTCAAGTTGCGATTGATGTAGGATTGTTCTCGTCTGAAGTTGTACTGTACGTGGCAGTCAGTGCCATTTTAACATTTGCTATTCCATCGTTCGAATTAAGTATTACAACAAAAGTATTTCGTATCTCGTTACTCGTGTTAACCGCATTATTCGGTGCACCTGGATTTTTCATCGGACTTGCACTGACATTTTATTATTTAGCTTCTTTAAAACCGATGAATGTGCCATATTTATGGCCGTTCACTCCATTTTTTCCTAAAGCAATGCTGCGTGTACTTATCCGCTTCCCGATGACCATTGACGATCCGCGTCCATTTATTACAAAATCACCAAATCGTGACCGGATGTCGTAGCTGTTTATTCACATTTTGTTCTAACATTGCCACTCTCCATAATCTTATGATAAAGTTATCTGAGAGAATTCGGGAGGGGTATATGTTATGCATCTTTATGGGACACAAGCAGTGAATGATAACGGTCACTTAACTATCGGCGGCGTCGATGTTTCTGAACTAGCTGCGCAGTATAAAACACCTGTCATTGTCTATGATACGGAATTGTTTAAACAACGTGCGCAAGGATTTAAACAAACATTTGAACGAAAAGGAATGCGAGCGCAAGTGGCTTATGCAAGTAAAGCCTTTTCATCTATCGCTATTTATCAAGTGGCAAAACAACAAGGATTATCTTTGGACGTAGTGTCTGGCGGCGAGTTGTACACAGCGGTAGCGGCAGATTTCCCACGTGAACGTATTCACTTCCATGGGAACAATAAAAGTAAAGAAGAAATTATCTATGCATTTGAAGAACAAATTGGTTGTATTGTCATTGATAACTTTTTAGAGATTCAACTGATCAAAGATATTGCTGCAGAACGACAACAAAAAATGAATGTTTTAATCCGTGTAACGCCTGGTGTTGAGGCACATACACATGATTACATTACGACGGGACAAGAAGATTCAAAGTTTGGTTTTGATCTGAAAAATGGACAAGCTGACGAGGCGTTTAACGCGTTACATACCCATGAATACGTTAACTTCCTCGGCATGCATTGCCACATTGGTTCACAAATATTTGAAACGGATGCGTTCCGATTTGCGGCGGAAGTATTGATGGAGAAAATGGTGTCATGGCGCAAGACGCATCAGATCATCTGTCCAGTATTGAATTTAGGCGGTGGCTTTGGTATTCGTTATACAGAAGAAGATCAGCCGCTGGAGCCTGCAGTGTATGTCGAAGAAATGGCTGAAGTCGTAAAATCGATGTCTGAAGAAAATGAATATCCAATTCCGGAAATTTGGATTGAACCGGGTCGCTCGCTCGTTGGAGATGCGGGAACGACAATCTACTCGATTGGCAGCACAAAAGAAGTGCCGGGTGTTCGAACATATGTAGCAGTAGATGGGGGAATGTCTGATAATATTCGTCCCGCATTATATGACGCACACTATTCTAGTGCTGTTGCGAATCGTATGAATGAGCCTCATGATCAGCAATGGACGGTCGCAGGGAAGTGCTGTGAGTCCGGTGACAAGTTAATTGAAAATGCTTCTTTAACAAAAGTCGAGACAGGAGACTTACTGGCAGTTTTTTGTACGGGAGCGTATACGTATTCTATGGCGAGCAACTATAATCGTCTGCCAAAACCAGCTGTAGTATTTGCAGAAAATGGACAACATCAACTAGTGGTCAGAAGAGAAACATATGAAGATATTATTCAGTTGGATCTGCCGTTATCTTTTGAAGAGAAGGAGATTTCCCAATGAAAAAGAAAAATCTCATCCTCTTCCTGGCGATTATTGTCATGGCGTTAATCTGGGGAGTTGTCTACTGGTATTTAGTCGTACCTATTATCGATCCACGCTAAAAAAGACGATGAGTTGAAACAAATGGAATGTTCGTGTAAACTGTACAAAGGATTTCCGAAAAGAAGGGGTTACTATTGAAGCTTATTCGTTTTAAGAAAGCGCAAGAGAAAATTGCTATGGGCTTTTTATCATACATCCCTAGTGAAAAGATGTTGCGAAAACTGCAAGAAACCATTCAACAATATATTTGTAATGAACATTGGCAGCTATTTCTCTACAAAGATCATGAAGATTACATTGGATTAGTCGGCGTAGAAGTAAACGATGAGGCACGTACGTATACATTACATCATATTTCTGTTAATCCCTCATTTCGCGGAGAAGGCATTGGTCATGAAATGATGAAGGAGCTCCAAACCATTTTTCCTGGTTTTCAGTGCGAAGGGACAGATTTTACAAGACCGTTTATAGATAGTTGTCTACGAAGAGAAGAAGGCGCAGATCGTTAACGACTGCCCTTCTTCTTTTCTTCGCGTTGTAAGAGAATATCTGACCTGTCTCGTAGCATATGTTTATGAATGACAGCGTCACTATTTTTAGGGAGCAGTTCTGCAGGCTTTGTTTGATTGACTGCTAGTTGTAATGCGGGTGAGATACGTAACGTAAACGCAGAAAAGTCTTGGCCAGATTCAAGCCGTTCCAGTGCGTTACGCAACTGTTCTATCACTTCATCTATAGCGACTTCATCTTTATATTCACTATATGTTGCAGGCATTTGCTGGAATCTCTGTAGTGCGTTTCGCATTGTCTTAGCTGCACCGGTAACATTACCGCGTCTCCAATGATATAATCCAGTAGCCATAAGAATGTAGCCGGTGAGTGGATGTTGTTTTGAAAAATCTTTTTGTTCTTTCCAATATTCTTCTAGCACTTCATGGCATTCGAAATAATCTTGATTGTCATTGAAATACACAATAAAATGTAGAAAATGAGGATGGTAGTATGGGTGCATCGTGCATCATTCCTTTCATGTTAGGTAGGTAGTGAAAATGAGTTATAGTGTGAAATTAGAAGTTTTTGAAGGACCGCTCGATTTATTGCTGCATTTAATCAATCGACTGGAAATTGATATTTATGATATTCCGATGGCGGAATTGACTCAGCAATACATAGAGCATTTGCACGCAATGCGTGTTTTGAAACTGGATGAGCTGAGTGAATATTTAGTACTTGCGGCTACTCTGTTAGAGATTAAAAGTAAAATGTTGTTGCCAATATATGAAGAGGAACCATTCGATGAGTTTGATTATGAGGAGGAAGACCCCCGCGAAGAACTGATCGCGCGGTTAATTGAATACCGAAAGTATAAAGAAGCGGCTAACACTCTGCGTGACTCTGCAACAGAACGTGATGAACATTTTACAAAGAAGCCAGAAGATTTGTCTGATTATGGCGAGCCGCTCGTACAGGAGACGACAGAACCGTTAAACGTCTTCGATTTGATCGGTGCATTTCAAAAGATGCTTCATCGAAAAAAGCTCCGGTTACCTCTAACGGCAAGTATAACAAAAACAGAGCAGTCTGTCGGTGATAAGATGTCTAGTATTATGAGCAGGTTAGAGACAAGTGGTGGAGAGTGTAAATTCCATGAACTGTTTGAAGCCGTAACAGTACCGGAGCTCGTGCTCACCTTCTTATCACTGCTAGAATTGATGAAGCTGCAGGAAGTAAAAGTTCGTCAGCAACATAATTTTGAAGAGCTACTAATCTCGTTGATTTGAAAGGATGCGTGCGGTGCAAATGAAAAAAAAGCTCTTAGGCATGGCGGAAAGCTTTTTATTTGTGGCGGGTGAAGAAGGAATAACACTTGCACAATTAGCTACATTATTAGAATGCAGTCAAGATAGCGCTGAGGATATAGTGAATGCGCTGCATAATGACTATGAACAGGATGAAAAACGCGGAATTACACTGAAGAGTTACGGCGGTAGCTATCGTTTAGTTACGAAGAGTGAGTGGGCTAATGATATTAAAAAAATGTTGGAAAATCCTAAGCCTTCTACATTTACACAAGCCGCTTTAGAAGTGCTTGCCATTATTGCGTATAAACAGCCGGTTACCCGTGTGGAAGTGGATGATTTGCGTGGCGTGAAGTCTGAGCGTGCGCTATCTTCCTTAACAGGTAAAGGGTTTGTAGAAGAAGTAGGACGGATGGAAGGACCGGGAAGACCTATTTTATATGGAACGACTGATTTCTTTTTAGACCGTTTTGGATTGACTTCACTTGCAGAACTACCTCCACTCTCACTCGACGAAGGAGATTCAGAGCTAGAAGATACGGATTTATTTATGACAAAATTCCAAGAAGCATTTTCAATTCAAGACGAAGGAGGACAAGGTGGTTGAAAAAAACTTCGGTCATAGCTTTATTGTGGCTAGTGTTAGTGTTCGTGGCACCAATGAGTATCCAGGCGGCAGGCTCCTCGTGGGCGGTAATAGATGCGGAGACCGGCAGATTACTAAAAGGAGAAAATGAACATGATCCTTTGCCCATCGCAAGTTTGACGAAAATGTGGACGGCCTATACATTTCTAGAAGCAGAACCTAAAGGTCAACGAACGATAATTTCAACAGAAGCAGCTTCTGCGGAAGGATCTTCTATCTATTTACAGCCTGGTCAAACGATGCAGACAGAAGACTTGTTGTATGGGCTTATGCTGCGCTCCGGGAATGACGCAGCCCAAGCGTTGGCAGAACATGCCGGTGGATCTATGGAAGGCTTTGTCTATTTGATGAATGAAAAAGCAGAAAGCCATCGTTTGAAACAGACGTATTTTACCAATCCATCAGGACTACATCATGAGCGGCATTTGTCTTCTGCTTATGATACGGCGAGAATGTTATATTATGCGATGAAAAATCCAGAGTTCCGAAAAATTGCCTCTACAAAAAATTATCCATTTGAAACAGAGCAAGGTAAAAATAGTTGGCAGAATAAGCATCGGTTACTACTGTCCGAACCTACAGCTATTGCGGGTAAAACGGGCTTTACAAAAGCAGCAGGTCGCACGTTGGCTACGTATTTTGAAAAGGATGGGAAAGCGGTAATTGTTGTCACTCTGAATAATGGGGATGACTGGAACGTCCATAAGCATTTGTCCCAACAAGTATTCGCAGAGTACCGACATCATACGGTTGCGAAAAAGGGGCAATATCAAATCTTTCCCCATATGAGAGCACGACTGGAGGAGCCTATTAAAGTTCTTGTGAATAAAGCTGAGAAAAATGCCTTATCGAGTATATTGCAAATTCCTCAAATCGACCAGCAACAGAGAAAAGGTTATTGGTCTATCTACTTAAATACGGAACCAATCAAAACTGTAGCCGTTGAGATCGACACAAAGAAGTAAATAGATTACTCACTATTTTGAAGATTGTCCTCTCTAGGTCAGTCTTCTTTTCATTTGACGCAAAGTGTGACATAATTTTTTCAGTATGTATCACCAAGGAGGAAGTTATGGAAAGATTACAAAAGGTATTGGCGCAAGCTGGTGTGGCTTCGAGAAGGAAAGCAGAAAAGTTAATCTTGGATGGCTTAGTAAAAGTGAATGGTGAAGTAGTCACTGAACTAGGCACAAAAGTTAGCAGAATGGACACAATTGCAGTAGAAGGTATTGAATTAACGAAAGAAAAACCTGTTTATTATTTACTTTATAAGCCAAGAGGCTATATTTCTACGGTTTCAGATGATAAAGGGCGTAAAACGGTAATTGACTTAGTGCCGGAAATAAGCGAGCGTATTTTCCCGGTTGGAAGATTGGATTACGACACGTCAGGCGTTTTACTGTTGACGAATGACGGGGATTTTTCCTACTTAATGACACATCCGAAATTTGAAATTCAAAAAAGATACGTTGCAAAGGTAAAAGGAATTCCGACCCGCGAAAATTTGAAGAAGCTAGAAACCGGCATTGAACTGGATGATGGAAGTACAGCACCGGCTCACGTCAAAATGACGACAGTAGATAAAAAAACGAATTCGGCAATTGTGGAAATTACGATTCATGAAGGACGTAACCGTCAAGTGCGTAGAATGTTTGACGCAATTGGTTGCCCTGTTCAGAAATTGAAACGCGAACAATTTGCAAACTTAACGACACGTGGTCTAAATGCAGGAGAAGCTAGACAATTAACGACACATGAAATTAAACAATTACGTGTACTTGCAGAAACGGGTAAAATCGGATAAAGAACGTCTTGAAAGTTCACAAACCTATCACTACTAGGACGTCAACTGATTTTACGTTTTGGTATAATGAAGCAGGAACGTAAATTTGACAGGAGGTTACACGATTGGCCAAAAAGAAAAATAAAAAGACTACCCGGCTAATTAGCAGAACAGTCCTTCTTTTAATTTTAGCAGCCATCATTGTTTATGCGATTACTTCAAAAGATAAAGTAAAAGTATTAGCTGAAGGAGATAAGGCTCCTGACTTTGAGCTTGTAGATTTAGAAGGCAATGCGCATCGACTTTCTGATTATAAAGGACAAGGGGTATTCTTAAACTTTTGGGGCACATGGTGTCCGCCGTGTAAAAAAGAAATGCCGCATATGGAAGACTTGTATAAAGACTTCGAAGCGAAGGGGGTACATATTCTGACAGTCAATGTAGGAGAGCCGAAAGTGAAAGTAGAACTCTTCCGCGACGATATGAATCTCACCTTTCCGATGTTATGGGATAAAAACAAAACTGTAATGGATTTATACAATATTAAACCGTTACCTACGACATTTTTAATCAATCCTGAAGGCAAAATCACAAAAGTGATTAAACAGGGAATGACTGAACAGCAAATTGTGGAATATTTAGAAAGCATTCAACCAAAGTAAGGAGTTTGATACTCAATGAGCAAAATAACTTGCCAATGTGGTCATGAAAATCCTTATGGCACGGAGCTTTGCGAGCAGTGTGGACGTCCTTTGTCTGAAAAAGCAAAGGAGAGTGACATTGTTGACATGCGGTATGAAGGGTCTTCCAGAAGATCCCAAACATATAAAAGTTCGATAGTCGACAAAATATGGAACTTCTTTTCAAGTGTCAAAATCGGTGTCGGCATCATAGCTGCTGTATTAGTCGCTTCGGCAATTGGTACGATCTTTCCTCAGAAGTTTTACGTGCCCGCTACGACTGATGCGGAGTATGCAGAATATTATGAGCGTCTTTATGGCGTGGTAGGAAAGATTTATTATCAATTAGGTTTTTATGATATGTATAATAGCTGGTGGTTTAAAATATTGATCGGGATGCTTGCTACTTCAATAATTATCGCAAGTATCGACCGTGTCGTACCACTTTATAAATCACTGAAAAAACAACGAACACGCCGTCATCCTTCCTTTATGAAACGTCAACGGATTTATGGTGAAGGAACAATTGTGAATTCAGCGGAGAGTTTTGCGAAAGCAGAACAAGAGCTGAAAAAAATGCATTATAACGTGAAAACAGAAAACGGTGCTATTTTGGCAGAAAAACATCGTTTCTCCCGTTGGGGTCCTTACGTAAACCATACCGGGCTGATCATCTTCTTCGTAGGGGTATTATTACGTGGGATTCCTGGTTTCTACGTAGATGAAACGATGTGGATTCGAGAAGGAGAAACACGTAATATTGTTGGTGCACCAGGTTATGTACTTGAAAACAAAGGATTTACGCTTGAAAACTATACAAAAGAAGAAGCGGAAGAAGTTTTTGGTGCAGCTTTAGATAAAGTAGGAGCTATCGCCAAAACGTACAAAACGGATGTTACACTATACAAACAGAAAGAAGATTCGTTACCTGGTAGTGATAATCTTGAGAAAGTTGAAGATTACGCAATTGTTGTCAACAAGCCGTTGAAGTTCAATGGTTATAATGTGTTCCAGATGGATTATAAGTTGGATGAATTGAAAACGATGACGTTCAATTTGGTTGAAAAGTCATCGACCGAGTCATTAGGTGAATTTACTGTTGATTTAAGCAATCCGGAGAAAGAATATGATTTAGGAAACGGCTCGACTGTAGATTTGCTTGGATTCTATCCAGATTATGACGGTATAAAAGATGGAGAACCTTATTCTAAATCTCCAATTCCAAATAATCCAGCATTTATTTTCCAAATGAACACACCTGATAAACCGGCAGGCGAAAAGAGTTTCGTTGCAATTCGTCAGACGCTCGAGGTAGAGCAAAATGATTATGCGATCAAATTTGCCGGAGCTGATACACGAAATATTTCAGGTTTAACGATTCGTAAAGATAAAACATTGTATATTTTATTGTTAGGTGGACTCGTCTTTATGATTGGGGTCATTCAGGGGATGTACTGGCAACATCGTCGAATTTGGATTCAAGAAGATGCGGAAGGTCATGTACTACTCGCCGCTCACACGAATAAAAACTGGTTCTCTTTACGCAAAGAACTGGACAAACTACGAGAATCTACTGCTTTGCCTGCTTATATAGATCGTCAGGATCCTGAGTTGGACAAGCCAGAACAGGAAGGAGACGAAGAAATATGGACTTAGTTACTATAAGTAGTAACTTATTATTAGTATCATTTGTTTCGTATTTAGTCGCTACTCTATTTTTCGGGGGAGCAATTAAACGATCAAAATCAGAAAAAGCTTATCATAACAGTAAATGGGGTACGATCGGTCTAATCATTACGATCATCGGATTCCTAACACACGTTGGGTATTTTGCTACGCGCTGGATGGCTTCGGGTCATGCCCCGCTTAGTAATATGTTTGAATTCACAACTGCGTTCGGTATGATGCTAGTCGGTGCGTTCATCCTGTTGTATATTATGTATCGTACGCCTTCACTTGGACTATTCGCGTTACCGATTGCGATCATCATCATTTCTTATGCAACGATGTTCCCGCGCGACGTTACGCCTTTAATTCCTGCATTGCAAAGTAAATGGTTGTTCATCCACGTGATTACAACAGTAATCGGTGAATCCATTCTTGCGATTAGTGCGGTTGCTGGGTTGGTATTCTTAGTGAAGAATATTGACATGACGAAGAAGTCAAAGCAACGTTTCTGGATTGAAGCGGTGATGTTCACGTTAATTCTTGTTCTTGGATTTGTCGTCACTTCTACCACTTTTAAGGTAATGGGATATGAAGCGGAATTTACGTACATCGATAAAAACCAAGCGCCAGCGGAAATTACGTACCATGTACCGCCACTGTTTGGAATGAACGAATACGAAGCTATGACACCAAATGCGATGACGCCATGGGTGGAAATGCCGCCTATCATTAACGCGCAAAAGTTAACATCTCTTACTTGGTCTGTTGCAGTAGGTGCGGTATTGTACTTACTCATACGTTTACTCGTTCGTAAACCGATCGCCGCTGTGTTCCAACCTCTTGCGAGAAAAGCAAATTCGCAGCTGATGGATGAAATCGGCTATCGTTCCGTGTTGATTGGGTTTCCGGTATTCACTCTAGGAGCGTTAATATTTGCGATGATTTGGGCACATGAAGCATGGTCCAGGTTCTGGGGATGGGATCCAAAAGAAGTATGGGCTCTCATTACATGGCTGTTTTACGCAGCTTTCCTTCACTTACGTCTTTCTAGAGGTTGGGAAGGTCAGAAATCTGCTTGGCTGGCCGTTATAGGATTTGTAATCATTATGTTTAACTTAATCGCAGTTAACTTAATTATTGCGGGCTTACATTCATATGCGTAAGTTTTGACTGCATGGCAACTATTGTCATGCAGTCTTTTTATTTCTTTTTAGTTGAGATACTATGTACAATAGAGGTAGAAGAATGTCGAAAGGGGTAATGATTTGTGGAAGAGACTGTGAAGCTATTAGTAGTGGATGATGAGGATCGGATTCGCCGATTACTGAATATGTATTTATCACGTGAAGGATATGAAATTGATGAGGCGGTTGATGGAGCAGAAGCGCTTGAAAAAGCATTCGCAGAGCAATACGATTGTATTTTGCTAGATGTCATGATGCCAGAAAAAGATGGATTGGAAGTGCTTGCGGAACTTCGTGAAAACAAGCAAATGACACCGGTTATTTTATTAACGGCTAAAGGTGAAGAGGCGGACCGTGTAGGTGGATTTGAAAGCGGTGCTGACGATTACATTGTAAAACCTTTCAGTCCGAGAGAAGTGGTATTACGCGTCAAAGCGATGCTCAGAAGATCTGTTTCATTCCCGAATGTGTCCTCTAACTCAACGTCAAAAGATTTAGTCGTATTCCCACAACTGACGATCGACCACGATGCGCATCGGGTGACGGCGGAAGGGAAAGAAGTAAATTTAACACCGAAAGAATATGAACTACTTTATTTCTTAGCGAAGTCTCCGGACAAAGTATTTGATCGGGAACAGTTGCTGAAAGAAGTATGGCATTACGAATTTTTCGGGGATTTGCGTACGGTAGATACACATGTTAAACGACTGCGTGAGAAACTAAGTCGTGTATCGGAACGGGCAGCAAAAATGATTGTGACGGTATGGGGTGTCGGCTATAAGTTCGAGGTTCCAAACGAATGATTAGAATATGGAATTCAATTGTCGGGAAGCTATGGGCCACCATATTGCTTCTCGTTTCCTTTGTATTGTTCATCGTGACATTGCTTCTGCTGGAGTTTCTAGATAATTTCCATACGAAACAAGCGGAAGAATCTTTGCAGAGAGAAGCTGCCACTATCAGCAAGATTGTAAATGATCGAGAAGGACAAAGTGTAAATTCCATACATGTAATTATAGACGATATTTTAGATAAAGAGACGAATGCTGTAGTCGTTGATCCACAAGGGATCGTTCTATATTCATTCCATACTGCAAATAGTAAAGAGGAAATTGAAGAAAAGTTACTCTCCGAACGTAATTTATTCAAAACACCGAAAATCGGTCAGCAGATCGTAAAGGAAATGATTTTACCGTCATTAACCGAAAATGAAGTAATGGAGCAATATTTAATTCTATCCTATCCGTATGAAGCAGCGTCGGGTGAATTGGCCAGTGTCTTAATGTATCAAAGTTTAGATGCTGTACACCGAACAACGAAAAGTACAACGAATATCGTATTCTTATCTGCATTTATAGCTTTTATATTAACTACATTTTTCGCCTTTTTCTTATCGACGCGTATTACGTTGCCTTTACGAAAAATGAAGCAAGCAGCGTTTGAGTTATCTAAAGGAAATTTTGATACGCATTTGCCGGTTGCACAAAAAGATGAGATTGGGCAGTTGGCAACAGCTTTCAATCAGATGGGTCGACAGCTTAAATATAATATTGAATTGATTAAACAAGAGAAAGAGCAATTATCAAGTATTTTAACGTCCATGACAGACGCGGTCATTACATTCAACCAGGATTACTCAATCTTATTAAAAAATCCGCAGGCGGAGTTGCTGTTAAAGAAGTGGTATGGCTATAACGAGAAAAAAAATCATCCGCTGCCAAAAGAAGTATTCCATATGCTTGAACACGCCATTTCCTTTTCTGAACAAGTGGAAGATGAATTGGAACTGGGCGGACAGTTTTATGTGATTTCAATTAGTCCGTTATATAGTGAAAATCGTATTCGGGGAGCAGTCGCTGTGTTCCGTGATATGACTGAACAACATAAGCTTGATAAATTGCGTTCGGATTTCATAGCAAACGTCTCTCATGAACTGCGCACGCCGATTTCAATGTTACAAGGCTATAGTGAAGCGATAATTGATGATGTCGTGAGCAGTGAAGAAGAACGTATGGAAATGGTGCAAATCATTCATGATGAATCCAAGCGAATGAGTCGTTTAGTAACTGATTTACTGAATATTGCCCGTATGGAATCCGGACACATTCAACTGCATCGTGAACCATTGTCTGCAGTAGACTTCCTCAATCGTATGGTTACGAAGTTTTCGCAAGTGGCAAAGGACGCAGAAGTCGATTTGTCATTACAAACTACTGAGTTGCCAAGTTTACTTGTCAAAGCAGACGAAGATCGTTTAGAGCAAGTGTTTACTAATTTAATTGATAATGCTATCCGTCATACTCCAAACGGCGGATCCGTTACGTTAGGCATTTATCGATCAGACGGTATGCTGGATCTAACGGTGTCAGATACTGGTGTCGGCATTCCTGAAAAAGACTTGCCGTTTGTCTTTGAGCGTTTTTATAAAGCAGATAAAGCGCGGACGAGAGGTAAAGGTGGAACCGGATTAGGTTTGGCGATTGCTAAGAATATAATGGAAGCTCATAATGGATCTATTCTTGCGACGAGTGGTGAAGTGACTGGTACAGTATTTATTTGTTCACTTCCGCTAGATCCATCGATAAACTGAAACTTTTTCTACAGTAGAACGACTACTTTATAGAGCGAGGGGATTGAATGGATGATTCCGTATTTCTACGATTATATGAAGACTATAACCGAGACGTATTCAATTTTTTGATCTATCTCACTCGTAATCGAGATATAGCAGAAGACTTAATGCATGAAGTTTATGTCCGCGTACTGAAGTCGTATGGAAATTTTGAAGGCAAGAGCTCAGAGAAAACATGGTTGTTTGCTATTGCGAAAAATGTCTCTATTGACTTTTTTCGCAAACAAGCAACTATGAAAAAACATACAAATGTGCATTTTGATTGGGAAACAACTGAACTAGTCGCAACAGATCACTTGCCGGAACATTGGGTGGAAATGGATGAAGAAAAAAAAGTAGTGTTAGAAGCACTGCATAGTTGTACGGGCGATCAGAAAATGGTTATTCTTATGCGATTCTTTCAAGACTTAACCATTGCAGAAACCGCAGACGCATTAGATTGGACAGAAAGTAAAGTGAAAACTACGCAACACCGTGCGATTAAAGCTCTACAAGCCAAAGTGAGAGAGGGGGATGGGGCATGACTAAGAAAAAGTGGGATGAAGAAAAACTAAATAAAACATTACGTTCGATGCCAACGATTGAGGATAGGCGTTCGAAGGAAGAAATCTTGGAACGGTTGCATAATGATTCAAGACTAGCTGAGAAACAGCCTGAACAAAGAGCTTCTAAAGTAAAATGGATGCCTATTATTGCAGCAGTGGCAGCAGTTCTTTTACTCACTATATTAGTGCCTACATTCCTCAACCCTAATGAGCATCAAACAGCAATGGATCGAGCAGTTCCTAAAAGCGAATCGGATTCTACTGCGATACAAAATCGTGCTGTACAAGAAAGTACAGAAAGTGCTGATACGGCCATGGTGGAAGTCAATTCAACAACTCATTATGCAGCTTATGAAACGACTGGACAACTACCTTTTCACTTAGGTCTCGCAACGGATCAAGCAACGATTGTTCCGATCACTTTTTTAGTTCCTAAAGAACAAGTATTGCAAGATTTTCAAACGGCTAAACCTAGTGCTGTAGAACTTTATAATAAGTATGCCAATGAAATCGATGAAGAATCACTAGGCTTTGAAGAGTACCATCCATATGATGCAAACATTTCATCTAAAAACAATCGAGTGGTGATGAAATTCCGTGATGATCACTCTTATGATTTATCTAGTGCTACACTTGAAATGTTGAATCTTTCTATACAGTCTACATTTTATGGTATGGATGAAGTCGAGTTTTTGTCGGAAGATGGTTCACCTATTGAATTAGATCAAGTGGGTATAGTAACGGAACCAATTTCTTTATATAGTGCTACGTCCCACCAAGCGTATTTCCGATTTATTAACAATGATACGGAATCATTTCTTTCGTCAAGCTTTGGTCAATCCTTCGACACAATTGAAGAAGCGTTACATGCGATGAAAAGAAAGCCAAATGATTTATATTCCAGTGTAGTACCTGAAGCTGTAGATTTTTCCGTGACAGTAGATCAGGATGTAGTACGTGTAAAGTTTACTGAACTGCTCGATCTTGAAAGTATGTCAACTGACGACGCTATGCAATTGATCGAAGGAATTTTACTGACAGCTGCGAGTTTTGACAGTCAAGTTCTATTGGACAATATTGTACAAAAGCAGTGGAATGATTTTGATTTTACACAACCGTTACAAAAGCCAATTGGACCTAATCCTATACAATTCACGAATAATTAAAACAGTTTTGTAAACTCTTGTAGTTTACAGAACTGTTTTTTTTGCGCTACAATATGAATATAACTAAATATTGATTCATCTTCGGGGCAGGGTGTAATTCCCGACCGGCGGAAATAAAATAGTTTCTATTTTTAGCCCGCGAGCGTAACAGCTGATTCTGGTGAGATTCCAGAGCCGACAGTATAGTCTGGATGGGAGAAGGTGAAGGTGCAGCCATCTTTTTGTGTACGCAAAAATGGTGCTTGTTTACGGTCGGATAAATAGTATTTATTTATCTGTGCTTAACATTGCATTTAATTCTCCCTAAGGCATAATTGCTTTAGGGATTTTTTAGCGAAGCAGCAGATGTGCGAGCCTTTCCTCTTTTGAAGTGAATCGCAAAAGGAGAGAGGAACAAGTGAACAACAAGAGGTTACGTAAGCTGATTTTGGTGGCTATATTAGGAAGTATTTCTACAGTATTAATGCAATTCAATTTTCCAATTCCGGCTATGCCTGGATTTTTGAAAATTGATTTTAGTGAAATCCCAGCAGTCATGGCAATCATGACGATGGGTCCAGTGGCAGGTATCGGCGTTGAGTTATTAAAGAACATTATGCATTGGTTCTTATCTGGTAGCCCTACAGGGGTTCCGGTCGGAGAGATTGCTAACTTCGTGACAGGCATATTATTCATTATGCCAATCTACTGGATTTTTATGAAATACCGCTCGGCAAAAGGTTTAGTTGCAGGTTTAATCGCAGGCACGACAGCAATGGCTGTAGGCATGAGCTTGTTGAATTATCTTGTGTTCTTGCCAATGTACACATATTTCCTAGGAATGCCTCCAGTGACAGGTAATGCATTGTATCAAATGATTATTTTAGGAATCTTGCCATTTAACTTGATTAAAGGTGTCATGTTGCTGGCTATATCCTTAATGTTATATAAAAGTATGGAAAAGTGGATTTTCCAACAGCAGAAAAAGTTATTATTCTAATAAAAAGACAGTCCCTTTGCGTGTTCGGGGACTGTCTTTTTTGTATGGAACCCATTTAGTTGCCTATACTTCTAAATGCCTGTTGTAAAGGCTCTTTTAAAGGTGTCGCTAATGTTTTTGCGTACTCTGCGGTTAAGTGGTTGTTGTCTCGATAGACGATGACGTTACCGATCACTGGATAGCATGTAGTGTCATCGCAAAAGTAATCGGTTAAGTCTTCAAAAATGACATTCGATGGGATACCTTTCGTGTTTTCCCAAGGTATTATATCTGAAATGCCGTCTATGCGATCAATTGCGCAATCTAGTGGATCCTTTGCTTTTTCGAGACAAAGCGGAATGTTCTCTTTCATTCGCGGATTATCACGAATGGCGAAAATGGTCGTGATGTCTTCAAGGTATTTCCATTGGTTTATATAACCCGGCAATACTTTATCGTGCTTATTTAATGTTGCGGTAGTGAATACTAAATCAGGGGGATCTTTCATTAACTCATCTATTAGATTTGCATTCCACTCCACGCAATTCTCTGTCAAATAACCGTCTGGATCTTCATCGGTGAAACGACAACCGTCATGATTGTATACATCGATTCTAAAATCCAATTCCTCTGCGAGTATTTCTAATGCTGGAAACCAATGACCCGAATGAGAACCTCCCACTAGAGCGAGAACGTATGCGGGATTATCTACTTTGCCGTATGAGCATTTTTTCACTTCGGTAAGATCACGCCCTAAACACTCCGCATCGTTATAAAATTTCGGTAAATCTGTTTTAATAGCTAATGCAGAAGGAATCGGTTCCAAACCTTCAGGTGGTTCAATGTCGTAATAAATTGACTTAGCCCCCGGGTAGTCTTTTTCAGTTTGATCCCAATTCATCATACTTGCTGATGTCTTTTGAATATAAACAGAAATCGTAATGATGGATGTACAAGTAATTAACAGCATAAAACTTAATACAGCGATGAGTTGTCTTTTCTCGTGTCCTCTACCCATCTTCAATACAGGTTTTTCAAGTAACTTAGTAGAGAAAACTGACAATACAATCGTAATGAGTAGCAGTATAAGACCATCCACTATCGGTACAGACGTTGTATTCATATGAGCTCTATAAAAAATTAGTAATGGCCAATGCCATAAATAAATACCGTAAGTGAGTCCGCCTAAATAGATTAGAGGTTTCATGTGCAGTAATCGATCCACACCAAATGAAGTAGGAATCTCTGTTGCCGTTAAAATTAATAATACACCACTAATAGGCACGAAAGCTAAATAGCCTGGGAATACAGTAGATACAGGCAACAGGACACCTGTCAAACAAATGATCAATAGTCCTATCCAACCGACGACTGTTCGTAATCGTTCGTTTACACGTAAGTAAGGTGATACTAAAGCGAAAACTCCGCCAATACTGAATTCCCACATCCGTGTGAATGTATCGAAATATGCCCATGGTTGATTATGATGCGTTTGATAAATAGAATACGTTAATGAAACTGCACAGACACCTACTAATGCGACTAGCAACGTTTTACGTACAGGCGTTCTCAGTAATTTTCTTGCTATAACATAAACAGTCGTAAGTATGATTGGCCAAAGTATGTAAAACTGCCCTTGAACTCCTAAAGACCAATAATGTTGGAATGGACTTGCCGAGTTATCTAAAGCTAAATAATCTACTGCGTCAAATGCCAAGCGCCAGTTTTCAAAATAAAAAGTAGACGCTGCAATATGATTGACGATTTCTCCCCATTCAACTTTCGGTAGGAAAACTAATGACAACACACCAGTCACTACTATTACAAATAATGCTTGTGGAAAGAGTCTTCTAGCAAGTCCTAAGATGAAATTTGAAAATCCGACAGATCCTGTTCTTTCGATTCTTGAAAGAAGAGACAAGGTCATTAAATAGCCCGAAATGATGAAGAATACATCAATTCCCCCTGATACCCTTCCTAACCATATGTGGTAGATCGCGATAAGCAAAGTGGCGATGGTTCGTACACCTTCGATTTCAGGTCGAAATCTTTTTTCGGGGGATCGTAAATCGTTCATTTGTGTCCTTCACCCCATAATTCAAATATAATTCAGTATAAATACAGACTGTTACTATATTAATAGAACACAATGAAATTTTCAAATCCTACTATTTCCAATTTTTATACGGTACAAATTAAAAAACAACACATCCTGCGTGCGGAAGTGTTGTCGTTTATGAATTAATCTTCATATTTTAATGGATCGCCTTCGAAGGCTTCATCCGCAATTTTAATTGAATCAGTAGGACAGCCATCAAACGCGTCTTCAAGATCCTCCATCAGTTCTTCTGGAACTTCAGTGTTTCCCGTGTTATCATCTAAAATAACAAACGCAATTCCCTCATCGTCATAATCATAGATATCTGGTGCAGCTGCGCCACATGCCCCACATGCTATACATGTATCTTGATCGACAATCGTATACTTTTTAGACATTGTCTTTCTCCCTTCTTCCTTTCACTATTCACACAACCTATTTGTATCTACTCTATTCTAAAGCTGTTTTCATCACTTTTCAACAATAAAACTTTATTTCTTCAGGAGGGCATGCAATTGACTTTTGAATCCATTCTATTATCTATGTTTCAGCGCATAACTGGTGAACGATCTGCACAAGGTGTGTATTATATTTTGCGGGGGAAACGATCGGGTCAAACATTACAGGATATCGAATATTATCAATTAAAATCATTCTATTCTTTATTGCCGAATCTTTCGATGACTAATTTTCAGCAAGCTATTGATCGATTAGCAACGGAAGGATTTATCTATTTTAAAGACCAGATAGTGTATATAACGAAAAAAGGAAAGGAGAGCGCTGAACGTAATGACTGGCGCTTCAACGGTTGGGAGTATCGTGGAAAAGAAAGAGAGTTCGGCAAACGTTTGGCACTCGTCGTTCAAACGCTATCCCATGTAAGAGTAGGGGAGAAGATGTTTATGCCAATACAAAAAGAATTACCTGTTCAACAATTCGTAAAAGAGTTTCTACGTCGAGAGCTACGTCCGATGAGTGAATTATCGAGTATGTTAGGTAGTGAACTAGAAAGAGCGATGGATCAGACAGGCTTAACAGAAGTGCAATGTACCATTTTCACCTGTCGGCTAACGGGTTATGGATTTACCGCTTTTACTTGGGAACAATTAGCAGAGCAACTGAAAGTACCTAACACATCAATTCAATTAATGTATTTAGAAAGTTTACATATCGTACTTGATTTTATTAATGACCGATCAGAATTTCCGTTGCTGAATCACTTGGCGACCGGCTGTCGAGTCGACACGTATTTGACACATTCTGCAGAGCGAACAAGAAAGTTATTTGAACATGGGTACACTATCGAGCAAATATCTTCATTACGACAATTGAAAGTTAGTACGATAGAAGATCATTTTGTGGAAATGGCGGCTAATATGAAATTTTTTCCATTCGAGACGTTCGTTAGTCAGGAACAAATTGATGAGGTGTGGCGTCAAATAGAACAACTGCAGACAAAACGTTTACGTCGATTAAAAGAGCAATGCGATGAGTTAACTTATTTTCAATTACGGTTAATTATCATCCACGGAAAGCGGGTGAATAGCTGATGAATCTTCAAGAAATTTTATATCAACGATTCGGCTATGAATCCTTTCGTCCAGGTCAACAAGAAGTAATCGAGCAACTCGTCGCTGGCAATGATACACTTGCTATCTTTCCAACGGGTCTTGGGAAGTCTCTTTGCTATCAATTACCGGCATACATAATAGAAGGAGCTGTTATTGTCATCTCTCCTCTCGTCGCATTGATGGAAGATCAAGTGGCGAATTTGCGTAAACATAAAGAAAAGCGTGTCGTCGCAATTAATTCGTTTTTGTCGAAACAGGAAAAAGACTTGGCATTCAATACATTAAATCGGTATAAATTCATTTTTTTGTCTCCCGAAATGCTTATGCAACCGAATGTTCAGTGCATGATCGAGCAACTACATATCGCTTTTTTTGTAGTAGATGAGGCGCACTGTATTTCGGAGTGGGGATTTGATTTCAGGCCTGATTATTTACGTTTAAAAGACTTTTTTCAAGAAGACGATCGTCCGGCCATTTTAGCATTAACAGCGACAGCTGATGAAAAAGTAGTTTCTGATATCACTTCCTACTTACATATGAATGAGCCTCACATCGAGCGTCAGCCAATGGACCGACCCGCTATTTCCTATCGTGTATTACATGTAGATCATGAGCGTGAAAAGACAGAGTGGATTATTGATCGTTTATCTACGACGATCGGACCGGGCGTTATTTATGTAGCTTCAAGAAAGCGAGCGGATGAACTGGCAGCCATTATTCGTGAACATACTATTCGTGTGGCGAGTTATCACGGTGGCAAAGAACAGGACGAACGATCGATCATTCAAGAGCAATTTGTTCAAGGAGAGTTAGATTGGATTTGTGCAACTAATGCTTTTGGTATGGGCATTCATAAAGACAATATTAGACAAATTATTCATGAACATATACCCGCAACACCCTCTGCTTATATTCAAGAAGTAGGTCGTGCGGGACGTGATGGTGGTAACGCTGTAGCTACGTTACTCTACAGTGAACGAGATATTCAAAAAGTGAAATTTATCGTCTATGAAGACCTGCCTGACGAACAGCAGATTCGTTATTACCGTTCCTTACTTCAAATGGGCACGACAGTGGAACTTGCTGCGGAACAAGCGGGATTGACGGAAGTAGCTTCGAGATTGTTAGACTATTACTTTGAACAATTTAATGAACATCAAGTCATTCGGCAAATTAGACAAATATATGACGCGAAAGAGAAGCAGATTGCAGAAATGGAAACGTATGTGAAAAGTGATAGTTGTTTGCGTCAACAGCTTTTGCAGTACTTTGGAGAAACGTCTGAGACGATCTCAACAAATTGTTGTTCAAACTGCGGGAATCTAAGTGAAGATTGGTTGATACGAAGAGAAAGTGAAGAGCAAACGACAAAAGTCTTGCGTTGGCGAGAAAGATTACAACTTCTACTAGGATAAGGTCACTATGTATATTTACTTTTGAGGAAGTATTCGGCATAATAAGACTATAAATAGAATGGTTTCTATTACTTAAGGGTATAAGAAATAGAAAACTTCATATACTGGTAGTTACTATTATGAGATGTGAAGGAGTAGTTGAAATTGAGTAGAACTGAGTATGAATTAGAATTCGAAAAACATCGTCGAGAGATACCTGAGAAAGAAGGGTACATGCCTTCAAGGACGGAAATTCACGGTAAGAAAAAGGAAAGTCCGCAAAATCCAATGAAGCTAATTACAATTTTTCTTGCGATTTTCACTTTGATTCCACTACTCTTTTTACTATACGTTTTAACTGGTTTATTTTCGCCTTCTATTTCAGAAAAAGTGCCTGTGGAAATGACTGAAGTGTCTTTGCACGAGATCATATTACCGAGCGAGCATCAATTTTTGGATTTTACGTGACAGTTGATATAATGAATAAGTATGTATACTACTAAAAGAGCAAAGTGAATACTTTGCTTTTTTCTATGGGAGTTGGCTCATGAAAAGACTATTTTTAACCGTATTCCTAGCGGCTTGCAGCGTGCTTACTTATATGTTTGCATTAGCCCATCGAAATCGGCTAATGACACATAGCGTGTCGATAAAGGAAGGCGCAACCGAAAAGTTAACCGTATTCTTTATATCAGATATTCATAGGCGACGTTTGGCGAAAAGACTCATTAAACAACTGGCAAATAGATCTATTCATGCAGTCATTGTTGGTGGCGACATGGCAGAAAGTGGTGTGCCCGTAGCGCGTGTGAGAAGAAATATGCAAATGCTGGCTACTGTTGGACCGCTGTACTATATATTTGGAAATAACGATCATGAAATAGGAACAGAAAACGTCGTGAAGATTATAGAAGATGTAGGTGGCAGAGTATTAGTTGATCAGACAGCCCCTATCCCACTGCATCCTAAATGGGGAATGTGTGGCCTTGAAGATCCTACTAACGGCACGGTAAATATAGAACAGGCGATTATTTCGACTGAAGGCTATGAGTATACGATTCTGGCTGTTCACAATCCCGCTTTATTCCGTAAAATAGCAGACCGTCTGCAACCTGAAATTATGCTCGCTGGTCATACGCACGGTGGTCAAATTCGATTAGGAAAATGGGGCTTGCAAGAGTTGGGAGAATTTCTGTATACCGAAACAGGAGCCCAATTAATTAGTAACGGCTACGGTACAACGATGGTGCCGCTGCGTCTAGGAGCAAAGCCAGAATGTCATGTAGTGGAAATTCACTACTAAAGAAATAAGGAGAGTTGATTGTATGCATACTGTTGATGCAGTAATTGTTGGTGGTGGGCCCTGTGGTTTGTCCGCTGCAATTGAATTGCAAAATATCGGTTTATCCGTAGTAGTTATCGAAAAAGGGAATATCGTTCATTCGATTTACAACTACCCTACCCATCAAACGTTTTTTAGTTCGAGTATGAAGTTATCGATTGGCAACACACCTTTCATCACAGCTATCGACAAACCGAAGCGTAATGACGCGCTTGTCTATTATCGAACAGTAGCCCAATTGGAGAAATTGCGCATTCATAGCCATGAAAGAGTGGAAGATGTAATAAAAAAGCGAGATCATTTCATCATTCATACAGAAAAAACGACGTATGAAGCGAAGTACGTAGTCATCTCAACGGGTTATTACGACCAACCTAATCGTCTAGATGTACCAGGAGAAGAATTGCCGCACGTTTATCACTATTTTAAAGAAGCACATCCTTATTTCAATAAAAATATTACGGTAATAGGAGGTAAAAACTCGGCTATCGATGCTGCGTTGGAATTGCACCGGGCGAGCGCTCATGTTTCTGTCGTGTATCGTAACGAAACCTATTCTAAAAGTATTAAACCGTGGATTTTACCGGGATTTGACAGCTTGGTGCGAAACGGTGAAATTGAGATGTTTTTTAATACAGACGTAACCGAGATTACCGAAACAGCAGTAACGGTTAACCAGCAAGGAAATGTCTTTGATCTGCCGAGCGATTACGTTTTTGCGATGATCGGCTACCATCCAGATCATGCATTTTTAAGAAAAATAGGTATTCAAATCGATGAACAATCGGGACGTCCTTTATTCAATGAAGAAACAATGGAGACGACTATCGATCATTTGTATATAGCAGGTGTGATTGCGGCAGGAAATAATGCCAATGAAATATTTATAGAAAATGGGCGTTTCCATGGTGGAATGATTGCCCGTTCAATAAAGAATATAGACTGAAACAAAAACCGTTTGTCAGGTGCAGGCGGTTTTTTGTCGTATACTGATGAGAATGGTATACTAGCGTCAAAAGGAGGCGCAACCTATGTTCATATTGTTAACTGTAGCGATTGCGCCGGGTTTAGCGCTTTTTAGTTACTTATACCTTAGGAAGCAAATGGCAAAAGAGCCGTCGCGCGCATTGTTCCATGCCTTTATTTACGGTGCGATTATGACGTTCCCTATCCTGTTTATTCAACATGTATTTGAAGAGGAACATGTGTTTGCTAATGAATTTCTACGTAATACTTTATTTACCAGCAGTTTAGAAGAGTTTTTTAAATGGATTATTATTTTCATTCTTATTTATAAGACGATAGAATTTGAAGATGCGTATGATGGTATTTTATATGGGGCTAGCGTATCTCTTGGGTTTGCTACAGTTGAAAATATTTTATATTTGCTTGCTTTTGGTCTCGACACGGCATTTATTCGAGCGTTACTTCCTGTATCGAGCCATGCGTTATTTGGCGTCGTGATGGGTTATTATTTCGGCAAAGCGAAGTTTTCAGCGGTTGGCGAACGAGGGCGATGGATTTGGATAGCTTTTTTAGCTCCTTTTATCCTTCATGCGTTGTATAATGCCATTTTATTTTTATATGATTATTGGTTATATTTAATGATTCCTTTCATGCTGTTCTTATGGTGGTTTGGATTGACGCGCGTGAAATATGCCCATACGTTTGCGATGCAACAATTTAGGAAAAAAACACATACTAAGTCTGAGAAATCTGTTTGACGAGTAGTTGTAGAGATAGTGTACGTGTTAGGAGTCGCCGGTTCTTCCGGGAGAATTCTTGAGTTTTTGTTGGGGAAGGCAGTTTGTGTTCGTTCAGAAATAGAGTATGGTAAGTTACTTCTCCAGTGTGGTGCAGAAAAATAGTGTACGTGCTAGGATTCTCCCTACAGAACCGGACGCTTTCCTGAGGGCACGCGGCGGACTCGCCAGAAGTTCTTTGGCGATTACGCCTGTCGTGCTGATCCTCCAGGAGTCGCCGGTTCTTCCGGGAGAATCCTTGAGTTTTTGTCGGGAAGTTAGTTAGTGTTCGTCCAGAAATTGGAGTAGGGTAAGTGACTCTTCTTTTGTGGTGTAGCAAAATAGTATGCGTGTAGGATTCTCCCTACAGAACCGGACGCTTTCCTGAGGGGGCGCGGCGGACTCGCCAAAAGTGCGTGGCGATTACGCCTGTCACCCTGATCCTCCAGGAGTCGCCGGTTCTTTCGGGAGAATCCTTGAGGTTGTGTCTGCAAGTCAGTTCGTGTTCGTCCAGAAAAAAAGTATGGTAAGTTACGCTTCCTCGACAATGTGGGTGAAGCTTTAGATTGCCTGATTGATTGCTTATAGGGTCACTTCTTTTTTCACTCAGTTCATCGAAGCAGTCATAGTAGCTGATAATACTTCACCACTATCTAACTTCAAAAGCGGTCGCATGGTATCAGACAAGTCTACTTGGTTTTAGCCCTCTACAAAGAGGGATCAAACTGTGCGAGAAGGAGCACATCTTTGCATTTGACAGGCGGCTCCCCGGAAAGCGTATCTTCTGGAAGCGCAAGCCGCAAGACAATCCAAGTCAGCCTCACTCCATCCGATCGACATTGTAAAAATCAGTTGTAACTAAATGAATGAGAGAATTATACATAATATGATCACTCAATAGGTTTGGTTCCATTACGCACTTTACTTGAAATCCATCTAAAATTAGATGGATTTTTTATTTTGTCTTATAAATTTTGTTATATTGGACAAACTAGAAAAAAGCGGAGAAATTTGGAGGTGGACTTTGATGAGGCGAGAGTTCCCACGCGTGCTGTTCGTCATAGCGGCAAGTGTAATCATCGGTTTTTTCTTTGTCAGTCAGAGTGAGGCGTTTAGTGGAAGGGATTTAGCTAAAGGTGCTAAAGGGGACGATGTAATTGAATTGCAAGCAAGACTTCAATATGTGGGGTTTTATCACGGCACAATTGATGGGAATTTTGGTTACGGTACGTACTGGGCATTGCGAAATTTTCAGGAACAGTACGGCCTGCCAGTAGATGGGGTAGCTGGCAAAGGGACGAAAAAAAAGTTGTCGGGTGTTTCTGATTATGATGAAAAATATGTTCAAGGACAAATTGCGAAAGGCAATAAATTTACGTATTACGGTGGGCAGCCGCTTGCAGGACAAGTGAAGAAAGGGAATCAGCCGCAGAAGCAAATGCAGGCGCCGTCGAAATATACAGATCAGGATATAAATTTATTAGCTAATGCGGTGTATGGAGAGTCGCGTGGCGAACCGTATGAAGGTCAAGTGGCGGTAGCAGCAGTCATATTGAATCGAGTCGAACATCCCGATTTTCCAGACTCTATCGGTGGCGTCGTGTTCCAGCCGGGTGCATTTA
The DNA here is from genome assembly GCF_003351785.1 of Sporosarcina sp. PTS2304. Classification (GTDB taxonomy): domain Bacteria; phylum Bacillota; class Bacilli; order Bacillales_A; family Planococcaceae; genus Sporosarcina. The sequence goes on from NZ_CP031230.1 coordinate 746,842, forward strand.
CAGCGGTGGCTGACGGACAGATTTGGCTCACTCCGAATGAACGTGCAAAAGAAGCAGTCATTGATGCGATCAACGGATGGGATCCGTCTGAAAATGCTATTTATTATTTCAACCCCATTACCGCAACGAGTAAATGGATTTGGTCCAGACCGCAAATTAAGAAGATTGGTTTGCACATCTTCTGCCATTAATTGAAAGGAGGGTGAATCAGTTGAAGAAGATGGTCTTTTTCTTAACGTATTCATTTATTGTGTTAGGTATTTATACATTTGGTATTGCGCGTGAGAATGACCAGTTGTCTATTGCGCTTACGACCCAATATTCTAACAGTATTTCGGATGCAACACAAAAGTTAGGGGAATTAGAAGATGCGGTGAAAAAGTCTTTATTATTTGAAGATCCGAAGAGTACGGCGAAAGAGCGGGAAGATATTTGGCGATTATCCTCCGATATTAAGGCGTCCATCGCAACTTTACCTGTAGATGAAAGTTTTTCGACATCTTGGATGAATTACTTAGGTCGTTTAGGCAATTATGCAAAAGAATCGACGGAACAAGGGAATGCCGATGAGTATTATGGGGTGATATCCCGTGCAGCAAGCAATTTAGGCGAACTATCAAACGAATGGCAAGTGGCAACGAAAGATATACTATCCGGCCGAATGACTATTGGACACTGGGAAAACAAATTACGTGATTCCCCTGACGGAAAGGCAAATTGGAGTAAGTTAGGGCAAACGGTGATGGAATATACAGAAACGGTATTCCCGTTAACGGCGAGCGAATCAGATGCGCAAAAGAAAAAAGAACTTCGCGCTCTAAAAGAAGATAAAATAGTTGAAGAAGAAGCAATTGATAAATTTAAGCAGTTGTTCCCGAGCGTATCCAATGACTTGATTGTTGTCGATAAAAGCAGGAAAGGATCTCCCTACCCCTTTTATCATCTGCGGTTTGCTGAAAACTCTGCGATCGGTTATATCGATATTACGCAAAGAGGCGGACATGTGTTATCTTATTTAGTCGAGCGGCGTATGTCAAAACCTGTTAAAAGTTATGAAGAACTTGAACAGCTGGCCGAACAATTTCTCAAGCAGGCGGATTATACGGACTTAGTATTAGAAGAAGCGAGAGAAAATGATACAGCCTGGCATTTTGTTTTTGTTCGTGTACATCCTGAAAATGGCGCAAAAGTATTTTCTGATCCTATTCACTTGAAGATGGCCAAAGACAATGGGGAAGTATTAGGATTAAATGCTTCGGAATATATACGCAAAGAACAAGTGGCCTCTCAACCTATCCGGAAAATAGACTGGTCTCAATTTTTCAGGCCTGACGTAGAAGTAATGGATGAACAACTGGCTTATGTAGAAAATAGTCAAATGCAGCAACGCCTAGCACATTATTTGACAGTCGTTTCTGATAAAGAAAAATTAGAGACATATAAAATTCTTGTCGATACAGATACTCAGGAAGTCATTACAACCGAAAAACAGTAATATGTGCACATACTCCGTCACAACTTGAAGAAAGTATATGAACATCAGTTAAAAATAGATTGGAAAAGTCTTCCCTGCATGACATAATAGATTCATTAAAGCTATTGGCAGGTGGAAAGATGAGACTAACTATTGGGACAATACTAACACTTGAAAAAGACTATACAGAGGAATCGGAAAAATTCAAATCTCGTGTAGTCGATATAGAAGATGACCAACACTTTATGATTGATTATCCGATCAATATGGCAACTGGAAAAACAGCATTTTTTATAGACGGTACACAATTACTCGTCACATTTGTTGATGATTATAAAATGTCTTTCGCCTTTAGGACAGAAGTGCATAGCCGAATGAATCGAACTATTCCTATGCTGAAATTGACGTATCCTGGCGATAAAGAATTGATTAAAATTCAAAGAAGAGAATTTGTGCGTGTAGATACATCGCTTGATGTGGCGGTGGAATCTGAAGACGAATCACTGCAGCTTGTGTCATTGGACATAAGTGCAGGTGGATTGGCAGTTAATATGAAGAGTCATGAATTTTTTGAAGTCCAAGATGTAGTTGACTTGATGATCGTTCTTCACTTCTCAAAATCCGAAATTAAATATGTTTCTTGTAAAGCGACAGTTGTGAGAAATTGGGAAGAAGGTAAACGTCGATTAAGTTCATTTAAATTTGATACGATTGATGAAAAAGACCGTCAGCATATTATCCGCTACTGTTTTGAACGGCAGTTGGAGCTGCGAAATTCTTGAAGAAAAGTCTGGCTACAACAGACTTTTCTTTTTTTCTTATGGTACAATAAAGGCAAAATGGAGGGGTTTCTGGCATGACACGTGGAATGAGAATTGCGATCGACGGACCTGCAGCAGCGGGGAAAAGTACGATTGCTAAATTAGTAGCTAAACAACTAGGATATACGTATATCGATACAGGTGCGATGTATCGTGCGATTACTTACAAAGTACTTCAGCGCGCAGTAGATCTACAAGATGAGCGGTCTATTGCACAGCTTATTAAAAAAACAGAGATTGAACTACATCCAGGTGAACGAGTACAACAAGTTATGTTAGACGGAATAGAAGTAACAGACGTGATTCGCTCACATGAAGTGACGTCAAACGTATCGGCTATTGCGGCACTGACCTCTGTTCGGGAATTACTAGTCGCTAAACAACAAGAATTGGCGGCTAATTGTTCAGTCGTTATGGACGGTAGAGATATCGGTACTGCAGTGCTACCAGACGCTGAACTGAAAATTTTCATGACTGCATCCGTGGAAGAACGTGCACAACGCCGGTTAGCAGAAGAACAATCGCGCGGAGTAACAACAGATTATGAAACATTGAAAAGAGAAATATCTGCACGCGACCAAGCGGATAGTGCACGGGAAATTTCTCCGTTAAAAAAAGCAAAAGATGCGATTATAATTGATACAACAGGGAAAACAATAGAAGAAGTGACAAATAGTATTGTAAATTATGCCGAAAAGAGGTTATCTCAATGAATTTATACCCTTTAGGCAAATTTTTGATCAGTACTGTTTGTTATCCGCTTTACCGGATCAAAGTCATCGGCAAAGAAAAGTTTCCTTCCGAAGGGGGCGTACTGTTGTGTACGAATCATATAGACAATTTGGATCCACCGGTAGTAGGTATTACGTGCCCGAGAACTGTCCACTTTATGGCGAAAGAAGAATTGTTTACAAAACCAGTGCTAAAGACTTTGTTGCCACAAGTGCAGGCTTATCCTGTTAAACGGGGAATGAGTGATCGAGAAGCTTTTCGAACGACGATTAAGTTACTGCGTGAAGGGAAAGTAGTCGGTTTATTCCCTGAAGGTACGAGAAGCAAAACAGGAGAAATCGGGAAAGGGTTGGCAGGTGCAGGCTTCTTCGCTTTAAAAGGCGGAGATGCGAAAGTGATGCCATGTGCAATCATCGGTCCGTATAAAGCGTTTAAGCAACTGAAAGTCGTGTACGGAGATCCAATCGATATGACGCCATACCGCGAAAGAAAGGCTTCGGCTGAAGAAGTAACAGACGCAATTATGGCTGAGATAAAAAAGTTAATAGAGCAACATAAATAAAAGAATAAGTGCAATTTTTTGTTTTTGTGTGTAGATTCGAATACTATAGAGATAAGATTCATTATGGAGGAGGACTACATATGACTGAAGAGATGAATATGGATGAAGTAAAAGCGTATGGTGAAGGTGATCACGTGACAGGTGTAGTGACGAAGGTTGAAGAGAAATCGGTGACTGTTGAAATAGCAGGCGCTCCTTTTGACGGCGTGATTCCGATCAGTGAACTTTCAAGCTTGCATATTGAAAAAGCAGCCGATGCAGTCTCAATCGGCGACGAACTACAACTAGCAATAACAAAAGTGGAAGACGATGCATATGTACTATCTAAGCGCCAAGTAGACGCGGAGAATGCATGGGATTCTTTGACTGAGCAATACGAAAACGGAACAATCATTGAAACAGAAGTGAAAGACGTAGTTAAAGGCGGACTCGTTGTAGATTTAGGTGTTCGTGGATTTATCCCGGCTTCACTTGTAGAAGACCATTTTGTTGAGTCATTCGATGATTATAAAGGACGTACGATGACATTCAAGATTGTCGAAATGGATCAAGAAAAGAATCGTCTAATCCTTTCACACCGTGCAGTTGTTCAAGCACAAAATGAAAAGAAAAAAGAAGAAGCGTTGGCGACTATTCAAGAAGGAGATATTCTTGACGGGACTGTACAACGAATCGCTTCATTCGGTGCATTTGTTGACATCGGTGGAGTAGATGGACTTGTGCACATTTCTCAAATCGCCCACGGCCATATAGAAAGTGTTTCGGATGTCTTAAAAGAAGGCGACGAGATTAAGGTGAAAGTCTTGTCTGTTGACCGTGACGCAGAGCGTGTATCGTTATCGATCAAAGATACATTGCCTGGACCATGGGAGAACATTGAAGAGAAGGCACCAGTAGATTCAGTATTAGAAGGTACTGTGAAGCGTTTAGTCGCTTACGGTGCATTTGTTGAAATTTTCCCTGGTGTAGAAGGTCTAGTCCACATTTCTCGAATCGCTCATGAACATATCGGGACACCGCAAGAAGTGTTAACAGAAGGTCAAACCGTTCAAGTGAAAGTGCTTGACGTAAATCCTCAAGAAAAGCGCATTTCGTTAAGCATCAAAGATCTTCTTGAGAAACCTGCAGAAACACGTAGCGAAGATAACTTCAGCTATGAGCTTCCGGAAGAAACAACAGGCTTCTCATTTGGTGATGTAATCGGTGATCAGTTGAAAAAATTCAAAGAATAATTCGGAATGTGATCAACTAGCAACAACTTATAGAAGAAGTACCTTTGGAATGATGATGCTTTCATATGCATCATCATTCTTTTTGTGTATAATATTCAAAGATAGGTCGGAAGGGTGTATTGAAAGAAATGAAAAAACCAACAGTAGCAATAGTAGGAAGACCAAACGTAGGGAAATCTACAATCTTTAACCGTATTGTAGGTGAACGTATTTCCATCGTAGAAGATGTCTCGGGTGTGACACGAGATCGTATTTACAGTTCAGCAGAATGGCTGAATTATGAATTCAACTTAATTGACACAGGTGGAATTGATATAAGTGATGAGCCACTACTAGAACAAATACGTATGCAGGCAGAAATCGCGATTGATGAAGCGGATGCGATCATCTTTTTGACGAACGGCAGAGATGGTGTAACAGACGCTGATGAACAAGTGGCGAGAATGCTCTACAAAACAAAGAAGCCTGTCGTGTTGGCGGTAAATAAGGTAGACAATCCTGAAATGAAAGAAATGATTTATGATTTCTATTCACTCGGTTTTGGCGAACCTTATCCTATTTCAGGATCACACGGTCTAGGACTAGGTGATTTACTGGATGCTGTCGCTGAAAGTTTTAAGCAAATGGATTTAGAAGAAGAAGAGGATGATTCCATTAAATTCTGTTTAATTGGACGTCCAAATGTTGGTAAATCTTCCCTTGTGAACGCATTGCTAGGTGAAGACCGCGTAATTGTAAGTGATATTGCGGGAACAACAACTGATGCGATTGACTCCGTGAAAGTAGTAGACGGACAAGAGTATAAGATTATCGATACAGCAGGTATGCGTAAAAAAGGTAAAGTGTATGAAAATACGGAAAAATACAGTGTGTTGCGTGCGTTAAAAGCAATTGACCGTTCAGATGTCGTGTTAATCGTACTCAATGCAGAAGAAGGTATTCGTGAGCAGGATAAACGTGTTGCCGGTTTCGCGGAAGAAGCAGGTAAAGGCGTCATGTTTGTAGTCAATAAATGGGATACGTTAGAAAAAGACGACAAAACGATGAATAATTTCATTGATGACATTCGAGATCAGTTCCGTTTCTTAGATTATGCTCCGATTCACTTTGTCTCTGCAGAAACGAAGCAACGCGTGCATACATTAATTCCAAATATCCATATGATTAGTGAAAATCATGCGCTACGTATTCAGTCTAGTGTATTAAACGAAGTAATCGAGGATGCAGTTGCAAGAAATCCGGCACCGTCTGATAAAGGTCGCCGTCTGCGTATTTATTATGCGACTCAAGTGGCTATTCAACCGCCTACTTTTGTTGTATTCGTAAACGAACCATCACTTATGCACTTCTCGTACGAACGTTTTCTGCAAAATAGATTACGTGAAGCGTTTGGGTTTGAAGGAACGCCAATCCGCTTGATCACTAGAGCAAGAAGCTAAGTATGGATTAGAAAGGGTGGAGGTAATGGAAAAGGTCTCTATAATAGGCGCAGGTAGTTGGGGAACAGCACTTAGTTTTGTGCTAGCTGAAAATGGACAGGATAGCTTACTTTGGACGAGACGTTTAGAACAAGCGAATGAAATCAATGATCAGCATACGAATAGTCACTATTTACCCAACATTTCACTGCCCGAAAACCTTACTTCAACTAATGATTTAGAAACAGCTGTCAGGCATGCGGATATTATCGTGCTCGCGGTTCCTACCATTGCGATGCGGGAAACGTGCCGAAAAATTCAAATGTTAGCAACAGAACTTAAAATATTTGTTCACGTCTCGAAGGGGATCGAGCCGGATTCATTAAAACGAATTTCAGAAATCATTGAAGAAGAAATCAAGGATGTTCACCGGGAGGCGGTAGTAGTCCTGTCGGGTCCGAGTCACGCGGAGGAAGTAGTCCTTCGTCATCCGACAACAGTGGCTGCCGCGTCCAATGATTTGTCAGCTGCAGAGCGTGTACAAGATTTATTTATGAACAATTATTTCCGCGTTTATACGAATCAGGACGTCATGGGAGTGGAGCTTGGCGGAGCGTTAAAAAATGTCATCGCGCTTGCAGCAGGTCTTTCTGATGGATTGGGTTATGGTGATAATGCAAAAGCTGCACTTATTACGCGTGGACTTGCGGAAATTACGAGACTCGGTGTACGGATGGGCGCCGACCAACAGACGTTTTCTGGATTGACGGGTTTAGGGGATTTAGTCGTGACTTGTACAAGTGTTCATTCGCGAAATTGGAAAGCGGGAAATCGCTTAGGGAAAGGCCAGTCACTCGAAAAGGTGACAGAAGAAATGGGCATGGTCATAGAAGGTGTCCGCACGACGAAAGCCGCTTATCAGTTGGCTAAACATTATGACGTCAATATGCCTCTGACAGAAGCGCTATACTCGATTCTATTTGGCAACGTACCCGCGAAGGAAGCTGTCGATCAGTTGATGAATCGTGGGAAGAAGCAAGAAATAGATATGTTCTTTGATGGTATTTAATTTACTAGGAAGGTGACAATTTTGTCCTCGTTAGATAAAATGTGGCTGTCTTTTTATGCGATGGGTTTTATGGTAATTTCCATGGGTTTAATTTATGCGAGCCGTTATAAAATAAAAAACCGTGCCATTCAAATCATTTTCGCTATTATAGCCTATACGTTATTAATCACTTCGTTCTTTGCGATGGTCTATTTAGTGTTCAATGGACCGACTGGAGGGGCTTAACTTATGAATAAACGATTACTCCTACTGTCTGTTATGGTCTGTGCTGCGGTTCTGTCGGGCTGTTTATCACGTTCGCCGGACGAGAAGCAAGCGAGTGAAACGCCGTATCCGGATCAGCTGGAAACGGTTCAAAAAGCAGTAGAGCGGTACCAAGAGCAGTCGGGTGGCTTGCTGCCGATTAAAACACGCGATATGGAAACCGATCAATACATTAAGTATCCGATCGAATTTTCCAAGATCGTTCCGGACTTTACAGAAAAAATTCCGGGCAACGCATTCGAAAATGGAGGGATTTTCCAATACGTACTCACTGACGTAGAAGAGAACCCGACAGTGAAACTCATTGATTTGCGCATTGCAGAGAAATTGCGCGATATTAACTTGCGTACGTTCATTAATGGGAAGCTGCCGTTTCTTGACGCGGTGGGTGACAATGTCTATGAAGTAGATTACAAGGAAATGGGTTTTAAAGAGCCGTTAACTGTGCAAAGCCCGTACTCCAACACACATTTGCCCATCGTTGTGGCAGGGGACGGTAATTTTTATGTAGACTATTCAATTGATCTAAACAAAATTTTGACAGAGAAACAGCCGGAAGTTGAGCCGGGTACGGATATTCGTTACTTATTATTCGAAGACTCTGCAGTTCTTCCTGCATACTCTTTACCTTACACTGTCAATGAAGAGAACGAGCCGGTCTTCATGAAAAAGTAAGTCCTGACTGTAGTTCTTCATCAGTAGTTAAAAAACGTTTTGTGCATTCATGCATGAAACGTTTTTCTGTTTCATAAGCTACTATGCGGAGAAAAAGGAGGGCTAAAGATGAAAGAAGAATTATACGAAAACTTAGCTAGAAGAACAGACGGCGACATTTATATAGGTGTGGTTGGCCCTGTTCGTGTAGGAAAATCCACTTTTGTCAAGAGAGTTATGGAAGAAGTTGTCATACCGAATATGACGGATGCCAATGATCGGATACGTGCCCAAGATGAGCTACCACAAAGTTCCCCGGGATCTGTCATTATGACGGCTGAACCTAAATTCGTGCCTGCACAAGGTACGAGCGTTTCTATCGGGGACGGGGAGCTGGCCTTTCAAATTCGTTTGGCGGACTGTGTAGGGTATGTTATTGATGGTGTGAAGGGGTATGAAGATGAGAATGGTCCGAAGTATGTCCACACACCTTGGCATAACGAACCAATTCCATTTGAAGAGGCAGCACGAATTGGAACGGATAAAGTGATTCGAGATCATTCAACGATTGGTATTTTAGTAACGACAGACGGGACTGTGAATAATATTCCGCGAGCGGCCGCAGAAGTCGCCGAAATTGAAATTGTGTCAAAATTAAAAGAAATAGGGAAACCGTTTGTTATTGTGTTGAATTCTAAAATGCCTGCTCACGAACGGACGGTGGATCTAAAACGTCAACTGCACGAAAAATATGGAGTGCCAGTAATTGCTATTAGCGCGGATCAGCTGAATGCTGCGGAGATTCAACTGATTTTAAAGGAAGCGTTGTATGAGTTTCCGATTACGGATATTGAACTTCAACGTCCTGATTGGATGGAAGAGTTAGGTGCGGATCACAAACTGAATGCACGCATCGATCATATTATCGAAGATGGTTTCTTGGGCGTTTCTAAGATTCGCAAAGTACAAGAAATCGCTGAATTACTGCAAGAAGAAGAGTTCGTGCGTCACGCTGAAGTTATTGAAGTAGATGCAGGCAAAGGAAAAGCGATTGTCAATATTGATATGGACGAACAAGCATATGTCGCGGTATGTGAAGAATTTATGGGGAGAGAAATGCGTTCAAAAAAAGATTGGCTCGTCTTCATTAAAGAAGCCGTAAAGGCAAAGAATTCGTACGATATGTATGCAGAAGCGATTGAAACTGCGAAAAAGTCCGGTTATGGAGTGGCACTGCCGTCTATTTCAGACTTCCAGCCGACAGCACCAGAACTTATTAAACAAGATACGTTCTTTGGGGTGAAAATGAAAGCGAAAGCCCCGTCGCTGCATATTATACGAATTGATATGGAAGCGGAATTTGCGCCATTGATCGGCTCTGAGTTTCATAGTCACCACTTGCTTAAAGAATTGAAAAACGCATATTTACACGATCGAGACGCATTGTGGGAAACTCAATTATTCGGTACACCATTACATGAAGTCATGAAAGAAAGTATTCGTTATAAGACAGCGGCAGTTCCTGATCGGGCGAGAAAAAGATTGAGAGAAACGATTGAACAGATGGTGAACGATGGCAATAAAGGCATGATTACATTCATTGTGTGATTATTTTATATACTCACTCTACCTAGAGAAAGATCCGTAAAGCGGGTCTTTTTTCTATTGATTTCATAAGAAAACTCTAGAAATGCCGAGAATAAAGGAAAAGCGCGATAATATTGTTGCACCGTTGTTTTTGTTATGTTACTCTTTTTACAGTGTTAACAAGCAATAGCATCCCCTTTGAGAGGAGGTGAACGGTGTGAATAAAACAGAATTAATTAACTCTGTAGCAGAAGCGGCAGGTCTAACAAAAAAAGACGCAACTAAAGCTGTTGAAGCTGTATTCGATACAATTCAATCAACTCTTGCTAACGGTGATAAAGTTCAATTGATTGGTTTCGGAAACTTCGAAGTACGTGAACGTGCTGCAAGAAAAGGACGTAACCCACAATCAGGTGAAGAAATCGAAATCGCTGCAAGTAAAGTTCCAGCTTTTAAAGCGGGTAAAGCACTAAAAGACGCAGTAAAATAATTCGAGATTTTACATAGGAGTCTGTCCAGCGAATCTGACAATCAGATGGCCATGGACGGGCTCCTTTACGTTTCGACAAAAGAATACATAATGAGCACCCTAACTGTACGGAATGTGTGGAATGTGCTACTATTTTGGTGAAATAGGTTTTGTTCCTATAAGGAGGACATGCTGAGATGAATGAGCAGAATAAAGAGAAGTTAGAACAAGCAGTCACGATGATTTTAGAAGCGATTGGAGAAGACCCTACGCGTGAAGGTTTATTAGATACACCTAAGCGTGTCGCCAAAATGTATACAGAAGTTTTTGAAGGGTTAAATAAAGATCCAAAAGAATACTTTGAAGTTGTCTTCCATGAAAATCATGATGAAGTAGTATTAGTAAAGGATATTCCGTTCTATTCGATGTGTGAACATCATTTAGTTCCTTTTTACGGTGTGGCTCATGTAGCCTATATTCCACGTGACGGAGTAGTCGCGGGTCTTAGCAAGTTGGCGAGAGCGGTAGAAACGACAGCGCGCCGTCCACAACTGCAGGAACGCATCACATCGACTGTAGCTGACGTGATGATGGAAATGCTGAACCCAATCGGTGTTTATATTATTATTGAAGCTGAACATATGTGCATGACGATGAGAGGAATTAAAAAGCCCGGTGCCAAAACCATTACGACTGTCGCAAGAGGAATCTATGAGCATGACGATGTAAAACGCGCTGAAATTCTTTCGCTCATCCGAACGAATTGAGGTCTTTGCCGAGCGCTCGATTTATATGCTATCATTAAGACCATATAGAGACTGGAGATGCGAAAATGACACAACCTGATTATCTAATTATCAAAGCGAAAAAAGATGGAGTCAATGTCATTGGACTCACGCGAGGGAATGACACAAAATTTCACCATACCGAGAAACTAGACCGGGGAGAAGTCATGATCGCGCAGTTCACCGAGCATACGTCCGCCATCAAAATTCGGGGTGAAGCTGAAATCCATACAGCTCATGGAGTAGTTTCGAGCGAAGAAAAAGAATGACCGGCGAAGGCTGACGGAATGGAGCGTACTGATGGAAACACAAGGATTCAATGACTCAATCGACAATTATATAGAAAACTTGCGACGCGCTATTTACCAGCCGATTGTCGAACGTGATGTAGGTCATGTTACGATTGATAGAAGAAAAGCGACCATACTTTTGCTGCCGTTGTTAAACGGTGAACAATGGACTGATGAAATGCACACAGCAGCGTTAGCGATCGGCGCGATTCATACTGCATTTGACATTCATGATCAGATCGACATAGACAACGCTTCTACGAAAGAACAGCAGTTGATGGTTCTTGCTGGAGATCATTTTAGTGGAATCCATTACAAACTATTGGCTTCCATTCCTAACTTCCATCTCATCCGTTCTTTATCTGCCGCCATCGGTAAGATCAATGAATGTAAAACGACATTGTTGCAATCACCGCCTCACTCACAAGAAGAACGTCTAGCGTTGATCAGTGAAGTGGAAAGCGGATGTATTATAGAGTTTTTCCATACGTTTGGTTTTACTCGTTATGCAGCAATGGTAGAAACGTTATTCCCGTTACTATGGCTGCTCGATAGTAAGCAACGAGACGTTACGGATGTGAAGTTTCCGCATCTCAAACTTGCAACAGCAGATGCAGAACAATGGATTGAGCGGTTCCAACAAAACATGAACGACAGATTACAAAATAGTTTTTTCTTACATAAACCTGTCATTAACGAAGTAGTAGGAATGTTTGAACGTGGAGAAAGCAAACTGATCTAGAAAGAAGGGGCAAAACGTGTCGATCTCAAAAGAAGAAAAAGTTCATAATGTCTTTGAAAAGATTTCAACAGATTATGATAAAATGAATTCGGTCATCAGTTTTAATCAGCATATTAAATGGCGCAATGATATTATGGTTCGTATGAATGTACAACCAGGTGCGAAGGCATTGGATGTTTGTTGTGGTACAGGTGATTGGACAGTAGCGCTCGCTGAAGCGGCAGGACCTACGGGTGAGGTAGTTGGGCTAGATTTCAGTGCCAACATGCTGGACTCTGCTAGACCAAAAACAAAACCGTATCCAAATCTAACGTTAATTCAAGGAAATGCAATGGTACTGCCATTTCCGGATAACTCCTTCGATTACGTGACGATTGGCTTTGGATTGCGTAATGTACCGGATTACTTAACTGTTTTACAAGAAATGAGACGGGTATTGAAGCCTGGAGGTATGGCTGTTTGTTTAGAAACATCACAGTCTAAAATTCCGGTGTATCGCCAAGCGTTCCGTTTTTATTTTAAATATATTATGCCGTTATTTGGTAAGTTGTTTGCGAAAAGTTATAAAGAATATTCATGGCTTCAAGAATCAGCAAATGATTTTCCGGGGATGAAAGAGCTTGCGCAGCTATTCGTCGATGCGGGCTATCAAGAAGTTTCGTATAAGTCATATAGTGGCGGTGCGGCGGCGGGCCATATCGCATACAAATAATGAGTACACGGGAGAAGGTAATGGGTTTGGAAAAAATTAAGTTAATGTCACTTTATACGGATTTCCGCAAAGATGTGGCTTATATTGAAAAAGAGCTTGAGCGTTCCGTGCAATCTTCTTCTCCCATTGTCCGTAAAGCGTCTTTGCATTTATTGAAAGCAGGAGGGAAAAGAATTCGGCCGATCTTCGTTATTTTGGCAGCGCAGTTCGGGCGGTACTCTCTTGAAAATGTAGCGAAAGTTGCGGTGTCTCTGGAATTGATCCATATGGCATCACTCGTCCATGATGACGTAATCGACGATTCAGACATGCGCCGGGGCTTGGAGACAGTTAAAGCAAAATGGAATAACCGAGTAGCAATGTATGCCGGTGATTTTATCTTTTCTCGCGCGCTGACATCCATTGGCGACATTGAGAAAGAATCTGTACATAGAATTTTGGCAGAAACGATGCTTGAAATATGTAAAGGGGAAATCATTCAAATTGACTTCCAACAACAAACAGATCAAAATTTACGCGATTATTTGAAACGGATCAAACGCAAAACTGCGCTGCTCCTAGCGTCTAGTTGTGAACTGGGTGCATTGAGTACAGATGCGGACGCTGTGACCGTGCAGAAACTCAGAAGATATGGTTATTTCACGGGTATGGCTTTTCAAATCATTGATGATATCCTGGATATTACATCAACAGACTCTGAACTCGGCAAACCGGCAGGCAGTGACTTATTGAACGGTCATATTACGTTGCCTATACTATACATAAAAGATGATGCGGAGTTTATACCCTATATGGAACGTGCGTTTACAGGTCAGATGGCGGAATCCGATCGTCAAAACATGCTACGTTATATCCGGCAGAGCGGGGCACTGGAAAAAGCTCAACATGTCAGTAACCTATACTTGGCAAAAGCGTTAAAAGAACTGGAAGACCTCCCTGGGGGCAAGTCAAAGAAAGCGCTAATCCAAATTGCAGACTTTATCGGCCAACGAAAATATTAATGAGAAGCGCTGCCGTTTTTACATCAACTCTAAGAGATCGGACGTAGTTTGTATAACTTTTCCGTGTCTTCCTCAATAATAGTTGAAAGAAAAAGGCGTCAATGGTACGATTTAAAAGGGTAATTTCCCTATAGATAGATGAAGGAGTGTTTGACAGATGGAAAGAACATTTATTATGGTAAAGCCAGACGGCGTACAACGTAACCTAATTGGTGAAATCGTTGGTCGTTTCGAAAACAAAGGATATCAATTAGTTGGTGGGAAATTGATGAATATTTCTAAAGAACTTGCTGAGCAACATTACGGAGAGCATAGTGAACGTCCATTCTTCGGAGAACTTGTAGAATTCATCACTTCTGGACCGGTATTCGCAATGGTTTGGGAAGGCGAGAATGTCATCTCTACTGCACGCCTAATGATGGGTGCTACGAATCCAACAGAATCTGCTCCTGGAACAGTCCGTGGAGATTTCGCTGTAACGGTAGGTAAGAATATTATACACGGTTCGGATTCATCTGAGTCAGCAAGCCGCGAGATTAACTTGTTCTTCAAAGAGGAAGAGCTTGTGACTTATGACAAATCAGTGAACAACTGGATTAACTAATTACCAAAAACAGCCGAGCGAATTTCGCGTGGCTGTTTTTCTTATACATACGAGTCGGCTTTTCCGCTATAATAGGAACGTACATAGAAAGATAGCGTTATGAGGAGGGTCAATACATGTCTGATTATTCGATACTGATTCAGGGGATAAAGAAGAAGACTGGCATCGATTTGTCTTTGTATAAAGAAGCGCAGATGAAACGCCGGCTCACCTCTTTATATGAAAAAAAAGGCTATCGCGATTTTAAAGAATACTTTCAAGCGATTCAAACAGATAAAAGCTTGTTAGATGAATTCTTGGACCGCATGACGATTAATGTGTCAGAATTTTACCGCAATGCTGTCCGCTGGAATGTTTTGGAGAAGAAGATCTTTCCACAACTTCTAGAGAAAAACAGACGTCTGAAAATTTGGAGTGCGGCTTGCTCAACAGGAGAAGAACCGTACTCACTGGCAATGGTCTTGTCGTCCCATGTACCGCTACGTGATATTTCGATCACTGCAACCGATTTAGACGTAGGAGTGCTAGAACGTGCCAAAGTAGGCTTATACGGTGAACGCTCTCTTAAAGAGGTGCCGAAACCAATTGTAGCAAAATATTTCATTAAAGAAGGTCAATCCTATCAAGTCGTAGATGATATTAAAAGAACAGTAACTTTCAAACAGCACAATTTACTGGAAGATCGATACGATACGAATTATGACTTGATTGTATGTCGCAACGTAATGATTTACTTTACTGAGGAAGCAAAAGATTTAATTTACACCAACTTTTCAAAAGCGTTAAAACCAGGCGGGATTTTGTTTGTAGGAAGTACAGAACAAATCTTTAATCCTGAAAAATATAATTTTGAATCAGTAGATACGTTTTTTTATCGAAAGAAATAATACATTATTCAAGGAGTGAATGGGACATGCGGTATTTTACAGCTGGAGAATCACACGGTCCGCAACTGACTGCAATTATCGAAGGATTACCTGCACAGATGGAACTTACAGCAGAAATGATCAATAGTGAATTAAAAAGAAGACAAGGCGGACATGGTAGAGGCCGTCGTATGCAAATCGAGAAAGATCGCGTCGAAATCACTTCTGGCGTACGTCATGGGAAAACGCTTGGATCACCTGTTACATTGACAGTAGTAAATGATGATTGGAAACACTGGACAGGAATTATGGGAGTAGAACCACTTCCAGAAGACGTGAATCCTGAAGACGTGAAGCGTCAAATTACTAGACCGCGTCCGGGTCATGCAGATTTGGTCGGTGGCATGAAATACGGTCATCGCGACTTGCGGAATGTACTGGAACGCTCTTCGGCACGTGAAACGACAATGCGTGTGGCGATCGGCGCTGTTGCTAAACAATTTTTGCGCCAATTAGGAATCGAAACAGTGGCGCATGTAACGGAAATCGGTGGAATTGAAACAGATCCTGCGACATATGCCGAGTTATCTATGGAAGATTTGCGTGCGATTGTAGAAGAAGATGCGGTGTACTGCGCAGATAAAGAAGCATCTGCAAAAATGACTGCAGCAATTGATGATATTAAAAAACGCGGCGATACACTTGGTGGAGTAGTAGAAGTTATCATTGAAGGCTGTCCTCCTGGAATTGGCAGCTATGTACAGTTCGATCGTAAAATGGACGGCAAACTAGCAGGCGCTATGATGAGTATCAATGCGTTCAAAGGAGTAGAAATTGGACTGGGCTTCGATATGGCAAAAATGCCTGGAAGTGAAGTCCATGATGAAATTAGTTGGAATGAAGAATTGGGTTACTACCGTAAATCCAATCGTTTAGGTGGATTAGAGGGCGGAATGACGACAGGTATGCCGATCGTCGTTCGCGGTGTGATGAAACCTATTCCGACGTTGTATAAACCACTTGAAAGTGTAGATATTGATACGAAAGAATCGTTCGTAGCGACTATTGAGCGTTCAGATCCTTGTGCTGTTCCCGCAGCATCTGTTGTAGCGGAGCATGTCATTGCGACAGAAATGGCAAAAGCGATTATGGATGAATTCCGTTCAGATACAATGGATGGTCTCCAAAAAGATATCGAACAATATAGACAATACGTAAAGGAGTTTTAAGATGGAAAAGTTAACAGTTTCCGTCCGCGATCACCAGTACGACGTCTATGTAGGTTCTAAAACATATGAACTGTTTGCTACACAATACGCGGATTTACTGAAAAGTACAGACAAAATTGGGATTATTGCAGATGCCCATGTGGCAGAATTGCATTTACCTTTGCTTCAGGAGGCATTGGCACGATCAGGTCGTGAAGTATCAGTTAAAATTGTCCCCGGTGGAGAAAGCTGTAAAATGCCCGAAGTATATGTAGCGTGTCAATCCTTCTTTCTTCAAGAAGGGTTTACGCGAAACTCGCTTTTAATTGCCTTTGGTGGCGGTGCAGTCGGTGATTTGACCGGTTTTGTAGCGGCAACGTTCATGAGAGGGATACGTTTTATCCAATGCCCGACAACGGTGCTTGCGCATGACAGTGCGGTAGGAGGTAAAACAGCGATCAATATGCCGGAAGGAAAAAATATGGTCGGATCTTTTCATCAGCCGTCCGCGGTGTTATTTGATACGGATGTTTTTCAAACATTGCCAGCCTCTGAAATGCGTTCAGGCATGGCGGAACTCGTCAAGCATGCATTTATTTCAGATGCACAATGGACGGAAGCGTTGCTTAAGGAGGAACAGTTTTCTGCCCCATCAATCAAATGGCTAGAACCGCAACTAGTGCGTGGTATCGGCGTAAAAGCGAAAATTGTTGGAGAAGATGAGTTTGAACATTCGACACGTAAATTTCTGAATTTCGGTCATACATTCGGTCATGCAGTAGAGGCGGCATCAGGTTTTGGCAGTTTAAGTCATGGAGAGTGTGTCATGATCGGCATGGGCTATGCTTTTTTATTAAGTGAAAAGCATGGCGAGCTACCTGCTGATTTCACAAACCGTTATTTGAAATTCGCTACACGTAATGGCTATACATTCGATCCGGTATTCAACTACAGTTTTGATGAATTATTGTCCTATATGCAAAAAGATAAGAAAGCTTCATTTGGAAAAATGAACTTTGTCTTGCTGAAACAG
Source organism: Sporosarcina sp. PTS2304 (assembly GCF_003351785.1). Taxonomy (GTDB): domain Bacteria; phylum Bacillota; class Bacilli; order Bacillales_A; family Planococcaceae; genus Sporosarcina. The sequence goes on from NZ_CP031230.1 coordinate 764,365, forward strand.
CTCGGTCAACCGTTTGTGAAAGAAATCAGTGCAGAAGAATGCTTACAAGTATTTAATGAATTCAAATTAAAAATTGAAAGTGAGGGGATCGTATGAGCGTTCGAGGAATTAGAGGAGCAACAACTGTAGAAAAAGATGATGCGCAGGAAATATTGCAGGCCACAGAAGAACTCGTGTTAGAAATGGCAGAAGCTAATCAATTTTCACCGGAAGAAATCGGCTCCGTCATTGTTTCTACCACTGTAGACGTCAAAGCGGCATTCCCCGCAAAAGCGATCCGTTCGATTGAAGGGTGGACGTACGTACCGGTCATGTGCACACATGAAATCGATGTACCAGGCTCGATGCGTAAATGTATTCGAGTCATGATGAACGTGAACACTGCGACACCACAAAATGAAATTCAACATATTTACCGCAACAATGCAGTGCAGTTACGACCTGATTTGCAAAAATAAGTAACCTGTTACGAGGAGGAGCAATCCTAATGAATTGGAAGCCTATCTTATCCACCATGAAGCCTTACGCACCAGGGCGTTCTATCGCCGAAGTGAAACGTACATACGGTCTTCAAGAAGTAAATAAACTAGCATCAAATGAAAACCCTTATGGATCATCACCGGAAGTTGCAAAGTTTTTACAGTCACGGGCAGACCAATTTGAAATGTACCCGGACGTCTATACTTCGGGGTTACGTACAAATCTCTCAAAGCATCACGGAGTTGATCCTGAGGAATTATTAATTAGTAACGGTTCAGATGAAATGGTGACGATTATATCAAGGGCTCTATTACAACCAGGTACCAATACGGTGATGGCATCTGTAACGTTTCCACAATATGCACATAACGCCAAAATTGAAGGTGCAGAAATACGAGAAGTGGCGATGCTTGATACTGGTGATCATGATTTAGAAGGTTTTCTGCGAGTAGCAGATGAAAAGACTGCCATCATATGGGTTTGTAATCCAAACAACCCGACAGGTAACTTCCTCCCTAGTCACGTAATCAAAGACTTCTTGGATCGGGCGCCAAAAACAGCTCTTGTCGTGTTAGATGAAGCTTATTTTGAATTCGTTACTTCTGCGGAGCAAGGGAACGCGATGCAATGGATTCATGAATATGATAATTTACTCATTTCCCGCACATTCTCAAAAGCTTATGGATTGGCAAGTTTCCGTCTCGGCTATGCTGTCGCAAATAAAGATATTATTGCAGAGTTGAATAAAGTTCGAAATCCGTTCAATAGCAATACATTAGCGCTAGGAGCAGCTGAAGTGGCGCTTGCAGATCAGCAGTTTTTGCAAGAGTGTGTAACAAAAAATGAGACAGAGCGTAATCGTTATGTAGCTTACGCTAAAGAAAATGAACTGGCCATCTATCCTTCTGAAACAAACTTCGTCTTAATAGAAGTACCTATGGATGCGGATGAAGCATGTGAAGTCTTCTTGCGACATGGTTACATCGTTCGAAGTGGAAATTTACTCGGAACACCAGGATATGTCCGTATAACGATTGGAACAGAACAGCAAAACACGGGCTTATTTAAAGCGTTTGATGAAATAATTACTAACAAATAAGGATAGATGACAATGAAAACGACTGTAAGTATAATCGGACTGGGATTGATCGGTGGGTCTCTCGGTCTCGCATTGAAAAGAAATCCCGATGTTCACATTATCGGATTTGATCGTTCGTATGCAACTGCGGATGAAGCATTTCGCAGAGGGATTATTGATACAGTCGCACCTTCCGCAAAATCAGCCTGTGAGCAGGCTGACTTTGTTGTTTTTGCGACACCTGTCAATACGACGGTTCTACTATTTGAAGAAGCGGTCGATTGGAACTTTAAACAATCTGCAATCGTAACCGATACAGGCAGTACGAAAAAGCCCATCATGGATGCGGCTGTCAAACTCCAAGAAAAAGGTATTACATTTATCGGGGGGCATCCGATGGCGGGTTCTCACAAAAGTGGTGTATCCGCGGCAATGGAGCATCTCTTTGAAAATGCCTATTATATTTTGACACCCGCGTCCGATACTTCTGAAGAACAAATTTCTCTTTTAGAGACGTTATTTGAAGCGACAAAAGCGAAATTGATTGTTCTTCAAGCCGAAGAGCATGATCGTATGACTGCGATTATTAGCCATTTTCCGCATATCATTGCTTCTTCTTTGGTCGGCCGGTTAGCAGCGCAAGAAGAAGAACAGCCATTCGTCAAAAAGTTGGCAGCGGGTGGATTCCGTGATTTGACACGAATCGCTTCAGCTGATCCAGTAATGTGGCGTGACATAACGATTCAAAATAGAGAAGAACTTCTATCTCAAGTAGACGGGTGGCTTGATGAGATGACGAATATCCGTGAAATGCTCGTCGCCAATGATCCGGAACATATTTTTGATTTCTTTGCGCAGGCAAAAACTTACCGCGATCAACTACCTTCTACATATGAAGGAGCCGTTCAAGGAGCACTCTATATGACATTTGATTTGCATATTGATGTGCCTGACCATCCGGGGGTTATTTCTGAAATTACAAAAATACTTGCGGATGCAGACATCAGTTTGACGAATATTCGTATTGTAGAAACACGTACGGACGTGTACGGTATTTTAGTGATCAGCTTCCAATCTGCAACAGAGCGTAAACGGGCGCGACAAGTGCTGACGCAAGAAACCGACTACTCAATGCATGTACTATAAAAAGAGACAAGGTAAAGGAGGAGAGTAAGATGTCACAACAAAAGACGGTTTCATTTAAACGACCTGTCCTCCGTGGAACGTTGCAAGTACCAGGGGATAAATCTATTTCCCATCGCGCGGTTATGCTCGGATCGATTGCAACAGGAAAAACGACTATTACGGGATTCCTAGACGGTGAAGATTGTTTAAGTACGATTGGTATGTTCCAAAAATTAGGCGTAACGATTACGCGCGAAGGAACAAATGTAGTAGTAGAAAGCCCGGGAATTGCCAATTGGGAAACACCGACAGAACCACTTGACGCAGGAAATTCGGGAACAACGGCACGTCTCATGCTCGGCATTTTAGCAGGTGCATCCGTCACTTCAGAAATGTGTGGGGATCAATACTTATCCAAACGTCCGATGAAACGTGTAACAGATCCGCTAAGTATGATGGGTGCGGACATTACGAGCGAAGGACAGACGGACTATTTACCGCTTACTATCAAGGGTGCGATACTCCAAGCGATAGACTATAATATGCCAGTAGCTAGTGCACAAGTGAAATCAGCAATATTGCTTGCTGGTCTTCAAGCAAAAGGTATAACATCCGTCACGGAACAAGCAGTTTCACGTGATCATACAGAACGCATGCTTATGCAGTTTGGCGCTAAAGTAGAACAATCGGGTAAAACGATTCGTCTGCAAGGTGGACAGCAATTGACGGGGACTGACGTAGTCGTGCCTGGCGATATTTCATCTGCTGCATTTTTCATGGTAGCTGCTGCTATGGTGAAAGACAGTGAAGTCATCTTTGAAAAAGTCGGCTTGAATCCGACGAGAACAGGAATACTGGACGTATTACAATCGATGGGTGTCACTATTACCGTACTTGACGAAAAAGGCTTTTCGGGAGAGCGCTATGGAGATGTGAAAATACAGTATTCTCCATTACAAGCTACTGAAATAGGCGGTGATGTAATTCCTAGATTAATCGATGAATTACCTATACTGGCATTGCTTGCTACTCAAGCGGAAGGTCGTACGGTGATTAAAGATGCGGAAGAATTACGTGTCAAAGAAACGGATCGTATCGAGGCGGTCGCTACGGAGTTACGCAAATTGGGCGCAGTAATCGAGACGACTGAAGATGGAATGATTATTACCGGACCTACTCCTTTAACAGGCGGAACACTTCAATCATACGGAGATCATCGTCTAGGGATGATGGCCGCGATTGCAGGTTTGATTACGTCAGAGCCTATTCATATTGATAATCCTTCATGTATTGCTATTTCGTATCCGCATTTTTTCGAAGATCTTGCAAATCTTGTGAAACAGTAAAGTTCAATAGAAAGTTCAGGTGGAAGTATGAATTTATTGCAGGAAATGGAACAGCTTTTATTAGACGGGGATGCAGATTCTCTTCAAAATAAAATCCAAACACTTCAAGCAGAGCATGAATACGATGCATTATATGACGTAGCAAATCTTCTGATTGACTATGGGTTTCTTGGCCAGGCAGATGATATTTTTGCTCAATTATTGCTCGTTTTTCCAGATGAGGCACAATTGAAAATAGATCGTGCAGCAGCGTTACTTGAACTAGGAGAAGAGGACAACGCATTACTATTATTGACGGATATTAAAGAGGATGAAGAAGAATTTGTTCAAGCATTGTTGGCGCAAGCAGATTATTATCAAATGCTAGGTTTTGCGGAAACAGCACTCTCGAAAGTACGTGAAGCTTCCGCGTTGTTACCGCATGAGCCGGTCATTCAGTTAGCAGAGGCTGAATTGCTTCTCGAATCGGGACGTTACAGTGAAGCGGTACGACTGTATAACAAATTGCTGAAGACGAATGATGAACTGGCAGGTGTCAACATTTCTTCGCGTCTTGCAGAAGCTTACAGCGCAGGAGCTGCATACGAAGAAGCGATTCCTTTTTATGAGGAATTGCTTGCAAAAGAGACGAATCCAGAGGAACTATTCGGACTTGGTTTAGCTTACTTTCAAACAGAACGGTATTCGGAGGCAGTTAGTCGACTAGAGCAATTACTCGAAATGGATCCGGATTATTTTTCTGCGTATATGCTGGCTGGTCAAAGTTATGCCCAACAAAATGAAGACGAGCAAGCACTCCAATTATTCAAAAAAGGAATCGAACGGGATGCTTTTGATAAAGAGTTACATGTGGCGGCTGCTAAATCCGCTCTTAAATTACAACTACCTGATCAAGCGGAAAGCCATTTAAAAGAAGCGCTCGTGTTGGATCCTGAATATATCGATGCGCTCGTCACACTTGCTTCCCTTTACAATGAGCAAGAAAAAGACGAGGCGTTGCTTGAGTTATTGCAATACGCAGAAGCCGATCAACTCGAAATTCCTTTATTATATGCATTCTTTGCTTACGCGTATGAACGAACAGAAGATTATAGAAAAGCGTATGAAATGTATTTGAAAGCATATGATGGGATGAAGGAAGATGCGGACTTTTTGGATTTGTATGCTCGATTCTTATTGGAGGAAGGCAAATCATCCGAAGCATTGCCAGTCATTTTGCAACTAGTGAAAGTCGATCCGCAAGCAGAAGAATGGGTGGCATATATAGACGCACAATCTGAAGAGGGGGTATGAAATGAAGGCCATGGTTCCTGTAGCTGCCAAGAAAGAGTTTTTGAGGTGGTTTTTGAAACGCTATCGGTTAAAGCGGCGGGAATGTGTATGGATTTTAAATTATCTTCTTAGCAATGAGCATTTATTGACCAATGTGCACTTTACGGATGAGGCTCATCATTGTCCACGAGCCATGATTATTTCCACTACAGAAGTAGATAGTATCCCATTTCGCTTTTATAAAGGCAATTTGATGACTGCAGATGCGGAAAAATCCTTTCACGACTTACGTTTACACCCTGATGAGGATATGTTCATCCAATTGAATTTTAAAGACAGCAATAAATGTCCTGAATATGCGAGTGTCGCTGAGGAAAATCCGTACGTACCCGAAGATCTTTTGACAAAAAGAAAAGACCAAGAGCTCGCAGAACGTTTGCTCGAAGAAAGCTTTACGATCACAACAAAAGAAATGTTAAGCAAGCGGATTGATGATGCGCTCGACAAAGGGGATCGTGAACTTTTTATCAGTTTAACTGCGCTATTAAATGAAATGAAAAAAGACCAATGACTTCGCCATTTCGGTGAAGTCATTGGTTTGCGTTGAGTGATTGTATGCGCTACACTTTATAGAACACAGATGGGAGGAAGAGAAATGAATTGGGTACCAAAAGATGTAGATACATATATCAATCAAAAAGAGTATATTGACACAATCGTTGTACCGCTGATCTCCATCGATACACGAACGGAAACGATGAAAAATAGTGCATCATCTTCAGAGTTTCTTATGAATCTATCGATGTTTATAGAAAAGCAGTTCAAAGGTAGAATGATGTTCTTGCCACCCGTTTCTTATACACAATCGATGGATTTGCAACTGCTAGCAGATACGTTAGGAGAGGATTTAAAGGACTCTTCGTTTACCCATATTTTCTATCTCACTACAGATGCAAAATGGACGTCTGTAACTGTTGAAGGAAAAGTCGTTTGGTTACCATCTATACCGCTAGAGGCGATGGATGATCATTTACGTCAAACCATTTTAGAAGACCAACTAAGACAAGTGCTGACACATTTCATGGAGAAGTGGAATGTCCAGTAAATTTATTCACTCCTGCAAAGTTCTGAAGCACTTATTTGCGTAACATGAAAGCCCCATTCTCGTTTGTCACATAATCTTAATATTTGTTCACAAACTTATAGGCCAGCTAAAAGCATTATTGAATTTAGTTTCATATTGATATATCATAGATATGTCCTAGTATTACAATTAGCAAAAGAATGTCCGTGGGACTGACTTTGGAGTAAGAGGAGGGAAATTACTGATGAGCAATAAAGTGTCTAGACGCACGTTCCTAAGCTATACACTAATGGGAACTGGTGGGTTCATGGCCTCTGCTATGCTGATGCCAATGATTCGTTTCGCGATTGATCCTGTATTAGCAAGTACTGGTGGTTCGGATATGATTCCAACACCACAAAAAGCTGATGAATTAACAGAGACTCCTGTTCGCGTAGACTATACAATCAAAGATCGCCAAGACGCATGGTACACATCTGATGAATCTAACACAGCGTGGGTCTACAAAGAAGGCGACAAGGTCATAGCACTTTCTCCAGTCTGTAAACACTTAGGGTGTACAGTGAACTGGGAAGGGGACGAGCATAAAAACGAATTTTTCTGCCCATGTCACGCAGGACGTTACAAAAAAAATGGTGATAACATACCAGGAACACCGCCACTTGGACCACTTGATGAATATGAAGTGGAAGTCATTGACGGATTTGTCTATCTTGGTGGAACAATACCGAACACATTAGTCTAAAGGGTAAGGGGGTACGACCGCAGTGTTAAATAAAATTTATGATTGGGTGGATGAACGGTTAGATATCACTCCAATTTGGCGAGATATCGCTGACCATGAAGTACCTGAGCACGTAAACCCTGCACATCATTTTTCTGCATTCATCTATTGTTTCGGAGGTTTAACGTTCTTCGTAACGGTGATTCAAATTTTGTCTGGTATGTTCCTGACAATGTATTACACACCGGATATCGAAAACGCTTGGAAATCAGTTTTCTACCTTCAAAATGATGTTGCATTCGGTGAACTTGTGCGAGGGATGCACCACTGGGGAGCTTCACTAGTAATAGTTATGATGTTCCTACATACTTTGCGTGTATTCTTTACAGGGTCTTATAAGAAACCACGTGAGCTTAACTGGATCGTCGGCGTATTGATTTTCGTCGTTATGCTAGGTCTAGGATTCACGGGCTATCTATTGCCTTGGGATATGAAAGCACTATTTGCTACAAAAGTTGGGATTGAGATTGCCGCGTCAGTACCTTTCATCGGAGAGCAGATTAAAATTCTTCTCGCGGGTGACTCCACGATTCTAGGTGCACAGACGTTAACAAGATTCTTCGCGATTCATGTATTTTTCCTACCAGCTGCTTTGCTTGGGTTGCTTGCGGCACACTTTATCATGATCAGAAGACAAGGTATTTCCGGACCACTATAAGAACCAATTGTTTGGTTAGGGTCATCTGAAATTCAAGAAGGAGGGAATAACATGCACCGCGGTAAAGGGATGAAATTTGTTGGGGATTCGCGCATTAAAGCTTCAGGCAAAATGCCGAACGTACCTAAAGATTACTCAGAATATCCGGGTAAAACCGAAGCATTCTGGCCAAACTTTCTATTGAAAGAGTGGATGGTTGGATCGATTTTCCTAATCGGTTATCTAATCGTTACACTTGCACACCCGTCCCCGCTTGAGCGTCAAGCGGACCCGACGGATACAATGTATATACCGGTTCCAGACTGGTATTTCCTATTCATGTATCAGTTATTGAAATATGAATTCGCTTCCGGTCCATATAACGTGATCGGTGCGATCGTCATTCCAGGATTGGCAGTTATGGCATTAATGCTAGTTCCTTTCATGGATACAACGAAAGAAAGACGCCCACTTAAGCGTCCATTGCCAACAGGCTTTATGATTCTTTCATTCTTAGCGATTTTCTACTTAACTTGGGAATCTGTTGTCAACCACGACTGGGAAGCAGCAAAAGTTCAAGGTGCAATCGTTGGGGAAGTAGAGTTTGATGAAACAGCAGAAGGCTATGAGATCTATCAAGGTTCTTCTTGTATAGGCTGTCACGGTGATTCATTCCAAGGTGGACTTGGATTGCCATTGACCAATACAGGAATGACTGCGGATGAAATCATTGAAATCGCTCATGAAGGTCGTGGATCTATGCCTCCGGGTACATGGGATGGTTCAGATGAAGATCTTCAAGTACTAGCTGAGTTCATTGAAGGCTTAAATACGAAGTAAGAAAAAAGAGTCAGGAAACTGGCTCTTTTTTTCTTTCTATTCGTCCTATACATATAGACCAACAGAGGGAGGTTTGTGCTTTTGCGTGTATTATGGTCACAGTTATGGCTAGTGCTTTCCCACAAGTCATTTTTATGGCTTCTGCTCTTCATCAACATAATCGGTTCGGTCTACGGATATGATTGGTATATGTGGCAACTTGAAATTACGGAGCCGAAGTTTTGGATTTTTGTACCGGACAGTCCAACAGCTACTTTGTTTTTCTCGATCGCCATTATTGGCTGGTTACTTAATCGGAATTTCAAGCTAATGGAAGCACTTGCGTTGATTACGTTAGTAAAGTACGGCTTATGGGCAGTAGTGATGAACTTGCTGACGTTGATGGAAACAGGTTCGATTGGTGGAGAAGGTTGGATGTTGATCGGTTCACACTTTGCGATGGCTGTTCAAGGTGTTCTCTACTTGAAGAACTATCGATTCACCGGCTGGCATGTAGCGATTGCGGCGATTTGGACGTTGCATAATGATGTCATCGACTATGTATTCGGTCAAATGCCGATCTACCACGACTTAACAAAATACAGCCCTCAAATCGGATACTTTACATTTTGGTTATCGATCGTTTGTATAGTTCTTGCGATTTGGAGTGTCAAAGCTAGGCAATCAGAGCAACAGTTGAAACTGTAGTTAAAAGTTGCAGTTAGCAATCAAACATTATAAAATTGATAAAGAGAGAAAGGGGAGAGATCAACGTGTTCTGGATTTACTTTGGTTTCATTATATTGCTTCCTATCTATGCGCAATTTAAAGTAAAAAGCACATATAAGAAATATTCGAAAATACGTTCAACTTCCGGAATGACGGGCGCACAAGTAGCTCGACTAATTTTGGATCAAAATGGTTTACATGACGTAAAAGTAGTAGAGCAACAAGGATTTTTAACGGATCACTACAATCCGATGACGAAAGTAGTTGCTTTATCTACCAGCAACTACCATGATGCATCTGTAGCCGGTACTGCTGTTGCTGCACACGAAGTAGGTCACGCAATTCAAGATAAGGAAGCATATTCCTTCCTTCGTTTCCGCCACAGATTAGCACCTGTAGCGAGCTTGACTTCCAATGCGTCTTGGGTATTCATCATGATCGGTCTGATCTTTTCAAGCATGAATTCATTGCTTGGAATTGGTATCTTGCTAATGGCTGTCGGTGTATTATTCCAAGTCGTTACATTGCCGGTAGAGTTCAATGCATCATCCCGTGCGATGGATCAAATCGTACAGCTCGGAATTATCCGAAATGATGAAGAGCCACAAGCGAAAAAAGTACTGAGCGCAGCTGCGATGACATATGTCGCTGCTACAGCAGTAGCTGTATTGGAACTCGTACGTTTAGTGTTAATCTTCACAAATCGCGACTAACTCCTATAAAGAAATCCGTCTGCTTTAGTCGCAGACGGATTTTTTACGTAGTTGTTTTGTGGTCATACAAATGCCATCAATCGGCCAAAGGTCTTTTTTGTTCATCTAAAGTGAATCCTTCCCCCATGACGTCATGGACTTCCATTAATGATACAAATGCGGAAGGGTCGACTGTAGTGATCAAGTTTTTTAAACGCATCATTTCATTTTTACTAACGACACAATACAAAATTTCACGATGTTCTTTTGAATAATGACCATAGCCTTTAAATACTGTCACTCCTCGTCCCATCTTATCTGCGATTTGTACAGCCAATTCGTCAGGGTGATTCGTGACGATAAAGGCACCTCTTGCAGAATAAGCTCCATCTTGTACGAAATCTATAACGCGCGCTCCGACGAATAAAGCGACTAACGTATACATCATGGAACGATAATCTAAATAGACCGCCCATGAGAGCAGAATGATTGCAGCGTCAAATACGAACATCGTCTTACCCATTGTTATTCCAAATTTTTTATTCACTAGTCTTGCGATAATATCAGAGCCGCCAGTCGTTCCGCCACTTCTGAAAATAATACCGAGCCCTACACCGATAAAGACCCCAGCAAATAAAGCGACTAAAAACAAATCACCTTCCATATGTATTTGAACTTGATACTTCATGAAAATCTTAATAAACACAGAAACAGCGACTGTACCGATGACAGTATAAATAAATGATCTTCTGCCAAGCATTTTCCATCCTAAAAAGAACATAGGGATATTCAATATTAAGTTCATCAATGCAGGATCCCAATTGAATGCAAATAATAAAATTAGTGTAATTCCTGTAAAACCACCTTCTGCTAATTCATGCTGGATAGTAAAGTTCACTAATCCAAAACTAAAAATAGCAGCACCGAGAATGATTAATAAAATATTGCGAATTCTAATACCTTCAAACAAATACAACACTCCCTACTTACGTAATATCTAGATGTGTAAACTAATGTACAAATAGCACTGCATAATTAGTATGTCCTAAATATTATATTTTGACAATAGGCAGTAGAATGCATACGATAGAAAGGGGAGTTGATGATTGGATGGAAGCACCAAAAACGATGGAACAATTACAGCAACAAGTTGACACATACATAACAGGATTCAAGGAAGGGTATTTCCCACCGATGGAACTGCTTGCGCGGCTTACAGAAGAACTTGGTGAGCTTTCAAGAGAAGTTCAAGACCGGTACGGCATGAAAAAGAAAAAATCAACCGAAGTGGTACGATCACTTGAAGAAGAAACAGGGGATCTTTTATTTGTATTAATTTGCTTCGCGAACTCACAAAATATCGACTTAGCAGAAGCACTTGACACGGTGATGGAAAAGTTTAATACGAGAGATAAAGATCGCTGGACTAAAAAGGAGGAAACACAATGACGATTAAAGTAGCAATTGCGGGCGCGCGCGGTAGAATGGGGGGCACGGCAGTCCTCGCAGCATATGAAGCGGCAGATATGGAAGTAGTCGCTGCCCTGGATTACAAACATGACGGACAGTTTTTACATAATGAAACAGTAAATGATTCAGAAGGAATTCCAATCTATACCTCTCTTGCCGCACTGCAGGCTGCACATCAGGCGGAAGTTTTACTGGACGTGACCGATCCTGATGCAGTCTTTACGAATGCGAGTGAAGCGTTAGGTCTTGGTATGCATGTGGTAATTGGAACATCAGGGTTATCATCAGAGATGTTAGCCGATTTAGAAAGTTTGGCAAATGAACAACAAAAGAGCTGTATTATTGCACCGAACTTTTCTATTGGCGCTGTCTTGATGATGAAATTTGCGCAACAAGCTGCCCGGTATTTAGGGGATATTGAGATTTTGGAAATGCACCATGACCGGAAATTAGATGCACCGTCTGGAACAGCTGTGAAAACGGCAGAAATGATCCGTGAAGTTCGTGCTGCTCATATTCAAGGTCACCCGGAAGAACAAGAGAAGTTAAAAGGCGCTAGAGGGGCGGATGTTGAAGGAATGAAAATCCATAGTATTCGTTTACCAGGATTACTAGCTCATCAGGAAGTACTGCTCGGCGGTGAAGGAGAGTTATTGACCCTTCGTCATGATTCATTCGACCGGAAGTCATTTATGCAAGGGATTTTATTGGCCATTCGTGAAGCGGTCTCCTCCAATAAGTTCGTCTATGGATTAGAAAAAATTATTAATTAAACACCATCAGTGAGGCGGTCAGACGTATGCAACAAAGAAAATTAAAAGTAGGTGTGATTTGCTATCCTTCCTTAGGCGGTTCAGGTGTTGTAGCGACAGAACTTGGCTTGAAAATGGCAGATAGAGGTCACGAGATGCATTATATTACTTCAAGTAAACCGTTTCGCTTTTTGGATGCCCATCCGAATATACAGTTTCATGAAGTGACGATTGAAGGGTATGCCGTGTTTAAATATCCCCCTTACGATATCGCATTAGCTAACCGAATCGCGCAAGTCATCGAATCGGAATCACTAGATGTATTGCACGTCCATTATGCCGTGCCACACGCTATTTCTGCTGTGCTGGCAAAAGATATGGCGAATTCATCTATAGGAATTATTACAACATTGCACGGTACAGATGTGACCATTTTAGGACATGATCCGGCATTGAAAAACACATTGTCCTACGGGATTAACAAATCAGACCGTGTGACAGCGGTTTCTCGTTCGTTGCGCAATGAGACGATTGAATTATTGAATCCGATCACCCCGATTGAGACAATCTATAACTTCATTGATGAAGAAAAATATTATCCGCATGAAGCAACACATATACGTGAAGAGCTTGGCATAATGCCTGATGAACGCGTAATTATTCATATTTCTAATTTCCGCAAAGTGAAACGGATTCCAGATATTATCGAAAGTTTCCGCCGAGTTGATAAGCGATTGAAAGCGAAATTACTTCTTGTAGGGGAAGGCCCAGAACTATTCGACTTGCAAGAATTCGTTAACGAACAAGGGTTGCAGGATGATATTTTATTTACTGGCAAACGGGATGATTTACCCGCTTTGTTGTCCAGTAGTGATGTCATGCTGCTATTATCGGAAAAAGAAGCATTCGGCTTAGTGCTATTGGAAGCATTTGCCTGTGGTGTCCCTGCTGTTGCAACCGCCATTGGAGGAATTCCGGAAGTAGTAGACGATGGACGCAATGGCTTTTTAGTCGCTTTAGGTGATGTCCAGGCGGTGGCGGATCGTGTGACACAGCTATTAACAGACTCCGAGCTACATGGAAAGATGAAAAAGCATGCGATAGAAACCGTGATACATGATTTCAGTTCTGATCAAATTGTTTTACAATACGAAGCACTATACTATGAAGTGGCGGCGATGAGACGATGAGTACTCCATTTGGGACGGTAGCGGGCCGTCATGTAATCTCAACATTACAGGCTGCCGGTTTTGAAACAGTATTTGTTGGCGGAGCCGTGCGTGATTTCTTACTTGGCAAAGATCCGTCTGATATGGATATCGCTACGTCTGCGACACCACAGCAAGTGAAGAACGTGTTCCGACGTACAGTGGATATTGGTATTGCACACGGCACCATCGTAGTACTCGCACCAGAACCAGTGGAAGTGACGACGTTTCGCACAAGCGCGGATAGTCAGCAGGCAAATGACAAACGTCCTGTCTCATTAGTAGAAGATTTACAGCATAGAGACTTTACGATCAATGCACTCGCTATGAGGCTGGATGGTGAGTTGGTCGATTGTTTTAATGGCCAAGCAGATTTGCATGAATGTCTTATTCGTACAGTTGGTGATCCTGTCGATAGATTCTCTGAAGATCCGTTACGAATCATGCGGGCAGTACGTTTTGCGTCTGTTTTAAATTTCGACATTGCATATGACACGTTAGCAGTAATGAAACAGCTCGTTCATCAATTGCAACATGTCGCAATTGAGCGAATAAAAGTAGAGATTGATAAACTCTTTCAAGGTATTAATCCATTAAAAGCATTTCACTATAGTCGGTCGATAGGTTTGCACACTGTCCTCCCTGAACTATTTTCATCTTTTGAACACTTGGATAAATATATGCCATTCGTTCATGCGCAACACGGTTGGGCGGCAATGCTGACTGAAAGTGAGTGCACAGCGGCAGAACTTGCAAATCGTTTTAAATTATCCAATGAAGAGAAGCGTTTCTTGAAACAATGTGAAGATGCACTACGCATAAGAAATAGCCGGTCGTTTGACACGTTGGATATATACTATTTTTCGTCAGATGTTCTTCAAGTAGTGGAAAAGATTCGACACGCACAAGTCAAAGACGAACCCGTGATGACTAAGGAACAAATCATTCAATGGAAAGAGCGTTTGCCTATTCAAAATCGCTCTGAACTTTCGTTTACAGGAACAGATCTTTTGCAGTGGTCGGGATTGCGTGGCGGCAAGTGGACGAGTGAATGGATTGAGAAAATTGAGCAAGCTGTAGTTTGTAAACGAATTGAAAATGACGCACAGTCGATAAAGGAATGGTTTTTGTATGAAATCTCCCGTGAAAAATGAATTATTAAAGAGGTTATTTGCGGCACAAGGTGAGCCTGTGTCAGGACAAGATATTGCAGATGAATTCGGACTCTCGCGCACAGCTATTTGGAAATACATTAAAGAGCTGGAAGAGGAAGGATATGAAATCGGTTCGCAGCGTAAAAAAGGATATTTTCTAATCGAAGCTCCTGATTTAGTGAACGCTGCGAATATTAGTGAATATTTACAAACGACCGCCTACGGTCAACAGATCAACTACTTTAAAACAGTTCCAACAACACAAACGATTGCTCATGAAGAAGCGCAAAATGGAGCAGTAGATGGAACGTTAATCATTTCCGAGGAACAAACGGCTGGTAAAGGAAGGCTGGCCAGACCTTGGGTATCAAATGCTGGACGTGGTATATGGATGAGCCTGATTATGCGTCCCGAATTACCGCCTCAACAAGCACCGCAACTGACATTGGTCGCAGCGGTTGCGATCGTGCGGGCTATTGAAGACGTGACGGATATTCAGCCCGTTATTAAATGGCCGAATGATATTTTAATTAACGGCAAAAAAGTGACGGGTATTTTGACCGAATTACAATCGGATCCCGATCGTGTGAAAGCGATTATTTTAGGGATCGGTGTCAATGCCAATCAAGAAACAGCAGACTTTCCTGAAGAACTGCAAGCGATTGCGACTTCATTGCGTATTGAAAAAGGGGAAAAAGTAGATCGAGCAAAACTAGTGGCGAAGATCATGCACTACTTGGAACAATATACCGCTCTTTACGTAGAAAAAGGATTCGCGCCGATTAAAATATTGTGGGAAAGTTATGCGACGATTACAGGCAAAAAAATTAAAGCGTCTATGGTTAATGAAACTGTTGAAGGAACTGCGCTTGGGATCTCGCAGGACGGCATGTTGGAGTTACAACTGGATGACGGTACAATCCGTGGAATTTACTCTGCGGACATAGAATTGAAGAATTAAAACTATACAGAATAGTACTGTTTTGTTATAGTATAACTCGTAGGGCGGTATCATGTATTGAGCTGCACCTGTAAGGCCAAAGAAATAGAAAATAGTTCTGCCTTGATCTGTAGAGACAGGGACGGAGGAAGCTAGATGTAATGCTTACGCAACCCTTCTGTCCATTTTTGGATCAGTTGGGTTTTATTTTTGTTCTAAATAACTCCCGCTGAAATGAGTGTAAAAGGAGAAGATACAAAGTGAAATCAACAACAGATTTTTCAAAAATGAAGGCAACTGGCGAAAAGATCAGTATGCTGACAGCCTACGACTATCCGACTGCACAAATAGCAGAAACAGCAGGGGTCGATGTACTTTTAGTGGGAGATTCGTTAGGGATGGTCGTTTTAGGGTATGAATCGACAGCTAGTGTCACAGCAGATGAAATGATTCACCACGGGAAAGCTGTAAGAAGAGGAGCAAAAGATACATTTGTTATTGTGGACATGCCGTTTGGAACATACCACGGGTCAGTCGATTCCACATTACAGCAAGCACTGCGTCTTTTTCAGGAAACGTCAGCAAACGCCTTGAAAGTGGAAGGCGGCGGTGAAGTAATAGACAAGATTAAACTATTAACGACAGCAGGTATACCTGTATGTGCACACTTAGGGCTACTCCCTCAATCTGCTGGTGTAACAGGTGGATATAAAGTGCAAGGTAAAACAGCGACGGCAGCGAAACAGTTGATCGAAGACGCGAAAGCATGTGAAGCGGCCGGCGCTTTCATGATTGTAGTGGAGTGTATTCCATTTCAATTGGCGAAAGAAGTAGCACAAGCGGTATCGATCCCTCTAATCGGCATTGGGGCCGGCGCTGAGACAGACGGTCAAGTACTCGTTTTCCATGATATGGTACGTTACGGCAACCACAATCTACCGAAATTTGTGGAAAGCTACGCAGACGTAGGGAAGGACATAGAAGGAGCAATGAAACTGTATAATCTTGCGGTGAAAAACGGATCATTTCCTGCCGAAAGTCATCGCTTTACGATGAAAGAAGAAGAACTCGATGCTCTATACGGAGGGAATAAGCGATGAATTCGAGCGCAACGATGCAAATAGTTCGTTCCATAGCGGAGCTGCAAAATATTTTAAACCCTAGAAAACGGGAAGGCCGTACTGTTGGATTCGTTCCAACAATGGGCTTTCTGCACGAAGGACATTTAGAACTAGTAAAAGAAGCGAGAAAAGATCATGACATCGTAGTGATGAGTATTTTCGTAAATCCTGCACAATTCGGTCCAGGAGAAGACTATGATGCATATCCGCGTGATGAACAGCGAGACGCTGAACTGGCATCAGCTGCGGGAGTGGATTACTTATTTGTTCCGACCGTGAAAGAAATGTATCCGCGAGCGAGTTCAATCAGTATTCTGCCAGGAAAACAAGCTTCGCAATTATGCGGTGCCTCAAGACCTGGTCATTTTGATGGAGTATTGAAAGTATTATTGAAGTTATTTAATATCATCGACCCAGACGAATCTTATTTTGGTATGAAAGATGCCCAACAATTAGCGATTATCGAAACTTTCGTCAGAGACTTCAATTTACGTACATCGATTACTCGAGTACCTACTGTACGGGAAGACGATGGATTGGCAAAAAGTTCACGTAATGTACGGCTTGAATTACAAGAACGCGAGCAAGCACCGGCTATATACCGTGCGTTGGGTATGGGGAAAAGAAGTTATTACGAGGGTGTCTCGTTAAAAGAAGTGGAAAAAATCGTTTCGAAAATTATTGAGAATGAAACATCCGGCACAATCGACTATGTGAGAGCATTAGCTTACCCTTCGCTGGATGAAAACTTCAGTGAGGCAGAAGAAGTGATTATTGCGGCTGCCGTAAAATTCACATCGACACGATTGATAGATAATATAATTATGTCAAGTATAAAGGATGAGAAAAATGTTTAGAATGATGATGAATGGAAAACTTCACCGTGCGACAGTAACCGAGGCTAATTTAAACTACGTAGGAAGTATTACAATTGACGCGGCATTGCTTGACGCGGCAGGTATGTTGCCGAATGAAAAGGTGCAAATTGTAAATAATAATAATGGAGCGCGATTTGAGACGTATATTATAGAAGGGGAGCGCGGCAGTGGCGTAATTTGTGTTAACGGTGCAGCGGCACGTCTCGTTCAACCAGGTGACATTGTTATTATTTTATCTTATGTATATATGACGGATGAAGAAGCTCGTACGCATACGCCGAATGTATTAATTATGGATGAGAATAATCGTGTCAAAGAAGTTATTACGGAAAAGCCGGGCGTGGCGATATATTAAGTAGATAAGTAGTTGCTTTTTTAAGGAGCTGTCCAGGAAGTCGGCGATGTCTGATTTTCTGTGATGGCTTTTTTTATGGAAGTAATGAGCTAGTAGGTTAGTAAATAGTCATTGCAATGAACTATAAAGGTAAGGATGTGCTCCTAACGCTGTGCCTTTAATCGCATATGTTTTTGACTATGTCAAGACGTGAGTAGCGCTAGCAAGTATGATACAATTTGCTATAGAAACTTATAGGAAGTTGATGATGGTATGTTCACAAGCAAATATGCAGTTGTTGATCTGGAAACGACGGGTCATTCTCCTTTAAAAGGCGATCGGATCATTCAAATCGCAATTGTTTTCATTGAAAACAACCAAATAACGAATACATATATGCGTTACGTTCATCCAGGGCGTTCTATACCGCCGTTTATTCATCAGTTGACGTCGATTGGCGATGATGATGTGGCGGATGCTCCCCCGTTTGAAGCAATTGCTCAGGAAGTGACGGATTTGCTTGCGGGCAATATTTTTGTTGCGCATAATACAGATTTTGATCTTTCATTTTTACAAAAAGAATTAGCACGTTGTGGTGTGTCCGCTTGGCATGGTAAAAAAGTAGATACAGTAGAACTGGCAAAAATAGTCTATCCCTCCTTACCTAGCTATCGATTACAAGATATTGCAGAATCATTAAATATTTCATTGAAGCAAGCACACCGAGCCGATGATGATGCGGAAGCAACTGCTTTATTTTTATTGAAAGCACTTGAGAAAATAGAGAAATTACCGAAAGAGACGCTGAGTCGTCTGCATGAACGTTCGTTTGCGTTGAAATCAGATATCTCCTCGTTAGTATTTGAAGCGTTAAAACGTGCCCGTGGGAAAGAGTCAGAGACACGATACTCACTGTTTCGGGGAATTCCATTTCGTAGTGAACGTGATGAAGTAATTCTAGGGGATGCGCCATTTGCTTTTCCGGCATCGAGTATACAAAAACAGGATCTTTTACGACAAATCAATCCAGCGTATGAATTGAGGACTGGGCAAGCGGAACTGATGGATTTGGCTTGGGAAGCATTTACTGAAAAGAGCCAAATTGCCGTCGAACTGCCGACAGGTGTAGGGAAGACGATTGGCTATTTGATCCCTGCCATTTTGCGTTCTTACGAGACGTCTAAACCTGTAGTCGTCAGCACGTATACGAACCATCTTGTAGATACATTGGCAGAAGAAATCGAGAAGCTGGAGAAGGCACTGAATATACCTGTGCCATTGACAGTGATTAAAGGCATGTCGAATTATATTTCACTAGGTAAATTTGAAGAATTACTACAATTCAATGACGAGGTCTACGATGATTCGATGACCATCATGCAAGTGCTCGTTTGGTTAACAGAGACGACTACGGGTGACTTGGATGAGATCAACGTGTCAGGTGGAGGTCAGCTATTCATCGATCGAATTCGAAAGCGCTCCATGAAAGTGAAAAAAGATGAAAAAATTGCAGACTTTTATTCGCGAAATTTGAGTCGCTGCAAGAAATCCGTCATTTTGGTAACGAATCATGCGATGTTGATGAATGATAAAGATCGGCATGAACCGTTATTTCATTCGCTTGGCGGACTAGTAGTGGATGAGGCTCATCAGATGAATCAGGCAGCTATTCAAATACACGAACAAGTATTTTCTTATACTCATTGGAAGTATGTCATGGGCCAGTTACATACGTTCAGTAATGGGCAATTACTATTTGATATGCAAGAAATTTTGACACGTTTCCATTTCAACTATAAATATTCAACAGAACGTTTACTAGATTCTTACGAAGCGTTTATGGCGGCATTTGATGAATGTATGATGATGCTGGCAAACAGCAAGCCACATATGCGGCATAGTACTCGTTCGGTGGAAATTTTTGATGATTCATTACGTGCGCATCCATGTTTTAGAAAAGTTCTAAAAAAAATGAATGATTATATGTCTATCGCTGAGAACTATAGTGCACCGATCCGATCGATTGCTAGTGAGTTAACATTATTGGAGCAAGCGACAAGCAATGAATGGCAGTACTGGCTTCATGAGATGAAAATCAAAGCCGGCGAATGGGTGGAGCTGTTTTTAGATGAACAGCAGCCAGGCACGACGATGTGGATGGAAAAAGATAGTCGAAGCTTACCCGGAAGTTTGCGCATTAAGAAAAGTCCGATCTACAGTGGGACTGTTGTCCAATCATTCGTTCAGCCATTGGCAGGAGAGACGGGTATTGTCTGGACGTCGGGTACATTGACAGCGGGGCAAGACAGACGTTTTGTATTGCAGCAACTGGGTGTGTCTGACGATATTCCGTTGTACACATTCGATGCACCTGCTAATTTTTACGCTGGCGCTCATACGTTTATTGTAGAAGATATGCCCGATATCCAACAAGTGTCCAATGAAGAGTATATTGAAGCGGTGGCAGATGCGTTGATTCAAACAGCGGTTGCGATTGACGGTCGTGTATTTGCGTTATTCCTTTCGCATGACATGTTAAAGAAAACACATGAATCTATTCTGGACAGTGGTTCATTGGAAGATGATTTCGTGCTTATTGCACAAGGGGTCAGCTCGGGTAGTCGCCATAAATTATTGAAAACATTCAAGCAACAAGAAAAGGCAATTTTATTCGGCACGACGAGTTTTTGGGAAGGAGTCGATGTGCCGAGTGAACAACTATCGGCTGTCGTAATCGTCCGTTTACCGTTTACTTCTCCTGAAGAACCATTATTCAAAGCACGATCGGCCGCGCTTTCCAACGAACAGAAAAACGCATTTACACAGTTGGGATTACCAGAAGCGATCCTTCGTTTCCGACAAGGATTCGGTCGATTGATCCGTTCTTCCGACGAACAAGGATTCTTTATCATACTGGATCGCCGAATTGACACGAAATCATACGGCAAATCATTTTTACAAGCATTGCCACAATCAGATGTCAAAAAAGTATCTGTACAAGCGCTGGTGAACGAGATCGAAAATTGCTATAATGAATGATGTATTAAAAGAAAGTAGGGTAAAAAATGAATCGACAAAAAGAAACGATTCATTCGATAGGAAGGGTGACTCATGCTTAATTGGATTAAATTTCTATCCGTTTTTTTACTCACCCTTTTTGTCACGATTACAATTTTTGTTTTGTATCAAGCGAATAAACCTTTCGCTTCATCACAAGAACATGCCATTGAAGTCGTTTTAAATGCAGGGGAACTTGTCACTGTTGAGGATACGACGAGCTACCGCGGCAATTCTTCATTGATTGCGGTATATGGCACAGACAGAAAAGGTAAATTTAAAGCGTTACTAGTGGACGAAAAGTCTTCAGAAATTGTCCGTACAGTAACACCTTCAAAAGGTATTACGAAACAACAAGCTACTGCCATCGTAAAAAAGGAAAAGCCTGTCAAAAAGATTCTTCACACATCACTCGGAATGGAAAAAGATAGACTGCTCTGGGAAGTATGTTTCATAAGTGAAGATGATACGTTGAATTACGCTTATCTAGATTTTACCGATGGAAAGTGGCAAAAACAAATTATGAATTTATAACTTGATGTGGAATTAGGATTAAAGGAGAGCGGTCGAGTTGAGAAAACAATTAGCATCTAGGGTGAATACATTATCACCATCTACAACATTAGCGATTACAGCGAAAGCGAAAGAAATGAAAGCATCCGGCATCGACATCGTAGGACTTGGAGCAGGAGAGCCGGACTATAATACACCTGAAAATATTTTACAGGCTGCGTACCAGTCGATGAAAGATGGCAAGACAAAATACACTCCTTCGGGCGGTCTTCCGGAGCTAAAAGATGCAATAATTGATAAACTAAAAAGAGATCAGCAACTAACCTATGAACGCAATGAGATAATGGTAGGAATTGGAGCAAAACATGTGCTCTTTACTTTGTTCCAAGTCATACTCGATAAAGAAGATGAAGTTATCATTCCCGCACCTTACTGGGTCAGCTATCCAGAGCAAGTGAAATTGGCGGAAGGTGTACCTGTGTATATTGAAGGCACAGCGAAAGAGCAGTTCAAAGTATCGGCTAAGCAAATCGCGGATGCAGTGACAGAGAAAACAAAAGCAGTCATTATCAATTCACCTGGAAACCCGACAGGCATGCTCTATACGAAAGAAGAGTTGCAAGAAATTGCTGACGTGTGCCGCGAAAAAGATATATGGATCATTTCCGATGAAATATATGAAAAACTCGTGTATCAAGGCCGTACGCACGTTTCGATCGCACAGCTTTCGGATGATGCAAAAGAGCGTACATTGATCATTAATGGCGTATCCAAATCACATTCGATGACAGGCTGGCGAATTGGTTACATTGCAGGGGACGCTGAAGTAGTCGCTGCTATGACGAATTTAGCAAGCCACTCTACTTCCAATCCTGTGACTACTTCACAGTATGCAGCAATAGAAGCGTATAACGGACCACAAGATGCAGTAGAAATGATGCGTCAAGCGTTTGAATCACGTTTAAATCAAGCATACCCTAAATTGGCGGCTATCCCTGGCTTCCATGTATTAAAGCCTCAAGGCGCGTTTTACTTTTTGCCGGATGTTCGAGAAGCTATGGAAAAGACAGGTTATGCTACAGTAGATGACTTTGCAAAGGCTCTACTAACGGAAGCTAATGTAGCAGTCATTCCGGGATCTGGTTTTGGTTCAAACACAACGATTCGCTTATCGTATGCGACATCGATTGAACAACTCGAAAAAGGCATCGAACGGATCGATCAATTTGTCAGGGAACATTGGATAGCGTAAACATAATAGCAAGTGAAGATTTGCTGATGAGAGGAAGTTTCGATTATGCAGCAAGAAGAAAGGCTAAACATTTGGATTGAGCAGGGAAATGTCTCCATTTCCCAGCTCTTTTTTCAACAGTATAAACAACTGCTAATTTCAGATACAGACGCTATGTTGATTTTGCATATTATCGCGTTTCAAGGACAGGGGAATTACTTTCCTACACCCACTGAAATTGCGAGCCGAATGCAACAACCGGAGAAACATGTTACGGACAGCTTGCAACGTTTAATGCGAAAAGGATTATTTACGATTGAACAAAGTACCGATGAACATAAAGTATTACATGAAAAATTTTCATTGCTTCCTTTATGGAATCGTTTGTTAGATGTGCTGGACAAGCAAAAACGGCAATCGGCTGAACAACAAACGAAACTTGCAGAAGGGGAAGTGTACTCGCTGTTTGAGCAAGAGTTCGGACGCTTCCTATCGCCGATGGAATGCGAAACGATTGGCATGTGGATTGATAAGGACGGTCATTCACCAGAAATTATTCGCGCAGCTTTAAAAGAAGCAGTACTCGCGCAAAAAATGAGCTTACGGTACATCGATCGAATTTTATTTGAATGGAAGAAGAAAAATGTCAAAACAATGCGAGATGTAGATCAACAAACTCGCGCGTTTCGTCCGATCGTCGCTGCTACGGCAGAGCAACCACAACAAACGATCAAGCAGGTCCCTTTTTATAATTGGTTAGGTGCGACACGTTGGACTACAAGTGCATAACGCATGAAATGTCCGAACTACAAATGTAGTTATAACTGATACGATGATAGATGGAATGAAAACCGTCATGTTGAGTTGAAACATCTACCCTAATCCTCCAACATGCAATAGTATTAGGTAAAATATTGTTGTGTGAAGCTTGGTGAAGTCGGTTGAACTCAGCCTAAGTTCTTAATTTGAATATGGCTGGGGATAGACCGGGGGGCTGAAAAAGAAATCTATGGTGAGAATGTCGTATGTGAATAACGACTGACGAACTTGCGAATGTACGGGTCAATAAGTTGACTACTCTCGAAAGAAGTAGGGTTACAAATTGTGTAACGTGGGATACCGATAAGTATGATTCTAGCCTAAGAAAATCGGGATAATGGACGATGACATTATAATACCCACTGGCTCATAGCAAGCACCTAAGGATTTATATGATAGCTAATCGTATCGGAACGTGGTAAGCAAAGGATTCCTATTTAAACAATTACCTTTGGGGGATTGCAAATAAGTTTCATTAGAAGCGAAATTGCTTAACCTTTGTGAAAGTGAGGGCACAGTACCTAAGAAACCGCGATAATAAACGGTGGAGGGATAGCCCTTAGTCTTGATTAAGGTCATTAAATTTTAGTAAATGAAGTTCAAAAGGTCTGGTAAGAATGTGGGAAAGACACTTCGATGGAGGTGTTCCACAATTGAACGCAAATCAAAGATATTGGGAATACTATGGGTTGCAGGAAACCTTCGATACCTTATATACGGGTAGTAAAGAAGGGAAAACATTTAATAGGTTATACGAACTTGTCATATCAGAAAACAATATTCTTCTCGCATACAGAACCATAAAAAGTAATAAAGGCTCTAAAACAGCTGGTGTTGATACTCATACCATTGATAAATTTAAAGAAATGAACAAAAATGATTTTGTCTCTTACATCAGGGACGCACTAAAGGATTACAAGCCCAAAGCCGTTAAGAGGGTTCTCATTCCAAAACCTAATGGTGATTTACGTCCACTTGGAATACCGACTCTTACAGATCGGATTATCCAACAGATGATCAAACAAGTCATTGAACCGATTTGTGAAGCTAAGTTCTTTAAACATAGTTATGGATTTAGACCACAACGCAGTACACATCATGCTATATCAAGATGTGTCTATATCATCAACCACTCCAAAACGCATTATGCGGTGGATATTGATATTAAAGGTTTCTTTGATAATGTTAATCACTCGTTATTGATTAAACAACTTTGGAATATTGGAATCCGTGACAAAATCATACTAAGAATCATCTCGAAAATGCTGAAAGCACCAATTAAGGGCTTAGGAATACCGACCAAAGGAACACCACAAGGCGGTATCTTATCTCCCCTATTATCGAATGTGATGTTACATGACCTCGATACTTGGGTAGCTGATCAATGGGAAGGATTCAACACTAAGCATCCGTATAAAAGTAACTCAGACCGTTTTGCAGCCCAAAAGAAAACGAGGCTAAAGATTGGCTATATGATTCGATATGCTGATGATTTTAAAATTTTAACAAACAGCTATAATTCTGCTAAGAAATGGTTTCACGCAGTGGAGCAATATCTAAAGCAGAGGTTAAAATTAGACATTTCTAAGGACAAGTCAAAAATCATCAATCTTAGGCGGAATAAATCGGAATTTCTAGGGTTTTCAATAGGAACATTTCCTAAAAGGAACAAAAGCTTGGCTTCTACTAAGTTAAACAAGAAGAAAGCTGATAGCATCAAGAAGAATGCCAGGGAGTTAATCAGAACACTTAGCAAAGAACCGAATGCTAGGAATGCTATGCGATTTAACTCGTTTGTTCTAGGTCTGCACAATTACTTTAAAATTGGTTCTCATATTTACAATGATTTTGCGAGAATTGGTTATGATATACAAATTAGTATGAGAAATAGGTTAAAACACTCTGGGAAATTTGAGGTCCCAACGAAACCACCGCCTACTTTTAAAAAGTTTTTCAATGGCAGGTTTAAAACATGGAAAATAGCCGACGTATACCTTTATCCGATGGCTGACCTTAAAACAACAATTCCAATCAATTTTAACCAAAAGATTACACCCTTCACAATTGAGGGAAGGGCTTTAATCTATAAAAACCTAAAGAAAAATGTTGGTACTGAAATACAGAAGTTATTAAAGACAAATGATCCCACAAGTACCACTGAATACTTCGATAATAGGTTATCAAGATATTCAATGAAAGAAGGTCAATGTGAGGTCACACAAGCTTTTCTAACGGCTGATGAAGTACATTGCCATCATGTAACACCTAAACATCTAGGTGGTGATGATGCCTTCAACAACCTGCTAATCGTCCATAAATTTGTGCATACATTAATTCATGCTACGAAGGAAGAGACGATTAACAAATATCTTAACCTTATTAAACCAAACCTTAAACAACTCACAAGAATTAACCAATACCGTTTGAAATGTAATTTAACTAAAATTTAAACTACCTTATAATTAAGATGGAACGCCGTATGACGCCGAAAGGGTCACGTACGGTGTGAATCGGGGGAAAAGTTGGAGATTACTTCAAAAACTTACCTATCGATATAAGAACGGGAGTAGGATAGAAAATGTTAACAAAAACGCAATGGCAATTTTGTCTGCAAACGTTTGACGAAATGTTTCCCGATGCCCACTGTGAACTCGTGCATAAAAATCCTTTTGAATTACTCATTGCTACACTTTTATCCGCTCAATGTACCGACGTTTTAGTGAATCGTGTTACTGCTGATTTATTCCAAAAATATACGACACCGGAAGATTATGTAGGTGTGCCGAATGAAGAACTACAACAGGATATTCGTTCGATCGGACTGTACCGCAATAAATCAAAAAATATTCAAGCATTGAGTGAGCAATTAATTGAAGATCATGGAGGGGAAGTTCCTGCAAGCCGTGATACGATGATGACGTTGCCTGGAGTCGGAAGAAAAACGGCAAATGTTGTCGTCTCTAACGCATTCGGTGTACCTGCCTTAGCTGTAGATACGCATGTAGAGCGTGTCGCAAAGCGTTTAGGCATGAATCGCTGGAAAGATCGACCGATTGACGTAGAAGAAAAAATTATGCGTTGGACGCCAATGGAGAAATGGACGCAAACTCATCATCAAGTCATTTTCTTTGGTCGCTATCACTGCAAAGCTCAAAATCCAAATTGTCCTGAATGTCCACTCTTGCATTTGTGTCGAGAAGGTAAGAAAAGGATGAAAGCAAAATGAAAGCTGATAAATTAAAGAATTGTGTACAGCATACTCTTATACAATGGGAACAGCAAAAGCCGGAGTTGGAAAGAGTATACAGAGAGCGTGAAGAAAAACGGATGGACTTATTACAGCCGGCGATCGATCAATTGAAATCGTTAATCGAAAGTAGCGGACTCGTAGAGAATTCCTATACAGGAAAGAAACATTTCACGCTAGCTCCCAATAATTATGAGGAGCGTATCGAGTTCATTCAACAGCAACATACGAGCCATTATTCATTAATTCAATTAACGATGTTGTATGACGAAGTGAAAAAGAAAGCTGCTCGTTTACGCGTGCAACAATGAGTAGTCTTCCATATGGAACGGAGCTGTCTCGAAAGTTAGGAATGTCTGCTTTTTGTGATGGCTCTTTTCTTATGAAAACAAGTAGCTTCTTTGTTTGTTCATAGAGAGTGCATATTCAAAAAACAGGCTATCTCAGAAAATCAGTTGCCACTGACTTTCTGGATAGCCTGTTTTTTAATTGTTTTCTTCAGGTGGCGCATCGGAAGAAGGTGTGTTTTGGTTTTGTCCTTGGTTTCCTTGATTGCCTTGCCCTTGATTGCCCTGATTGTTTGAATTCCCTGAATTCCCTTGATTATTTTGGTTTCCTTGATTGTCTTGGTTGTTTTGACCGTCCTGTCCTTGGTTAGTGGAAGGATCTTGCCCATCATTATCTGAGTCGTTTTGTCCAGAATCATTCTCATCGTCAGTGTCATCCGGTTGGTCTGGTTGTTCTATCGGCTCTTCCGGATCGATGTCTGGTTCTTCTACAGATGGATCATCAATTTCGGGTGAACTAGATCCTGCCAACGATAAAGTCGCTGTCGCGGAGCCGCTTGTATACCCGCCCATCGTAGCAGTAACTGAGAATGTATACGTTTTGCCGTATTCAGTACCGGAGAAAACGGCTTGTTGATCATATGTGCTTGTAATGCTTTGATAAGCACCTCCGTCAATCGACACACTTACATTGAACGAAGGACTTCCTAAACTATTGTATTTTTTTGACGCTTTATAGTTCCAGTTTAATACTACTGAATTGGAGTTCGCATCGAATTGCGCTGATAACTTACTCGGACTAGGAATAGAGACTTTCTCTGGTATCGCTTGTTTTGCTGGTAGTGTACCTCTGACAAATAGCTCATTGCTGACGATACTGCTAGATGTAAATGAACTAGCCAAAACAATTGGATCACTACCTTTTACGATAGCCGCTTCCTCCACTGAATCCGGTTGGACGAATTCGCCTGGCTCACTCGCAATAGACGTCATCACTGCTTTAAATAAATTTTGCGGTACATGTCGTCCGTAATCGTATGTTGTAATAGGTGTCTTGTAATCAGCATATCCACCCCATGTAGAGATCGTATACTCTGTCGTATAGCCCGTGAACCACGTATCGGGTACATAGTGACTCTTCATATTTTTTTCACGCATCGTATCAGCAGAATAGTTCGTTGTACCAGTTTTGCCGGCAACATCCATACCACTAATCGCCGCTTTTTCCGCTGTACCGTAAGATGTCAATACTTCACGTAATACATCTGTAATCATGTACGCTGTAGAGTCTTTCATCGCTGTGACAGGATCGGGACGCAGATTTTTCACTGTTTTTCCGTCGCGCAATGTGATTTTTGTCACAGCGTGCGGTTTCGTATAAATTCCGCCATTACCAAATGCCGCATAAGCACCAGCCATTTCAACAGTAGAAAACTGGGCTTTTCCGCCACCTAACGCATTTCCAGCGCTAATTTCATCGTAAGATAATCCAAGTTTGGAAGCGAAAGCTTTTGCATCTTTGCCGCCTACTTTTTCAAACGTTTTGACTGCAGGAACGTTTCTGGAGTAATACAACGCTTGACGCATCGTTAACGTTCCTAGGAATCTGCCGTCTGCGTTATTGATTGACTTATCCATTCCTTTATATTTGTACGGTTCATCTACTACTTTTTGTCCTGTAGACCAGTCGAGGTATTCAATCGCCGGACCATAAGCGAGAATAGGCTTAATCACTGATCCTGGCTGTCGTTTTTGTTCTGCGAAGTTTAAGTTCCGTCCCGAATAGTTTCGACCTCCGCCAAGTGCGACAATTGTTCCTTTTTTCGTATCCAGCACTGTCATACCTGCCTGCATATCTTCTGATTCATAATAGCTCGGATCATTAATCGCCTGTTCTACTGCTTCCTGTGCTTTTGGATCGAGTGCTGTTTGTACAGTGACTCCTTCCGCTAGCAGATCGGAATATCCTGCTTCTTCCAATTCATCTAACACAGCATCCACATACGCGGGGTACTTACTGAATGTTTCTCGTTCATCTTCTGCCAATAAAGTGGAGGTAACAGGTACTTTTTTCGCTGCTTCCATCTCTTCAGTAGAAATTTTCCCATGACGATTCATTAAGGTTAAGACAATATTTCTGCGTTTTTCTGCGCGCTCCGGATATTTAAACGGATTGTAGCCATTCGGATATTGTGGCATACCTGCTAACATGGCCATCTCAGGAAGTTCCAGTTCATTGAGCTTTTTACCAAAGAAGTAACTTGCCCCTGTGCCGAAGCCGTATCGATTGCCCGACATTAGAACTTTATTGAAATACATTTCAAAAATTTCTTCTTTTGTATATTCTTTTTCGAGTTTATGGGCAAGCCACGCTTCTTGCGCTTTACGCTTCAACGTCTTTTCGTCTTTTAAGAACGAGTTTTTGATTACTTGCTGTGTCAGCGTCGAAGCTCCCTGAGAGCCGAATCCACTGCGGAAGTTAGCTAATACCGCGCCGCCCAGACGGTAGAAATCCACTCCGCCATGCTTAAAGAACCGAATGTCTTCTGTAGCTAAAATAGCATTCTTCATCTGTTCGGGTATTTCATCATAAGGAACAAACTCTCTTTTTTCTGTTCCGAACTTCAAAAACACCTCTCCATCTTTCGTTAAAAAGTTAGAAGTCAATGGATCTTTTAACAATTCTTCATCTAAATCAGGCGCCGTACTCGCATAATACGCAAATAATGACGCACCGCCTATTAACACTGCCAAACCAAATAGTACAATAGCCATCAAGATTTTCTTGAATAAACCTTGTGGCATTTTCCTATTAGGTTTTTTTTGTATTGTGCCTTTTTGTTGTCTTCTTGCGGTTCTTGAGTTTATATGATCACTCATTTACGTTCCTGCCTTTCACTGTTTGCATTATTCTGTTGAACCCATTGCTCGACTGCCTGTAAATAATCTAACCGCGGTTGAAACCCTGTCATAATCTCAATGGATCGGTCTTCAATTTCAGCTAGTGTAATAGACTTTCTCCCTCCATCTTCCATACGTTTCCATAACGGAATAAATGCATCGAAAGGTAATAAAAAGTACCGATCGAGTAAACTGAAATGGACGATAAAAAAAGCAAGTCCTGATTGGTCATGTACTTGCTTCATATGTTGCACTTGATGCAAATGAATATTTTGCAATGGCAATGAAGTTTTGTTTTTCGTCTCTTTCGCTTCAAAGTCTACATAATACCCTTTCCAAACACCGTTATAGTCGGTAGTAGAAGGTGTTCGAAAGTAAGCTTCTGTAATAACTGCAGCACTTCTTGCCGGATACCGTACATTGACAATTTGAACGGGCACAGGCTTTTTATGGATGACAGCTAGCCCATGAGCTAAATAGTATTCGTTTGTATCGTTAAGTTCGTCTTCCAAAGACTTCCCGCGGTTGCTGAATGAAAAATCATAGGACTTTTTCGTCGTGGCAGGTACGGAAGGATTGTATTTTTTGCCGTTAGGATAACGAATCGCCAATGTGACCACCTCGTACTCTACATCATACCATACCCACTACTAGACGAGTTACTGAAAAGAAAGTTTCACTAGCAAGTCAGTTGGTGTTCGGCCAGAAGTTAGGGTGGCGGAAGTGACTTCTCCCGTGCGGTGAAGAAAAATAGTGTACGTGCTAGGATTCTCCCTACAGAACCGGACGCTTTCCTGAGGGGACGCGGCGGACTCGCCAGAAGTGCGTTGGCGATTACGCCTGTCAAGTGCAAAGATGTGCTCCTTCTCGCTGCGCTTCACTCGCAAAAGCCGTCCTTCGCAACGGCTCTTCCTGATCCTCTAGGAGTCGCCGGTTCTTCCGGGAGAATCCTTGAGTTTTTGTTGGGAAGTCAGTTCGTGTTCGGACAAAAATTAAGTATGGTATGTTCCGCTTCCTGAAAAGTGTGGTTGAAGCTATGGATTGCCTGCGTGAATGCATATAGAGTCATTTCTATTTCTACTCAGTTCATCGAAACAGTCAAAGTGGCTAACAACACTTCACCGTTATCTAACTCCAAAAGCAATCAGATTGTATCAGACAATTCTACTTAGTTTTCACCATTTACAAAGAGTAATCAAACTGTCTCACACACACTACATACGGCTTGCGCTGGAAGACGATCGACTCCGGGAGGATCAGGGCGACAGGTGTAACCCGCAGCGCACTTTTGCGGGGTCCACCGCGTCCCCTCCGGAAAGCGTATCGTCTGGAAGCGCAAGCCGCATGACATTCTAAGTCAGCTTCACTCCATCCAACCACCATCGTCACTATATTTCGCTACTGAGGAATGTAGATAAATTATGGCAACTTGGAATGTTTGTTCGTAATTAGTGGAGCAGGTCGTGTATTTCTGATAAACTTCATATAAGTGAAAAATTCTATAGATAGTAAATGACGAGGATCAACATATAAAGTGACAGAATGAAGGAGTTTTATAGATGAGCCGGATAGAAGATACGAAAACGTTGCTAGCGATTTGTGATGAGTGTGAAGAACGTTTTTACACGATGCGTGAGACTGATCATGTACCAGACTTTTTTAGTGAAGTGAAACCATATGCAGATAGAAGCCATCAAGCGATTGCCAAATGGGCGGATGAGATGAAACAGTGGATTACGAAATGTAAACCGCGTTATGTTCATGCTGTGCAAGTGGATTCATTGAAAGATTCCATGACGCAGTTTGTCGTGCAATCGTTTTATAAAGAGACCGGAAAAAAACGGTATATTTTATCGATTAATGCGGCGCGTTATACATTAAAAACAGTGCTAGATGCGATGGCAGATGAAGAAAGGGAAGGTGCGAATGAATAAGCCGAACATACCTGATATTATTCAACAACTATTTGCCGATCCTCGATTTGGTTCAAATATTGCATATATCGAGACGTTGAAAGAACAGCCGGCTGTCATTGCGGAGTTTCCTCCCAGTTTGCATCCGTCTATTAAAAAAGCACTAGCAACGAAAGGGATTACAGCGCTTTATAGTCACCAGCGAGAAGCGTTTGATACAGTGAGTGAAGGACATTCAATTACAGCTATTACACCGACTGCATCGGGTAAATCTCTTTGCTATCACTTACCCGTATTGCAGTCTATTTTAGAAAATCCATCATCGCGTGCATTGTATTTATTTCCGACGAAAGCATTGGCACAAGACCAATTATCGGACTTACATGAATTGATTGAAGCGAGTGGCGAGGCGATTTTAAGCCATACGTATGATGGGGATACCGCCCCTGGACTGCGGACAAAAGTGCGAAAGTCAGGACATATTATTTTAACGAATCCTGATATGTTGCACTCTGCTATTTTACCACACCATACGAAATGGATTTCATTGTTCGAGAATTTGAAGTACATCGTGGTAGACGAATTGCATACGTATAAAGGAGTGTTTGGTAGCCACGTGGCACATGTGTTACGCCGTCTACAGCGGATTTGTCGTTTTTACGGTAGTGATCCGATTTTCATTTGTACATCCGCTACCATTTCAAATGCTAAGGAACTAGCGGATAATTTAACGAATAAAAATATGGTACTCATTGATAAAAACGGAGCCCCACGAGGGAAGAAACATTTTGTTTTTTATAATCCACCTATTGTGCATGAAGTCTTCGGAATTCGTAGAAGTGCAGTGCTCGAAGTAAGGGACTTAGGCGCTTTCCTCTATCAACAACATATACAGACCATCATTTTTGCGCGCAGTCGGGTGCGGGTGGAAATGCTCGTGACGTATATGAAGGAATTGACGAAGAAAAAACTTTTCGATGAAACAGTAATGGGTTATCGCGGTGGCTACCTTCCGTCTGAACGAAGGAAGATCGAAAGTGGTTTAAAAAATGGAGACATCCGAACAGTCGTCAGTACAAATGCGCTTGAACTCGGTATCGATATCGGTCAATTGCAAGCGTGCATTATGACAGGTTACCCGGGAAATATTGCAAGCGCGTTGCAACAAGCTGGTCGTGCAGGGCGTAGGCAAGAAGATGCGTTAATAATTTACGTAGCACAATCGATGCCTCTCGACCAATACATTATTAAGCACCCGTCTTACTTGCTCGGTCAACAGCCGGAAGAAATTCACATTCATCCGGACAATATGTTGATTTTAATGGATCATTTAAAATGTGCATCCTTTGAATTACCGTTTAGTTCTACGGAAAACTATGGAGAATTTGAAGTGCAGGAATTGTTGGCATTTTTGCAGAGTGAAGGTGTGTTATTACAAACTTCTGATAAATGGCATTGGATGACCGACCGTTTTCCGGCAGGTGACATCAGTTTACGCTCTGCTTCACAAGAAAATGTCATTATCATCGATCAGACATTTCCAAAAGAAACGCGTGTCATTGGAGAAATGGATCGTTTTAGCGCAATGACGCTACTACATGAAGAGGCGATTTATTTACACCAAGGAATCCAATATCAAGTAGAGAAACTGGATTGGGAAGAGAAAAAAGCCTATGTCACGGTTGTCGACGTTGATTATTTCACCGATGCTAATTTGGCGGTTGAATTAAAAGTGATTAGTGAAGATAAAAGAATTGATGAAGATGAACGAATTCTCGCTTATGGAGATTTAGCTGTACTTGCGATTCCAACTATTTTTAAGAAGATTAAGTTCGACACGCATGACAATATCGGCTCAGGACCGATTTCATTGCCTGCGGAGGAAATGCATACATCCGGCACGTGGTTGACTTTCGATGTCCCGGAAGGCTGGGAAAAGTCGGAATTAACGGACGCGATGACAGCTGCGGCTTACGCGATACAATCGCTGATCCCATTGTTCATCAAATGTGATCGGGGAGATATACACGTCGTTCCTCAAGTGAAGGCGATTCACACAGGCATGCCGACATTTTACGTGTACGATAGCTATCCAGGCGGTATTGGGCTGAGCGAAAAAATTTATGGACGCTGGGATGAAGTTTTAAAGCTTGCTACAGAACATATAGCAGAATGTCATTGTGAGTCAGGTTGTCCAATTTGCATCGGTGCTCAGGAAACAGGACAAACACAAAATAAAGCAAATGCCAGAGATTTGTTGAGTGATTTAGCTAGATGAAAAAGAGGAGCTGAAGTTGTGTTTGACTTCAGCTCCTCTGATTCGTTTCTAGTATATAATAAAAATTGATTGAACTTTCAAGACATGTATTGCTATTATTAAAAACTATCTATCTGATATCATATACGCATATCTAGTAACTAGAGAAAGGATAGTGAGTAAACGTTGGAGATTGGAAAGAAAGAAGGCGTATGGGTACGAAATATCATCGCTGCTGTATTGGCTATAATCTTTCTCATTCTATTATCATATTTGCTAATTTATCAAATATCATGGCAAGGTTATTTTAGTGCAGTGATGACTTGGATGCAAACATTCGTCGGTAGCACTTTCTATTCTATTATTATGTTTCATTTCATCATTATGTTAGCTGTGTTTATCTTGCCTGTAGTAGATTCCGTAGCTCCTTCCACTAATATATTTCTTTGGTTTCGTCTACTTGTCTATCTGCTGAAGGAGTTTTTACTTATTTTCTTTTTATCTTTAGCAGCTTTTTTCGATTCCATTGCGATTTTCGGAGAGGGAATGATTAAAGAACACACATTATTTTATATTTCAATTCTAACATTTGTTTTGACAGGAGTATTTTATTATAGTGTGAAATACATCTATCGGAAACAAGCGCAACGGTTTTCAAGAAATCCTAAACGCTATAAAGAAAGTAGTATGAAAAAAATCTATAACGACGCCAGAAATATGGAAAAGCAACTATTTGCGACTTTCGATATAAATGCGTTGTTATATGTATTTGTCACTTTTACAACGGTCGTTATTTTGGCAGATGCGTATGCTACTAGTGCTTGGGGGATGATACGTGAAGAGTTACATATTCAAGCGCCTTCGACAATAGATGATTTCATAAACAGTCGAATATTTTTATTGCTCATCCCAGCATTCTCTATATATGTACTTTCGATTTATGCAGTATTACGCAACGGGCTAAAATTAAGAAATTAGATAGGAAGAGTGTAAAGTATATAGCTTTATGCTTTTTTTTTATAAAAAAGTACGTATATTGTATCCTTTAGCAAGAAGCATTCTATATAGAAAATGAAGAGTACATGTCTCATAAATAATTCTATATAGGAGGAATTTACGTTGAAATTACTAATCGATGAAAACCCACTACAATTATTACCGTCATTAGTTCATCAAGTAGGGATGAATGGAGCAGTTTTTTTACAGCAACTTCATTTCCGTTCGCTAGTTTCAAAAAATATACGAGAAGGGCATAAATGGGTATATAACACTTATGAAGAGTGGACGGAAGAGTTTACTTTCTGGTCACCTACTACGATTCGACGAATTATTTATGATCTTGAGAAAAAAGAAATTCTACTCTCTACGTCATCATATAATAAAATGAAAATTGACAATACCAAATGGTACCGAATCGATTATTCGAAAATCCATTGCTGTGCTGTCGCAAAAGAGCAGATGGTTCACTCGCAATGGACAAGTGCACCTGTCACTTCTGAACAAGTGGATCTGTCTATAACCGACAAGCCAATAACCAAAGAACTTAAAATAAATAAAAATAAAGATATTGTCGAGACAAATCTCGACGCAGTGCAGCATATAATTAATTATTTAAATGAAAAAGCCTACAAGCAATTCAAAGCGAATACAGTGGCTACGAAAAAGGAAGTAAATGCGCGTATAGCGGAGGGCTATACAATAGATGATTTTAAACGAGTGATTGACCACAAAGTATCCCAGTGGTTGAATGACTCCAAATTTCGTTCGTATTTACGCCCATCGACGTTGTTTCATCCGATAAACTTCGAGAACTATTTGAATGAGTGTTTAGATGTAAAGCCAGTAGTGTCAAGGCGACCTCTTCGTCCACCAGTGTTAGATTTTACTAGAGGAGAGAGATAAAAATAGTAATAGATAAGGAGCATACTAGAGGATGTATAAATTGACTTATGGAATCGGGGTGAATAAAAACTGTTGTTGACGTAGAGATACCTTACGTCAACAACAGTTTCTCCTATTTAAACTACCTTAAAACTAGCTTCTTCACTTGCAGGCAGTACTAGCTTCAGCGATTCTACTTGATCTTCTCGTAACGCGACGATCGGCAAGCGTACACCACCAACTGCCACACCTTGCAAATTCAAGGCCGTTTTAACAGGAGATGGATTGGGCGCTGAGAACATCGCTTTTATAATCGGTAATAACTGACGATGTTCTTTCGCTGCTTGCGCAAGATTGCCATTTTTAAAATTTGTAATCATTGACTGCATTTCATTCCCAATGACATGTGCACTTACAGACACGATGCCAACACCGCCGATCGCAAGAACAGGAAGTGTCAAACCGTCATCACCGCTGTATAAAGAAAAGCCTTCGGGTGCACGTTCGATAATATCAGCCATAGCGTCAAGATCACCACTTGCTTCCTTTACTGTTACGATATTCGGCACATTTGCCAGTCGAATAATTGTGTCAGGCTCCATGTTGACGGCACTACGTCCTGGAATATTGTATAACATGACAGGCAGTGCTGTCGTTTCTGCGATTGTTTTAAAGTGCTGATATAAGCCTTCTTGGCAAGGCTTATTGTAGTAAGGTGTGACGAGCATGATGCCGTCTACTCCTGCCATTTCTGCTTGCTTCGTTAGTTCGATAGATTCTCTTGTGTTGTTCGAGCCTGTCCCAGCAATGACAGGGACTCTGCCTGCTACGACTTCTACAGTGAATTGGAATAATTCCACCTTTTCACTAGCAGTCAAGGTAGGGGATTCTCCAGTAGTACCTGCTACGACAAGTGCATCTGATCCATTGTCTATTAAGTGATTGATTAACTGACGAGTAGCCTCGAAGTCAATATTTTCCTGTTCATCAAAAGGTGTTACCATAGCTGTTACGATTTGTCCAAAGTTCATGGTTCTCCACTTCCTATCTTTTTAGTAAAAACATAAGAGGGTGGAGGGCGGGTAATAATAGAACGCAAAAAGCAGCAACGAGGGCTCGTTGCTGCTTTGAAATAATAAATTATTTCTCTGCATAAGATAGCCCTCCATATAGTTTCCTATATGACAATCCTGTACTTATTCAGCCCAGAACCAGCTTCGAGAATAATGAGACTCTCTACACTTCGGCAAATTCCCCTTTCCGTAATCTTCGCAGGATCTCATCATCCTCTGAGTACGTACTGATGGTTTTTGCGCCTCTATCCTTACTTCGGAATTTTCGAAATAAGTGATTGTTTAATTATCCTTACTTTACCTGTTGTTTGAGAGAATAGCAACCTAAAGTTGTGAAATCACTAAAAGAGTAGTTGTACTCTCTCCGTTTTGACAGATCAGAGTAGTGTATTATCTGAATGTCACTTTGTCTTCAATAGCAAATCGTGTCGTTGAATAGGCGGGGCCTGCTTGCTTCCCAAGTGTAATTAAAACGATCGGGAAATGGCGGTCTGAGACGTTAAAACGTTCTGCAAATTGTGCTTTATCAAATCCGCCCATAGCTCCGGTAGCGTAGCCGCGTTCCTTCGCAAGTAGCATAAACTGCATCGCCACCAAACCGGCGTCAAATGTAGCTAAGTTTTTTCGTGCTTCCTCTGGTGCGTGCGGATACGCTTTGTTTGCATTCCCTACCAATATATCTTTACTCGTCTCATCGATAAAGCCAGCTTTAACCATACTGTTATAGACAGGTTCGATGTTCTGGTGAAGTTCTTTGTCGCCTAGCACTGCGATCACTGCAGAGGCTGTTTCTACTTGTTCTTGATTGTAAGCAATCGCTCGTAGATCTTTTCTTTCTTCTGGATCTAAAAACACGATGAACTCCCAAGGTTGTAAGTTGCTTGTAGAAGGTGCCCGCGTTGCTTCTTTTAAAAGTTCTAGTATTTCTTCTTTTTCGATTGTAAAATCTGGGTCGTATTTTCTAACGGATTGGCGTTCTCGAATAGTAGTGGAAAGTGTCGCTGTCATTAATAATTCCTCCTGTAAAATGGACTAATCTTTAGTAAGTACTAATATAGCATACTTTTAGTAAGTACTTAGCGTCAAGTGTTTAGATTGTGATAAGATAAAGAAAAGTCATGAGGAGGTTTTATTATATGACGAATCATTCACACTGCACAGAAGCAGCTTGTCAACTATATAAGCAAGCGATTGAGTTTATCGGAAAACGTTGGACGGGAATAATTGTGTACCAATTATTAGACGGCCCGAAACGTTATCACGAATTATTGCATGCGATTGATGGAATTTCTGATCGCCTACTCACTGAACGTTTGAAAGATCTGGAGCAAGAAGGGGTACTTGTCAAATACATCATTACAGAGACGCCTAAAAAAGTAGAGTACGAATTGACTCCTATCGGCTATGAATTTAATAAAGTCTTCACTGCGATTATGGATTGGGGAATAAAAAAAGAAGCGTATAAAAAAGATTTACAATAGAAAATGCCCTTCAACCGATTGAAGAACAGATTGAAAATATCTACATTCTGCTTTCGTCAAAAGAGGGATGCTGGGTGAAATACCTCTTCATTTTACCCATAAGCCTTTTGATGGGCTTTCTTTCTTTTTAAATAATCTTCATCAGCACGAATAGTATCCCAGTATTCTTTGAAAATGGCTGCTGACTCCGCTTTCACGGGATCGAGTTCACGTTCTTTTACATTCCCGTCCTCATCATATTTCCGCCCGCTTTTATGATTGGCGTAGCGGCGGGCACGCGTATACCCCATTTGGATAAATTTTCTGGCCATATCCATTCCGACGAAATCGTCATCTTTTCGGTATTGTTCAAATAATTCATAAATTTTTTCGGCGGATTCTTTAGCGATCTCAGGAGTTTTAAAACGCCAATGGGGTAAGATTTCACTTTTATACGGTTCGACTAATAGAACGCCTTGTTCTCCTTTGCCCACTTTGTATAATTCTTTATGCTTTCGTATATTAATCGTTTTATAGTCCAAGTCATAGTCAAATGGCATAGTCCACGCCTCCTTTTTTTCTTTTTTCCCTTAGTGGAGCATGTTAAAACGTTTTGCGTGACGGGTAGAATCCTTGAGTTTGTGTCGGGAAGTCAGTTGGTGTTCGTTCAGAAGTTGGTGTGGGATAAGTGACTTCTCCAGTGCGGTGCGGAAAAGTAGTGTACGTGTGAGGATTCTCCCTGCAGAACCGGACGCTTTCCTGAGGGGACGCGGCGGACTCGCCAGAAGTGCGTTGGCGATTACGCCTGTCGTCCTGATCCTCCAGGAGTCGCCGGTTCTTTCGGGAGAATCCTTGAGTTTGTGTCGGGAAGTCAGTTGGTGTTCGTTCAGAAGTTGGTGTGGGATAAGTGACTTCTCCAGTGCGGTGCGGAAAAGTAGTGTACGTGTGAGGATTCTCCCTGCAGAACCGGACGCTTTCCTGAGGGGACGCGGCGGACTCGCCAGAAGTGCGTTGGCGATTACGCCTGTCAAGTGCCAAAATGTGCTCCTTCTCGCTGCGCTTCACTCGCAAAAGCCGTCCTTCGCCACGGCTTTCCCTGATCCTCCAGGAGTCGCCGGTTCTTCCGGGAGAATCCTTGAGTTTGTGTCGGGAAGCCAGTTAGTGTTCTTCCAGAAATAAAGTATGGTAAGTTACGCTTCCTGGACAGTATGGGTGGAGCTTTGGATTACCTGACTGAATGCATATAAGTCATTGCTTTTCTCACTCCATTCATCGAAACAGTCATAGTAGCTAGCAACACTTCACCGCTTTTTAACTTCAAAAACGGTCGCATTGTATCAGACAAGTCTATTTAGTTGGTCTTTCACCACATACAAAGAGTGATCAAACTGTCTTACACATACAAAGTACGGCTGAAGCTGAAAGACGATCGACTCCGGGAGGATCAGGAAAAGCCGTAGCGAAGGACGGCTTTTGCGAGTGAAGCGTAGCGAGAAGGAGCACATCTTTGCTTTTGACAGGTGTAACTCGCAGCGCTTGACGGTCCACCGCGTCCCCTCCGGAAAGCGTATCGTCTGGAAGCGTAAGCCGCAAGACACGCTAAGTTAGCCTCACTCCATCCAATCACCGTTCTAACTAGCTAAAGTCGTCTGCTTATTTCTATCGACTACCTCGCTTTTCAATGAATGAATTATACAAAATATAGCCAGTTAACAGACGTGGTATAATTTATTCAAAGTATATATTACGCATGGAGGAATGTTTCAGTGAAGAATCTACTTACAAAAAGGTTCTATTCCTATAGATCATCACATAAACTAAAGAGCTGTTTGCGAACGGAACATGAGAATGGGTTGAATCGTCATGTCTTATGAGAAAAAATTACTGGCGATGAAGTCACTTGTGAAAAAAACGAAAGTAGTGGAACAAGTAGCCGAAACGTTCAGCAAGCCTCCAGCGCCGGCATACGAAAAACGCTGGATGACGACAGGACTTGAAAAAATAGAGAATGATTTCGGTGTTGTTTATCAACGGGTCATTCGTTATCCGCTGACTTATAGGCATGGGGATATTTGTCTAGGGGACGTTCAAGAAAAATTGAAGCAGTGGACAGAAACCGGCTATGCGCATCCGCTCTCACCGAAAGATGGAAAGGTACTGTTTTTTGATACGGAAACGACCGGATTAAAAGGCGCCGGTGCAGTCATTTTCTTAATAGGTTTATTGGAATTACAGGCAGAGGAATTTGTTATGACGCAATATGTTTTACCAAACCCTGATCATGAAGCAGCTTTTCTGTATGCATCGGGGCTTTGGCGGGAAGACTTAACATTAGTTACGTATAACGGGAAAAGTTTTGACTTTCCGCAACTGCAAACGCGCTGGTCGTTGCACCGCAAACAATTGCCGGCATTACCCATTCCTCATCAAGTCGATCTATTGCATGGATCTCGCCGTATTTGGAAAGGGCAAATGGAGTCGTTCAAGTTGACCGAAGTAGAACGCAAACAATTAGGATTTCACCGGAAAGATGATATTCCCGGACATATGGCTCCTATTATTTATCAAGATGCGGTGAAAAATGGCCGTGCGGAAATTTTAATGAAAGTCCTATCGCATAATGAATGGGATATCCTTTCGTTAGTAACACTTTTTAGTCTCTCTACAGACATCATCTTGGACGAAAATAGTCAAGAAAATGCCCATATTGCAACGAATATCGCAAAATGGTTTCAAGATCTTGGTTTGACGGAAAAAAGTTATTCAGAGTTGCAGCGAATTGTAGAAACGTATGGAACGAGTTATCCGCTCACACATTATCATCTCGGGCTTGTATTAAAAAGGCATAAAGAATATGAACTTGCTGTACAGTCTTTTGAAATTGTCGCTACATATGGAGAAGGTAAAGAACAAGTGCTGGCGTACGAAGAACTGGCAAAATTGTATGAGCATCAGTTCAAAGAATGGATGCAGGCATTCGAACGGATTCACAGCGGTAAAGAGTTGTTACAGAAACAGCGGACGTTGCCACAGCGCTTCGTTCAACGTATGGAAAATAATTTTCTGAAACGGGAAATACGCGTACGAAATAAACTATTTCCCGGGCAAGCGCAGAAACCGACAGAAGACAAGTACTAGCATAGGGACTAAAGACAAAGAAAGACAACTTATGCTATAATGACCTTATGGAATCATAGATGGAAGGACGTTTTGTCATGGAATTAAAGCTGGATTCAAAAACGATTTTAGAAAAAGAATTTAAACAAGCAATACGTGGGTATAAACAAGAAGAAGTCGACTGGTTTTTGGATGATGTCATTCAAGATTACGAGACATTTAAGAAAGAAATTGCACGTCTGACAGAAGAAAACCAAAAGTTAAAAGCAGAAGCCATTTCTACTCAAAGACGTTCCGCAACACCTGCGCCACAATCGACAAACTATGATATCATCCAAAGAATTTCTAACCTAGAACGTGAAGTGTTTGGAAACAAATTAGCTGAAACAGAATCACGCTAATAGGATCTACGGGTTGTTGAACGAATTCATTGTCAGCATGATAGATTTGGTGTATACTCAAGAATGCCATAGGGAGTATTCAGGTAATCGCTGCAATTTCGGTTGTAGAGGAAAGTCCATGCTCACACGGATCTGAGATGACCGTAGTGTTCGTGCTCGGTGAAAAAATAAGCCGGGGCAATGCAGTAGCATTGATGGCGGGAATAAATCCTACGTCTTCGGATATGGATGAGATTCTCTGAAAGTGCCACAGTGACGTAGTCGGCATGGAAACATGTCGAGTGGAACGGGTAAACCCCACGAGTGAGAAACCCAAATTATGGTAGGGGCGCTCTTCCGAAAGAATTCAATGGAGGAAGGGACAGGCAATTGTCTGTAGATAGATGATTACCGCTCCAAGTACGAGGCGTAAGCCGTTTGAGTACCGGAGAACAAAACATGGCTTACAGAATACTCTATGGCATGACTTTACAATTAGCTCTCCTACAGTTTTGGGAGAGTTTTTCTTTTGTATTCGAATAAAATGTACATAAACCTTCTATATAGATAGAATTGACCAAAACCACTTGATCACGAAGAATGGAGTGTTATGCGTGAGTGAATATAAATTAGTTGCGACCGCTGCAATGGGTCTTGAATCTATTGTAGCATCCGAAGTAAAAGATTTAGGCTATGACTGTCAGACAGAAAACGGAAAAGTATATTTCAATGGAGATGAAGAAGCGATTGCGCGAGCGAATATGTGGCTGCGCGTAGGAGACCGCGTCCGTATCGTAGTAGGTGAATTTAAAGCTTTCACTTTTGACGAATTATTTGAGCGTACAAAAGCATTGCCGTGGGAAGATTTTCTGCCGGTCGATGCCGCGTTTCCAGTAGCAGGTAAGTCCGTTAAATCTAAATTATTCAGTGTGCCAGACTGTCAGGCGATCGTTAAAAAGGCGATTGTTGACCGTTTGAAAATGGCTTATAAACGTGTAGGGTTTTTAGAGGAAACAGGACCGCTATTTAAACTTGAAGTATCCATAGTAAAAGACAAAGTAACGTTGACGATAGATTCAAGCGGTCATGGATTGCATAAACGCGGTTATCGATTAGGACAAGGGGATGCACCGTTGAAAGAAACAATGGCGGCAGCGCTTGTCAAATTATCAAAATGGAGTCCGAATCGTCCATTTGTAGATCCTTTCTGTGGTTCTGGTACAATCGCGATTGAAGCAGCGATGATCGGTCAAAACTTGGCTCCTGGTTATAACCGTTCATTTTTAAGTGAAGAATGGCCATGGATGACTGCGGCAGTATGGGATCGTGTCCGAGAAGAAGTCGAAGATGTGGCGAAGTATGATGTGGAGCTAGACATCCGAGGATATGACATCGACAGCCGCGTGATCAATATTGCCCAACAAAACGCAGTAGAAGCCGGATTTGCGGATTTAATAAAATTCGAGCAACAAGATGTCCGTGATTTACGCATAGAAGGACAAAATGGTGTATTGATCGCGAATCCACCATATGGAGAGCGTCTTGGTGAAGTAGAAGATGCTGAAGACATTGCGGGTATATTAGGACATATTATGAAAGAGCATCCGTCATGGTCGGTATATATTTTATCTTCATTGGAAAATTATGAAGAAATGTACGGGAAACGCGCAACGAAAAAACGTAAATTATTTAATGGCTTCATCCGCACGGACTACTATCAGTTCTGGGGAAAAAGAGTCTAATACACACGAGTAGGAAGAGGGACAAACGCCTCTTCTTTTCTCTTGCATTCAGGAGGAGTTCGCATGAATACAAAAATTCCATTTCAACTATCGAAAGACCAAACGTTTTATGAGTCATTAAATGATTGGTTAGGCGATACGTTATATGATGATTTAACTGAAAAAGGATTCGAATGTCGAGATGAGCAAATCTTCATGGCATTTCAAATAGAGCAGGCATTAAAAGAGAAGCAAGTGTTATTAGCGGAAGCTGGCGTAGGGACTGGAAAGACGATTGCTTATTTACTGCCGGCAATTGCATACGCGCGGTATACCGGAAAGCCAGCCGTCATTTCATGTGCAGACGAAACATTAATCGATCAATTGATTAAAGAAGAAGGCGACATTCAAAAATTAAGTGAAGCTCTCGATTTACACGTAGACGTTCGTCTAGCAAAAGCGCGAAATCAATATATTTGTCTAAAACGTCTAGAAGAGGTTAGCAGTACGACGAATGAAGATTTCGTTGATTTTGTAGAAGACGAGCTGCCGGATTTTGTTTATGCAGACCGTTCATTGCAGTCAGTCTATCCGTATGGCGTGCGTTCAGACTATCCGTATTTAAAAGATGAAGAATGGGATATGATTAATTACCACCCGATTCAACAGTGTGCTGCCTGCGATATAAGAAATCGCTGCGGGCAGACGATCCACCGGAATCATTACCGTGACGCAGTGGATCTTATCATTTGTTCGCATGACTTCTATATGGAACACTTATGGACGAAAGAATCACGTTCACGTCAAGGGCAGTTGCCGTTATTGCCTGAAGTATCTATGGTTGTGTTCGATGAAGGTCATTTACTGGAATATTCCGCGCAACGAGCATTGACGTATGAAGTCCAGCAACATACGATCGTAGAGTTGTTAGAACGTATTATGGTCGACGGAATTCGTGAAAAGTCC
Source organism: Sporosarcina sp. PTS2304 (assembly GCF_003351785.1). Classification (GTDB taxonomy): domain Bacteria; phylum Bacillota; class Bacilli; order Bacillales_A; family Planococcaceae; genus Sporosarcina. The sequence continues at coordinate 809,091 of NZ_CP031230.1, forward strand.
TTGCAATTAATGGAACAATTACTCGATGTTCATGAACTGTTCTTCAATCAGCTTCGAAGTCACGCGACAAAGCATGATAACGAACGACTAACTATTGAAAAAAATGAAGAAATGATGCGGTTGGCGAAGAAAGCTGTGTCGTTGTCGCATGACTTACTTGAGGAATTTGTATTCGAAGGTGAGTTATACGTCATACCGGAATATGATTTAAAAATTGTTGAAGAATATTTAGAGCAGTATATTTATTCGATGGAATTATTCGCAGGGGAAAATGACGCTGTCGATTGGCTGGAAGAGCGTCGCGAAGAAAGTACGTTATTGATCATGCCGCGACTCGTCACTTCTATATTGAAAGAGAAGCTGTTTACCGGCACGATGCCTATCGTCTTCTCATCCGCCACATTATCGGTTGAAAAATCATTTGATTATTTGGCATATAGTTTAGGAATAGTGGACTATCAGTCATTTTCCATTGCATCGCCGTTTGATTATGAAAACGTCATGAAGATTCATTTGGAGCAATCATCTACAGAAGAAAAGTATCGACGTCTGTCTTCTATTTTAGTGAGTGAAGAGCAGACGCTTGTGTTGTTTAATTCTAAGCAGTCTATGATGGATGCTTACGATAGTTTACCACTGGAGCAACGTGTTCTCGTGACGTATGAAGGGGAGCGGTCGTTGTCTTCCTTAGTGAAAGACTTTCAACAACAGAAAGTGTCGGTATTTTTCTCCTATCACCTATGGGAAGGTCTCGATCTGCCGAATGAATCTCTCACACGCGTCATCATTTTTGACTTGCCATTCCCGCCACACGACCCGTTATTTGAAGCAAGAAGAGAATTTGCGGAAGATGCATTTGACGAAGTGGATTTACCTTTTATGCTTTTGCGTTTACGCCAAGGGATCGGCCGGTTGATTCGTACGAGTGACGACTTTGGATCCATTCACTTATTCGTAGAACCGAGCGATAACGAGCTATTGCCGGTTATTGAAAGAGTATTACCCGTTCCATTTTCATAAACGAAACGCACAACACAGCTGTAATAGCTTGTGATGTGCGTTTTTTATCTTTCTTCGTCAATAGTTAACAACAGATTGAGTAGTTCTCCATCTTCAAATTTAACGGGTATTTTAAATGCTTGCTGAAAACCGAAAAATTTTGTATTTCCTGTTAATACGGTAGGCGGTGAAATGTCGAGTGTGAGGCTTTCTTTCTCTAAAATGGTACATAAGTTGCCTGCAATCATATTCCCCAGTTCACCGGTGAAAGATTCAGCCATTTCTCCTTCGATATTCATGCCGAACATCGCTTGGCCGATTTTTCCGATTGTAGTATGGGTCGGCTCTACGATTAGACGGCCTTTCATATTGCCGATCAGTCCAATTAGCACACTGATTTCTCGCTGTTCGTATGGCTGTTTAATCATGGAAGGGGAAAGAACTTCAAATTTAATCGGGATGACTGTTGTTAAAGAAGAAATGGTCGCGTTCAATACTTTTTGCACATTTGCCGCTTTATCCATCTAAAGAAACACCCTTTCGAGAGTAATATAATAGTTCAATCATATCACTAAAGACTACTAAAAGACTACTTAAATCTTATTTTATTGTGTAAAAATTCTGTTGTTTAGTGACTTCTCCTTTGTAGGGCGGAAAAATAGTGTGCGTGCTAGGATTCTCCCTGCAGAACCGGACGCTTTCCTGAGGGGACGCGGCGGACTCGCCAGAAGTTCTTTGGCGATTACGCCTATCGTCCTGATCCTCCAGGAGTCGCCGGTTCTTCCGGGAGAATCCTTGAGGTTGTGTTCGTAAGTCCGTTGGTGTTCGTCCAGAAGTTGGAGTGAGGTAAGTGACTTCTCCTTTGCAGTGCAGAAAAGTAGTGTACGTGCTAGGATTCTCCCTGCAGAACCGGACGCTTTCCTGAGGGGGCGCGGTGGACTCGCCAGAAATGCGTTGGCGATTACACCTGTCACCCTGATCCTCCAGGAGTCGCCGGTTCTTCCGGGAGAATCCTTGAGTTTTTGTCGGGAAGTCAGTTTGTGTTCGTCCAGAAGTTGGAGTGAGGTAAGTGACTTCTCCTTTGTAGGGCGGAAAAATAGTGTGCGTGCTAGGATTCTCCCTGCAGAACCGGACGCTTTCCTGAGGGGACGCGGCGGACTCGCCAGAAGTTCTTTGGCGATTACGCCTATCGTCCTGATCCTCCAGGAGTCGCCGGTTCTTCCGGGAGAATCCTTGAGGTTGTGTTCGTAAGTCCGTTGGTGTTCGTCCAGAAGTTGGAGTGAGGTAAGTGACTTCTCCTTTGCAGTGCAGAAAAGTAGTGTACGTGCTAGGATTCTCCCTGCAGAACCGGACGCTTTCCTGAGGGGGCGCGGTGGACTCGCCAGAAATGCGTTGGCGATTACACCTGTCACCCTGATCCTCCAGGAGTCGCCGGTTCTTCCGGGAGAATCCTTGAGTTTTTGTCGGGAAGTCAGTTTGTGTTCGTCCAGAAGTTGGAGTGAGGTAAGTGACTTCTCCTTTGTAGGGCGGAAAAATAGTGTGCGTGCTAGGATTCTCCCTGCAGAACCGGACGCTTTCCTGAGGGGACGCGGTGGACTCGCCAGAAATGCGTTGGCGATTACGCCTGTCGTCCTGATCCTCCAGGAGTCGCCGGTTCTTCCGGGAGAATCCTTGAGTTTGTGTCGGGATGTCAGTTTGTGTTCGTCCAAAAGTTGGAGTAGGATAAGTGACTCTTCCATTGGTGGTGCAGAAAATAAGTGTACGTGTGAGGATTCTCCCTACAGAACCGGACGCTTTCTCGAGGGCGCGCGGCGGACTCGCCAGAAGTGCGTTGGCGATTACGCCTGTCAAGTGCAAAGATGTGCTCCTTCTCGCTGCGCTTCACTCGCAAAAGCCGTCCTTCGCTACGGCTCTCGCTGATCCTCCCAGAGTCGCCGGTTCTTCCGGGAGAATCCTTGAGTTTGTGTCGGGAAGTCAGTTGGTGTTCGTCCAGAAATAGAGTATGGTAAGCTCTACTTCCTGAACAGTGTGAGTGAAGCTTTGGATTGACTGATTGAATACATATAGAGTCATTGCTTTTTCCACTCAGTCCATCGAAATAGTCATAGTAGCTGATGTTGGTCTTTTACCACATACAAAGAGTGATCAACCTGTCTTGCACACACAAAGTACGGCTGAAGCTGGAAGACGATTGACTCCGGGAGGATCAAGGACGACAGGTGTAACCCGCAGTGCTTGACGGTCCACCGCGCCCCCTCCGGAAAGCGTATCGTCTGGAAGCGCAAGCCGCAAGACACTTCAAGTCAGCCTTGCCCCATCTAATAAACGAACATGAAGTAGCAGACAAGCCCACGTAGTCATTCACCACATACAAAGAGTGATCAAACTGTCTTGCCTACACAAAGTACGGCTGAAGCTGGAGGACGATCGACTCCGAGAGGATAAGGGTGACAGGTGTAACCCGCAGTGCTTGACGGTCCACCGCGTCCCCTCCGGAAAGCGTATCGTCTGGAAGCGCAAGCCGCAAGACACTTCAAGTCAGCCTTGCCCCATCTAATAAACGAACATGAAGTAGCAGACAAGCCCACGTAGTCATTCACCACATACAAAGAGTGATCAACCTGTCTTGCACACACAAAGTACGGCTGAAGCTGGAAGACGATCGACTCCGAGAGGATTAAGGGTGACAGGTGTAACTCGCAACGCACTTTTGCGAGGTCCACCGCGCCCCTCCGGAAAGCGTATCGTCTGGAAGCGCAAGCCGCAAGACACTTCAAGTCAGCCTTGCCCCATCTAATAAACGAACATGAAGTAGCAGACAAGCCCACGTAGTCTTTCACCACATACAAAGAGTGATCAACCTGTCTTGCACACACAAAGTACGGCTGAAGCTGGAAGACGATCGACTCCGAGAGGATTAAGGGTGACAGGTGTAACTCGCAGTGCTTGACGATCCACCGCGCCCCCTCCGGAAAGCGTATCGTCTGGAAGCGCAAGCCGCAAGACACTCCACTACATTCAATCTTCTACTTTCATGAACAAACACAACGTAGTAGACAAGCCTACGTAGTTTTCAATACACTTCTGAAAAGTAACTATCTATTTTTTCGCTCATTAATGGTATGATAGGGTGAGTTAAAATTGAAAGGACGACGATTATGTCTACAAACCATGAATTTTTACAGAGATCTGCCACGTATGGACAGATTTTTTTGACAAATGAAGACGACGAACGAAAAGAGAAAACTGCATTACTTGCCAATAAAATAATTGAGAAAGAATATACGATCGCATTCGCAGGGCATTTCTCTGCAGGGAAATCTTCAACAATCAATGCATTAACGGGAGATGACTTGTTGCCATCGAGCCCAATCCCGACAAGTGCCAATATCGTGAAAGTGCATAAAGCAGATGAAGACTATGCGATTATTCACCGTGTCGATGGAACAGCAGTCAAATTCAGCGGACATGGGTTTTCTGAAGGTGTTAAAGCATTCAGTAAAGATGGAGCTGCCGTTTCGCTTGTAGAAATTGGTCATACACAATCGAATCTTCCAGACGGCATTACCGTAATGGATACGCCGGGAGTAGATTCGACGGATGATGCACACAGATTATCTACTGAATCTTCGCTGCATTTGGCGGATTTGGTATTTTATACGATGGACTACAACCATGTCCAATCAGAAATGAACTTCCGCTTTACGAAAGAACTTATGCGTTATAACGAAAATGTCTATTTGATCATTAATCAAATAGACAAACATCGCGACAGTGAACTGTCATTTGATGCATTCAAGAAATCTGTCGAAGATTCATTCAAGCTATGGGGCGTGGAACCTAAAGGGATTTTCTACACATCATTAAAACAGTTGGACCATCCGCATAATGATTTCGAAAAAGTAAAAGCCATTGTAGATGGTTCTATTGAACATCGGGATGAGAATTTTGAATATAACGTCGACCAGTCATTATTGAAACTGAAAGATGAGCATATGAAATTCCTTCAGCAACAAGTGGATGATGTCAAAGAGAACTATAGCGAAATCGTTAGTGAAGGTGAATGGGATCAGTTCGAAGAGTTAACTGCTGATTTAAAAGAAGCTAAAAAACGTATCGAGTTACTGACAGGCGATGAATTCTACGTGAATTTTGAAAAAGAACGTAATGAATTATTGGAGAACGCAGGACTCGCGCCATTTGAGACGAGAGAATTATTGAAATCACATTTAGAAGCGAAGTCTCCTAAGTTTAAAGTAGGCTTTTTAGCTAGCGCAAAGAAAACAGCAGAAGAACGCGAAAAGCGCCGTCAGAAATTAAATGAAAATATTTCTGGATTGGCCCATACACAAATAGAAATTTATTTAAAAGCCCTTATGAAGCAATCATTGAAACAAGCCGGGATTTTAACTGATGAACGCTCTCTTGCGATTGATGCGATGGATTTAACATTGCCGTTTGATCAAGTGGATGAGCAATTACACGTACAGGAAGTCATTACGGGCGAGACGATTTTAAACTACGCCGAACAAATGAAGCGTGCCATTCACTTAGTATATAAAGCAAAGACCGATCGTTGGAAAATGGATATGTCAGCGATCGCAAAATCTGCCGGTGGCGAACAGTCAGGTCCGTTAGCGGAGACGATCCGAGTATTGCAGGAAAAAGTCGATGCGATCAAAGAAATGAGAAAGTGGCAAGAACGTATGGAGTGGGTCGAGAAAGAAGTAGCGAATCCATCTGCACCTACACGTATTGGAAGAGATAAACTACAGGCATTATGGGAACGGCCGAAGCAAATCGAGACAATTGATTATGTTGTGCAGGCTGAAGAGCAACAAATGGTTGTAGTAGAGAATGTGCAGGAAGAAGAAGTACAAGTGCAGCAAGTCGATTCAGACAAAGCAATCGCACACGCCCAACATATTGCGGAATCTGTAGAAACAATTCCTGGTTTTGCGGAGACTGCAAACTATTTACTGACGAAAGCGAGCCGTCTCAAAGGACAGGAATTTACTGTAGCTTTATTCGGTGCGTTCAGTGCTGGGAAGTCTTCATTCTCCAATGCATTGATCGGTGAAAAAGTGCTTCCAGTGTCTCCTAATCCGACAACGGCTGCTATTAATCGGATTCGTCCGGTCAGTGATGTCCACGTGCATAATACAGCAGATATTCATCTGAAAGACGAAGCGACGATGACTGAAGATGTCGGTTTATCGTTCGAAGCGTTGGGGATACGCATTACATCATTAGAAGAAGCGTATGCAAAAACTGATGAAGCATTGAAACAACCGCTTGAAGATGAAAATCTGCATATTCATAAATCATTTATTCAAGCGTTCAAAACGGGCTATCCTTTGTATACACCTGCACTTGGAACGACGTTGACAGTAGAGCGTGAAGAGTTTACAAAGTTTGTGGCACAAGAAGAACGCAGCTGTTTCGTAGATTCAATCGATTTCTTCTACGATTGTCCATTGACGCGTCACGGCATTACACTTGTTGATACACCCGGAGCAGATTCGATTAACGCCCGACATACAGATGTAGCATTTGAATATATTCGTAATGCAGATGCGATTTTATTTGTGACGTATTATAATCATGCGTTCGCACGTGCAGATCGTGAATTCCTAATCCAGCTCGGACGGGTGAAGGATGCGTTTGAGTTAGACAAAATGTTCTTTATCGTGAACGCGATTGACTTGGCATCGAATGATGAAGAAGCGGATGAAGTGAAAGGCTTTGTGGCGGGTGAATTGCAGAAGTTCGGGATCCGAAATCCACGGGTGCATGGAATATCCAGTTTGCAAGCACTCGAAGGAAAGGTGACGAACGAGCCTAATCCGTTAATGGTTGATTTTGAAGAGAAGTTTTATGCTTTCCTAGAGCATGATTTACGTGCACAAGTAGTACAGGCTCTGGAAGAAGAAACGACTAAAACGATTGATCGACTTGCTTCTTTAATTGATCGTACGATTCAGAACCGTTCACGTAAGGCGGAAAGACTGGAAGAGTTGGCGATAGCGGAACGAGCGTTGAAAGAGCGATTTGAAAAGAGTGCGAGTGAGATTTTAGTAAAAGCGACGCATGATGAATTGAGTGAATTAGTGTACTATATTTTACAGCGTGTATTTTTGCGTTTCGGTGACTTCTTTAAAGAAGGCTACAGTCCTTCTACATTTGCGAAAAACTCTTCTGATCGTGCACTGAAAATCGCTTTAGCTGAAACGGTCGGTATGGTCGGATTCGATTTAACACAAGAATTGAAAGTGACGAACTTGCGTATTCTACACTACATGAAAAAGCAACTGCTAGAACGTCAGCGTATGGAAGTCCGTGCATTGGCAGAAATGGATTCGTCAATCGTGCCTTCACCATACGAGCCGAACGATCAAGAGATGCTGTCGTTCGAAATTCCGTACGAACAACCGGAAGTCTATAGTGCAGTCAATAAAACGTTTAAAAATCAGAAGTCATTTTTCGAGCGTGGAGACCGTGACATTTTGAAAGCGAAACTGGAAGAACTGTTAAAAGGAGATGCAGCAAGCTATTTGGGTGATCAAAAAGAACGCATTGAAAAGTGGGCCGATCGTTGGATTGAAAATGAAGCAGAAGCCTTGCGTCTGCATTTACTACAGGAAAGCTTAGTGCAAATCGGTTCTGAGCGCACGTTGCTCGATGGTTCAGAGCAATTGGAACAGTGGCAAAGCATTTATGAAAAAATCCGTTTGGAGGAGTTGGTTCAATAATGCAAGTATTCGTGTCGAGTCAAGACGTGAAGACAGAACAGGCGAAGTGGATTGATGCACGCTTTGCCCTGTCAGATGACCAGTACGGTAGTAAAGCTTATGATGAATCACATATCGAAGGCGCTATTCATTGGGATTTGGCGAATGACCTTTCAGATGCATCGATAGAAGGCGGGCGTCATATGCTCCCTTCTAAAGAGCGTCTAACTGAATTATTTCGTACGAGTGGATTGGAATTAGAAGATTTCATTTTGATTTATGATGATGGCGGTAGTCCGTTCGCAACACGTGCGTGGTGGATTTTGCATTATGCAGGATTTAAAAATGTTTATGTAGTGCTTGAAGGGATGAAAGAATTGCAGGCTCTCGGCTTTGCGACAATGAACGACAAGCCACAACCTGTTGCTACTCATGTAGAACCACAGTGGCAAGATGAAATTTACGCCACTAGGGAGGATGTAGCCGAAGTAGTAGCAGGAGATCGTGAAGCCGTGCTGGTTGATGCACGTGCGGCTATTCGATACCGCGGCGAACATGAACCGCTCGATAAACGGGCAGGACATATACCGACGGCTCGTAATTTTGACTGGGAACAATTAAAAGCAGACAAGACGTACGATGTAAAGCAGGCGTCCGATGCGTTAACTAAGCTCGTTCAGAAAAAAGACGATGTCATCGTGTATTGCGGCAGCGGTGTATCAGCGACTCCTTTATTTGCAGCTTTAAAAGAGCTGAACTATCCGAATGTAAGACTATACGTAGGTAGCTTCAGCGACTGGATTTCACACGATGACGCGCCGATTGAAACGCTGTAAAATAGGAGTTGACCAAATTGCGATATGCATTACTCGGTGATATTCACTCATCGCTTCATGATTTAACCGCGGTGCTACATCATATTTCAACTGAAGCCCCGGCAGCGGAAGTAATCGGCATAGGGGACTTATACGAGTGTACCGTGAGTAAAAAAAATCTTCATGGGCAAGTGTATGAATGTGTAGAAGATGTCATCAAACATCCTGACGAGTTGGACACACTACTTACGTTTCCGTCTATTTACGGCAACCAAGAAGAACGTATTTTGCTATTGACGAAGCAAGCTGAGCCGTTGCGAGAGTTTATACGTAGTCTTCCTGAAACATTACGTGCCGGTAACGCTACCGTCATTCACGGTCATCAGTGGAAACCTGAGGATCGTTCTAATTGGATAGACGAACATCTACCGGAAGCGGCCGTCATTATTCACGGACATACTCATCGATCAAGCTATACACAAGACGAACAACTGATTGTGATACAAGGTGACAGTGAAATATCCCTCACAGGAAAGCGTCATATCATTAACGTCGGTGCAGTAGTCCACTCAAAAGAATGGCTGCTGTATGACGACGACAAGCAGACAGTTCGGTTTATGAAAGCGTAAAAAGAACGTACCGATCAGTCGTTTACACAAAACATGCAGAGAAAAGCATTTATTTTTCTCTGCATGTTTTTTACTACCTCTCTTTCACACAACCGTTACACACTATAATGTTAGAAATCATAATCCACACAGTATAAAAAACTTACTTTTTCTGATCCAGTATAGCTTGCCGTGCTAAAACATCAGCCGTCTTATTCGTATGATCTGGAATCCATTTGATAAAAAAGAAATCAAACCTCTCTGCAAGTTGCAAAGCAGTCTTCACATAAGGAGCATATTGCTCATTCTTACTAAACTGTTTCTCCATCGATTGCACAACGATACTAGAATCCGAACGCACTGACACCATGCCGGTCGATAATTTCAATGCTTCTTCCAGCCCACGTACAAGCGCCTGAAACTCCGCGTGGTGATTATTTGTCGGTTCAATCACTTCACTAATTCGCACTTCGTGGCCCTCACCTTTAATATAAATACCAATCCCACTGACTCCCGGATTACCAGCGCTCGCGCCATCTATGTACACTTCTAACAACCCACTCACCATCCTAATCATATAAAAATTCGTAATAACACTTGCAACCCTTCTTCTCTGCACCTAAAATAGAAGGAAGAAAGGTGGGAATTCTTTTCTAATGAATAAAGTATTGATTATGAAAGATATCAATCAACTGCTCGATATATATTGTGAAGGATGCTACGTGAAAAAACAACTCATCCAAGAACGCGGCAAGACAGGAGCTCATCAGTTTTGTATTTCTCAATGTACAGTAGGTGAACAATTACAATTTCTCGGCCGTGAAATTAATAAAATGGGCACTATGTCTAAGTAAATATAAAAAAAGCATCCAGCAAATTCGCTTGGATGCTTTACTAATTTTCATTCAGCTTCTTACCTGCCGAGATGACCTTAAACTTCTTCTTCGAGTGTAGATACATTTGCCGCCTGTGGCCCACGATTTCCTTCGATCACTTCAAAAGAGACTGCTTGACCCTCAGCAAGCGTTTTAAACCCGTCGGATAAAATACCTGTGAAATGAACAAAGACGTCTTCTCCATCGTCCGATTCGATAAAACCATATCCTTTATCACTGCTGAACCACTTTACTTTACCTTGGTGCATGTAAATTCCTCCTCGGCAATTCAGAAATTTAATACGGCCATAATCGAACAGGGAAGTAAAAACTATCCAATCGGGTCGATTCGGCTTCCTACACTATACATGAATCTTCTATATGCGTCAATGGTATGAAGAATATTCTGAATTTCCTACTATATCCTTTCACTATGTGAGAGAATACCTTGGTTTTTTTGTATGTTCTCTCTATAATGAAGTAGTATTCATTTTTAAAGTAATCACGGGGTGAACGAATGAACATAGTCATAACGCTACTGCAAGTACTACTATTATATGGATTTTTTATGCTTGGGACATTTTTGCGCGGAATGTTGTCTATACCGCTACCAGGTAGCATTATTGGTTTACTACTATTATGGGCATTATTATCGTTTCAAATCATCCCACTGCGTTTTGTGGAAAAGGGGGCCTATGTGTTTTTATCAACATTGCCACTTTATATGGTTCCAGCGACAGTAGGTGTCATGAACTACGGCTATGTTTTTGTAGGCAAAGGATGGCTGCTTATTGCGATTACAATCGGCAGTACATTTATTACGATGGCAGTCGCAAGTATCGTCAGTCACAAAGTATCTAAACGCCGCGAGAGAAATGAGGTGCTGTCATGAATCCGACGGTTGCGATACTGATGATTGGCTTAACGATTAGTATGTATTTCGTCATGAATGTCATTTATGTCCGTCTGCGATCACCATTTTTAGTGCCAATTCTTACGACAACGATTGGTGTCGTAGTAGTTCTCACTATGCTCGATACTACTTATGATACCTATATGATAGGCGGACAGTGGATTGATGCGCTGCTCGGACCTGCTATTGTTTCTTTATGCATTCCGTTGTATAAACAGAGAGAGTTAATTAAGAAAAATTTATTGCCGATTTTTAGTGGTGTGATAGCTGGCGGGATCGTCGGGATGGTAACTGGCGTACTAGCGGCGAGAATGGCTGGATTTTCATTAGAATTTCTAGCGAGTATTTTACCGAAGTCGATCACGTCACCGATTGCGATGCAAATTTCAGAAGAGCTCGGAGGTATTCCTTCACTTGCGACAGTATTTGTTATTATTGCCGGCTTAGCGGGAATATTAGTAGGACCTGTTATTAATAAATGGCTGTCAATCGATTCAGCTATCGGACAAGGCATCGGACTTGGGGTAGCGGCACATGCAATCGGTACTTCAAAAGCGCTGGAATATGGCGAGCGTGAAGCTTCGATGAGTTCCGTCGCGATGACTCTGTCAGCTATTATCGGTGCACTTGTCGGTCCTTTGTTCGGCCTTTGGTTATTTTAGGTACTGTGTTTTACGCATGCTTTATATCAGCTGCAAAATTTCTTCATCGGTCAAATAACGCCACTGACCACTTGGTAGCGAACCGAGCTCGATATGTTTGATTCGGATTCTTTGTAAGTGCACTACGGTGTATTGAAAACGTCTGCACATTCTTCGGATTTGACGGTTTAGACCTTGTGATAGCGTGATACTAAATGTGTAGTCGTCTAGCTGCCGGACGGGGCACGGTGCCGTTTTCGTGTAATCTTTTTTTCTTGGATTATAAATGTCCACACCGTTTGCCAAGTCTGCTAGAAAAGTATTCGTTAATTTCTTGTTCACAGTGACGTTATATTCTTTTTCCTGGTGGTTTTCTTGTTTCATTAAGGCATTGACGATACTTCCGTCATTCGTCAGTAAAAGCAGTCCTTCTGTGTCTTTATCTAGGCGGCCGACTGGGAAGATGCGCTCTGGATACGAGAGGAAGTCTATAATATTATGTTCAACCGCGGGTGAGGCGGTGCAAATAATGCCGCTCGGTTTATTGAGTGCGATATAAATGTTTTGGGTTTTGGGAACAATAGGTTGTCCTGCTACTTCTACATAGTCGTCTTCTGTGACGAAGTAGTTATGGGTTGCTGTTTGGCCGTTCACTAGTACGTGTCCGGCAGTGATGTGACGGGAAGCTTGTCTTCTTGAACAGAATCCCGATGAACTAATGTATTGGTTTATTCTCATATCTGTCACTCCTTGGCGGTTTGCGCTGTCTATTCCGTTTACTATATCATGTTTGACGAGGTGTGATGGGATTTCGTTATAATTGTGTGACTGTCCAGAAAGTCAGTGCTGTCTGATTTTATGTGATGGTCTTTTTGTATGGAGACAAATCAGTTGGTGGTGAATTTTGAGAGAGGATCCTCCCCGAGTCGCCGGCTTTTACTCCACTCTTTGGCTTTCTGTAGAAGAGAGAATGTGGTGGAATTTTTCTCTTTCGACTGGATTTTCATTATTTCTTTTGCTGGTTTTGTAAACCTTTTGGATGCGAAGGACTCTTTAGTAGTGAAAGGTATCGATGATATAGAAGTATTAGGTGTCGTCATGTATGGCACGAAAGAGGAAATAGAAAAGGTGAGTAAACAACCGTTTGTGAAAGCCGTGTCGTTAGGGGGAGTAATAGATAATTATTAATGACCTGCTGCCGAAAAGATAATGAAAAGAAGCTGACTCTACAGATACCGCCATCCCTTTAGTCAGCTTCTTTTTTACGTCACTCAATAAGATTCCACTAAAAATCCCGCTTTTTTTAGTGCGTCTTGTGCTTGCTCTAATTGTTCTTCGCGTTCAGCTGAAATGGTGTGAAAATGGGTGCCGCTATCATCCAAGTTCAGTAAATAAGGCGCTTTCGCTTGTTGGATCAATGCGATAAAAGCCTTTACTTCCTGGCGGTTCGAAACCATAACAGACGCCCGCACATCGCCATATACGGAATGTTCTACTCGCACATCTTTCACTGTTACACCATGGTCTACTAAAATATTTAACTCTTCTTCGGTTTGTTCGGGCGCATGGCGGCAAACGATAATGCGTTCGAAGGTCTCTGCAGCTTCCGGGATCGCTGTGTAAAGATATCCTTGATTGGTCGCAATAATAGGCTCTTTCTTTGCTTTCAATAAATTGATATCGCTAACAATGACTTGTCTACTAACGTCTGTTAATTCACCAAGCTCTCCGCCTGTAACAGGTCGCTTTGCTTCTTGCAATGTACGAAGAATGAGCTGCCGTCGTTCTTCACCTGGTATTTTTCCTTTATGCCGCATTGTCTTCACCTCTACTGTATGACTGCTTTTTCATTTCTTGTATGAAGCGTTTGGGCGATATCCAATAACGCATCTGCTAATAACATTGTGTTTTCTACTGTGGACGTGTGACCGAATGAAATCCGCACCAATCCTTTTGCGACAGTCGGTGAGATCTTCATGGCTGTCATCGTTGTAGATGATTGCTGTTGTCCTACCTGACATGCACTTCCTGTAGATACTGCAAAGCCTCGCCTATTTAATTCTAACATAAGTAGTTGTCCTTCTGAACCATTGACGCAAAAACCAATAATATGAGGCAACTGGAATTTGTCAGTGCCATAAATGGTGAAGTGTTGTTTTTTTGATTGCAACTTTTCTAGTAGAAGTGTTCGTAATGACTGATAAGTTTCGTATTCATTTGCGACTTCAGCAAGCTCAGCTGCTCTAATAAACGCAGCAATTGCTGGTACGTTCACCGTCCCTCCGCGAAATCCTCTCTCTTGAACTACACCCGGGAATAAAGGAACTGCACGAATACGCGGATTGATGTAGACTGCTCCTACCCCTTTAGGTCCGTATAATTTATGGCTAGAAACAGACAGACTATCTACGTATGGAGTAATTTGACGTATGTGTAGCTTTCCGAAAGATTGGACACAGTCACTATGTACTAAAATGTCTCGTTGCTTTACCAGATCAAAAACTGCACGAATCGGCTGAATCGTACCAATTTCAGGATTGCAATGCTGCACAGACACAACGATCGTATCCTCAGTAATGGCTGCTTCAAGTTCTTCTAGATCAATCATTCCTTCCGGAGTAAACGACACAGTCGTAATGCGGAACCCTCGCTCATTCAAATAGGCGGCTGCGGAATGAATAGAAGGATGCTCTGCAGCGGTAATAATTATATGATTCCCTTTACTTCTAGCGGAGTATGCTAAAGATAGTAATGCGAGTGAATTACTTTCAGTCCCGCCAGAAGTGAAATATAAACCAGCTGGATGAACGTCCAGTAGTTCGCCTAATCGTTGTCGACATTGCGTCAATATATTTTGTGCCATTCCACCTTCATCGTGCAAACTTGTCGTATTGCCAAAATATTGTTGTGCGATTGCGACATATACTTCCGCTGCTTCATTGTGCAGAGGAGTAGTTGCTGCATAATCGAAATAATGCAAAATGAATGACCTCCTACGATAAATTATGTATTCATCTTGTCATAGAATGATAAATATGTAAAGATAGGTGTAAAGACAACTCAAGGATAGTGCGTAGGAGGATATAAATGAATAGAATCAAATTAATTTCCATGCTTGAGCAATTTTTTCTAGAAGATGTAGGGGATGGTGACTTATCAGCTACTACATTATTTCCTTGCGATGCGATTGGCGAAATGCGGTTGATTGCGAAAGAGGCAGGAGTCTTTTGTGGGAAAGAAATCATAGTCGAAGGGTTCAGATTAATGGATCCTGCGATTCAAGTGACTTGCAGTATAGAAGACGGAGAAGCAATGAGTGATCAGCAAGTTTTGGCTACAGCGATAGGCCCTGTTCGCGGTTTATTATCTGCAGAACGTGTGATTTTGAACTGTGTGCAACGTATGAGCGCCATTTCTACAAAAACAGCTCGTTTGATCGAACGGATGCAGCCTAGTCAGACGCGCTTATGTGATACGAGAAAGACCGCCCCTGGATTACGTATGCTTGATAAATATGCTGTCCGTGTAGGCGGCGGATATAATCATCGTACAGGTTTATACGATGCGGTCATGTTAAAGGACAATCACCTAGCATATGCAGGATCTATTATGGCAGCTGTTGCGCAATTGCGTGAACGTCTTGGGCATACAGTGAAAATAGAAGTCGAAATAGAAACGTTAGAGCAGCTAATGGAGGCGATAGAAGCTGCCCCTGATATTATTATGTTCGACAACAGAACGCCCGCTCAAATTAGCGAATGGTTGCCATTGGTTCCGTCGTCTATCATTACGGAAGCTTCTGGAATGATTACAGAACAGACAATTGCTGACTATGGTCAGACGGGAATCGATTACATATCTGTAGGCGCGTTGACGCACTCAGTCACCGCCGCGGACATTAGCGCAAATTTAGAAATTAGAAAGCAGGGGAATGAAAAATGATGTCAATTATGGATGCAGTAAAAGCAGAAGGAATGTTACCCGAGCGATACAAATCGCTTACTGTTTCAGAGATGAAAGAAAGAATCCGCCATATTAAAGCGACGCTTGGGACGAAGTTATTTATTCCAGGACATCATTATCAAAAGAATGAAGTCATCCAATTTGCGGATGCTACAGGTGATTCGCTTCAATTGGCACAAATTTGTGCAGCGAATGAGCAAGCGGAACATATTGTTTTTTGTGGTGTGCACTTTATGGCCGAGACTGCTGATATTTTGACGACAGAAAACCAAAAAGTATATTTGCCGGATATGCGTGCGGGTTGTTCCATGGCAGATATGGCGGATATATTCCAAACAGAACGTGCGTGGGTAGAATTGGAGAAGCGCTTCGGAGATACGATTATTCCTTTAACGTATGTTAACTCCACTGCAGCAATTAAGGCGTTTGTCGGCCGCCATGGGGGAGCAACCGTCACTTCTTCAAATGCGGCGGAAATTGTAGAGTGGGCATTTACACAAAAGAAACGCATCTTGTTTTTGCCCGACCAACATTTAGGGCGTAATACGGCATACAGTTTAGGCGTGCCGCTTGACCATATGGCTGTATGGAATCCTATTACAGATGTTTTGGAATATGATGGCGTGGATGAAAAGTGTCAGGTGATTTTGTGGAAAGGTCATTGCTCCGTACATGAAAATTTTACTGTTGCTAACATCGAAAGTCTTCGTCGTACGGAACCAGATCGTAAAATTATTGTACATCCTGAATGTTCTTATGAAGTCGTCTCTCTATCAGATGATAATGGATCGACAAAATATATTATCGATCAAATTCAATCAGCGGCACCCGGTACGAAATGGGCAATTGGAACAGAGATGAATTTAGTGAATCGGCTCATAGAAAATCATCCTGAACAAGATATTATTTCATTGAATCCGTTAATGTGTCCTTGTTTAACGATGAACCGCATCGATCTTCCTCACTTATTATGGTGTTTAGAAAGTATTGTAGAAGGCGCCGGACATAATATGATTACAGTAGATGATGAAACTTCCGAAGAAGCCATTGCTGCACTCGATCGCATGTTGCAACGTCCATAAATCAATTTTCAACTTGACAATTGCGTCAATTATTGTATGATTGTGAAAATAGAAGATGAACGTTGATGAAGGATTAGTAGACAAATAGTACGTGCTAGAGAGCGGATTCCAGCGGCTGAAAGTTTCCGTCACATTGCATTTGTTGAACCTGCCTTTGGAGTCTTATGAAAACATAAGCGCGGACCCCGGCGTTATGGGGAGAGCGGGATTCTGTAATGGAATCCAATACTGGTGGCACCGCGGAAGCAAAGTCCTTTCGTCCTGATTATAGGATGATTGGGCTTTTTTTCATGGTTTTTGTTAAATATGAAGTGATTTATAGGAATGGCGGGAGAATGAAGATGAAAAAACAGCGAATTGTTGTGAAAATAGGTAGCAGCTCACTGACAAATGATAATGGGGAAATCGATCAACTGAAATTCAATGATCACGTAGATGCGTTGGCCATGTTGAAAAATATAGGTCATGAAGTCATAGTCGTTTCTTCAGGAGCGGTGGCGGCGGGTTTTGCCCGACTTGGATATCCATCCCGCCCTGTGACGATTAAAGGGAAGCAAGCGGCAGCGGCTGTCGGACAAAGCTTATTGATCCAGTCGTATATAGAACGGTTTAGTGAACATGCGGTAGTTCCCGCACAAATCCTTTTAACACGGCTCGACTTCTCTAACCGAGAGCGGTATAACAATGCATTTGCGGCCATGTCGGAACTATTGGATCGGGGAATTATGCCGATTATCAATGAAAACGATACAGTTTCCGTTGAAGAATTGACATTTGGCGATAATGATATGTTATCTGCACTCGTAAGCGGATTTTTACATGCCGACCAACTAATTATCCTGACTGATGTGAATGGGATTTATACGAGCAATCCACGCCTAGATCCTGATGCCGTGCGTTTGACTCATTTAGATGAAATTACAGACGAATTATTGAGTGGAACAGATGAGTTAGGATCAAAAGTAGGCACCGGGGGTATGCGCTCGAAGCTACTGGCGGCCAAGACTGCACATACATTAGCGGTTCCTGTCTTTATCGGCACAGGGTATGGCCCGACTAAACTATTAGATATTTTAAAAGGGCATGGAGATGGGACGTATATTTCCAGCCCGTTCGGCAGTGTGATTAATACGAAACGGCAATGGATTGCCCTGCATTCAGAATCGACCGGCCGTCTGTATGTGGATCAAGGAGCAGAAACAGCTATTTTACATAATGGTCGTAGTTTATTGCCGGCGGGTGTATTTAAAGTCCAAGGAAGCTTTGAAGTAGGGGAAGTAGTGGAAGTGTATGGGGTGGAAGGGCTAATCGGCAAAGGAGAAGTGACCTATTCTTCTGACCAATTAAGAGATACTTTACTAAAAAGAGTGAGACAAGCAGAACGATTTGAACCGATGCTTGAAGTAATTCACCGCGATCGCTGGGTACAAGTACAATAAAAGGGGAGACTAACAATGAGTGAAATTAGACGAAAAGGACAAGCCGCTAAAGAAGCTAGCGTAGCACTGAATATCGCAACGGCTGATCAGAAAAACGAAGCGTTGCAATTAATTGCAAGTCAACTGTTAGAAGAACAACAAGAACTTCTTGCAGAAAACAAGAAAGATATTGACGAAGGCCGTGATAAAGGCATTGAATCAGCAGTGTTGGATCGGATTTTGCTAACGCCCGAACGAATCGAAGCGATGGCGGAAGGTGTTCGGTTAGTTGTCGATTTAAAAGACCCGATCGGTGAAACATTGGAAGAAATAGAGAAAGAAAATGGTTTACATATCGCCCGTAAACGCGTGCCGATCGGTGTTATCGCGATGATCTATGAAGCGCGTCCCAATGTGACGATTGATGCAGCTTCTTTAGCCTTGAAGACAGGTAATGCAGTCATTTTACGCGGAAGTTCATCTGCAAAACATTCAAATTTGGCACTTTGGCGTGTGATCCAGCGTGGACTCGCGAAAAGTTCCCTGCCCGTGGATTCTGTCCAATTAATAGAAGACACGAGTCGCGAAACGGCAAAAGAATTATTTACACTCAATGAATATGTAGACGTTCTGATCCCGCGCGGTGGTGCGAAGTTGATCCAAACTGTCATTCGTGAATCCACGGTTCCTGTCATTGAAACGGGTGCAGGAAATTGTCATATATTCATTGATCAATCAGCTGATAAGCAAATGGCGATCAATATTGTTGTAAACGCAAAAACTCATCGTCCATCCGTTTGTAATGCGATTGAAACAGTCATTATAGATGAACAATGGCTGAACGAGTATGGAGACGCGTTATTTGCTGAACTGCGCAAAAAAAACGTCCGGTTGCTCGGAGACTCTGCTGTTCAACAAATCGATGGATCGATAGAAAGTGTCGATGCAACGGATTGGACGAGCGAGTTCTTAGATTTAACATTACGTGTGAAAAGTGTTAAGAATATAGAGCAGGCACTCGACCATATTAAGCAGTTCAGTACGAAGCATTCAGAAGGAATTATTACGCAGTCAGACGAACATGCGGAAAGATTTTTCAACAGTGTAGATGCCGCAGCTGTCTATGTAAACGCCTCTACGCGCTTTACTGATGGGTTTGAATTCGGCTATGGCGCAGAAATGGGCATCAGCACACAAAAGTTGCATGCAAGAGGTCCAATGGGATTAGAAGCATTGACTTCATCCAAGTTCGTTATTAAAGGAACAGGTCAAATTAGATAATACTCAGGAGGTTTTACGATGACAACTCAGATTATGATTAATCAAACGACACAACCAAAAGAAAAGCCCGCAGCAGATAATCCATTAGCATTCGGTACTATTTTTACGGATCATATGTTTGTGATGGATTATACGCATGGAACAGGCTGGCATGACGCGCGCATTGAGCCGTATGAGCCATTCTTGTTAGATCCGGCCGCAATTGTTCTCCACTACGGCCAAACAGTGTTTGAAGGGCTAAAAGCATATCTCAATGAAGAGAAAGAAGTGGTACTGTTTCGTCCGGAAGAAAATATGAAACGGCTGAATCGTTCCAATGATAGATTGTGCATGCCGAGCTTTGATGAGGAGTTCGTCTTGGAAGGTTTGAAGCAGTTAGTATCATTAGACGCTGATTGGATTCCCGATAGAGCAGGTACATCGCTGTACGTTCGTCCATTCATTTTCGCAACGCAGCCCTACTTAGGCGTAGCACCGTCGAAAAATTACCGCTTTATGATTATTCTTTCCCCAGTAGGACCTTACTACAAAGAAGGCATGAATCCAGTGAAAATTGCTGTGGAATCTCAATTCGTTCGTGCGGCAGTAGGCGGGACGGGCAGTGCAAAGACAGCGGGTAACTATGCGGGTGCGATGAAAGCGCAAGAAGTGGCAGAAGCGGGCGGCTATTCACAAGTATTGTGGCTAGACGCAAAAGAGCATCAATACATTGAAGAAGTCGGCGCTATGAACGTCTTTTTCAAAATTAACGGAGAAGTAATTACACCGAGTTTGAATGGGAGTATTTTAGAAGGAATTACACGGAAGTCAGTAATTGAATTGCTGCAATCGTGGAATATCCCCGTCATTGAACGCAAAGTATCTATTCAAGAAATCTTTGATGCAAACGAGGCGGGAACGCTTGAAGAAGCATTCGGCACAGGAACGGCCGCTGTTATTTCTCCGATGGGGGAATTGTTCTGGGACGGTAAAAAATGTGAAATTAACGATAACGAAATAGGTGAATTATCGTTAAAACTATATGATACGATTACGGGAATTCAGACGGGTGCGGTCGAAGATCCATTCGGCTGGGTAGTGAACGTAAAATAACTGTGCAAGTTTTCAAGAAACGATTCGTGACAAGTCCGCTTCTGTGAAGTACACTGTAAATAGTTTTGATTGAAAGGGAGTTTCTTGATGAACAAGCGAATATTCGTTTTATTCCTAGCTGTCATCCTATTTACAATGGCAGGATGCGGGAAGACTTCTTCCGCGCCATCGAGTCCGCAAGATGTACTCGATAAAGCAGAAGAAGCGATGAAAGAATTGAAATCAGTTCATTCGAGCATCGTTTATGATGAAAGCATCGTGACGTCTGATCCAGTAAAACGCACAAGCAAAAATGTACAAATCCAATCGAATGTAGAATTAGATCCTTTACAAGTTTCTGAAGAGGCGCTCTACAAAATACCTAAACAGGGACGTCAACAACTTCACATTTTTCAGCAACAAGACCAAATGGTAATTAAAGTGGATGAAGAACCTTGGCGTCAGTTGACAGAAGAACAACGTAACGGTTCATTTGGAGTCTTTTTACCGTTTGCCACGCCTGTGATGGATTTCGACTTGATCAAGCCATTTATGGAAACTGCTGAGATGGAAAAAGTCGATTACGGCTATGCATTACATTTTTCATTATCACCAGCACAATATCGTCAGTTGGTGAAAAATGTCTCCGTCTACAGCCATGAGCCGGAACGCTTGATCCATACGCATACAGGCTTTCCGGTCGTTGATAAAATGGATATTGAATTGCGTGTGAACGAAAAAACATTTTTCGTTACGGGTATAAAGCTTTCTGCGCAAGTGACTAGTTATTTTGAGCGTGACTATATACGCTACAAGCAAAAGATGGATGCGACGTATAGTTATTTTAATGACATTGATCCAGTAACTGCTCCTGCAGAGGCGGCAACGTTACTGCAATGAAGAAAATCCACGAAACCGGTTGGTTATCGTGGATTTTTTTTGCCTTTAAAAGATTGCAGTTTTTTATGAATAGCTGCCATTCTCGCTTCTTCCCCTGCCGCGACAGGTGTATAAAATGTAGTGCCTACTAACTGATCCGGTACGTATTGCTGATCAGTCCAACCGCCGAAAGAACCGACCGGCGTATCGTGAGGGTACACGTAACCGCCATGTCCGAGTGCCGCAGCCCCGTCGTAATGTGTATCACGTAAATGCATCGGAATTTCACCGGTCGGTTGATCGTGAAGTGTTTTCGTCGCTGCGTCAATTGCTTTATAGGCAGAGTTCGATTTAGAGGCGAGACACATTTCCACGACTGCAACAGACAAAGGAATACGCGCTTCAGGCATGCCTAAGCGTAGAGCCGCATCTGTAGCCGCCACTACATGAGCACCGATGTCTGGTGCGGCTAATCCTATATCTTCATAACTCATGACGAGCAAGCGTCGTGTGACAGCTGTAAGATCACCGATTTCAAGCAATTGCGCCAAATAATACAGAGCCGCGTCTACATCACTGCCACGTACACTTTTTTGCAATGCTGACAATAGATTATAGTGGTGAGATCCTTTTTTATCTCCTAGTAAACTGACCCTCGTCAATAATTGGGACAGAAGTTGATCTTCCACTAGTATTTTGCCGTCCTCTTCGTCGCTTGCTGCTAGGAGAGATTCTAAAAATGTCAGTGCTTTGCGTGCATCTCCATTCACGCCATCAGCAATTTTTTTTAGTTGCTCCGTCGTAATGTCGATGTTTTCCTGACCTACGCCTTTTTTGGGATCATGCAATGTTCGTTCTAGTAATTCGAGTAAATCATCCGGCTGCAACCGTTTTAATTGAACAATTTCGCCGCAACGCGAACGAATGGCCGGGTTTACGTCATGGAATGGATTCTCCGTCGTTGCCCCAATGAGTACAATCGAGCCGCTTTCTACATGAGGGAGCAAAGTATCCTGCTGTAATTTATTAAAACGGTGAATTTCATCTAAAAACAATAAAACTTTGCCGGTCATCCGCGCTTCTTTCACGACATCTTCTATATCTTTTTTTCCAGCAACAGTCGCATTCAAAGCGATGAACGGTAATTTTGACGTGCCAGCAATGGCATAAGCAAGAGACGTTTTGCCGATTCCCGGTTCACCATATAGTAAAAGTGAAGGGACATGCCCATTCGTAATCATTCGATATAAAGGAGTATTTTTGCCGATCACGTGATCTTGTCCAATCACTTCATCAATCGTCTCAGGCCGCATGCGGAAGGCCAAAGGTTCGTTATGCATGTATATCATCCCTCCGTACGTTTGTTCTTTCATTATATCGTAAACTATCATTGAAGTCATTTCGAAGAACACTAGCGAGAATTATGCTATACTAATTTCAGCAATTTCAGTAAAGGACGATGCCAAAATGAAAATTTCCACTAAAGGTCGATATGGACTCACAGTGATTGTAGAATTGGGAAGAAAATACGGGGAAGGACCTGTCCCATTGCGTAAAATCGCAGAAGAACAAAATTTATCCGAAGCTTATTTAGAACAATTAATTCCACCGTTGCGTAATAGTGGACTCGTAAAAAGTGTCCGCGGAGCATACGGCGGCTATAAATTAGCAAAAGATCCTTCAGAAATTTCCGCTGGAGATATTATTCGACTGTTAGAAGGACCCATCCAAATTGTCGAAGGACTTGAGGATGAGGATATTCCTCAACGCGAGTTATGGAAACGTATTGGTGACGCAATTCGCGGCGTGTTGGATCATACGACGATTAAAGATTTGATTGATTCTGATGATTCATCTGCTCCAGATGAATACATGTTCTATATTTAAAGGAGTTTGTAAAATGAAACAAGCAATCTATTTAGACTACGCTGCAACGACCCCTATGCACCCTGCTGTTCTTGAACGGTTTACGGAAGTTCTACAAGATTCGTACGGCAATCCGTCAAGCACCCATCAAGTGGGCAGAGAAGCAAAAAAACTACTGGAACAAGCACGTACCGTTCTTGCGCAGTCCATAAATGCTTCACCGCATGAAATTATACTGACCTCTGGAGGGACAGAAGCAGATAATTTAGCGATTATTGGTGCAGCAGACGCTATGCGTAATAAGGGACGCCATATTATTACGACAGCAATTGAACATCATGCGGTGTTAAATCCGTGTAAACAACTTGAGTCACAAGGCTATCATGTCACCTATTTACAACCGAATCGTACTGGCGTTATTACGGTTAAACAAGTAGAAGCCGCGTTAACAGATGATACCATTCTCGTATCCATCATGTATGGCAATAATGAGGTAGGAACAATTCAGCCAATAGCAGAAATCGGTGCTCTTTTAAAAACTCATCAAGCGATATTCCATACGGACGCAGTGCAAGCTTATGGAATAGCTGTCTTAGATGTGCAACAGATGCAAGTAGACTTACTATCGGTCTCCGCCCATAAGTTGAACGGTCCGAATGGCATAGGCTTTTTATATGAACGAAAAGGTGTAAAGCTCCCGGCACAAATTCTCGGCGGGTCACAAGAGAAACAAAGACGTGCAGGAACGGAAAATGTGCCAGCTACTCTCGCTTTTGCAGAAGCTGCAATGATTGCCGAACAAACGAAGGCAGACAACCAAAAACAGTATCAACACTATAAACAACGTATGCAAGAAATTTTTCAACAATATGAAATCAACTACGAAGTGACGGTGCCGGCTGAAGTTCCCGTACTGCCGCATGTCTTTCACATATCATTCCCGGGAGCAGATGTTGAAACATTATTAATGGGTCTAGATATTGAAGGGGTAGCGGTTTCCAGCGGGTCTGCTTGTACAGCGGGCTCTTTTGAACCTTCACATGTAGTGACTGCGATGTTTGGACCAGACGCAGAGAATGCGAGAAATTCCATTCGCATTAGTTTTGGCTATGGACTTTATATGTCTATGGTAGAAGAAGCGGCAGACCGGATCGCCACTGTGATCAAACGACTAGTGAAATGAATAAGTAAAGGATGAACTGAACATGACAACAAAAAAAGCACCCGCAAATACGCGTGTGGTCATTGGGATGTCTGGCGGAGTGGACTCTTCGGTTGCGGCATTACTTTTAAAACAGCAAGGATATGAAGTAATTGGAATCTTTATGAAAAACTGGGATGATACAGACGAATCAGGTCATTGCACCGCGACAGAAGATTTTGAAGATGTCCGCAGTGTCTGTGATCAAATCGGCATTCCGTATTATTCGGTAAACTTCGAGAAGCAATATTGGGATAAAGTATTTACGTATTTTTTAGATGAATATAAAGCAGGACGTACCCCGAATCCGGATGTCATGTGCAATAAAGAAATTAAATTCAAAGCATTTTTGGAGCACGCGAAAAATTTAGGTGCCGACTATTTGGCTACTGGTCATTATGCACAAGTGGTGGAGCGCAAAGACGGCGTCGCCATGCTTCGTGGTGTAGATACGAATAAAGACCAAACGTATTTCTTAAATCAGTTGACGCAAGCGCAATTGCAACAAGTAATGTTCCCTTTAGGGCATTTAGAAAAAACCAGTGTTCGAGAAATTGCAGAAGCTGCGGGTCTGGCCACAGCCAAGAAAAAGGATTCTACCGGAATATGTTTTATTGGAGAGCGGAATTTTAAAGAATTTCTAAGTGAATATTTACCCGCACGTCCGGGTGAAATGCAGACGATGGATGGTAAAGTAATGGGTACGCATGACGGACTCATGTATCACACGATCGGACAACGGCACGGACTCGGTATCGGCGGAGCAGGTGAACCTTGGTTTGCTGTAGGGAAAGATTTAGAGCGTAATGTACTACTAGTAGAGCAAGGTTTTTATCACGATGCGTTATTTTCTACTAGCTTACATGCAACAGAAATGAATATTTGTACAACAAAAAAATTACCTGAATCATTCAAATGCACAGCGAAATTCCGCTACCGCCAGCCGGATACTCATGTAACGGTACAATTGAACGGAGACCAAGCAGTCGTGACATTTGATGAGCCGGTTCGTGCAGTTACGCCAGGACAAGCGGTTGTATTATATGACGGAGAAGAATGTCTAGGTGGCGGCACGATTGACGAAGTGTTTAAAGATGGCAAGAAATTGACTTACGTAGGATGAGGGGGCGACAATATGTCAATTCATAATGACGCAATTTCCGAAATGCAAAAAGGGAATTATGAAAAAGCGATTGAGTTATTTATGAAAGCTGTAGAAGAAAATCCGAATGAAGCTACCGGCTATATTAATATCGGTAATATATTTGCATCACTCGGAGATGCGGAGCAGGCAGAGCCGTTCTTCCAAAAAGCATTAACTTTGGATGAGAAAGCAGGCACTGCATTTTACGGTTTAGCAAATCTCTACTATAACCAAGAACGTTTTGAAGAAGCGGCAAAACTTTATGAAAAAGCTTTGCAAACCGGATTGGAATCTGCTGACGTTTATTTCATGCTCGGGAAAAGTTTTGAACAGGCCGGCGCTGACCGTCTAGCACTGCCGTATATGCAACGCGCTGTGGAGCTAAGTGAAGAAGACCACGAAATCGCTTTGTCGTATGGCATATTATTAGCAAAACTGGAATTATTCAAAGAAGCGCAGCCGATTTTTGAAGCGATTTTACAAGCACAACCAGAGCATGCAGATGCCCATTACAATTTAGGGGTATTATACGCAGTTTCTACAGAAGACCAAAATCGTGCATTGTCTCATTTGGAACAAGCTTTTACGATTGAACCAGAACATACACAGGCTCGTTATTTGTATGACATGATTGTACTCGGCAGCGAGCAAAGCGAGTAATGGAAAGGAGGGCTCCAAGATGAATGAAGCACAACCTTACCTCATTGGTCGGGCGGTCGTGACGATTTTTCATAATCCGACGAATCTTTTTTCGATTGTTAAATTAAAAGTTACGTCTACCAATACAGAGTATAAAGAACGAGAGATTGTCATCAAAGGATCCTTTCCTCCGTTGTTAGCTGAAGAAGAGTATAAATTTACGGGACGCCTAGTCAACCATCCGGTGCATGGTCAACAATTTGATGTACAGACGTTTGCCAAAGAGTTGCCGGCTACTGAAGCTGGGCTCATCCACTATTTATCGGGTGATTTATTTCCGGGTATAGGCAAAAAGACAGCGAGTGATATTGTGAAAACTCTCGGCAATCATGTCATTCAAAAAATATTGGAAGACCGGTCTGTATTAGATGTCATCCCACGCCTGTCCGAAGAACGAAAAGACACACTCGTCTCCGTATTGCAAGAAAATCTCGGACTAGAACGTACGATGGTTCAACTGAATGAATGGGGATTTGGACCGCAAATTGCGATGCGTATTTATCAAGCATATCAAGATGATTCGATTACGATTTTAACAGAAAACCCGTACCGCCTCATTCAGGAAATTGAAGGGATCGGTTTTCAACGGGCGGATGATCTAGCGCAGCAGTTAGGGCTAGTAGGCGATCACCCCGCGCGTATTAAAGCCGCCGTCTATTATAGTGTACATAGTGAAGTACAATCTTCAGGACATGTTTATTTACAAGCGGAAGGTATTTTACCGCAAGCTAAACAATTACTTGAATCGAGCCAGCCACATAAAATTTCCTTCGACTCCATCTCTCAAGCAGTCATCGAATTGGTGGAAGAAGGCGCTTTGTCCGCTGAGATGCAACGTTTATATTTACCATCGCTTTACTTTTCAGAAATTGGTATTGCCGCTAAAGTAAACAAAATACTTGCACATGAAGTGGATTCGCAATTCCCTACATCCGAAATTCGAAAAGCGATTGGCGAAATTGAAGAGCGTTTGGAAGTGGAGTATGCACAATCTCAAGTCGAGGCGATTGAACGTGCGCTCCATTCGTCCATGCTCGTGTTGACCGGAGGACCGGGAACGGGTAAAACGACAGTTATCCGCGGATTAGTGGAAGTCTATGCTGAACTGCACGGTGTATCGCTGGACTTGGAAGAATATGCACGTAAAAAAGAACCGTTCCCGATTATTTTAGCTGCACCGACGGGTCGTGCCGCCAAGCGGATGTCAGAAGCTACCGGTCTGCCTGCTATGACGATCCATCGCCTTTTAGGGTTCACAGGGCAGGAAGAGGAAGAAACAGAGCGTGAAGTAGAAGGAAATTTAATTATTATCGATGAAACATCCATGGTTGACACGTGGCTCATGCATCAGTTGTTAAAATCTGTACGTGATGATGCGCAAATTTTATTTGTAGGAGACCAAGATCAACTGCCTTCTGTAGGACCCGGTCAAGTATTACACGATTTCATGCAATCAGGAAAAATTCCTGTCGTTGAACTGACGGACATTTTCCGGCAAAGTGAAGGATCAACCATTATAGAAATGGCACATATGATCAAACAGAAGACGTGGTCGGTAGATGTCACAAAAAAGACATCAGACCGTTCATTTATTCGAGCATCTGGAGAACAAATCCTACCGGCTGTCAAACAAATTATTGAAAATGCTACTTCAAAAGGTCATTCCATCAAAGATATTCAAGTATTGGCGCCGATGTACAAAGGACCTGCAGGCATCGACGGGTTGAATAAAATGATTCAGGAAATAACGAATCCACCCGCTCCCGGAAGAAAAGAAATGACATTCGGTGAAGTGACTTATCGAATCGGCGACAAAGTGTTGCAACTAGTCAATCAGCCGGAGAGCAATGTCTTCAATGGGGATATGGGTGAAGTCATTGCGATTATTTTAGCGAAAGAAACAGTAGATAAAAAAGCATTACTCGTCGTCTCATATGATGGCAATGAAGTGCAATATGAACGTGGTGATTTGAACCAGATTACACTTGCTTATTGCTGTTCCATTCATAAATCTCAAGGAAGTGAATTTCCGATCGTAGTAATGCCGATCGTAAGAAGCCAGCGGAAAATGCTTCGTCGTAATTTATTATATACCGGAATCACCCGGGCGAAAAACTTCTTAATCCTTTGCGGGGAAGCAGAGGAATTTAAAGCGGGAATTGAACGCACGGATGAAACAGAACGCCAAACGACGTTGCAGCAACGGATTTCAGGAACGTTGGATGTACTCGAAACGACTGTCGAGACTGTAGAGGAACCTCAAACATCGGTTTCTGAACCATCGCAAACACTTGAACCGACTGTAGAAACAGGTCCCGCAAAATTGACGATGAGTAATTTCGCTATGATTGATCCGATGGTCGGCATGGCAAATACGACACCTTTCGACTTTCTGGGCGAGACTAATTGACAAAGTACTAGAACTTTCCTATAATTCGTTTAGAAATAACGAAAACGTTGATGGAACGAGTACTCTTGAATTCTGTGTAAAGAAATGAGCTTCCAGGCTGAAAAAGCTCACATAAGAAACGAGAGGAACGCTATTCCTAAGTGCAACTAATCCCTGCCGTCCTTGCCGCGTTAAGGCAACTCGAGATACCGCATATGCGGTAATTAGGGTGGTACCGCGATCAATGAACCTTCGCCCCTTTACATAAGGGGTGGAGTTTTTTTAATTTTAGGAGGAACAGACGATGAAAAAACTAACGGCATCTGAAATTCGCCAACTATTTTTAGACTATTTCAAAGAACATGGACATACTGTAGAACCATCAGCGGCATTAGTGCCAGTTGATGATGCATCTTTGTTATGGATTAACAGTGGCGTCGCGACATTGAAGAAATATTTCGATGGACGAGTAATTCCTGATAATCCACGAATCGCCAATGCACAAAAGTCGATTCGTACAAATGATATTGAAAACGTAGGCTATACAGCGCGTCACCATACATTCTTTGAAATGCTTGGCAACTTTTCCATTGGTGACTACTTTAAAGAAGAAGCGATCGTTCGAGCGTGGGATTTTCTGACGAACGAAAAATGGATCGGCTTTGATCCGGAATTATTATCCGTCACGATTCATCCGGAAGATGAAGAAGCGTATGCTATTTGGAGAGGCCGTATCGGTATACCTGCAGAGCGCATCATTCGGTTGGAAGGAAACTTCTGGGATATCGGAGAAGGTCCAAGCGGTCCGAACTCTGAAATCTTCTATGATCGCGGTCCAAGCTACGGCGATGATTTCTCAGACCCGGAATTATATCCAGGCGGAGAAAATGATCGTTATTTAGAAATTTGGAACTTAGTGTTTTCTGAATTCAATCATAATCCCGATCATACGTATACACCGCTTCCTAAGAAAAATATTGATACAGGGATGGGTCTAGAACGCATGGCATCAGTTATTCAAGATGTGCCAACGAACTTTGATACCGATCTATTTATGCCGATTATCGAAGCGGTGGAAAATGTTTCAGGCAGAAAATATGGGGAAACTACGGAAGCAGACACTGCTTTCAAAGTGATCGTCGACCATATTCGTACCGTTGCATTCGCGATCGGTGATGGAGCACTACCGTCCAATGAAGGACGCGGCTATGTATTGCGCCGACTTCTAAGACGAGCTGTACGTTTTGCAAAACAGCTGGGCATTGATAAGCCGTTCATGTACATGCTAGTACCGATCGTAGGAGATATTATGAAAGACTTCTACCCTGAAGTACATGACAAGCAAGCATTTATTATGAAAGTTGTGAAAAACGAGGAAGATCGTTTCCATGAAACATTACATGACGGAATGGCGATTCTTTCCACGATTCTTGAAAAAGCAAAAGCTTCTGACTTACCTATTGTATCAGGCAGCGACGCATTCAAGTTATACGACACTTTTGGATTCCCATTTGAATTAACAGAGGAATTTGCGCTAGAAGAGAATGTCGCTGTAGACCGCATCGGGTTTGATGAAGAAATGGCTACCCAACGTGAACGCGCACGCGCAGCACGTGCGGTTTCTGATTCTATGCATGTGCAGTCAGGTGTTCTAGGTGAAATTCATGAACCGAGTGAATTTATCGGCTACGGACAGTTGGAAACAGATGCAGTCATAAAGGTATTAATACAAGATGGTCAGCGCATTGCCAGTGCTGCGGAAGGTCAAACCGTTCAAGTCATCCTTGATCACACACCTTTTTACGCAGAAAGTGGTGGACAGATTGCAGACAAAGGAACATTGACGAATGAAACATTTATTGCGGAAGTGTCAGATGTTCAAAAAGCGCCAAACGGTCAAAACCTGCATACTGTATTCATTAGTTCAGGTGAGGTTAGTGAAGGTGCTACAGTGAAAGCGGCAGTCGATGAGCATTCACGCAGTCTAACTGTCAAAAACCACACAGCTACTCATTTATTGCACCGAGCGTTAAAAGATGTGTTGGGTGAACATGTTAATCAGGCAGGTTCATACGTAGGTCCAGATCGTCTGCGTTTTGACTTCTCCCACTTCGGTCAAGTGACTAAAGAAGAGCTAGAACGCATTGAATATCAAGTGAATGAACAGATTTGGGCAAGTATACCTGTTGAAACTACGTTAGCGCCAATCGCAGAAGCGAAAGAAATGGGTGCTATGGCATTATTTGGTGAAAAGTATGGGGATATTGTGCGTGTAGTAACAGTAGGCGACTACTCCATCGAACTTTGTGGAGGCTGTCACGTCCATAATACAGCTGATATCAATCTTCTTAAAATCGTTTCCGAAGGCGGGATTGGAGCCGGAACACGCAGAATTGAAGCATTCACTGGTGGACAGGCATTCCGTTCATTCAAAGAAGATCAATCAGTTATTGAAAAAGTAGCTACCACAGCGAAAGCTACACCGAAAACAGTCATTGCAAAAGTGGAAGCTATTCTGTCTGATTATAAGGAACTTCAGCGTGAGAACGAATCGTTGCAAGCGAAGATGGGTAACAGCCAATTGGCGGATGTTATGGCTTCTGCACGACAAGTAGAAGACGTCACAGTTATCGCGGCAAACGTGGAAGTGAAAGATAATAATGGGTTGCGTCAACTGATTGATGAACTGAAACAAAAAACAGCTAAAGGTATTATTGTTTTAGGAACAGTCACTGACGGTAAAGTAATGTTGGCTGCAGGAGTGACGAACGATTTAAACGGAAGTAACTACCATGCAGGTAAAATTGTTAGTTACGTCGCGTCACAGTGTGGCGGTAAAGGTGGCGGTAGACCGGACATGGCAATGGCCGGAGCAAAAGACGCGTCAAAACTTGATGATGCGCTTCAATCCGTGTATGATTATGTAAAATCTGTTTAACTAAATCATCTATGCGCTAGAAGCGTTAGACAATGTAATAGATGTACACATAACGGAAAACGGAAAGCGGGGTGTCGAGTATGAATTCATCAGATGAAACGATGAAATTCAACTTTCCTGAAGAGTCGATGGAGGAAGAAGTCAAAGCAGTAATGCTCCATGTATACAAATCATTGGAAGAAAAAGGCTATAACCCGATCAACCAGATTGTCGGCTATTTACTATCCGGAGATCCAGCTTATATTCCACGTCATGAAGATGCTCGCAATCAAATACGAAAATTAGAACGCGATGAAATTCTTGAAGAATTAGTAAAGTTCTACATCCGTGAGAATAGAGGCAAAACAGAATGAGAATTATGGGGTTGGACGTCGGCTCTAAAACAGTCGGCGTTGCAATTAGCGATAGTTTCGGCTGGACTGCACAAGGTATCGAAACGATTAAAATAGATGAAGCGGCAGGATTGTTTGGTCTAGAAAGAATCGCAGAACTAACGAAGGAATATGAAGTGAATGAATTTGTCGTCGGTTATCCTAAGAATATGAATAACTCAGTGGGCCCAAGAGGACAAGCTTCGGAACGATACGCTGAAAAATTGCGTAAGAAGTTTGATCTTCCTGTGGTTCTTTGGGATGAGCGCCTGACGACAATGGCTGCCGAGCGCGTATTAATCGAAGCAGATGTAAGCCGTAAAAAACGCAAAACCGTAATCGATAAAATGGCAGCTAGTATGATTTTGCAAGGCTTTTTAGACTCAAAAAAAATGTAGGAGTGATTGGAATGGAACACGGACAAGAAACAATGACGATTGTAGACGAGAATGGCGATGAGCATGTATGCGAAGTAATCTTAACATTTGATTCGAAAGAATATGAAAGATCGTATGTGCTGTATCATATTTTAGACGGTGAAAAAGTAGATGATGATGAAGACGTTGAAATCCACGCTTCTGCTTTCATTCCGACAGAAGAAGGACAAGATGGCGGTTCATTGCTTGAAATCGAGTCAGATGAAGAATGGGACATGATTGAAGAAGTACTAAACACGTTCCTTGAAGAAGAAGAAGAGTAAAACATGCGACAGACGGAATGGTTCGTACCGTTCCGTCTTTTTTAACACAATTTAGCAGTCGCAGAAAAAGAGGTGAGGGGTATGGAAAAAAAGCCCCAAAGAAAAAAAGAGGTCATGTTTGAACGTATGCTAGAACAAAAAAAAGAAGTGAAAACTGTTCGTAAAATCGTATTTTGGATCGTCACCATCTTATTATTAGTAGCGTTAATCGGCGGCTTCTCAATTTATTCATACATAAAAGGTGCACTTGAACCGATGGATCCGGATTCGGAGAAAATAATCGAAGTGGAAATTCCCATTGGCTCCGGATTAGATAGTATATCCGAAATTCTTGAGAAGAAAGAAGTTATTAAAGACGCACGAATCTTTAAGTATTATGCAAAAGTAAATAATGAAGCTGATTTCCAAGCCGGAACGTACGGTTTAACACAATCGATGACACCCGATGAATTGATTAAAAGCTTAAAGACCGGGGTTGTCTACAGAACACCTGCTTTCACATTAACTATACCTGAAGGTTTAACGCTTGATCAAATTGCTGAAAAAACGAGTGAGAAAACAACGATCACTGAAAAGCAATTCATGGATTATGTAACTAATGAAGAAACGATTCAAGCTTATATGACAAAATATCCTGAAATTATTACGAAGGAAATTTTAGCAGACAATATCCGCTATTCTTTGGAAGGCTATTTATTCCCGGCGACGTATCCTTTCTATGAAGAAGAGCCGTCGGTGAAGGAAGTTGTCGATGTAATGGTGGATGCAACTGTACAAAATTTGATTCCTTATCAAGGCTATTGGACAGAGAAAGAAAAGTCCGCACACTGGCTATTAACATTTGCTTCATTGCTTGAGAAAGAAGCAACGGGCAAATCGGATCGTGAAACTATTGCAAGTGTCTTTAATAATCGTTTAGCACAGGGGATGCCTTTACAAACAGACCCAACTGTTTTATACGCACTGGGCGAACATAAAGACCGAGTGTTAAATGAAGACTTGAAAGTAGAAAATGCTTATAATACGTACCAAAATAAAGGACTACCACCAGGGCCTATCGCAAATACTGGAGTAGCTTCTATACAAGCGGTCGTCGAGCCGTCTTCAACTAACTATTTATTTTTCTTAGCGGATAAAGATGGGAAAAATCATTTCGCTAAAACATATGAAGAACATTTAAAAAATAAAGCGAAGTATATTGATAGTCAAAATAAATGACATGAAAAGAGTAAAGGGGAAGTCTGCATGAGTGATTACACTGCCTATATTAACGGCTTTTCTAAAGAGAAGGATCCGCTCGTGCTAGAGATGGAACAGTATGCTAGTGAGCATCGGGTACCGATTATGGATGATGCGGGCTTACAAACATTAATTGGTTTGCTTCAAGTACAGCAGCCTAAGCGAATCCTTGAAATTGGCAGTGCGATTGGCTATTCAGGCATTCGTTTAGCGCAAGCTTTCCCGCAAGCGGTTATTTACACCATTGAACGTGATACAGAGCGTTATGAAAAAGCTGTGGAGTATATTGAGCGAAGTGGGCTAGTTGATCGGATTCATATCATTCATGCGGATGCTTTAGATTTCGATGATATTCAACTGCACGAGCAGCTATTCGATGCGTTGTTTATCGATGCGGCAAAAGGACAGTACATGAAATTCTTCGAAAAATATAGTCCGTTCGTCAATAAAACAGGTGTAATTTATTGCGACAATATGTTTATGCATGGTATGGTGCTGTTGTCTGATGAAGAGCTTCCAAAACGGAATCGTACGATGATTCGGAATTTGAAAACATTCACGACTTGGGCTATGCAGCATGAGCAGTATGAGACATCGCTCGTACCAATGGGTGATGGAATTTTGATTGCAGTAAAAAAATAACTATTAAAAAGCAGTAAAGGGGAATCCCTGTGAAGAATAAACCAGTCGTGATCGGTATTACAGGCGGCTCGGGCTCCGGTAAGACTAGTGTCACTAAGAAAATTCATGAAGTATTCCAAGGTCACTCCGTTGTTGTGATTGAGCAAGACGATTATTATAAGGATCAGTCGGAAAAATCGTTGGAAGAAAGACTGCAAACAAATTATGATCATCCATTAGCTTTCGATACGGATTTATTGATTGAACACATTCATCAGTTGCTTAACAGGCAGTCCATTCAAAAGCCGACTTATGATTATACGATTCATACGCGCTCTGAAGAAACGGAAATCATTGAATCGCAAGACGTCATTATTTTAGAAGGCATTCTCGTGCTGGAAGATGAACGGTTGCGCGACTTAATGGATATTAAATTATTCGTCGATACGGATTCGGATATTCGAATTATCCGTAGAATTTTACGAGATATTAATGATCGTGGACGAACGGTGGATTCTGTAATCGATCAATATTTATCCGTTGTGCGCCCTATGCATAATCAGTTTATCGAGCCAACGAAAAAATATGCTAATATAATTATTCCAGAAGGCGGCGAGAATGCAGTCGCTATTGACTTAATGGTAACGAAAATAAAAACAATTCTTGCGTCTACTGAAGAAGTGTAATATGATGATGACATAATTTTAACTTAATTCACAAAAAAGTTCGATTATGTCACATAGTTGATAGTAGAGTAGCATAATATTTTTCATGAACAGAAATTGAGGAGTGTTGGTAAATGGTTTCAGAAAAGAAATTCCCAATGACGGTAGCGGGAAAGCAAAAATTAGAAGATGAACTAGAATATTTGAAAACGGTTAAACGTAAAGAAGTAGTAGAACGTATTAAAGTTGCGAGAAGCTATGGCGACCTTTCGGAAAACTCCGAGTATGATTCTGCGAAGGAAGATCAAGCATTTGTAGAGGGGAAGATATCCTCTTTAGAATCTATGATCCGCAATGCGGTGATCATTACAGAAGACGAACTGAATACTGATGAAGTACAGTTGGGTAAGACGGTAACATTTAAAGAACTGCCAAATGGTGAAGAAGAGACATATACGATTGTAGGTTCCGCTGAAGCGAATCCGGTAGAAGGGTTGATTTCCAACGATTCACCGATTGCGAAAGCGTTAATCGGACGTAAAAAAGGGGATCGAGTGAAGATTCAAACTCCCGGCGGTGAAATGTCAGTTGAAGTACTCGAGATAAAATGACAAGGTACCGTCTTCTCATAGGCAGAAGGCGGTATTGCTTTATGTTTATGTACAGATACGTCTATTTGGACAAGTGTACTAGATTTGTATAAAAGGAGATGTCAACATGGCGGATCGAGATCCTAATTTATCTAGGACTTCACGTAAAAAGGGGAACAAGGCAACAAGCGTCAACAAAACGTTAAATATTTTGATTGGTGTAGTTGTTCTGCTGATTGCTGTTGTCGGAATTACATTTGTTCTGGGTGATGATAAAGAAGAAGCAAAAGAAAATAAG
Organism: Sporosarcina sp. PTS2304; assembly: GCF_003351785.1. Classification (GTDB taxonomy): domain Bacteria; phylum Bacillota; class Bacilli; order Bacillales_A; family Planococcaceae; genus Sporosarcina. Next base: position 845,088 of record NZ_CP031230.1, read on the forward strand.
CAGGTTGAATCCGAGCGAGCAGAGCAAGCACCGATTGAACCAATCTTCGTCGAAGAGGATGACGCTTCAGAAGATTTAGCTTCGTCAGAAAGTCAAAGCACTGAACAAACGAATGAAGAAACAGCTGTAGAGCCGGTCCTACCTGAAGAAGAACCTGTAGTAGAAGAAGTGCAACCGGAGCCAGAGCCTGTAGTAGAGCCACAACCTAAGCCGGAACCGAAACCAGAACCAAAACCAGAACCAAAACCAGAACCAAAACCAGAACCAAAACCAAAACCGGAACCAAAACCGGCAGCGAAAGATCCGGTGAAAAAATCTGTAGTGGATCCAAATTGGAAGCCTGTAGGCACAAAGCAGACAGGACAACATGAATCTAAATATGATGGTACGTCAGCAGACTGGCATGAGAAGAAAAAAGCCATTTCGTATGCGACAGGTCAATCAGAAAAAGATTTAATCTATTTACGTATTCAAAATGGTGGAAGTCCTCAAAAAGCAGAGGGAATTGTCACTACTCATGATAACTCTAAAAAATATAAAGTATATCTTGAATGGATCGATGGACAAGGCTGGAAACCAGTGAAAATGGATGTATTGAAGTAACTATGAGTCAACAAAAGATCCGGGTGAGTGAAATGCAAAAGTGCACTACACTTACCCGGATCTTAAAAGTTACAGTGCTACAATGAATGATTGAAGGAGAGGAACTGTATGAAAATCGCTATCGTAGGCGCTATGGAAGAAGAAGTTGAAATACTGCGTAGAGAAATCGGATTAGGAAAAATCACAACTATTGCCAATTGTGAATTCATCGAAGGGAAAGTCGGTAAGCATCAGGTCATCGTGACAAAAAGCGGGATCGGTAAAGTAAACGCTGCCATGGCGACGACTATTTTACTACAAAACTATAAGCCTGATGTAGTGTTAAACACAGGTTCAGCGGGCGGCACACATCCTGATCTAGAAGTAGGGACAGTCGTGATTTCAGATTATGTCCTACATCATGACGTGGACGTTACAGCGTTCGGTTATGAATTAGGGCAAGTACCGCAACTGCCTGCAAGTTTCCCTTCAGATCCCAATTTAATCAATTTAGCAAGAGAAGCCGTAGTAGAACTTGATACATACGAGCACGCAGTCGGAAGCATTGCCTCCGCAGATACATTCATGTCAGATCCAGAAAACGTCATGCGGGTAAAAAAGAGGTTTCCTCGAGTGATCGCTGTAGAAATGGAAGCTGCTGCCGTCGCGCAAGTTTGCTATCAATTCCAAACGAAGTGCGTAGTCATTCGCGCGCTATCAGACATCGCTGGAAAAGAATCAACAGTCAGCTTCGACGAATTTTTACCACTCGCTGCCAAACACTCGTCACAGATTGTTTTGCGAGTCATCTCGAAACTTTAACGGTTCTATGGTAAAATTAATAAGTAGACAACGTAATAGATCGTTTCGTTGAGAGGAGGGACAACCAATGGGATTCCTAATGGGTGGGATATTTGTAGTAACAGCTGTATTGGCGGCAGTAATTTTACGTGAGGTCAAAGCAGACTAACAACCAAAATAAAGCGTTTCCGATAGCCAAGGGCCACCCCTTCGCAAACCAATCGGAAACGCTTTTTACATCCAAAAGCGAAAACGCCGTATAGGCTCGACAGGCGTTGGAAGACGTACCACAAAGGCGCATTTTGCCTTTTTGGTACGTCTGAAACGACCCGAGAGCCTGGCGTTAGCAGCTAGATGACACCAAAAGCGAAAACGCCGTATAGGCTCGACAGGCGTTGGAAGACGTACCACAAAGGCGCATTTTGCCTTTTTGGTCCGTCTGAAACGACCCGAGAGCCTGGCGTTAGCAGCTAGATGACACCAAAAGCGAAAACGCCGTATAGGCTCGACAGGCGTTGGAAGACGTACCACAAAGGCGCATTTTGCCTTTTTGGTCCGTCTGAAACGACCCGAGAGCCTGGCGTTAGCAGCTAGATGACACCAAAAGCGAAAACGCCGTATAGGCTCGACAGGCGTTGGAAGACGTACCACAAAGGCGCATTTTGCCTTTTTGGTCCGTCTGAAACGACCCGAGAGCCTGGCGTTAGCAGCTAGATGACACCAAAAGCGAAAACGCCGTATAGGCTCGACAGGCGTTGGAAGTCTTACCGAACAGGGGCGTTCTTTGCACCTTTTCAAGTAATGTAAACATTCACAAAGAAAACTACTGATACTCATGTCTGAAAGACTGATATAATTTGACAATCGCACGTTTTTCAATACGAGAAACATAACTTCTTGAAATATTCAACTGCTCGGCAATCTCTTTTTGCGTCATCGGCTGATCATCTAATAAACCATACCGTCGTTGAATAATTTCAAGTTCGCGTGAATCCAGTTTACTTAAATGTTTATACAGCCGTTCTTTTTGTTCGTTTTCTTCAACGGTTTGTTGGGGTGGGATATCGTCAGTTTGGAGTAGGTCTGCAATTTCCAATGATTGGCCGTCTTTATCCAGGCCGATAGGTTCGTAGAGGGATACATCTTTTTGAACTTTTTTCTGCGTGCGTAAATACATAAGGATTTCATTTTCGATACAGCGAGCAGCGTATGTCGCAAGCTTTGTCTTACGATCAGGCGTAAAACTGTTGATGGCTTTCATCAATCCGATCGCACCGATTGAAATATAGTCATCCAACAACTCATGTTTGGGCTGGAACTTTTTGACGATGTGTGCAACCAACCGCATATTATGTTCAATAAGTTCATCGCGTGCACTTTCATCACCTTCCGCTAATCGTCTCAGGCATTCCGCTTCCTCAGCTTTGGATAGCGGACGAAGGAATGCTTGCCCCCTGATGTAACCGATTAACGCGGGGATTTCTAACCATAATTGCATGAGGGCCATGAAAAACCCGCTCATGTAACCACCTCCGTTTATTGGTATATTACCTTATGCAAATAACAACGTATCTAGCACTTTAGAAGAAAAGCAACGAAATTAGTCATAGTTGTGCGTGCATAAACCGCAACTATGTTATAATCAGACAAGAATTTGTTGTAGGGCGGAGAGGATATTGTGTTAAAACAATTTTTGCCGAGTGCATATGTTAAATCAGTGTTGCTTATTAAACCTGAAACACTTGTTGAAAATGGCATCAAAGGCATTATTACGGATTTAGATAATACACTCGTTGAATGGGATCGCGCTGATGCTACGGAAGATATTATGGCCTGGTTTGAATCGATGCGCGTTGCAGGTTTGCAAGTTGCGGTTGTTTCTAATAATAATATAGAACGCGTCCGTCACTTTTGTGATCCGTTAGGTATTCCTTATATTTGTGAAGCGAGGAAACCAATGACGAGATCATTTCATCAGGCTGTAGCTACATTAGGTTTGCCGAAAGAACAAGTAGTGATGATTGGTGATCAGTTATTGACAGATGTGTTGGGAGCGAACCGTGCAGGAATGCAAGTGATATTAGTCGTTCCTGTAGCCAGTTCAGATGCGCCGATTACAAAATTCAATCGTGCGATCGAACGTAGAATTATGGCGCGATTTAAAAGAAAAGGATTACTTACGTGGGAGGACTAAATTTGGAATTAATCAAGTGTATCGGGTGCGGTATAACGATCCAAACGACAGACAAAACAGCGGAAGGCTACGCGCCACCCGCATCTTTGGAAAAAGAAGATGTTATCTGTCAACGATGCTTTAAATTGCGTAACTATAATGAATTACAGCCAGTGTCCTTATCAGGAGACGATTTTTTAGCGATTCTAAATGGAATTGGTGAAAAGCAAGGACTGATTGTGAAAGTGGTCGATATTTTCGACTTTAATGGCAGCTGGATCAATGGATTACACCGCTTTGTAGGAAATAAAGATATATTATTAATCGGTAATAAATCGGATATTCTGCCGAAAGCGATTAATCCGCAACGTGTGAAGAACTGGATGAAGGCAGAAGCCGCAAAACTTGGGTTAAAGCCAATCGATGTACTCCTTGTCTCAGCAGTAAAGGGTGCAGGCATGAGCGAAGCACTCGACGCTATTGAAACGTATCGAAAAGGCAAAGATGTCTACGTAGTCGGCTGTACAAATGTTGGGAAATCCACATTTATTAACCGTATTATTAAAAACGCAACAGGAATGGAAGATATTATTACGACTTCTTATTTTCCTGGCACGACGTTAGATGTAGTGGAGATTCCATTGGATGATGGGAAATCATTAATCGATACACCAGGAATTATTAATGATCATCAAATCGCGCATGATTTAGATGCACAGGATTTGAAAGTCATCACACCGAAAAAAGAATTGAAGCCGAAAGTCTATCAGCTGAATGCAGAGCAGACGATATTTATCGCTGGTCTGGCACGTTTTGACTTTATACAAGGAGATCGTTCTTCATTCAACTTTTATGTAGCGAACGGTTTAACACTTCACAGGACGAAGCTGGAAAATGCGGATGACTTATATGAGAAGCATGTAGGTGAAATGCTGTCGCCACCTAGTACGGCATCGCTTGCAAAGTTACCGCCACTCGTTCGTCATGAGTTTTCTATTAAGCAAGCGAAAACAGACCTGGTCATATCTGGATTAGGTTGGATTACGATCCAACATGCTAATGTTAAAGTGGCAGTACACGCTCCTAAAGGTGTAAATGTTATGATTAGACCTTCACTCATTTAATTGACTGCAGGAGGGGAATTGAGATGAAAAAGTGGTATGCTGTGTTAGGCGATCCGATTGCACAATCGATGTCACCTACTATGCATGATCAATGGTTTCTTGAAAATGAATGGAATGCGAGTTATATACCGATTCTTGTCACTCCGGAAAATCTCGGACAAGCAATACAAAGTTTGCGAACGCTTGGCTGTAGTGGATGGAATGTAACGGTGCCGCATAAGCAAGCTATTATTCCATTTTTAGACGAGGTAGATGAAGCGGCTGCGCATATGAATGCAGTTAATACGGTGTATCGAACGGCCGATGGAAAACTGGTGGGCACGAATACGGACGGCAGAGGATTCGTAAAATCATTGCAAGAATTTGCGGGTGAGAGTGAAAATAATTCTGTTCTATTAATTGGTGCAGGCGGTGCAGCGAGAGGTATAGCGCACGCACTACAATCGGCTGGCTATGGTCCATTATATTTCACTAATCGTACAACGTCCAAAGCTGCGGAACTTGCTTCTGAAATGGAAAATGCGCATGTTCTGTCTGTTGAACAAGCACAACAGAAAATGGGGGAGTTTGGTCTAGTCGTACAAACTACATCCGTTGGTATGAACTTTGCTCAGTCTGGCATGCCATTACATCCTAAAGGGGTCAGCAAAGATGCGGTAGTCGCGGATATCATCTATAACCCATTGGAAACAGAGTTTTTACGTGAAGCTAGACTAGCCGGTGCAAAAACGATGAATGGCGTAGGAATGTTCGTCCATCAAGGAGCGCTTGCATTCGAGAAATGGACAAATGTCTATCCAAATACAAAAAAGATGATTCAGACGATTACAATGAAAGTGGGAGGGTAAACATGTTAACAAGTAAACAAAAAAGTTTTTTACGTAGTGAAGCGCATCATTTAGACCCAATCTTCCAAATTGGAAAGAGCGGATTGACTGATGCGATCTTAGCACAAATTGACGAAGCGCTGGAAGCACGCGAATTATTAAAAGTAAGTGTCCTTCAAAATTGTGAAGAAGATAAAAAAGAAATCGCTGAAAAAATTGGTGCACATAAACAAATTGAAGTAGTTCAAGTAATTGGCAATGTCATTGTCCTTTACAGAGAATCTACAGAAAAGAAACGCATTCAATTACCGTAAGGAGAATCAGATGAAACGAATCGGCATCTTGGGTGGTACATTCAATCCACCGCATACCGGACATTTACTGATTGCCAATGAAGTGCGCTATGCATGTGCTTTGGACGAAGTGTGGCTAATGCCAGCTGCGATTCCTCCGCATAAGTCAACCGCTGGAGATGCGACGGCTGCACAGCGTTTACAGATGGTGAAATTAGCTGTTGATGATTTGGAAGGATTACGTGCTTCGGCTTTTGAAATTGAACGTGGCGGTGTTTCTTATACATTTGATACGATGTCTCAATTAGTAGAGGAAGAACCGGATGTTGAATTTCATTTTATAATAGGCGGTGATATGATTGATCAGTTGTCGTCATGGTATCGCATCGAAGACTTACTGAAAATCATTACGTTTGTCGGTGTCAGACGTCCAGGTGCGAAGAGTAGTTCTGAATTACCTGTTCAGCTAGTAGAAACACCACAGCTTGATTTATCATCCACTTTGATTCGACAGCGCTTCTTGAATGGAGGCACGGTTCAATTATTGCTTCCGTCAGCTGTCGAGGCATACATTCGAGAGGAGAGATTATATGGATCTTCAACAAGTTCGTGATGACCTAAAGCAACGATTGCCAAAGGAACGATACGAGCACGTATTACGTGTGACAGAAACAGCGAAGAAGTTAGCTGAAAAAGCAGGTGTTTCCGTAGAAAAAGCCGAAATTGCCAGCTTATTTCATGATTATGCCAAGTTTATGAACAAAAATGAATTATTGGAATTGCTGTCACGCGATGAGGAATATGAACTCTATTCAAAATATCATTCAGAGCTATGGCATGCGCCGGTAGGAGCGTTGCTAGCGAAAGAAAAATATGGCGTAGAAGATGAAGATATTTTACAAGCGGTACGTTTTCATACGACAGGTCGTGCGGGAATGAGCGATTTAGAAAAAGTTATTTATATTGCAGATTTAGTTGAGCCTGGTCGAAAATTTCCAGGTGTTGCAGACTTACGTGAGCGCATCGAGGGTGAGTCACTCGAAGATCAAATGACAGAATGTATTCAGCATACGTTTAAGTTTTTAGTTCATCAGTACGCTGTTATTTTTCCAAATTCATTTGATTGCTATAATGAACACGTACGCAGAAGAAAGGAACAGTGAAATATGCCAACATTATTAGAATTAGCTTATCAGGCAGTAGATAGTAAAAAAGCGGAAGACATCGTTGTATTGAATATGGAGGGCATTTCCCTGATAGCTGATCAGTTTATTATCTGTCACGCAAATTCAGAACGACAAGTCCAGGCGATCGCACGTGAAGTCGCAGATCAAGCGGCTAAAGAGGGATACACAGTGAAGCGTATGGAAGGATTTGACTCAGGACGTTGGATTCTAGTCGATTTGCTTGATGTCGTCGTTCACGTCTTCCATAGAGACGAACGCAGTTTCTATAATTTGGAGAAATTATGGGGAGACGCACCGTTGTTGGACGTTGCGAGCGAACAATGAGCTCGTATCAAGAATTCGCCCATATTTACGATGAATTAATGAATGATATACCGTATGACGCCTATGTCGAGTTACTCGATTTGGCGTCTGCTGGCATTTCAGGAAAAAAAGTGCTGGATATCGGCTGTGGAACGGGCTTGCTTTCTGCGATGTTAGCAAAAAAGGGCGCTCAAGTGACAGCTATTGATTTATCTGCTGATATGTTGGAAGTTGCGGCTAAACGTGCGAAGTCACTCGGGCTCTCTATCGATTTTAAGGATCAGCCGATGCAGCAGTTATCAGTGGATGGAACATATGAAGTAGCAGTTATTTCCATTGATTCGCTAAATTATGTTTTGGACAGACAGGATGTAGAAGAAACGTTTCGCCGTGTTTACAATGCGTTAGAAAGAAATGGCGTGCTATTATTTGATGTCCACTCTCTATTTAAAATGGATGAAATATTTTTAGAAGGCCCTTTCGTATTTGATAATCAAAGAATTACGTATATTTGGCAGACAGAACCTGGCGAAGAAGAGCATTCGATTTACTCAGAGCTAGCTTTTTTTGTGAGTCAAGAAGATGGTTCTTATAAACGATTCGACGAAATACATACGCAACGTTCATTTGCTGTTACTGATTATGTCGACATGCTTGATCAGGCAGGATTTCAGATCGAACGGATTTTTGCTGATTGGGAAGACGAACCACCAGAAGAAGAAAGTGAAAGAATATTCTTTCAAGTGCGTAAATAACTCTTTTCAACTTGGGGGCAATCGGGTATAGTTAGGAGGACTCCATACGGTGCTGATAGAAAGGGTTGTTGACTATCCATTCATTCATTACCGAAAAATGGCGTACATTACTCATTCCTATAGCAGCAATCGCTGTACTATCCATCGTTCTGTTCTTTCCCCGAGAACAAGCGGATCCACTATCCGAAGAACATGGACATTCCCTTTTTGAACCAACAGAAACAGTAGCAGAACTAACAGAAGTTGAAGCGCCTGTAGAAGAAGTCGCTGAAGTTGTGTCCGTAGCTATTCTCGTAGACGTTAAAGGAGCGGTCAAGTATCCGGGACTATATTCAATGCGTGAAGGAGACCGCTTATTAGACGCTGTCGATCAAGCGGGCGGGTACACAGAACAAGCAGATACGCGTCTATTGAATCATGCGCAGCGATTAACCGATGAAGCCGTCGTCTACGTGCCCGTTGCAGGTGAACAGCCGCCCACGTTCGAACAGGCAGCCGCGAGTGCTTCTACAGAAAGCTCGGCAACGAAAGTGAATATAAATACAGCCAATGAAAGTGACTTTCAAAACTTGCCTGGGATAGGTCCGTCTAAAGCGCAGGCTATCGTGCAGTATCGGGAAGAGCATGGTGGATTTACAAGCTTGGATGGGTTGAAAGAAGTTTCAGGAATTGGCGATAAAACGTTTGAAAAACTAGAATCATTTATTACTCTTAATTGATGGAGGCGACCGTATGGAGCGAATTACTTGGGACCAGTTCTTCATGGCGCAAAGTCACCTTTTGGCAATGCGTAGTACATGCACTCGATTGTCCGTCGGTTCTATTTTAGTCCGTGATCAGCGCATTATTGCTGGAGGTTATAACGGATCGATATCAGGCGGCGATCACTGTATCGAGCATGGCTGTTATGTAGTGGATAATCATTGCGTCCGGACGATACATTCGGAAATGAATGCGTTGTTGCAGTGTGCTAAATATGGCATACCTGTTTCAGGCGCGACGATTTATGTAACCCATTTTCCATGTCTGCCATGCAGTAAAGCGTTAATACAGGCGGGAATTGAGCGTGTTCTTTATGCAGAGGATTACCGCAATAGTGATTATGCAATTGAACTGTTCGCGCAAGCTGGTGTTATTACAGAAAAAATACCATTTGACGAGCGTTCAATAGACTTCGCTAGTGAAGGAAAGTTTGCGTTATTCAGTGAAATGTTAAAGAAAATGCAAGCGCTTGGTGCGACTGATGAAGAACTGGATACCCTCTCACAAAGGGTGAATCACTTATTTGGCAAATAATCCGATCAATACGTTGGATGTATATAGCGATTCCACTGACAATAGCTGCATTTGCGGCTGAGCTCAATGGATCGCTTTTATTACTCAACTTGTTATTCCTCATACCTTTTTTCTTTTTACGCAAAGATTATGTTCATTTAGTACTTTGCGCTTCGATTGCCGTTCTCTCTTTTTTTTATTTCTCCAGCAAATTAGTAACTCTTCCTGAAGACTCATCTGACGTTTCTTTCGTTTGGCAAGAACAAGTAAAAATTGATGGTGGAAAAGTTAAAGGCTTTGCAAGGCTTTCTGATGATACGGTAGTTTATATGATGTACCCGCTCGAGTCATCCCGTCAAAAAGAAGTATTCCAATCGATCAACTTAGCAACCTATCAGTTTACAGCAGAAGTGGTTCAAAAAGAATTGGAACCCGCAGCACATGATTATGCGTTTGATATGAAACGGTATTTACGCATGAACGGAGCAGCAGGCGTTCTAGAGGTGACAGATATCCATGCGTATAAGCCGTTAACTACTATCCGATCACGCTTATCACATTATCGCTCTAATATAAAAGGACATATTCAACAGCAGTTTCCTGAGTCGCTTGTTACGGAAGCGGAAGCGCTACTCATTGGGGATCGTTCTAGTATGGATTTGGCATTGCAGGCAGAATACCGCACGCTTGGTATTACTCATTTATTCGCAATTTCTGGATTGCATGTAGGCTTATTGACATTTTTTATTCGCGCATTATTACTGCGAATCGGTTTTCGTAAAGAGTGGGTAACGTATTGTTTACTATCCTTTCTACCTCTATATGCTTGTATTGCTGGAGGCGCGCCGTCCGTTTGGCGAGCAGTGACGGTGACAATGATTTTATTGTTAGCTGTTTCGGGTAATTTACGCTTGCGGCTCGATGATGCGTTAGCGATGAGCGCGTTGCTATTTATACTCACACAACCGCATATTGTCTTCCAGCCTGGATTTCAATTATCCTATTTGGCTGCTTTTTCATTATTGTATTCTTCTGCTATTTTACGAAATGCCTCAAATAGTTTACACGTCTCTTTTTTAGTGACAGTCATTACGCAAGTCGCTCTTTATCCAGTGTTGCTTTATCATTTTTTCGAACTATCCATTTCTTCGTTCCTCGCTAATTTATTTTATGTACCATTGTATTCCGTGATTATTTTACCAGCGAATATACTACTCTTAGCATGCAGTTATATAATGCCTCCGGTCGCCTCTATTCTTTTCAGCATATATGAACCTATTCGTCAGTGGATAGGAACTATGACTTCCTGGCTAGCTTCGTTACCTTATCAAATGTGGACGCCCGGCCAGCCGGATGGATGGGGTGCTGTGTTTGCTGTAATTGGTATTTTACTCTTTTTAGTCTGTCTAGAAAGAAAGAAGTTCATCGGTCTAGGCGTCATTTGTTTACTCATTCCAGCTGTGTATTTGGAATATAAGCCTACACTGCACCGTGATGTAATCGTCTCTTATCTGGATGTTGGACAAGGGGATAGTACAATTATTGAACTTCCGTTTCGCAAAGCAGTGTACGTCATTGATACAGGTGGAGTCGTTCATTTCGGCGAAAAAAACTGGAAAACGCCCGACCGATCATTTGAAGTAGGGCGCAATATTGTCGTGCCTTATTTAAAAGCGAAAGGTATTACAACGATCGATCGCTTGCTTATTACCCATGCAGATGCAGATCATATGGAAGGTGCAGATGAAGTGTTAGAAGAGGTACGTGTTAAAGAGATTCATATGCCGCCGGGGAGCGAAGTAGAGAAGTCGATGGAAGACGTCTTACGATTAGCTAGGCTACAGAAGATTCCACTCGCGTTAGTAGGCGAAGGACTTCATTGGTCTCAGGCAGGGTATCAGTTCCAGTACGTGGCACCTGAAGAAGGGCGCTATGAAGGGAATGATAGTTCGCTAGTGCTGATCATGACAAACGGTAAAGTGAGTTGTATATTCCCCGGAGATTTAGAGATGGACGGAGAAAGAAGAATAATCAATCGCTATCAGAACACAGATTTTGGGCGGGTCATTTTAAAAGCAGGCCATCATGGCAGTAAAACATCCAGCACAGAGCCGTTCGTACGCTTAATCAAACCAGAACTCGCCATCATATCAGCGGGGAGAAATAGCCGCTATGGACATCCGCATGTCGAAGTGACTGAACGATTCGATTTTCATGGCATACCGTATCTTTCCACAGCAGAAAGCGGCACGATTGAACTGCGTTTAAACGAAGATGCTTATGTGATTTCAAGCTCTAGATAATGCTGTGAAAAGCAAATAGACACAGCCGTTATAAAAACGGTTGTGTCTATTTTATCCAATATTGATTAGCGGGCAACGATATCGATGATCGTAGCAACAACAAAAATTAAAGAAAAACCGATAAACGCTACACCAAAGCCAATGCCTGAGTCAATCGCATCATTACGTTTTGATTGAACATCATGTTCAAATTCATTCATTGCTACACCTCCTAATTCCATACTAAGTATAGATGAAAGTGAGCGAAAAATCCATAAAAATTGCAGTTTAAAGCTTCTTCCATAGACGATGACACAAATTGTTCAAAGACTCGGTGCGTTGAGCAGAGAAACGCTTGGTCTGCACGCTGCGTTTGAAGTTCATAAATTTTGATAGTGATCGATTCATTGTAGCCACTTTGACGCTGGTCAAATCGTTACTTATCACTTCCTGCATCTAGCAACGACAAAAGCTCAATAATACCGATCTTTCTCTGCAGTTTCCCGATGATTGGGAGTCATAGGCTCTTGCTTCGGCTGCAAATGACCGAACTCCGCCAACTCTATAGAAATCTCTTCCTTCTGTTCTTTCTTCGGCAACACACGCTTATCCTTACGCTCATCCATAAAAAAGACCTCCTTTTCTAGCTAGTATGGAGAACTTCGCTATTTTCATGTATAATAACTACATGATTTTATCAACATTGTGAGTAATCATATTCTGTATAATTCCTCATTCATTCAGTTACAAGCGGATTTGACTATGCAATTGGATGGAGCGACGCTGACTTAGCGGGTCTTGTGGCTTGCGCTTTCAGACGATACGCTTTTCGGAGGGGACGCGGTGGGCCGTCAAGCGCTACGAGTTACACCTGTCAAGTGCAAAGATGTGCTCCTTCTCGCTGCGCTTCACTCGCAAAAGCCGTCCTTCGCTACGGCTTTTCCTGAACCTCCCGGAGTCGATCGTTTGTAAGCTCCAAGCCGTACTTAGTGTGTGTGACAGTTTGATCACTCTTTGTATATGGTGAAAAACTAAGTAAGTAGACTTGTCTGAAACGATTCGTACGCTTTTGAAGGTAGATAGCGGTGAAGTGTTGCTAGCTACTATGACTGTTTCGATGAACTGAGCGGAGAGAGCAATGACTCTATATGCATTCAGTCAGGCAATCTATGTCTTTATCCACACTGTCCAGGAAGCGTCACTTACCATACTCTATTTCTGAACGAACACAAATTGACTTACGAGCACAAATTCAAAGATTCTCCCCGAAGAATTGGTGAGTCCGCTGCGTCCCCTCAGGAAAGCGTCCGGTTTCTCTCGGCAGAATTCTAAACGATACACTACCTCTACAATTACTTGTCAATAGCACCTCATTTCCGAATGCCAAGTCCTTTCTTTACATAATCAACAGGCTTGGGATTTTATAAAACTCACTATGCAAACCTATACGTAAGAAACAACACATTGAGGTGAATGAAATGGTTACAAAAATATGGAATACAATTGAAAAAGGCGACGTGCAACCTGTCTATTTACTGACTGGCACCGAACAGCACTTACTAGATGAAACTATAAAGAAATTAATTCGTGCCATACCCGGGATGACATCGGCTGAAGTGAACCGTTTCGACCTGGAAGAGATTCCGATTCAAGCTGTGTTAGAAGTGGCGGATGAATTGCCATTTCTTGTCGAACATAAACTCATCGTCGCAAAAAACTGCTCCTTCTTAAAAGCGACAGATCAATCTAAAGATAAGCAGAACCATCAATTGGAACACTTTGAAAAATGGTTGGAAAACCCATCTCCTACAGCTACCGTCGTATTTATCGCACCTTATGAAAAACTGGATGCACGCAAAAGAATTACGAAAAAGATCAAAAAACATGCAGTCGTCGTGGAAGCTGAAACATTGCAAGGGCAGGATTTGTCTACGTGGATTATGCAGCATGGAAAAGATAAAGGAATTGTCTTTGAAAAAAATGAAGCTAATCTTCTTATGGATATGTCAGGAACAGATTTACTGACCCTTTCGACTGAAGTAGAGAAAATTGCAGCTTATTTGTCTTATAAAGGAACGGTGACTGCAGAGATCATTGAACAATTAGTTGCGCGTACACCCGAAATGGATGTTTTCCGTCTGACAGATTCCTTCGTCAATGGAAAGATAGCCGAATCGTTAGCCGTATACCATGACTTAATGCGAAATGGCGAAGAACCGATTATGCTGACATCACTAATCGCTAGCCAAGTACGGTTGATGATACATGTAGTGAATTTGCGGAAAAAAGGCTATCAGCAACAGCAAATAGCGACAACATTGCATATCCATCCGTATCGCGTAAAATTAATGATGCAGCGCACACTGCCGCCAATGCCCATTTTATTGAAAGCATTAAACGACTTAGCGACCATTGATTTACAATTAAAAACAACGAGTGGAAACCGTCAAAGAAGACTCGAATTATTTTTGATGAGTGGCTTATAACAATGCAAAAAAGACTGCCGTCACGAAGAGGCAGTCTTTACATGTTTTATTGAGCTTTTTTAGTTAGACGTGATTTTTGACGAGCAGCAGTGTTTTTATGGATAAGACCCTTACGAGCAGCAGTGTCCACTTTTTTCACAGCATCTTTCACTAATTCTTGTGCGTTTTCTTCTTTTGCAAGAATAGCAGTATCCGCTTTACGGATTGCAGTACGCATAGAAGCTTTCACGTGAGAGTTTTGCTCGTTAGCAGCTGTACTTTGCTTAACGCGTTTGATAGCACCTTTAATATTTGGCATTTAATTCACCTCCAGCTTTTAGGTATAGCAAGAGTGTTTCCACAATCATCCGGACATCTCTTTACAACAAGCATAATTTTAACAAAGCTATCGGGATAATGCAAGAAAAAAAGGTAAAGCTTTTAGACTTTACAGCTGAATTCCTGCGAATAAAGGAAAGGTTTTGGTACAAACTATTGGATAGAGGTGAATTCAATGGGCGAAATTAATTACTACCGAACCGATTTGATTGATGAAAGTGATGAATTTGTAAAGCACCAATCCGCTCGGGAAGAGAAAAAACTAAAGAATATGTCTGGTATCGACGTGGAAGAGCAAACGATCGGTCGAATTAAAGCTACAACAGTGAAAGTACATGCGGAAGGAGAAGAAGAGATCGGCAAAGCGAAAGGAACATATATTACGCTAACCGTTCCGACACTAGCTGTTCACGAAATAGATGAAATAGAAAAAGTATGTACAGTAGTTGTAGAGAAAATGTCGTTATTGCTAAAAGAAAAGCTTCCTCAACAGGCGAAGAAAATCTTATTAGTCGGGCTGGGCAACCGCGATATCACACCTGATGCAGTCGGTCCGTTGACAATGGATTATGTGAAAGAAGTAATACCGGAGTACTATGAAGCAGATGAAAGTGACATTATTGTTTATGCGCCTGGTGTGACGATACAGACGGGTTTAGAAACAGCGTCATTCGTTAAGGCCATCGTTGACCAAGCGAAGCCAGACGTGTTAATTGTTGTAGATGCACTCGCGGCTAGAAGTAGTTCGCGTCTTTGCCGGACTATTCAATTGACGGATACGGGTATTCATCCAGGATCAGGTGTAGGGAACAGCCGTAAAGAATTGTCGGAAAAAAGCTTGCACATTCCAGTACTGGCGATCGGTGTTCCGACGGTTGTGGATGGCCCGGTTTTGGTAGCAGATGCAATCGATACGATGTTTGGATACATTGCAGCAAAAATTGAAGAAGCCGATATGCCCTCATCAAAATTAGCTACAGGACGTTTTCCACAACATCTGAAATCAGACGCAAATCGCACATCACTGGCTCCTATATTTGGCGATTGGTCTTCCTGGACGCATGAAGAGCGTGTTCAACTATTTGAGGAGGTGTTAACAGCGCAAGAACTAGCTACATTTATTTCACCTAAGGAAATTGATTCGTGGGTTGCGAACTACGCTTCCGCATTGTCAACATCCTTAGTCGAATGGATTCATCAAGTAAAAAATTAAACTAGTCATTGACCCATTTTCTTCTGCATAGAGTGGAAGATGGAGGGATCAATATGAAAAAAACCTTGCAAATTTGGCTAAGCATTATTTTCGTTTTATTCATCTTCCCAGTTGTCCTGCAGTTTCTACCGAAGCAATCGACTCATCCATCCCCTTTCTCTTTAAAAGAACCAAGCATGATTGTGTATGCATCCAATGTGTTAGAAGAGGATATAAAACCTAAAGCAGAGGGACGTGTATTAATTTATTCTACCCACTCTCATGAAGCTTATGAACCCATCACGAAAGCGGTGCATGGTAAAGTCGCTGCTTCCCATCATTCAGAAAATATTTTGAAAGTCGGGGCTAAACTGAAAGATCATTTACTTGTCCAAGGAATTACAGCAGAACAATTAGAGTTGGATATCGTCAAAATTATGCAACAAAAGAAAATACCGTACCATCGATCGTATGGCGCAATACGTCCATATGTAGAAGAAAAGGTACGTAATGAACGATATGATTTAGTCATTGATTTGCATAGAGATTCATTAGGGCCAGCGAAAACAACGATTACACACGGCGGTCAACGCTATGCTAAGGTTGCATTCGTTATCGGCAGAGAGCACCCGTATTACGACAAAAATTTAACGAAAGCAAAACAATTGAAGAACGAACTGGAAAAAAGAGTTCCCGGCATTACACGCGAAATTATTATTAAAGGTGGTCGCGGGGTAGACGGAAAGTACAATCAGGATTTGGATACGAGTATGATTTTACTGGAACTTGGCGGTGTCGGAAATACAGAAGTGGAACTGAATCACTCACTTTCGGTCCTTGGCGAATCTATTTCTTCGCTACTGCTCGTGCAATAACCGCTCAGATATTGAAGTCTGTACAGTTCACTGCTATAATTCAAGTAGCTTAAATAGGTACGTATGTGTAGGAGTGAACATGGATGAATCAAGAGCAAAGAACAGCAAGACAGAAAAATATCCGAAACTTTTCGATTATCGCCCATATCGATCACGGGAAATCGACGTTGGCGGATCGTATTTTGGAACAAACTGAAACTGTAAGTAAACGTAATTTGAAATCACAAACATTGGACTCAATGGACTTGGAGCGCGAACGTGGCATTACGATTAAATTGAATGCCGTTCAGTTAACATACCATGCGAAAAATGGTGAAGAATATACGTTTCACTTAATCGATACACCAGGACACGTCGATTTTACGTATGAAGTGTCACGAAGTTTAGCTGCTTGTGAAGGAGCGATTCTCGTAGTAGACGCTGCACAAGGAATCGAAGCCCAAACATTAGCTAACGTTTATTTAGCATTGGATAATGATTTGGAAATTTTGCCGGTCATTAACAAAATTGACTTGCCGGCTGCAGATCCTGATAAAGTAAAACAAGAAATTGAAGACGTGATCGGCCTAGACGCTTCCGAAGCAGTGCTTGCTTCTGCAAAAGCGGGCATTGGAATCGAAGAAATTTTAGAACAAATTGTTGAAAAGGTACCTGCACCTGAAGGCGATCCGGATGCACCGTTAAAAGCATTAATATTTGATTCACACTATGATCAATATAAAGGTGTAATAGTAAATATTCGTATTGTGGAAGGTAAAGTTAAGCCTGGAGATAAAATCCGTATGATGGCAACAGGCAAAGAATTTGAAGTACTGGAGACGGGTGTCTTTACTCCAATCATTTCACCACGTGAAGAATTGACGGTAGGAGACGTTGGATTCTTATCTGCTTCTATTAAAAATGTAGGGGATACACGTGTAGGGGATACTATTACACTTGTAAATGATCCAGCTGCAGAAGCGTTGCCGGGTTATCGCCGGATGAATCCGATGGTGTTCTGCGGATTGTATCCAATTGATACGTCAAAATACAATGATTTACGTGAAGCACTTGAGAAGCTGGAGTTGAATGACTCTGCTTTAGAGTACGAAGCGGAAACATCACAAGCTCTCGGATTTGGTTACCGCTGTGGTTTCCTCGGCCTATTGCATATGGAAATCATCCAAGAGCGAATCGAACGTGAATTTAAAATTGATTTGATCACTACAGCACCAAGTGTTATTTATAAAGTGAATTTAACAGACGGCTCATCGATGAATGTTGATAATCCTTCTATGATGCCTACTGCTCAAAAAGTTGATTATGTAGAGGAGCCTTACGTCAAAGCTTCCATCATGGTGCCAAATGATTATGTTGGTGCGGTAATGGAGCTATGTCAACATAAGCGCGGCGATTTCAAAACGATGGACTACATGGACAGTACACGTGTCAACGTCATTTATGAATTACCGTTAGCTGAAATTGTCTATGACTTTTTCGATCAATTAAAATCAAGTACAAAAGGATATGCTTCTCTTGACTACGAGTTAATCGGCTATAAACGTTCGAAATTAGTCAAAATGGATATTTTATTAAATGGTGAAACGGTCGATGCGCTTAGCTTCATTGTTCATAGCGACTTCAGCTATGAGCGTGGGAAAGCAATTGTAGAGAAGTTAAAATCGCTAATTCCGAGACAACAATTCGAAGTGCCTGTTCAAGCAGCTATTGGACAAAAGATTGTAGCTCGCTCTACGATTAAGTCGATGGGGAAGAACGTCTTAGCGAAATGTTACGGTGGAGATATTTCTCGTAAACGTAAATTACTCGAAAAGCAAAAAGAAGGTAAGAAAAAGATGAAGCAAGTCGGTTCGGTAGAAGTGCCACAAGAGGCATTCATGGCTGTTTTGAAGATGGATGAAGATTAATAAGCGGAAAAAGAGGGCACATGCGCCCTCTTTTTGCCGTTTACATACTTAAGTAAAAGGAAGTGACAGCATGCGGGGAGTGTATATCCATATACCGTTTTGCCAGCAAATTTGTCATTACTGTGATTTCAATAAAGTGTTTTTGAAAAATCAACCGGTCGATCAATACATTGAATCCATCGGGAAAGAATTTCAATTTATGCAAGAAGCAGGCCACTCATTCGAAGAAGTGGAAACTGTTTTTCTGGGCGGCGGTACACCGACTGCGTTAGATATAGCGCAATTGGATCGTTTATTGACGATTATCGCGCAGTATATTGACGTGCCGACATTGCGTGAGTTTACTACAGAAGCCAATCCTGACGATTTATCAGAAGGTCAATTGACGGTATTAAAAGAAAAAGGCGTCAACCGGCTTTCCATCGGAGTGCAGTCATTTAATGACCGGTTATTGCATCAAATCGGCAGAACCCATTCAAACGATGATGTGGAGCGCGTCATCTCTACTGCACGAGCCGTCGGATTTGAAAATATTAGTATAGATTTAATGTACGCCCTGCCGACACAAACTGTGAAAGAATGGGAAGAAACTATTGATCGTGCACTCGCACTAAATCTGCCGCATTACTCCGCGTATTCATTAATCGTGGAACCGAAAACCGTTTTCTATAATCGAATGGCAAAAGGGAAACTGCCACTGCCTGGTGTAGATGTAGAAGCAGAAATGTTCGCTATGGTGATTGACCGCATGAATGCGGCGAATCGCATACAATATGAAATTAGTAATTTCGCAATGCCGGACTATCCTTCATTTCATAATTTGATTTATTGGGAGAACGCACAGTATGCAGGAATTGGTGCAGGTGCGCATGGATATCTAGGAACACAACGTTACGCAAATGTTGGACCGCTTAGACATTATATTGATCAGTTAGAGAGCGGTCGGTTACCGATAAAAGAAACACATACCGTGACACGTGCTGAATCAATGGAAGAAGAAATGTTTTTAGGCTTGCGTAAACTGGAAGGGGTTTCCATTGAAACGTTTAAACAAAAATTTGCATCACCAGTAGAAGATATTTTCGGAAAACCTATTGAAAACTTGCAACAGCAAGGTCTGCTGGAAGTAACAGATGACCATCTCCGTCTAACTCGAAAAGGCGTTTTTCAAGGAAATTATGTTTTTGAACAATTTTTATTATAACTTTGAGTTCGAATCGTTGACAGCTAAAACAGAATTTGATAAATTATGAGTAGTATTAGCACTCGCGGTTAATGAGTGCTAACAGGAGTGATGATCATGTTGACAAACAGACAATTGCTCATACTACAATTGACAGTGAAAGATTTTGTCGAGTCTGCACAACCTGTAGGTTCCAGACAGCTGTCAAAGAAGCCGGAAGCGCCATTTAGTTCGGCTACGATTCGGAATGACATGGCGGATCTGGAAGATATGGGTTATTTAGAAAAGACTCACACATCATCTGGAAGAGTACCTTCTGAAAAAGGCTATCGGTTTTTCGTGGATCATTTATTGCAACCACAAGCGTTAGCTCTTGAAGACAGTATGCAACTGCGTACACTGTTTCAGGAAAAGGTAGGGGAGTCGGAAGAGCTAATACGTAAATCTGCAACGATTTTATCGGAGTTGACGAATTACACATCGATTCTGCTCGGACCTGACACATCTACGCATGCCGTCAAAAAATTTTCCATTGTACCTTTAGATCAACAGCGAGCAGTCGCGATTATCGTAACAGATAATGGTCATGTGGAAAATAGAATATTCGATGTTCCACCAGGTTTCACTGCTTCGGAAATCGAGAAGACGGTCAATATTTTAAACGAACGCCTAATAGGCACCTCGCTCGTCCAGTTGCAGCAAAAGTTATTACAAGAAGCAAAGCATGTGTTTGAGCAACATATTCATCAAGCTGAACAGCTATTCAGTTCACTGCAGCAAGCAATCGCTGTAGAACCTGAAGAACGCCTATACTTCGGCGGAAAGTTGAATATGTGGAAACAACCTGAATTTCATGATTTCCAAAAAATGAAGTCATTCTTTGAATTGATTGAAAAAGGCAATCCTGCGATGGATCTTTTTCAGAAAAACGGACAAGGTATCCAAGTCCGAATCGGTTCTGAGAACAAAGTAATTAATATGGAAGATTATAGTGTGATTACTTCCTCGTACTCTGCAGGAGGGAATATGGAAGGTTCCATTGCAATTATTGGTCCGAAACGGATGGATTATGCTAGGGTAATTACGTTGCTTGACATTTTAAGCAATGATTTATCCACAGCACTCAGTCGAATGACGATCGGACAAGATACAGACAGGAGGCAAGACACGTGAACGAAAAAGAAGAGTGTAACGAACAAGAACTTGAGGTAAACGAAAATACTTCAGAAGATGAAGTGACTGATACGACTGAACAGCCGGAAGAGGTTGAAGAAGTCACTGTAGAAGATGAACAAGCAAAAAAAATAGATGAACTAACGAAAGCTCTTGAAGAGGAAGAGGGCAAGAGACTTCGTGTCTTGGCTGATATGGAAAATGTTAAGCGAAGAGCTTCTCTCGATTACCAAGCATTGCAAACATATCGTGCGCAAAACGTAATGGTGAATATTTTACCGGTCCTTGATAACTTCGAACGTGCTCTTGCTGTAGAGGCAAAAGAAGCCGAGACGAAATCTATGCTAACGGGTATGGATATGGTGTATCGTTCATTAATAGAGGCTTTGAAATCAGAAGGTCTAGAAGAAATTCCAGCACTCGATCAAGAATTCGATCCGAACTTCCATCAAGCAGTAATGACTGATCATGATGAAGAAAAAGAGTCAGGTATTGTGTTAGAAGAACTGCAAAAAGGGTATAAACTGAAAGATCGTGTACTACGGCCATCGATGGTCAAAGTAAACGAATAACTAACGAATAACTAATCTAATGGATAGATAATTTAGGAGGAAAATTAAACATGAGTAAAATTATTGGTATTGACTTAGGTACAACAAACTCAGTAGTAGCAGTATATGAAGGCGGAGAAGCAAAAGTAATTCCTAACCCGGAAGGTAATCGTACATCACCATCTGTCGTTGCTTTTAAAAATGGTGAGCGTCAAGTAGGGGAAGTGGCTAAGCGTCAATCTATTACAAACCCTAATACGATTATGTCTGTGAAAAGACATATGGGTACAGACTTCAAAGTAGAAGTTGACGGTAAGGAGTATTCTCCGCAAGAAGTTTCTGCAATGATCTTACAATACATGAAAGGTTATGCAGAAGAGTATTTAGGCGAAAAAGTAACAAAAGCAGTAGTAACAGTACCGGCATACTTTAACGATGCGCAACGTCAAGCAACAAAAGATGCTGGAACAATCGCAGGACTGGAAGTTGAGCGTATTATTAACGAGCCGACAGCAGCAGCTCTTGCATACGGTTTGGATAAAACAGAAGAAGATCAAACCATTCTTGTCTATGACTTAGGTGGCGGTACGTTTGACGTATCGATCTTAGAACTTGGTGACGGTGTATTCCAAGTACGTGCAACTGCAGGAGATAACAAACTTGGTGGAGACGACTTTGACGACATCATTATGGATTACTTAGTACAAGAATTCCGCAAAGAAAATTCAATTGATTTGTCAAAAGATAAAATGGCAATGCAACGCCTGAAAGATGCAGCTGAAAAAGCGAAAAAAGATTTGTCAGGTGTTACATCTACACAAATTTCACTTCCGTTCATCACTGCAGGAGATGCTGGTCCGCTTCATATGGAAATTACATTAACTCGCGGGAAGTTCGATGAGTTAACTGCTGACCTTGTAGAGCGTTCTATGGTTCCTACACGTCAAGCACTTAAAGATGCAGACCTTTCTCCATCTGATATTGATCGTGTCATCCTTGTAGGTGGATCTACACGTATTCCAGCTGTTCAAGAAGCGATCAAAAAAGCAACAGGCAAAGAGCCGTTTAAAGGTGTTAACCCGGACGAAGTAGTAGCTATGGGTGCAGCAGTTCAAGGTTCTATCCTTACAGGAGATGTAAAAGACGTTGTACTATTAGACGTAACTCCGCTTTCTTTAGGTATTGAAACAATGGGTTCTGTTTTCACAAAACTAATTGACCGTAACACAACAATCCCTACAAGTAAGTCACAAGTATTCTCGACAGCGGCAGATAACCAGCCGGCTGTAGATATTCATGTGCTTCAAGGGGAACGTCCAATGGCTACAGATAACAAAACATTAGGTCGTTTCCAATTAACGGATATTCCACCAGCACCACGTGGCGTTCCGCAAATCGAAGTAACATTTGATATCGATAAAAACGGTATCGTAAATGTTAAAGCGAAAGATCTAGGTACACAAAAAGAACAAAATATTACGATCCAATCTAGTTCAGGTCTTTCTGACGAAGAAATTGATCAAATGGTCAAAGATGCGGAAGCTCATGCAGAAGAAGACAAGAAACGCAAAGAAGAAGCAGAGTTACGCAACGAAGCGGATCAGTTAGTGTTCATGGCAGAAAAGACACTTAAAGATCTAGAAGGTAAAGTGGACGAAGCTGAAGTAAAAGAAGCAGAAACTGCACTTGAAGAATTAAAAGCAGCGAATGAATCTGGTGAACTTGAGCAAATTCGCGAAAAGAAAGAAAAGCTTGATGGGTTAGTTCAGGCGCTTTCTGTGAAATTGTATGAGCAGGCAGCTGCAGAAGCGCAAGCAGCACAAGGCGATGCAAATCCAGAAGACGATGGCGTAGTCGATGCTGACTTTGAAGAAGTAGACGATAAAGACCAAAAGTAATTGAATTGAAATAGCTATTGACGGAAAAGTCAAAGTCCGAATTCCGGCTTTGACTTTTTCGTTCGTTAACATAACAAAAGTCTGTTGAACATGGTACAATGAACGACAGGTAAAATGCGATGAGGGGTGCAGTAAATGAGTAAAAGAGATTATTATGATGTGCTAGGAGTTTCTAAATCCGCTACAAAGGAAGAAATTCGTAAAGCGTATCGAAAATTATCAAAACAGTATCATCCAGACTTGAACAAAGCGGAAGACGCTGAAGTGAAGTTTAAAGAAGTGACAGAAGCTTTTGAAGTGTTAAGTGATGAAAATAAACGTGCAGAATATGACCAATACGGTCATGCAGGTCCTTCACAAGGGTTCGGCGGATTTGGCGGCGGTGGTGGAGAAGGTTTCGGTTTTGAAGATATTTTCAGTACGTTCTTTGGCGGCAGCGGTAGAAGAAGAGATCCGAATGCCCCTCAAAAAGGAAACGACCTTCAATATACGATGACTGTAGACTTCATGGATGCCATTTTCGGGAAAGAAACTGAAATTGAAATTCCGCGTGAAGAAGAGTGTACAACATGTGATGGAACAGGTGCGAAAAAAGGTACGAGTGTCAAAACATGTACGACATGTAATGGAGCAGGTGAAGTTTCAGTCACGCAAAATACGCCGTTCGGTCAAGTAGTGAACCGCAGAACATGTTCAACTTGTCAAGGAACAGGTAAAATTATTCCTGAAAAATGTCCGACCTGTCATGGGAAAGGCCGCGTAACGAAAAATAAAGTGATTAAAGTAAGTATTCCTGCTGGAGTAGATCAAGGTCAACGTTTGCGAGTAGGTGGCCAAGGGGAAGCTGGTATTAATGGTGGACCTCCAGGAGATCTATACATTGTCTTTAATGTCCGTCCACATAATCGATTTATTCGTGAAGAAGACGACATTATTTTGGAGCTTACCTTAACATTCCCGCAAGCCGCACTTGGAGATGAATTAGAAGTTCCGACTGTACATGGCAAAGTGAAGCTGAAAATCCCGGCAGGTACACAGAACGGTACTAATTTCCGTCTGCGCGGAAAAGGAGTTCCTAACGTTCATGGTCATGGCGTAGGTGATCAGCACGTAATTGTGCGAGTGGCGACACCAAAGAAAATGACAGAAAAACAAAAAGAGTTATTGCGTGAATTCGCTTCAATTGAAGGTGAATCACCGGATGAGTATTCAAGCTCGTTCTTCGATAAAATCAAACGCACATTTAAAGGCGAATGAAGGGATTGAACAACTGTGAAATGGTCTGAAGTTTCCGTCCACACGACACATGAAGCGACTGAAGCAGTAGCAAATATATTGCATGAGGCAGGAGCGAGCGGAGTCGTTATTGAAGATTCCGAAGAGCCAGATAAAGAGCGGGTTAATGTGTACGGTGAGCTCTATGCCTTGGATAAAGACGACTTTCCAAGTGAAGGGGTCATTATTAAAGCGTATTTGCCGGTAAATAGTTTCATTAACGAAACTGTACAAGAGCTAGAACTCGAAATTGAAGGATTACGGGAATTTTCTTTGGATCCGGGCCGCTTTACAATCGGTATCACAGAAGTCGATGAGCAGGACTGGGAAAATTCGTGGAAACAATATTACCATCCGGTGAAAATCTCTAAACGCTTTACAATCGTCCCTACGTGGGAAGACTATACACCTGTCGAAACAGATGAGTTACTCATTGAATTGGATCCAGGCATGGCATTCGGAACGGGGACACATCCTACGACTGTCTTATGTTTGCAGGCATTGGAAAAGTACTTACAACCTGATCAAACTGTAGTCGACGTGGGAACAGGTTCAGGTGTTCTAGCAATCGGTGCAGCTTTACTTGGTGCAAAGCAAATTACAGCTCTTGATCTGGACGAAGTGGCGGTTCGCGCAGCGCAGGAAAACGTTCAATACAATCACGTAGAAGATCGGATTACAGTCTTACAAGCGAATTTACTCGATGCGATTGAAAAACAACCCGACTTGATCATCGCAAATATTTTGGCTGATATTATTATGTCATTCTCAAAAGATGCTTATGATATAGTGAAACCAGGCGGATTGTTCATCACATCCGGGATCATCGGTCAAAAACGTGATGAAGTACGTAATAATTTACTATCTCACGGATTTGAAATTGTGGAGACAGTATTAATGGAAGACTGGGTTGCGATTATTGCCCGTAAAGGTAGTGAATAAGTATGCAACGTTATTTTATTGATCAGTCTTTTGACGAGCATGGCCGCGCTGTGATCAGTGGGGACGACAGCAAACATATCGTCAAAGTAATGCGCATGACTCCTGGGCAACAGCTATTGATTGTCCACGATAAGGTCGCTTTCATCTCAACTATAGAAGAAATTTTGGCAGATCAAGTAATTGTTTCAAGACAACAAGAATTGACTCAACAAACGGAAATGCCGGTAGATGTGACGCTCGTTTGCGGGTTGCCTAAAGGAGATAAACTCGACTTGATCACGCAAAAAGGAACGGAACTCGGTATGAAACGTCTCATACCTTTAACGACTAGCCGATCCATTGTGAAATGGGATGCCAAAAAGAGTGATAAACGTATAGAACGTCTGCAAAAAATAGCAAAAGAAGCAGCTGAACAATGTCATCGCAATGAAATACCGGAAATTCTTCCAGTACAATCAGTGAAACAATTGATTACTTACGCTGACACGTTCGATGTGAAATTATTCGCAGATGAAGAAGACGCGAAAAGCAATCATCCACATAAGATTGCAGACCGATTGAAAAACGTGTATCATGGACAATCGATAGTTGTTGTCTTTGGTTCAGAAGGAGGACTGGCAAGGGAAGAAGCTGTCTTGTTGGAAGAAGCAGGTTTTCTGCCGATGTCCTTAGGTCCAAGAATCCTACGTACAGAAACAGCTCCTTTGTATACATTGTCCGCTATGTCTTATGAATTCGAATGAAAGAGGTGAGCAGCTTATGTCTTCAGTTGCTTTTCATACATTAGGCTGCAAAGTAAATCATTATGAAACGGAAGCAATTTGGCAACTGTTTCAAGATGCAGGCTACGAGAGAGTAGAGTTTGATGAAAATTCCGATGTTTATGTGATTAATACATGTACTGTAACGAACACGGGAGATAAAAAGAGCCGACAAGTGATTCGGCGTGCGATTCGAAAAAATCCAGATGCAGTCATTTGTGTAACAGGTTGCTACGCGCAGACATCCCCCGCTGAAATTATGGCAATACCTGGTGTGGATATTGTCGTAGGCACACAAGACCGTACAAAATTGCTTGGATTGATTGAGCAATTTCGTGAAGAGCGTCAGCCGATCAATGCTGTACGCAATATTATGAAAAATCGCGTCTATGAAGAGCTGGATGTTCCTTCCTTCACAGACCGTACGCGTGCGTCTTTAAAAATTCAAGAAGGATGCAATAACTTCTGCACATTTTGCATCATTCCATGGGCTCGCGGCTTAATGCGCTCCCGAGATCCACAAGAAGTCATCCACCAAGCGCAACAATTAGTGGATGCGGGTTATTTGGAAATCGTTCTAACTGGCATTCACACGGGCGGCTACGGTGAAGACTTGAAAGATTGCAACTTAGCCCAGTTACTACGTGATTTGGAAAGCCAAGTGAAAGGCTTGAAACGTCTGCGTATTAGTTCAATCGAAGCGAGTCAACTAACAGATGAAGTGATTGACGTATTACGTGAATCCGAAATTATTGTCCGTCATTTACATATTCCTATTCAATCCGGTTCAAATACGGTATTGAAGCGGATGCGTCGTAAATATACGATGGAATTTTTCTCAGAGCGTTTAACTCGTCTAAATGAAGCACTACCAGATTTAGCGATTACATCTGACGTAATCGTCGGCTTCCCGGGTGAAACAGAAGAAGAGTTTATGGAGACGTATAATTTTATCCGTGATCATAAATTTTCTGAACTGCACGTATTCCCTTATTCCAAGAGAACGGGTACACCAGCAGCGCGCATGGAAGACCAAATCGATGAAAGTATTAAAAATGAACGCGTCCATCGGTTGATTACATTAAACGATCAGCTAGCGAAAGACTATGCTGCTCGTTTTGAGGGCGAAGTATTAGAAGTGATTCCGGAAGAACGGTACAAGCTGAACCCGGAAAAAAATCTATACGAAGGCTATACAGACAACTATTTGAAAGTGG
Source organism: Sporosarcina sp. PTS2304 (assembly GCF_003351785.1). GTDB lineage: Bacteria > Bacillota > Bacilli > Bacillales_A > Planococcaceae > Sporosarcina. The sequence goes on from NZ_CP031230.1 coordinate 872,468, forward strand.
TCTTGCCAGCAGATGAATCGATGGTAGGTCAAATCGTTCGAGTAAAACTCACAAAGGCAGGGTATCCTTATAACGAAGGCCAACCTGTGCGCATACTAGAAGACGAAAAAATTCTGATTTGATCAGCAGTTGTCCGATAAACCCCTAATATAACCAGGCACAGAAAAACTATTTGTTTTTCTGTGCCTGGTTTGCTTATGGTGAAAAGTCCCCACTATCTCCATCATCACTTAGTTATTGAAGCGCCATCTTCCAAATGAACGGTCAAAATAAATTACATGCTACTGTTCAGACAGCCTTTTCGTGCAACAAAATACAAGCTTTGCTATACTAAGAGAAAAGAACGTAAAAAGGAGCGCTTTCATTGACTACTAATTATGCTGCTTACATCGATCATACGTTGCTAAAGGCAGATGCAACAAAAGAACAAGTGTTAAAACTGTGTGAAGAGGCTAAATCCCACACTTTTGCTTCTGTTTGTATCAATCCGGCATGGGTTCGTACTGCTGCTGAAGCGTTACAAGGAACCGCTGTAAAAGTATGTACAGTAATCGGCTTCCCATTAGGCGCAAGTACGACTGATGTCAAAGTGTTTGAAACGAAAAATGCTATTGAAAACGGTGCAAGGGAAATCGATATGGTGCTAAATATCGGTGCGTTGCATAGCGGTCTACTCGATCAAGTCCAACAAGACATCGAAGGAGTAGTAAAAGAAGCAAAAGGTAAAGCAATTGTCAAAGTGATTATTGAAACATCTTTATTAAATGACGTGCAAAAACGTACAGCTTGTGAATTAGCAGTCTTAGCCGGTGCGGACTTCGTCAAAACATCTACAGGGTTTTCAACAGGTGGAGCCACTCCAGAAGATGTGAAATTAATGCGTTCTGTCGTGGGACCAGAAATCGGTGTAAAAGCATCAGGTGGTGTCCGCAGTTTGGCAGATGTCGATAAAATGGTAGAAGCAGGTGCTACAAGAATCGGTGCCAGTTCGGGTGTCGCCATTGTACAAGGGCTTCAATCTTCGGCTGATTATTGAAGGCTTTTTGATCGACTACAAAATATTGGATTAATATTCTAATAGTTTTTTATTGACCTACTGTACTTTTTACGATATAATTTTATAGTACATAGCATACTGCTATGCTCGAAGTGTGCTCGGAGGGAGGGACAAGAGATATGACTAAGACAGTCGTTCGCAAAAATGAATCACTTGAAGACGCTCTTCGCCGCTTCAAACGTACTGTATCCAAGAGTGGTACAATACAAGAGGTAAGAAAGCGCGAGTTTTATGAAAAGCCAAGTGTAAAACGTAAAAAGAAATCAGAAGCTGCACGTAAGCGTAAATTCTAATTTCTGCCTACATTGAATTTTGACTTTAACCATTAATGTAACTTGTTATAAGCCGAAAATCCTTCAGTGGATTTTCGGTTTATTTTATTATTTCCTTCTAAACCATCTATTCGAACGACACACTTCCGATTCCTAGAAACTATGGTGTAAAAACTTTTTTCAAATAAACGAAACCAATTGCTTCTTCAAACGTAAATAGTAAGTATAATAGGCAGTAGAGAGAGGTGAGAAAATAATGACTAAAATGATTAGGTCCGTTTTTCTGCTCATTTTATTCATCGGAACAATCGCATTGCCTTTTATTCATTCTGACGCAGCTGAAACAAAAGTATATCAAGTGCCACTTCATCAAGAAGTAGAGAAAGGTCTGCATGCTTTTCTTCAGCGTTCTTTTAAAGAAGCGAAAGAAGCAGGTGCAGACACGATCGTATTGGATATTAATACACCTGGAGGCTTTGTAGATGCTGCTGATCAAATCGCGAAGTTAATGAAGTCGACCGATGCGGAAATTATCGCTTTCATTAATGACCGGGCGTTATCTGCCGGCGCCTTTTTAGCACTCTATGCAGACCAGATCTATATGACACCAAATGGTTCGATGGGGGCTGCGCAAGTGATTGTCGGGTCAGGTAAAGCTGCTGACGCAAAAGCGAATAGTGCTTGGTTAGCGCAAATGAAAAATGCCGCTTTGCATAAAAAGGATCGGGATCCGGAGTACGCACTAGCTATGGCTGATCCAACGATTGATCTGCCTGAATACCGTGCAAAAAAAGGTGAACTATTGACACTTACCGCCGATGAAGCGGAAAAAGTGAACTATAGCCAAGGAACGGTTGCTACATTCGACGAGTTGTTAAAAACATTGGATTTAGCAGACGCAACTGTCATTTCCACTACAGAAACTTTCTCGGAAAAAGCAGCTAGATTCATTACGAATCCAATCGTTGTTCCAATTTTACTATCAATTGCAAGTCTTGGCTTGATTGTAGAATTGTATTCGCCGGGATTTGGAGTGCCGGGTACAATGGGACTTACTGCGCTGTTTTTATTCTTCTACGGACATACAGTGGCAGGGTTGGCCGGATATGAGACGATGATTTTATTCCTTTTAGGCGTAGGCCTCATTATAGCTGAATTTTTCATTGCAGGAGGGATAGCAGGAATTTTCGGAGTCCTCGCTATCATAGGAAGTATATTATTAGCAGGTACAAACTTAGCGTTCATGGCAATTTCGGTATTAATTGCGATAACCGTAGCGAGTATAGGAATGGTGGTTATTATGAAATTCTTCGGAAAAAAACTTCATCTGTTGAATAAAATCATCTTAATGGATACGATGGATACGGAAGACGGTTATGTATCCAATAAAAACCGTACGGAACTATTGCAAAGAGTCGCGACCACATTAACTCCACTATACCCATCAGGAGTAGCTGAATTAGATGGCGAGCGCATTGATGTCGTATCTGAAGGTAGTTATATTGAAAGCGGTAAAGAAGTAGTCATTGTAGCGGTTGAAGGTTTCAGAATCGTAGTAAGAGAAAAGCAGAAAGAGGAGGACACACACTTATGATGACGGGATTAGGAACGATCGGACTAGTAGTAGCAGTCTTTTTCATTATTATCGTACTGGCAGTATTCTTCACATTCGTTCCTGTAGCGCTATGGATTTCAGCCATTGCGGCAGGTGTACGAGTAAGTATCTTCACATTAATCGGGATGCGTTTACGTCGGGTTATTCCAAGTCGAGTAGTAAATCCGTTGATCAAAGCACATAAAGCGGGTCTGACAGTATCGATTAACCAGTTGGAAAGTCATTACTTAGCAGGTGGTAACGTAGACCGCGTAGTCAACGCATTGATTGCTGCGCAACGTGCGAATATCGCGTTAACATTTGAAAGAGCTCAAGCGATTGACTTAGCTGGACGTGACGTACTAGAAGCTGTACAAATGTCCGTTAACCCGAAAGTTATCGAAACGCCATTTATCGCAGGTGTTGCGATGAACGGTATTGAAGTAAAAGCAAAAGCGCGTATTACGGTTCGTGCGAATATCGATCGTCTCGTCGGTGGTGCAGGTGAAGAGACAGTAGTCGCTCGTGTTGGTGAAGGTATCGTCAGTACGATCGGTTCCTCTGTGAGCCATGCGAAAGTACTTGAAAATCCGGATATGATTTCTCAAACAGTTCTTAAAAAAGGACTAGATTCGGGTACAGCATTTGAGATTCTTTCCATTGATATTGCAGACGTTGATATCGGTAAAAATATCGGTGCAGAACTACAAACAGAACAAGCGATGGCGGATAAGAACATTGCACAGGCGAAAGCAGAAGAACGTCGCGCAATGGCTGTTGCGAGCGAGCAAGAGATGAAGGCGAAAACACAAGAGATGCGCTCGAAAGTGGTCGGTGCAGAAGCCGAAGTTCCTTTGGCAATGGCAGAAGCGTTGCGTTCAGGTAATATCGGAATCATGGATTATATGAACTATAAAAATATCCAGGCAGACACAGGCATGCGTGACTCCATTAGTAAAGTCGGCGGAGAACAGCAACCAAAGGATGAAAAGAAAAACTAATTACACGATGAATTCCCGGGAAGGGGATGCATAATGGAACAGCTCATTATATTGGTCGTCATGTTGGCGCTCGGCTCGCTTTTTGGTAAGAAGAAAGAACAACCGGAAGAGAAAAGAACACCAACACAGCAACGACCTATTCATACACAAACGAAACAAGTAGAACCAGAAAGAACGAATGCAGCTCCTGTAAAACAGTCTCGTTCGTTAAAGGATCTATCGAGAGATTTATTCGATGATATCCAAAAAGAGTTTAAAGATCTACAAAACGAAATGGAAGAACCGAAACAACCACAACCATCACGTGTACCGCAGACCGAAGTGTTTTATCCACAACAGCCGCCGCGTCCGGTAAAACCTGCGACTCCTGCGCGTGTGGAACGTGCCGAACGTCAACCGAGCAGAGGAAGACTGCATTCGGAAAGGTCTACGGTGCTAGTGGAAGATTCGCGCATTTTGCAAGAAGATCTGATTCCTAGAAATTCAAAACAAGTGATTCAAGGAATTGTCTTTTCAGAAATTTTAGGTCCACCAAAAGCAAAACGGTAATCATGCAATCCCCTAACTCATCATAGGATAAGTTAGGGGGTTTTTTCGTGAAAAAATTATTCGCACTTCATCCATCTATTACTATAGATGAATTCAATTCTGTACGGATTACAGGCAATTATCAGCTGACTACATTGACCGAACAATCCGTATCTTTGCAAACAGATGACTATGCCCTAACTATTCGAGGTGAAGATGTAACAGTCCTTGAACTTACGGAACAACATGTGTATATTTCGATCATCGAACTAACAGAAGTATCTATTCGCCATAAACCCGCTGAGGAAAAATTGTATGAGTCATAAGCGCTTCGAAGTTCAAGTGACCAATAGTGGCAAAGTTTCGGCATTTTTGAGTAAATTACAAGCACAGCAAGCGAAAGTTCAGCATGTGTATGTAGCGGGAAAGTCTGTCTATTTTGAAACAGATCGAAAAGGTATTGAAAAGATTCGACGTTATCGCAGGCAGTATCAAGTCCGTGTCAAGATTTCTAGAGTAGGTAGTGAATCTGTACAGTATCGACTGTTCTCTTCTTTTTTATTTATCATCAGCTGCATCATTCCTTTTTGTGCGTCGCTCTTCTTATGGGAGATCCAAGTGGAAAGTGAAGTGCCCGAAGTAGCGGAACGAATGGAGAAAAAGTTGGAACAGGCACATATAAAAGTTCCATCTTTACTATCCACATTACCTGAAGAAGATGAAATTCGAAGACTTCTCATGCAAGGAGAACCCTCTTTGTCTTGGATTCGTTTTACACAACTAGGAACATCATTCGTCATATCTCCTATGTTCGCGCCGCTATCTTCTGAAATCAAAGAAGATGTGAAAGAACCTCCTGCTCATTTAGTCGCAAAAACAGGAGGAGTAATTACGCATTTTGCTCTTACAAGGGGGGAGAGAGCGAGTGTTGTTCATCAAACAGTAGAAAAAGGCGATATGCTAGCAACAGGAATTCTTGAGCAAGGAGAGAAAACTACTGTAGTCGGTGCAGAGGGAGAAGTATTTGCGGATTACTGGTTGGAATATCATTTTGAAATGCCCCGAACGATCACTTATTACAGTCAAGGAGAAGAACATATACAAGTTGATTGGCAAAATCCGTGGCATGAAAATGCGGCAGGAAAAATTCGATTCAGAAACCCGATACTTTTCACAACTGTGCGCACAGATCCTTTGCATAAAGTGCGACTGGAGAAAGGGATGGAAGAGAGTGTAATCCTGCCCTTACTAACATATGATTTACTAGCGACTAAGAAAAATGAGCTGATCATTAAAGAGGAAAATGTTTTACATGTATCGTTCACTAATGATAAAGTAGTAGGGACTATACTATTTTTACTTAATGAAAACATTGCTGAAAAACGACCGATAACTCAAGGAGACTGAAAATATTGAGCGAACATTCCATTCAACTGCATATTGAAGAACCAAATGAAGCGATTATGCTTCTTGGTATTTCCGATCAAAACATGAATTTGATCGAAGAAGAATTACATGTCTCGATTCGAACGAGAGGCGAAAATGTCTCCATTACTGGGGACGAAGAACAGGCAGAAGCTGCAAAAGCCTTGCTGGAGCAACTGCTGAAAGTCATTCGTAAAGGCATCAATATTAATTTGCGAGATGTTGCAACAGCTATCGAAATGGCAAAAAACAGTACAATCGAATACTTTGCATCCTTATATGATGAAGAAATTGCGCGCAATACGAAAGGGAAAGTCATTCGTGCGAAGACGATTGGACAGCGAGAGTACGTACAATCCATTCGCTCACGAGACCTCGTCTTTTGTATTGGTCCTGCAGGTACTGGAAAAACCTATCTAGCTGTCGTTATGGCGGTGCAAGCGATGAAGTCGGGTTCAGTTAAGCGTATTGTCCTAACACGCCCTGCTGTGGAAGCAGGAGAGAGCCTAGGCTTCCTTCCAGGTGATCTGAAGGAAAAGGTCGACCCTTATTTACGTCCGCTTTACGATGCGCTTCATGATGTTCTTGGAGCGGAGCATACAGATAGACTGATGGAACGCGGTGTAATTGAAATCGCTCCGCTGGCATACATGCGTGGCCGTACATTAGACGATGCATTCGTGATTTTGGATGAAGCGCAGAACACAACGAAAGCCCAAATGAAAATGTTTTTAACCCGTTTAGGATTTGGTTCGAAAATGGTCATTACTGGAGACAAAACACAAATTGATCTACCCCGTGGTGTTGACTCTGGATTGAATGTAGCAGAACATATATTGAAAAATGTACAAGACATTCAATTCATTTATTTAGAACAAGGTGACGTTGTAAGACACCCGATTGTGGCAAAAATTATCGATGCATACGAAAAAGAGCAGTCATCCAATTAATGACTGCTTTTTTCATGAAATGAATAGTTACATAGAGTATATCCGATATAGAAGGGAGGCAACTGTATGGAAATGTTAAAACGATGGTTTTCACAACTGCGTAGTGTGAAATTTATCTTTTTTTTATTACTTGTCGTCTTACTATCAGGTGTGCTGTTATTTTTTTTAATGTATGGAAGCAATCAAAATGAAACGTATGAAATATCGGTGTATGAAATATCGCCGAAAACGATTCGTTCACCGAAAACTATTGAAGATATTGATAAGACTGAACTGGAACGAATTCGTGCAGAGCAAGCGGCGCCAGTTGTGTACCGCTACTCGGAAGACATTATGAAAAACAAAAAAGCGATCATCAACTCGATCTTTACTGCTGTTAGTGAGTTGGATGTAGAAACAAAGAAAGACGAGTCAATCTTGCCAAATGAAAAATTGAAAAAGCTTCGCCAAAAGTTAAAAGGGATGGAGAAAGACGATTCTTTCTATTTATTATCAGATGAGCAATTAAAGCAACTGCTGGCGGCTGATCAAAAAGATGTAGACAACTTGCACGAGTTGCTGTTACTAACAGTAGGCGGAGAACTGGCCAAACCATTTAAAGAAGATCAACTACTCATGCATCGATATGAAGTAGAACGAAGAATTCGTCAAACGAGTACGTTGCCAAATGATTTACTGGAAATAGCATTAGCGATCGGTCGTACGACCATTGTGGAGACAGAAATCGTGGACGAGCAGTTGACCGCAAAAAATAAAGAAGATGCACGTGCATCCGTCGAGCCGATCCGTATTTTACAAGGTCAAGTGATTGTCAGAGAAGGCCAGCTCATTGATCGCGATGTTTATCATCAATTGCAACTGTCAGGTGTATTAACGAATCAGTCATCCATAAAACCGACGCTCGGCATCATTTTATTTGTATTATTCATATCCGGATTGATTACGATCCACTTTATGAATTCCAAAAAAGCAGATATACCTAAAAAGAAAGCGTTGGTAATTTTTTATATCATGTTATTTTTGGCAGTCATCCTTATGAAAATCGTTAGTTACATCGATCACGAATTCGATGTGCTTATCGCATTTTTATTTCCTGCCGCATTAGTTCCAATGCTCATTAAATTATTGATTAATGAACGCACAGCTGTGTTGGCTACTATCATCACAGCTGCGACTGCCGGGATTATGCTGCAAGAAGGAGTAGCCGCCATTATGCAGATGGAAGTGGCGTTGTATATTTTATTTGGCGGCATCATTAGTATTTATTTGCTCAAAGAACATGGACGAAGATCAACGATTTTACAAACGAGCCTTGGTGTGGCATTTTCAAATATTATGTTTATTATATTTTATTTGCTAATGACGCAGTCGAGCTATACGACGTCAGAACTGGTTTTTTATGCAGCAGCAGCGATCGCGTCGGGTGTTTTATCAGGCGCGTTAACGATGGGATTGCTTCCATTTTTTGAATCTAGCTTCCGATTGTTATCAAATATGCGGCTCGTTGAATTATCGAATCCGAATCATCCGTTGCTGAAGAAAATTTTAGTGGAAACACCGGGAACGTATCACCATAGTATTATGGTGGCGAATTTAGCGGACGCTGCATGTGAATCGATAGGTGCAAACGGCTTGCTTGCACGTGTCGGGAGTTATTATCATGACATCGGTAAAACGATTCATCCAGGATTCTTTATTGAAAATCAGCACGGTAATCGTAATTTACATGATGCACTGACACCTGAAAAAAGTCGTGATATTATTATTGCACATGCTGAAGATGGAGCCAGCATTTTGGAGAAGCATCATATGCCGATTGAGATTATTGATATTGCTAGGCAACATCACGGCACAAGTATTTTAAAATTTTTCTACGTTAAGGCGAAAGAATTGAATCCGAAAGTAGAAGAGCGGCAATTCAGATATGCTGGTCCAAAGCCACAAACGAAAGAAATTGCAGTTATTATGATTTCGGATAGTGTGGAAGCGGCAGTACGATCCATGAAAGAACCGACGCCTGAAAAAATCGCGGCATTGGTAGAATCGATTGTTCGTTCGAAAGTAGATGATCAGCAGTTTGACGAATGTGATCTTTCCATGAAAGAGTTGAAACAGGTGAAACAAGTCATTTGTGAAACATTGAATGGAATTTTCCACAATCGAATCGAATACCCGGAATGAATAAAGGAGAGCGAGTAATATGATTGATTTTTATTTTGAAGACGAGACGGAAACAGTAGATCAAAGTTCGGAGACTTTAATTACAAATCTATTGAACCACGCTGCGAAAATGGAAGTGCTGGAAGGGCTGTATGAATTATCTATTACGTTTATGGATGATGAGGCCATTCAAGCAGTCAATGCACAATATAGAGGCAAAGATCAACCGACAGACGTAATATCCTTTGCGTTGGAAGAACTTTCTGAAGGGGAAGTAGCGATTGTTCGTGATAGTGACATGCCAGTCGTTCTTGGAGACATAATTATTTCAATTGACACTGCAAAACGTCAAGCAACAGAGTATAATCATACATTCGAGCGTGAACTTGGATTTCTGGCTTTGCACGGCTTCCTTCATCTATTAGGATATGATCATCTTGAAGAAGAACAGGAAAAGGAAATGTTCGGCAGACAGACGGATATTTTAACGTCCTTTGGGTTGGAACGGCAGTGAGCGCATGAAAACATTTTTTAAGTCATTTGTGTATGCGTGGAATGGTGTAGTGGACGGTGTGGCGAATGGTCGGAATATGAAATCACATTTTCTCTCTGCTGTCATCGTTGTACTCGCCGGTCTTTTCACAGGACTTACCATCATGGAATGGTGTATCGTCATTCTGTTAATTGGCGGCATGATGGCGCTCGAATTAATGAATACAGCTGTTGAATATGTAGTGGATCTAGTGACGCTGGAGTTTCATCCGCTGGCAAAAAAGGCGAAGGATGTTGCAGCGGGGTCGGTACTAATTTACGCTATCATCAGTGCCATTGTCGGCTTTATGATTTTCTTGCCAAAATGGTTTGGCTAATACAAGTTACATATGGGAGTGAATAGAAATGACTACTAAAAAATTAATAAATGAAGCGACAATCGCCAGAGAGAAAGCTTATGTTCCGTACTCAAAGTTTCCGGTAGGGGCTGCACTAGAAGCGGAAGACGGCACAATTTATCATGGTTGTAATATTGAAAATTCATCTTTCGGGCTATCAAACTGCGCAGAGCGTACGGCGATTTTCAAAGCTGTATCTGAAGGTGTGACATCATTTACCTCTCTTACTGTGATTGGCGATACAGAAGGACCGATTGCACCGTGTGGGGCATGCCGTCAAGTAATTGCAGAGTTTTGTGAACCGGCAATGCCTGTATATTTGGCCAATCTTACAGGTGACGTGCAAGAGACATCCGTTGAAAAATTATTACCAGGTGCTTTTTCCAAGGAGGATTTAGACTATGCAGAAGAACGATAAACAATTTAAATCTGGTTTTATTTCGATAATCGGACGACCGAATGTAGGGAAATCCACTTTTATTAATCGTATGGTCGGACAAAAAATCGCTATTATGAGTGATAAACCGCAAACGACACGAAATAAAGTACAGGGAATTGTTACGAGTGACACTTCTCAAATGATTTTCATTGATACACCAGGTGTGCATAAACCGAAGCACCGTCTTGGAGACTTCATGTTGAAAGTGACACGCAGTACATTAAGCGAAGTCGATGTCATTATGTTCATGGTCAATGCAGATGAAAAAATTGGAACAGGTGACCGTTTCATTATGGAATGGCTGGAAAAGTCTGAAACACCGGTATTTCTCGTTATCAATAAAATCGACTTAGTGCATCCTGATGAGTTATTCGAAATCATTACATCATATTCCAATGAAATGAAATTTGCGGAAGTTGTTCCGATCTCGGCGTTAAATGGCAATAACATTGAACGTCTTGTAGAAACATTGGAAAGTTATTTAGAAGAAGGTCCGCAGTTTTACGATGCAGAGCAAGTCACCGACCACCCAGAACGTTTCATAATTTCTGAAATGATTCGCGAAAAAGTGTTGCATACGACACGTGAAGAAATTCCACATTCCATTGCAGTGGCGATTGAAAGTATCGAACAAGATCCTGCAACGGATAAAACGCATATTCGCGCGACTATTATTGTGGAGCGTGATTCTCAAAAAGGGATCGTCATCGGCAAGGGCGGAAAGTTATTGAAAGACATTGGTGTCAAAGCAAGAAAAGACATCGAAATGTTACTTGGACATAAAGTATATTTGGAGTTATGGGTCAAAGTGCAAAAAGATTGGCGCAATCGTCCAAGCCGCTTAAAAGAATTTGGATTCAATGAGGAAGATTATTAAGATCTTCATCTGTCCATGATGAAGGGAAGAGTGCTTTGTTAAACAAGATTGAAGGGTTTATCATTAAAAGCATCCCGTATGGCGAATCAAATAAAATCGTCACAATCTATTCAAAAGAAGCTGGGAAAATCACAGCGATGGCCAGAGGTGCAAAAAAGCCCGCAAGTCGATTGGCGGCTATTACTCAAACATTTACTCATGGGTATTTTCTTGTGCGTGCAAGCCGGGGCATGGGAGCGCTTGAGCAAGGGGAGTTGATCAGCAGCGTACGCCATATCCGCTCTGATCTCGAGACGACTGCTTATGCTGGTCTCATTGTAGAATTGATAGATCGACTGACGGAGCAAGACAAGCCTAATGCGGGTATTTTCAAGTTGTTGGAAGAATCTTTCCATGCGATGGAAGAAGAATATGATGCAGAAGCGATTTCGTTGTTTGTCCAGTGGAAGATGTTGCCGATCGCGGGTATCCATCCGATTCTTCATGAATGTGCAAACTGTAGTGCGACAGAAGGCGAATTTGCGTTTTCTTTTCAGCAAATAGGATTTTTATGCCACCGCTGTTTTTCGGTGGATCCTTATATTATTCGCTTGTCACCTACACAGATTAAGTTAATCCGAATGTTCTATACGGTGCCGCTAGACCAAATTGGCAAACTGACGTTGAAAAAAACAACGAAAACATTTATGCAAAAACTTGTATCTACTATTTATCAAGAACAAACAGGGATTTATTTGAAGTCCCGAAAGTTTATTGAACAGCTGGATCGTACGCCTGAATTACAGAAACGACAAGAAAACCCGGAAGAAGAAGGCTGAGGCCATCTCTTTCCGGGTTTTTATCCTTAAAATTGCAAATGCTTTTGAATATAAGCTGTCACGTCTGCGATTGGCATACGTTCTTGTTCCATAGTATCACGGTGACGTACAGTTACTTGTTGATCTTCTAGTGAGTCAAAGTCATACGTAATACAGAAAGGTGTTCCTATTTCATCTTGGCGACGGTAACGACGGCCGATCGATTGAGAATCATCATATTGAACAGCGAAATGCTTCGCTAATTCTGCATAGACTTTCGTCGCATCGTCCGCTAGTTTTTTAGACAATGGCAATACCGCTGCTTTAATCGGAGCGAGTGCCGGGTGGAAGCGCAAGACTGTACGTGTATCCCCGTCCTCTAGTTCTTCTGTATCAAATGCATCACAAAGGAATGCTAGTGTTACACGGTCAGCACCTACTGAAGGTTCGATACAGTACGGTACATACTTTTCGTTCGTTACAGGGTCTTGGTAATGGAAGTCTTCGCCTGAATATTCCATATGGCGCTTCAAATCGAAGTCCGTACGGTTAGCGATTCCCCATAGTTCTCCCCAGCCAAATGGGAATTTGTATTCAATATCTACAGTTCCTTTTGAATAGTGGGACAGCTCATCTTCGTTATGTTCACGAAGACGGATATTGTCTTCTTTTAATCCAAGATTCAATAGCAGGTTTTTGGACTGATCGCGCCAATATTCATACCATTGCTCATCTTCTCCAGGTTTACAGAAAAATTCAAGCTCCATTTGTTCGAATTCACGTGTGCGGAATGTGAAGTTTCCTGGTGTAATCTCATTACGGAAACTTTTCCCTACTTGTGCAATACCGAATGGAACTTTTCTTCTCATAGACCGTTGAACGTTTTTGAAGTTCACGAAAATTCCTTGTGCTGTTTCAGGACGAAGGAAAATTTGGTTAGCGGATGAATCCGTAACTCCTTGACTCGTTTTAAACATTAAGTTAAACTGGCGGATTTCAGTGTAATCCATTGCGCCACATGTTGGACAAACAATGTTATGCTCTTGGATTAAGTCAAACATTTTTTCAAATGGAAGACCGTCCACGACGAGTTCGATTCCTTTTGCATCTAATGCTTCTTCGATTAATTTATCCGCGCGATGACGTGTTTTACATTTCTTACAGTCAATCATCGGGTCATTAAAGTTACCGATATGACCGGACGCTTCCCAAACTTTTGGATTCATCAAAATAGCAGAATCCAACCCTACGTTATAAGGTGATTCTTGAATGAATTTCTGCCACCAAGCACGCTTAATATTGTTTTTCAGCTCGACACCCAGCGGACCGTAATCCCAAGTGTTTGCCAATCCACCGTAAATATCAGACCCTGGAAATACAAAACCTCGTTGTTTTGAAAGATTTACTACTTGCTCCATAGATAACATTCTAAACGCCTCCAATTAAAATAAGCACTCGTCTCCGGACATAGTCATGTCCGGGGACGAGTGCATGATGACCCGCGGTTCCACCCCGATTGGTTTTTCAACCCACTTTCATAATGAATGTTTCAACTCCTGGTTGCCGTTTTCGTGTAGTGCAGGCTTTCACTGTCCCTGCTCGCTTTTCTTTACACTACTTATTAACCATTCTTCGTTTACTTCATTCAAAATAAGTTTAGCATGCTTCTCCTTTCTTCGCAATAGCGAGCGTCTTGATATATAATTAGACAGTAAATACTACTTTGAAGTCTGAAGGCGGTGACATGTTTGGAATTAAATACACGTCAGAATGAAATCCTGGATATCGTTAAAGGGAATGGGCCTATTACTGGGGAACAGATTGCGGAGCGTTTGAAATTGGCGCGAGCAACAATTCGTCCAGATTTGGCGATACTAACGATGGCGGGTTTTTTAGATGCGCGACCGCGTGTAGGTTATTTTTATTCTGGCAAAAAACCTACCCAATCGGTTGCAGATGGTATGGTAGATATGACAGCGGCTGATTTTCAGTCTAGACCTGTCGTGATTACAGAAAACCTTTCAGTCTACGATGCTATATGCCAACTGTTTTTGGAAGATGTAGGAACGTTATTTGTTGTAGATCAGCAATCTTTATTAACAGGTGTGTTATCGCGTAAAGATTTACTGCGAACAAGCATCGGAAGAACGGAATTAGATAAAATTCCTGTGCATGTCATTATGACGAGAATGCCGAACATTACGTATTGCAAAAAGCAAGACACGCTCATTTCAGTAGCGAAGAAAATGATGGACAGTCAAGTGGATTCATTGCCGATCGTACAGGAGAAAAAAGCTGGACTTGAAGTAATAGGACGTATTACAAAAACGAATATTACAGCCGCATTTTTATCGTTGGCGGAAGATCAAGATTTATGAGGGGTGACTGTATGACACGATTTACATTATTTATCGTCTCAGATTCTGTTGGAGAAACAGCCGGCCTCGTAACGAAAGCCGCAGCGAGTCAGTTCCGACATGATTTGGAAACGGTTTCTATAAAAAGATTTTCTTATATTGAAGAAGTTTCGCAGTTAGAAGAAATAGTGTTTTTGGCAAAACAGCAACAGGCGTTAATTGTTTTTACGTTAGTAAAGAGTGAAATGCGAGAACAATTACAACTCCTTTGTGAAGAGTTAGCTGTGCAATGTGTTGATTTATTGGGTCCTTTAATAGAAGAAATTTCTCATCAATTAAAACAATCACCATTTGAAGAGCCGGGTCTTGTGCGACAGCTAGACAATGAATACTTCAAGAAAATTGAAGCCATTGAGTTTGCGGTGCGCTATGACGACGGAAGAGATCCAAAAGGTGTGTTAGAAGCAGATATCGTATTAATCGGTGTATCCCGAACGTCTAAAACCCCTTTGTCACAATTTCTTGCGAATAAAGGATATAAAGTTGCGAACGTTCCGTTAGTTCCAGAAGTTGAACCACCTGCAGAATTATTTTCCATCGATCCACAAAAATGTTTTGGATTATACAGCTCTATTGAACAGCTGCATTCGATACGGAAGGCACGTTTAGAAACATTAGGCTTGAAAGATGATGCGAACTATGCGAAAATAGCACGTATTCAACAAGAGATAGACTATTGCAAGGACATTACAGCTAGAGTAGGCTGTGATGTAATTGATGTGACGAATCGTGCGGTAGAAGAAACAGCGAACACGATTCTAAAAACACTTACAGCAAGGAAGGCCAACTAAACAAGCTAGTTGGGTCTTCTTTTTTCTGCGCGTCTTTCTTTGGAATTTTTTTGTAAAGTTCTTTGCTCTTTGTAACAGAATGTTCATATCGCAAAAAGTAATACGAATCATGTCGATAAAGAAGGGTTTTTGTGAAAAGCATCGAATGTAGGTATATAGAGTAGAAATGGTGATAGAATGACAAGAATATCTGACGAGACAATTGAGGAAATTCGTGCAGGAACCGACATTGTCGATTTGATCAGTGAATATGTTCAACTAGCTAAAAGAGGGAAGAATTGGTTTGGTCTTTGCCCATTCCATGAAGAAAGCAGCCCTTCATTCTCTGTCTCAGAGGACAAGCAACTATTTCATTGTTTTGGTTGTGGAGCAAGCGGCAATGCCATTACATTTATGATGGATATAGAAAACAGAACCTTCATTGACTCTATTGTTCAGCTTGGCAGTAGAATGGGTATAGAGCTAGAGGCTTCTGAAAGTGAGTCGGCAACAAAAAGCTCGTCTAATCAAAATATGTTAAAAGCCTATACGTTGGCGGCCAATTTTTATAGCCATCTGCTCTTAAACACTATGGAAGGCGAAAAAGCATTAGAATATCTAGAAAAAAGAGGATTTACGCGTGATCAAATCGAACAATATGAGATAGGATGGTCACCTGTTCAATCAGATGCACTGTCAGCACTCTTAAAAAGACAAGGCTTTGATCTAAAAGAGATGGAAACGGCGGGACTTTGTTTTCAAAAAGAAGACGGATCGGGATATTTCGACCGTTTCAGAGGGAGAATCATGTTTCCTATTCAAGACGATAATGGTGCCACAATTGCGTTTTCCGGAAGAAGACTAACGGACTCAACGTCAGAGGCCAAATATATCAATAGTCCTGAAACCCCTATCTTCGAAAAGAGTAAAGTTTTGTTTAATTTTCATCGCGCACGTCTTAATGTTCGGAAAACGGGTAAAGTAGTATTATTCGAAGGTTTCATGGATACGATTGCCGCAGATCGCGGTGGTATAGGAAATACGGTAGCTGTTATGGGTACTGCGTTATCTGGACATCATATAGTGAAGCTAAAGCGAATGGCAAAAAAAGTCGTCATTTGTTGCGATGGGGATTCCGCTGGCTGGGGGGCCGCCAAACGATTCGCCGATCACTTAATAGATAGCGGAATGGATGTACTAATAGCGACCCTGCCTGATCGTATGGATCCTGATGATTATATTACGGAGTTCGGAGCCGAAGTGTTTATGGAAAAAATTCTTGATCAGCCACTTTCATATAACTCTTTTGTTGCAGCTTTTTATAGAAGAGATAAGAATTTAACTGTTGATCATGACATTAAACAATACGTCCATGAAGTATTTAGTGAACTCGCTCACCGTTGTTCTCCTATTGAGAAAGATTTACTCATACAACAACTCCATAGTGAAACGCACGCTTCAAAAGAATCGCTTGGGCAGGAGTTTACCAAGTCTATTGCGAAAAAGACTAAGCAAGCGCGTGATACCAATCCGGTTGAAGAAAGTCGATCTGGACAGACTACAAGAGCGCCCGTAGGTAGAACGGAGACAGATCGTGCTGAACTATTATTGCTTGCCCATCTATTGATGGATGCAGATCTATTTGAAGAAAAACGTCTAGAACTTCAAGAGTTATTTGTTAGAGAAGATATTATGAAAATATTTTTTAAGTTAGCTGCATTTTATGAACAGTATGATGTGCCTAACTACCAACGATTTACTGAAATGCTCGATGACCGACAGTTGCAAAGTGTCGTCATGGGTGCTATTCACGCCGATCGTTCACAGGAAAATATACAAAGAGAAGTCGAAGATTGTATCCGTCACTTGAAGCGAAATCAGATAAAACGATTAATTGAACAAAAACAGCACGAATCAAAAGAAGCAGAAAAAAGGAACGACTTATCAAAGGCAATGGAGTTGGGCTCAGAAGTCATCCAACTTTTGAGATCGTTAAAGGTTCTGTAAGGAGGTATAGTCACTATGACAAAAGAAGAACAAGCGGGCGGAGTAGAAATGACGCTAGAAGAAGCAAAAGCGGCTATTATTGAGGCTGGTAAAAAAACAGGTGAACTATCATTAGAAGAAGTGACTGAAAAACTGGCATCTTTCGAAATGGAACCGGATCAGTTCGAAGAGTTTCTAGATCAAATAGAAGCATCAGAAATTGAGATGGACAGAAAAGAAGAAGCAGACCCTAAGAATGAAAAGGAAGAGCAGTTTGATTTAAATGATTTAAGTGTGCCGCCAGGAGTCAGAATTAACGATCCCGTTCGTATGTATTTGAAGGAAATCGGACGAGTAGACTTGCTGACAGGTAAAGAGGAAGTAGACTTAGCTATTCGTATTCAAGAAGGAATCGAAGCGGAAGCAGAGTTAGCAGAAACAGAAAAAATGACCCCTACAATTGATGCAGCTATTATTCGTGGTGAGAATGCGAAAAAGAAATTAGCCGAAGCCAATCTGCGGTTAGTTGTCAGTATCGCAAAACGCTATGTCGGTCGCGGAATGTTATTCTTGGACTTAATTCAGGAAGGAAATATGGGACTGATCAAAGCAGTTGAGAAATTTGACCATACGAAAGGTTTTAAATTTAGTACGTATGCCACATGGTGGATTCGTCAAGCGATCACTCGTGCGATTGCTGACCAAGCACGTACCATTCGTATTCCGGTGCATATGGTGGAAACGATCAATAAATTGATTCGAGTGCAGAGACAACTTTTGCAAGATTTAGGGCGCGAACCTTCTCCTGAGGAAATTGGTGAAGAAATGGATTTAACGCCAGAAAAAGTTCGTGAAATTTTAAAAATTGCACAAGAACCCGTCTCGTTGGAAACTCCTATTGGGGAAGAAGATGATTCGCATTTAGGTGATTTCATTGAAGATTCGGAAGCGCAGTCTCCATCCGATCATGCCGCATATGAGTTGTTAAAAGAACAACTGGAAGATGTCTTGGATACATTGACAGACCGTGAAGAAAATGTTCTGCGTCTTCGTTTCGGTTTAGATGATGGTCGTACACGGACACTAGAAGAAGTAGGGAAAGTCTTTGGTGTCACACGCGAAAGAATCCGCCAAATTGAAGCGAAAGCCCTTCGAAAGTTGCGCCACCCTTCACGTAGTAAGCGATTAAAAGACTTTTTAGAGTAATAGATGCATCGGCTTTGAACTAGCCGATGCTTTTTTTGCAGTCGCAACAAAGTAAAAGATAGGAATTATTGGAGGAGAAAGGATGACAAAGGAAAAGAAACAATTAATTATTTCAGAAATCCGCTATTGGAAAGAAAATAAACTTCTGCCTGAGCATTATTGTGATTTCTTAATTACATTGTATGCACAAGGTGAAAATCCTGATGAAGTGGCAGAAAAAGAAACGTCTACACTACAGAAAGAACGTACGCGCTTGAGAGCTAAACAGTTTATGGTGTTATTCTTTAGTTTGCTGTTAGCTAGTCTAGCATCGGTCGTCATGTTTTTATATACGGAATATCCGACTGCTACATTGATCACCGCCGCTATTTTGTCATTGACATTTCTAGCAATTGTTACGAGAAAGTCATTTATTAAAAACGGTTTTGCACCGTTAGTATACATAGCACTAGCATTTTTATTGTTAATGATGTCATTGAAAATTTGGACGACGTATTTTCCTAATGATACGACACTTTTGATTGCGCTACTCGTGTTAAATTGCAGTCTCTGGTTATTTACCGGAAGAATTTTAAAATTATTATACTTCACAATTTCAGGTTCGCTTGGCTTATTGACAATTGTTGCATTCCTAATTTTATCCTTATAATCACCTAACCGGACAGAGAGGCAATGAATGTATTGCTAATCTCTGTCCCTTTTCTATATAATGAAATGTAAGGGTTTTCATAAGAGGAGGATGATCAAGATGAATTTTGATTTAACTCAAGAACAGCAAATGGTGAAAAAATTGATGAGAGAGTTTGCGAATGAAGAAGTAGCACCTGGGGCAGTGGAACGTGATCGAACAGGGGAGTTTCCGTTAGAAATATTTAAGAAACTATCTGCCATGGGAATGATGGGCTTGCCGTTCCCGGAAACATATGGCGGAGCAGGAGCAGATACGATTAGTTTTGCCATTGTGACAGAAGAATTAAGTAGAGCGTGTGCGTCCACAGGCATCACGTACTCGGCGCATATTTCATTAGGCGGTGCACCTTTACATTTATTCGGAACAGAGCAACAAAAAGAACAGTATTTAACACCGATTTGTACAGGGGAATCTTTCGGTGCATTTGGGCTTACTGAGCCGAATGCAGGATCGGATGCTGGTGGGACGGAAACAACTGCTGTGCTGAAAGATGGCAAGTATACGATTAATGGTTCAAAAGTCTATATTACAAATGCCAGCTATGCTAAGCACTTAGCAATTACAGCGATTACAGGACGGTCTGACGGAAAGAAAGAGATTAGCGCCATTATTGTACCGACAGACGCTGCAGGCTTTACAATTATTGATAACTACGAAAAAATGGGGCTTCATGCGTCGAATACAACAGAACTCGTGTTAGATGAAGTAGTTGTACCAGAAGAAAACTTGCTCGGTGAACGTGGCAAGGGCTTCCAACAATTTCTCGTGACATTGGATGGAGGTAGGATCGGTATTGGCGCGATGGCAGTCGGGATCGCCCAAGCTGCATATGAGCGTGCATTAAACTACTCCAAAGAGCGGAAACAGTTCGGTCAAACACTTTCTTCATTCCAAAGTACGCAGTTTAAACTTGCGGATATGGCCATGAAAATTGAACTTGCAAGAACGATGGTTTATAAAGCGGCTTGGCTGAAAGATCAGGGAAGAAAGTTTACAAAAGAGGCTTCTATGTGTAAGTTGTATGCATCTGAAATTGCGATGCAAGTAGCCAACGAAGCGATTCAAATTCATGGCGGCTATGGCTATATGCGCGAATATGAAGTGGAACGCTATTTGCGTGATGCGAAGCTTTTAGAGATTGGTGAAGGAACCTCTGAAGTCCAGCGAATGGTCATTGCTAGACAAATTGGTTGCTAATTCTAGAATTATGGCGAAACTGTCACAAAAGGTTAAAAGTCCGCCAATAACACTTTCAGTTTTCTCATGAATACAGTACAATGTTAATTGTGAACTGTATCTTTTACAGAATAGATTCTGGTGAAGGAGGGTAATCCAATGAATAAAAATCCTGTTGTACCATTTCTTTTGATTTTCGCACTCGGAATTGGACTGATTTTCTTCTTGTCACTTTATGGTTTAGATCAAAAAGAAGAAATTGCTGGACCGGATGAAGAAGAAGCTACGCAAGAAGAAAGTGCAAATACTGGCGAATTTGATGCAGAAGCTGTCGCACAACAAAAGTGTGTAAGTTGTCACGGTGATAACTTATCAGGCGGAATGGGGCCTGCTCTAAATGGCCAAGCATTCGGTGCTGAAGAAATGCATGACGCAATCAAAAACGGCGTTCCAGGAACTGCAATGCCTGGTGGACTTGTTCTAGACGACAACATAGATGAAATGGTAGATTACATTTTATCACTAGACTGATTGCTTACTTACAAAATAGAGCTATTAAACCTTGGAAGTCCTCGGTTTAATAGCTCTTTTGCATTGCAGGAACGATCCTCCGACTATACAATAGAATGGAATGAAAGGCGGGAACTTATGAACACGAATCAATTATCAAAACGTCTTGCGCTAGTGGCGAGTTTCGTTCCACGCGATACCGTACTCGCTGACATTGGAAGCGACCATGCATATTTACCGTGCTATTTGACGAATAAAGGAATCATTTCAAAAGCAATCGCCGGAGAAGTAGTAAAAGGCCCGTATGATCAGGCAGTACGAAATGTACAAGCCAATGGTTTCGGGGACAAGATAGACGTCCGTCTAGCAAATGGACTTCAAGCGATTCAACCAACAGACGGAGTGGAAACAGTAACGATTGCAGGAATGGGTGGCACATTAATCGCTAGCATTCTAGAATCAGGCAAAGATTGTCTTGCTGGTGTGAAGCGGATTATTGCACAACCAAATATTTATGCAATTGCTGTCCGTCAATGGGCAGTAGAAAATGGTTTTTTTATCGTGGATGAAGAGATTTTGCTAGAGGATGGAAAAATCTATGAAGTCGTTGTGTTAGAAAGAGGAATAGCCCACTATACCCCAACGGAACTGTTAGTAGGCCCCATTCTTAAAGAGAAGGCGTCTGCTGTTTTTCATGCGAAATGGGAGAGAGAAATGCAAGAATGGAATCGTGTATTAACGGCTCTCAATCAGGCGGAACAAACCGAAGAGATTCAGCAGAAGAAAGCATCCATTGAATATCACTATGAACTAGTTAGGAAGGTGTTAGCGACATGAAAAAAGCAAATGGTCATCAAATTATCGAAGTTTTTGAAAGTTGGTCACCGAAACGGCTAGCGTTTGAAGGAGATCCGGTAGGTTTACATATCGGCCAATTAAATCGTCCTGTTGATAAAGTACTTATCACACTCGATGTAAATGAACGAGTAATTGATGAAGCGATTGAACAGGGAGCGACACTCATTATCGCGCATCATCCCCCTCTCTTTCGTCCTGTGAAAACGATTTGGACAGATTCACCGCAAGGAAAGATGATCGAAAAATGTATCAAGCATGATATTGCCGTTTACGCAGCGCATACGAATCTCGATATTGCTGAAGGAGGCGTCAATGACATGCTTGCCGAACGTTTGGGTATTATGGATACAGAGCCGATTGAAGTGACAGATTCAGAGCACTTGGTGAAACTTGCGGTTTTTTGTCCACAGTCGGAAGCGAATGCTCTGCGCCAGCAATTAGCTATAGCGGGAGCGGGTGCTATCGGAGATTACACAGGTTGTAGTTTTAGTTCGCAAGGGATTGGACGATTTACGCCAGTAGATGGTGCAAATCCGACGATTGGAGAAGTAGGAGAAGCTACTTGTGTAGAGGAAGAACGTATTGAAGTGGTCTTCCCTGAAAGTTTGCAGTCAAAAGTACTGAAGGCAATGTTTAGCGCACATCCATACGAAGAGCCTGCATTTGATTTGTTTAAGATGCAGCAGAAAACGAACGTGCAAGGGATTGGACGTGTGGGTTATATTGCGGAGAGTTTGACGTTACAGCAATTCGCTGAGCATGTGAAGCAAGCATTCGGTGTGCCTGCTTTACGTTTTGTTGGTGATCCAAAGACATTGGTGCGTAAGGTGGCGGTTCTTGGCGGTGATGGGAATAAGTATATTTCGGCTGCTAAGCGTAAAGGGGCAGATGTGTTAGTTACGGGCGATTTGTATTATCATGTGGCTCAAGATGCGGAGGCTTTGGGGCTTGCAGTCGTGGATCCGGGTCATAATGTGGAGAAGATTATGATTGCGGGTGTGGCGGAGAAGTTGTCTGTGCTTTGTCAAGATAAGAGTTTGGATGTGACGTGTGTAGAGTCTAAAGTGATTACAGAGCCGTTTCAGTTTTTAGTTTGAGTTAGCGGTGTTTGGTCGTGACTCGACTTCGTTTTCGGTTTCTGGAGTTAATAAGGGTTCAAATTCCAGTTATTGCTTCGGCGCGTGGGGGGATTGCTGTCCCTCAGCGCTGAAGTGAATTCAGTGAACCGATCACTTTCAAAATCCGTAACGGTACTAAGTAATCTTGCATTACCCAAAATCTTTCCATGAAAAAAACTGCCCTAAAGCAAGGGCAGTTTTTATTTCCATCTTAAGGCTCAATCCGAACGACCGGACTTGGATTTTTAATCTTCGGCAAAATCTTCTCCAACTTAAATTTACGCTCCGGATGATGCGTGGCAGGATCTTCTGCATCGAAGTCGCCTAAGTATGCTATAACCTCTCTGACGATCACAGTTGGCGTAGAAGCGCCTGCTGTGACAGCTACCGTCTCAATATCCATCAACCACGCAGGATCGATTTCTGACACGTCAGAGATACGATAAGAAGGCGTATTGGCGATTTCTACAGACACTTGCGTTAACCGATTGGAGTTATTACTCTTTGGATCGCCGACGACAATAAGTAAATCCGCTTCGCCCGCTTGCTCGGCTACTGCTTCTTGACGTACTTGTGTAGCTAAACAAATTTCCTGATGAACTTCAATATGCGGAAACTTTCGCTCTAACTCTTCCATCAAATGTGCGACATCCCATTGACTCATCGTTGTCTGGTTAGTTACCAACAGTTTTTCATTATAGATCTCCAGATTTTCAATATCTTCTAGTCGTTCGATCAAATGAACTGAATCCGGAGCGACTCCGATGGCGCCTTCTGGTTCAGGGTGATGCTTTTTGCCAATGTACAAAATATCATAACCTTCCGCCACTTTCTCTTCAATTAAATGATGAGTGACAGAGACGTCAGGACATGTGGCATCAATTGCAACTAATCCTTTTTCTTTTGCCAATTTACGTACTTCCGGAGAAACACCGTGTGCAGTATAGATGACTGTTCCTTTATCGACTTTTCGCAAAATATCTAGACGGTTTTCGCCATCCAATGTAATGATGCCATCTTCTTCGAAAGCGTCTGTTACGTGTTTATTATGGACAATCATACCTAATATATAAATGGGTCTAGGTAACGATTTGTCAAGTGCAGCGTTTCTAGCAATGACCATCGCATCCACCACACCATAACAGTAGCCTCTTGGTGAAATCTTGAGTACTTTCATTTCTTCCACTCCACTCTTCTAGTAAGTTCTCTTTCATTATAGCCGAGTTTCGCGAGTGATTCAAAGAGTTCAGAAGGGAGGTTGATAAATTCGCGGTGCCGCAGGCTGATCACTTGGTATGGAACGTGACGGATTGCCCGCTGCGACTGGGTTTGCTGTTTGTGGCGTAGGTGCATCCGGAATAGATTGAAAACCTTTATATAAACGCCACATAGCGGGTAAATTTTGAAGCATTGGGGCAACCTGTTGCACAATAGGCGCAAATTGTTGTGCGGTATTTAAGAAACGATTGGCTGTCTGCATATATTGATCGGCGCGGGAGAGACCTGGTTGGTTCGCTTGCGACTGTTGAAATCCTTGCATAGAACTTGGAGGTAGCTGAGGACTGCTAGTTCCAGGACTTGGCATGCCTTGAGTGAAAGGTGACTGCATTCCACCTCCTTGAAATTGTGGAGGAGGACCGGGTCTCATTGGCGTCTGTTGATTACTAAACGGATAAAATGATTGGTATCTCATGACGAGCTCCTTTCCGATTTTTTCTTCGTACAACTATACTATCCTATGCGAAAAAAACTACTGATGGTACCGAATCATGTTACAATAAGATATAAGCTAGAGGAGGAACGATATGTCGAAATTTACAGATTACCAGTTCAAACCGTTTTTGAGGGAAGCCATTCAAAAGTTAGGGTTTGAAGAGCCGACACCGATACAAAAAGAAATGATTCCATTGATTATGAAAAATACGAGTGCGATTGGCCAGGCGCATACAGGAACGGGAAAATCCCACAGTTTCTTAATTCCGCTTGTCGAAAAAATTAATATAGACCTCGATGAACTTCAAACCGTTATCACTGCACCTACTCGCGAGTTAGCTGTGCAATTACACGACGAGTTGAAGAAGTTAATTGAAGGCAGTGACATTAAAACTGCTATTCTTATCGGGGGAACGGATAAAAAACGCTCTGCTGAACGTTTACGTAGCACACCGCATATAATTGTCGGCACACCAGGTCGTATACAGGATATGTCGGAAACAGGGGCGTTGGCCATTCACACGGCTACGCAACTCGTAATTGATGAGGCAGATCTCGCATTTGATATGGGCTTCATTGAAGATATTGATAAATTTGCTTCTAGAATGCCGAGTCAGCTGAACATGTATGTATTTTCTGCAACTATTCCAGAGAAATTGAAGCCGTTTTTGGCTAAATATATGAATTCTCCTGTCCACGTACAAATGGACGATAAAAAACCACTGACAGAGAATATGCATTATTCATTAGTTCCTGTTAGAAGTATGGATAAAAACAAAAAGTTACTGCATGTCATGGATGCTATACAGCCATATTTAGCTATTATTTTTATGAATACGAAGCAAAATGCTAATCAGTTAGCTAACTATTTAGCAGAACACGGCCATAAAGTGGGACGGATTCATGGGGATTTAACGCCGCGGGAACGTACCCGAACGATGAAGCAAGTGCGTGATCTAGAGTTTCAATATATCGTCGCAACAGATCTCGCAGCACGCGGTATTGATATTCCAGGTGTCAGCCATGTCATCAACTTCGAATTACCGGAAGACCTTGAATTCTTTATTCACCGAGTAGGTCGTACTGCTCGAGCAGGTCTTCAAGGGACAGCGATTACGTTGTATGAGCCATCTGATGAAGATGCGATTAACCGTATTGAAAAGCTCGGCATTCCATTCATTCACGAAGATGTTAAAAATGGCGAATGGGTTGAAGTGAAAGAACGTCAAGCTCGTAAAAAACGTGTCCGTGAAGTGGATGAAATTGATTTGAAAGCGACATCTATTATTCGTAAGCCAGATAAAGTGAAACCAGGTTATAAGAAAAAAATGGCTGAACAACAAGAAAAATATAAAAAGAGACAAAGGAGAATGAAGAAGAGAACATGACAAATGAAATCCTTCTAGGTTCCCATGTATCAATGAGCGGTAAAAAAATGCTTCTTGGTTCCAGTGAAGAGGCGCTCGGCTATGGAGCGAATACTTTTATGATTTATACAGGAGCCCCACAAAACACTAGACGTAAACCGATCGAGGAATTGAATATTGCGGATGGATTAAAGCATATGGCATCGAACGGACAGTCAAATGTCGTCGTACACGCACCGTATATTATTAATCTGGCGAATACGACGAAGCCGGAAACGTTTCGTCTAGGCGTGGATTTTTTACAACAGGAAATCCAGCGTACAGAAGCACTAGGGGTGAATCAAATTGTCTTGCACCCCGGCGCTCACGTAGGGGCGGGTTCAGCTATAGGCATCGATAAAATTATCGAAGGTCTCAATGAAGTGCTGTCTGAAGACGCTACTGTTCGTATCGCGCTTGAAACAATGGCTGGAAAAGGTACTGAATGTGGCAGAAGTTTTGATGAAATTGCCAAAATCATTGATGGTGTTGAAAATAATGATCGTTTATCCGTCTGCTTTGACACATGTCACGTTCATGACGCAGGGTATGATATCGTCAATGACTTCTCTGGCGTACTAGATACGTTCGATCAAATTGTCGGGCTTGACCGAATCTCTGTTATTCATGTAAATGACAGTAAAAATGTGTGCGGAGCAGGAAAAGACCGCCATGAAAATATCGGCTTTGGTCATATTGGTTTTGAAGCTCTCGCGTACATTGTGCATCATCCTGCATTTAAAAATGTGCCTAAAATTTTAGAAACACCTTTTGTTGGAACGGACAAAGCAAATAAAAAAGCACCGTATGCGATTGAAATCGACATGCTGAAATCAAATAACTTTACACCTGAACGACTACAACAATTACAAAACTAACTACTGGTGCTGTCCAATAAGTCCCTAAATAAATCAGGCAGAGAAAAACGAATTGTTTTTCTCTGCCTGATTTTGGTTTGTAGTCGTTCACAGTTGAAAGTAGCCGGCGGATGCTCGCTACTTTCAACAGATTGTGAACCAGTGCGACGATTCCTAACTCCGTATGAACCTTTTCAAGGTCACGGAGCGATGCCGTAAGTTCTTCTATAGAAAAAGTGAGCTGTTCTGTGGTATACTGTTCGTAATAATCTTTGGATTGCGCATAAAAAATCGTCCTTTCGTAGAGTGGGTTAGGTAACTTTATTCTACTAGAATGGGCGATTTTTTTGTACCTATTGAAGCAAGATATCGAGTGGATTTTCGTTCCAGGCGGCGACCCCTCCCGAACGCGTCCGCCTGGAACGGAAAGGAACGGCGAAGAGAGGATTCTTCTATTCGTTTCACGAGAAAAAGGGCTGTCACAGAAACTCAGTTCTTACTGACTTTCTGGACAGCCCCTTTTTCTATTGCAGACGGTGCTGTTGTAAATAATACTGCGTTTTTTCATAACCGATAATTTGCGCTATACGTTCTATGAAAGAAGGAGGAACCCCTGTAAATAACCAAGAAAGCGACACTTCGTCTAACAGTGGACGCAATTGCTGTATTTCCGCAATAGATAACTGTACGCCGTTTTCAGCTGCATAGCGCTTTGCCTCGTCGTCTGATAACATTTTCATCTGCTGAATTAATTGTAATACATCCATCACTATCAAATCCTTTCAATTGGTTGTATCCCATCGCAAATTCCTATATAATTCATAAAGTAATCGGAATGATTCCGAATTAAAGGAAGGGATATGTATATGGCCAATTCCATTATTAAACTAGAACATATATCACATAATTATCATCACTCCGTTGCACTTTCTGATGTGAGTCTCGAAGTGAAGTCGGGAGAATTTTGGGCTTTGATCGGCCCAAACGGTTCGGGAAAATCGACGTTGCTTAAAATTATATTAGGGTTATTAAAGCCGACAAAAGGAACGATACAGCTGTTTGGCGGTCCGATCGATTCATTTAAACAACAACAACGGATCGGCTATGTTTCGCAAAAGTCGAATGCGTTTTCGACGAAGTTTCCTGCAACTGTACTAGAAGTTGTCAAAAGTGGGTTGGCGAGCCGAAAAGGACTTTTCAAGCGCTATACAAAAGAAGACGAACAAAAGGCGATTGATGCATTGCACGTTGTGAAAATGGCAGATTTCAAGCATGAAAGCATCGGTAATTTATCAGGCGGGCAACAACAGCGTGTATTTATCGCACGAGCTCTCGTAGGTCAACCGGATTTACTCATTATGGATGAACCGACTGTCGGGATTGACCGGCAAAACGTAGAATCCTTTTATACTATGCTGAGTGAACTAAATCGTGAATACGGTATTGCGATTTTGTTAGTAACACATGAAATTGATGTGGTAACGCAGCTCGCGACACATATTGCTTGTCTAAACCGTACCATTCATTTCCATGGGCCTCACGAAGATTATGATAAAATGACTGAATCCGAATTGTCAGGCTGGTACGGACATCCTATTCGTCGATTGCATCAAAAAGAAATGGAGCCTCTGACATGATTGAAGCCATTTTTACTTATGAATTTTTACAGAATGCAGTATTGTCCGGACTCATTATCGGGATCATTGCACCGATGCTTGGATTATTTATTGTAGTCCGTCGCATGGCGATGATTTCTGATGCGTTAAGTCATGTAGCCTTGGCGGGTATTGCGGGAAGTTTATATTTAAGTCAACAAGTATTATTTTTCGCCGCGTTAAATCCTGTCTACTTAGGAATGGGAGCTGCGGTCGTTGGTTCTTTGCTAATTGAGCGTTTGCGTAGAGTGTATAAAAGTTTTGAAGAGTTAGCCATTCCAATTATTTTATCTGCGGGGATAGGCTTCGGAGCTATTTTTATTTCATTGGCTAAAGGATTTGGCACGGATTTAGTCGGGTATTTATTCGGCTCAGTTTCTGCAGTGAGCCGCCAAGACTTGTATGTTGTCATAGTTATTGCGGTTATTGTAATTGCGTTCTTATATTTATTGTACAAGGAATTGTTTTCATTGGCATTTGATCCAGAGTATGCGAGAGTGTCGGGGATTAATGAAAAAATGATTCAGGCAGTATTTATGATTATTACCGCTTTGGTCATTGGGGCTTCTATGCGGATCGTTGGTATATTGCTTGTGTCTTCGTTAATGACATTGCCAGTGGCCGCAGCTATTCAAGTGGCGAAAAGTTATAAAGGTGCATTATTATATTCTATTGTATTCGGAGAAATCGCAGTAATTATTGGTTTGATTTCAGCTTACTATTTGGATATTGCACCTGGCGGGACTATTGTTGTCACGTCAGTCGTAATTTTATTAGGCGTCCTTTTTGGCAAAAAGTTGTGGTCATAGAAAGGAGCGATTTCATATGACTATCGATGAAGCATGGGATATTTTATTGAAACATGAGTATAAAAGAACGAAAAATAGAGAGATATTATTGCGCTTTTTTGATGAGGCAGATCATTATGTAACAGCCATGGAAGTGCGTAATGCGGTAGGGCAGGATAATCCGGGGATTAGTTTTGATACCATTTATCGTAATTTAGCGGTATTTTCGAAGCTGGGGATTCTTGATGAAACAGAGTTGAATGGCGAGCGTCTATTTCGCATGCAATGTGCGATCGATCATCACCATCATCATTTTATTTGCACGACTTGCGGAAGTACGAAATCGATTCCGAGCTGCCCGATGGATATGGTTACGGTCAATTTATCAGAGTATGAAATTGAAGGGCATAAATTTGAGATTTACGGAAAATGTCCGAGATGTATTAAGAAACAGTAGATGTGTCGAACTGTGAAAAGGCGCTTGTGTATTCGTAATGCAGCGGTGACTTACGATGAATGAACTAAAAAATAGTTGGAAGTTTTCACTATTAGCAATTCATAACTAAATCAGGCAGAGAAAAACATTTCGTTTTTCTCTGCCTAATTTATGTATCGGAAAGTTTTTTCAATAGAGTAAAGTTGTAGGAAATTACAAAAGTCAGTCACAAATGCCTTGTATTCTGTTTAACAGGTGATCCAGTTCACTGCTGCATTTAACGACGCTTGGATGTGTAAATCCTAATTGTCCTGCTTTTTTATACATAATCAGCTTTTTTAATTTAATTCTAAATAATATATACTTCATTGTAATAGCACTCTTCATTTTTAATCCTCCATACTATAATAATACGCTTCAAATTGTATTCGTCATTTCATGTATGTATAGAAGCAACAAGTTCATCATATAAAGTTTAAATAGAAAAACATGTCGTATTTTGGTGTGCTAGTAAATATTTAGCGTATTATGGCGTAATTGTGTACATTGTGAGATTGTTCTAACGACTCTTATATAATGCCAATCCTGATGATTAACTATATTATGGATAATTTCTCATTCATTTATTTAAAAGCGAATTTGACTATGGCAATTGATTGGAGTGGGGCTGACCATAGAAAAAGAACATCGCTAGACAGCGATGCTCTACATTACTTGCTCGTAATCATTTCAGAAGTGTGAAACAGTTGTTTAACGTATTGATCCGCTTGTTGCCAGTTCGCTACGCGGATGACGCCTTTTGGAATAGGTTCTTGATTGTACGGTGTGTCAAACAGAAATACCGGAATATCTAGTTCTTCGTGGATTCCCACTGCGTTGTCATGCTTGTCCTCGAAAAAAGCATCTACGTTAAATCGTTTGGCTGTTTCGATTTTATGGTGAGTTCCGATTAATTCTACATGATCGTATGGGATTTGTTGTTCATGAAACCAGTTCGTTGTGGATTCAAAAACATTTTGTCCGCGGGCTGAAATATAAAATAACTCATATCGTTTCTGCCAACTCGTCAACACCTCTTTAGCAAACTGTTGGGCGGGAGACGTTTGATAGATTAGTTCTTCTGTTTCCTTGTACCATTTGCCGAATAATTCGGGATCTACATCAAATGCTTTCGTCAAATCATACTCTTTAATGTCAGCGAGTGTCAGATTAGAGCCGAAACGCTTATTGATATGTGGTAACAGGGCGGTTGGACATGTTACGGTTCCGTCAATATCAATGCCGAAACGGATGTTTTTCATTCCGTAACGCCACCTTGAACGAGAGCCTCTTCTTGTCGTTTCTTTTCAAAATAAGCTTCTGCTAAAATATCGATTTCCTTTTTCAATTCTTCTACCATTGTTTCTTCCGGTACTTTACGAACCGTTTTTCCGTGCATGAATAGTAACCCTTCACCGCGGGCTCCAGCGATACCGATATCCGCTTCTCTCGCTTCTCCGGGGCCGTTTACCGCGCAACCTAGTACAGCTACTTTTAGAGGCGCTTTAATATTTGAAATATATTCTTCGACTTCATTTGCGATAGAGATTAAGTCGATCTCAATACGTCCGCACGTTGGGCAAGAAATAAGAGTTGCAGAGTTCGATGATAAACCAAATACTTTTAATAACTCTTTTGCAACTTTAATTTCTTGAACAGGATCTGCACTTAACGAGACGCGCATCGTGTTTCCGATTCCCGCAGAGAGTAGGGAACCAAGACCTGCGGCGCTCTTAATAGATCCCGCAAATAGTGTACCTGACTCCGTAATACCTAAGTGCAGTGGGTAATCGAATGCTGCAGCCGCCAATTTATAGGCTTCGATCGCCAAGTTGACGTCAGACGCTTTGAGTGACACGATAATATCATGGAAATCCAAATCTTCCAGGATTTTAATATGATGCAGCGCACTTTCTACCATACCTTCTGCTGTAGGGTAGCCATATTTTTCAAGAATCTTCTTCTCTAATGACCCCGCATTCACGCCGATACGAATAGGAATCCCTTTCGCTTTCGCTGCATTAACGACCGCTTCAACTTTTGCTTGACGACCGATATTCCCTGGATTGATACGGATTTTATCGGCACCTTGTTCGATAGCGATCAGTGCTAATTTATAGTCGAAGTGGATGTCTACAACGAGTGGAATGTTGATACGCTTTTTGATTTCACCAATTGAATAGGCTGCACGCTCATCTGGACAAGCGACACGTACAATCTGACAACCTGCTTCTTCTAAACGCATGATCTCTGCTACAGTTGCTTCCACATCATGTGTTTTCGTAGTCGTCATACTTTGTATAAAGAGTTCATTACTTCCTCCGATCGTCAAGTTACCGACTTTAACCGGACGGGTGTTGGAACGATGTGTCATTTCAGTCATTGCTTCTCTCTCCTTCAAATGAATACATTTCATCAATAGATGGAATGGAATTTACTTATTTTCGTTGTCTTGACAAATAGGTTCTGATGGTTTGCCAATAGGCAGTTTAATTTGTTCACCAGCTTGAAACTGCTGTTTTTCTAGATAAGGATTAATGGAGTAAAATTGTTCCAATCGTTCTAGAAAATTTTGCGCCGGATCTGGATATAATGCGAATAACGATTCTATTGTATCACCTTCTACCACACGAATGACAATTGCGTGATTGGGTGTTTCCTCCATACAGGACGTTTCCTCCTCAAAAAAGGCTGCAAGAGGGATTGTCCCATCTGTCAAATCCACACGAACAAAATGAACAATACAAAAAACAGTGAGTGCAAGTAAAAGTATTCTCATAGTCCATCCCTCCTGCTTCACACTATGCGGCAGAAGAGAAGACTATTCATTGCGGCTGTTTTGGATAGTACGTAGCTGCCCGCCAGACGTAGAGTAAATGGACGACTGATGCGATCCAAATACTGTATGGTTGCATCATCGGTATAAATTCAAACGCCATGGTCAGCAAGATAGGAAGTGTCGCAGCAATCGCAGCAGTTCGCCACATAAACCGAAATTCACCTCGGCGACGCAATAGTTTCAATAGCAATACTCCTATAATAGCAAAAATACTGACGCGAATAAATAAATACGATGTAATAATGACTAACTGTAGTACAAAAGCGATCGGATAAATCAGTAAACCGATTGTATCGCCTATTTCAGCTAATTCCGGTGAAGATTGGAATATAGAATGATCACCCAGTACAAACTGTAGAAAAGACACAGC
The DNA here is from genome assembly GCF_003351785.1 of Sporosarcina sp. PTS2304. Taxonomy (GTDB): domain Bacteria; phylum Bacillota; class Bacilli; order Bacillales_A; family Planococcaceae; genus Sporosarcina. The sequence continues at coordinate 905,293 of NZ_CP031230.1, forward strand.
TGTGTACAAGAAGATGAAAACAAATATGTATTGAATGACTTTACCGATCGACAGTAAGCGAAACGCAGCTAGTTTCTTTGGTTCGTGCAATGACGCAGTAAAGAGCTGATGAAATTTCACTGACTCGGCCTCCCTTTGTAGTATAGTCTATCATCTTTCGTAAACGTTCATGTTACGTGGGAATTCGACAGTTTTATGACAAATTATTACCGCATTGTAAAGGGCATGTAAAGATTGACGTTCGCTACTTTACATTCTCCCGCTTACCAAACATAATAAGATGGAACTTCACAGGCACAAAGCGTGACTGGCGAAGTCGGTAGTCCATACATAAATCGTTTGATGGAGGTTGACAATTCAATGGAAGTGAACTGGCAAGAAGTAATTTTCCAATTTCTTGGGGGCTTAGGAATTTTCCTATTCGCAATTAAGTACATGGGGGATGGATTGCAGAAGGCGGCGGGGGACAGACTTCGTGCAATCTTGGATCGTTTTACTACCAATCCATTCATGGGCGTTCTTGTCGGTATAATCGTAACGGTGTTAATTCAGTCCAGTTCGGGTACTACTGTTATTACAGTCGGTCTAGTAAGTGCTGGATTTATGACGCTTCGCCAAGCAATTGGCGTCATTATGGGTGCGAACATCGGAACAACTGTAACGGCATTCATCATTGGTCTAGACGTTGGAGCTTATGCACTTCCTATTATGGCGTTCGGTGCGTTTCTCATTTTCTTCATCCCGAAAGCTAAAGTGAAGAACTTAGGAGAAGTTGTCTTCGGTTTCGGTGGATTATTTTTAGGTTTAGAACTGATGAGTGACGGTATGAAACCATTACGTACATTAGAAGCGTTCTCGGATATTACACTTGCGATGAGTGAGCATTCGCTCTTAGGCGTTGTTGCTGGAACAATCTTCACATTAGTCGTACAAAGTTCAAGTGCGACTGTCGGAATTTTGCAAGGTCTTTATGCTGAAGACCTCGTAACGATGAAAGCAGCGTTGCCGATTCTTTTCGGTGACAATATCGGGACGACGATCACTGCGGTTTTAGCTGCAATTGGCGCTTCTGTTGCTGCTAGACGTGCTGCTGCAACACATGTATTGTTCAATGTTGTTGGTACGGTAGTCTTTATGTTGTTGTTGATTCCGTTCACCGCATACGTAGAATGGATATCAGGTGTCTTGAACTTGGAAAGTAAAATGCAGATTGCGTTCGCACACGGGTCGTTTAACATTGCGAATACCATTCTTCAATTCCCGTTTATCGGTGCATGGGCATACTTTGTCACGAAGATGATTCCGGGGGAAGATGTCACGATCGAATACAAGCCGAAACACCTCGACCCGCGTTTTATCGCACAATCACCAGCTGTTGCGATTGGTCAGGCGAAAGAAGAAATTATTCGTATGGGTGATTTTAGTGTGCAAGGTCTACACGAATCCTTTGAATATTTGAAAACGGGTCAGAAGAAACACGCAGAGACGGCCTATCAAATAGAGGATGCCATTAATAACTTGGATCGAAAGATTACGGATTACTTAGTGGAAGTATCTTCAGTTACCGTATCGCCAGCAGAATCTGCACGACATGTCATGTTAATGGATAGCGTTCGCGATATTGAGCGAATCGGAGATCACTTCGAAAATATAATTGAATTAATTGATTTACGTGAAACGAATAAATTGAAGTTAACAGATGATGCAATGGATGATTTAACTGAAATGTTCACGTTAACTATTGAAACAGTTGAAAAAGCTATTGAGTCATTGGATAAAAATGATACGAGTCTTGCGCGCACGGTTTCTGAGAAAGAAGATTTGATTGATAACATGGAGCGTCGTTTCCGTAAAAATCATATTCTACGTCTAAATGAAGGAAATTGTAGTGCACAAGCAGGAATGGTGTTCGTTGATATCGTTTCAAACTTGGAGCGAATCGGTGACCACGCAGTAAATATTGCAGAAGCGATTTTAGGAAAGCATATTTGATAACGGAGGAGTGAGCGGAATGTTGTGGATCGGATGGATAGTAGCCATTGTCATGTTTGTGATTGCGTTCGCCGGATTGATCTACCCAATCATTCCTTCTGTCATCTTTATACTAGCCGGTTTCTTGCTATACGGAGCAATCGTCTCTTTTGAAGAGCTGACTTGGTTATTTTGGATCATTGAATGTCTGTTTGTCGTGTTGCTGTTTGGTGCGGATACAATAGCGAATTTAGTCGGCGTAAAAAAGTTCGGTGGTAGTAAGGCAGGGATGTGGGGAAGTACGATCGGTTTATTAATTGGACCATTTGTCATTCCGGTAGCCGGTATTTTAATCGGTCCATTTCTTGGAGCCATTATTGCGGAATTAATCGTCACACGTTCAGGCATAACACAAGTAGTCAAAACAGGTATCGGATCAGTTGTTGGTTTCGTAACATCGGTCGCAGTAAAAGGGCTGTTAATGGTTGTCATGATCATCATCTTTTTACTTTTTCTTCGATAAAAGTCCCTTTTAATTGAATGATTCTTCATATTTTGATAATGTGAAGGAGTAGGGCAAAACAGAGATAAATTAGAGGAGGAATGGAAAATGGCTTATGAATTACCAGAACTACCATACGCTTATGACGCGTTGGAGCCACACATCGACAAAGAAACGATGAACATCCATCACACGAAACACCACAACACGTACATTACAAACGTGAACAACGCACTTGAAGGTCATGATGAACTTCTTAACATGCCAGTTGACGAGCTAATCGCAAACTTGGACAAAGTTCCAGAGGACAAGCGCGGAGCTGTTCGTAATAACGGTGGTGGACACTCAAACCACTCATTATTCTGGACAATCCTTTCACCAAACGGTGGCGGCAAACCAACTGGAGAAGTTGCAGAAGCAATCGACAAAAAATTCGGTAGCTTTGACGCGTTCAAAGAAGAATTTGCTAAAGCAGCAACTACACGCTTTGGTTCAGGTTGGGCTTGGCTATCAGTAAACAACGGAGAAGTTGAAGTAACATCAACTCCTAACCAAGACTCTCCATTCATGGATGGCAACACACCATTGCTTGGGCTTGACGTTTGGGAGCACGCATACTACTTAAACTACCAAAACCGTCGTCCGGACTACATTTCAGCATTCTGGAACGTAGTAAACTGGGACGAAGTTGAAAAACGCTACCAAGCAGCTAAATAATTGAAACCTGACACACATCTAGTTCGTCTAGATGTGTGTTTCTCTTTGTTTTCATGTTATAATTTAGCATACATAACCAATTCACAGAAAGGAGATTCCTGTTGAAGAAAAACCAGAAAAAGACGGATCAGTCAAAAGCGACTCAACGTCAACACATTCCATTTCGAATGAATTTTCTCTTCGTGGCGATATTCGCCCTTTTTTCTTTGCTAATATTTCGTTTAGGGTATTTGCAAATTGTAAAAGGCGACGATTATACAAGTGCGCTAGAACGGACAGAAGAAATCGCGGTAAACACTAGTACACCAAGAGGAAGAATTTTCGACCGCAATGGGCAAGTACTCATAGACAATGAAGCGAAAAATGCCATTACATATACTAAAACGTCTTCTACGACTTCAGCAGAAATGTTGAAGCTTGCCAGAAAAATATCGAAATGGATGGCGGCCGATACGAAACGAGTGACAATAGGTGATAAGCGAGATTTTTGGATCTTATTGAACCCTGAAGAAGCCGCAAAAAAGGTTCCAAAAGAAGAACAGATCAGCTTGAGTGAAGATGACAAACTATCGAAAAAAGATGTCCAAAGACAAATCAATCAGTTAACGCGTGATCGAATTACTGACGAAGAACTCTCTTCGTTAACGTCTGAGGATATAAAAGTGCTCGCCATTTACCGTGAAATGATGGCGGGATATGCCTATTCACCGCAAATCATCAAAAGTGATGGTGTGACAGATAGAGAATTTGCGATTATTTCTGAACGACTGGATGAATTGCCCGGCTTTAATACGACTACTGATTGGGAACGTGTCAAAAAGTCGGATAGCGCCATATTAGGGTCTACTACGAGTCCGGTAGAAGGAATTCCGCGTTCTCATGTAAACTATTTTCTGGCACGTGATTATTCCAGAAATGACCGTGTCGGCAGAAGTTATTTGGAATCCTATTATGAAGATTTATTAAAAGGTCAAAAAACGATCGTCAAAAACATTAAAGATCGAACAGGCAAAGTAATAGAAACGAAAACGGTGAAAGAAGGAGTGCCGGGGAAAGATCTCGTCTTAACGACAGATTCTGACCTGCAGCATGCACTGGAAGATGTCGTATCGAATAAATTATTACGACTAAAACAAACACCGAATACTAGTGCGTTAGAGTCAGCATTCTTAGTCATGCTAGACCCAAATAATGGCGAGATCCTTTCGTTAGTCGGTAAGAAAGTTGTGAAAGATGAATCGACAGGAAAATGGGCGATTCAAGATTATACATTCGGTACATTTACTTCAGCCTATGAAGTAGGTTCCACGGTCAAGCTTGCAACAATGCTGACAGGATATCATGAAGGAGCTGCACGGATCGGCGAAGTGAAAATTGACCAACCGATCAATGTCGGTGGTAGATATAAGCGTTCTCTATTTAACCCTAATGGTCGCGTAGCGCTGAATGACATTTCGGCAATTGGACGATCATCAAACGTCTATATGTTCCGTATCGCAATGGGGCTAGGTAATGCTGTTTATCGTCCAGGACAAGGGCTGCCAATTGATAAAAAGGCGTTCGATACATTCCGGGAGAACTTTGCTTCCTTTGGATTAGGGGTGAAAACGGGAATTGATCTGCCGGGTGAATATACCGGAGTGACCGGGACGGAAACGATCCCTGGGAAGCTCCTTGACTTTTCGATCGGCCAGTTCGATACGTACACACCATTGCAAATGGCTCAATATGTAGCGACGATTGCATCAGATGGCAAACGAATTGCCCCGAGAATCCTTAAGGAAATTCGAGAACCGTCACCAGATGGCGATGTGCTCGGCCCTTTAGTTGAAGAGCGACCTGTCCAACTATTAAACTACATTAAAAACTCGCAACCAGAAATTGACCAAGTAAAAAAAGGTATGCATTATGTTTACTATGGAAATAACGGAACGGCGTCGGGTTTACTGGCCGGTGCCTCTTATGACGGAGCGGGTAAGACGGGAACGGCGGAGTCTTTCTATTATACTGGCAACAAATCAAATCCCGTCATTCCGACAATCAACCTTTCACATGTCGGCTATGCACCTTCTAAAAATCCAGAAGTGGCCTATTCGGTAATCGTGCCGTATATTTCAACAAATACGAAACGTTATCCTTCCGCAACTGCAAGTGAAATTGCGAGAGAAGCGCTAGATGTATTCTTCGACTTGAAGAGACAGCGTAATGCGGAATCTATCAAGACATCTTCACCAGAGATCAAAATTAAAAAAGTGGATGAATAAAAACAACCTCCTGGGCATACGCGGGAGGTTGTTTTTACGTGTATATAGTATAGAAGATCCATGTACTCTACTTATCAAATTACTATTAAGCGTGAATTATAGTCCTAATAATACACGTGCAATGTCCGGAAACCTCATACCATCATATAACATGAATGTTCCAGATTCCATTTTATCTGTATAATCATTTTCTTCCATATATGCATCAAACTTTTCTGCATCATCAATGAATTGTTCTTCTTCTAGTTGTTTGGATAAATCGGTGGATGCTGTTCCCGGTGCTACAATAAATTCACGTCCATTCGTGAATTTTTTTGAATTAGGATTTTTGGATGAAATGGTTTGGGAAATAGCTAATTCTTTTTTTACTGCTGCTAATTCTTGTTGAATTGCAGTCAATTCTTTTTCTAATGAAGTATTGGATGCTTGCGGAGTATTGACGATGTACAAAATACCGCCCGCCAGTAAACACCCAATGCCTACAGTGCGTAATACTTGCCTGATCATAAACGTACTCCTTTAGAGCGCAGAACTGCAATGACTTCTTCTTCTGCAAGTGATGATCTCTGCGAAATTTCGAGGACGGTGTATCCTTGCTTATGCAAAGAAGTAATTTGATTCACAATAATGGCATGAACGGGTTTTTTTGGCGCTTCGAAGCTTTCTTGGGCAGGTGCTGCAATCATTAATTCTTCTTCCAGCACTCGCACGCGTTTTTTTAAATTACTCGTCTCTTGATGGAGACTTATAGAAACCTTCTCCAATTCATCTTCCAATACCCGGGTATTGCTGCCTACAAAAAAAGAGGCAACGACAGCCACTACACCAATGATGAGTAATAATAAAGAGATATCCATTGTATGTACCTCCAAAATAACTAGAGTTTTCTACATAATACCATAAGGGTCAGATGAATGATATTTCAATGTTTCTGCTGTACAATAAAAAAATATATGGTATAATTTATTAGTCGTATAGATCATGCTCATATTTTAAATTTATATCTATCGCTATTGAGTGGGAGGGACAAATAATGCGCGTAAATATTACACTCGCTTGCACGGAATGTGCAGAGCGCAATTATACTTCAAAGAAAAACAAGCGTAACAATCCAGAGCGTATCGAAATGAACAAATATTGCTCACGTGAAAAAAAGCACACGTTGCACCGTGAAACGAAATAATTAGTAAAACCAAAACCTGCTTCGGTTTTGGTTTTTTCTTACGGGAGGTAGCGCAAAATGGAAAAGCAAATTCTTCGCAACCAGATTTTGAAGCAACTACATCAATTAACTCCATCTGATCACGAACAAAAATCAGCTGAAATACGTGAGAAATTTCTTGCTTCGGATGAATTTAAGAATGCACATACGATCGGAATCACGCTTTCAAGGTTTCCGGAAGTCGCAACGCATCACTTGATCGAAAGCGCTTGGCAAGCTGGAAAAAGAATTGCGATTCCTAAATGTATCGCTGCCGCTAGAGAAATGGATTTTCGCCTCATTACATCATTTGATCAGACGGAAACTGTCTATATGGATTTACTCGAGCCGCGCGTAGAATCTACTGTATCTGTAGCGCCTGAAGAAATTGATCTTCAAATTGTGCCAGGTGTCGTCTATACAGCAGAAGGGTATCGCATTGGATTTGGCGGAGGATACTATGATCGCTACTTAGTAGATTATCCTTTTGAAACAGTATCACTGGCATTTGAACGACAAATGACCGATACTATAGAGAGGGAATCTCATGATATTCCTGTTTCATATATTTTTACTGAACAACGTAGAATAGACTGTCAGAAAGCACGTGAAACAAATGAATGAATTTTATGATGTACTTCAATTACTGAAGAAGTTTGGCGTTATTATATATACAGGAAATAAAAGACAAGACAGTATAGTAATGGAGTCGGAAATAAAAGAGCTGTTCGATCATCAATTTATCGATAAGCAAACGTATTTACAAGCATTGTTAGTATTACGAAGAGAAATTAACAAGTTATAGGACAATCTATTTATTTATCTCCTATTGTGAAACTTTTCACTCAGTCAAACGTCTATAGTACAGTGAGCAAAAATTAATCATACACTATTTTTAGAAACAGAAATGAAAGGAAGAGATGGAATGAGTAAGATTTCATGGCCTAAGCATTCCGTACTCATTATCGCCGTAATCGCTACTTGGTTGACTACCTACATCGGGTATATTACAAGTTTCAATATGAAAATCGATAATGCGATGCAACAGTTTATTTTATTTATTAACCCATTAGCATTTTTGCTGTTTATTTATGGGATTGCATTATTCATCAAAAAAACGAAAACACGTAATCGCTATATTTTAACAGTGAGCATTTTAACTTCAGTTGTCATGTTTAGTAACGCGGTATTTTATCGTTTTTTCACAGACTTTATTACACTGCCATTATTATTCCAAACGAGTAACTTTGCAGATTTAAGTTCTTCTATTACGGAAAATATGCGTTTTCTAGATGTTTTCTTCTTTACGGATGTTTTGCTTGTTTTAGTAGCGATTAAATTCATTCCTCAAGCTACTGTTCAAGTGACTGAAAGAAAAGTAGGACGCAAAGTGTATTTCGCTGCGACTGCTACGTTGCTAATGTTCAACTTGGCGATGGCTGAAGCGCAACGTCCACAATTACTGACACGAAGCTTTGACCGTGAATTGCTAGTCAAAAATATCGGAACGTATAACTATCACTTATATGATTTATTCGTTCAATCAAAATCACATGCACAGCGGACGTTCGCTGATGGTACAGAGCTAACAGAAATTGAAAACTACGTGAAAGCCAATCACGCACAGCCAGACCCGGATATGTTCGGCGTAGCGAAAGGCCGTAACGTCATTATTGTTTCACTGGAATCTCTGCAAAATTTCGTGATTAACAATGATATGGATGGACATGAGGTTACGCCATTCTTAAACGAATTGACAAATGACAAAGACACATTTTATTTCGATAACTTCTATCATCAAACAGGCTTAGGGAAAACATCAGATTCAGAGTTTATCGTAGAAAATTCATTGTATGGTCGTAATGGCAGTGCCGTATTCTTCACGAATAGCGGAAATACTTACGATTCATTGTCTGAACGTATGGGCGAGAATGGATATTTTACAAGCGTTATGCACCCGAACAGTAAGAGTTTCTGGAACCGTGACATTATGTATAAAGCATTGGATGTTCAAAAGTTCTATGATGTAGATAGTTATACGATCGGTGAAGGGGAAGCGGTCAACTGGGGCATGAAAGACATTCCGTTCTTCCATCAATCAGTAGAAATGATGAAAGAAATGCCACAGCCGTTTGAAACACGTATGATTACGTTAACGAACCATCACCCGTTCGATTTGGATGAAGAAGACAAGCTTATTCCTGAATATACGTCTAACTCCAACACATTAAATAAGTATTTCCAAACAGTTCGTTATATGGACGAGGCTGTAAAAGAATTCTTCACTGATTTAAAAGAAAGTGGACTATATGACAATTCAATTATTGTCATGTACGGAGATCACTATGGAATTTCTGAAAACCATAACAAAGCAATGGGCATGTACATGGATAAAGAAATTACCCCGCTAGATAATGCGGAGCTTCAAAAGGTGCCTATGTTTATTCATATTCCTGGGTACGGTGAAGGAAAGAAAATGGATGAGCTTGCTGGACAGTTAGATGTTCGTCCGACAATTCTCCACTTGCTCGGAATTGATACGAAATCAGATATGCAATTTGGCTCCGATGTATTCTCACCCGATCATGAGCCGTTTGTCATTTTCCGTGACGGTCGTCTCATAACAGAGAATTATATTTATGCACAAGAAGTTTGTTATGATGTGGAAACGCGGGAACCAACAGATCAGGCTGCGTGTGATCCGTATGTAGAGCGCGCCACAACAGAATTGAATTATTCGGATGCATTGATCAACGGAGACTTACTTCGCTTCAAAGAGCATCCAGAAGGCAGTCCAGAGTTAAAAGAAAGAAAATAATGTAATGGGCTGCGCGGCTTTTGAAGCTGCGTAGCCTTTTTTATACATAGAAAGAGGGGATGTTGTGAAGCGGATCATTTGGCTGCCAATTCTAGCGATAGCTCTTCTAGGATGTCAGCAACAGGCAATTGAAGAACCTCAACCACATATGGAAGAGGAAGAAATGATTCAAACATTAAATATACCCGAAGACGAGTTTCGGTTCGTCGCTGGATGGTTCGATGAGCAGACAATCGGTTTCGTCGTTCATCAGGAAAATGAAAATCATGTCCAAGCATTTAATATAGTAACAGGCGAAATTAAGACTCTCTATACAGATTCTGCTATTATTTCTGACGTACTCATTCATCGTTCTTCTCAAGAATTTCTTGTCAAGACTTCCAATAATTCGACAGAAGCCATTATTATATTGTTTACGAAGAATGCGGAAATTATAGATGAATTAGTAATCGAATCTTCAGAACTTGAGATAAATTGGAATCCGGCAGATACTTCTAAGCTATTGTTATCGGCGTTTGCCGAGGACTGGAGCTATGAAACCTACATGTATGACAGCAAGAAACAAGAGATCACACAGCTCGCGCTAAGTGATCCATTTCCGAAGTGGCTGGGAGAGGACGCTATCGTTTATAAAGAAGATTCCACAATAGTGAAAGAACTGCTGGTAACAAACGACAAGATCTTGCTTGCATCAGATGTTACTCAATTCTTTGCTTCTTCTACGCAACTACTGCTGGAACAACCCGAAGGTGAGACGAAGCGTTATAAAGTACTGGATGCAGAGGGGAAAGAACTGTATACATGGGTGTTAGGGAACCCTGCGCAAGCGGCAGTACACGCGGAGATGTTGGATGACGAAATGATTGTTATGTCTACTGCGGATCAAACCTCATCCATGCCGACTATATTTCTACATCAGTTACATTCGGGCGACGAAGTAGAGAAGTACGAAATTGAAGGTGAGTTAATGAGTTGCAACTCTACTGATAGATGCCTCACCGGCAATCGGTTGGAAACGATGATTCAACTGGAGACAGGCGAGAAAATGGAATGGTTAGTAAGTAAATAAAAAATAAGGACACTCTCCTGTAGAAGAGTTGTCCTTATTTTTTGGAACTTATTTGTGTAACTGTGGCGGGTATCCTGCATATATGACAGTAGCGATCGTAAATCCTCCGATAACTACAACCGTTACCACATTGAAAACAATACTTAATAGATTCCGCTCTTTAAAAGCTTGGACCGTTCCAAAGACTGCTAAAATTGCAATCAATCCAAAAATGATTACTAATAAATTCATTGAGAAGACACTCCTTTCAACAGTGAAAAAATGAATGCCGTAAAGCAATATTCCTCCTCTATTGTACTGTTAAAGAAACGATTTGTCGAGATTAAATAATGACGATTGTTTGAAATATGTCTCACGTTTCATTATTATTAGAAATTGAGGTGATATAATTGAGAGTACATACCTATCCTTTAGGTCCGATTCAAACGAATTGTTATATTGTGGTGGACGATCAGAAAAATTGTTTAGTGTTCGATCCCGGATACGACGGAGAAGCGTTGCTTGCTGAATTGCGAAAGTTATCCGTAAAGCCGTTAGCGGTGTTATTAACTCATGCACATTTCGATCATATCGGTGCGGTAGACACGGTGCGTGATGCGTATAATATTCCCGTTTATTTGCATGTGGCGGAAAAGAAATGGATGAGTGATGCGATGTTGAACGGGTCAGGCAAATATCCAGTGCTTCCCGATGTAGTATGTAAACCGGCAGATATCTTATTGGAAGATGAGAAGTCATTAGAAATAGGGCCGTTTATGATAGAAACACGCCGTACACCTGGACATTCGCCAGGAAGTGTTACCTACGTCTTTGAAGACGGGAACTTTGCCATTGTAGGAGATACGTTATTCCAGAGCGGCATCGGCCGTACAGATTTGCCAGGCGGGAATACAGAGACGTTGCTGACTTCGATTCATGAACAATTGCTGTCACTGGATGACGACACAATTGTTTATTCGGGACATGGTCCTGCCACTACGGTAGGAAACGAAAAAGATACCAATCCCTATTTACATGGCTTTTAAATGTAGATTATCATATTAAGAATAGTTCTCTCATTTATTTAGTTAAAAGTGAATTCGACTAGGGCGATTGGATGGAGAGATAGACTTACAGTATCTTGCGGCTTGCGCTTCTAGACGATACGCTTTCCGGAGGGAGAATCCTAATACGTACACTATCTCTACAATTACTTGTCAAAAGCAACTCATTTCCAAAAGCCAATTCCTTTGTTGGATAATCAACAGGCTTATAAAAAAAGCAAAACAAAAAACAGCTTTCATATGAAGGCTGTTTTTTGTATGTACGGATTAGTGTCCTCCACCTGGTACGTGAATAAAAATGGAATAGTAACTGAAACCAACCATAAAGATCATTAAGTATGCTCCGAATAGGTATACGTACATACGCTCTGAAAGTTTCAAGTATCCAAGTAGTATAAAGAAGATCGTGCTTGCGACCAGCAGTAAAGAAGCAGGTACCATGTGTCCTACATAGAACATAACTGCAAAAATACCTGTCCAGAATCCGCAAAGTTTAAACATATTATCCATCTACGAGTCCCTCCTTCACAACAATACAATAAGCTCTTATCCATTATAATAGAACGTCAGCCTAAAAGTAAACTCCAATCAATTTCACATTGTGACAAAAGAGTGTACTTGTAGAAGTGACGTAGACAATAGCTGGCTCTAGTATAACAGAACATTTCACAAAAATAATATGAAAATTCATTTTCGGATAGAAATATCGTCTAAGAATTGAATTTTGCTGCGATTTTGATAGGTAAAATTGAATTAACATAATTGTAGTGTATTTTTAAAAAACTCTAATTCATTGTATACTCCGCACTAAGACGGGAAGTGGTCTCTTGTCCAATGAAGAAAGGGGAGGCTTATGAAAATTAATGAAAATCCTATAGAAAAAACATGCTTTCAGTTACTGGAGAAAGCCATTCAGTCAGAAGCGACAGATATGCATTTTGTTCCGACTGCAGAAGGTTATGACGTGACGATCCGCAAACACTCAGTGTTCTCGAAAATCGGTCAATTTCCCCATATGCTAGGAAGTCGTCTAGTTTCATTTTATAAATTTCTATCGTCGTTAGACATTAGTGAACAGCGTAGACCTCAAAGCGGTTCCTTTCATCGGTCATTTTCCGAACATAACTATTCCTTCCGTGTCTCCACCATCCCTTCTATTCAGTTGCGAGAAAGTGTCGCTATTCGTATTCAGAGACATGACAAAATCGTTCCGCTTCCTGAATTATGTATGAATCCGGAGTGGACAAAAGAATTATCAGAAGCAATTGCCAATAAACAAGGACTATTTCTCGTCACAGGTCCTACAGGTTCAGGAAAAACAACAACGCTGTATTCATTGACATCGCATTGTGTAGCTACACTGCAGCGTCACGTCATCTCGCTAGAAGACCCTGTGGAAAATAACCATAGTCATTTATTGCAAATCCAAGTGAATGAGCGGTCTGGAATTACGTATTCTGCTGGATTAAAGGCGATTTTACGTCATTCTCCAGACGTCATTATGATCGGTGAAATCCGCGATGCCGAAACTGCTAAAATTGCAGTAGAAGCGGCTTTAACAGGTCATTTAGTTCTTAGTACGATTCATGCGAAAGATCCCGTTGGTTGCTTATACCGTTTACTGGACTTAGGGATACATGTAGAAGAACTTAGACAAACGATCATTGCAATTTCTGCCCAGCGTTTAGTTACTAAGCATTCGGGTGAAACAGCCGCGATTTTTGAGATTTTGAATGAAGTAGCTATTGCAGAAGCAACGGAAGCGATCGCTGCTGGTCAACGGTTTACTTCACCGAGCGATCAGAACATTGAGAAGCAATTGTTGCTTTATGAAACGGTAACAGACCATGCAAAATAAACGGTTCTCGCGTAAGCGGTCGAGGCGGAAATTAGTTAAACCTGCTGAGTTTTTGCATAGATTATCAGTGTTGTTGGAAGAAGGTTATACGTTTCACGAAGGATTGATCCTAATTTTGCCTTATCACACGAAAGATTATGAGGACTCTTTAAGACAAGTGGAAATAGAATTGAAAAGTGGTTACGGCGTTTCACACGTATTGAAAAGTCTTGGTTTTAGTAAAAGTCTCATGTTGCCTATAACGATTGCAGAGGTAGATGGAAATTTACTGCGCGCATTAAATGAAGTAGCAAATCGTTTGAATTATAAAATGGAAAAGCAAAAGCAAATTCAAAAATTACTAGCCTACCCCGCGGTATTATTTTCATTTCTCTTACTGCTCCTTGTAGCATTTCGCCAATTTTTCTTACCAAACTTTGAAGCATTGACCGTTATGCGCGCGAACGAACAATCAGGAGTAGTCCAGCTTCTGCCCCATATCGTTTCATTTATCCCTGACTTGTTATTGATTATTTCAGCAATAGGTTTCGTAAGTTATGTATGTGTGAAAGTATGGGTGAAGAGATTAACATCCGAACAACTATTGAAAATAATACTGAAATTACCGATAGCGGGAACGTTTTTCAAAGAAATGAAGACGCGAGATTTTGCGAGTGAGTTAGGCAGTTTATTGCAATCGGGCTTATCATTACAAAGTGCATTGAAGGTCTTAAAGGAACAAACAGAAGATCCTATACTAGCTGTCATGACAAGTCAGCTAAATAGTTATGTAATTTATGGAGAGTCATTACATGAATCCATTAAATTAACCGACGGACTTTCTGCGCGGTTAGCTGATTTCGCAAAACATGGGGCAGATACTGGTTATCTTTCGAAAGAGTTAATGATTTACAGTGAACATACCGGACAGCAACTTGAAGAAAAAATCAATCAATGGATGACTATTTTGCAACCGGCTCTCTTCGGTATATTAGCTGTTTGTATTTTGCTTTCTTATTTATCTATATTATTGCCTGTTTATAAAATGATCGACAGTATATGAAGGAGGTATAGGAGTTTGTTGAAGAATGAAAAAGGGTTTACATTGATAGAAATGATGATCGTGTTGCTTATTATTACCGTACTCATATTAATCGCAATCCCGAATGTGACGAAGCATTCCAAATCAATAGATGACAAAGGATGCGATGCGTATGTGAAAATGGTTGAAGGACAGATCCAAGCGTTTAAAATGAATGAGAAAAAGAATCCTACATTGTCCGAATTAACAGATGGTGACTATTTGCCTGAAAGCCCTTCTTGCCCAGACGGCAGTACGATCGCCATTGGAACGGACGGGAAGGTAACAGTTGCGAAGACGGGCGGATAATCGGAATAAAGAACTCGGATTCACATTTGTGGAACTACTTCTTGTACTGTCCATAGTCGTTATATTGACTAGTATCATCTTGCCGTTTAGCGACAAGAGACTACAACAACAATCGGAGGAAGATGCATTAAAAGAATTTATGTCAGTAGTTTACGAAGCGCAACTATATGCGATTACTCATAGAGAACATATAGAAGTGGTGTTTTCTGAAGAAGGGACATCTTATCTAGTTACAAAATTAGATGAAACGACTTTGATTGAAGGTAGATTCCCTAAAGGGATGAGAAGGGGGGAAGGCACAAAGCTAAAGCGATTAAGCTTTATGCCAAATGGTGATTTATCCCCAACTGGCCGAATGACTTTTGTTACAAAAACATTAGGAAACGTAGGAATTAATTTTCAATTCGAAAGAGGGAGGATGATCATCAATGAATGAAAAAGGACAATCCTGGCCAGAAGCTATGCTGTCCCTCCTTATCATCATGGTGATTTTTAGTTCTCTTTTGCCTTTGGCTACGAAGCTGACGACTACTGTAGTCGCAAAAAAACAGTCGATGGTTGCGGCACAAACAAGTTACCAGGCAGCTATTCATTACCGGGCGCGTAACCAAACATCGGGGGTACGTACACACGAGCAACTAGAGTATCATTGGGTAGTAAAAATGGAAGAAATTTGTGTAACATATGAAGGATTACAGGGGTTTACCAGTAAGTGTGTGAATCTATGAAAAAGCTTAATGAAAAAGGATTTTCTTTGTTTGAGAGTATGATTCATCTACTCCTATTTACGATTCTTATCCAACTGACGATCGTATTTTACTTTTGGAAAGCACCAGTACAAGTCGTTTACCAAGAAGAACTTTTGAGTGATTGGGAAGTTTTTTCGTTAGAAGTGCAAGAAATGCTGGAAGAAGTCTCAATTGTGGAAGCCCCAACGGCTACGAGCGTAAGTTTTTACAATGAGAGAGGTAAAATCACCCTGCAAACTTATAAACAAATGATCCGAAAATTAGTAAACGGTGACGGACATGTGCCGTTACTCGTTGATTTAGCATCTTGTCAGTTTTCAATCGACAACAATCAATTGACGATAGCAGTGAAAAAAACGGATGGAACTACAAAGGAAGGGACGTTTGCGATTGGATTATATACGAAATGAGAAGGGAGGTACATTTATTTTCGCCATTGTTCTACTTTTTTTCGTAAGTCTCTTTCTTTTCTCCCTCGTTTCATGGCATGATAGGTTATACGGATTATATGACTCGCTGGAAATATATTATACACAAAAGGCAGTCAAATTAATGAAACGGGATGGTTAACTATGAAAAGGATTTATTTAGTAGGATTTATGGGATGTGGGAAAAGCGCGATTGGTAAACGACTGCACACGCTTACGGATATTGCATTTTATGATATGGATCATGAAATATCAGAACAAATGCAACTGACAATACCTGAAATTTTTGAGAAGCACGGCGAACCGTATTTTCGCCAACTAGAAACAGAGTTTTTGCGTTCGTTTCCGGAAGACTACTGTATTATCGCAACAGGTGGCGGGGTAGCGGTAAAGCCGGAGAATATCCAATTGATGCGGGAAACGGGTATTGTTTTTTTCTTGAATGCTTCATTTCGCGATATATGGAGAAGAATCTCGACTGATGTCAACCGACCGATCGTCCAGCAATCGTCGCGTAAAGAATTGGAAGCACTTTATAAAAAGCGCAAACCGATGTATTTGCAAGCGGGGCATTTTACTGTGGAAACTACAGGGAAATCATTAACAGATATTGCAGAGTATATTATTTTTCAGATTGAAAGATATCAATAATATGATTCATAAGACGAATGAAAAAGTTGTAGAAGCATCTGATCATTCGTCTTATTTCCTTTTTTAGAAATAGATTGCGCTTACTTCGATGAAATGTTAAGATATCAGTGAAGAAAGAAATAATTAAATAATGCGAATGATTGTATGGGGAGAGCGCGCATTAGGCGCCGCCGAAGGAGCAAGTAACGAATGTTATGAATCTCTCAGGTAACAAAACGCATACAGGACGCATCTCTGGAGAGTGCCGAAATCGGCCGCCGAAGAAAGTATGGAAACTGTAAAGCTTTCAGGTAAAAGGACAGGGGTCTCTTATGATAGGAGACCCCTGTCCTTTTTTATGTACTACCTACTGATCGATAAGGTCAGATGATAAAGGAGGAAGCGGTTTGACAAATCAACTATTGCGTACACCCTTATTTGAAAGTTACAAAGAGTATGGAGGAAAGACGATTGACTTTGGCGGCTGGGAATTGCCTGTACAATTTTCGAGTATTAAAGCAGAGCATGAAGCAGTCCGTACGAAAGCAGGTCTTTTCGATGTGTCTCATATGGGCGAAGTACTAATTACAGGTAGCGGATCGTTAGAGTACTTACAAAAATTAGTAACGAATGATGTGTCAAAGTTACAAATTGGGCAAGCGCAATACACCGTAATGTGTAATGAACAGGGCGGGACGATTGACGACTTTTTAATTTATAAACTTGCAGAAGACCGTTACCTTTTAGTAGTAAATGCATCTAATATCGACAAAGATGTTGCCTGGATGGAAAAGCAACAAACTGAGAATGTAGTGATTGAAAACCAATCGGCTGATTATGCGTTACTAGCACTACAAGGTCCTTTAGCGCAAGAAGTATTGCAGAAGTTAACAGATGAACCTCTAGATGAAATTACGTTTTTCCGCTTTAAAGAGCATGTACAAATTGGTGAGGGAAATTTTCTCGTTTCACGTACAGGGTATACAGGAGAGAATGGCTTTGAAATTTACGGTTCACCAGCAGCTATTCAGGCGCTATTCCCTAAAATTCTGCAAGTTGGTGAAGCTGAAGGTGTAGTGCCTGCAGGTCTTGGAGCGCGTGATACATTACGCTTTGAAGCAGGGTTGCCGCTGTACGGTCAAGAACTTTCCGATACAATTTCACCGTTAGAGGCAGGGCTTGGGTTTGTAGTGAAGCTAAATAAAGAGCAAGACTTTATCGGTAAAGCCGCACTGAAAGAACAAAAAGAGCAAGGGGTAAAGCGTAAGTTAGTAGGGCTTGAAATGATTGATAAAGGGATCCCTCGTACAGGATACAAAGTATATTCTGATGAGCAAGAAGTAGGAGAAGTCACGACTGGAACGCAATCACCTACATTAAAGAAAAATATCGGCTTTGCGTTATTGAACACAGAATGTACTGAGTTAGGAACTGAAGTGGAAGTAGAAATTCGTTCGAAACGGTTAAAGGCCAAAGTAATCGGCTCACCTTTCTATAAAAGATCATAAGTGAAAAGGGGTAAAACTATTATGAAGCATCGTTATCTTCCAATGACGGAGCAAGACCAGAAAGACATGCTTGAAACGATCGGGGTTTCTTCCATCGATGAATTGTTTTCGGATATTCCTGAAGAAGTTCGTTTTACAGGAGACTATAATATTAAGCCTGCAAAATCCGAAACTTCTTTACTGAAAGAATTAGGTCGGTTAGCGGCAAAGAACAGTAATGCGCAAGACTATGCATCGTTTTTAGGTGCGGGCGTCTACGATCATTACCGACCGGTCATTGTCGATCATGTGATTTCACGTTCAGAGTTTTATACAGCATACACGCCTTACCAGCCCGAAATTTCACAAGGAGAGCTACAGGCCATATTCGAATTCCAAACGATGATTTGTGAATTGACAGGAATGGAGTTGGCGAACTCTTCAATGTACGATGGAGGAACTTCATTAGCAGAGGCAGGAACACTTGCGGCAGGACATACACGTCGTAAGAAATTGTTAGTTTCTTCTACAGTACATGCTGAATCCCGTGACGTTGTTACATCTTATGCGGACGGACAATCCATCGAAGTCGTAACTATCCCACATACGGATGGTGTCACTTGTGTAGAGAAGTTAAAAGAATTGATTGATGATGAAACAGCAGCAGTACTCGTTCAATATCCGAACTTCTTCGGTCAAGTAGAGGATCTTCAAATAATGGGCGAAATTGCACATGATCATGGCGCGTTATTCGTAGTTTCAGCCAATCCATTGGCACTTGGAGTATTAACACCTCCAGGAGCGCTTGGAGCAGATATTACTGTTGGGGATGCACAACCATTCGGTATTGCAGAATCATTCGGCGGACCGCATTGTGGTTATTTCGCAGTATCGAAAAAATTGATGCGTAAAGTACCAGGCCGTTTAGTTGGAGAAACAACTGACGATCAAGGACGCCGGGGATATGTCTTAACATTGCAAGCCCGTGAACAGCATATTCGTCGCGACAAAGCGACTTCTAACATTTGTTCGAACCAAGCATTGAATGCATTAGCAGCATCTGTAGCAATGACTGCTCTTGGAAAAGAAGGAGTAAAGGAAATCGCGTATCAAAATATTGCCAAAACTGCTTATGCGCGACAAGCATTTGAAAAGGCAGGATTTGATGTGAAGTTTGGTCCCGCTCATTTCAATGAGATTGTTGTAAACTTGAAATCTCCAGTGAAGGAAGTAAACAAACGCTTGCTGGATCAAGGAATTATTGGCGGCTATGATTTAAGTTTATTAGATGAAACATTAGCGAATCATGCGTTAATCGCTGTGACAGAACAACGTACAAAAGAAGAAATCGATGCATTCGTGCAAGAACTGGAGGCTATCCATGCATAACGAAAATCAAGCTCTCATTTTTGAGACATCTAAAGCTGGACGTATCGGATACAGTTTACCGGCGCTCGATGTACCTGAAGTAGATGTATCTACGATTCTTCCGGAACAACTTATCCGTACAGAAGACGCTGAACTACCAGAGGTTTCAGAACTGGATATTATGCGTCATTATACTGCATTATCTAACCGTAACCACGGAGTCGACACAGGATTCTATCCACTCGGTTCATGTACGATGAAATACAATCCGAAAATTAACGAAGCGGTAGCACGCTTTCCTGGATTTGCGCGGATTCACCCACTACAAGACGAATCTACTGTTCAAGGAGCGTTAGAAGTAGCTTATGATTTACAAGAGCATCTAGCGGAAATTACCGGAATGCCACAAGTGACGTTACAACCGGCTGCAGGAGCGCATGGTGAGTGGACAGCATTGATGATGATTCGTGCATTCCACGAAGCGAATGGCGATACGCAGCGTACAAAAGTGCTTGTACCAGACTCCGCTCACGGTACGAATCCTGCATCCGCGACAGTTGCTGGTTTTGATACAATCACTGTGAAGTCTAATGATAACGGATTAGTAGACTTAGAAGACTTAAAAGCGAAAGTCGGTTCTGATACGGCAGCGTTAATGCTGACCAATCCAAACACGCTCGGTCTTTTTGAAGAAGATATTCTTGAGATGGCGAAAGTTGTTCACGGTGTAGGCGGCAAGCTTTATTATGATGGTGCGAACTTGAACGCAGTCATGTCGAAAGCGCGTCCTGGAGATATGGGCTTTGATGCGGTTCACTTAAACTTACACAAAACATTTACAGGTCCTCACGGTGGCGGTGGTCCGGGTTCAGGTCCGGTCGGTGTAACGGATGAACTGGCAGCATTCATGCCAAAACCAATTATCACAAAAGAAGATGATCGCTACTTCTTAAATTATGATGTACCCCAATCTATCGGTCGCGTGAAGCCGTACTATGGAAACTTCGGTATTTATTTACGTGCGTACACGTATATTCGTTCGATGGGTCCAGACGGTCTAAAGGCAGTAACAGAGTATGCAGTGCTTAATGCGAACTATATGATGCGTCGCTTGGAACCGTATTTTGATCTGCCGTACACGCAACATTGTAAGCACGAGTTTGTTTTATCTGGTCGTCGTCAGAAGAAGATGGGTGTGCGTACACTCGATATGGCAAAGCGTTTGTTAGACTTTGGCTACCACCCGCCAACTATCTACTTCCCGCTAAATGTAGAAGAAGGTATGATGATCGAGCCGACAGAAACAGAGTCAAAAGAAACATTGGATGCTTTTATCGAAGCGATGATTCAAATTGCGAAAGAAGTAGAAGAAAATCCGGAAATCGTTCAAGAAGCACCACATACTACAGTCATTGGTCGCTTAGATGAAACGAAAGCCGCACGTAAGCCGGTATTGCGTTACACAAAAGAAGCATAACAAACATGTTTACCAATCGAGGATACCATTCTTAGTCAAATGGGTGTCCTCGATTTTTTTACTCATCTGTTACTGATTTCTATAGTTGTTATGCTATGATTATGTAAAAATACAACTAGTAAAGAGGAGAAGGAATGAGAGGAATATCCTTTGAAATACCAAATGAACACAGCAACTACTTATCTACCATATTGGCTGGCATTCCTATAGAAAATTACGAGTGGATAGTAGATGGATGGAACGAATCGTATATCGTGGAGAATGGGAATTTAGAGAATGATCTATTTACTGATGGAAAGATCAGCGGAGAATTACTTTATATATTAATTTCTGAACAAATATATTATTTGATAGCAGTAACATTGCAAGCCTTTTCGAAAAACTCATTGACGAAGCAACAGACGATAGCGACGTATGAACAATTTCTTGAAAGCGAGTGCCAAATCGTTTTATTAGTAATCGATTCAACTTTTCTTACATTGTACGTAAAAGACCAAAAACTACTACATATTATACAGCGCAATGCCGTTGGTGCAGGGTTTAAAAATATACTGTACATAACCGAAGAGAATGATACGAACACGTCTTTACTGACTTGACGGAGTTTGTAAGTGTTGAAGAGTGATGTGTAAATCGCATAATGAATTTATAAGGTGGGATGTGGATGGATTACTATGGAATAGAGCCTTATTTTTGGACGAAGCTATTTATAGTAGTGATTGGATTAGTTATTGTCATTACGACATTCGAAATCATCATGAGGAAATTACTTTCACTCAAGCGTATGAAATTTTTCTCAAATGAACAAATACTGAATCCGTTTCATCGAAAGCTAGATTGGATGATTAGAATATTTTTTATTTTCATGATGATTATAGGTGGAATAATTAATGTGTATAGATCACCAGCAGACAGATTCATAGTTTTAGAACCTTATGTAGTACTGTTCTTTCTAACGTACACGACTGAGTCGGTTACAGCGTATATGCAATGGAAGTATGCAGAAGATAAAAACGAAATGGTATTAACACTTTCTCGGTTAGGATTACTTTCGATTCTTTTATTCGTACTCTATCTAACAGATTTCTTTGGATTGTTTTAACCATTCAGTAAAAGCTTATGTGAAAAACGCATAGTACAGAGGTTTAAATGTAGTAGAGTTCACGTGATCGTGCGTAATGAAATTTATAACTCTTCAATTATATGGTATAATGAAAAAAGCTGGATGTAAAATTATTACCTCTATGTATGATACGTTTTGTATACAGCTTTTACAAAGTAGACGAATATATCACTTATTTTATGGGGGTTTTAGTATTTATACGATCGGATTTGTCATTAGTCATAAAAATAATGAAAAAAGAAGAGCGTTACTACCGAAAGATTTGGCTTCGATTAACTGTGTAGACAAACTATATTTTGAAGAAGGATATGGCGAAATTTTAGGTTATTCCGATGAAGAATATAAAGCGCAAGGTGTCCATGTCGTATCTAGAGATCAAGTATTGCAATGCGATGCAATAGTCGATGTGAAATTAGGTGATGCAGACTTTTTCGATAAAATCACACCTGGCAAATTATTAATCGGCTGGGCACATGCTGTTCAAGATATTGCATTTACAGATGCAGTGTTGGCGGGCAATCATACTGTCATGGCTTGGGAAGAAATGTTGGATAATGGAAGGTATATCTTCTATCGTAATCGAGAAATTGCTGGTGAAGCTGCAATCATTCAGTCCTACCAATATTGTGGGAAAATGCCGTATGAAACAAAAGTTGCGATTTTAGGTAATGGCCATACAACAAAAGGGGCACTGAGAATTCTTCATGGATTAGGTGCAGATGTAGATGTGTACGGCAGAAAACTGGAATCACTGTTTAGAAAGAATATGTATAATTATGATGTTCTCGTCAATTGTGTCATGTGGGATACGAGCAGAACCGATAGAATTATTTACAAAGAGGATTTGAAGAAGTTAAAAAAAGGCGCGATGATTGTGGATGTCAGTTGTGATCCGAATTTAGAGATCGAAACATCCCGCCCTTCGACAATTGATGATCCTGTTTATACAGTAGATGGGATTATTCATTACACCGTAGACAATACTCCTGCGATGTTCCCGCATACAGTGACTAAGATGCTGAGTGAAGTGTTTTCGGAAATGATTGACATGCTTTCTGAAGGCAATTGGACTACTATGGTACGTGAAGCGGTAGTTATTGAAAAAGGTCATATTTTAGATAAGAATATTATAGAGTTCAGAAAAGCAAGAGGTTTAGTAGTAAAATAATTTTTTATGAAAGACTAAGTAACAGTATAAAAAACTTAATTTCTATAGTATGTGTCAAACATTAATTGTAAAAATTTCTATAATTGTATGGTAAGGTAAATTTTTAAAATTAATTTACATTAACGGAAATGAAAACGCTTGCTTTTATATGCTGTTTATATTATAGTTAAATTAGATTATTGTTTTTGTTTAGTATCAAATGTAGATGGATTTGGTTTATCGTCTAAAGTATTTGAGCAAGAATGGTAACAGAACGTGTGAAGAGTCACACTAGGAGGCAAACATAATGGAACAAGGTACAGTTAAGTGGTTTAACGCAGAAAAAGGTTTTGGATTCATCGAACGTGGAGAGGGAGAAGACGTATTCGTACATTTCTCTGCAATCCAAAGCGAAGGTTTTAAATCTTTAGACGAAGGTCAAAGCGTAACATTTGATATCGAGCAAGGACAACGTGGCCTACAAGCTACAAACGTTCAAAAAGCTTAATACAGTAAAAAAGACCCTTTATAGGGTCTTTTTTATTGTGCATTTTCTATTTGAATGAGGTTGAATTCTTTGGAATCCACAGAATATCATGATGATGTACGTTTGCTATTTTACTGTACATTACGCTAAAATGTCGTTTTAATTATTTGTTGGGAGTGGAATTAATTGACGATCACGTTTTCCGTGTAGCAAAAAATAAAGAACAATCGAGATGAGAATCATAATGAAAGCTACTAAGTAAATTCCACGAAAGCCGATATGTGGGATTAATAGACCATACGTAAACGGCCCCAATCCAAGACCTAAATCGAAAAGCATAAAGTATGTCGAAGTAGCCAGTCCGAGCCGTTGCTTAGGCGTTACTTTTATCGCAATCGCTTGAGCGATAGAATTAAAACTACCATAGCCGAAACCGATAAGTATAGCGGCTAAAATGATCATATATCCATGATGCGCTTGGCTATATATAAGCATACCTGATGCAAATAGAGCCAAACAAGGATAAATTACTAAATTTGCACCTCGTTGATCCATTAAACGACCAGTGATCGGACGGAACACTAATACTACGCACGCATAAATTAAAAAGAAAAAACTCCCAGCCTTCACTAAACCAATCTCTTCCGTGTAAAAAGAGATGAAAGCCATAATTGAAGAGTAAACAAAACCAAGTACCATAGCAACTATAGCAATAGGTAATGCGCGGAATTCAATAAATTGCGAGATGGAAAATCCCTTTTTTTCTTGAGGTGCAGTCTCTATTGTGGGTACTTTGACTAAAAAATAAAGACCTAATATAATAATCGCCATGATAAAGTTTAAGAGAAAGATTAAAGAAAAATTTGCTGTTTGTGTAACGATAAAAATACCTAAAAAAGGCCCGATCGCTGTAGATAATATAGTACTTAAACTATAATAGCCAATTCCTTCACCACGGCGTGAGGGAGGAATGATCTGCGCAATAATTGTGCCGGTTGCTGTACTTGCTATCCCAAATGAGCATCCATGAAGTAGACGGTTGAGAAAAAATAGTGTGATGTCGCTAATGAAAATATATAATCCAGTTGTCAGCAAAAATCCAATTAAACCAGCTAACAAAACTTTCTGGCTACCTACTTTATGGATAAGACGACCAGCGCCTAAACGTGCGAATAATGAACCAATAACAAACGTTCCAGATAAAAGACCCGCTATGCTTGTAGACGTTTGAAAGTTCTCAACGGAGAATACAGCGATGGTTGAGACAAGTAGGAAAAAGATCAATGCAAGTATAAAATTGATAACAAAAAGAACGATGAAATTTTTGGTCCAAATTTTGTTTGAATGATTCATTAGATCTCACTCTTTTCTTTAATTAAGGAGAATATATTTGTTTTGAAAAAGCATCTACATAGTAGAGGAAATGCCTTCAACCTGTAGATGCGTGAGTGTTATGCAGTTAGAAATGGACAGTCTTGAATGAGAATAGACTCACTAGGACACCCTTCATATGCTTCCTCAAGATCTTGTTCCAACTCTTTAGGAATGGCAATTTGTCCATTATTGTCCCCGAATTTCACAAATGAAATTCCATCTTCATGGTAACCGAAAATTTCTTCAGCTACTGAGTTACACGCACCGCATGCGATGCAGTTTTCTTGATCTACGACAGAATATTTACTCATAGAAACGCTCCTTTAGCATCGAGATTATACGGTTGCTTTTTCATTTTCTTTGTTTTCCATTACACTAGTGCTGTGTAACGCTTGAAGTTTAGCAGATGGATCGATATGTGTTTTGGCATTAGAAACAGCTATTGGTGCTTCTCCAAAACCAGTTGCGATCAGCTTCACTTTACCGTCATACGTACAAATATCACCTGCTGCATAAATCCCTTCAATAGTAGTCTCCATTTTGGAGTTGACGAGTATACTATTCTTTTCCAACTCTAATCCCCAAGTTTTGATTGGTCCTAAAGAGGAAGAGAAACCGTAGTTTACAATTACGTCATCTACATCAAACTGAATATCTTCTTCGCCTTTTGTATGTTCAATTATGACCTCTTCAATACGTTCGCTACCGATGAAGTCTTTCGGGTTAAATGGTGTCAGTACCTCAACTTTAGAGTTCATCATTTGAGTGACGGTCGACTCATGCGCGCGAAACTTGTCTCTGCGGTGAACAATTGTTACTTTCTCGGCGATCGGCTCGAGCATCATAGCCCAGTCAACTGCGGAGTCTCCACCACCGAATAAGCAAACTTTTTTATTTGCAAACTTTTGCATGTCATCTACAAAGTATGAAAGGTTTTTACCTTCGAATAGTTCAGCTTTTTCATGAGGAAGACGCTTATAATCGAAAGCACCATTTCCAGCTGTAATAATAATAGTTTTAGTCATATACGAATCACTTTCTGTGTGTACAAGGAATTCACCATTAGGCTGCTTTTCTACAACTTGCACAGTCTGTCCCAGATTAATTGTTTGTTCAAACATCGCCATTTGTTCTACTAGATTGTTGACAAGATCTATTGCTTTGATTTTAGGGAACCCTGCAATATCATAAATATATTTTTCAGGATATAGTGCCGCGAGTTGGCCACCTAATTGTGGAAGACTTTCAATGATGTTGACGGAAAGCTCTCTCATACCTGCGTAGAAGGCGGTGAACAACCCAACCGGTCCGCCGCCAATAACTGTAATATCATATACTTTTTTCTCTTCAACCATGTACATTTCATCCTTTCGAAAACTAGTGTTTTTTATGCTTCTACGCTACTATTTAATTCCTCTAGACCGTTAGACACCATACTGTAGATTGGTTTGAATTGAGGTGCCAATAAATCACAAAGTTTTGTATGCTATGATGGAACCATTTTTAACATACTACGCAATGGAGTAGGGGCATGGAATTGCCGAACATTAGAGAAGTCTTTTGAGTATAAGGACATCCGGTCATATGTTGTTCCTCCTTGAAAATAAGTTAGTTTGTTTGACTAACTATAAGTTACAACAAGAAAGTCTCAGAAGTCAATAACTATTTTTCAGAAAGTTAAAACAGAAAAGCGCTTACATTTTCATTCCATGGAGTGAAACAAAAATGATTGACAAGTCTGAAAACATTGTTTAAGCTTGTAGATATTCGATGCGAAAAACTCGAATCTAAAAAAGTACAGATGATCGAATACGGTTTTATTGTGTTAAGGAGACAACCTCTTCTTAAATCAACGATGCAACCAAGTGTTTGATAAGCAGATCTCGAACGATTTTGTCGAGGTTTACTTATGAATGCTTGGTTTTTTGCATTTAACAGAGTAAGCAACTAGAACAATACTAAAACTAAAAAGGCGGTTGGATGAATATGTATATTAATAACAAATGGATTGATACGAAAGATACGTTAGAAATCTTAAACCCAGCAACTGGAGAAGTAGTAGATTCAGTTGGTTTAGTTGGAGCAGAAGAAACCCAGCAAGCGATCGATGCTGCTAAAGCTGCATTCCCTGTATGGTCAGGTTTAACGGCTGAAGACCGAAGCACCTATTTGTTGAAAATTGTCGACAAGCTGGAAGAGAAAAAAGAACATCTTGCACAAGTCATTACGAAAGAGATGGGGAAATCTATCCATAACGCACGCTACGAAGTGGGAAGCACGATTTCGTTTTATAAATGGTATGCAGAAGAAGCTCGTCGAATCTATGGTGATGTTATGCCGATTGTAGGCGCAAACAAAAGAGGACATGTGATTAAGCAACCTGTAGGAGTTGTGGCAGCGATTACACCTTGGAACTTCCCACTATCAATGGGCGCTAGAAAATTAGCGCCAGCATTGGCAGTAGGCTGTACAGTTGTATTGAAACCATCTTCTGAAGCACCATTATCTTCTTTGGAGTTATTTAAAATATTTGATGAAGTTGGTTTGCCAGAAGGTGTCGTCAACCTAGTGATCGGATCATCGGGTCCAATCGCTAAAACAATGATGGATAGTAAGGATGTCAAGAAAATCTCATTTACCGGTTCTACAGAAGTTGGGAAAAAATTGATTCGCCAATCAGCAGATACAGTGAAACGTGTATCTATGGAGCTTGGTGGTCACGCGCCGTATATCGTTTTTGAAGATGCAGACTTGGATCTTGCTGTGAAAGGGGTCATTGGCAGTAAGTTCGCTTCATCCGGACAGCAATGTGTGTGTACGAATCGCGTGTATATCCAAGATGCGATTTATGAGGAGTTCGCTGAAAAGTTGCAAGCAGCAGTGGAAAGCATGAAAGTAGGAAATGGTCTAGATGAATCTAACCAAATGGGTTCATTGATTAATGATAAAGCAATTGCAAGTGTGCATGATCAAGTAACGGATGCTCTAGGAAAAGGAGCAAAATTACTATGCGGTGGCGATCGATTATCAGGCGAAGGCTATGAGAATGGTAGTTTCTACGCACCGACAATTCTTAGTAATGTAACGGAAGATATGAAAATTACACACGAAGAAACTT
The DNA here is from genome assembly GCF_003351785.1 of Sporosarcina sp. PTS2304. Classification (GTDB taxonomy): domain Bacteria; phylum Bacillota; class Bacilli; order Bacillales_A; family Planococcaceae; genus Sporosarcina. The sequence continues at coordinate 933,493 of NZ_CP031230.1, forward strand.
TTGGTCCAGTTGCACCACTAATTCGCTTTACCACAGAAGAAGAAGCGATTGAAAAGGCTAATAATACAGAGTACGGATTGGCTTCATACTTCTATACAAAAGATCTTGGTCGTATGTACCGTGTATCTGAGAAATTGGAATATGGAATGGTTGGGGTCAATGATCCAGCGCCATTCGCAATTCAAGCACCATTTGGCGGTGTAAAAGAAAGTGGACTAGGTCGCGAAAGTGGAAAGTATGGAGTAGAAGATTATTTAGACACAAAATCTATTTCCGTCATGTTTTAATTGACACGACAAAGCGGCTTTGATTAGAGAGGAGGATGCGATATGGTGGATGCCCATGCCCATTTCATTCCACAAGAAGTGATGCGGTGGTTGAGAGACAATAAACGGGCTATTAATGCTAAATGGGAAGACCGTGGCGGAAAAGAACACCTCATTATTAATGGGAAATGGCCGTTTTCTTTAAACGAGCCTTTCGTAAACAAAGAACTTTTTGAAGCACAACAAGATCAAGCGAATATTAGTCATTCGCTTGTATCTCCTCTGCCTCAATTATTCTTATATGACTTTCCTAGTGAGATAACGCTCGAACTATCGACGGTCTACAATAACAGTTTAATTGATCAAGTAAAAAATAATAGTGAACGTTATTCAGCATTAGCAACAATACCTTTGAATGATCCGGAAAAAGCGGCAATGGAGTTAACTCGTGCAATGAAATTAGGTATGAAGGGTGCGATTATTGGCGTAGGGTCTTTCAGCGTGCAATTGACAGATGAACGTTGTCGACCTTTATGGGAAGTAGCTGACCGTCTAGGTGCAATTCTATTTATCCATCCACTTTTAAATGGTGATGATCGCATGAATAAACGTAAAATGTCGACGTTAAGCGGTGTCCTATGGGAAACAACGATTTGTGCTACAGATTTAATACTGAGTGGGTTACTAGATCATTATAAAAACGTCAAGCTATTACTAGCGCATGGCGGTGGTTACTTCCCGTACCAAATAGGCCGCTTGAATAGAGGATATGATGTATGGAATGATGTTTCGTCTCCATTAGAAGTTCGGCCAAGTGACTATAGTAGAAGGTTTTGGTATGATTCTGTGCTATGGAATGACGATGCGCTTGACTATTTAGTGAAGTTCGCAGGGGCAGACCGTATAGTTCCGGGATCAGATTTTCCTTTCGAATTAAGTGATTGGCCGCCGCGGCATCAAAATTTTACAGGTTGGGAAACGTTACTAGAGATGAAGAACGATATTTCCGAATATTCATTATTGAATAAAAGATGAATAGGTGTTAATATTATTTACACCATATGTAGAGGGGGCGTAGAAGTTGGTAGAGTTAGAAACTGTCCTCGTAACCGGATATTCCAAAGCACCACAAGGAACAGTTATGTATGAAGTGTACAAATATACAGGTGTCGTTCTAGAAATCAATAAACATACTCACGTAATCGAAAATGTAGAAATTTCATTTATAGCTGAAATAGGGAAAAACTTTATCGAAAAGTTAATGATTGGCTACTGTCTCGAAAATGGTTTAGAGCCATTAATCAAACGTATTAAGAGTCATTACATTGCGCCTTCCCAACAATCCGTGATTGTCGCACTACAATCAGCAGTGCAACGGTATTGGGATTACTTTAAAATTGAAGAAGATACGGTTACATTACCATAAGAAGACAACCTTTTCTTATACTAACAATAGAACTCAGTATTTGATGAAACCAACGTGAAGCTATATTCACGTTCGCGAACATCTAATGCTGGGTTTTTCAACTATACAATAAAAGACGTTGGTGAATGATCACTCACTTCTCAAATTACTAGAGAAGAGGATGGAATTTCGCTACCGTCTTTTTCACTTTGTGCTTTTATATCAAAATAGTTTGTTTATTGTGTCATTGAGAATGGGTAGTTTTGAAATCTCTATGGTAGAATATAGTATAGTAAGATAGCAGCATGAAGTGATCTGTCGCTTTTCATGTGCAAATGATGTGGTTCGAATGAGTAAAATAGTGACTGCTAAACAGACGGAGGATTACATGGAGAGGTTTTTGGATACGTATAAAGGGCTGGTAGGAATTTTGTTTGTTTATGGATGTATTTGTTTAGTCATGCTTTGGCAACATCCTAACTTTCTTTATTTTATGTTGCCGTGGAATCTACTGCTTGCTATATTGCCTTTATTTTTCATTGGGAAAGCTGAGGTCGCGATGGAGCAGAGAAGAAAGGTTTGGTTAATCTTTTGGTTGGGGGCTTGGTTGTTTTTCTTTCCGAATTCAGTCTATATGGTGACGGATTTCATTCATATTTCGGGTGATACGTTTTTGTGGGCGCAAGAAGTTGAAAGATATTCAACAGATTCGAGGGTGATTTACAGTCATGAACTAATGGTTTGGGCCAAGTTGCTGATCATCGGTTTCGGTTTCTTTTCCTCTATTATCATAGGTCTTGAATCATTATATACATTTGAACGGATGATGAGGAAAAGGTTTGCCGCGAGCGTTTGTTATGGGATGATGTTCGTTGTGGTATGTTTGACAGGAATAGGTGTATATATAGGCAGATTTTTACGTTTCAATAGTTGGGATATTCTTTTTGATCCACTAGACTTACTTAGACAAGTCGTAGCATTAGATGGATTTGCGATTCAGTTTAGCGTAATTTTTGCAGTGTTTGTTTTTGGCTGTTATATGCTGTATAGAATGATCCGGTCATGGTCTAAATAATGTATTTGCTCATTGGATAGTAGAATATAGTAATGACATTGATTGGACGAAGTGAGGTTGACGTGTCTTGCGGCTTGTGCTTATAGACGATACGGTTCTGCAAGGAGAATCCTAAAATATACACTATCTCTACACCTACTCATCAAAAGCACCTCGTTTCAAAAGCAAATTACTTTCTTTAGATAATCGACAGGCTTCAGTTTTTAGTTTCGTAATGTACGCTATAGTGCTAGTGATTGTACTGATGAAGGGGGTGATGACCGATGAAAAGATTCCTTGTACTAGTCGTATTATTCGCAGCCATAGTAGGAGGCTGTTCTCCCAAAGAAGTGACTGTTAAAGAAATAAAGGTAGAAAAAGGGCCTAGCAACGTAAAGAATTATGTAGAAAATTCCACAACATTTAAAGAAGGTACTGGTATTCATGTAATACAAGGTTCGGACGACAAGCGTTATGTGTATATCGATCAAAACTTTTTGGATGATGGTAAAGGGTTTGGGGAAATGAAAATTATTACAGATGACGATTCATGGAATATCCATTTAACTGAAGATGAAAAGAACGATCCTACTGAAACGTATAAGCTGTACAAAATTCAATTGGACAAAGAGTATGAATATATGAGGGTTTTCAAAAATGGTGAAGAAACTCATTTTCAATCCGTTGGTAGCTAAGGATGACATACGTATTTAAGTGAAAATTAAGCATTTATTATAGAGGAAAACCGCCAAAAATACCGTACTGTCTCTGCAAGCATCGTAAGCACAGGTCGGCTATTTTTGGTGGTGTACCTAGCTGTTTTATAATGTACAAACGGCTTACATCATGCTTTACTCATATGGATCTGCTCTTTTTTCACTCATTAAGTCGCTAACTGTGCCTAGTCGAAGCTTTTTCTTTTGAATTCCTTGTATAATAGCTGGCAATCCTTCTTCAGCAGCTGGTGTTGGGTGCATAAGTACCATCGATCCTTTATCTATTTCAGATAGGACGCGATGGACCATTTGAGTCGGGTCTGGCTTTTTCCAATCAACGGTGTCAACTGTCCATAAAATAGTTTTCATCCCAAGTTCATGTGCAACATCAATGGTTTGCTGATTAAAACTCCCGCTTGGCGGTGCGAACCATTTCGGTTTTATATCAATTGCCTCTTTGATTACATCATTTGTTTTCGTTAACTCATTCCGTGTCTCTTCTATGGAGCTTTTGTTGAGATCGGGATGACTATACGCATGATTTCCAATTTCATGTCCTTCTGCATAAATGGTTTTTACCATCTCCGGGTGTTTCTTACCCCAACTACCGTCAAAGAAAAAAGTAGCCTTAACTTCAAATTTCCTCAACGTTTCCAACATATTTGGCAAATGTTCTTCTCCCCACGCTACATTAATCAATAAAGCGACCATTGGTTTTTCAGGATTTCCTTTATAAATAGGTGTTGGAGGGAGATCATCCAAATGAACGTCTGGAGAAACCTCTTTGAAAACTACGTGATCCGTATCAAAGTTATTTCCATCCAACATCATTTGATAGGTTTTAACTATATCGACAGTTAATCCATTGTATCCGGGTATTGCTTTCCATACACGATCAATTGTTGCATTTATCGGTTCAACATCATGCTCTTTTGCATAAGATTGAAACTTTTCGATATAATGATCCGCTTCGCTTTTCGTCAGTGAAGCCCCTGTTGTGATCATCTGTTGTGAAGACTCTTTTCCGTTATCTAAAACGAGTAAAGTCGCGCAAACGAGTAATGCGAATGACGTCAATATCATCTGTTTCATAGTATCCTCCTTGATCAAGTCGCAGTTTATTACTCTTGTTATGCCCTGGCTGCATTGATTCATACCTCTTCATTTTTCTGAACTACAAAGGGGCGACGAGTGGCATGAAGTTTGTAATATTTTTTATCACTTGTCAAGAGCAATTCCTTTCTTTAGATAAGTAACAGACTGGATCTTTTATAGTAAATAGATTTAAGAAGATTTTAGTTTGTGTTCATCTGTAAATAACTATACAATTTACTAAATGAAAGTGTAAGGTGTTGAATAGTTATGATGATTTTGTTGAAAATTTCGTTTCTTATTTTCGTTGTGGTAGTTTGTAGTGCCACTATACTTATCAATCGATCGATGGATTTTCTGACACGCTATGTACTGTTTATTCTCATTCTATCTTTCTATTTTGTCTGGGTTTTTCAAATAACATCTGTACTTTGGCTGATACTCGTCTGCGCCATCGGTTTAATCGTCAATTCGAGTGTGTCACGTATTAAAAAGATGTTGCTGTTACTATGGGTCGTCTTATTTGTTTGCTTCTATCGTGTGCCGATGCTCCCGAGTGATTTTACTAATTATGTAGGCGACGAATACGATTTGCACTGTCAAAGTGTTGAATGCGTACAGATTACGCAACATGAGTCTGGTCATTTGCAGACGACTATAGAAGATATAACGTTTGAACAATTTAATTCTTATTTCTTTTGGGCTGTAGGAGAAATACGGACAGAACAACAGTCGATCAAAGCATGGAATATTGCAGGTTTTTGGTTTCCGGTAGAATAAGTTGTAAAATTGTGTAACGATTTTATTGAAGAGGAGTGAACTGTTCACATGACGAAAAGGAAATTATACTGGATATTGCTCATTCCTAGCATTCTACTATGCATCACTATGCTTGTTGTATTGCCGGATGGGAAAAAGAATTACGTAGTATTTTTAGGTCCGCTATTTTGGATTGTTTATTATAGTGTAGAAAAGCGAATGAATATAAAGGAGTAGTTTTATGAGCAGGACACGAAAAAGGAAGACGTGGATGGTAAGTTTGGCTATAGTCATTGTCATCGCTGTCGCATATATGTCTTGGAATTATCCATTTTCGCTTGTTAGTATGCAGCGAAGCTTTACGTATCACCCTAGTCTAGGAACTCATAATGGCGAAACGTATGAAGAAGAGGTCAATGCATTTAAAGATACATATGAGAACGACATAAAAAAGTTCGAGGAAAGTGGTGAGTTTCATCCCACGGTCAACCGGACGCAATTTATTCTTCCGGTTTTTGAACAACATTGGCTGATCGGGACGGATTCCAAAACGATTGATCGAGATGCACTGTATAGAATGTTGCATGATGTGCAGCAGGCAAGAAATACTTTATTGCAACTCGTCACGGAAGGAGATTATTCCAAGGAAGAAAGAGTCTATCTCGTGGATTGTATACATCATTTTCTGAGACTGGAAGAGAGTATTAAAATCATAGGAGATGGAACTTATTTTTCTAGGCATGAGCTGCAAAGGATGATTAGGAATATACACGGAGACTTCTGGTCTACTTTCACTCATTATACAACTGTTTTTTATGACGTATCCCTTAAATGAACGTGTGAAGTCAGCATAGTGTTATAGTGGGAGGCTGTGTATGGAACGTGTAAAAAAACCATGGTTCCTAGGAAGTATAGTTGTAGTGTTTATAGCTGTAGTTCTATGGAATATTCCGATCGAGAAGAGAAAATATGGATTAGCGCAAGGTAGTTTAGTTACAGATTATACGGGGCTGCTTCCTGAACGCGTGGAACGGGTCGTAGTGGCGGATAATAGAGTGGATTTGCAACGAGTGGTCAGAGAGGCAAATGTGAATGGGCAGCGTATCTCAGTGGCAGGCTTGCAACATTCGCAAGGAGGTCATACGTATTATCAGGACGGAATCGTACTTGATATGCGGACATTCAATCGAATACTAGACATCGATCAACAGAACAAGACGATTCAAGTAGAGGCAGGGGCTACTTGGGAAGATGTTCAAGAAGCCGTGCTACCGTATGGACTTGCTGTAAAAGTGACCCAATCACAATCGATCTTCACAATCGGCGGTTCCCTTTCCGTCAATGCGCATGGGCGGGATATTCGGTTCGGGACAATGGCGGAAACAGTGAAAGAAATGACGCTATTAACCCCAACCGGAGAAATTACACACGTGACCCGAGAAGATCCAGAAGAATGGATGAAGTATGTTCTCGGTGGGTACGGTTTGTTCGGCGTGATTTTGGATGTAACGATCGAATTAACCGAAAATGATTTGTATAGTATTCAGACAGAGAAATTACACACTACAGAATATTCTACCTATGTGACACAATTGGTCGATCGGCAACAAACAGCGATGCACTATGCGAGAGTAAGTGTAGCGCCAAGTAGCTTTTTAGATGAAATGTACGTAATTAATTACGATTATATAGACAAACAGCCGTCAACGAACTTCTTAAAGAAAGAGCAAGGAGTGCGGTTGTCTAAAATCGCTCTTGATTTGGGCCGGCAAGGGGGAGTGTTGGAAGATTTATTTTGGGCGATGCAAAAAAGATATATCGCATCTATTCATGGCAAGGAAATTACACGAAATAATGCAATGCGTTCGGAATCGACATTTATGGAATATGTGAAACTTGGCCGGGTGGAAGTACTGCAAGAGTTTTTTGTTCCTGTTCAGACGTATGCAGACTATATAGAAGAATTAAAGCGGATTATTCCTGCTGATGATAAACGTGATGATTTTAAAATTCATAATATTACGATTCGCTATGCGGCAAAAGATGATTTTACGGCGTTAAACTATGCTAAAGAAGATATGCTCGGTTTAGTTGTGTTAATGCAACATGGAGTACAGGATGAAGAAATTACGAATGCTACTTCCATCATTCAACAATGGACTGATCTCACACTGACGCATGGTGGGACGTATTACTTACCCTATTATCGCTATCAAACGAAAGAGCAATTTAGGCGTTCGTATCCAGCGTGGGATCAAGTGGCAGATGAAAAGAAGCGAAGAGATCCAGTAGCTGTGTTTCAAAATATGTTCTATGAGCACTACATAAAATGAGGGAGCCTATCATGTATTCTTCTTATTCGCGTTTTGTACCGTTAGTGGTCACGGTAGGACAGGTCGTCATTTTTCCTTATTACATTATTTGGCTGAAACAAGTATCGCTGACATTTACTTTATTTGCTTGGTTCTTTGCTGCGTTTTCATTCGCGGCTGCTTTTGGATATCAGCTGTTTCAATCGAAAAAAGATCAGAAATCATCGTCTATCGTTTTCATTTATGCTGGCATGGGAATCGTCTATCTTTTCAGTAGTCGTATTCACCATACTTCAGACAATCTTCCGTATATTGTGCTTTTGCTACAAGTCTGTCTAGGATTATTGCAAGGATATTTCCGCGCGTGGCATACAATGCAAGAAGGTTATCATGTACATGCAGTCCATCATTATTTGATCGTCGGTTTTGCAATGATTGGCTTTAGTTTTGTGAAGGTCATCTCCCCTTCAGTCTTTATCGCGTTATTCGGAATTATATTGTGCGTGTGTGGGTGTATAGAATGGTTCGTAAAAAGAAAATATCATACGGTTGTCTAGGGGCTGTCCAATAAGTCCCTAAAATAAATCAGGCAGAGAAAAACGAATCGTTTTTCTCTGCCTGATTTTGGTTTGTAGTCGTTCACAGTTGAAAGTAGCCGGCGGATGCCCGCTACTTTCAACTGTGAACCAGTGCGACGATTCCGAACTCCGTATGAACCTTTTCATTGCCACGGAACGATGCCGTATGTTCTTCTATAGAAAAAGTGAGTTGTTCTGTGGTGTACTGTTCGTAAGTAATCTTTGGATCGCGCATAAAAAATCGTCCTTTCGTAGAGTGGGTTTGGTAACTTTATTCTACTAGAAAGGGCGATTTTTTGTACCTATTTGAAGCAAGACATCGAGTGGGACGGAAAGGAACGGCGAAGAGAAGATTCTTCTATTCGTTTCATGGGAAAAAGGCCTGTCACAGAAACTCAGTTCTTACTGACTTTCTGGACAGCCCCTTTTGTCATGTTACGGATTATTTTCTTAAGGTGAAGAAAAAATTATTTTATTTACTGAATACTGTTTACAATCAGATAAAATAAGTGATATATTGTATATTGTATTTAGTATTCATTTTAGGGAGGAATTCACCTATGTTATCAAATCCACTCATTGCGACCACATGTATTTTCGCATTAATCGCTATAGGGGAATGGCTGTCCATTATTTCGAAGGCTAGAGTTCCTATGTTGCTTACTGCGATGGTTGGATTCCTAATTCTTGGATGGACAGGTGTTTTTCCAAAAGACATTTTAGAAAGTGCGCAATTTCCAGCATTAGGAGCCATACTGATCGGACCAGCTATTTTGCATATGGGAACGATGATTCCTTTTGCGTTACTGAAAAGTCAAATTAAAGCCGTTCTAATTTCTTTAGGAGGCGTTCTTTTCTCGGGCCTGTTAATTTTGCTCATTGTCCCTTTAGTATTCGATTATCCAACCGCTGTAGCAGGTATTGGACCCATCAGCGGAGGAATTATTGCATTACTTATTACGACCGACAAATTAACGGAAATCGGATTATCCAGTCTTGTGTTAATTCCGGCACTTATCGTAGCGTTCCAAGGAGTGATGGGGATGCCATTGGCTATGTCGTTCATGCGTAAATATGCTATGAAGATACAGAAACAAATGGATGCAGGGACATTTATCCCTATGAATGAGGGAATAGAAGAAGCAACGACTGAGCATTCGAAGAAAATTGGTCCGATTCGATCAAGCGCCACGTTACAGCTATTTTTTGTCTTCGTAGGAGCTGCCATCGGTGTCGGATTAGGCACTGTGACACCCATTCACTACTCTCTTTGGTGTTTAGTTATCGGGATCATCGGCTTGAAATTAGGTCTATTTCCCGCGCGCGCATTAGAAAAATCAAATTCTTTTACTATTACGATGATCGGAATTGTATTTGTCGTCATAGGCACCATGTCGGGTGTTACGCCTTCACAAGCCATTAGTCATTTGCCAAGTATTTTATTGATATTGGTGCTTGGGACAGCCGGTATTACAATTGGTGGGTTTCTCACATCGAAACTTGTGAAATGGGATCCGTATAAAGGAATGCCAGTAGCGCTGACTGCTTTGTTTGGCTTCCCAGGAGACTACATTCTTTGTGATGAAGTAAGTCGCAGTATCGGACGAGATGAGAAGGAAGCGAAAATAATTATGGATGAGTTATTGGCTCCAATGTTGATCGGTGGATTTACGACGGTGACAATTGCATCCGTGTTCATCGCAGGTATATTAGTTCAAACGTTATAATTTGGAGGGAAAGTCATGAAAAAATATGTATTCAAAAATGGTGTAGTAATCGACGGAACGGGTGGAGAGTGCAAGCACAATCAAGTAGTCGTGACGAATGGCAACACGATCGAATTTATTGGAAACGAATCGGACTATCAGGCTTCTGGTGACGAGCAACTGATTGACGCGCAAGGCGGAACGATTGTGCCAGGTTTTATCGATACACATGTCCATATGATGATGGAGTTCAGTCCGATTGCGGAGCGTCTCGCTACACCGTTTTCATTCATGTACTACAAAGCTGCTGAGTATTTACAAACAACGTTGCATGCAGGGGTTACGTCCGTTCGTGATGCGCTAGGTACAGATGCTGGAGTGAAGAAAGCGGTAGAAGACGGGTTAATCGTAGGTCCTCGTATGCAATTGAGCATTAACGCGTTAACGATTACGGGAGGACACGGTGACGGTTATACGGTGTCTGGAACGGTGACGGATATTCTTCCGTCGAATTATCCTGGCATGCCTCATGGAGTGTGCGATGGTGTGGACGAAGTACGTAAGAAAACAAGGGGAATGTTGCGTGCTGGGGCTGAAGTGATTAAAGTACACGCAACAGGTGGTGTATTAAGTGCTACAGATCATCCAGAGTTCACGCAATTTTCATTGGAAGAATTGAAAGTGATGGTGGAAGAGGGGCGCTTTAGAAAAGGCGTGAAAGTGATGGCGCACGCACAAGGAGCAGAAGGTATTAAAAATGCTGTACGCGCAGGAGTTCACTCGATTGAACATGGAATTTTCATTGATGACGAAGCGATTGAGCTGATGCTTGAAAATGGAACGTTTCTCGTACCGACGTTGTTAGCGCCAGTGGCAGTTCTGGAAACCGCGGCTGAAACAGGGATGCCAGACACAGCTGTTCAAAAGTCGAAAGAAGTAATTGAAGAACATATTGCGAGCTTCAAAAAAGCGCATAAAGCTGGAGTGAAAATTGCGATGGGCACAGATGCTGGCGTCTTCAAACATGGCACAAACCTTCGTGAACTCGGGTTGATGGTGGATGCGGGCATGTCTCCGATGGAATCGATCGTCGCTTCTACGAAAACAGCAGCGGAATGTTTAGGCTGGGAAGATCAAGTAGGTACGTTAGAAGTTGGGAAGCTTGCCGATATCGTAGTCGTTAAAGGGAATCTACTCGAGGATATTTATTCATTGGCGAATGATGAGTCGATCCAAGTCGTGATGAAAGACGGGAATATTGAGAAGGATATTCGGTAACTAGAAAACTATAAATGCAAAAATCCACCAATAGTTCGGTGGATTTTTTTGTTGGGTAATTTGCATGATAATCTTTCTAGAATTATAATAGAAAACAGTATCGAACTCATCTTTTTGGTAAAATGAAATGATGATCATTGCCCAGGAAATATGAAAAAATAGTAAAAGTATAGATTACAAATTGAGGGATAGAATGGTGTGTAGATCAGTGACTACTATACTTCGAAAGGCAGGAAATCAAATGACTAAACATAAAATTTATACGATGAGTTTCGCAACTGTTTACCCGCTGTATGTGAAGAAAGCGGAAAGGAAAGGACGAACGAAAGAAGAAGTAGATGAGATTATTTTGTGGTTGACTGGATATAGTCAATCCGAACTTGATGCACTTCTAGAAACACAGATGGACAATGAGACGTTTTTTGAAAAAGCACCAAATATGAATCCTTCTCGAACATTGATCAAAGGTGTAGTTTGTGGTGTGCGTGTAGAAGAGATTGAAGAACCGGTCATGCGAGAAATTCGTTATCTAGATAAGTTGATTGATGAATTAGCTAAAGGAAAAGCGATGGAGAAGATTTTGCGAAAGGGAGGGATGGAATGAAGGGGTTATTGTCTGGCATGGTCGCCGTTATTGCGGGAGTAATCATGCTAGCTGGTCCAGTAGGCATTTATATAGTAGGTCTTCTGCTGATTGGAATTATTTTTTGGTCGTTTCTTTTACTACTGGACATACATAAACACACTGTACCCGCTACTGCCAACGATGCAAAAGATGCCTATGAAAGGTATATGATTGAAAGGGCTGAGAAGGAAGCGAATGAGTAAGTATAAGGGTGATCGTAAGTGAGGCTTCTTTCGGTCTATACAATATCACAGAGTATGCACTAACACTGATGATTCCGTAGAGTTTTATACCTCCTATTATTGAAATGATTGTGAAGATTCATTTGCATGTGGAATGAACAACTTTATCTGAGTAAGAAGACTGTAGAATGTTTCACTCTACAGTCTTTTTTCGTCGATAAGTAGTGTGAGGGATAGAAAATAGGGAAACCCTTAACTAGACGAATAAATAGTTATCTAGGGAGGATGAGTTCATGAAGAAACTTACAGACGAAATCATCTTACGAGGACTTCGAGAAAACAACTTGAAAAATATAGATATAAATCTACCGAAAGAACAGATCACAGTGTTTACGGGACTTTCAGGATCAGGCAAAAGTTCAGTAGTATTTGATACGTTGGCAACAGAAAGCAGACGGCAGATGACATTGAATTATCCAATGTATGTCCGAAATCAAATGCCTAGATATGAAAGACCACGTGCGGATCTTATGCAACATTTGAGCCCGGTCGTTGTCGTGGAGCAAAAGACAGTTACCGCAAATTCACGTTCGACGGTAGGGACATATATGGATATCCATCCTTTGATCCGTTTACTTTTCTCTAGGATTGGTAGTCCCCCGATAGGTTCTGCAACGGATTTTTCTAGTCAAAGTACTTTTGGCAGATGTCCGGAGTGTAGTGGGTTTGGCGAAGTTGTGGCGCCAGATTTAGATAAAATTATTGACTTGAATAAGTCACTACGGGAATATGCTGTACAGTTCAAGCCCCTTTCTCCTTCCGGTTGGCAAGGTCGGTGGATGATGACGGGTGGATTATTTGATCCGGATTTGCCGATTAAAGACTATCCTAAAGAAACAGTTGACTTATTACTATATGGACCACCGGAAGGCGAGAGGGTATTTGCGCCGTTTCATACGAAAGATGGTCCTCATGATCATGAATGGGATGGATTATTGCCAAGATTTGTACGTCTTTATATTAATCGTGACGTCTCGAAGCTGAAACAGACTTCTCAAGAAGACGTGTTGGCTGTGTCGACGCATACGATCTGTCCTACGTGTTTAGGTTCGGGGCTAAATCCAGAAGTATTGAAGTGTAAAATAAATGGTTTCAATATCGCGGAGTACGATCATTTGGAACTGACTGAATTATTAAGTGAACTCGACACCATTTCAGATCCACTAGGAAAATCTATCGCGCAGCAAGCTATACCGAATATACAACAGTTGGTCGAGTTGGGGCTCGGTTATTTAAGTTTAGCAAGAAAAATGGGAACACTGTCTGGAGGAGAAGCACAACGGGTGAAAATCGCTCGCCATTTAGGGAGTAGTTTAAATAATCTTACGTATATTTTTGATGAGCCAAGTGCAGGACTTCATCCGGAAGAAGTGGATTTACTACTTAATATGCTAAAAAGTTTACAAGAAAACCATAATACGGTCATCGTCATTGAACATGATTTGTCTGTTATGAAAGCAGCAGATGAAATTATAGAAATGGGTCCAGGCGCGGGCGTGCACGGTGGCGAAGTAATCTATCAAGGAGTGCCTGATGGATTAAAGAATGCTTCTACTTTAACAAGTTTAGATCATACGTTAGAACTAAATATACATCCGCGAAAGAGTAGAGAGCACTTTACGATAGAAAATGCTACGATAAACAATTTAAAAGGGATTAGTGTAAATATACCGAAAAATGTGCTGGTTTCTGTCTGCGGTGTATCAGGTTCTGGTAAAAGTTCATTAATATTTGAAGCGTTTCCAAACAGTTATGGGGATGCGATTCGGGTAGGGCAAGGCAGTATTGGAACGTCCAGTCGTTCTACTCTTGCGACATATATGGGAATTATGGATGATATTCGTAAGATTTTTGCGAAAGCTACTGGTCAACCTGCAGGCTTATTTAGTTTTAACTCTATAGGTGCATGTCCGGTATGTGATGGGAAAGGTGTTACCACTCCAGATGTAGCGTTTGCGGATCCAGTGACCATTCCTTGCGAAGCGTGTGGCGGGACGAGGTATTCAGATGAAGCTTTATCTTACCGCTATGAAGGGAAAAATATTGTGGAAATTTTGGAATTAACAATAGATGAAACAGATCAGTATTTTTCAATGCCTAAAATCGTTAAAAAAGTACAAACAGTAAAAGATGTGGGATTAGGATATTTGACATTGGGGCAGACGACGAGTTCTTTTAGTGGCGGAGAAGTGCAGCGTCTGAAGCTGGCCAGTCATTTGAAAAAAGAAGGACAGATTTATTTGCTGGACGAACCGTCAATCGGACTGCATAGTAAAGATAATGCACGGTTATTGGAAGTCTTTCAAAACCTAGTTAATAAAGGAAACTCCGTTGTGATTATTGAACACAATCTGGACTTTATCGCAGCGAGTGATTGGATCATTGAATTGGGTCCTGAAGGCGGGAAGAATGGCGGGCATTTACTTTTTGCCGGAACCCCGGAAGAAATGGTACATGCGGATACACCGACTGCGAAGTGGCTTCGACTCGGGTTGGAACAGCCTAATGGGTAGGCGTTCGTAACGTATAGGGAAGGGATCGAACTGTTGACAAGGCAGGAAGCGATACAATAAATGACTAAGAATACATGAAGGAAATACGTCTCCATGTATTCTTAAGGTTTTCAACAGCGACTTATTTCTCCTGTTCTTTCGCTAGTTCCATAAATAACTTCAACTTTTCTGCCACTTTTCCATAGACTGTTTCTTTCTCGTATGTTCCGTCTTGATCGGGTTGTCCAGCTGCTACGCCTGTTAAGATTTCTATTCCTTCTTCAATCGTCCGAACTTTGTAAATATGGAATTGTCCTGCACGTACGGCATCGATGACTTCATCACGCAACATCAAATTTTGGACGTTTTGGTGTGGGATGAGTACGCCTTGTGTGCCGGTGAGTCCTTTGCTCTTACAAACATTATAAAAGCCTTCGATTTTTTCATTCACTCCACCGATTGGTTGGATTTCACCGTTTTGATTGACCGATCCGGTGACGGCTAGCCCTTGATCTATCGGGATTTCGGATAGACTGGAAAGGATGGCATACAGCTCTGTACTGGATGCGCTATCTCCATCTACACCGCCGTAGGATTGCTCGAAGGCAATATGTGCGGTTAAGACTAGTGGATATTTTTGAGCGAATTTTTGTCCTAAGTAGCCACCTAGTATATAGACGCCTTTATTGTGAATATTGCCGCTCATTTGGCTTTCTCTTTCAATATTGACGAAGCCTTTTCGGCCCATAAACGTTGTGGCGGTAATGCGTGTAGGTTTTCCGAAATGATATTGACCTAAATCATACACCGCAAGACCATTTACTTGTCCGATTTTTTCTCCTGTCGTATCAATTAAAATACTTCCTTCGTCGATACTCGCTTGAATTTTTTCTTCGTATAAATTCGAACGGTAAATTTTTTCCTGAATGGCTTTCTCGATATGTTTAGCAGTAACGAGATCGTCTCCCATCATGCTTGCCCATGCATCCGCTTCATAGATCAGCTCCACTTGCAGATTAAAGCGTGTAGACAGTTTATTTTGGTGGCCTGCGAGACGCGAGCTGTATTCGATTAGTTTAGCAACAGCTGTGCGGTCGAAATGCCGCAACCCGTATTTTCTGCAATGAGTATGAATAAAACTTACGAGTCCCGTAATATTATCTTTGTTATATTTCATTTCTACATCAAAATCGACTCGAATTTTAAACAGTTTACGGAAATCTTCATCGTGATTATATAGAAGTTGATAGATTTCCATATTACCGATAATAATAATTTTCACATCGAGTGGAATGGGATCGGGATTAACAGATGCAGTTGCAATGATGCTCGTATGTTCTCCAATATTCTCAATTTGAAGTTTGTGCGTCAGTAATGCCCGTTTGAGACCTTCCCACGCCTGACTTTTCGAAAAAATGTCTTTGGCCTGAATAATGAGGTACCCGCCATTTGCTTCATGGAGATAGCCCGGTTTAATTTTAGTGAAGTCTGTGCTCATGATTCCCATACGGTTTTCGTATTCCACTTTCCCGATTAAATTATAAAATGTAGGGTTGTCTGCAACGATTACAGGCTTTGTTTTCGTTTCGCTATTATCTACGACTATGTTAATTGTGTACTTCTTAAAAGCTTGTTGGTCATCTTTAAAAATTACTCCGAGCGGTTTCTCTTCTTTTTTCTCTTCGGTCGGTAAGAATATATGAAAGTTTTCTACTAGATCTTGTCGTACAGCCTTTATATAATGGATCACTTCAGGACAATCAGTATAGCTTTTTTTCAGTTCATCAATATGAAAGTTGATGGCGATTAGTGCGGTTTGATGATCGAAGGCTGTTAATGATTTTTTTAACTCTTGTTCAAATGAATGGATGGCTTTTGTCGCTTCTAGTATTATTTCCTGAATAGAAGTAGAGTTTTTTTCGATAGTTTGTAGTTGTTCTTCATCTAGGGAGTTAAATGTTTCTTCGTCCATCGGTAGACCATCTACTCCCATCGGTATAGTGACGATGGTCGATCCTGATTGCTTGAGTAAAAATCCGTAGTCTTTTGCGGTTTGATCTGTTTTTTTATAAATATTTTCTATTTTCTCTTTGTATTTCCGAATAATAGAACCGCGATTCTTTTGATGGTTTTCTTCTGTGAAAGCATTGGGAATATCTATCTTCAAATCATGTACTAACGTATCCATTGACTTTTTAAGTTTTTTCCCTACTCCAACCGGCAACTTCAGTACGTTAGGTTTATATGCATCTTCAAAATTATTTACGTAACACCAGTCAAACAGTTTTACATCTGTCGCTGGAAAATCATTGACGACGGAAGTGACAAATGACGTTTTTCCTGTACCTACAATTCCGCTGACGTATAAATTATATCCCGGCCTATTTACGTGCAACCCGAAATTCATCACAGAGCGAGCGCGTTGTTGTCCGACAATCGTTGTTAACTGTTCGACTTGTTCGGTGGATTCGAACGTGAATACTGTGTCATCTACTGTTTTTTTTAACTCGTTTGGTTTCAAGGCAGCTTGCTGTTTGATAAATTGTTCATTGGAATTCTTCAATTTTCTCACCTCACTACGAAATGTATGCCTTATTCTCTTTATACCCTAAATAAAAGAAATACACGCAATTATGAGATAATATAATTGTGATGGGGGTGTATGGTGGGAACTTCCATAGTTGTCATCGTTATGAAGCCTGTTAATAATCCAAAAAAGATATGTGTAGCTATAATTCATGTACGTACATGGTATAATTCAAAAAGTTGCTAGCTAGTAAAAAATCTTCAAGCAAAAAGTATAGTGGTTCGGTTTATTACTACATATTTGAAATAGGAGAGTAGATTATGGAAGAAAACGTATTTGAGCAGATGGCGAATAGGTATGATACAGAAGATCGAATAGCTTTGGCCAAAGTGATTGTTGACGAAGTAAAGACCGTATTAACTGATAGTCAATTGAAATCATTAGTTGACTACGGATGTGGAACAGGACTCATTGGGTTAGAATTAACGGACACGGTCAGCTCTGTATTATTAGTAGATTCATCGCAACAAATGATAGAAGTCGTCAAGAAGAAAATAAAAGGCAGAGGAATTACGAATGCTCAAGTGCTTCATTCGGATTTTGCGCAGGAGATGACTACACTTAAGGCGGATATCGTGTTACTGTCGCTAGTCCTTCTTCATGTTCCCGATACTGAAAAGATTTTACAGGAAATGTTCAACAGCTTACATGAGGGCGGGCAACTTCTCATTGTAGATTTTGATAAAAATGATCAAATCAGTCATCCGAAAGTTCATAATGGTTTTTCCCATGAGGAGCTTAAAAATATTTTACAGGACATTGGATTTAAGACAACAGAGATTCATACGTTTTATCACGGGGAACGTCTATTTATGAATAAAGACGCTTCGATGTTTCTAGCCAATAGCGTGAAATAATTGATTAGTCACCCGTACAATTACCTATCAGCATAGCGAAAGGAACATACGCTTTACCGTTTCCTAAGTACTATTAGGATCCATACGTTTTCGTCCTACCCTTCAGCGTACAATACATTCTATCGTTCGCAAGTGATTTAGCGGAAAAAGATGCAGTCCTGTGAGCAGGCATGCATCTTTTTTTGATTAAAAGCCTATTTCGGAACCTTTATCCCAGTCATGTCGGGTAGCTTGTCGGTGTTGTTTTTGTAATTGCTGAATGCGCTCTTCGTACACGATCACATGATCATAATGATATGTCAGCGCAATGGACATATACAGTTCATTCAACTGTGAAATGGATAAGCCTTTCGTTTGTTTCGCAATCTCGACAATTTCAGGTTGCTTTAAAATCTTTTTCTTGTCCAGTTTCTCTATATATTGTTTGCGGACTTGCTCAGTCGGGGAAGTGATTTCATATGTGCTGTCAAAACGTCCAGCACGGTTAATAAGAGCTGGATCGATACGTTCAGGATAGTTGGTCGTACCGATGATGAAAAGACCGTCACGGACATGCACTCCATCCAAAATATTCAAAAAAGTACTCCGCATATGTTCTGGCATGGAATCGATATCTTCAATGACAAGTATCGCAGGAGCAAGGCGCTCAACAGTTGAAAATACTTCTTGTACGGAATGACTGCCTGTAAATTCCGTAATTTGCCAGTAGATGACGGGTGCATCCGTTGTGCCGGTGATGGATCGTACAAGAGTCGTTTTCCCGTTACCCGGTGAGCCGTACAGTAAAATTCCGCGTTTGTATGGCAAGCTGTATTCTTTAAAAAATGCACCGCCATTCGAAAAGAATTCGTCAATGGAACGGAATAATTCGTTTTTTAGCTGTTCATCGAGCAATACATCATTACGTTCAATTTGTGTGCCCAGCCCGTATGTTTTCTTTTCAATGCCTTCTTCGGTATCTACTAAGTACGTGATATTCGTCTTCATCGCTTGACGCTGCAAATCATTTAACTGTTCGATGAATCGTTTGACGCGATCGGCTGATGGGGCGAAGACGGTATGTTCAGACCATGTGGAACCGGTAGCGACATAATAGCTAATATTCGCTACGGCAATCTGATGCTCTGGAAAGAAAAGTAGTTGGTTATCAATCGTTTCTGTCGTTTGCAGGGCAAAACGATTTGTTGAAGTGTCTTGCTGGATTTTTTCGGAAGGCAGTGTGGGGTATAGATGTCCTAACGATTCATACGGCAATCGTTTGTGGTGAATCAGTTCGGGCAACATCGTTTCGGTATAAGAAGAAAATTCATCTACTTGGATCAGTTTCCAATCACCCGGTGAGTGGATATCCAGTTTTTTTAAAATCGCTTCTATGACCGTGCCATAGTTTTGGTAATGAGGAAGCTTTTCGAAATGTGTTGCGTCTAAAGGGAGTAAAAATGATGATTTCATAAATTTTTCCATTCTCCTTTATACATAAGTAGATCCCCCAAAAAGGAGGATCCATCCATACTTATTTTGTTTTGATCTTTCCTGTCCACTTTTTGAAGCCGCCACTTAATTGATAAATTTCTGTGCATCCCTTTTTCTTTAAAAATAATGCAGCACGACCTGTACGGCTCGTGTTTTGATCGTAAAGATAAACGGGCTTGTCGGGGCGGATTTCCTTGTAGCGCTGTGAGAACTGAGTAAACGGAATATTACGTGCACCTAAAATATGTCCTGCTTCGAATTCTTTCGGTTCCCGAACGTCGATTAATTGTGCTTTGCGGTAGCCTTGGATGAATTCTTCCTGTGTCAACGTAGTAAGTGCTTTTCCTACGCGAACGTATGTAGAAACAAAATACACGATGATTGCGAGCACTGCTGCGCCCAAAATATAATAAGTCAAAAAACTTCCCCCTTTTATCAATATCTCTAGTATAAAGATTTTCTAGCATCAGTTCAATCGTAATGATAAAATGAAATGCGTTATTGTTTTTTTCATTAACGATTTCCTATACGATAGATGAATTATCACTTGCGAAGGAGAATATCTATGACAAAAGCTGTTTGGCATTATGTGGATTCAGGAAAATGTACATCGTCCTTTAATATGGCGTTAGATGAAGCACTTTTAGACTTCCATAGTAAAGGCGAGATTGGTCCTGTTTTACGTTTTTATGAATGGGAGCCTGCGACGTTATCGATTGGTTATTTTCAGCGAATTGAAAAAGATATTGATATGGAGAAAGTGAAAGAACTAGGTCTTGGATTCGTTCGTAGACCTACCGGTGGGCGTGGTGTCCTTCATGAGCATGAACTTACATATAGCGTGATCGTTAGCGAAGAGTATCCAAGTATGCCGGAAACGGTAACAGAAGCTTATCGTGTCATTTCCGGCGGATTACTGGAAGGATTCCGCAATTTAGGTTTGCAAGCAGAATTTTCGATTCCGAATGAAGATGTGACAAATCAGTTAAGAAATCCGAAAAGCGGAGTTTGTTTTGATGCGCCAAGCTGGTATGAATTAGTCGTTGAAGGAAAAAAAGTTGCCGGAAGTGCCCAAACTCGTCAAAAAGGTGTTATTCTTCAACATGGCGCTATTTTACTGAGCCTTGATGTAGAGAAGTTGACATCTATTTTTACGTATTCATCAGAAGCGGTCAAAGAACGTGTCCGCAGAACATTGCCGGATCGTGCGATTGCGATTGATCGATTGTCCGATCGGGAAATTACGATTGATGAATGTAAAGACGCTTTTTCCAAAGGCTTTGAAAAGTCACTTGACATTACTTTGGAGCCTCTTGAATTGACAGAAGCGCAGATGGAATGTGTGCGCAAAATCGAGAAAGAAAAGTATGCCAATGATGAATGGAATTTTAGAAAGTAAAGTTAGGGCTTTTGTTTTATTTTTTTTGAGGAATGTTGGTATATCAACTTTTCCGTTTTTGCGAAAAATGTTGATCGTTGACATTAGTTCAATATGTAGTAGATTTATATGTAACAACAGCACTATATGTTGTGTTTGGTGAAAATGAAGGAGGATGTTATATGGTTACGATGTCTAAACAGGGCGAGCCATTTTTGAACAAGCAGCAGTTGAATGAGGACATTGAAAAGTTCCCGCAAGTGCATCCGATTACGGAAGATATGAAGCTAACACATAGCGGCGTATCCCGTCTAGTCATGATTGATCGTTATTCCTTTAAGGACATGGAAAAGAAGACATTACAAGTGGGGGACTTTGTCGTTCTGACAGTTCGTGAAGATCCGAAGTTTCCTGCACGCGGACTAGGGTATATTACAGCGCTTGACGTTGCTGCGGGTACTGCAGATATTTGGATTGAAGAAGAATTTCGTTCATCGATCGATGATGCGGCAGAGCAAGAAAAAGGAACGATCACACGTCCGTTAGATGTGATTGAAAAGCCTTTGGAAGTATTTTACGAGCAAATTGCCAAGCGTAATGCGACAGGTCTTGCGTCTGTTGAGACGACAGAAGAAGGTCGAGTACAATCGTATGAACGTTTCTATGATCAGTTAAAAGACTTGAATTTCATTCCGGCTGGCCGTGTGTTGTATGGTGCTGGTTCAGATACGGATGTAACGTTCTTTAACTGTTATGTAATGCCGTTTGTTCCCGATTCACGCGAAGGAATTTCTGATCACCGTAAGCAAGTGATGGAGATTATGAGTCGTGGTGGCGGTGTAGGAACGAATGGTTCGACATTGCGTCCGCGTAATACACTAGCACGTGGTGTCAATGGTAAATCATCTGGTTCAGTTTCTTGGTTAGATGATATTGCGAAGCTGACTCATTTGGTAGAGCAAGGCGGATCAAGACGTGGGGCTCAAATGATTATGTTATCTAACTGGCACCCTGATATTTGTGAATTCATCATCTCCAAGATGCAGAATCCGCGAATTTTGCGGTATTTGATCGAAAATACGGACGATGACATGATTAAAAAACTGGCGAATGAAAAATTAAATTTCAAACCGTTGACAGCACAAGAAGAAGCGATGTATCAAGGAATTACAAATTATAAGAACATTCCTGGACTCGGCGGATTTAACGCAGCGATTATCCGTGATGCAGAGTTGAAGCTACAGGACGGCGGGACGTATACTGTTCATAATCCAGAGTTTTTAACAGGTGCGAATATTTCTG
Organism: Sporosarcina sp. PTS2304; assembly: GCF_003351785.1. Lineage (GTDB taxonomy): Bacteria > Bacillota > Bacilli > Bacillales_A > Planococcaceae > Sporosarcina. The sequence goes on from NZ_CP031230.1 coordinate 955,615, forward strand.
TTACGTTAACAGATGATTTTATGAAAGCGGTAGAAGAAGATGCGGAATACGATCTTCGTTTCCCAGCAGTCGAAAATTATTCACCTGAAGAAATGAAACATTATAACGAACAATGGCATGAAGTAGGCGATGTTCGTGAATGGGAACGACTTGGACATGAAGTACGTGTCTATCGTACGATTAAAGCTCGCGCGCTATGGGATTTGATCAATATATGTGCGACGTATTCGGCTGAACCTGGCATTTTCTTCATTGATAATGGTGTGACACGTTCTCTTATAAGTGCGGCTTAAACGTATGAAATAGAGGGTTTAACAGACAAAAGTTATGTTAAATACAACTGATAATTTCGATAGTGGGAATGAAAGCCGTCACGTTGAGCTGAAGCCACTATGATGAGACTCCTACATGCATGGAATCATGATAGCGACGAAGTGTATGGAGCTAGGTAAAGTCGTCTGAATTTGACCTAAAACTCACGTAGAGTCATGGTCGAAGATAGGGCGGTCAGCCGAAAAAGATGAATATGGTGAGAATGTCAGATTAGCAACCTGACCGACGAACTTGCGAATGAAAGGGTCTAGAATGAAATCCGCTTGAAAAGGTGGAAGGTTAACTAGTTTAACCGAGATTGTCGTGGAGTAAGCCCGTTGTCATGAAACACGATATAGTGAACAAAGACATTATATAATCTCAGGCTCAGAGCAAGCACCTAAGTTCAATCATATGGCTAGAAATTATCGGAACGTGGTAAGCAAGGGACACTCATTCAAGGACTATCATCCGAGTGGTTGATATAAGGATTATTTATCTGAAATTCATTTATCCTTGTGAAAGTAGGGTCACAGTACCGGAGAAGCTTATGAAAATAAGTGGAGGGATAGACCCAAGTCTAATTCAATATATTAAACCAAACAAAACAAGTGAAATTCGATGGTCGGGTAAGAATGCAGGGAATCACTAAGAAAGTCAGGTGATCTGCAACGAATACGAGCCTAAGACACAACGAGTATTATGGTATGCAAGAGGTTTTTGATGAATTATATGCCAAGAGTGAGGAAGGACATCTTTTTAAAAATTTGTTTAACCTAATCACAGATGAAAGAAATATCCTATTAGCCTACAGAAACATTAAAGCCAATAAGGGTTCTAAAACTGCCGGAACAGACATGTATGTAATTGACAACTATAAAGTGATGAATAAGCAAGAATTCATCAATCTCATTCGAACTTCGCTCAAAGATTACAAACCTAAAGCAATACGCAGAGTAATGATTCCAAAAGGAATGGATAATACCCAATTTAGACCTTTAGGAATACCAACAATATTGGATAGACTAATCCAACAGATGTTCAAACAAGTTCTTGAACCTATCTGTGAAGCTAAGTTTTATAATCACAGTTATGGTTTTAGACCATTACGAAGCACAAAACATGCTTTAGCTAGGGTGAATTTCTTAGTTAATATCTCACAACTACATTACGTGGTAGATATCGACATTAAGGGATTCTTCGACAATGTAAATCACAGAGTACTCTTGAAGCAAATGTGGAATTTGGGAATTCATGATAGAAGAGTTTTAGCAATCGTAAGCAAAATGCTCAAAGCACCGATAAAAGGTATTGGTATTCCAAACAAAGGTACTCCACAAGGAGGAATCCTCTCGCCTTTACTCTCTAACATTGTTCTTCATGATCTAGATAACTGGGTAAGTAATCAATGGGAAACATTTGAAACGAAGCATGAGTACTCTCAGAATGTAAAGAAGTATTTAATGTTGAAACGGAATTCGAATATGAAGATTGGCTTTATAGTTCGATACGCAGATGATTTCAAAATTATGACAAATAATCATGAGAATGCAGTCAAATGGTTCCATGCAGTGGCAGGATACTTGAAGGATAGATTGAAATTGGAGATCTCACCTGAGAAATCTAAAATTACAAATCTCAAAAAGAAGTCCTCGGATTTCTTGGGATTTAAAATCAAAGCTGTTAGGAAGAAACAAAAACATCTTGTTAGGGTAAATATGATTGATAAGAAGAAAGCTGATGTCATCAGGAAAATGAAGGAACTCATCCTTAGAATAAGGAAAGAAACGACCATTAATAACATAAGAATCTTTAATGCTTATGTAATGGGGATACAACATTACTTTAAATACGGAAGCATGGTTCCATCAGATTTCGTTGACATAGCGCACAAGGTTCATCCTTATGCTAGGAATAAATTACATCAAGTTGGAGGGAAATATATACACCCAACGGATGCTAGTAAAGTTTATAATCAGTATTACTCAAGTAGTCTCAAAACATGGAAGGTATTAGGTGTTTATCTCTTTCCTATAAATGGGATTACAAGCTTTGCTGAGTCCAGACAATTTAATCCTAAGCATTCGACCTATAAAGAAGAAGGCAGAAAATTAATTCACAAAAAACTTCAACCAATTGTTGAATACAACATAAGATTACTGATGCAATCCAAAATACAAGATCAATCAATCGAATATCAAGACAATAGACTTTCTCGTTACTCAATGAAGAATGGATGTTGTGAAATACTTGGTATCTTTCTGGAAGCACATGAAGTTCATTGCCACCATGTAAAACCTAGAAGTTTAGGTGGAATGGATAAGTACAATAACCTCAACATTATCCATGAAGACATGCATAGACTAATTCATGCAACTGGAAAAGAAACGATTGATAAGTACCTTGTGAAATGGAAACTCCATCAGAATTCGAAACTGATTGAGAAAATAAATGCATTACGTAAGAAATGTAAGAACGAGCCAATCGCGATTTAAGAGCAATGAAAAACTTGCACAATACTCGATAGATAATTTCTAAGCTTGTAACTTGTTGAAATTTGGTTTAGTAGGATTAGATGGAACGCCGTATGAGTGGAAACTCTCACGTACGGTGTGGAGTGGGGGAAAAGGTGGAGAATGCTTCAAAGCCTTACCTATCACTATCGAATGATGAAACAAATGCGAAAGCGTATGGGCAACAAGTTGTAGCAACGAATCCGTGTGGTGAGCAGGTGCGAAAGGTAGCATAATAATCATCGTCTGAAGAGATAAGGGATTAGGATAATATCCCTTTAGACAGCCGACTTACTTGGATGGAGAAATACCACCGGGGACAATAGCATGTCGGAAAAGCGGAAGAAGGACAGTAAACTGCGAGAAACCTTCGTTCTGCGAGTCTAAGTTCTATATGGCTAAAGCTAAACTGCCTTAATCCTAGATTCTTCGTTCGAACCGCAGAGAGTCTCATACTTCGCAGTTAAAATGAGATTGTGCTTGAGTTATTTCGATTGGTTGCTCGCCGAAATAATATCCTCCTAAGCACCGAAGCACGATAAGTGTGATAAGAATCGAACGGGAAGCCTAAGTAGAACCAGTGATTATTATAGTGAACCTTTGATTTTTCGCTAGGAACGTCGAAAGACTATGGAATATATGACTCGCCCTAAAAGCAGTCCTCTATGATTCCTGAATATCTATTAGCGGAAAACGGAGCTGTCATAGTAGTCCGAGGAACCTGAAACAACAGGTATAGCCGTAAATCGGAAGCGGGAAAGCCGCCCACACACATATGGAAGCATATGTGACACCCGACTTAATCAGTCATCAAGGGTGCTGGCGAAGGACAGCAGGTTAAAGTAGATATCTAAAATATGAGGAGGTATGCGAAATGCAAAACGCTGAAACAATTTTAGGTATCATCGAGAAGAAATCAATTTCTGACAAACAATACAAATTCGATAGACTATATCGAAATTTATTTAACCCAGACTTTTACCTTGGAGCATACGGGAAGATTTATGCCAAAGAAGGTAATATGACAAAAGGGACTGACAATGAAACAATTGATGGTTTCGGAATGAAAAAAGTGAATGAAGTAATCGAACTGATGAAAAATGAACAATACCATTTCAAGCCAGTAAGAAGAGTAAATATTCCTAAGAAAGACGGCTCTAAAAGACCATTAGGAATTCCTAGCTTTTATGATAAGGTTGTCCAAGAAATTAGCCGAAGTATCCTTGAAGCCATTTACGAACCTAGATTTAGTAAAAGTTCCCATGGTTTTAGACCAAAAAGAAGTTGCCATACAGCGTTAAAACAGATTAAAAGAGAGTGGACGGGAGTTAAATGGGTAATAGAGGGAGATATTAAAGGTTTCTTTGATAATATTGACCATGACATATTACTCGGTATCCTAAATGAACAGATTCATGATGGACGCTTTCTAGAACTAATTAAAAGAATGCTGAAGGCAGGATTCATGGAAGACTGGGTATTTCACAAAACCTACTCTGGAACGCCGCAGGGAGGCATTATAAGCCCTATATTGGCTAATATATACCTTAATAAACTAGATGAATTTGTAGAACAATTGTTAATTCCTAAATATGAAACAAATAAGAAAAAGCGTAAGATGAATTCTGCATACAATAAGGTCAATAGACAAATGGTGGAACTTAAGAAAGAAATCAATGCCTTAGATATCTTAGATAAGAGTCGTGAACAATTGATTCAACAATATAAGGCACTAAATCTTGAAAGAAGAAACCTAAAAGTCTCGGACGAAATGGACGAAGAATTCATTAGAGTTAAGTATGTTCGCTACGCAGATGACTTCGTTATTGGAGTTATTGGAAGTAAAGAATTAACAGAGCAGATTAAAAATGAAGTTGCTGAATTCTTACAGGACAAACTAAAACTTACGCTAAGTCCAGAAAAGACACTTATTACAAATTTCAAAGACCCGGTTAAGTTCCTTGGATATGAAATGTATATTCAGGATTCCAACACTTATCTAGTAAAAAGGAAAAATGGACGCATCTCGAGAGCGGTCAACGGTATACCAAGGCTAATGGTATCAAAAGAGGCAATACCTAAAAAGTTAGAGAAATTTATGAAAGATGGCAAAGCAGTTCATCGTAAAGAATTGACAAACTTGGACATTGCAGAAATCATTTCTATATACGCAGCCGAAGTAAGAGGGTTATATAACTATTACAGAATGGCTGATAATGTAGCAAACCAAATGAACAAGTTCAAACATTATCACAGAACTAGCCTAGCTAAAACTTTAGCAGTAAAAATGCGAATGTCAGTCGCACAAGTCAGACAAAAATATGAGGTTGATGGAACGATTGGAATCATTATTAAACGAGAGCCACCTAAAAGAGACTTGATTTACAAGTACTACAACGATGGCTTCTCAAAGAATGATTATGTTGAAAATTCAAATCATCAAGATGACTTTTTACCAAATACGAGCAAATACAGTGGAAGGAATGGCATTGTCAAAAGACTTCTAGCTGAAAAATGCGAAATATGCGGAACCGATGATAAGAATAAGAACTATGAAGTCCATCACATAAGAAAATTAAAAGACCTCAAAAAGAAATACAAAGATAAAAAACCTCCATACTGGGTGGAGATGATGGTAGCAAGAAATCGTAAAACACTCGTCCTTTGTGAAGAGTGCCACGATAAGCTACACAGCAACAAATTATAAGAGTTTTTGTCAGAACTCGATGAAATTTAACTGAGAGAGCCGTATGCGGGGAAACTTGCACGTACGGTTCGTAGGGGGAGGTCGGAAAAAGTGGTAGTAATACTAACTCGTCCGTCTTCTACCCGACCCGCTTGCACCATATTCCGTCTGTAATTTAGCAGCTGTCAATCTGGCAGAGATGGCGGATAAAGAAACGAAAACAGTAAACTTTGAGAAATTGAAAAAGACGGTACAGACAGGTGTGCGCATGCAAGACAACGTTATTGATGCGACACCGTATTTCCTAGAAGACAATAAAGTACAAGCTCTTGGCGAACGCCGTGTAGGACTTGGTGTGATGGGACTTGCCGATCTTCACATTTATTGCGAGAAGGAATATGGCTCGCCTGAAGGCAATCAATTAGTTGATGAAGTATTTGAAACAATTGCCACGACAGCTTATCGAGAATCGATTGAGCTGGCGAAAGAAAAAGGAAGCTTCCCGTTCTTGATCGGGGAAACGGAAGAAAAAACACAAGCTTTGCGCCAAGCGTTTATTAACACAGGATTTATGAAACGTATGCCTGAAGATATTCGTCAAGCGGTTCTAGAACATGGTATTAGAAACTCCCATTTACTTACAGTTGCGCCAACTGGTAGTACTGGAACAATGGTAGGAGTTTCGACTGGATTAGAACCTTATTTCTCCTTTACGTATTACCGTAGTGGACGTCTCGGTAAATTTATCGAAGTGAAAGCAGATATCGTTGAAGAATATTTACAAGCGAATCCAGACGCAGATCCGGATCACTTGCCGCACTGGTTTATTTCCTCTATGGAATTAGCACCAGAAGCGCATGCGGATGTACAATGTATTATCCAGCGCTGGATTGATAGCTCGATCTCGAAAACGGTGAACGCACCACGCGGCTATACTGTGAAGCAAGTAGAGAGCGTCTATGAACGATTGTATAAAGGCGGAGCGAAAGGCGGCACAGTGTACGTTGACGGTAGCCGTGATTCACAAGTGCTGACGCTTAAAGCGGAAGATAATATTCCGGACACGGAAGAAGTAGTAGAAGTAACAGAACAACCGAAAGTGGTTCTTGTGAATACGATTCAAGCATTGCGATCAACGAATGTGACGATCGGTTCTGAAGTAGGCGACACGTGCCCAGTTTGTAGACAAGGAACGGTCGAAGAAATTGGCGGTTGTAACACATGTACGAATTGTCAAGCACAATTAAAATGTGGTCTATAATCAAAATATCCCGTATGTCAGTATTGACATACGGGATATTTTTTCATTTACGATAAAATACTTAACGATTTTTGTTCATCGATGGTTTCTGTATCCAGCGCAACGTTTTCATGCAACACACCGACACCGTATTGTTCTACTTCCAATAACTTCTCGAAGGAAGCGATGGCCACTTCGACTTGTTGGTCGTCAGGCTCTTTTGTAGTGAGCAATTGCAACCACAGCCCAGGATAGCCTAAGTAGCGCAGAACAGGGACGTCTCTAAGTGCATTTGTTAGCTGCAGTACTTCGAACGACACACCGAGCACAACAGGAATTAAGAGAATCCGATTGACGACACGCAACCAGAGCGGATCGGCTGGTACGAAAAAGTAAATCAACATGCCGACAATGACTGTAAACAAAATAAAACTACTGCCACAACGGTAGTGCAATCGAGATTGTGCTTGAACATTTTCCACTGTCATTTCTAAATTATTTTCATAGTTATTAATGACTTTATGTTCGGCACCGTGATATTGAAATACTCGTTTAATGAGTGGCGTCATAGAGATTAACCCGATGTAGGTCAGCAGTAAAATGAGTTTAAAGACACTTTCGAGTATGATTTGTGCTGTCTTACCCGGAGCGATTGGCTCAAATAGTGCTGCAAGGAACACGGGCACGAGTGTAAATATAAATTTGCTGAATAAAAACGTCAGCACCCCGATCGCCGCCACTCCAAGAATCATCGCCAGTTTGGACGTTTCTTCTTCCGTTTCTTCGGTTTCTTCGCCAGGCATCACATCGTAACGATCGCTCGCGAACGTCAAATGCTTTGACCCATTGCCTGCCGATTCGATCAATGCTACAATCCCGCGAATGAATGGTATTTTCTTTAATTTTGAACCGACGGGATGCGGCTCTCTCGGTACATGAAAATATTCGATTGAGTCATCTTTGCGGCGGACAGCTGTTACTGTATCTTTTTTTCCGCCAAACATCACACCTTCTATAAGTGCTTGTCCTCCGTATGCTGGAGGAGTTTGTGATTTGCTCATAACATACCCACACTTTCTGTCGTAAGAAACGATATCTCTAGTGTACTAAAAAAATTAGAAATACACCATTCAGATGTTTAAAAAAGATGGAAAAATCCGACACTGAAGAAGGAGGTGTTTGTTGTGAAAATTACTTCGACGCATGTTTGGACTTCAGTAATGGCTGCGATATTATCTATAATTTCCTTGAAGTTCTTGAAAGTATTCGCATTTATTAGTTGGTCACCTATCGGCTGGTCTAAAAGATTTCATATGTTTACTACGACGCCTAGTTGGTTTAAATGGGTATTACTAGGTGCCATTTGTTTTCTATTGTTTTTTATTCTCTATATGATTGCGCTCTTTACGTCAAAGATTCCTCCTACTTTTTCTTCACTCATCATTACCGTCATTGCTTTGTTTTGTATAGAGTGGATAATTCACATGAAGGCAGATTTGACGATGACACAATTCATGAAAAAGCTATCGATTCCATTTGTTTGTCTATTCGCTATTATTATTCGCTTCGTCATTGGAACGTCGGTATACATGAAAAAATCATTTGCTAACGATTGATTACGACTCATATTCGAAAGTTGCGCAAGTGTAGTAGAAGGAATTTTTCTGCTAAATAAAGATAAATAGTTTGTCCGATTCCCTCATTGTGCTAGAATAGGAAAGAAAATAACGAGGAGGGGATCAGGTGGAATTGCTATTGTTGAACGGTCCGAATTTGAATCGATTAGGCAAAAGAGAACCCGATATTTACGGGGCTGAAACATTAGCGGATATTGAACAGCGCATGCAGCATCTCGCGGAACAATCAGACGTGACGCTTTCTTGTTTCCAATCTAATATAGAAGGGGAACTGATTAATCGGATTCATGATGCAGGCGATCAACCTATCGATGGCATTATTTTTAATCCGGGTGCGTTTACACATTACAGTATAGCTTTGCGTGACGCGATTGCTTCTATAGATGTTCCTGTAATCGAAGTACATATTTCGAACATACATACGCGCGAAGAATTCCGCCACACTTCTGTCATCGCGCCAGTTGCTGCAGGACAGCTTTGCGGCTTCGGGACCATCGGCTATGATCTCGCCTTCCAAGCGTTTTTGTTACGACGAGAGGAGACGAACTCATGAAAATTGAACAACTTCGTACAGTATTGAAAGAACAACAACTAGATGCACTGCTCATTACGAATCCGTACAATCGTCGCTATATGACGAACTTTACAGGCTCGGCAGGTACCGTAATCATTTCGAAAAACGATGCAGTATTTATTACGGATTTCCGCTATATGGAACAGGCCAATGAACAGCTGACAGGCTTTCGTATTGTCCAGCATACCGGCACGATGATCCAAGAAGTAGCCAATCAAGTACAGGCAATGAATATCAGGACGCTAGGATTTGAAAAAGAGCATATGAGCTACAGTCAATTTGAACTGTATGACAAAACAACGGAAGCGGAATTGGTGCCGGTCGCGGGGATAGTGGAAACACTACGCCTCATTAAAACACCTGAAGAAATCGAGGTGCTGAAATCAGCGGCAGCGATTGCGGATGCAGCGTTTGTCTATATTTGTTCGGTCATCCAGCCGGGTAAAACAGAACTCGAAATCGCCAATGAATTGGAATTTTTCATGCGGAAACAAGGGGCGACTTCTTCGTCATTTGATATAATTGTCGCTTCTGGTGAAAGAGGGGCTTTACCGCATGGGGTTGCATCTGATAAAGTGATTGAGACTGGTGATTTTGTTACGATGGATTACGGTGCGCTCTATAATGGATACATCTCTGATATTACGAGAACGGTGTCAGTCGGAGAGCCTTCCGCAAAACTTCGTGAAATCTACGAAGTGGTGCTACACGCACAAGAGTTAGGCGTGGAACACATCAAAGCCGGCATGACGGGAATTGAAGCGGACGCTATTACGCGCGACTATATTAAGTCAAAGGGCTATGGCGATGCATTCGGTCACTCCACAGGTCATGGAATCGGAATGGAAGTTCACGAAGCACCTGCCCTGTCTTTCCGTTCTGAAACGGTGTTACTGCCGAATATGACAGTGACGGTCGAGCCAGGCATTTATGTGCCAGGTGTCGGCGGTGTGCGGATTGAAGATGATATTCTCATTACAGAAACAGGTAATGAACGACTGACAAAGTCTACTAAGGAATTGCTTATTTTATAATTGGATAATAATGGAGGAATATGAATGATTTCAGTAAACGAATTTCGTACAGGTTTAACAATTGAAGTAGATGGTGATATTTGGCGCGTGATGGAATTCCAACACGTAAAGCCGGGTAAAGGTGCTGCATTCGTACGTTCTAAGTTGCGTAATCTTCGTTCGGGTAACGTCAATGAGAAGACGTTTCGTGCGGGTGAAAAGGTAGCGAAAGCACAGATTGATAACCGCAAAATGCAATATTTGTATGCAAATGGTGATGATCATGTGTTTATGGATAATGAGTCATATGAACAAATTGAGTTGAATGAGTCTCAGTTGGAGTATGAGTTGAAGTTCTTGAAAGAGAATATGGAAGTTCATGTTATTACGTATAAGGAAGAAGTGCTTGGCGTGGAGTTACCGGTAACGGTAACGCTTCAAGTAGCGGAAACGGAGCCTGGTATTAAGGGTGATACGGCGAGTGGTGGTTCGAAGCCGGCGAAAATGGAAACTGGTGTTGTCGTACAAGTGCCGTTTTTCGTAAACCAGGGCGATATGTTAGTTATTAATACGGAAGAAGCGGAGTATGTTTCTCGCGCGTAATATGTTTGGAGAGGGTATCCAGGAAGTCAGAGCTGTCTGATTTTCTTGGGTGCTCTTTTTTTATGGAGTGAGGAAGTTGCCAACCATTTGGTTATGGTTTCTAGATGGTTGGAATTCAACGTATGTGTGAGAAGGAGACGTAGAGAATGTCGTTTCGTTGCGTTCCAGCCGGACGCGTTCGGGAGGGCGTGCGGTGAACCATACCGCTTCACTTCGTTTCGCCGGATGTTTCACCTGTCACGCTGATCCTCCCCGAGTCGCCGGCTTCCACTACACTGTACTCTTAAGCTTTTCTCTATGGAGTGAGGAAGTTGCCAACCATTTGGTTATGGTTTCTAGATGGTTGGAATTCAACGTATGTGTGAGAAGGAGACGTAGAGAATGTCGTTTCGTTGCGTTCCGGCCGGACGCGTTCGGGAGGGGCCGCGTTACCGCTAGTGCCAACATGTGCTCCTAACGCTTCGCTTTTACTCGCAAAAGCCGTTCTGCGTGACAGCTCTCACTACACTGCACTCTTCGGCTTTTTTAAGAGAGATTTAACCTTTTAGTTATCGTTTCTAGATGGTGGGAGTTTGACGGATTAGAGTGGTGAGAGATGTAGGATATGTTGGTTGTTTACGCCGTTCGCTTATGAATACGTATTGCTTAGAAGATCACACGCAAGCCTTAGATTTGTGTGTGTTTTTTGTATTTGCATATTTCGAGATGGCGTTTCATAGAGTAGAGCATGGAGGAGGCGTAGCGGGATGGAATTGAATGATTTATTGCGCATCGCCGGCGTCGGATTGGTGATTGGGGTATTGCATGTATTTTTTGAACAAACGGGGAAAAAGGAGTTCTCCTTCTTTTTATTTTTCTTGGCCTATTTGTATATTTCTATTGAATTGCTGATGTTTTTGCGTATATTCTTCACGGAAATTACGGAATTCTTCAGCTGGTTGTCTATGGCGATGTAATGGTAGTTCTCTTTCAGCTGTTTGTCATGTATGTTGTGTTGCTGTTATTGGCGTTTGCGGTTCCTGCATTACATCCGATTTTGTATACGACGCTCTTTTTCTTACTGGCAGTGTATGTTCTTTTCACTATTCTTGTACCGTTTGCGCGCACGTTACTTGCCATGGTGGAAAAAATGCCGGCACCGACTACGCTGCTCATTGTAAGCGCCGGATTGTTTTATATGGCGGAAGTACTAGCGGGACAGATGAAAGATGAAGGATACGAAGCGGTAGGTCAGTTATTTCAAACTGTGATGAAAATTGTCATCGTGACTCTATGGTTACCGTCTGTGAGCCAATTAATCGAAACGATTCACGCACTCATCCCGTGGTAAATCCGAAATACACTCAATGAATGGACGAGACAGCCTATGCCGGAATTTCTAAGCGACATCATTGCAGGTGTAGTAGGCCCTTTCCTCATATTGCTTATCCTGTTGTTGTTGACGTCTTTGCTCGATTTCTTTCTTCCTGCATTTCAAAAATGGACGAGGTTTCTATTACTCCTAATGATTCTCGTGCTGCTAATCGAACCTGCCAAGGAAAGTTTTCAACAAATTCAACTCATTACTCATTCTATCGCTTCATTGTTTCTCGGGATGTATCCACTCATTGCGGCGATGATTTTAGCTTCAGGAGCTACATTTGGCGTCGTCAATTTCCAACCGGCTATGCTGTTGTTTGCGCAAGGGGCGATTGTGTTTGCGGAAAAATTTTTATTGCCTATTTTATTAACGGCGTTGTTGTTGGATATTTTGACGCGTTTGATGCCAGAGATCGTGTTTACCCGGATGGCGGATTTACTACGGACGTCTTTGCTCGCCATCGTGTCTGCAATGGTCGCCGCCTATTCTATTTTCATCACTGCGGGCGGAGCGTTGACGTGGACATTGAATGGAGCGCTAAATGAACCGTTAAAAGAACTGATTAAGCAAAATATTCCACTGATCGGTTCGTTGCTGACGGACACATTAGGTTCAATCGGCCGTTATTCGTCAGGTGCGACTGCATATGTAAGTGTGTGGCTGTTGCTTTCTATTTGGACAATCGCTTTATTGCCGGCCATTAAAATTTTAGGCACCGCATTTTTATATCGCTGGACGGCTGCGATTATTGAACCGTTCGCTCAAAGGGAAGTAGCAGGTCTACTGGACGATATTGGCCGTACTTTATTCGTTCTTTGTGCAATTTCGTTTCTGCTGTCCTTTGCGTTCATCTATACGAGCATTTTCATTGTGACATTTATCAAATTGATGACGCTCGGAAAGTGAGGGAGCGTAATGCATGTCTTTTTGGTGGGGTTAACGAATCTTGTGTTGATGGCATTGGTCGTGCAACTGTTGGCCAGCGAACAAATGGAGAAAACCTTTTTGCCTTTAATTCGGCTAGTGATCGCTTGTTGGATTATACAATTTTTATTGCAAATGACAGGTCATAAATTGCTGTAACTCTACATAGTATGCAAATGTAGAATTCGTTTGCAGTGAAGTCACTATAAGATGGTGATGGCTTTGGAGAAACAAGCAAGTAAGTCCAATGTGTGGGTATTCGGTTTGGTAATGCTCGTCTTTGGCATGATGTGGATGATTATGAGTTTAGGGGGCGAGAAGCAAAACAAAGAAGAGCAACGTATGCGGTCTACACTTGAAGAAACACTTGAACAAATGGAAGGGCTAGGTAAAGTCATCGTCTACTTTCATTATGATGAAAAGGAATCCGAGAGTTCGCTGGCTGGCTACTTTTCCATCTCACCGAACACAACGAAAGAAAGCACTCCGTTAAAAGGCTTGCTGGTCGTGGCGGAGGGAGCAGAAGATCCAGCTGTTAGAAACGGGCTCTCACAACTATTAGCTAATGTTCTACAACTGCCCGAACATCGTATTGTCATCGTGGAAATGAAGAAGAGGGGGAATCATCTTGAAAACAAGTAAACGTACTGTATGGTTTTTAACATTACTCAGTCTGGTCGCAGTGATTTCAATCTATTATGCAAAAAAAGATGTACCAATGCCATTTGACGGGATCGCGATCTTCACGAAAGAAACGAAGGACGCGACGAAGCTTCTTGAAAAGGAAGGCAAATCAGAGGAAGTGAAGCCGGTCTTTGCTGAATCGTATATTTTTCAAGATATGCGCATGCAAGTACGCGACGAACGCAGTGAAATGGTGGAACAATTGACAGCGAAAATGACATCCCCAGATTCCTCCGCAGATGAAAAAAATGAATTGTTCAATGAAATTGCTGATTTACGAAAAGTCAGTTCGACAGAAGCGTTAATGGAAATGCAAATTCAAGCACTCGGATATCCAGAAGTATTCGTCCGGGCGGAAGAAGAGCGAGTGAATGTCACCGTACTGTCTACTGAAAGCCACTCAACGAAAATGGCGGATGAAATTACGCAGTATGTTTTATCTAGTTGGGATGGCGCACAAACAGTAAAAGTAGATTTTGCGGAAACGAAGGAATAACATGAAAAATCAGTAGCTACTATTAGCTGCTGATTTTTTTATATACTATCAAAACTGTAGATTCACTATATGATATATCATTCATTCATTTACAAGTGAGTTCGACTATGGCAGTTGGATGGAGTAAGGCTAACTTGAAGTGTCTTACGGCTTGCGCTTCTAGACGATACGCTTTCCGGAGGGGACGCGGCGGATCGTCAAGCGCTGCGAGTTACACCTGTCAAATGCAAAGATGTGCTCCTTCTCGCTACGCTTCACTCGCAAAAGCCGTCCTTCGCTACCGCTTTCCTAATCCTCTCGGAGTCGATCGTCCTCCAGCTTCAGCCGTACTTAGCGTAGGCAAGACAGTTTGATCACTCTTTGTATGTGGTGAAGACTACGTGGGCTTGTCTGCTACTTCATGTTCGTTTATTAGATGGAGCAAGGCTAACTTGAAGAGTCTTACGGCTTGCGCTTCCAGACGATACGCTTTCCGGAGGGGGCGCGGTGGACCGTCAAGCACTGCGAGTTACACCTGTCGCCCTTATCCTCCCGGAGTCGATCGTCTTCCAGCTTCAGCCGTACTTAGTGTAGGCAAGACAGTTTGATCACTCTTTGTATGTGGTGAAGACTACGTGGGCTTGTCTGCTACTTCATGTTCGTTTATTAGATGGAGCAAGGCTAACTTGAAGAGTCTTGCGGCTTGCGCTTCCAGACGATACGCTTTCCGGAGGGGGCGCGGTGGACCGTCAAGCACTGCGAGTTACACCTGTCGCCCTGATCCTCCCGGAGTCGATCGTCTTCCAGCTTCAGCCGTACTTAGTGTGTGTAAGACAGTTTGATCACTCTTTGTATGTGGTGAAGACTACGTGGGCTTGTCTGCTACTTCATGTTCGTTTATTAGATGGAGCAAGGCTAACTTGAAGAGTCTTGCGGCTTGCGCTTCCAGACGATACGCTTTCCGGAGGGGGCGCGGTGGACCGTCAAGCACTGCGAGTTACACCTGTCGCCCTGATCCTCCCGGAGTCGATCGTCTTCCAGCTTCAGCCGTACTTAGTGTGTGTAAGACAGTTTGATCACTCTTTGTAGTTGGTGAAAAACAAGTAGACTTGTCTAATATAATGCGACCGTTTTTGAAGTTAAAAAGCAGCGAAGTGTTGCTAGCTACTATGACTGTTTCGATGAACTGAGTGGAAAAAGAAATGACTCTATACGCATTCGTCAGCCAATCCGAAGCTTTACCTACAATATTTAGGAAGCGTAATTTGCCATACTTCATTTCTGGACGAACACAGACTGACTTCCCGACACAAACTCAAGGATTCTCCCGGAAGAACCGGCGACTCCTGGAGGATCAGCACGACAGGCGTAATCGCCAACGCACTTCTGGCGAGTCCGCCGCGTGCCCTCAGGAAAGCGTCCGGTTTCTCTCGGGAGAATCCTCACACGTACACTACTTTTCTACCCTACAAAGGAGAAGTTACGTACCCCACTCCAACTTCTGGACGAACACGGACTGACTTACGAACACAAACTCAAGGATTCTCCCGGAAGAACCGGCGACTCCTGGAGGATCAGGACGACAGGCGTAATCGCCAACGCACTTCTGGCGAGTCCGCCGCGTGCCCTCAGGAAAGCGTCCGGTTTCTCTCGGGAGAATCCTCACACGTACACTACTTTTCTACCCTACAAAGGAGAAGTTACGTACCCCACTCCAACTTCTGGACGAACACCAACTGACTTCCCGACACAAACTCAAGGATTCTCCCGGAAGAACCGGCGACTCCTGGAGGATCAGGACGACAGGCGTAATCGCCAACGCACTTCTGGCGAGTCCGCCGCGTCCCCTCAGGAAAGCGTCCGGTTTCTCTCGGGAGAATCCTCACACGTACCCTATTTTTCAGCACTGTATAGGAAAAGCTATTTACCTCACTTCAACTTTTGGACGAACACTACCTACTTAACTATAAAACAACAGATAAGTTAACGAAAAACTGTTATAGGATAACCCAAAAGTGTAGAAACTGTTATAAATAAGAAAATTTTCGTAACTTGTCTGTATTTTTCATTAATTAATGAATAATTTATGATTTTGCTATTCCAAATTTCTTGCAAAACGTCTATCATAGTAAACGATAGTAAGAATACACTAGTCAGGAGAATCAGATATGTTAAAAATTCAAGAAATTCGCGAAATCATCAAACTTATTGACCAGTCATCCATTCAAAAGTTTACTTTTGAAGCAGACGGCGGAAAGATTAAATTAGAAAAGAATGCAGGTTCAGTAGTTGCAGAAGCGACGCCAGCACCAGTTGCGGCTCCAGCACCAGTAGCAGCACCAGCTCCAGCACCAGTAGCAGCACCGACACCAGCGCCAGTGGCAGAAGAAGCTCCAGTAAAAGAAGTGGAAGAAGATGCTTCATTGCACAAGATCACTTCACCAATGGTTGGTACATACTACCAAGCATCATCACCAGATGCAGCGGCTTACGTTAAAAAAGGTGATAAAGTAACTGCTGAATCGATCGTTTGTATTGTAGAAGCAATGAAATTATTTAATGAAATCGAAGCAGAAGTATCCGGAGAAATCGTTGAAATTTTAGTACAAGACGGTCAACTTGTGGAATACGGACAACCTTTATTCCTCGTACGAGAGAACTAAGGGGGGCTAACCAATGAAAAAAGTATTAATTGCAAACCGTGGGGAGATTGCTGTTCGGATCATCCGGGCGTGTAAAGAACTAGGAATTAAAACAGTCGCTGTTTATTCTGAAGCGGATGCTGAAGCATTACATGTTCAATTAGCAGATGAAGCATACTGTATTGGACCTCGTTTATCGACGGATAGTTATTTAAACTTCTCAAACGTAATTAGCGTAGCGAAAGCAACAGATTGTGATGGAATCCATCCTGGTTATGGTTTCTTGGCAGAGAATGCTAGCTTTGCTGAACTATGTGAAGAAGTAAACATTGAATTTATCGGACCTACTTCGGATGCGATTTCAAAGATGGGTACGAAAGATGTAGCGCGTAATACGATGCAAGCAGCTGGCGTTCCGATTGTTCCAGGTTCTGATGGATTAGTGGACAATGCAGAACATGGTCTTGAAATTGCGAAAGGTATCGGTTTCCCGGTAATCATCAAAGCAACAGCTGGTGGTGGCGGTAAAGGGATCCGTGTCGCACGTGATGAGGACGAGCTAGTAAAAGGGATCAATATTACACAAAAAGAAGCGGCTGCGGCATTCGGTAATCCGGGTGTGTATCTGGAAAAATATATCGAAGTCTTCCGTCACGTGGAAGTTCAAGTACTTGCGGATAAATTCGGCAACACGATTCATTTAGGTGAGCGTGATTGTTCAATCCAGCGCCGTATGCAAAAGTTAGTGGAAGAAGCGCCGTCTCCAGCACTGACACCTGAACTTCGCGCAGAAATGGGTGAAGCCGCTGTCAAAGCAGCAAAAGCTGTAAATTATCGTGGAGCAGGTACGGTTGAATTTATTTTCGACCATATGAATCAGAAGTTCTATTTCATGGAAATGAATACGAGAATCCAAGTAGAGCACACGATTACAGAAATGATTACAGGCGTTGATTTAGTTCAGCAACAATTGCTTATCGCTTCTGATGAAAAACTGGCACTGACACAAGAAGATATTACATTAAATGGATGGTCTATTGAATGTCGAATTAACGCTGAAAATGCGGAGAAAAACTTCATGCCTTCTCCAGGAAAAGTAACAATGTACTTACCACCGGGTGGTTTTGGCGTACGTGTCGACTCTGGAGTATATCCTGGCTATACGATTCCACCGTTTTACGACTCTATGGTCGCAAAGCTAATTGTTCACGGCGATTCACGTGAGCAAGCGGTCGCTCGGATGAAACGCGCGCTCGATGAATTTGTCGTAGAAGGCGTTCATACAACGATTCCATTCCATTCTAATTTGATGGATCACGAAGTGTTCAAGTCCGGTGATTTTGATACGAAGTTCTTGGAGAAATATGACGTTATGAAGTAATTGGAGGAGACTTGTAATGGCTACTAAAACATATCCATCATTTGTCGGGATGACACCATCTGGTGATGTTGCACTCGGTCGTATCCAACTTGCACCTGAAGTATTAGAAGTCATCGTCGGCATTGCTACGACTGAGGTCGAGGGCGTTGTTGCTACTCAAGGTAATTTTGCGACGGGTGTTGCGGAGAAGCTGGGTAGGGTGATGTACGGTAAGGGCGTGAAGATGGAGTGGGCAGATGAGGGTTTGAAGATTGATGTGTATTGCATTGTCGAGTATGGCCATTCGATTCCTGCGGTTGCGGCGGAGATTCAACGAGAGATTCGTCAGGCGATTTTCCATATGACTTCGCTTGCTACGCATGAGGTGAATGTGCATGTTACGGGGATTCGGTTTGATGAGTGAGTGGTAAAATTAAAAGAGTTGCCTGAGGAGTCGTGTTTCACGATTTCTTGTGGCGGCTCTTTTTTTGGTGTTGGGTCGTGATGCGACTTTGTTTTGGGTTCTGGAGTTGGTGAGGGTTCTGCTTTCTATAGCCGCTTCGGCTGACCTCGCAGTTGCTTCTTCGCTAGTACGGACAGGTTAATTGTGATAGTTTCTTTACTTTGTTAAAGCAGTTGGAGTTGGAACGTGACGCGACACTTTTTTCGGTTCTAGATTTAGTGAGGGTTCTGCTTTCAGTAACCGCTTCGGCGCGTGGGAGATTGTCTTTCGCTATGAGCCAGCTAGCTTAGCTGCTAGTTGTCTCATAGCTTCGGCTGACCCCGCAGTTGCTTCTTCGCTAGTGCGGACAGGTTATAAAGTGTGGTGACCATATTAAGTAAAAAGATAGTTATCGACTACAGTGAACTACAATTTGTAACTATCCTTACTAAACGAAGGCGCCTCACAAGCGGTAGGCGAAGCAAAGAGACAGAGAGGCGATCTTCCACTCTGGCTCTTTGCGAGAGCCATCCGCCAGCGCCGCAGTGAATTCAGTGAACTGATCACCTTCAACATCAGAAACGACATCAGGTAGTCCTGCACTAGCCCAAATCTTTCACAAACTACAATGAACTAAAATTTAGTAACTATCCTCACTAAACGAAGGCGCCTCACAAGCGGTAGGCGAAGCAAAGAGACAGAGAGGCGATCTTCCACTCTGGCTCTTTGCGAGAGCCATCCGCCAGCGCCGCAGTGACTACAATGAACCAATCCTCTCTAATTTCAGAAACACCAAATGGAATGAGCGAATGGCACTGTTTCATTTTTGATGAAAGTTCGCTAAAGTCGGCAACAAATCACTGTATTCTACTAGTTCTTTTCGTGTATATTGTGCTATCATTAGGTTTTGAAGAAGCGCGGTAGAGGAGATAAGAAATATGAAACGACGAGAAGCACGAGAAAAGGCAATTCAAACGCTGTTTCAGCTAGATAATAGCGAACTATCAGTAGACGAAGCGATCGGTTATATAGTCGATGGCCCGTTGGATTCATTTTATGAACAACTAGTACGCGGCACAGCAGAACACGTAGCGGAAATCGACAACGAACTTGCGAATAAATTAGAAAACTGGTCGATTGATCGACTTCCGAAAATCGAACGCACTGTACTGCGTTTGGCGGTATATGAACTACTGTACAATGAAGAAGTACCGAATCGAGTCATCTTGAACGAAGCGATCGAATTATGTAAAACATTCGGTGACGAGAAGTCGGGCCGATTCGTCAATGGAGTATTATCTAAATTCCATTAATCATCTATGGATGAAAAATTAATTCAAAAAACATAAAAGTTTGGTGGGAAAAACATGTCTAGTAAAATCATTGATGGAAAAGCAATTGGACAAGAAATCCGAAATGAACTGAAAGAACAGGTGGCTGCGTTAGTCGAACAAGGCTATCAACCAGGGCTGGCAGTTATTTTAGTTGGGGAAAATCCAGCATCTCAAACGTATGTAAAGAATAAAGAAAAATCTAGTATCGAAGCAGGGATGAAGTCTGAACTAATCAAGCTTCCGGATACAGTGTCTGAAGAAGATTTATTGCATGAAGTGGAAAAGTTGAACGAGGACGACACGATCGACGGCATTTTAGTACAGCTGCCATTGCCTAAACATATCGACGAAAACAAAGTCATCCGTGCGATTAGCCCGGAAAAAGACGTGGACGGATTCCACCCGATGAACGTCGGGAAAATGTTGATTGGTCAGCAAACTTTCCTTCCTTGTACGCCATACGGCATCATGCAGTTGCTAGAACGTTCTGGTGTCGAGATTGCGGGCAAGCATGCGGTCATTATCGGACGCAGTAATATTGTCGGAAAACCGATGGGTCAATTGTTGCTGCAAAAAGATGCAACGGTGACGTATTGCCACTCCCGGACGAGTGATTTAAAGAAATTCACGAAGCAAGCAGATATTTTAATCGTTGCGATCGGAATGGCTAAATTCATTACAAGCGAACATATTAAAGAAGGTGCTGTTGTCATTGATGTCGGAATGAACCGTGATGAACATGGCAAACTATGTGGAGATGTAGACTTTGACTCCGCTAAGCAACAAGCTAGCGCCATCACACCAGTGCCCGGCGGTGTTGGTCCGATGACGATTACGATGCTGTTGAAAAACACTGTCGAAAGTGCAGAGAATAAACTAAAAGCGCGTGCAAACAACGAATAATTTCCATGGAGAGACGCTCTAGCGTCTCTATACATATAAAGGGCAGGTGACAACAACATGTCCAATCAAACTTTTTTAACCGTTCAAGCGCTAACTAAATATGTCAAACGGAAATTCGATGCCGACCCACATTTGCGCAATGTCTATGTGAAAGGCGAATTGTCGAACGTGAAACTTCATCCGACAGGGCATATTTACTTTACATTAAAAGACGATAAAACAAGAATCCAAGCAGCTATGTTCAGAGGGCGCTCCAGTAGTTTGCATTTTAAGCCGGAAAATGGCATGAATGTATTGATTACGGGAGATGTGACGGTCTATGAAGCGGCAGGCTCCTATCAATTGTACGTACAGACAATGGAACCGGACGGCATAGGTGCACTCTATCTAGCCTTTGAACAGTTGAAAAAGAAGTTACAGCAAGAAGGACTTTTTGAAACGAGATGGAAGCAACCGATTCCGCAAATCCCTCGACGGATCGGGATCATTACGGCCGAATCTGGTGCAGCTTTACGTGATATGTATTCGACCATCAACCGCCGTTTTCCGATGGCGGAGATGTTACTGTTTCCTGCGCTCGTGCAAGGAAAAGGGGCAGCGCCTTCGATTGTGAAAGCGATTGAACAAGCGAACCGCACGGCAGAGGTTGACGTCCTATTAGTCGGACGCGGCGGCGGGTCGATTGAAGATTTATGGGCATTTAATGAAGAAGACGTCGCTCGGGCGATATTTTCAAGCAGAATTCCTATTATTAGTGCGGTCGGTCACGAAACGGATACGACGATCGCTGACTATGTAGCGGACTTACGTGCCCCGACACCTACTGCAGCTGCTGAGATGGCGGTTCCAAATCAACTGCAATTAATTCAGCATTTGAAAAATCAGCAACGGTCGATTTTTTTAGCTGCGCAGACAGTCGTTCGACAATTGAATAAACGTTTAGAAACTGCACAGTCTGCTTATCCTTTGCAATATCCAGACCGTCTTTACCGACCGTTTATCGAGAAGCTAGACTATTTAGAAGAGCGGTTACGTCGCAGCAGTGCGAGCATGATTCAAGAAAAACGCCAGCAATTTGACCGATTGTATGCAGGATTCCAATACTATACGCCGATTCGTCGGATACAATTGGAGCAACAGCAGACGCAACAATTGGAGCTACGTTTACAGCTTGCAGCGGAGCAGACGATGAAGTCAAAGCAACAACGATTCGTGTCATTACTGCGTATGATGCAGGCGCTCAATCCGCTTCAAGTAATGGAAAGAGGATTTTCTATAGGCTATCAGGAAGGTGAAGTTGTGAAATCAATCGAAGACGTGGCGATTGGTAAAGAACTGACGATTCAAGTAACAGATGGAACGATTGAAACTATAGTCGAAACGATTATTCCTAAGGAGGTCAAGTGACGATGGCTGAAGAAAAAGAATTGCAATTTGAACAAGCGATGCATCAACTAGAGGAAATCGTGCAGAAATTGGAAGCAGGGGACGCGCCGTTAGATGATACAATCACTTTATACAAGCGCGGAATGGAGCTTTCAGCGCATTGCCAAAAGAAATTACAACACGCAGAAAAACAATTGATTCGAATGATCGACCAAGAAGGTAATGAAACTCCATTTGACCCGACAGCAGGTGAGACGAATGAATGAAATGTTACGTACATTTATGGATGAGCAAATTCCGCTCATTGAAAGCGAATTGACCCGTCAATTAGCAAAAGCGGATATTCCCGATGTGTTGCATGAATCGATGACGTACTCCGTGGAAGCTGGTGGCAAACGGATTAGACCATTGCTGTTGCTTGCAGTATTACATGACTTAAATTCAACGTCGGCTGATGCTTTCACCGTAGCAGCGTCAGTAGAATTTATACATACGTACTCATTGATCCATGACGATTTACCATGCATGGATGATGATGATTTCAGAAGAGGAAAGCCTACAAATCATACCGTCTTTGGTGTGGATGTAGCGACACTTGCGGGAGATGCGATGCAAACGTTAGCTTTTCAAGCGCTTGCTGACTTGCGCGCAACCGACTCATCGGATGCATTGGAATTAGTCGGCCTGTTAGCGAAAGCTTCTGGCGCTCAAGGTATGGTAAAGGGTCAAGTGCTGGATATGAAAGGTGAACAACAACTACTGCCGTTAGAAGAATTAGAAGAAGTACATATTCACAAAACAGGTGCGCTGTTGTCGTATTGTATCGAGGCGGGCGCTGTATTAGCACATGCGACCGAAGAACAACGCACGCAATTACGACGTTTTTCGAAAAATATCGGCTTAGCTTTCCAAATTCAAGACGATATTTTAGACGTAACGGCAACGACAGAACAATTAGGGAAACCTGCAAACAGTGATACGACGAGCGGAAAGTCCACATATCCTTCCCTTTTAGGCATCGACGGAGCGCGTGCGCAATTAACTATGCGCCATGAAGAAGCGCTCGACGCATTACAGAGTATCGGTTTAGAAAATTCTGTTTTACGCTCGTTAGCGGATTACATTATCGAACGAAATATGTAATGTGAGAACATAATATTTGTGTCGGACTCGGTTACTGTTATAATGTAGAAACAAACAGTACACTTGACATTTGATTGGAAAATACAAGGTGTTTCAACTGATCGTTCCGAACGAATAGAACGAATTACTTACTTGATGAAGGTGTGTGATCATGATGGATCTTACAACGATTACGAATCCATCTTTTATAACAGAGCTCGATAAGGACCAGTTACTGGAATTGGCGCAAGATATTCGTCACTTTCTTATTGAAAATTTATCCGTAACGGGTGGTCATATCGGCCCGAATCTAGGTGTCGTCGAGTTAACCATTGCATTGCATCGGACATTTGATAGTCCGACTGATAAAATTTTATGGGACGTCGGACATCAATCCTATGTTCATAAAATTTTGACAGGTCGTGCAGGCGAATTCGATTCACTTAGAACATATAAAGGATTAAGTGGATTCCCGAAAATGGCAGAAAGCGAACATGATGTGTGGGAGACTGGACATAGTTCCACTTCTTTATCGGCGGCGATGGGTATGGCGGTTGCGCGTGATATAAAAAAAGAAAAAAGTTATGTCATTCCCGTGATCGGCGATGGTGCGCTGACAGGTGGAATGGCGCTTGAAGCGTTAAATCATATCGGTCATGAAAAAACAGATATTACGGTTATTTTGAATGATAATGAAATGTCTATTGCGCCAAACGTCGGTGCGCTACATTCCATCCTTGGAAAATTACGTACGGCTGGCAAATACAATAACGTAAAAGATGAACTGGAGTTTTTATTGCGTAAAATTCCTGCAGTGGGCGGTAGAGTCGCCACAGCTGCTGAACGTGTAAAAGACAGTTTGAAATATTTAGTCGTCAATGGGGTGTTTTTCGAAGAACTCGGATTTACGTATTTGGGTCCGATTGACGGGCATGACTTTGTCGAATTGGAACGTTCTCTTCAGTATGCGAAGAAAATGGAAGGTCCGGTTTTACTTCACGTCATTACGAAAAAAGGGAAAGGTTATAGCCCCGCTGAAATGGATAAGATCGGTACGTGGCACGGAACAGGCCCTTACAAGATCGAGACGGGAGATTTCGTTAAATCCCCGACTAAAGGTCCAGCTTGGAGTGCGTTAGTTTCTGAAACAGTTCGCAAGTTGGCACGCGAAGATCGTCGGATCGTTGCGATCACGCCTGCGATGCCTGTCGGTTCTAAGTTGGAATCATTTGCGGCGGAGTTTCCTGATCGATTCTTCGACGTTGGGATTGCTGAACAGCATGCGACCACGATGGCTGCTGGACTCGCGGCGACAGGAATGAAACCGTTCCTTGCGATTTATTCTACATTCCTTCAGCGTTCGTACGACCAAATGTTGCATGATATTGCACGTCAAAAGTTGAATGTCTTCATCGGAATCGACCGTTCTGGCTTAGTCGGTGCGGATGGCGAGACACATCACGGGATTTACGATATTGCGTTTTTACGTCATATGCCGAATGTAGTCATTATGATGCCGAAAGATGAAAATGAGGGTCAACATATGGTGAAAACAGCGATGGAGTATTCAGAAGGTCCGATTGCTTTACGTTTCCCTAGAGGTAACGGCTATGGGGTGCCGATGGATGAAGAACTTCATACGATTCCGATCGGGACGTGGGAAGTGTTGAAAGAAGGTAGTGATGCGACGATTTTGACATTCGGAACGACAATCCCTATGGCATTTGCAGCAGCAGAGCAGATGAAAAAGCAAGGGAAAGATGTCTCGATCGTCAACGCACGTTTCATCAAGCCGCTCGATACCGATTTATTGGACGAATTATTTGTTGCGGGTAAGCCGATCATTACAATTGAAGAAGCGGTTCTTGCGGGCGGTTTCGGTAGCGCGGTGCTGGAGTATGCGGAACAAGTTCATCACCAGTCCTCTATTATTGAACGTATCGGTATTCCGGATAAATTTGTTGAACATGGCAGTGTGGATGAATTATTAAAAGAAATTCACATGACCCCTGATTATGTAACGGATGTAACGATGGCAGCCATTACACAGGCAGCAGAAAGAGAAACCGTATGAATGCACCGATAAAAAAGGAACGTGTAGACATTTTATTAGTGGAACGCGGCTTAACGGAATCGCGTGAACAAGCGAAACGTTCCATTATGGCAGGACTTGTCTATTCAGATTCTGCACGAATAGAAAAGGCAGGGGAGAAAATTGCGGTTGACGCACCGTTGACTGTAAAAGGCCCTGCGATTCAGTACGTCAGCCGCGGTGGATTGAAGCTGGAGAAAGCATTGGAAGTGTTTCCGATTTCTGTCGAGCAGAAAATTGTGCTTGATATCGGTGCTTCCACTGGTGGCTTTACGGATTGTGCGCTACAAAACGGAGCGAAGCATTGTTATGCGCTAGATGTCGGGTATAATCAGTTAGCTTGGAAAATCCGTCAACACGAACAAGTGACAGTGATGGAACGCACGAATTTCCGGCACGCGACTGTCGAGTTGTTTACAGAAGGCATGCCGGAAGTGGCAACGATTGACGTATCATTTATTTCATTATCGTTAATTTTACCGGCATTAAAGAAAATTATCGTTTCCGGTGGACAAGTCGTTGCTTTAGTGAAGCCGCAATTTGAAGCGGGAAAAGATAAAGTCGGTAAAAAGGGAATCGTTCGGGAAGTTTCCACCCATAGAGAAGTGCTGGAAAAAATCGCGAATATGGCGGTTGCTGAAGGGTTTTCTGTTAAAGGAGCGACCTATTCCCCTGTCACAGGTGGAGAAGGAAATATTGAATTTCTCTTTTATTTGGAATCGAGCGACGAGCCGGTGTCGGATTTTGCATCGGAAGACTTCCAGCAGTTAGTCAAACAAGCACATAATGAGTTAACATAACGCGCAAAGAGTTGCGCGTTTTTTGTATGGTATGTATAATTTTATGTTAGGACTCATAGGAAGCGGAGTGGATGAATTTGAATAAAGGACAGCGACATATTCGCATTCGGGATATTATAACGAACAATGAAATTGAAACACAAGACCAATTAGTGGAAACATTAAAAAGTGCGGGAGTAGACGTGACACAAGCGACTGTTTCCAGAGATATTAAAGAGTTGCATTTGATAAAAGTACCGTCTCCGTCAGGTAATTACAAATATAGCCTACCTCCTGTTCACCGCTACAATACGGAAGAAAAGCTAAAGCGAATGCTAGAAGATGCGTTTATCGGTATTGACAGTGCCAGTCATTTTATCACATTGAAAACGCTTCCCGGGAATGCACAGGCTGTCGGTTCGTTAATCGACAACTTAGATTGGGACGAGTTGCTTGGAACGATTTGCGGAGATGATACGTGCTTAATCATTTGCCGCGAAGAGTCTAAGACGCTGTATGTGAAAGATAGATTATTATCGATGCTATAAGTGAGGTGAGTCATTTTTGTTAAGTGAACTTTCTATTAAAAACTTTGCGATTATCGAGCAATTGGAAATTACATTTGATGAAGGATTAACAGTATTGACGGGTGAAACGGGTGCCGGAAAGTCGATTATCATTGATGCGGTTCAATTATTGGCGGGCGGACGCGGATCACAAGAATTTATTCGGCATGGTTCTAAAAAAGCTGAACTTCAAGGGATGTTCACTATCGATGAAACACAGTCGTCCGTTATGGAGCGTTTAGAGGAATTTGGGATTGAAGCCGAAGATGGAGTCATTATTCTTCGCAGAGATTTGAATACGAGCGGAAAATCGGTCTGCCGTGTGAATGGTAAGCTAGTGACGATTGCGATTTTACGTGAAATTGGTTCGTTGTTAATCGACATTCACGGGCAACATGAGAACCAAGAGCTGATGAATGAACGACGTCATATTCATTTGTTGGACTTTTTTATCGGGGAACCGATTGAACGTGCGATGTCTACATATAGTGAAATTTACGATAAATATAAGAAACTACAGCAAGTTATTGCGGCGAAAACGCAGGATGAGCAACAGATTGCCCAGAAAATTGATCTATATCAGTTTCAATTGGAAGAGATCGATGCGGCGAATTTAGTCATCGGGGAAGAAGAGGAACTGGAGTCTGAACGTGTAAAACTTCAGCATTTCCACCGGATTTTTGATCGATTGAATACGTCTTATGAAGCGATCGCTATGGAGTCGCGTGGGCTAGACTGGGTCGGCAATGCGATGAGTGACTTGGAGGAAGCTGCTTCAATCGATGCCGAGTTGCAGCCGTTGTCAGAAACGGTCAACACGTCGTTTTATTCATTGCAGGACGTTTCGCATGATTTGAAGCGTTTAATTGACAGCATGGAGTTCAATCCGGATCGCTTGAATTTTGTAGAAGAACGTTTGGCGTTATTTTTGACGTTAAAACGAAAATATGGTAAATCATTAGAAGATATTTTATTGTATCGAGACAAAATTGCGGATGCGTTAGATCAATTAGTCAATCGTGACGAACGGTTGCATCAAAACCAAGAATTATTGACACAATACGTAAAAGACTTGGAAATTGAAGCGAATGAATTATCCGTAATTCGTAAAAAAGCAGCCCTTCGTCTTGAACGAGGAATTGAAGAGCAACTAAAGCAATTGTATATGGATAAAGCGACATTTAAGGTTCAAATTAAGCAAAAAGAACCAAATCAATTCGATGCGACGGGTTTTGATGAAGTGACATTTATGATTTCCACGAATTTAGGCGAACCGTTGAAGCCACTGGCGCGCGTAGCTTCAGGCGGCGAATTGTCTCGAATGATGCTCGCGCTGAAAACGATTTTCTCGCAGCACCAAGGTGTCACGTCAATCATTTTTGATGAAGTAGATACAGGTGTCAGCGGACGGGTGGCACAATCGATCGCAGAAAAAATTGCGATGATATCGAGCCACTCCCAAGTGCTATGTATTTCTCACTTGCCGCAAGTCGCTGCGATGGCGGATCATCATTATTTGATCAAAAAAGAAGTGCATGATGGACGGACAACGACTGCCATTCATGATGTCATGGAGAAAGAACGAACTGAAGAACTTTCGCGTATGTTATCAGGTGCCGAAATTACGCCGCTGACATTAGAACATGCGAAAGAATTACTTGTGCTAGCCAATCAACGAAAGCAAACGTTTTAATAATCGACTTCCATCTAGGGTATGTAGTGCTTAGTCGGCTACTGTTTATTTTACCCTTTCATACTTTCTCAACGAACGGACATACCAATAGTATCTTTCGTTGAGGAGGTGAATCATGGGATGGAATCGATCGTTTAAAACGTTTTTTGCTGTAGTCTTGATGCTCTGTTTTGTGCCTGTCAATGGCTATGCCCAAGAAGAATCGCTCATTCCGATGGGACATTCCATTGGTATTCAAATGGATTTAAGTGGGATCTACGTGACGAGTGATGTCAGCGTAGACCAACAGCACTTGTTGAAGAAAGGGGATATTATTCAACGACTGAATGGTGCGGAAACGAAACAATTAGTCCATTTCGAACGTGCCATTCAAAAACAAATGCCCGCTACGATGACTCTCGACATTTTGCGTAATGGAGAAAAGAAAACACTCCAAGCAGATTCGTCGCTCATTAAGCGTGTCACACCATTCCTTAAAGACCGCACAGAAGGTACGGGTACGTTAACGTATGTGGATCCGAAGACAGGGACGTACGGTGCGCTAGGTCACCAAATCATCGACAGTACGTTGCAGACTGCTCCGTCTTTTGAAAAAGGGGCCATTTATTTGTCGGAGATTAGTCAAATTAAGAAAAGCTCCCCTGGATTTCCTGGTTATAAAATTTCGTCTATCATTGATCAGAATAACTTGCTCGGAACGATTCGGATCAATAATGTGTATGGTATTTTTGGAAGTTGGAAAAATGCTTATCATAAAGTGTTGGCCGAGCCGCTCGAAATTATGCATCCCGTGGAGTTAAAGATCGGTCCTGCAGAAATTTTCACTACGGTGCAAGGGTCGAGTGTGGAGAAATTTTCGATTCGAATTACGAAAATTGAAGAAGAGCAATTCCATATTCTCTTAACGGATCCGATTTTATTGAAGAAAACAGGCGGTATTTTACAAGGTATGAGTGGTAGTCCTGTGATCCAGAATGGAAAGTTTGTCGGTGCGATTACGCATATGTTTGTGGACGAGCCAGAAAAAGGCGCGGCGCTTTTTCTGAAGACGATGCGGACGCATGAAAGATAAGGTATAGAGCGTTGGAGAATAGTTCGTAGAAGAAGGGGCTGTCCAGAACGTCAGAGATATCTGATTTTCTGTGATGGCTCTTTCTTTTGGGAATATTTTGTATAAAATGATTAGTTATTGACTCTGCCTGCGTAGTTATGTAAAAGAGTGTACGTGTGAGGATTCTCCTTGCGGAACCGGACGCTTTCCTGAGGGGACGCGGCGGACTCGCCAGAAGTGCTTTGGCGATTTCGCCTGTCGTCCTGATCCTCCAGGAGTCGCCGGTTCTTCCGGGAGAATCCTTGAGTTTGTGTCGGGAAGTCAGTTTGTGTTTGTCCAGAAGTTAGAGTGGCGGGAGTGACTTCTCCTTTGGTGGTGCAGAAAAAGAGTGTACGTGTGAGGATTCTCCCTGCAGAACCGGACGCTTTCCTGAGGGGACGTGGCGGACTCGCCAGAAGTGCGTTGGCGATTACGCCTGTCGTCCTGATCCTCCAGGAGTCGCCGGTTCTTCCGGGAGAATCCTTGAGTTTGTGTCGGGAAGTCAGTTTGTGTTCGTCCAGAAATAGAGTATGGTAAGCTCTACTTCCTGAACAGTGTAGATAAAGCTTTGGATTGCCTGATTGAATACATATAGAGTCATTGCTTGTTCCACTCAGTCCATCGAAATAGTCATAGTAGCTGATGTTGGTCTTTCACCACATACAAAGAGTGATCAACCTGTCTTGCACACGCTAAGTTTCGGCTGAAGCTGGAAGACGATCGACTCCGGGAGGATCAGGACGACAGGTGTAACCCGCAGCGCTTGACGGTCCACCGCGTCCCGTCCCGAAAGCGTATCGTCTGGAAGCGCAAGCCGTAAGACTTTCTAAGTCAGCGTCACTTCATCCAAACCCCATAGTCAAACTCGCTTTGAAATAAATCATTGAATGAATGCTACATAACATGAATAATCAACAGGGATGGATGGAAAACATACTCATTTCTTCGTGCGAAAATAAAATTGGACGGCTTCTCTTTTTATGAAAACAGTTGTGAAAATGGATGGAATCATTTTCCTTGCAAATTGAAAAAGTGGAAGGAAAACATGAACTTACATAATTCAACAACGAGAAGAAAATAGAAAAAAGTCGAAAAACATAGAAACTGTCGGTCGGAAGTATCAATTTCATTATTCTTCTAAGTAAAACTAGAAATTCCAAAAAATTTAACTTACGATATGTAAAGACGCAAAACGTACGGCAGAAATTAATGGCCGACTTTATTTCAGGGGGAATGGGTAATGGAAAACGTGAAAATTGCAATAGTGGACGATAATAAAGAACTTGTGAAAACGATGATGTCTTATTTTGAGAAACATCCGCAAGTAGATGTGATTTGGACAGCGAATAATGGACAAATTTGTTTGTCGATGCTGGAAAAAGAACGTCCGGATATTCTGTTATTGGATATTATCATGCCGCATTTGGATGGTATCGGGGTGCTGGAAACTTTGAACGAAACAAATGCAATGGGGGACATGCAAATCATGATGCTTACGGCGTTTGGTCAGGAAACCGTTATGTCTCAGGCAGCGAGTTTAGGCGCTTCGTATTTTATGTTAAAGCCGTTTGAACCCGAGCGTTTGGTCAGCCAAATATTTAAAGTGGCAGGTAAGCCGAAAAATAATACGCAGTCATTTATCGTTCAAGAACCCGCGCAGACGACAGGGGTAGTGACGCAAAAAGTGTTAGATACGGCGATTACGTCGATGATTAAAGAGATCGGAGTGCCGGCGCATATTAAGGGGTACGCGTTTTTACGTGAAGGGATTACGATGGTGTATAACGATGTAGACTTGTTAGGGTCTGTGACAAAAATACTGTATCCGGATATCGCAAAAAAGTACAATACGACACCTTCTCGTGTAGAGCGAGCGATTCGACATGCGATTGAAGTTGCTTGGAATCGCGGGAATTATGATTTGATTTCCAAAACATTCGGCTATACGGTGCATCATTTGAAAAGCAAACCGACGAATAGTGAGTTCATCGCGATGATTGCGGATAAGATTCGTTTGGAGCATATGGTGAGCTAATATAGTGTTTACAACCAGTTGAAAGACCAGCGAATATAGATGTCGTTGGTTTTTTCTTTCCTGTTAGAATGAATAGTAGATTCTCTTTTCTAGTGTTTTCATCAAGCTCGTTGATTTTCTAAAAAGTAATGGCCTTTTGGAAATGAGATGTTCTTGACGGGTAGTTGTAAAGGTAGTGTACGTGTTAGGATTCTCCCGAGAGAAAACGGACGCTTTCCTGAGGGAGCGCGGCGGACTCGCCAAAAGTGTGTTGGCGATTACGCCTGTCGCTCTGATCCTCCAGGAGTCGCCGGTTCTTCCGGGAGAATCCTTGAGTTTGTGTCGGGAAGTCAGTCTGTGTTCGTCCAGAAATAGGGTATGGTGCATTATGCTTGCTAAACAGTGCGAGTGAAGCGTAGCGAGAAGGAGCACATCTTTGCATTTGACAGGTGTAACCCGCAATGCTCTAGGTCCACCGTGTCCCCTCCGGAAAGCGTATCGTCTTAAAGCACAAGCCGCAAGACACTCAAAGTCAGCCTCACTCACTTTCAATAACTGAATGATAAATTATATGATCAATAGCTAGTCGTGATTTTTCAAACTAGTAAGTTCACTAGTAGGATAGTCATGTTTTCTATTTCAACTGCCAAAATACAACGTAAAATGTGAGGAATTGCTTATTTACGCTTCATATCCGTATAAAGAACTATCCTCTACAGATGATAATCTCTTATACTAGTAAGTAATAGGGGGGATCTCGTTGTTAATAGAAAATGAATTTTTACATCTGTTTGAAAAAGACAATAAAATTATTATGCAAACGAAAAAAGCAGGATTTCCTATCAAGTCATTTGATGCATTGACATCTAAATTTCCTAGACTCAAACTCCATTCATTCAAAGAACTGATGAAAGCCTTACAGACGGAAGGGGAACATGAAATAGGTGTGTTCACTGCCCCTTGTGAGCTCTATATTTCACCGAATAAAATGAAAGCGGAGTTGTATATTCATGCAACGAATGAAGAATTCTTATCCGACAAAGAACTTTTTCTAAAACAAGCTGCAGAATTATTGGATGCGAAAGAAATTCAGTACGACCAAGAGCAGTTGGAAAATATGCCGTTTTTGCCGAGTAATCCTATCCCGATCGCAGTAGGGAAAGAACCGGTACAAGGAGAAAGCGCGAAAATCACCTATATTGAAATGCCTGACCGTAAACCGAGCATTCGCGAAGATGGGTCAGCGGATCATTATGAACTGAATTTCGTTACCTCTATCGCGAAAGATGAGTGGCTCGGAGAAAAGATTCCCGCAAAAGAAGGAATCGAAGGCTACAATATTTTCGGTGAGCCGATTGCTGCGAAAAAAGGGGAAGATAAAAAGTTGCAGTATGACCGAAAATCCGTCGGTGAATTTGAAGAAGACGGGAAAATCGTCTTGCGGGCGCTTTTCGGCGGATCCCTTGAAGAACTGCATGGTGCTGTGAGTGTCGGAAAACAACTCGTTATAGCGGGTGATGTAGGCACAAAAACAGGATCTATCCGATTTGACGGGTCGGTTTTAGTGCATGGTACTGTATCGGCGGGATTTTCCGTTCATGCGACGGGGGACATTTCGATTGAAGGGAAAGAAGGCGTCACGAATGCCAAGGAAATTCAATCGGAAGAAGGCGATGTGTACATTAAAGGCGGTGTGTTTGGAGCGGGTGAAACGATCATCCAGGCAAAAAATAATGTCTTTGTAAAACATGCGAACAATTGCAAAATCTACGGCAAGAAAGTGAATGTCGGTGTCTATTCGCTCGGTTCTGAAATTTTCGCGGAGCATATTTGTATCGATCGCCACAAAGGAAAAGTCATAGGCGGGGTACTTGAAGCACTATTTTCTATAGAATGTGCATATGCTGGAAATACGAATGAACGCTTGACGAAACTGACGGTGAAAGGGCTCAGTAAAGAAGGAGAACTTGAGTCGATCCAACGACTGGCGGAACAATTAAAAGGCGAACATGAAGATTTGAAGAAAATCAAATTGACGCTGGAAAAAATGGAACAGGCGAAAGCTAGTCTTTCTGCCGAACAACTAGAGTTGCTGGATAAAATGCATACTACAATGCAAGTAAAACAACAGCAAATAATGGGCTTAGACCAGACGATCAAAACGAAGCTACAACTTGTACAAATCGCTACTTCGCCAACGATTGAAGTGACAAAAGAAGCGTTCCCAGGTGTCGTTCTTCAAATTGGTAAACAGATGAATATGTTAACCCGTTCTACTCAAGGTGTATTTGAACTAACGAGCGAAGGAGTATTGAATGTCTGACAATCAAATATTTGCGCATCGCGGGGCATCGGGCAGTCATGTGGAAAATACGATGAGTGCGTTTAAGGCTGCTGTGAGAAAAGGTGCGGACGGCATTGAATTGGACGTTCAACAGTCGAGTGATGGAGAGTTATTCGTCATTCATGATGAGAATTTACAGCGTTTGACAGGTGCCCATCAACAAATTGATCAACTAACAGCGAAGGAACTACAGCGTATGAAAGTAGGAAGAAGCGGGTCGCGGTGGATGTACGGACACTCCATTCCTCTTTTATTTGACGTGGTTTCTTTCTGTTCTGCGCACCGGATGGCATTGAATATTGAGCTGAAGCAAACGGTTTATCGTCAACGTGAAGTCATTCAGCGGATTTTGCAGTATGTTGAAGGGTTGGACAATGTGCATTTGTCTTCTTTTGACTATGAGACGATGCAGCTCGTTCGAGAAGAAGAGGAAGCGATGGAAACGGCTTTGTTAGTGAAGAAGAAGACGGTGGATTGGGCGGATTTGCCAAGCTACGATGTCGACGCGTTGCATTTTCATAAGCGTTTGTGGAGAGAGCCTTATCAGTCAGCATTAGCGGCAAGCGGCAAGACGTTGCGAATGTATGGTGTGACAGGGAAAGAGTCATTTTTACTTAGTTGTCCTGAAGTGACCGGTTGGATTACGGATTATCCGAAACGGTTACGACGGAAGTTTGGGTAGGGTTACGCACGGAGATGTGGAAGTCAAAAATGCATGAAGGACCGTTTGTTGGCTTCATGCATTTTCTTTATTTATTCATATCTTTTTTAAATCGATCAGCTGCTCGTCCGTTTCTTCGGTC
This sequence comes from Sporosarcina sp. PTS2304, assembly GCF_003351785.1. Lineage (GTDB taxonomy): Bacteria > Bacillota > Bacilli > Bacillales_A > Planococcaceae > Sporosarcina. The sequence goes on from NZ_CP031230.1 coordinate 990,206, forward strand.
GCGTCGCAATAGGAAGCCTGCGAAAAATCCAAGACCGGCTACGAATAGTAGTAAGCCGCCGAGGAATTGCAACCAAATAAATGGGAACGGCTGGAACAAATGTCCGAAGAGCGAGTCACGCATTAATTTTATACCGAGAGCTGCTGCAATTCCCGGAATCAATAGTACAATAAACGCAGCAAGACGTGCCATTTCATTCAACCCCTTATCGATTTAATTTTACAACGTCATGATAGATTGTCAAGGACTCTGCCATCATGTACGATATAGATAGAACAGATGAATGGAACGGGAAAGAAAACTGAAAACTTTCAAAGTTGCATTCTAGCAAGAAGAAATTTAAAATTACATACAATGGCTATTTTGTAATTTATCATTACCTAATCTTTATCTAATCTTTTGAAAATTTGGAGGGGTACGAATGGAACTATTTACGTATATGGAAGAACATGATTATGAGCAGCTCGTTTTATGTCATGACAAAACGTCTGGATTGAAAGCAGTGATCGCGATTCACGATACAACGCTTGGACCGGCTCTTGGCGGTGCGCGTATGTGGACGTATGCTAGTGAAGAGGCAGCGATTGAAGATGCGTTGCGCTTAGCAAAAGGCATGACGTATAAAAACGCGGCAGCTGGGTTAAATTTAGGCGGCGGTAAAACAGTAATTATCGGGGATCCGAAGACGGACAAGAATGACGAGTTGTTCCGTGCGCTAGGTCGTTATGTAGAAGGCTTGAATGGTCGATACATTACAGCAGAAGACGTAGGGACGACAGAATTCGACATGGATCTAATCCATTTAGAAACGGATTATGTCACAGGTATTTCTTCCGGTGAAGGTTCATCCGGCAATCCATCTCCAGTTACAGCGCTTGGAATTTATAAAGGAATGAAAGCCGCGGCGAAAGAAGCATTCGGTGATGATTCTCTAAAAGGGAAAACGATTGCAGTTCAAGGGGTCGGCAACGTAGCCTTTACGCTCTGTGAATATTTGCATGAAGAAGGCGCGAAGCTGATCGTTACGGATATTAATGAAGAAGCGGTGCAGCGTGCAGTCGATACATTTGGTGCAACGGCTGTCGCTACGGATGAAATCTATTCACAAGACGCGGACATTTTTGCTCCATGTGCATTAGGTGCAGTCATTAATGACGAGACGATTCCACAATTGAAAGTAAAAGTAGTAGCGGGATCAGCGAACAACCAATTGAAAAATCCGGAACACGGTGACCGTTTGCATGAACTAGGCATCGTCTACGCACCGGACTACGTGATCAATTCAGGTGGCGTGATCAACGTAGCGGACGAATTAATCGGCTACAATAAAGAGCGTGCACTGAAGCGAGTGGAAGGTATTTACGATACGATTCTAAAAATCTTCGCAATTTCTAAACGTGACGGCATTCCTTCCTACTTGGCAGCTGATCGTCTAGCAGAAGAGCGCATCGCACGTGTAAGCGCAACGAGAAACACATTTTTACGTTCAGAAAAAAATATTTTATCCAATAAAAAATAATTATTGAAACAGAATGGTAGGCGTACGCCTACCATTCCAATTGTATGCCTTCGCATACATAGTGGTGTAACGGAAGGAGTCCTAGGCTTGAGTAAAGAATATGACTTAGTAATTTTAGGTGGCGGAACGGGCGGGTATGTGGCGGCAATTCGCGCGGCACAACTCGGTTTAACGACAGCGATCGTTGAAAAATCCAAACTTGGCGGTACGTGTCTGCATAACGGATGTATTCCGAGTAAAGCATTGTTGAAAAGCGCAGAAGTATTTCGTGTCACTCAACAACAAGCAGATGAATTCGGTGTGAAAACAGGAGACGTGTCATTGGATTTCTCACAAGTGCAAAAGAGAAAACATCAAATTGTCGATCAATTGCATGCTGGTATTAAAGGCTTGATGAAAAAAGGAAAAATAGATGTCTACCACGGAACGGGTAGAATTTTAGGTGCGTCCATTTTTTCCCCGATGCCAGGCACGATTTCAGTAGAGATGGACAATGGCGAAGAAAATGAAATATTAATTTTGAAAAACTTATTAATTGCGACAGGCTCAAAACCGCGTACACTTCCGGGGCTCGAACTGGATGAAACGCACGTGCTGTCTTCTGATGGAGCTTTAGTTATGAATGCGCTTCCATCTTCCATGACAATTATAGGGGCAGGTGTGATCGGCATCGAATGGGCTTCCATGCTGACTGATTTTGGTGTGAACGTGACAGTGCTTGATCGATTGGATCATATTTTACCGACGGAAGATCGTGAAGTGTCCGTTGCGATGAAGAAAGCATTGGAAAAGCGCGGTGTCACGTTTATTTTAGGGGCTGCGATTGATACGGAATCTCTTGAAAAAGCCGAGACGGTGACGATTTCGTATACAGTAGACGGAGCGACACATTCGATTAGTAGTGATAAGATTCTCGTTTCTGTCGGACGTTCGGCAGTAGTCGATGATATCGGTTTGGCGAATACGGAAATTCAAGTGGAAAACGGTTTCATTCAGACGAACAAAACCTATCAGACGAAAGACGATCATATTTATGCGATTGGTGATGTGATCGGCGGTCTTCAACTCGCTCATGTGGCGGAGCATGAAGGACTTCACGCGGTGGAACATATGGCAGGACGTAAAGTCGAACCGATTGATTATGAGATGGTTCCCCGGTGCGTCTACTCCTATCCTGAAACCGCTGCTGTAGGATTAACGGAACAGCAAGCACGCGATCAAGGCTATGAAGTGAAGATCGGGAAATTCCCTTTCCAAGCAAATGGCAAGGCATTGGTGAATGGTCATGCGGATGGTTTCGTGAAACTCGTTACGGATCAGCAAACCAACGATATTCTCGGTGTTCATATGATGGGGGCGCACGTCACGGACCTCATCTCAGAAGCGGGATTAGCGATGGTCATGAATGCGATTCCTTGGGAAGTTTCTTCTATGATACATCCCCACCCTACATTATCAGAAGCGTTCGGTGAAGCGGCGTTGGCAGTAGAAGGACTCGCCATTCACATGTAAAGGAGGAAATGGTTTTGAACAATCGACATATTGAATTAGGATTGACAGATGAAGATGTGTTGCAAATGTATGAAAAGATGTTGATGGCCCGTCGTTTAGATGAACGGATGTGGCTGCTTAACCGTGCGGGCAAAATTCCGTTCGTTATTTCATGTCAAGGACAAGAAGCGGCACAAGTAGGCGCGGCTTTTGCGCTGGATAATGAAAAAGATTGGATCGCACCGTATTATCGGGATATGGGGATTGTTTTGCACTTTGGCATGACACCGAAAGAGTTGATGCTGTCGGCTTTCGCGAAAGCTGAAGATCCGAACTCGGGCGGGCGCCAAATGCCTGGACATTTCGGACAGCGAAAAAACCGTATTATTACAGGATCTTCTCCCGTCACCACACAATTACCGCATGCAGTCGGTGTTGCACTTGCTGCCAAAATGAATAAAGAAGATTTCATCACATTCGTCACGCTTGGAGAAGGCTCTTCCAATCAAGGAGACTTCCATGAAGGGATGAACTTCGCTGGTGTGCATAAATTGCCGACTGTTATTATGGTGGAAAACAATAAATATGCGATTTCCGTTCCAGTCGACAAACAAATCGCGTGTGAGCACGTATCCGATCGTGCTATTGGCTATGGAATGCCAGGTGTCACGGTTGACGGCACCGATCCATTAACTGTCTATGAAGCGGTGAAAGAAGCGGCAGATCGTGCGAGAGGCGGAGAGGGTCCAACGTTAGTCGAAGCGGTTTGTTATCGATTAACTGCCCACTCTTCTGACGATGACCAGCGCTTGTATCGAGATGCGGAAGAACTGGAGCAGGAAAAGAAACTCGATCCATTACTGACATTCATTCAGTACTTGCAAGAGCAGGATGTATTAACGGATGAGCTGCAAAATGAAATCGAAGAACGCGTGAAATTATTAGTTGATGAAGCGACTGAATATGCAGAGTTGGCTCCTTATGCACGTCCTGAACATGCATTGCGACATGTGTATGATGAAGAAGGAGGCGAAGCATAATGGCCGTTCGTTCATTTATAGATGCAATCAATATGGCGATGAGAGAAGAAATGGAGCGCGATGATCAAGTATTCGTGCTGGGTGAAGATGTGGGGCGTAAAGGCGGCGTATTTAAAGCGACGATCGGCTTATACGATCAGTTCGGGGAATACCGTTCGCTCGATACACCGCTTGCGGAATCTGCTATTGCAGGGGTCGCGATTGGTGCGGCAATGTATGGGATGCGTCCGATTGCTGAAATGCAGTTTGCGGATTTTATTATGCCAGCGGTCAACCAAATCGTTTCTGAAGCGGCGAAAATTCGTTATCGTTCGAATAATGATTGGTCTTGTCCGCTTGTCATTCGTGCGCCATTTGGTGGAGGAGTCCATGGAGCGCTATATCATTCGCAGTCGGTTGAATCGATGTTTGCTTCTACTCCAGGATTGAAAATTGTCATCCCTTCCACTCCGTACGATGCGAAAGGATTGCTGAAAGCCGCCGTGCGTGACGAAGATCCGGTATTATTTTTCGAGCATAAACGCGCGTATCGATTAATTAAAGGGGAAGTGCCGGATGAAGAGTACGTGCTACCGATCGGCAAAGCAGATTGTAAGCGCGAAGGAGAAGATTTGACGATCATAACGTATGGTTTATGTGTCCACTTTGCCCTGCAAGCTGCAGAACGATTAGCGGATGACGGTATTTCTGTTCATATTTTAGATTTGCGTACGGTGTATCCGCTAGATAAAGAAGCAATTATTGAAGCGGCTTCCAAAACAGGAAAAGTGCTGTTGGTGACAGAAGATAATTTGGAAGGCAGTATAATGAGTGAAGTGTCTGCGATTATTGCAGAACATTGCTTGTTTGAATTAGATGCACCTATCAAACGTCTGGCGGCGCCTGATGTACCTGCGATGCCGTATGCTCCTACGATGGAAAAATTCTTTATGATGAATCCGGACAAGGTAGAAAAAGCGGCAAGGGATTTAGCTGAATTTTAATTGGACTCAGCAAAAATCATGAATGCAATTGATTCTAAGGAGGCATACAAATGGGCGTCGAAAAAATCACTATGCCGAAATTGGGCGAGAGTGTAACAGAAGGTACTATTGAAAAGTGGCTAGTCCAACCAGGGGATGTAGTCGCTAAATACGATTCATTAGCTGAAGTCACGACAGATAAAGTAACGGCGGAAATTCCTTCTTCGTTTGCGGGAACGATTACAGAAATCGTCGCAAAAGAAGGCGACACAATCGAAGTTGGAGAAACGGTTTGTTTGATTGAAATAGAAGGTCAGTCAGCTGTTTCCGAACAAGTGTCTGAACAGTCATCAGAAGAACCAGAAGAAGCAGGCGAAGTGCCAAAACCTGAGACAAAACCGCAACCTCAATCGCAACCAAAAACACAAGGTAAAGCGGCAGGTCGATTTTCGCCGGCGGTTCTGAAATTGTCGCAAGAACACGGCATCGACTTGGCGAATGTAGCAGGCACGGGACGCGAAGGAAGAATTACGCGGAAAGATATATTGGCGTTTATCGATAATCCGACAGTCGCGCAACCTTCTGAAGAGCCTGCCAAAACACCGAATGAACAGCCACCGGCACAGAAGGACATTGCGGAGTTTGATACAGAGAAGTCTGGTTTCGAACAAAACGTGACGCCGCATGTGCAGTTGGAAAATGGAGATATTGAAATTCCGGTGACGAGTGTGCGCCGGGCGATCGCAAAAAACATGGTGCGTTCTGTAACTGAAGCACCTCATGCGTGGACGATGATTGAAGTGGACGTCACCGATCTTGTCGCATTGCGTGATAGTGTCAAAGAAGACTTCAAACAAAAAGAAGGCTTTAATTTAACATACTTTGCCTTTTTCATTAAAGCAGTTTCGCAAGCGTTGAAAGAGTTTCCTGCCGTTAATTCAATGTGGGCAGGCGATACGATTGTCATGAAAAAAGATGTGAATATATCGATTGCCGTGGCGACAGATGAAGCGCTCTATGTGCCTGTCATTAAGCAAACGGATGAAAAAACGATTAAAGCATTGGCGCGTGACATTCACGAATTGGCGGGTAAAGTGCGTAACGGCAAGTTGCAAGCGAAAGATATGCAAGGCGGGACGTTTACGGTCAATAATACTGGTTCGTTCGGTTCGGTGCAGTCGATGGGGATCATCAATTATCCGCAAGCAGCGATTTTACAAGTTGAAACAATCGTCAAGCGCCCGGTCGTAATGAATAATGGCATGGTCGCTGTCCGTGATATTGTCAACTTGTGTTTATCACTTGATCATCGTGTGTTGGATGGGCTAGTCTGCGGACGTTTCTTAGCTCGTGTGAAAGAATTGCTGGAGAATATGTCTAAAGATACGACGTCATTGTATTGATGAAATGGTGTATAAAAGGTGCTGTCCAGAAAGTCAGATTCGTCTGATTTTCTGCGACGGCTTTTTTATGCTTCTAAAAAAACTATCGGATCTCGTCTGCTACTTCATGTTCGTTTTTTAGATGGAATAAGGCTGACTTGAAGAGTCATGCGGCTTACGCTTCCAGACGATACGCTTTCCGGAGGGGACGCGGCGGATCGTCAAGCGTTGCGAGTTACACCTGTCAAGTGCAAAGATGTGCTGCTTCTCGCTGCGCTTCACTCGCAAAAGCCATCCTTCACAACGGCTTTCCCTTATCCTCCCGGAGTCGATCGTCTGTAAGCTCCAAGCCGTAATTAGTGTGTGCAAGACAGTTTGATTACTCTTTGTATGTAGTGAAGACTACGTGGGCTTGTCTGCTACTTCATGTTCGTTTATTAGATGGAGTGAAGCTGACTTGAAGAGTCCTGTGGCTTACGCTTCCAGACGATACGCTTTCCGGAGGGGACGCGGCGGACCCCGCAAAAGAGCGCTGCGGGTTACGCCTGTCGTCCTGATCCTCCCGGAGTCGATCGTCTTCCAGCGCAAGCCGAAACTTAGTGTGTGCAAGACAGGTTGATCACTCTTTGTAGTTGGTGAGAACCATGTAGAATTGTCTGATACAATCTGACCGTTTTTGAAGTTAAAAAGCGGTGAAGTGTTGCTAGCTACTATGACTGTTTCGATGGGCTGCGTGGAAAAAGCAATAACTATATATATTCAGTCAGGCAATCTAAAGCTTCACCCATTCTGTTCAGAAAGCTGAACTTACCATACTCTATTTCTGGACGAACACGGACTGACTTACGAACACTAAGTCAAGGATTCTCCCGGAAGAACCGGCGACTCCTGGAGGATCAGCGAGAGCCGTAGCGAAGGACGGCTTTTGCGAGTGAAGCGCAGCGAGAAGGAGCACATCTTTGCACTTGACAGGCGTAATCGCCAATGCACTTTTGGCGAGTCCGCCGCGCACCCTCAGGAAAGCGTCCGGTACTGTAGGGAGAATCCTAGCACGTACACTCATTTTCTGCACCACCAATGGAAGAGTTACTTATCCTACTCCAACTTCTGACCGAACACAAACTGACTTCCCGACACAACCTCAAGGGTTCTCCCGGAAGAACCGGCGACTCCTGGAGGATCAGCGAGAGCCGTAGCGAAGGACGGCTTTTGCGAGTGAAGCGCAGCGAGAAGGAGCACATCTTTGCACTTGACAGGCGTAATCGCCAATGCACTTTTGGCGAGTCCGCCGCGCACCCTCAGGAAAGCGTCCGGTTCTGTAGGGAGAATCCTAGCACGTACACTCTTTTCTGCACCGCACTTAGTACTTTAATTTAGAATTTTCAGATAAATCATTGACATTCCGATCGACATTGTATAATATAAACTCATTGCTTAGAATGTTTCGTGTTTTCTATTAACTACATATGTATTTCTATCAAGAGAGATGGAGGGACTGGCCCTATGAAATCTCGGCAACATTATTGTGCCAAATCCAGCAAGCACTGCTTGAAAGATAGAAAGGGTTCATCGATAGTATTCTAAATGAATATGAATCTATGTTAACGACTCTTTCCCTCTTCGGAAAGGGTCTTTTTTGTTAACGAAAATGTAACCGACATCTAAGAAAAGTAAGCAAGAATGGAGAGAAGAGAATGTTAGAGAGAATTGGGATTACAAAAAATTTAGGATGGGGCTTTTTCGGTGTCATGCTATTTATGATGGGAGACGGAATTGAAGCGGGTTGGCTCAGTCCATTTCTAGTAGATAATGGCTTGACGATTCAGCAATCCGCTGCGATATTTACCGTTTATGGGATTTCGATTGCGTTAGCTTCTTGGTTTTCAGGTGTGTGCTCCGATGTGTTCGGACCGAAGCGAACGATGATGATCGGTTTGGCGGTGTATATTATCGGTACGGCCGGTTTTATCACATTCGGTTTTCCGACGATGAATTATGAAGTGATGCTGTTAACGTATTTCATCAAAGGGTTTGGCTATCCTTTGTTTGCCTACTCTTTTCTGACTTGGGTCATTTATAAAACACCAGCGCGGAAACTAAGCTCTGCCGTTGGTTGGTTCTGGTTTGCTTTTTGTGCAGGGATGATGGTGCTTGGCGCTTGGTATTCAAGTTATGCAATCCAGTATCTTGGCTATATTAATACGCTGTGGAGTTCTATTTTTTGGGTATGTCTTGGTACATTCTTTGCTTTAGTGCTGAATAAAGATACATTTGTGAAGAAAGATGTATCGAATTATCGGGAAACGATGCGAGAGCTAGTAAAGGGAATAACGATTCTAAAATCAAATCCGCGCGTCGCTGCAGGCGGTGTCGTCCGTGTAATCAATACGTTAAGTGCGTATGGGTTCCCTGTTTTCTTACCTATTCACATGGCACAGCATGGAATAGAAACAACGGCTTGGTTGCAATTATGGGGGACGTTTTTTATAGGGAATATTATATTTAACTTAGTATTCGGCTTTGTAGGTGACACGTTCGGTTGGAAAAATACGATTATTTGGTTTGGTGGAATCGGCTGCGCTATTTTCACGCCGCTATTATTTTATACACCAGTACTGACGAATGGAAGTATTTTGATGACGAGTATCGTTGGATTCATCTGGGGCGGGTTAGTTGCTGGTTTTGTTCCGATTGGTGCATTAGTTCCTTCGATTGCGGGTGATGAAAAAGGAGCGGCGATGTCTGTGCTCAACTTTGCGGCAGGTTTATCGACATTCGTTGCACCGGCCATTGCGTTAGCTTTCATCGGTCTAGTCGGAGCCGAAGGAGTTGTATGGATTTTCAGTTTCCTATATGTTGTAAGTGCGGTCATTGTGAAATTCATTCGTGTGCCGGAAGAAGAGGACATGCGTAAGTCCGTACGCGTATATTCAGAAAGTACAGCACGCGTGGAGTAACGCAACAATAGAATGGAAAGGCGATGGTGTCATTGACGACGAATAAATTTGAAAAAGCGGTATTCGCAGGTGGGTGTTTCTGGTGTATGGTCAAACCATTTAAAGAATGGCCAGGAATTGAAGATGTCGTTTCAGGCTATATGGGAGGGCATGTCGACAATCCGACGTATGAAGAAGTGAAAAAAGGGGATTCAGGTCATGTAGAAGTAGTGGAAATCACGTACGATCCGGCCGTTTTCTCGTATGAACGATTACTTGACGTGTTTTGGCAACAAATTGACCCGACCGATGCGGAAGGACAATTTCACGATCGCGGTTCATCGTATACGACAGCTATATTCTACTCTACTGACGAGCAAAGGAAAATTGCTGAACGATCGAAGGCTGCGTTAGGGGAGAGCGGATTATTTTCAAAGCCGATCGTGACAGCGATCCGACCCGCAGAGACATTTTATCGCGCGGAAGAGTATCATCAGGATTATTACGAAAAGGAAAAAGAACATTATAAAGACAATCGTGCCCGTTCTGGTCGTGATGAATTTATAGCCGCTCATTGGGCATAATATCCCCCCTTCGACAAGTCGATCGAAGGGGGTTTTTGTATAGGAAATACTTCCGCTACTCCTTAAAGCTAGTCGAATGAATTTGCAATAGTCTTTTTCAAAGTATGAGCTTTTATTTGATTTATGTGAAAATTATATGACAAGTTTTGTTATTCCTCTTTCTTCATTTGTCACACTACGGTACACTAGAACTATTAATGGTTACAAAAGGGGGAAGTAACACCGTTATGCCTATACATACTATGAAATCATTCACATTTACGGCGCCCAATTATGAAGAGTGGAAGGAAACTGCCATTCAATCATTAAAAGGAAAGCCGTTTGAATCGTTGTTTACGAAAACTACTGAGGGAATTGAGTTGAAACCTTTATATACGAAAGACGATTTGGCGGGGCAAACCGTCTCACGTGTGACGAAGCCTGCATTTGGTTGGACAGTTGCACAACCTGTCAGCGCGGCGACTGGAGAGGAATTTTTACTTCAAGTACAGGAATCTTTGGAGCGGGGCAATCAAGCTATTGCGTATAATGGACTTCATGCGATGACTTGGAGTGACGAAGCGCTTCGTCAGTTGGCGGAATTACTTACGCACTATCCGATACTGTTTACAGAAGTGAAAAAAGAGGATCCGATTTTGCAAGCCTTTACATTCATTGAAGAAACGAAGCGTTCTGAAGTGACGGGGATCTGCATTGGGGATTTGGAAGTATTGCCTGAAAATATTCCGAATGTAAAAACAAAAGGTGCGGATTTATGGACAGCACATCATGAAGGTGCTGATGCGGTTACTGAATTGGCATTATCTCTTGCGATTGCTGCTGACTTAGCGGAAAAAGCACCTTCATTTGAAGCGTTTGTAGAGAATTTTTATGTTCGTTTTGCATCGGATACGCATTTCTTTATGGAAATCTCAAAGTTCCGCGCATTCCGTGTGTTATGGAAATTATTTAACGAAGCGTATGGAGTGGACGATCCGAAGCAAGTTCCGTTGCTAGCGATTACGTCATTGCGTTCGTATTCCAAACTCGATCCGTACGTGAACTTGTTGCGGGGCGGGAATTCGGCATTTGCTGCTGTCCTCGGTGGAGCGGACTGGCTGACAGTATTGCCTCATGATGTCTTGACGGGTACTTCACCAAGTTCCAATCGTTACGCACGTAATATTCAACTAATCTTAAAAGAAGAAACACATATCGACCAAGTGCTTGATCCTGCAGGCGGGTCGTACTTTATCGAGAGCTTAACGGCTGAGTTAGTTAAGAAAGCGTGGGATAAGTTCCTCGCAATTGAAGAAGATGGCGGTTATGAATCATTCTTGCAATCTGGTGAATTGAGCAAGCTACATGCGGCGCGTCAGGCGGAACTGGCGAGTGGGAAAAAGACGCTTATTGGAACGAATGTCTATGCAGAATTAATCGACACCAACTTGGCAGAAGCATCATCTGTTACGGTTTCCAAGCGTTTAGCTGAACCATTTGAACATCTTCGTGCTCGTTCACAAGAGGAGTTGCCAAAAACCGTATTACTGAACTTCGGTGAGCTGAAAGAGTATAAACCGCGTGCGGACTTTGTCAGTGGATTTTTAGCGGTTGGCGGGATTGATGCAGAGTGGAGTCCTTCTTTCGAGACTATTGAGCAAGCGCTCGGTTGGATGAACGAAGTACAACCACACTATGCGGTGATCTGTGCATCTGCAAATGCGACAGAAGAAGTCGTTACGAACTTCTTGAAAGAATATGCAGGAAATGTAGTGTTGGATGTCGCCGGAAAGTATGCAAAAGAACTTTCCGATCAATGGCTTGCTGACGGGCTGAACGGCTTTGTGTTCGCGGGACAAGATAAAATAGCTAAATTACAGGACATTGCCAACATTACGATAGGAGGCCATCCAGTTGAGTAAACCCGATTTTAAAAAAGTAGATGTACACCAAACATTGAACGAATTGTCGCCACATGCGCAAGGAAAAGATGCGTTCACAACGAATGAAGGCATTGACGTTTCACCGGTCTACACAGCGCAAGATATTGAACAGACGGAGCACTTATCAGATTTTCCGGGCATTGCACCTAACACACGCGGCCCGTATCCGACGATGTATGTCGCTCGTCCTTGGACAGTCCGTCAGTACGCCGGATTCTCTACTGCGGAAGAAAGTAATGCATTTTATCGCCGGAACTTGGCGATGGGACAAAAAGGATTATCCGTCGCGTTTGACTTGGCGACACACCGTGGATATGATTCCGATCACCCGCGTGTAACAGGGGACGTCGGTAAAGCGGGCGTTGCGATTGATTCGATTGAAGATATGAAAATTTTATTTGATGGGATTCCTCTCGATCAAATGTCAGTATCGATGACGATGAATGGTGCCGTTCTGCCCATCATGGCGTTTTACATCGTAGCTGCTGAAGAACAAGGTGTCCCGACTGAGAAACTGTCAGGAACGATTCAGAATGATATTTTGAAAGAATATATGGTACGAAACACGTACATTTTCCCGCCGGCGATGTCGATGCGGATCATTGCGGATATTTTCTCGTACACTTCCCAAAATATGCCGAAGTTCAACTCGATTTCCATCTCGGGTTACCATATGCAAGAAGCAGGTGCGACAGCTGATATTGAACTGGCGTATACATTGGCAGATGGGTTGGAGTATGTACGTACCGGCTTGCAAGCAGGAATAGATATCGATTCCTTCGCGCCACGCCTATCGTTTTTCTGGGCAATCGGCATGAACTATTACATGGAAATCGCAAAAATGCGTGCAGCTCGTAAAATTTGGGCGCAGATGATGCAGTCATTTGATCCGAAAAACTCGAAGACATTGGCATTGCGTACACACTCTCAAACGTCTGGTTGGAGTTTGACGGAGCAAGATCCTTTCAACAACGTCACGCGTACATTAGTGGAAGCGAATGCGGCCGCAATGGGGCATACGCAGTCATTGCACACGAATGCATTGGATGAAGCAATTGCGCTGCCGACAGATTTCTCTGCTCGTATTGCGCGGAATACGCAATTATTCTTGCAGGAAGAAACGATGATGACGAAAGTAATTGATCCTTGGGGCGGCTCGTATTACGTCGAGAAATTGACGGAAGAATTGATGGAGAAAGCTTGGGAGTTAATTGCGGAAATCGAATCACTTGGCGGTATGGCTGAAGCGATTGAAACAGGCTTGCCGAAGATGAAAATCGAAGAAGCCGCAGCGAAACGACAAGCGAAAATTGATTCGCGTGCAGAGACAATTGTCGGTGTGAATAAATACCGTTTGGATACAGAAGATGCGATCGACATTTTGGATATTGACAATACGTTGGTTCGTCAAAAGCAAATTGACCGTATTCATGACATGAAAGCAAAACGTGACGAGGCGACCGTTCAGGCGGCACTTGAAGCGATTATGCAATCAGCGAAAAGTGGTGAAGGAAACTTACTAGCCTTAGCGGTAGACGCTGCGAGAGCACGTGCGACGATCGGTGAAATTTCCGATGCGATCGAATCCGTTTCGGGTAGACATAAGGCGGTGATCCGTTCAGTGAGCGGTGTATACAGTTCAAACTTCTCCAACGAAGAAGAGATTCAAGAAGTGAAAGATATGACAGACGAATTCCTAGAAAATGAAGGGCGTCGTCCACGAATTTTAATTGCGAAAATGGGTCAGGATGGACATGACCGCGGAGCGAAAGTCATCGCCTCTTCATTTGCGGATTTAGGATTTGACGTAGATATCGGACCGTTATTCCAAACGCCTGAAGAAACCGCGTTGCAAGCTGCGGAAAATGATGTGCATGTGATCGGTGTAAGTTCACTCGCGGCAGGTCATAAAACGTTAGTACCGACTTTGCGTGAAGAGCTGAAGAAAATCGGGCGAGAAGATATTCTCGTAGTAGTAGGTGGAGTAATTCCTGCGCAGGACTATGATTTCTTACGTAAAAACGGAGCGGCGGCTATTTTTGGACCGGGTACAGTCATTCCTGTAGCGGCTCAAAAAGTGATTGAGGAAATCTACCGTCAGTTAGGTTACGAGGAAGTGGCGGATTGACAAACGAACAAAACACGGGAAAGGATTCAGCGATGCATGTGATGCGCGGGATTAAATCCACACACGATGGATTCGTTGCCTCCTCCCGTAAACGTTTTGTCAAAAAGGATTCGTCGCACGGTGATTTAGATGTTTTACGCGCAGAGATTGAAAACGGCTCACGTCTCCATCTAGCTAGAGGAATTACATTGCTCGAAAGTACGAAGCCGAGCGATAAAAAGATCGGACAAGAAATTTTAACGAGTCTGTTGCCGAAGACTGGCAATTGTATTCGAATCGGCATTACGGGTGTTCCGGGTGCGGGCAAAAGTACGTTTATCGAAGCGTTCGGCTTGATGTTAGCGGATATGGGCTTGAAAGTCGCAGTTCTTGCGATCGATCCGAGTTCTACGCTAACAGGCGGAAGTATTTTAGGAGATAAAACGCGGATGGAAGAGTTGGCGCGGCATGAAAATGCATTTATCCGACCTTCCCCGTCTGCGGGAACTCTAGGCGGTGTTCACAAAAAGACGCGTGAAACGATGTTGCTTTGTGAAGCTGCTGGATATGACGTCATCTTAATCGAAACGGTCGGTGTTGGACAAGGAGAAACGATTGTGCGCGGCATGGTCGACTATTTCTTGTTGCTCGTCTTAACAGGCGCGGGGGATGAACTGCAAGGGATGAAAAAAGGGATTATGGAATTGACGGATGGCATCATCGTGCATAAAAATGACGGCAACAACAAAGCACTCGTGAAAAAGACCGTCAGAGAATATACGAGAATTTTGCACATGCTGCAGCCCGCTTCTCCTAACTGGACATCTACCGCCAAGCCGGTCTCATCAATCGAACGAACCGGACTACAAGAAGTGTGGGAAACGATCTTACAGTTTGAACGAGCGATGAAAGACAGCAATCATTGGGAAGTCAGACGCCAGCACCAAACGAGAGACTGGTTCCATTCGATGATTAAAGACCACTTAATCGACTCGTTTTTCGCGGAACAAGGCAGAAAAACTGAAGTGAAAGCACTAGAAAGAGAATTACTAGAAGGCCATGTAACAGTTTCTGGTGCAATTGACCGATTGTTTTCTTCTTGATTTGCCCCGGTTTATGCTATGATTGAAGTGGGTGGCCTAGCCTACTATAAACGGCAACACGTCCGTAATGAAAGCGGTCATCACAATTATACGTAATAGGAAGGGAGATCCTGTAAAATGACGATGAACTTTGATTTTTACATGAACGATATGACAAGCCAAGCGAGATCCGAAATGGAAGCGAGCGGCTACGAGCAACTAAAAACACCTGAAGACGTAGAGGCAGCATTCAAACGTCCAGGCACGACACTAGTCATGATCAACTCAGTCTGTGGATGCGCAGGAGGAATCGCACGCCCCGCAGCAGCACACGCTGTCCACTACGACAAGCGCCCAGATCACCTAGTCACAGTATTCGCTGGCCAAGACAAAGAAGCAACAGCACAAGCACGCATGCACTTCGGTGAAGATCACATCCCATCCTCACCATCATTCGCCCTACTAAAAGACGGCAAACTCATCGGCGAAGTAGGACGCTTCGAAATAGAAGGACACGACCCCATGTCAGTCGTCGTCAACCTACAAGAACAATTCGAACAACACTGCGAAGAACTCTAACAAAAGCGGAAGCGGCTGTTCAGCTCCGACAGGCGTTGGAAGAAAAGTAATAAAGGCGCTCTTTGCCTTTCTTGCTTTTCTGAAACGACCCGAGGAGCTAGCCGCTATAGCTAGATGTCACCAAAAGCGGAATGCGCCGTTCAGGCTCGACAGGCGTTGGAAGACTTACCAAAAAGGCGCTCTTTGCCTTTATGGTAAGTCTGAAACGACCCGAGAGCCTGGCGCATGCAGCTAGCCGTCACCAAAAGCGGAATGCGCCGTTCAGGCTCGACAGGCACTGGAGGCCTTACCGAAAAGGTGCGCTCTTTGCACCTTATCGGTAAGACCGAAGTGTCCCGAGAGCCTGGCGCATGCAGCTAGCCGTCACCAAAAGCGGAAGCGGCCGTTCAGCTCCGACAGGCGTTGGAAGACTTACCAAAAAGGCGCACTTTGCCTTTATAGTAAGTCTGAAACGACCCAAAAAGCTAAAGTTACACAATCACATCAAAAACAAAAAACCGTTCGCATGATGATTCATGCGAACGGTCCTTACTACTATCAAAAGAATACGCTGAGGCCCATGAAAAGCGTAGACGCGATCATGGCAACAATCATTAAGTAGACGACAGTTTTTTGGATTTTTTTATTACTCATGCAACATAACTCCTTACACGTTGAAATAGGTATGGTTTTATTTTAACAGAATGTTGGAATTTCACAACTAGAATGGCTGTTCCATGCAAAAAGTAAAGATCACTAGCCAAAAGGGGAATGACAGATGAACAAAGTAGATCACATTGGGATTGCGGTTAGAAATATTGAAAAGTCATTGGATTACTACATACATACACTTGGCCTTACAGTCATGGCAATTGAAGAAGTGGCAAGTCAAGGCGTGAAAGTGGCATTTATCGATGCGCATAACGTGAAAATTGAATTGCTGGAGCCAATGTCTGACACGAGCCCGATTGCCAAATTTATTGAAAAGCGCGGAGAAGGAGTACACCATATCGCATTTGGCGTCTCGGATATTCGTACGAGAATGCAAGAATTACATGAAAAAGGGGTACAGTTGCTGTCAGATGAACCAAAACCGGGGGCAGGCGGAGCAGAAGTTGCGTTTTTACATCCGAAATCATCATATGGCGTGCTGTATGAATTATGTGAAAAGACCAAGGGGGAAGAATAAATGAATATTTACGATAAAATTAATGAACTGTATGACAAGAAGCGCGAAATCGAGCTAGGTGGCGGCGACGAGCGGATTATGAA
Organism: Sporosarcina sp. PTS2304; assembly: GCF_003351785.1. Classification (GTDB taxonomy): domain Bacteria; phylum Bacillota; class Bacilli; order Bacillales_A; family Planococcaceae; genus Sporosarcina. Next base: position 1,007,061 of record NZ_CP031230.1, read on the forward strand.
GCAACACGAAAAAGGAAAATTGACAGCTCGCGAGCGTATCGAATTATTGCTAGACGAAGGAACATTCGTTGAACTAAATCCTTTCGTAGTTCACCGTACACGCGATTTCGGCATGGACAAACTCGAAGGACCAGGCGACGGTGTCGTAACAGGTTACGGAAAAATCCACGGCCGTCCGATTTATTTATTCTCACAAGATTTCACTGTATTCGGCGGAGCACTTGGGGAAATGCACGCGATGAAAATTGCCAATGTAATGGATCTAGCTGCTAAAAATGGTGCGCCTTTCATCGGCTTAAACGATTCAGGCGGTGCGCGTATTCAAGAAGGAGTATTGTCACTGGACGGATACGGAGAAATTTTCTATCGTAATGCGATTTATTCTGGCGTCATTCCGCAAATCTCTGTTATTTTAGGACCTTGTGCAGGCGGCGCGGTGTATTCTCCAGCAATTACAGATTTCGTTATTATGACGGACAAAACGAGCCAAATGTTCATTACAGGACCTAAAGTAATCGAAACGGTCACAGGTGAAAAGATTTCATCTGAAGGACTGGGCGGCGCAAAAGTTCATAACACGATTAGCGGAAACGCACATTTACGTGGAGAAAGTGAAGAAGTGGTTCTTGAAAAAGTTCGTGACTTGTTGACCTATTTGCCACAGAATAATACAGAAAAAACACCGATTCAACCGTATGAAGAGCAAGATGATTACCGCGAAGATTTAGCGGAAGTCGTACCGTACGAAACGATTCGTCCGTATGATGTACGTAAAGTATTGGAGCATGTAGTAGACGAAGGGTCATTTTTTGAAATCCAGCCGGAATTTGCGAAAAATGCAGTAGTCGGCTATGCACGTATGAAAGGTGAAACGGTTGGATTCGTTTGTAATCAGCCAAAAGTGATGGCGGGGGGACTCGATATCGACTCTTCCGATAAAATCGCACGTTTCATCCGCACATGTGACTCATTCAATATTCCGATCATTACATTTGAAGACGTGACGGGCTTCTTCCCGGGAATCAAACAAGAGCACGGCGGCATCATTCGTCACGGCGCGAAAATCTTGTATGCATATTCAGAAGCAACAGTACCAAAAATCACGTTAATCTTGCGCAAAGCATTTGGGGGCGCGTATGTTGCATTGAACTCGAAGTCGATTGGTGCGGATGTAGTGTATGCTTGGCCAAACGCAGAAGTAGCTGTAATGGGAGCGGAAGGGGCAGCGAATATTATCTTCGCACGCGATATCGCGAAAAGTGAAGATCCTGAAGCGACTCGTGCAGCGAAAATCGAAGAATACCGCGAGAAGTTTGCGAATCCATACGTAGCGGCTTCACACGGCATGATTGACGATGTCATTGACCCGCGTGAAACACGTATTAAGCTACTGCAAGCACTTGAAATGATGCGTAATAAACAGGAAGATCGTCCGAAGAAGAAGCACGGCAACATACCTCTATAAAAAAGGGAGTCTTTACCATTGAATGAAACACGTCTGTTAGAAGAGTTTTTGGAGTTAGTGAAAATTGATTCTGAAACGAAAAACGAACGTCAAATTGCGGATGTGCTCACGAAGAAATTAGAAGCACTCGGTTTTGAAGTGACTGAAGATGACACAGCTGAAACAACGGGACACGGCGCCGGGAATTTAATCGCTAATTTGGCGGGTACGTTGGACGCTGATCCGATTTATTTCACCTGTCATATGGATACAGTCGTTCCAGGCCAGCAAATAAAGCCGATCGTTAAAGAGGATGGCTATGTATACAGTGATGGCACGACGATTTTAGGTGCCGACGACAAAGCAGGAATCGCAGCTCTTCTTGAACTAGCGAAAGTACTTCAGGAATCCGGCAAGCCTCATGGTCCGATTCAATTCATCATAACAGCTGGAGAGGAAAGTGGGCTCGTCGGCGCAAAAGCGATGAATCCGAACTACTTGAAAGCGAAATACGGTTTTGCGATTGACAGCGATGGAAAGGTTGGCGGCATTGTCACGGCTGCCCCTTACCAATCGAAGCTGTGGACGACGATTTACGGCAGAACGGCGCATGCAGGCGTTGCGCCTGAAAAAGGGATTTCGGCTATCACGCTTGCGGCTAAATCCATTGCAGGCATGAAACTGGGCCGCATTGATCGCGAAACGACTGCGAATATCGGACGATTTGAAGGGGGACGCGCAACGAATATCGTTTGTGAAGAAGCGTTCATTTTATCCGAAGTCCGGTCTATTCAGCCTGACAAAATGCAGCGTCAAATCGATTCAATGATAGAAAAATTCAGTACGACAAGCCGATCACTTGGTGGACGTGCGGAAACGAAGACGGAATTGATGTATCCTGGCTTCCATTTACAAGACGATGAAGTAGTCGTGCAAGTCGCGATGCAAGCGATTCGCAACGTCGGACGCAAACCGCAGACGATGACGAGCGGTGGCGGAAGTGACGGAAATGTCTTTAATGGCATGGGTGTCCCGACTGTGACATTGTCTGTTGGCTATGAAGAAATTCATACGAAACAGGAGCGGATGCCGATCGAAGAGTTGAATAAGCTAACAGAATTGCTGTTGGAAATAGTTGACTTGGCTAGTAATCAAGCGAACTAAATATTTTACTGCGTGGAAAGAAGGTGCTAGTATGCAAGCTGTCATCGTGCAAACAGGAAATGAAGAATATGCATTACCTGTAGAATCTGTCGTCTCCATTGAGAAACTTGAATACATTACACCGATCCCCCATCTGCCAACCTATTTATTAGGGCTGATGAAGTCGCGGGGAGAGTTGGTACCGATTTTGGACTTCAGTCAAATTTTGTACCATCGGCCTGCAGCACGTAACGAAGAATCGCATATTGTGGTTTTGACGACGAGTCAGATTGAAATTGGCTTATTGGTGTTGGATGCGAAAGAAATCTTGGAATTACCAGAAGAGCGACTGACGTCTACCGCATTGAAAGCTTATTCCAAGACACCTTATTTCACGACAGTAGCCAATTTGGAAGATCGTGTGATTACAGTCATTGACCCGGAACTGTTAGCGACTTCGTTGGCAGGCATGGATGAAATTTCTGCCTACGTCCGAGAACAAAGTCAAACATCGTAACCAAATGAATTATATCGTGTGGAAAAAGTGGCAAACGCTAGCTAGTTTGCCGCTTTTTCCTGTTGCTTGTAGTACAATCGATGTACACTAGTCAAGAAAGAAAGGTGTCGCTATGACGGATCAACCGAATCCACGAGTCATTATGCATCTTGATATGAATAGTTTTTTTGCTTCTGTCGAACAAGCGGCTAATCCGAAACTAAAAGGAATTCCACTCGCTGTAGCAGGCAATCCGAAAGAGCGACGAGGAATTTTAGTTACCTGCTCATATGAAGCGAGGGCGTTCGGGGTGTATACGACGATGACAGTTGGGGAAGCGAGACGACTTTGCCCACAGTTAACGATTGTTCCACCGCGTCACGAATTGTATCGCCAAATGTCCGATTCCGTTTTTGAAATTTTACGCAGTTATACAGAATGTGTCGAGCCTGTTTCGATCGATGAAGCGTATATTGATACGACGGAAATCGGCGGACTGACACGCGCATATGAGCTGGCGGAAGAAATCCAGCAACGTATTGTACAGGAATTGGATTTGCCTTGTTCGATCGGCATCGCACCGAATAAATTTTTAGCGAAAACCGCTTCTGATATGAAAAAACCGATGGGTGTGACTATTTTACGGAAGCGTCAAGTGGCCGATATCTTATGGCCGCTACCCGTTCTAGAGATGCATGGAATTGGCAAACGTACAGAAGAAAAATTGCATAGTGCCGGCATTCGCACCATTGGAGAATTAGCTGTCGCTGAGAAAATGATTGTAGAAAGACTGCTTGGAAAAAATGGTCTGCGTCTGCAACAACGGGCGAATGGAATCGATTCACGTCCTGTCGATCCCGAAAGTGCAGAAGAGCGGAAAAGCATCGGCAGCTCCACTACGTTACCGATCGATCTTCTAGATTTGGATGAATGTATTCCGATATTCGAACGATTGGCGAATAAAGTGGCGGCGCGTTTAGCAGCTAAATCGTTAGCGGGTGTGACGGTCAGTATTCAAATACGGTACGCAGACTGGCAACAGACGACTCGCAGCCGCACCGGTGATCCCGTGTATTTGGCAGAAGATATTACTGCGATTGCGCTCGAGTTGTTTACACGCCATTGGAATGACGAACCGATTCGATTGCTCGGCGTGACCGTTTCGAACGTGCTCGAGCGGCATGAAATGGTTGAACAACTAACATTCGATAATTTTGAACAGCTGGAAAAAGAACATCAAGTAGACCAACTCGTCTCTTCTCTGACGAAACGTTTTGGTGACGGTGCGATTAAAAAAGGCTGGTCGGAGTAAACGAAAGGAGAACGTCAATGGATATAGAATTTTTAGGAACAGGCGCTGGCATGCCGTCTAAACAACGAAATACTTCAGCACTCATCCTCGATTTAACAGATGAAAATAGAGAAAACTGGTTGTTTGATTGTGGAGAAGCTACCCAGCATCAGCTGCTGTACAGCACTATTAAACCGAAGAAAATTACTAAAATTTTCATTACTCATTTGCATGGAGATCATATTTTCGGCTTACCGGGTTTTTTAAGTTCACGCGCATTTTTAGGGGGGGACGATCCGGTTGATCTTTACGGTCCTGCTGGGTTGAAAGAATGGCTGCACCATACGTATCAAGTAACGGGGACGTATTTGCCGTATAAGTTAAATGTCCATGAAGTGACAGACGGTTTGATAGTGGAGACGGAAGAGTTTAACGTTTATGCGAAGGAAGTGCAACATGTAGTAAAAAGTTTCGGTTTCCGTATTGAGCAGAAAGAATTACCTGGGACGTTATTGATTGACAAGGCGCTTGAATCCGGCGTGCCAAAAGGTCCTTTGCTGCAAAAGTTAAAGGCCGGTCAGGATGTGGTGTTAGCTGATGGACGTGTCGTATATAGTAAAGATGTGACGACTGAGCGCAAGCCAGGCTTTGTGTTGGCGGTCATTGGGGACACGTCTTATTGTAAGGCGTCGGTGGAGCTGGCGCGAGATGCGGATGTGTTGATTCATGAGGCGACGTTTACGAATGAGTATGCGGCGGGTGCGAAGGAGTTCGGACATTCGACGGTGGTGGATGCAGCGATGGTTGCGAAGGAAGCTTGTGTGAAGGAGCTGATCGTAAATCATATTAGTTCGCGTTTTATGGCGAGTGAGATGGCTAGTTTTCGTGCGGAGGGTGCTGCGGTGTTTCCGCGGTTGTCGGTTGCGGAAGATTTTATGCGGTTTCGTTGGAAGCATGGGGAGTTGAGTTGTGTGAAGCAGTAGAGCCGCCATGAGCCAGCTAGCAGGAGAGTGCAACTAGTTTGCTCATGGCTTCGGCTGACCCCGCAAACTACTTACGACATCGCGCCGAGTTCGCGGGATCTAGCTTCTGCGCTGTTTATGCAGTCAGCGATGACCGATTTGAATTGGTGCGACTCCAACGCGCGCAAGCCTGCTGCGGTCGTACCACCCGGGCTTGTCACGTTCGTGCGCAGCGTAATCGGTTCTTCACCTGTCGTTTTCAACATCGCCGCAGCACCTTCTAACGTTTGGACGATGAGCTCGCGTGCGTCAGTAGCATCTAAGCCGCATGCGACGGCAGCTTCTTCCAGCGCCTCAACCAAATAATACACATACGCTGGACCGCTGCCGGACAAGGCAGTGACTGCATGCAAATCGTCTTCTTCTACAACTTTTACAATACCAATCGCGCTCAAAAGACTAAGAATCGACTGTCTCATTTCGCTCGTCACTTCTTCATTGAACGCAATACCGCTTGCAGACAAACCGATCGTCGCGGACGTGTTCGGCATCGAACGAGCGATTGGGCGAGCACCTAGACCACTCTCAAATGTCTCGATCGAAATACCCGCGATGACCGATAGAAAAGCCGTATGGTCGGTAATGTACGGGCGAATGTCTTTCATCACTTGCTGGACGTCTTTTGGTTTTGTCGCCAAAACGATTAAATCGATTTCCGAAATGAATGAACGATCCTCGCACACTTTCGTAATTCCGTAACGATCTTCCAGCTCACATAAACGATTCGCATCTGAACGATTCATCACATACACTTGTTTCCCCGGTAACACTTGCTTCTCTACAATTCCTGCAATGATTGCTTCGGCCATAGAACCAGCGCCAACGAATAAAATTTTCTCCATTTCCAACATCCCCTATAGTGATTATTCTGTCAAATATACGTAAAAAAAGCGTTTTCGTCCCTAACTATCAGGACGAAAACGCTCGGTTTCCGCGGTGCCACCTAAATTTGCTGGAGTACCAGCACAACTTCATGCCTTCTTTATCGCAGAAGGTACGGTTGTGTTTCCACAACAGCTCGGAAGGAGGTTCGACAGGGAGTGGGATGCATGGCTCGCAGCCTTGACCATGCTCTCTTATATCCGTCACCACATCTACTCGTCTTCCTCGACGCTCGTTCAGCTATTTTCATGATTATGTCATGTACGTACAGAAATGTCAATCCATGATTAGCTATCGATAAATAGATAGACGATAAATAACAAGATCAGTACACTAATCGTCAAAAAGACTACTTTCATGACGCTGATCGGATAATTGCCTGATACTTTCCCCGTTTGTCCATTGACGATAAATTGATACACTTTTTCATTGAAATGAAAGGAAGAAATCCAAATGGGCAATAAAATATGTTTATACGTAATATCTGTAAACTCAGTAGATAAATTGACGACTTGTACGATATCGCCTGCTACTTTGCGTTCAATGCCAGACGTAATACCGCTTTTCATCATACCTTGCGCTTCAGTGAACCCTTGTTGAAGAGACGTTTGGTAGCGCTCAGCTAAAAAACCGGACATATATTCTAATTTATAATCAGTTAAGCTCGATAACTGGAAAGGCTGTACTTTTTGTAATAGTTTCGGTTCGATAGTGGAAGACGCCTTGATCAACACATCATCGAAAAACTGCTCATAATTTCCGCTTTCCTGATGCCAGCGGATTTTTTGCACTTGCTCGGTCACTTGTCTCGCTTTGCCGTCCTCATAAACGGTATGTGTGACGGTTTCGTAATAATAATTGCCGACGCGCACGACGTAATGGGAGTAAGTTTGGCTATCATACGTCCAATAAGGCAAGTACGCACCGGAAATTTTATGCAGCCGATACGTTTTCTTTAATTCGGTAGGGGCGAAGAAATGCCCTTTAATCCATTCCTTGAACTTATCGAGTGCTTGGTCTTGTGAGATTTGGAACGGAATGAGCAAGCCTGGTTGGATCCCTGCATCTTTTTCCGTGATAGAAATATGCGAGGAACCGCAGAACGAACAAAAATCGGCTACGACGTTCGCTTGAAGGACAGATTCCGCACCACAGTTTTGACACTGAAATACACGCGTGTCTTCTTGCCATAAGTGATTTCGACTGTCGCCTGCCGCTGTGAAATCCAGCTCTACCGTCTGATCGTACGTCGCTTCAATTGCTTGTTCATTTCCACAAAACGGACATTTTAATCCGCGGGTTTCCGGGTGGTATTCCGTGTTTCCGCCACAAGACGTACATTTAATATTTTCCGTTTGTTCCATCGTTGGTTGTTGCTGCTCGTCAAATGAAGTCAACCGGCATCCCTCACTTCGCGCTCAATGTCTCACCGCATTCTGCACAAAACTTAGCGTTTGGCAGATTGGCATGTGAGCACGCAGGACATTTTTTCTCGGACACTTGTGCCGTCCCGCAAACATTACAGAACTTCGCATCTTTTGGAATATGCGCCTGACAATTTATACAAGACGCTTGTTCCACTACAGTAGATTTTCCACACTCCGGACAAAATTTCGAATCCGCACCAATCGTTGCCTGGCAATGCGGACATACTTTCGTCGCAGTAGTCGTTGCCGGTTGGTTGTTCGGATTCATCGCTTGAGACATCACTTGCCCCATCGACATTCCCGCACCCATCCCGACGCCAGCTCCTGCTAAGCCGCCTTCGTTTTTCGCCGCATCACGAATTGCCTCAGCTGCTTGGTATTGCTGGTATTGCTGCATATTGCCGAGCACACCCATCGTTGTCTTTTTATCCATCGCTTCTTCGACTTCTTTAGGAAGTGACAAGTTTTCGATGTATAGCGAAGTGATCTCAAAACCAAACTCCGCAAAACGAGGAATCATTTTCTGTTTACTCGCTTCACTTAATTCGTCATAATGCATCGCCAGATCAAGCGCGGGGATTTGAGATTCCGCAAATAAATCAGACAATCCCGAAATGATCATTTTCTTTAAATGCCCTTCAATCGCACTCGTATCATACGAACTATTCGTCCCAAACAACTCACGCAAGAAAACGACCGGCTCTTTCACGCGGTATGAATAAATTCCGTAGCCGCGCAGACGAATCATTCCGAAGTCGTGATCACGCATCATAATAGGATTTGACGTCCCCCATTTTTGATTGATGAACTGCTTCGTATTAATAAAATACACTTCTGCTTTAAATGGGGAGTCAAATCCATATTTCCATGACTTTAACTTCGTCAAGATCGGCATGTTTTGAGTATAGAGAACATGTCGCCCTGGACCGAAAACATCCGCAATTTCTCCTTCATTCACCATAATGGCCACTTGAGATTCACGGACAGTTAATTCTGCTCCCATTTTGATTTCATTATTGTGTACTGGAAACTGATAGACCAATGTATTTGACTGCTGATCTTGCCATTCAATGACCTCGATAAATTGATTTTTAAAGAACCCGAAAATTCCCATTACAATCCCTCCTGCTCGACAGTTTTTTGCATAATCTGTGTTTTCTTGTAGTATACCATACGAAAGACTTTCGATTTTGGTTTCATTTTGCATAGATAATTTCAGAGCCGTTACGTGACGCATCGGAAAAAAAAGAGTACAATAGAATGAATAGCCATTCACTTCCAAGGAGGACTGTACATGATACATAAGATTGCCACACCGACTCCGTTCGGGGTAGGAGATGTTAATAGCTTTTTACTAAAAGGGGATGCGTTGACATTAGTCGATGCAGGAACGAAAACACCTGAAGCGCGAGACGTGTTACAACAGGAATTACGCAAACTAGGGTATACGTTTAACGATATTGAGCAAGTGTTCGTCACGCATCATCATCCCGATCATTGCGGCTGGGTAGAGACGTTTGATCGTGCTGAAATTCAAGGGCATCCATATTTGGACTATTGGTTGTCACGCGATGCAGCGTTTCTAGATCGACATGACCGTTTTTATGAACAATCGATGCACGAAGAAGGGGTTCCTGACGAATATATGAAATGGGTGAAGCGGTTCCGCCGTTCGGTCGAGTTAATGGGCAACCGACCCGTTGATCGTCTATTGAATGAAGGCGACGCACTGCCAGGACATCCAGGGTGGATCGTACAAGAGTCACTCGGGCACGCACAAAGTCACTTATCGTTATGGAATGAACGGGAAGGGGTGTTAATCGGCGGTGATTTATTGTTGGAGAAAGTATCTTCCAATCCGTTAGTCGAGCCCCCGCTTTATGAGGAGCAAGGTCGTCCACGGTCATTGCTTCAATACAATGCTTCTCTTACTAGATTGCTCGATTTACCGATTCAGACAGTTTACGGAGGGCATGGCGGTGAAATCTACAACGCCCACGAATTAATTACAGGGCGCTTAGCGAAACAACGAGATCGAGCGATGAAAGTATATGAAATGATTAAAGAAAAATCACAGACAGTCTATGAACTGACGCAACGTCTATTTCCTGCAGTTTATGAGAAAGAACTCGGTTTGACGTTATCTGAAACACTTGGCCAACTGGACTATTTGGTTTCCCGGGAAATGATTGAAGAAACATTGGACGACAATGGAGTACACTACTATGCCGTCCGCTAAAACAGTGCTCATTACCGGAGCGACGAGTGGTGTTGGATTTGAGCTGGCGAAACGGTTACATCGTGCTGGTTTCCGAGTGCTCGCTACTGGACGCAATGCTGGGGCCCTTCAGCAACTTCAAACGCTTGGAATCGAAGGATTTTGTGCAGATTTACGAGATACGAAACAACTGGACTGGCTCGTATCTCGTATTGGATTACCTGACATCGTCGTATTTTCCGCAGGAGTCGGTCGTTTTAGTTTGGCCATAGACGCTACAGATGATGAAATGGAAGAAATGTTTCAAATGAACGTTCTCGTACCGATGCAACTAACAAAACGCCTGCTTCCTGCAATGACTGAGCGTGGACGGGGTCATTTGCTGTATATCGGCTCACAAGCAGGGAAAGTCGCCACACCGAAAACATCTGTCTACGCGGCGACAAAACACGCATTGATCGGCTATACGAATGCACTTCGAATGGAAGTCGCCCCGCATCAACTCGCGGTGTCCGTCATCCACCCTGGACCGATCGACACACCGTTCATCGAATTGGCAGATCAGACAGGGAGCTACAAGCAAGCACTCGGTTCTCAGTTATTATCTGTAGAAACCGTCGTAAATGCCATCGTCACGACAATCGAACACCCACAAAGAGAAGTAAACCTCCCACGCATCATGGGCTGGACGAGTAAATTGTATGCATTGGCACCGTCAATAGTAGAAACAGTCGGCAAGCCATTTTTTTATAAAAAATAAACTATGAGTAGGGTGATTGAATGGAGTGAGGGTAACTTAGCGTGTCTTGCGGCTTGCGCTTCCAGACGATACGCTTTCCGGAGGGGACGCGGTGGACCGTCAAGCACTGCGGGTTACACCTGTCAGTGCAAAGATGTGCTCCTTCTCGCTACGCTTCACTCGCAAAAGCCGTCCTTCGCTACGGCTTTTCCTGAACCTCCCGGAGTCGATCGTCTTCCAGCTTCAGCCGAAACTTAGCGTGTGCAAGACAGGTTGATCACTCTTTGTATGTGGTGAAAGACCAACATCAGCTACTATGACTATTTCGATGGACTGAGTGGAAAAAGCAATGACTCTATATGTATTCAATCAGGCAATCCAAAGCTTTATCTACACTGTTCAGGAAGTAGAGCTTACCATACTCTATTTCTGGACGAACACAAACTGACTTACGAACACAAACTCAAGGATTCTCCCGGAAGAACCGGCGACTCCTGGAGGATCAGGACGACAGGCGAAATCGCCAAAGCACTTCTGGCGAGTCCGCCGCGTCCCCTCAGGAAAGCGTCCGGTTCTGCAGGGAGAATCCTCACACATACACTCATTTTCTGCACTGCACTGAATAAGTCACTTACCCTACTCTAATTTTTGGACGAACACAGACTGACTTCCCGACACAAACTCAAGGATTCTCCCGGAAGAACCGGCGACTCCTGGAGGATCAGGACGACAGGCGAAATCGCCAAAGCACTTCTGGCGAGTCCGCCGCGTCCCCTCAGGAAAGCGTCCGGTTCTGCAGGGAGAATCCTCACACATACACTCATTTTCTGCACTGCACTGAATAAGTCACTTACCCTACTCTAATTTTTGGACGAACACAGACTGACTTCCCGACACAAACTCAAGGATTCTCCCGGAAGAACCGGCGACTCCTGGAGGATCAGGACGACAGGCGTAATCGCCAACGCACTTCTGGCGAGTCCGCCGCGTCCCCTCAGGAAAGCGTCCGGTTCTGCAGGGAGAATCCTCACACATACACTCATTTTCTGCACCAAGAAAGAAGAATCATTTATCCCACTCTAACTTCTGGACAAACACCAACTGACATCCCGACACAAACTCAAGGATTCTCCCGGAAGAACCGGCGACTCCTGGAGGATCAGGACGACAGGCGTAATCGCCAAAGAACTTTTGGCGAGTCCGCCGCGCCCCCTCAGGAAAGCGTCCGGTTCTGCAGGGAGAATCCTCACACATACACTCATTTTCTGCACTGCACTGAATAAGTCACTTACCCTACTCTAATTTTTGGACGAACACAGACTGACTTCCCGACACAAACTCAAGGATTCTCCCGGAAGAACCGGCGACTCCTGGAGGATCAGGGCGACAGGCGTAATCGCCAAAGAACTTCTGGTGAGTCCGCCGCGCCCCCTCAGGAAAGCGTCCGGTTCTGTAGGGAGAATCCTCACACGTACACTATTTTTCTGCACCACATGAGGGAAGTCACTCATCTAACCAAACCCTTCCTAAAAAATAATCATATTATGTAAACTTCATACATCCAAAAAAAGAAGTTTGAATAGTATGTAATAAATGATATAGTATATATACAGAAGTTCACAAAATAGACAAACAATGAATCACGACGAACAAGCGACTGACTGATTGCTCATTCAACTAGCACCCGACACCCTGACGAGTAATTTTCTAAGTGATTTCATTACTACGAAAAGAAGGGTGGGGTTTAGATGTTGGCTAGAGAACACGATCAAAACATTTGGAAGTACGCTTTTGCAAGTGTGGCGGTAACCGTGAGTACACTCGGATTTGGACGGATGTCTTACGGAATACTTATGCCATTTATGAAGGAAAATTTAGCTATGTCTTACAAACAAGCGGGGATGCTGGCAACGACCGTGTCCATCGGCTACTTAGTGATGGTCATCTTCGTCGGATTGCTCGCTTCAAAAGTAGGGGCGAAAAAGCTCGTCGTCTTTGGAACAGGACTCGTCGCTACCGGATTATTCATGCTGTCAGTTGTCACAAGTTATACACTAACGATTACGTCCATGCTTATCCTCGGAATTGGAACCGCTTTCACATACACGCCACTTATTACAATTCTCGTCGGCTGGTTCCCACGAAAGCGCGGAATGCTCATTGGCTTTTTAGTAAGTGGGATGGGGCTTGGGACATTGATTTCGAGCACGTTGATTCCGTTTTTTACGACATGGTTTGGAGATCTCGGCTGGCGCTATTTATGGTTTTTCTACGGTGTACTTTCCATCGTGTCTATTATTATAGCGATGATCATTTTACGTGATCCGCCCATTCCTTTATTGAAAAAAGAACAGCAAAAACGTTCGTTCTACAAGCGTGTCTATTTCAATAAACGAGTATTGCGCGTGGCATTCATCTATGGCTTAGTAGGATTTGCATATTTAGTTCCTCAAAGCTTCTTGTTCAGCTATATTTTGGAAGTAGGATTAACGAAATATCAGGCAGGACAAATTATGGCGGTGAGTGGTGTGATGGCGATCATCAGCGGTCCTTTATGGGGCGGTGTCTCCGATCGGATCGGCCGTAAGTCGGCATTGCTGTTTACATTAGCGATCGGTGCTACTGCGTTGATCATTCCTGTACTGTTCCCGGTATATATCGGTTTGTTGAGTAGCCAGTTTCTTTGGGGAGCTACGATCGTCGGCATGTTGTCTCTTTGTCAGGCATTGTCCACAGAGCAAGTTCACCCGACCTATGCACCTGTTGCGCTCGGCTACGTGACATTTTTCTTCGCGGCCGGCCAATTGCTCGGACCAGGAATGGGCGGCTGGATTATCGATCATTTCAATCAAATTCCGCTCGCGCTCATGATGTGCAGTTTGTTGCTTGGAATCGCATTTATCTTGTCGATCCGCATTACGGAACACGCGGTCGATTTGGACGTGACGGAGTTAGAAGCTAAGCCGGTGTTAGCTAATTTTTGTATGAAAGAAGGATCACCGGAGAAATCGTAAGTATATAGAGAAGAAGGGGAGCGTGGCAGCTGTCCTCATGACTATAAGCAACGACAAACGAAAACAGGCAGAGAAAACAAATTGTTTTCTCTGCCTGTTTCATGTATGAGACTTTGCGGACATTCCCATCATTTATCGTTCACTACATTACACTTTGTCGTCTAATGAAGTCGATTCAGAAGTTGGTATGAAATCACTTGCTGGTGCTTCTTTTTTAATGTCGTAATATTTCTCCGAGCCAAGACCGCCTTCGCTAATCATTTTGGAAATTTCCTTCGTCCGCATTTCATTTCGTTTGACGATTTCTTTTCGGTTTTGTTCAGTCATGGATATTCCCCTCCTCCCCTATAGTGAAAATCATGAAAGACTACCTTCAACTTAGCCTATTCATCACTTTCCATAGACGTGCCTAGCAAATTCTAGAAAGTAAGAGACAAAAGGTAGCCTGACAAGTACACTACCTTTCTAATCTAGTGTACCACAAAAGTTTTTAAAATTTCAAATTATCTGAATGTGTTTTATGTTAAAAAGAAAGTAGAGTAGGGTGAGTGATTCTTCCTGTGCGGTGAAAAAAATAGTGTATCGTTTGGAAGTGCAAGCTAGAAGACACTCTAAGTTAGCATCACTCGCTTGTAAATAAATGAATGTACTGAAAACAACAAAAAACTCCAAAAGTAGCCTAATGTAGCTACTTTTGGAGAGGTAGTATTATTGTGTTTACGTATTAATCGCTCTTTTCCACATCCATCTCCGGATCAATATCCGTATCCATATCTACATCCGCATCGGGCTCTGCGTCCGGTTCTACTTCCGGTTCCACTTCAATATTCTCATCCGGTGTCGTATCTGCCGGCTGATCCACATTCACATCGTCATTATCTTCAATAACTGGATCTTCATCTCCACATGCACTTAATACACCAATAGATAATAGAGCCGCTGCTCCTACTTTTACAAAGTTATTGTTTTTTAGATTCATGATAAAATTCCTCCTCGACTGATTTGGTTGCTTATCGTGCCTATCGTAATAATAGCCGAAATGATTGGTTTTAAACCTATTGGTGACTAAATGAATGTTTAGTTGAAGTAATTTTACATTTTTTAGGGTTAAAAAGTATTCAGTATAAGTCTTTAGGCTGTTTCTTCTATTTTATTTTGCCTACAGTGTATCCTTGTGCAAAAAACTCTCTATATAGCTAGTGAAGGAACACATAACAAAATGAGGGGGAAGAACGATGGAATTAATAATCAATGAACCGTATTTTCAGCTGAACAATGCAGCAGCCAGAAGAGTAGGATTAAATGAAGGGTTGCTGTTGCAACGACTGCATGAATTGTTAGTAGAGTCACAAGAACGGTATGAAGATAACGAGTGGGTCAGTCGGTCGTACAAACAGTGGCATGAAGAGTTTTCATTTTGGTCTGTGGACACAATTATTCGAGGCTTGAAAAAATTGCAGGAGCATGGGTATGTGATTTCTTCGCTTGAGTACCGAAAAGAAAAAAGTTACCGTATCCATTATGAAAAGTGTGAGTCGCACGGCATCGTTTTCTATCAGTCTGCACGATAACACTAGGGTTGAAGCTACTCGCTTCAGCTCTTTTTTCGTGACTATTTTCATAGCACAAAAAAATATTGTCATAAAGTGTATCCTTCTGCAAATAGCCCTCTATATATCAAGTGAAGAGGCGGAAACCCGTCACTTTTAACATAATTTGAGGAGGATGCACAGATGAATTTATTAATTAATGACACCCCATTACAATTACTGCCGTTGCTGGCGAAAGAAGTCGGAGTGAACGGAGCAATTTTTTTGCAACAACTGCATTTCCGTTCGTTAGTTTCGAAAAAAATAAAGGATGAACATCGTTGGGTGTGCAAGACGTATATTGACTGGATGGAGGAGTTTCCTTTTTGGTCGGAGCGAACGATTCAGCGTCTTATTTATGACTTGGAAAACAAGGGCTACTTAATTACTAGTTCTGAGCACAATCATATGAAAATTGATAATACGAAATGGTATCGCATTCATTATGAAAAAGTAGTTGCTACATCTTGCCAACTTGACGAGAAGGTTTCGTCAACATGTCGAACTGCATGTCGTCAAGTTGACGAGATGGACTTCGTCAACTTGACGAAACCAATAACTAAAGAACTTAAAACAAGTAAAACAAAAGATCTTGTCGAGATGAATCACGACGCTATAGTTTCTGTCATTGAGTACTTAAACCAAAAAGCCGACAAACAATTCAAAGCCCGAACCGCTACTACACAAAAGTCGATCACTGCCCGATTGAAGGAAGGCTACACAGTCGATGATTTCAAAAAAGTCATTGACCATAAAACGTCGCAATGGCTGAATGATCCACGATTTACCTGTTATTTACGACCGTCAACATTATTTACACCGACAAATTTTGAAAATTATTTGAATGAAAGTCTAGCAGCTACCCAACCTCCTAAACGTAGACAACCTTTACGACCGCCCGTACTAGATTTTAGCAGAGGAGAGAGATAATCGATGATCACTAGTGAACTTGCTGAGAAAAGCATACTAGGCACGATGTTACAGGAAAATTATTTGATAATGGATAGCGGGATGGAAGAGTGGTATTTCCAAAAGCAACTCCATAAAAATATTTTCATGAGTATGTGTGAACTGGCTCGTAAAGACAAGCCCGTAGATTATATTACGCTAGTCGTCGTCAGAGAACCTGCAGAACTAGGCGGTGCCAATTACTTAGCAGAACTGAACAATTATGCGAATGCAGCACGTTTTGACGAATACAAAGAACTCGTCATCGAGCAGTGGAGAGCACTAGAGAAAGGGCACATCCTCCAGCAAGCACTGCAAAACGACTGGACGATCGAACAAATTCAAAACGCTTTTGACGCATTGCAGTTGAATCACTCCACAGCACCGCAAACATCGATCCAAGCGGACTTACTCGCCCAATACGAACGACCTTTCATACCGCTTGAGAAACTCACGGGTATTTCTACTGGATTACACAGTATGGATTATTTGTTAAATGGCTTTCAACCTAGTGAATTCATCATTATCGCCGCAAGACCTTCCATGGGAAAAACGGACACATTGAATCATTTTGCGTTAACGGCCGGCATTCAAGGTCATTTGCCGATCATCTTTTCTCTTGAAATGAGCCGAACGTCCATCACCGATCGTCTCATCGCCAGTGCAGGATGGTACAGTCGTTTGAAAATGCGTGATCCTCACAAACATTTTACAGAAGAACAGAAGAAGAAGTGGCCAAATGCCTTGGATTACGTAGCTAGATCAAATATTCATATCGACGACCGAAGTGGGTTGAAAGTGAGCGAAATAAAAGCAACAGCTCGAAAAATTATAAAAGAAACGCCAGACAAACGCCCGATTATTTTCATTGATTATTTACAGATTATCCGACCGGAACATCCCGCAGACAATCAAACACAAGCAATCGGCCAAATTAGCGCAGATCTGAAAACGTTAGCGAAAGAATTTAACTGTCCTGTCGTCGTCTTGTCGCAACTATCACGGGCAGTCGAACAACGTCAAGATAAACGGCCGATTATGAGTGATCTACGCGACTCAGGAAATATCGAACAAGACGCAGATGTTGTATGTTTCTTGTATCGCGAAGACTACTACACCTCTACACCGGCTGATGAATTGGATATGTATATCGCCAAGCACCGCAACGGACCGATTGGCAATTTCACTGTTGGCTATTATAAAGACACAGGTACACTGACAAATAATAACTAGAAGAGAAAGTAGGAAATGAGAATAGTTACGGTTAATGATTTATTCAACTATGCGGTAGAAACCGACATGTCCTTAACTGCCCATAGTATTTTCTGGGCGATCACCGAGCGAAAAGTCCATATGGAAGACGACAGTCAAACGCTGCAGCACGTCTCATTCGATCGGCAAGCCGTTGATCAATTGATGAAAGAAAACAAGCTGTGCATCGGCCGTATCCAACTTTTCGTCATGCAATGTGAAACACCCGGTTTGTACGCATTTTACGTAGCGGAAGCGGCATCACATGTCTTTCAACTACATCACACATATTTTCGTGAACGAGGTGTCAACGTGACGCAAGCTGATCGTCTCCTATGCAGGCTAATGAGATGCGCGCGTACAGGAAAAGAAGAAAGTCTCTACACATTCAAAAAAGAAGTCGCAAGTTTCCCAGCATACCTCGGTCACGCCCGTGCTGGAGAGCGTGTGCTGTATGGAAGATAGGTAGTGAATAGGAGTAAGGAGAGATGGACATGACAGATGTAGTGTTGATCCCGGTCATTATTGGGTTGGTGGAAGCAGTAAAAGGATATGGTTTCTGTGGGAAGGTGATGAGGCAGACTGATCGTCAAGAATCCGCCCATTCAGCCGATATAGTAGGCAACAAGTAAAAACGGAGGGATTCTATGAAAATTCAGGGAAATCCATCGATCCAGCAAACTTTGCGTTCGTTGGCACCACGTACATTACAAGAAACACCTGCAAACGACCCTGAAATGCAGCAGCATATAGACAGGCTGCGCGAAATGGCAAAAGAAGAAGCCGCTTATCAAAAAAGACTCGAAGCCGAACACATCGCGAAAAAAATCGCACGCGGTGAACACGTGTCCGAGCAAGAACGCCAAACCCTCAGCGCACAAGACGCCAGCTGGCTCGCAAAAGCAGAACAAGCGAATATGGAGCGCCAACGCATCCGCGCACAACTGGCGAAAGCGACAGACAAAGTAGCTGAACGTGCCATAGTATTAGAAGGGAAGATGCTGGCGGGTGAACTACTCAAGCGTGGGGAAGACTTGCTTGGCGAGTTGGTGTTGGAGGCGGTTGACGAGGCGGAACGACAGCATAAGGGAGTTGCACGTGGCGTAGCCGTACCACCGATTTTTGATCAGCGATTGTAGGTTGAAGTTGCTCCATTGAACACCGTAACAGTTCAATAAAATAAATTCCAACCTCACCAATTAGGGTGAGGTTTTTGTTTTACAATAAAAAACAGCTACAATTGAAAATTCGCTACACATAAATAGTTGAATAGGCACTATCTGCTCATAGAAAGTGTCCCCGCGCTCATAGAATTACGCACTCGCTCATGGAACCGCCATGCCCGCTCATAAAAAGTACCTATTAAGAAAAATGCATTTAATTTCAGATTATTCAAAATTCTTATGGAGAAGTTTACTAATCCTTGGTAGTATAGTAGATAGAGGCTGTCGCTGCAATAAACTACAAAGGAGTGAATGACTTGAAAGAAGTAGTCAAAGTTGCGCTCTGGACGTTACTGTTGCTTGGGTTGTCGTTTGTTTATATGGAATCCGGTGTAGTGTCTGCGAAAGAGTTTAAAGATGTCTCAACGAAGCATCCGAACTACAAAGCCATTCAGGAAATGCAGAAGGCGGGGTTTATTAGCGGCTATCCTGATGGAAGTTTTCGCCCGCAGGAGCCCGTCAGCCGGAAGCATGTGGCGGTATTGCTCGATAAAGCATTGAAGTTCCCGCAACCGACCACCCAACGAGCTGTTTTTTCGGACGTTCCAAAAAGTCATGCGTACTATGCACCGATTATGAAACTGTACGATCAAGGCATTGTCAGCGGAGCGAACGGGAAATTTAATCCTGAGTCTTCTCTAACACGGATTCAGATGGCGAAGATGCTGGATTTGGCATTTGACTTCAATATGACAGAACATGCAGGATTTTCGGATCTGCTCGTTACTCATTGGGGATATGTCCATGCGAATGCATTATACGCGAATCATGTAGCGAGTGGGGATAGAGGACAATTTAAGCCAAATGAAAAAGTGACGCGTGCTCATTACGCAGAGTTTCTTTACCGGGCGATGCAAGCAAATACAGCACAACCGACTGGTGATGCATTAGTTAAGAAAGAAGCACTGGATAAATTATTCCGCTTAACTTCTTTAATTGAACGAACGTTTCATCTAAGTGAAGAAAATCATCAAACGTTCAATCAAGTACGATCTGAATTTCTCCACTATGCGACTCCGCGCTACGTCGATGAAATAATCGGAGGCGTGTATAGAGGGGAGTTTGACTACTTACCTTACGTAAATGATACACTTCATACAGAAGTGAAATTACGCTTAGAGTACTCAAAACCTGATCCGGACGTCCTGCATGTGTCTACGATCCAATTCCGGAATTTACATGATGATAAGGGAGGATTTGTACATGCGGTGTTTATAAAGGATGCGGGTCAATGGAAGATTTCAAGTTATGATGTAGAGTTCCCAGGTACAAAGAACTTCCAACTGACTGTAGATGAAGCGAAGTTCGCCATTCAGGATGATTATGATCGCCACGGATTTCAAAATGTACGAATAACATATGTTTCAAAAAGTCAAGTGACCGGCGAAGATTATATGACTCATGAAAAGTATACGTTTGATAAATATAAATTCATGATTGATAGTCACCTTGGTCTACACTATGTTACTATCAACTCTGATAGTGGTCTGATTAATTAACATTAAACCTCAGTAATCCCTAGGTCGTTGAGGGAGGAGTAGTCATGAGAAAATGGTTATTGGTGTTTGCGATAATATTATTAGTTTTGCTTGGGCTGAAATATTATACGCTTTTTACTGCGGTGCCTATTCAGTAAGATCTATAAGCGACAGTCAGCCGAGGAAACAACACAGTATATGCCAATGTTGGTAAGTGCTGTGTTGTTTTTTAGTCTGCTACTTTTCATGATATAATAGAAAAAATTCTGTTTTGAGAAGAAAACGTATAAGGGATGTGCTGTTTGTTGGTGGCGATGATAAAATTTACGGTGGCGGCGGTTGTACTCGTATTGTATGGAATCGCGTTGCGTAAAGATGTAAAGGCTCTGACGGAAGAGCAGCGAAAGCGACCTATTGTTTTTATTATGGAATTGCTGCCTACGATTGGACTCGTCTTATTTTTACTCGGTTGGGTAATTTACAGGAATGTGGCGGTTGGAGGGACAGCGATCGTTATCTGTCTCATCGGGTTTTCTTTTGATTTATCGCGTCAATGGAAACATAATACACCGCGTGAAAATGGCAAAACCGTTGTAGTGATTGTGTTGTTGGTGATTGTATCAATGGCATTTTTTCTTTGACTTCTATGCCTGTCTACTAGAATACTAGCTATCTTCATCAATAAAAATTTTGAACAGAGGAGGGATACTATGCTGAAAGTGAGCGGATTGAGTAAGCGGTTCGGGGAAGTCCAAGCAGTAAAAGATGTTTCCTTTCATGTGGAAAAAGGAACGACTTTCGCTTTTCTCGGAACGAACGGTGCAGGCAAGTCAACGGTCATTCATATGATCATCGATTTGCTGAAGCCTGACACAGGAGAGATTGTTTTCACAGGAGGAAACTTACAAGAAGTGACAGGCGTTGTGTTTCAAACACACCGTCTCGATGAAGAGTTGACAATTGAAGAAAATTTACTGATTCGCGCGAGATTGTATGGAATGTCGAAGCATGAAGCGAATGAACGGATCGATGAATTATTGGCGTTGACGAATATTTCCGACAAGCGCGACCGCGTATATGGCACATGCTCGGGGGGAGAAAAAAGAAAGACAGATATGATCCGCGCGCTATTGCATCGACCGGCTTTTTTAGTTTTAGATGAACCTACGACTGGACTAGACGCCGAGTCCCGTGAAGAAATTTGGACGTTTTTACGTAAGCTCCAGCAAGAACAGGGATTGACGATTTTTCTGACGACACATTATATCGAAGAAGCGGAACTAGTCGATTATGTCCTCATTATGCATGATGGGAAAGTCGAAGTTGAAGGAACGCCCGCTCAGTTGAAATCATCGTATACGAAGATGTTGTTAACCCTTCATACGACAAATCAACAAAAAGTCACGGAAGTCGTGCAGAGAACCGGCTTTGCATTTTCCACTACACATGAAAAAGTAGTAGTCGAGATTCAGAAAAGCACCGATGCGATTGCGATTTTACATGAAGTCGAACCTTTCCTTGATCGTTTCACTTTGAAAGAGACGAGTGTAGAAGATGTCTTTTTAGAAGTGACAAAACAAGTCAAATCGAAGGTGATCTTATGATGACATTAATACAGCGTCATATGAAATTATTTTTTAAAGATTATGCTAGCGTATTCTTTTCGTTGTTGTCGGTGTTTATCATCATTGCGTTGTATGTACTATTCTTATCGGAAAATATTTCTTCCAGTATACCTGCATTCGATCAACGGGCAGCGTTTGTTTTCCTATGGATGTTTGCGGGGATTGTAGCTGTAACGACTGCGACGGCTCCACTTGGCGCGCTCGGGAAGTTTATCGAAGACCGCGTCGGTAAGAAAAGTGAGGATCTGTTGCTGACGAAAATTACGAAGCAGACACTAGCGTATTCCTATGTCTTTTATTCATTTATAATGGGACTTATTTTCACTGCTTTGCTGTTTGTATTCGGTTTACTCTATACGTACATCAAATTTTCCATTTCATTGGAATTGTCGTTGTCATTGTTGGCGGTGCTGCTCATTAGTACGCTTATGCACACGTTGCTGTTTTATTTCATCACATCCAGTTTGCGAACGATGAGTGCATTCAGCGGATTTTCCACGATTGTAGGGACGTTGATAGGGTTTTTGGCAGGTATTTATATTCCGATCGGGATACTACCTACGTACTTGCAAAAAATCATGATTCTTTTTCCAACGACACAATCTACAGTGCTCTTAAGAGAGTTGCTCATGACCGATGTACTAATGCCGATGAAACAGCTGTTGCCAGACGAAGCATACGCGGAAATTATAAGAGTGCTGGGCGTTCAGCTTCAATGGGGTGATCATGTGCTATCCACTCAGTTTTCTTGGATGTACGTAATAGGCGTGACGATTGTGTTAGGAGTACTCGTCTGGGTGAGAAACCGTAAATAAACGTAAGGTTTTCCATGCCAAAGCAAGAATACTCTGTACGTGATACAATGGATTGCAGATAGAAATAGACAACTTTTGGAGGATGGACTACATGACGAAATGGAATGCAACATTGTATGATGACAAACATAAATTTGTCTCCAATTATGGGGGCAATCTTGTATCATTGTTACAACCGCAAGCAGGCGAACACATTTTAGATCTTGGGTGTGGAACAGGTGATTTAGCGCATGATATTTCAGCAAGCGGCGCAACGGTAGTCGGTGTAGACGCATCTGAATCTATGATTGAAGCAGCAAAAGAGAAATATCCGGAGGTTCAGTTTAGTGTGGAGAACGGGGAGACGCTTTCCTTTGAGCCACAATTTCAAGCGATCTTTTCAAATGCTGCTATTCATTGGATGCACGATCAATATGCGGTCGCTCAAAATTGTTTTCATGCACTTCTTCCAGGCGGTCGTTTCGTAGCTGAATTGGGTGGGGCGAAAAATATTCAATCTATAGTCGATGCTATTCAAGAGGCATGTCAACGATTAAATCTTATGTATGATGCCGCTGCTTTCCCTTGGGTGTTTCCGACGAAAGAGCAAATGACTCTTCACTTGGAAGATGCGGGGTTTACCATTAGACATATGGAGCATTACGAACGCCAAACACCTTTAGTCGGTGAAGATGGTATCCGTAACTGGCTGTACATGTTCAGTCAAACGATGTTCAAACAACTTACGAATGATGAAAAAGAAGCGGTCTACACGGAATGTGAACGTATTTTGCGTCCGCTTCTCTATACAGACGGTCAGTGGGTCGTGGATTATTGGCGTCTTCGTTTCGTTGCAGATAAGCCTGCAGAGTAAACAGCATTATAGTGAGTAGAAGCTAGCGGAACGTTCGCTAGCTTTTTTTGTGCCGTTATACGAAAAATGAAAAATGTTCCGTTTTTTTTATTGTCTGCATAAACTACTGTAAAGGAGTAACAAAGGGAGGTGCTTATGGGAAATGAACGTATTCATGAATCAGCATCACCATCTGTACAAAAATCCTTCACCTAGTAAACACGTGAATCAAAACATCTCGAGAAGCGATCCCGAAGTTGAGCGGTTTCACCAACAACTGAATGACTCGTTACGTAAACTGGACGAATTAGAAAAACGACTAACAAACAGACAGTCCATTCAATGGCATGAAACAACTATGCAACTGCAACAGATGAAAGTGTATACAGATGAGAAAAATCAGCAAATGAAAAGAAAATTGAAGCGACAAGCACAATCCCATCAACTTGCAAAAAGAAAATGGTACAGCCGCGTAAAAAATATTCAACAAGCGATGAGTCAACTACAGAAACGACAGAAAGACTATGTACTAGCGATAAAAAGATTGGAAGAACAATTGGCTGTACACCAACAACTAATCGCCGACCTCACTCAAAAACTGAACTCACAATCACTCGAAAGTATCCAATTAGAAAATCAAGTACTGCCGACACCACCCGAGTGCGAAAAAAGCAACCAAGCACCTCCCTTTAAAAGAAAAAGGACATTCATCAACCATGAGAGAACGTATACCATCAACAAAAAGTTCAGTAGACGGTCTGTACGGGATGAACGCGAGTGAAGAAAGGATGATGTACGTGACGGAAAGCAATAAAGACAAATGGCAACATGAAGTAACGAAACGATTCCCCGAAATGGAGCAACTGCAGGAAATTCTCCAGCAGATTGAACCGAAAGCGCCAGAGAATGCGAATACTTATGAGGTAAAAACGGTAAACAAACAACAGCTTGAAGCGATGAAACGATCTGCGCTCAGTACAAACGGAACATTTGAAAAACACGAATCCAATGAATCTAAAAAAAATAAGGAAGTGCTGGACGAGATGAAAGCCCAGTTAACCGCAATTGAAGAAAAATTAAATGTACTCATTCATTATGTACGTAACAATGGGCAACATAACTTGTAGTTAGGTAAAGCCGCCACTTTAATGTTACATGTGGCGGCTTGTATACTCATACATTATCGTTCGTTCAAGTCAAAATCGGTGCTCGTCGGTACGATCGTCTCGCATGGACCGGGTGCCTGGTCGAATGCGTCTCCTACAGTTACCGTATTGTTTAATCTGAAAGCAGGAGCAGCGATGAATAAGTTTTCCTTTTTCCATAGCTTGTCAATGACAAAACCGTTTACGATCAATTTAGATCCATCTGCTGAAACATAACAATCCAAATATACTTGGACACATGAGCCGTCTGCGATCATTAGCGCATCACTAGCACAGACAGAACATCCGATTCCAGGGTCTGTAGAAACACTGAAGAAATCGTAAAATGAGAATGTTTGTGTATCGTTGATGACGATAGCACAAGATGAATCTTCTGGGTTTGGAATGATGACCTGATAGCCGATCGTCACATCTACCGCAGAACAATCTTCTCTTGGCACTTCATTAGCACATGTTAAAATGACTTCACAATTCGTCGCATCGATCGGGCTAACGACTCCTCGACAATTTGCTGCACCGGCTGAAAAATCCGCGATCTGATAGTATCTTCTGAAAGAGTCTACTCCAATGAATCGATCTTGATGGGTACAGATTAGCGTGAAAGGATCGAAGCCGATAATAGAACCGAGCGAGTTCTGAAGCTTTTTTGGAAAAGCGCCCGACTGTTTATAAAGTGATAGTAAATCCATTCCCTTGCTTTCGTTTTCTTTTGACATGTAATTTCCCCCTACATTTATTTTGTAAGACCTTACACCCTTACTATATGAATGAAGGAGGGAAGTGCTTGGGTAGATGTCAACAGGATATTGAAATGAAAGGGAAACAAGCGTGTCTTATAGGAAGACACGCTTGTTTACTATACACCAATTAATCAAACGTTAAGACGACACGTCCGTTAATCTTGCCGTTGACCATTTTATCAATGATCGTATTCACTTCAGCGAGTGGAGCTGTTTCGATTTGCGCTTTTACTTTTCCGCGCGCCGCAAAATCGAGTGCTTCTTTCATGTCTAAACGCGTGCCGACGATCGACCCTTTAACAGTTACCGCATTTAACACGGTATCAAAAATAGGAATCGGCAACTGTTCGTTTGGAAGACCGACCGCCACTAGCGTTCCGCCACGTTTCACCGAACGATAGGCTTGTTCGAATGGTACTTTCGCAACTGCCACACTGATGGCCGCTTGTGCACCACCGACTTGTTTCTGAATCGCTTCAGCAGGATCTTCGTTTTGACCGTTGACCGTAATATCAGCTCCGAGTTTTTTCGCAAGTTCCAACTTTTCATCTGCAATATCTACAGCGATTACGTTGAAGCCCATAGCTTTCGCATATTGCAACGCGACGTGTCCAAGTCCACCGATACCGTAAATCGCTACCCAGTCACCAGGCTTCGCACCCGAAACTTTCAATGCTTTGTACGTCGTCACACCTGCACAAAGAATAGGAGCAGCATCGACAGAACTTAACTCATCAGGAATTTTCGCTAGGTAATCAGCTGCTGCGAGACAATATTCCGCGTAGCCGCCATCGACGGAATAGCCGCCGTTTTCTTGGTCGTGACATAGCGTTTCCTGACCGTCGAGACAGTACTCACATTCACCACATGCGGAATATAGCCAAGGAATCCCTACACGATCGCCCACTTTTACAGACGTCACATTCGGCCCGATCGCTTCGACCACACCTACACCTTCATGACCAGGAATGAGAGGAAGCTTCGGTTTTACCGGCCAGTCTCCGTTAATCGCGTGTACGTCCGTATGACAGACACCACACGCTTCCAGTTTTACGAGTGCTTGACCATTTCCTGGTGTCGGCTTTGGCGTATCCTCGATTTGTAACTTCGTTTGGAATTCCTTGACAATTGCGGCTTTCATCGATGTTTGTTCTGTTGACTCTTGCGCTTGTTTACCTTCGATAGCTGATTTCATGAATGATTCCTCCTTTTTCTTGTGTACCCTTTACTACAAGTGCTTGTCTGAAAAAGAATCATGATGTCTACGTCAAATGTGTACGAGCTTATCCTCTATGAAGCTAGGATGTTATCGATTATAGCAAGTCTTTATCGGAATGTAAACAAATTTCAAAATAATACAAAAATAAACTTAATACGACGTTTATTTTATGTAACTCTGTTTATTTTCTTATGTATAGTTTCTCGAAAATCGACCATTCTATGAGTGTCAGGAGGTGAGAAACATGCCAAACAGCAACAACAACAACTCAAACCAATTATTAGTACCAGGCGTCCAGCAAGCGATCAATCAAATGAAAGAAGAGATCGCAAACGAATTCGGTGTTAATCTTGGACCAGATTCCACATCGCGTGCCAACGGATCCGTCGGCGGAGAAATCACAAAGCGATTAGTGCGTCAGGCTCAGCAGCAGATGAATGGAAATATGCCACAATAATTTATAGAAAGTCCCCAAGCTATTTTTATTAGCTTGGGGACTTTTAGGTTTATGTGTGGTGGGGGAGGATTGATGGTGTTATTTTAATTTCAATCCACGCTCTTCGTACAGAGAGCGACAAGGTCGCACATCTGGTTGCATGTATGTTTATCAGAATTTCAATCCACGCTCTCCATACAGAGAGCGACTGAACGATGCGCTAGATCGCTTCGCTCGCATGTCAATTTCAATCCACGCTCTCCATACAGAGAGCGACCGTCCGTAAATTCAAATTCTGCCATTTCACCGCGATTTCAATCCACGCTCTCCATACAGAGAGCGACTTATGCGTTTTGTAAAAAAAGCCGTCCGAACGAATTTCAATCCACGCTCTCCATACAGAGAGCGACAGGAGCCAGCAGAATGGAACGATACTACCTACTATTTCAATCCACGCTCTCCATACAGAGAGCGACCACCAAGAAAAGTTCGTTGTCACGAACATAGAAATTTCAATCCACGCTCTCCATACAGAGAGCGACGTGGCAGTCTATTACATACACCTATTTTATATAAAGTATTTCAATCCACGCTCTCCATACAGAGAGCGACTGAATCGCATCACTGGTATATGACTATGACGACAAATTTCAATCCACGCTCTCCATACAGAGAGCGACCGGAAAAGAGATACGTGTATTATCGGGTGATATGATTTCAATCCACGCTCTCCATACAGAGAGCGACAGTTTATTTCTATCGCTGAAAATGGCGTGCGAATATTTCAATCCACGCTCTCCATACAGAGAGCGACGGGTGCAGGAAATCGTTCTAGAAGTTTCAGGGGACATTTCAATCCACGCTCTCCATACAGAGAGCGACTCTGTTATGCCACAAAATGACTGTGATAATAATTATTTCAATCCACGCTCTCCATACAGAGAGCGACAAAATTGGCATAATATGGTCAAAAAATAAATAAGATTTCAATCCACGCTCTCCATACAGAGAGCGACTATTGGCCATTCGTCTATTACGTGCTCTTCTTCGCTATTTCAATCCACGCTCTCCATACAGAGAGCGACGATAATTCTCCCTCAAAAATATATAATTCCACATCAATTTCAATCCACGCTCTCCATACAGAGAGCGACTAGAAAGGGTGATTTTGGATTGAAACGCACACCTATTTCAATCCACGCTCTCCATACAGAGAGCGACCCTCAAAATCTTGCACTGGATTTAAGGCTATTTCTATTTCAATCCACGCTCTCCATACAGAGAGCGACCAATAAAAACTTGGAAATCGGAGTAAAACATGAATTTCAATCCACGCTCTCCATACAGAGAGCGACCTGATCGCTTAGGCGGTCGTTTTCTGCTGCAAAGATTTCAATCCACGCTCTCCATACAGAGAGCGACAATCACTTTCGCTCCGGTTTATCATATTAACGGAATTTCAATCCACGCTCTCCATACAGAGAGCGACTCACCAACGAAGCCAACGAGATCCCCTTCTGCTATTTCAATCCACGCTCTCCATACAGAGAGCGACAAAAGGAGGGTTATCTATGATTCTCACACTCGGAATTTCAATCCACGCTCTCCATACAGAGAGCGACGACAACTTCTTCCTCAGGCACGTCAAAACCAAATATTTCAATCCACGCTCTCCATACAGAGAGCGACTGATTAAAAATGAAAACAATCATTGTAGACAAAAATTTCAATCCACGCTCTCCATACAGAGAGCGACAATGATATTTGCACCTGTAATTAAGGCGAGTAGGTATTTCAATCCACGCTCTCCATACAGAGAGCGACAAAGACTCAACGTGAATGGCAACTACAGCCCAGGATTTCAATCCACGCTCTCCATACAGAGAGCGACGTAACCGCCTCATCGTCTCGGATTTCTCGGCTATTATTTCAATCCACGCTCTCCATACAGAGAGCGACGGAAATCGGGTTTATGTTTAAACACTCACACAATATTTCAATCCACGCTCTC
This sequence comes from Sporosarcina sp. PTS2304, assembly GCF_003351785.1. GTDB lineage: Bacteria > Bacillota > Bacilli > Bacillales_A > Planococcaceae > Sporosarcina. The sequence continues at coordinate 1,036,070 of NZ_CP031230.1, forward strand.
CATACAGAGAGCGACTTTAAGAAGCGGTTGGACACGCGAACAACCGGATATTTCAATCCACGCTCTCCATACAGAGAGCGACTCATACGCTCAAACAGTCGATCTTCGGGAATAAAGATTTCAATCCACGCTCTCCATACAGAGAGCGACCCGAACCTTTATCAATCGACTCGATCGGCACGTTATTTCAATCCACGCTCTCCATACAGAGAGCGACGCGGCCGCTGCATAATACAATAAATCATCCGCATGATTTCAATCCACGCTCTCCATACAGAGAGCGACTTTAGGACAAACACAGGCGAGATTGTACCTGATGAATTTCAATCCACGCTCTCCATACAGAGAGCGACGAATAAAAAAAGTATTACTAACTTCGGATACGGTATTTCAATCCACGCTCTCCATACAGAGAGCGACGACAAAAGTTGTTGTTCTTGTTGCTCTTGATAAAATTTCAATCCACGCTCTCCATACAGAGAGCGACAGAGGACCATAAACATCTATACATCAGCAAGGAAATTTCAATCCACGCTCTCCATACAGAGAGCGACCAATTGGGATGACGCAACGGATACATGGACACTAATTTCAATCCACGCTCTCCATACAGAGAGCGACTTGTGCGTCCTAGTACGTTGTCCCAGTTATGGTTATTTCAATCCACGCTCTCCATACAGAGAGCGACGTCGTTCAGCCCTAACCCTATGACTCCTAGTCACGATTTCAATCCACGCTCTCCATACAGAGAGCGACCTCTTAGTCGTTTATCATCGTTACCATTCCCTAGAATTTCAATCCACGCTCTCCATACAGAGAGCGACGTCGTTCAGCCCTAACCCTATGACTCCTAGTCACGATTTCAATCCACGCTCTCCATACAGAGAGCGACCTCTTAGTCGTTTATCATCGTTACCATTCCCTAGAATTTCAATCCACGCTCTCCATACAGAGAGCGACAAGCAGGTTACCGAATTGTTATGCACGTACACGATATTTCAATCCACGCTCTCCATACAGAGAGCGACGGCCCAGCAGACGCACGCGCGAAAGCGAAGTCTTGATTTCAATCCACGCTCTCCATACAGAGAGCGACCCATGTTGCTGACTCCTTTCTGTCGTATTTTGTTCGATTTCAATCCACGCTCTCCATACAGAGAGCGACACCTGCAAGAGCTGTGCAATGTTGCCTGCAAAGTATTTCAATCCACGCTCTCCATACAGAGAGCGACGGTTACTCTTTTTACATATTTACAAACTATATTTATTTCAATCCACGCTCTCCATACAGAGAGCGACATATAAAACAGGCACAATTAGACAAGCTGTAATATTTCAATCCACGCTCTCCATACAGAGAGCGACGCTTTATCATCGGAAAAGCAAAATCATTTATTAGTAATTTCAATCCACGCTCTCCATACAGAGAGCGACAAAGGTAGCACCGAAGTTATCTAACAGTAAAGCATTTCAATCCACGCTCTCCATACAGAGAGCGACTTACTCGCACCGTATCACCCAACTCGATCGACTATTTCAATCCACGCTCTCCATACAGAGAGCGACACCAATACAGTTGTAAAAAGAAACCACTCAGTCGATTTCAATCCACGCTCTCCATACAGAGAGCGACTTGAAAGGTATTTTATCTATTTACAATGTTACCATTTCAATCCACGCTCTCCATACAGAGAGCGACGCAAATCCCAAGCCTTTCGATGTAACTCATTCATCGATTTCAATCCACGCTCTCCATACAGAGAGCGACATCAGATATCAGAAAATACGGTATCGACGGAGAAATTTCAATCCACGCTCTCCATACAGAGAGCGACCAGTCGGTTCTGCAAGGGCAATGTAGATAGCCGGAGATTTCAATCCACGCTCTCCATACAGAGAGCGACCATCGGCAGAGGCAGATTTCGGAGATGAAGTGGTCATTTCAATCCACGCTCTCCATACAGAGAGCGACTTAACAGATGCTTGCTTTCGATCAAACAGCGTAATATTTCAATCCACGCTCTCCATACAGAGAGCGACCAACATGATCTAATAATTCATCTATTTTAACTTGTATTTCAATCCACGCTCTCCATACAGAGAGCGACAAAGGGTTGATCCAGCAATATCACCGTGAACAGATATTTCAATCCACGCTCTCCATACAGAGAGCGACTAAAAGGGTTTGAATTACCAAAGCCGGGCAAATATATTTCAATCCACGCTCTCCATACAGAGAGCGACAAACTTTTTCGATTTCTGTGCTACCTTTTTTCTTATTTCAATCCACGCTCTCCATACAGAGAGCGACAAAAATCTCACACTCTCCTTTAGCTCGAATTTTCATTTCAATCCACGCTCTCCATACAGAGAGCGACTTTGCGATTTCCAACTTTTCGGCGTTCATTTTTTTATTTCAATCCACGCTCTCCATACAGAGAGCGACTTTAAATTTTTTATTTCGCCGCCATCAAGTAGGTAATTTCAATCCACGCTCTCCATACAGAGAGCGACGGTTATAAATATTGGCCAGGGGAGGTAAGACGATATTTCAATCCACGCTCTCCATACAGAGAGCGACAGAGATCGGAATCGAAAATCTACCAACTTTAGCAATTTCAATCCACGCTCTCCATACAGAGAGCGACAGTTATATGTATAGCCCTCGAACTCCACACGATTATTTCAATCCACGCTCTCCATACAGAGAGCGACTCGGGCGCGGTACCCGGCTGTATCCTGGTAAAACTATTTCAATCCACGCTCTCCATACAGAGAGCGACCACGCAGGCGGCATAGATGTGATTGATTTTGCGGATTTCAATCCACGCTCTCCATACAGAGAGCGACCTTCTGTGGCGTGCCGCTTAAAATTATCTCCAGTAATTTCAATCCACGCTCTCCATACAGAGAGCGACTACGAGATGTTGTATCTTCTCCCTCCCAGTGTACTACATAAAGTGAAAAAAATGAATAGTCTATCAATTAGAGGTTATTTTCTGTTGGAAAACGCCAGAAAAATGCGCGAACCTCCTGGTGATTTCGTGGGCACTTAGGGTTCGCACATTCAAATGTGAAAAAAGTAGAACCATACCCTTTTACTACAAACCCACAGAAAGAAAAAGCTCATATAGATCAATACTGTTTCTTACACAAGTACTTTTTAAGAACTAGCTATCATACAAACAGCCAGCAAACCAAACAGTTGGAATAGTTTCACGCTGTTAGTATGATAGAGTCACTACATAATAGGAGGCGTTACTATGACAAAATATGAATTACCAAACGTATGGAAGTGGGAAGAAGAGAATTCAAATAGATGGGGGAATCGTCCGACAGCGGGTGAACGGTTTGAGCAAACGTTACCAGTCGGAGAGGCACCGCTCCAACTCTATTCACTGGGAACTCCAAACGGTATAAAAGTGACAATTATGCTGGAAGAGTTAAAAGAATTGGATGTTGACGGTGCAGATTATGATGTATATGAAATCAATATTGGAGCGCAAGAACAATTTGGTTCAGATTTTGTCAAGATCAATCCTAACTCCAAGATTCCTGCCTTGGTCGATCAAAGTCAAAGTCCGCGTGTGGAGATTTTTGAATCAGGATCGATTTTGCTGTACTTGGCTGAGAAATTCAAACAACTGATTCCGACAGATATACATGGACGAACAGAAACCCTTAATTGGCTATTCTGGCAAATTGGGGCGGGTCCTTATATTGGTGGAGGGTTTGGCCACTTTTTCGCTTATGCGCCGGAACCTATGAAATATCCGATTGATCGTTTTACTATGGAAACGAAACGTCAACTAGACTTACTGAATAACACATTAGCTAAGCGTTCTTATATTGCGGGTGATACGTATACGATTGCAGATATCGCCATATGGTCTTGGTACGGACGTCTAGCTTTAGGGAAGTTGTATGAAGGCTCGTATGAATTTTTGGACATGGATGAATATACCCATCTCTTGGAATGGTCTCAACGTATCGAAAAACGACCTGGCGTTCAAAAAGGTCTTGCGGTAGAGTATCTATCATATACGTCAACTTAAGGTTTATTCCTTCGTTTTTACTCGTCAAGTGACGTTCCACTTCTTGATTTGTATGGTTTGAATTTATAGGAATACGGGAATGTCTTTAGTAACCTTTCACTTTATGGATTTGAAGGCATAGTAAATAAACCCCTGTATGTTCTTTTTTAAAAAATAGGTGTGTTTATGTTAGCCAGTGAATAGGACCGGGTTTCTTTACGTTTTTCGGGCCATTGCTGGCTAATATATTGAGTAACTCGTCCATCACTTCCCTCCACTTGGGAGAAGCACGTGCCTGCCAAAGTTTCCACACCCGTTCACTCACTTCTCGGATTCCAATCCGCTCACTTAGAATCAGTTGTTTCTCTTTCCAGAAATAATGACGTATTTGATACGTAAGCAGCACACTCAATAGGAATATAATTAACTCCGCATACAAATGACACAGCCATCTTTCTGCCTTCATATTTCGATAACGTGCTACCCCTAAGTCAGACTTCCATGACTTGAAGAGGAGCTCAATTTGCCATCTGTAGCGATAGAGTGAACAGATTTCCGACGCTGGAATTTCTGCTGGCAGATTAGTCACATAGATAGATATGCCAGACAAGTCTTTTACTTTTTGTTTAATTTTTCCCGGCTTTGTCTGTTTGCGTCGCTTAATACGAAATTCCTGACGTTTTTGTTCTTCCGCCGTCATCCGATAGATTACTAAGCGAGAGGGCATTCTCTCGTGCTTACCTATATATACGCGCGGGAATTCTCTGCTTTCTCCTGGTTTCATGGTCTGTATTTCCTCTTCTAGAAACAATCGTATATGAGCGTACTTTTTCATAATCTCTCCGTTTTTGTGATAACGGGGATGAGGCGAATCCACATAAAACATAGTATCTGCACGTGCACGTGATACATAAAATGCTTCTTTTTGTTCAATTTCCCTAAACAGATCACATTTGAAATAGCCCAGATCTTGAAGAAGCAGATCATCTTTCTGCACGTTTTCTAAACGGCTGAGTCCTGAAAGAGAATCTCCCGCTTTTCCAGGCTGGAGTTCAACATAACAAAACTTTCCTGTAAGATAATCAAATTCTAATTGACACTTGACACCTGCACCCGTGGTCCCGGGGAACATGACGTGAAGCGCGTCAGGCAATTTCACGGAGCTGCCATCCAAAATCCTCATGCTTCTAAACGGGTATGTGGTGGCGATGGGAAGCTTAGAGAAGGCCAATTTGGATTGACTTTCAAACAATCGGAGAAAGATCCGTTCCATGAACTGAACCGCGTGTTCGTTAAACCGTTTATCCAGTGCTTGCTTAGAGAGCGTCAGACTCGGTTTGGCCAGCTTCGCACACAGATGAGTTAATGAACTTTCTGCGATCTTACCCGGCTCGGCAAAGAGAAGTTGAAGAAAAGTATTTATATCCAGCTTGCGTTTCCGTTGAATAAACTTTGTCTCTCTAGCGATAGAGGAAAGTTCTTTTGGGTGACAGAAGAGTAAACAATCGACGCTGCTGGTAAAAAGGATGTTTAGGCTTCATGATGTATACCTCCTTATATTTGGTGTGTTAAAGATATATACCAACAAATAAAGGGAATCAATCGTAAAGTACTAAATTTTTCTTAAGTTGACGTATATGAGAGTATCTATCGCTAAGTAAGTAATTTTTAAAGTAAGGTGAGGCTGCGACATAACATGCAAAAAGCGTAAAGGATACTTCATCCTTTACGCTTTTTTAACGTAGTGACTGCAATAGTGATTCGTAGGATGGGGAATCTACCATGACGCCAGAAGCAGCATGAATTTACATGTATCTACATATTTTGTAGAGATAAAAATGTTTAGAAGGAATTAAAAAAATTGCTGAAAGAGTTGGGGCATATAGCTTCAGCTCTTATTTGTCGTGTGTTTTATCTGCAAATAAAAATATTTTAAAAAACGATGTATCATACAAAAAGCACTCTATATAGCGGATGAAGAGGCGAATGACTATCACTTACAAAAATAGCGAGGAGGACGAAACGAGGAGTTTATTAGTGGATGAAACACCTTTACAAGTACTGCCATTGTTAGCATAAGACGTATGGCTGAATGGGGCGATATTTTTACAGCAACTAAGTTTTCGATCATTTGATTTCAAAAAATGTGCGGGATAAATATGTTTGGGTGTGTAAAACGTTTAACGAATGGAAAGAAGAGTTTCCGTTATAGTAGAGCAATACGATCAAGCGCCTCATTTACGAACTCGAGGAAAAACGTATGGTGCATACGACATCTGCGACGACCGAATCTGATTAAAAGAAAGACAAATGAAAGCCATCGTCCGAAGAATTATAAAAAGAATCTAGACAAAAGTCCAATTATCATCATTGATTCTCTACAAACCATCAGATCCGAACATCGCATCGTCAACCAAACTCAATCCATCGGCGGATTAACTGTCTATTACAGCAAAGCCACCGGCAAGCTCGGTGACATTGACTATCTAACTGACAAAGGAGAGTGTTGAAATGGTTACTGTAGCTCAATGTCATAGAGGCGAGCACACCAATGTACTAGAAAAGCGAAAAGAAGTATATGAAGCTGCACGGGCTAGTCATCCCGAACATTGGATGCGTGACACAAAAAACTGGAATCCGCGCGAACAGGTAGCCTTAAATCCGATGTGTGAAAAGAAATAGGTTGACTGATCACACCCACTGTACCTAGTGGCTTGAATGGAAAGAACGCTTTTCCTTTCGATTCAAGTCACTAGGCGGGCAAGCGCAGCGCGGTAGCTTGGATTAGACATGGAGAGTTGAATTTTATTGAATTAGGTATTTGAGGAAAGTTAATCAGCCTGATACGACATCTATATTGACAACTATCGATTGCGATGTAAATAGTAAAATAACTAACGTTTTTCTTTATTGAAATAAACTAAAGAACCTTCTGCCTTCGCTGCATTAAAATTTAATTTTAAATTAAGCTCGATGGACTTCCTAGTTGCTTGTAGATATTGTATAGCTAAATCTATATCTAAAGAGACCTTGATATTATTAATAATAGGAATTTCATATTTTCCTTCTAGGCTTTGATATTTACTTAACAAATAATTAATAGCAACCTTATTTAATTCTTTTATATTAACATTAATTTGACTAGCATTATATCTAATATTTTCCGAATTAGTTACGAACCAAAAAGATGGTTTGAAAAAAGTTTCTTCTAAATATAAGTTATAGTCTTTAATTCTTTCATTATAAAGTTCCTTAACCTCGGGATTTTCATAATATAAAAAGAAAGAATCACTTCTAATATTTGTAACAATCAAGTTATAATTTTTACAATCCATATTTTCTATGAAAATCGAAAGTTTATTTATCCGATCTTCATGGGTATTAGTTATTCTCATTTTTGATAGGCAGAATTCTTTGATGATGTATTTATTAATTTCACTAATCATCGTTTCCTTCAAACTATCTACAACACTTTTAATGTTTTGTTCATGATCAAATACAATCGTCGGAACTGAGATAGAATATGATAATTCTTTATCTAAGGTTAAAGTAGTGTCATTTTTAAAATTGATTAGTAGTGACTTACTCCTAACATCAACTAGTCTTTCTTTTATAAGGTCTTCCTTCAATCCCAGATCCTTACTAATACCAATACAATCATTAATTTCATGTTCTACGTAAAGTTTTTTTAGTTTATGTAAACCATCGTATAATTCTTGAGCTACTTCTTGATTTATACCAAATCCAAAATGGCTTTTAAAAACTTTATAGCGTTCAACTAAAGACTCCACTGAATCAGATTCAAAATTCATTAAGTAACTAGAAATTTCTTCTTTGTCGAGTTGTTCAAAAAAACCACTATTTGTCGAAGATTCAATAAATACAAGAAATTCTTTAATAACATTCTCCATTATCATCCACTTGAATATGATAGTATCGCCATGCATTCTTTCCCATCCAGTTAATTCTTTGAAAGCTGAACTGGCAAAAAGAGATAAGTCATTTCGTGTAACCGAAAAGTCATAACCTATTCTGTTAAATACATCCAATTCGAGAAATGCTTTGAATTTATTTCCGTCAACTAAATCTTCTTTATATATTAAATAATATAGATATATAGCTAAGTTAAAGATAATTTCCATAGATTCATTTTTTATACCGTTTAGAAAAAATAAATCTTCAGTGACATTATTAAAATTTTCAATATCTCGATTATCAATCATTGTTTTTAAAACCCTTTGTGTAACTAGTTTTGCGGTATCTTTATTTCTTGATAATACTAATAAAGATATATTCTTAGAGTAACCTTTAAGGATATCTTCTTTTTTATAACCTGGTAAAAGTTTGTTTTTGTAAATAATATTATAAAAGGCAGCATGGCTCTGAGTTACGAAATTCAACTGTGAGCTGTCACCTTCATCTGCTGTTTCACGTAAAATTTGAAGTAATTTGTAGATAGATTGCAGATAATTCTCATTAATAAACTCACTATTTTCTAAGTGTTTTAAAATAGCTTTAATTTCGTCATCTAAATAGACGAAGTGCCCTTGCGTGAAAACTGTTCCATATAAATTTAAAATTAACTCCATTGCCTCGTCCAATTTATCTTTTTCGAAACATTTTTCAAATAGTTCTGTAATTCTTTCATCGATTAGATTGGAAATCTTTTTAGTAATGTCAGTTGATTCATTAGATAAAATAATTTCATATAGCTCTTTAAAAAGTGAAATATTTTTTTGTAACAAACCGTATCTATCTCTCTCGATTGCATCGATTGAATGGATATAAAGCTGCTCTATTATTTTATTCAACCTTTCTCCTCTTTCTGGGTTTTTGAGCCCTTGAGCTTTGTAGTGAATTCATTTATAATGCTCTGTCTAACTTTATTTTCAATTGTATCGAAATTTACTAAAAGTGAAAAAGTTTGATACATAAGAGTTGAGACGCTTAACAATGAAATAAATAAAATAAAAACAGTTCCAAACAACCATTCGTAAGCAACGAAAAAATAGTTAGCAAAAATTAATGCAATAAGCACGAAAATTATTTCTATTTTAGATAGAAAAAATGCTTTTTCTTCAATAAATACAAAGTGCATTACATCTTTCCCAAATATCTTTTCTTTTATAAATCCAACTGTTAAAGCCACAACTGCGATACTTATTGATATTGCAACAGCTTGAACTTGCCATATAGCTAAAATAAGATTATTAATATTTTCACTTTCTATTGTTAGAAATTTGATATGAAATGTGTCGAAAAGCCAAGTACCGGATTTCGCAAGTAATAGAATTAATATTAGTGTAATAACCATTCGGAAAAAGGATGTCTTTGTAAACATTTTTCACCTCTTTAAAACTTTTTATAAACAATTTAAGGCATCTTTGTGTTAATAAAGCGCACCTGTGCTCTGCAAAAATACGACACTATTCAGACAACCGATAGATAAATAATTACGCAAGAAAATTCTACGACTACATTCCGAGGGTTCTTGTATCTTGGCCCTCAATCCTCCCTAACAACCAACCGAGCCAACCCATTCTCCTCAAACTCTTCCTCATACCGTTCCTCAATCTCAAGTAGCCGCTTAAATCGCTCATCCTTATCCCTCGGAACAACTGCCTCATTCGCTAAATCTCTTTCAGCCAGTCGACTAGAAAGTTCATTCCAAAACACATCATTATCATTCACATCAATGATCGGCTGCAATTGATTTTCATATGCTTGGGTCGGATAGTATTCATTGTGGTCTCGCTCAAATGTAATGATGTCATCATAGCCAAAATCCTTCGCAAATGAGTTGATATATTGGTACAGTTCTTCATACTCCTTGATCAGTTGCTCGGGATTTCTAGAAGAATTGGCTGTCCATTCGCCTAAGTGGACCAAGTCAAGTAAGTGTTTGAATTGCTTCTTTGTGAAATTAATTTTCATTATACTCATTCTCCTTTATTCATCTGCGATTATCGTATCACAAGAATCTGTATTTGCAGTAAATCCATTCCGAATAAAAACTATGAAAATTGAATTTCTTCCTTTTGACGCATCGAATCCATCTACACTACACTCAATGAACAACGAGTAATATTCTCTTATTTTAGCTAAAAAAATGATACAATTATATTAACAGAATTGGAGGCTATCGCCATGAATGATGAAACCCTACGCTCAGCTATTGAAAATTGGGAAGCTTTGAGTGGCACGCCAGAAGAATTTTTTGCGTATGAATCTAGATTGAAACGAGTGATTGATGAAGAAGCGGCTGTAAAGGAAGCGGAATTGCGATTGCAGGAGGCTGTTCAGAAAGCTACACAGAAAGCGAATCGTAAGGCTAAAGAAGAGAAAATTAGAACAGTTCAAAGTCTTTTAGCATTAGAAGTGGAGATGGAGAAAATTGCGATGGCTGTAGAAATGGATGTGCAAGACGTTCTTGCTATTCAAGCAGACATGCGTCACAAGTGAAGTTTCGAGATAATAAAGCAATAAAAAAAGAAGGTGATCTCCATGAAATCGAAACCTATTTATGTCGAAGTTCCGATACATGTCCCGCTAGAGCGCGTTTGGGAAGCGTCGCAGCAACCCGATCTTCACGCGCAGTGGGATTTGCGTTTTTCTTCCATTCGCTATTTACCGAAAGAAGAGGGAGAGGCGCAACGGTTTACGTATACACGTGCGGTTGGTCCGTTCGCTGTAGAAGGTTGGGGAGAGAGTAGTGGTTCGGCGGTGTTGAAGGATGGTTCGCGTAGTTCGTCTTTGCATTTCGGCACCGATCAAAAGATTTCCCCGATAAAAGAAGGACGCGGCTACTGGAAGTATGAGCCGACGGAATATGGCACGAAGTTTTTGACGCAATATGATTATCAAACGAATTTTGGTTTTCTAGGTAGGATGATAGATTGGATGTTTCGACCGTTGATGGGCTATGCGACTGCACTCAGTTTTGATGTGCTGAAGCGCTGGCTTGAAAAAGGGGAAGCCTCGATTTCGCAGTATCGACGGTATTTTATGATGCAACTCATTACAGTGTTTTTCGCTTTTTTATGGGTGTATCAAGGGCTAGTACCTAAGATTTTGGCGATGCATCCAGAGGAGAAAGCGATGGTGGCGAGTGGTCTGTCTCTAACGGACGCAGCGGCGACGAATGTAGTGTGGGCGATCGGCTTAGCTGAAGTGGTGTTTGGAGTTGTTTGGTTGATCTATCGAAAGAAACGGCATCTGTTACTCTTGCAGTTGATCGCATTTCCTGTATTAACGATTGCGGCTCTTGTGGTTGCGCCCGAAACAGCGGTGCATCCATTCAATCCGGTGACGTTTAATCTATCATTCATTGTATTGAGTGCGGTTGGGTTGCTTGTGGCGCGAGATTTGCCGAGCGCTGCGTCTTGTAAGAGGAAGAGGTGACGTGCGTTGTCTATTTATAAGAAGGCGTTAGCAGAAGATTTTTATCGGCTTCATCCGATGCTTCAAAAAAGATATGCCTTTGAAGAGTCGGTCTTTCGAGCGTCAGGCGTGATGAATCGAATCACGGGCGGTCCGCGATGGCTGTCACCGTTGTTTCGACTAGGAGCGAAAGTGAAGTTTGTTTTCCCTGAAAGCGGCACGGCTATTCCTTTTACGATCGTTAACACGGCTTCTGTTACCTCGACGGGTCAGGAAGAAGTTCATTGGGAACGTAAGTTTATGTTTCCTGCTACTACACGTTATTTCAATGCGTTGATGAGTTTGGATGAAAGTCGGCTCGTTGTGAAAGATTATCTCGGGGAACCGTCTTTCTTTTATTCGGATTTACGATTTACCGTTTCAGAAGATGGCGCGTTGACGATCGATTCGCTCCGACAGCGGCTAGTGCTCGGCAAGGTAGAAATTCCACTGCCGAAAATGTTGCAGGGGCTTGCGACGGTAGTGGAATCGTATGATGAGTGGCGCAGTGTGTTTCGTATTCAAGTAGAAGTGAAGAACTCGCTCCTTGGCACGTTATTTTCTTACGAAGGGGAGTTTACGGAAGATGCGTAAGTTTGTAGTTGTTCATCTGTTGCTGTTTGTTGTGACGCTACTAGTGAGTGGTCAGCCGTGGCCGTATGGATTATTAGTAGTCGCGCAACTTTTCTATATCCCTGTTCTGTTACGCATGGTATGTACGGAACGTGGGTGGTTTTGGAAGTATTATCCGTTCGTCGCCATTCCTGCGTATGCGTCGGTAATACTTGGACAAGTTGTGGACTGGGCAGGCTCGTTTGCGGTGCTGTATTTGTTGTTTACAGTATATATCGCTCTTTATGGAGTGACACGTTTTCTCCGTCGGGGATTTACGCATCTGGAGGAATTTGCGATTGATCTCGGATTGATCTACGTGGCGATGGGGGGCGTCTGGTATTTCGCTTTCGCTACAGGAATCGATCTCGGATTTAGTCCGCTGCTTACGTGGTTGACGGCTATCCATTTCCATTATTCGGCTGTCATCTTGCCAGTTTTCATCGGCTGGCTCGGGCGGTTGCATCCGTCGCGGGCGTATCGATTCGCTACGGTCGCGCTGCTTGCGTCACCGATGATTGTCGCTGTGGGGATTACGTTTTCACGATGGATTGAAGTCGTTTCTGTGTTTCTTTATATGTATGGATTCGCTGTAATTATTTGGCTCGTTTGGCGCACTTCTTTTGCAAATTCACTACAAAAGTGGCTGTTGCGCTTTTCTTTCAGCGCGCTTGCTGTGACGATTTCGTTTTCGTTGCTGTATGTGCTGAGCAATGGTTTCGGTTTAATCACGGTGACAATTGACTTCATGCTTCGTTTTCATGGCGTGCTCAATTGTGTCGTCTTCGCAGGTGTCGGTTTGCTCGGTTGGTCGCTTCGTGTCCCTCCCGCACATACAGAACCGCCGTTTCCGATCAGTACGGTACGCGGAAGACGAGTAGCACGAGAGATTGGTGAAATCGGTCGCCATGTTGGATTATCCGATGATTTGACGGTGTACGGGCTGTCATCTGCGACGGTTTCGCCGACGATTTTACGTTTTTACGAACAGACGAATGATTTTCGATTGTATGCTGCTGTTTTTTGGCGAAGCTGGTTCAAGCCGTTTGCGTTCGTATATTCGCTTTTCAGCCGGCGTACCCAGCAAATCAATTTGCCTCTCTGTTCGGAAGAAGTCGAGATGACAGGGGCGATTTATACGTTACGTGAAGGATTGGATGGCCGGGAAAACGTGCGCATATGGGAGAGGAACATCGGAGAACAGACGATTTTCACGGCGCTTTATTCGCAACATGAGACGAATGGACGAGTCTATATGAACATCGCGTTACCTTTGCCTTTTTCGACGATGACGGGAGTTTTGGAGTTGCAGGCAGTGGACGGCGGATTGCGCTTGACGAGTGAGCGGACCGATTCGATGTCCGATGCAGGAGTCTATTTGTCGTTTAGCGATCGCGGGGCGTGTAAATTGCCGTTACGCGAAACGTTTTTCATTGAAGAAGTAGAGGACGGTGCATTACGGGCGACGCATCATATGTGGATCGGTCCGTTGCCTTTTTTGACGATTAATTACTCAATTGTAGCTAACAGTAAAAGGGAATAGTAAGGCTAGTTTTTCCTTGTACGTCGTCTTCATGCTATAATAAAGTCATTCTATAGTACTTACGAAAACGCGTGATGATTGATGGAGGGAAACTCAAGATGAAAACTGAGGCTATATTAAAAAAAGAAGCAATGAAAGTCCTAAAAGAAACGAGTCGTACCTTTTATATTCCGATTAAATTACTAGAACCGAATGTGAGAGAAGCCGTTGCGTCTGCTTACCTTTGCATGCGCGCAATCGATGAAATTGAAGACCATGAACAACTCGATAAAGTAGTAGTCGTCTCATTATTGCAGCAAGTGAGTGATTTATTGGACCGGAAAATTGAGACAGACGAGCCGATTGCAGAAGAACTTGCAGAATTATTCGCACCGTACCGTGACCAATTACCAGAAGTGACATTGCGCTTAGCGGATTGGATCGATTTCTGCCCGGATACGGTGACAGATAAAGTATTAGAATCCACTGCGATCATGGGTAGAGGGATGGCGGAATGGGCGGAGAAAGACTGGATCGTTGCGACGCGTGAAGATCTCGATGATTATACATACTATGTAGCGGGATTGGTCGGTGTCATGTTGGCTGACATTTGGCGCTGGTATGATGGGACGGAAACGGATAGAGACCTTGCGATCGGCTTTGGCCGCGGCTTGCAGTCGGTCAATATTTTACGCAACTACAAAGAAGATGCCGTGCGCGATGTTAACTTTTTCCCGAATGGCTGGAAACTGCCGGAAATGTTTAGCTATGCGGAAGAGAACCTGGCATTGGCGGACCGCTACATCGAAGATATCCAAACGAAAACGATCTTGAATTTCTGTAATATTCCATTGGCTTTGGCACATGGTACGCTGGACGCACTTAAAGAAGGACGCGAGAAAATGTCGCGTGTGGAAGTAGTGGCGACGGTCAATAAAGCGATGCTGAAAAAATAATCGAGTGAACGGAGGATGGCGATGCTAGATTTGCTCATCATTATGTTTGAACGAGTCGGGATGATAGTGGCAGTCGCTTTCCTCCTGACTCGTTTTCGCTTTTTCCAAAATATGATTCACCAAGATGTGCTCGATCGGCGACAAGAACTCACCGCTATTTTGTTTTTCGGTCTATTCGGTATTTTTGGGACGTATTTTGGTGTAGCACTCGACATGCAGACATTTCATTTTGAAAATATGTCCTGGCAATTAACGACAGATGAAGCAATTGCGAACTCGCGCGTCATCGGAGTCGTGGTGGCGGGATTGCTTGGAGGCTATCGTCTCGGAATTGGGGCGGGCTTGATCGCAGGGATTCACCGGATGTCTCTCGGAGGATTCACGGCGATTTCTTGTGGGATCTCGACGATCATTTCTGGTGTCATTGCAGGCTATTTTTATAAAAAGGGCAAACATACGACGCCGCTCGCTGCGTTTTTAATCGGCGCATTGGCAGAAGCGCTCCAAATGCTGCTCATTCTAGTAATTGCCGATCCGTTTCCGAAAGCGCTTGCACTCGTTCAGGCGATTGGATTGCCGATGATTTTGGCGAACGGCATAGGTGCAGCGCTATTCATGTTGATCGCCTATAATGTCATTAGCGACCAAGAAAAGATTACAGCGTTGCAAGCGCAAAAAACCTTGCGAATTGCCGATCAGACGCTTGGTTATTTACGTACAGGCATGAAGCAACAAACCGCGGAAGCTGTCTGTAAAATTTTATTCAATGAATTGCGACCAGGTGCTGTCGCGATGACGAATAAAACGGATATTCTTGCATTTCTCGGGCCAGTAGGTGAACCATTGCACGGACCGATTCAAACGGACATCACCAGGCAAGTGATCCAGCAAGGAACGCTCGTCGTCGCGGATACAATCGAACCGGACCCGTATAATTCATCCTGCGAAGCGGTTGTTATCGCGCCGTTAAAAACGCGCAACGAAACGGTAGGAACGTTGAAACTCTATTATCCGTCACGCAAAGCGATTACCGACGTAACAATAGAGTTGATCGCTGGAC
This sequence comes from Sporosarcina sp. PTS2304, assembly GCF_003351785.1. Lineage (GTDB taxonomy): Bacteria > Bacillota > Bacilli > Bacillales_A > Planococcaceae > Sporosarcina. The sequence goes on from NZ_CP031230.1 coordinate 1,051,673, forward strand.
TTGCAGAACTGTTAAGCAATCAATTGGAAATTGCGGAAGCGGATCGTGCCTATCAGTTGGCGAAAGAAGCTGAAATTCAAGCACTGCAAGCACAAATCAGTCCGCATTTCTTGTTCAATTCTATGAATATTATTATTTCATTGATCCGCACCAATCCGGACGAGGCGAGGAAATTACTATCTTCACTGTCTTACTTCTTGCGTCAAAATTTGCAAGGGACGACAGCGAAACTCGTAACTCTCCAGCAGGAACTCGCTCACGTCGAAGCATATTTAATGATAGAAGAAGCTCGCTTCATCGATAAGTTAAAAATTTGCATCGACACCGATCCAGCGATTATGCATCATAAGATCCCGCCACTGACGCTCCAACCGATTGTCGAAAACGCGATTACTCACGGTATTAAAGACTTGGCGGCAGACGCAATCGTTCATATTTCTATTGAAGACATGGAGCGGTTCATTCGCATTACCGTACAAGATAATGGCAGCGGAATGGAAGAAGAACGTCTACAACAAGTGGGGCAAACGCAAGTACTGTCTGAAAAAGGGACGGGTGTAGGATTATATAATGTCAATCGACGCCTGCAAATGTCGTTCGGCACAGAACTGGAAATCCATAGCGCACCGGATAAAGGAACGAGCATTTCGTTCCATATTCCGAAGTCGGAGGGAATGCCTGATGAGTGAAATAATTCGTGCGCTCGTAGTAGATGATGAGCGCTATGCACGGGAAGAATTAATCTATCTATTGGAACAATCCGATCAAGTGAAAATTGTCGGTGAAGCAGATTCCGGTGAAACGGCGATCGTCAAAGCGATCCAGCTTCAACCGGACGTCGTATTTCTAGATATTGAAATGCCGAAAGTCGATGGAATGGTAGTGGCCAAATCGCTCAGTGCCATGAAGAAAATTCCTTTCATCGTGTTCGCCACTGCGTATCCACAGTTCGCCGCGGAAGCGTTTCGCATTCATGCCACGGACTATTTACTGAAACCGTATGATGAAGAACAATTGCGTCAAACGATCGAACGCATCGCAACGTTGCTACTTCCGGCAGAAACTACTCTTCCGCGCATTAACCGCCTGCCTGTAGAGACGGAAGGAGAAATCCATTATATTCCGATTGACGATATTTTATATATTCATAGAGAAGAAAAATGGACGAAAATTGTTACGCGTACACGTGAATATGAAGCGAGGACGACTTTGAAGGAGTTGGAAAGCAAGCTGACTTCGTTTTCGTTTTTTCGCATCCATAAAAGCATCGTCGTCAACTTAGCGTATATCGTTCGCTTGACTCCATGGTTTAACGGAGCTTATCAGCTGGAATTGCTCGATCGTACAGAACCGTTGCCTGTCAGTAGAAACTATGTCAAAGAACTGCGTCATCGATTGGAAGGTTGACCGCTGCATGTTAGCAGTCTAGCAGTGCATCTTACTGCGCGATTCTGACATGTTGCGGGAATTCTTCATACGACGAGCCCCTCTCCCTTATAATGAATGTAAGCGTTATCATTAGAAAGGGGAGAATAGCAATGATTACATTTTTATTTTCTATCGTGTTATTGATTGTCGGATATTTCACGTATGGTAAATATATCGTGAAAATGTTCGGAGTGAAGGAAGACCGGGCGACTCCAGCGTATACAAGTGCGGACGGAGTCGATTATGTACCGATGAGCACGAGTAAAAACTCATTGATTCAGCTATTGAACATTGCCGGTGTAGGACCGATTTTCGGACCGATCATGGGTGCGCTTTACGGCCCGGTCGCATTCGTCTGGATCGTCGTCGGCGCAATTTTCGCAGGAGCAGTACATGATTATTTAACAGGCATGATTTCCATTCGTAATCGCGGCGCACATTTGCCTGAACTTGCGGGGAAATTCCTTGGGAAAGTGATGAAGCACGTCGTCAACGCATTTGCGCTCTTGTTATTAGTTTTAGTCGGTACGGTGTTCGTTTCGGCGCCAGCAGGACTTTTATACAATCTGATGAACGGTTGGATGGCACTAGGAATTATCGTAGCACTTATTTTCCTTTATTATATTTTGGCTACTTTATTGCCGATTGATAAAATTATCGGACGTTTCTATCCAATCTTCGGTGCGTTACTTGTGATCAGTGCATTCGGTGTCGGCGGCATGATGGTCATTAAAGGTGTACCAATTCCTGAATTAACGTTTGCGAACTTGCATCCTGATAATTTACCGATCTTCCCATTACTTTTCTTGACGATTTCTTGTGGGGCACTATCTGGTTTCCATGCGACACAGTCTCCGATCATTTCCCGGACGACACAAAAAGAAAGTCAAGGACGCAAAATTTTCTACGGTATGATGATTGCAGAAGCTGTCATCGCCATGATTTGGGCAGCGGCAGGTATGGCATTGTTCAATGGAGCGAACTTAAGTGAAATTCTAGCGGCTGGCGGACCGGCAGTCATTGTCAGCGAAGTGTCTGTCGCAATGCTCGGTGCAGTGGGCGGAACTCTCGCTATTCTAGGGGTGATTATTTTACCGATCACGTCAGGCGATACAGCATTCCGTAGTGCACGCATGATTATTGCGGATTATATTAAGTATCCGCAAGTCAAACTTATGAGTCGTCTATGGATCGCATTACCGATGTTTGCGATTTCTATCGCACTTACACAAGTCGATTTCAATATTTTATGGCGTTACTTCTCTTGGGCGAATCAGTCTACAGCAGTGATCGCGTTGTTCGTCGGGGCGATGTATCTCTTCATTGCAGGCAAGAATTACTGGGTAGCACTCATTCCCGGGACGTTCATGCTGATGGCGACTACAACGTATATATTAAATGCAGCGATTGGTTTTGGGCTTCCGATGAATGTCTCGCTAATCGGTGCTACAGTCATTTCGATCTTCCTAGTCGCGTTATTCTTTAATGCAGCAGTAAAAGCGCGTGCTGCAAAAATACCGCTAGAAGAAGATATTACAGGCTGGAATTCAACGTCTACAATTTAATAAAAGAAGACACACACGAAATGTATGAAGGTTCTCAGCCTTCATACATTTTTTTATGTTATATATGGCGTTTTTTGTCGATTAATACGTCTAAAGAATGCTTGCGAAAGTTGTCAATTATTCTATATACTATACATAGTACATTTAAAGTGTAATATTACACCTTTTAAGAAAAGAGGAGTATCTATGGATAAACAACAGCTTATCGCTCTCGTGCATCCTCGCTTGAAATTAATTCGTACCGAGAGGGAATATACGCAAGATCAGATGGCGGACAGTGTAGGCATATCGAAGAAAACGCTCGTGCAACTAGAAAAAGGCCGCCAAGAGTTGGGGTGGACGGTGGCTGTTGCGATCTGTGCGGTGTATCGGGAGAGTACGATATTGCGAGCGGTTCTCGGAGAAGATCCGGTAGAATTAGTAGAGATGGCGGTGCATTCGGAAATTCATTCGCAACAGCTTACTAGCGCTGTGGTGACGTGGTGGACTGATATAGGGATGTGGCAACAATACAAGCTCCAACAGCATACTGTGAGCGGACATTATCGCATTATTGGGGAAGGAAATCAGCGGCTGTATAGTAGCGCTGTAAAAGAAAAAGCACTAGCGGAATTTAAGAAATATATGGATATAATGAATTGATTATAGCAATATACTTTCAACGAAAAAGATAAAAACCAGTACTCATTTAGGAGTGACTGGTTTTTTCGATCGTAAATGTAAAAGTATTCGCATGCGAAAAACTCCCGTTCGTATACGTGCGTTCTTCAAAATAGACTTCATCGTTCTTATCAATCGTCACAACTGTCGTGCAACGTGTGCCGTAGTCCGTTGAAGCGATGAAAATGGAAGATAATAAACTTTCTAACTCATTTCCGACACCGGTATCTGGTAGTTGTTCAGTCGGGAATGTTTCTGCGCGTTGCATGATGGCGAATAATGTGTCTGGATCGACTACATTATGTTGCTTCAAATGTTCTTGTAGCAACGCTTTCGTTTTCTTTACTTTTGGCCATGGAGTGTCTAAGAAAGCATTGCTCAATCCGTACGTACCAGGAGAAAGCGACTGGATGGATTGTTCGATGTTCGAGTAATAATATAATTCGTCAGCCGATCCTGCCAGTACATTGAAGCCTGTGTAGCGCTCTTTATTGGCATGTAGTTCTTCCATGAACATTTGCGGATCGGTGTCTGATTGTAAGAACGATGAGACGATATGTCCGCGTGAAATTTCTCCTGTAAGCGGCAGAGTGAAGTCGCGGTAATTAGTAAGAGCGGCAATTTTTCCTTGTTTATTGACACCGAGCCACGTGCCGAATTGTTCTAGATCACGTCCCGCCACTATATTCGGAGCATCTGACCAAAACGCAGCCGGAGCGGTTGGCCGCTTATATTCTTCGTCACGATTCGCCATCAGGACGAGTTTATACGTCGGATGGTCGTTTAACTGAAAGGATAGCAAACACATGGTAAGCGCCTCCATTCTATGTATTTTTGCTAGTGTATCACGCAGGTTGTCGTTTGGCGAGTACCGAGAATTATGTAGCGTGAATAATAAGCAAACGAAATAGATATATGTTTGTTTTACTCTTGAAGGACTCGAATATACGATGTAGTATATTTACTAACGGACAAACAATATCTATAAACGTTTGCTTATGTAGATGTACTCGAAAGGAAGTGCGAGCTTGTGGAACCTATGGAGCAATTATGGGACGCTACAGTTGAGGAAGTAAAACAAGGATACATAGAAGAGAAAAATGCCTATCAATGTTTGTTGTGTGGCAAACGACTGGAGAAAGGGATTATTTATCCGTATGAGCACGCTTTATATGATGCGGAGCGATTCATGCGTGTTCATATCGAACATTCTCATCAATCGGTTTTTTCGTATTTGATCGGCTTGGATAAGAAATGGACAGGTCTGACCGAACATCAAGGGGATGTCCTACGGTTGTTTTATCAAGGCAAGACGGACAAAGAAGTTCAAGATGAATTGGCAATCGGCAGTGCCACTACCGTTCGTCATCACCGGTTCGCGCTGAAAGAAAAAGAACGACAAGCGAAAGCGTTTTTGGCGATGATGGAACTGATCAAAGAACGAGCAGATCAACCGACTGCTTTTCTGACGCCGCAAAAAGCTGCACAAGTAGTAGGTGACAACACGGCTCTAGCAGAAGATGAAAAACATGCTATTCTTCAGCGTTTTTTTCCTGAAGGTGTAACAGGTATGGTCAATGAATTTCCTACAACGGAGCAACAGCAGATGATTGTCATGCAAGAAGTGGCACGCCGCTTAAACGGAGAAATTACTTACAGTGCAGATGAACTAGAGCGACTGTTGCGGACGATTCATGCAGACGTGGATCGATTGAAGAAAGCGTTAGTGGATTATGGCTTTGTTGGACAGACGCGTGACGGCAGTCAATATTGGTTGAAGTGAGTGGCAAGGTTTAGAATTTTAGCGAATGGGAAGAGTAGTATTACTTGCGAAAGGAGCGGAATACGAATGACTGCTAAAGAAACTGTACAGAAAATTTTAGATGAAAGCATGGTAGGTACAATGGCGACGGTGGACAATGGAAAGCCGTACAGCCGCTATATGACATTTATGAATGATGGATTGACACTGTATACGCCGACAAATAAAAAGACGGAAAAAGTCGATGAGTTGGAAAGTAATTCTCATACGCATATTTTGCTTGGGTATGATGGAGAGGGCTTTGGCGATGCGTATGTGGAGTATTCGGGTAATGTGTCCATTTCGTCGGATGATGAGCTGAAGAAGAAGTTGTGGAATGATCAGATGGAGCGTTGGTTTGATGGCCCGGAAGATCCGAATTTAGTCATTTTAAAAATTGAACCTGCGGCGATTCGGTTAATGAATAAGACGGGACAACCGCCTGAAGATATTTCTTTGTAAGTTTTAAAGAGGACGGGACTGTTCAGAAAGTCAGTAGTATCTGATTTTTTGAGCAGCCCTTTTTTATGGAAACGAATCAGTTGGGGGTGACGCGAGGTATGTCGTTATGTTGCGTTTCACCTGTCGATCTAGTCGCGAGTCGCCGGCTTCCACTTCACTGAATTGTTCTGTTCTTTCATTTCCACTTATACCCAATCCCCCATACAGTTACTAAAATTTCGTCTATAGGAAAATCTGATTTTTTTAATTTATCCCGTAGATTTCGGATGTGTGAGTCCACGGTGCGAACTTCTGTATACGTGTCGTATTCCCAGGCGACTTGAAGTAAATCTTCCCTAGTGAATGTTCGGTTCGGTCGCTGCATCATGGCTTCTATAATGTAAAATTCTTTCATTGTCAGCCGAACTTCGTGGGTGTCGTAAAGGATTGAATAAGAGTCCAAGTTCAATGTAAATGGTCCTTCTTGGATGGTCTTTGGTTCGTATTCATCTGAAACACGCCGTAGAGCAGCTCGTACTCTCGCTGTTAGTTCACGTTCGTCAAATGGTTTCGTTATGTAATCATCTGCTCCTTCATCCAGTCCTTTGACGACATCTGATGTATTGGAACGGGCGGTTAATAAAATGACGGGCACGGTGGACTGTTCTCTAATTTTCCGGCAAACTTCCCAGCCGTCCATGCCGGGCATCATAATGTCGAGCAGTACGAGATGTATATTCTCTTTTTGAAATAGGTCGAGCGCGGCTTGTCCATCTGTCGCTTGTAAACAGCGGTAGCCATGCGGCAATAGAAATAGTTCAAGCAGATCGAGCATCCGCTGTTCATCGTCAATAAGTAAAATCGTCTTCATGTTGATCCCCATTTCTTGTCATAGTCGTACAGTAAATATGCTTCCTTTCCCAAGTTCGCTCTGCACTTCGATTGTTCCGCCGTGAGCTTCGGTCAACTCTTTGACAATCGCAAGTCCTAGACCCGCGCCGCCAAATGAACGGGAGCGTGATTTCTCGACACGGTACAATTTTTCGAAAATCTCTTGCTGGTTTTCAGCCGAGATGCCACAGCCGTTATCTTCGACTTGAAGAACCGCATACGCTTTCTCTTGAAATGCACGGACGATTACGATACTTCCACTTTTTGAATAGTGCAGGGCATTGTCTAATAAATTAAGAATTATTTGTTCAAGTCGCATGCGATCCGCGATGAGAGAAAAGTCGTGGGCAGCTTCGATGTGGAGCGTGATGTCTTTCATATCAAATGAAGGTTGGACGAGTTGAACGATATCCTGAATGAACTGTTGTGCGGAAAACTCGGATTTCGTTACAGAGAACGTCATTTCGTCCATTTGTGCTACATCCATCAAGTTTTTCACTAATGTTTTTAAACGCTCGGCTTCTTCTTCGATAATCGCTACATAGTGGAAGCGTTCCGACTCATCAAGCCCGCCACGTTGAGCCACTTTAGCGTAGCCGATCAAATAGGTTAAAGGCGTGCCCATTTCATGAGAAACTGATGATAAAAACTCTTTGCGTTCACGCTTCACCCGACGTAAATCATTTGATAATGTACGAATGGAAGTAGCCAGTTCCCCAAGCTCGTCGTTCGCTAGCTTAGGCAAATCTACATTATAGAATCCTTTGCTCATTTGTTCAGTCGCTTCTTTCATTCGGATTAGTGGTCGCGTTAACCACTTCGACAGCAGGAAGTACACGATGAATAGCACGATGATACTTCCTCCGCCAGCCAGTATAAAATGAAGATTGAGTTGATGTACTAACTGGCGAATAGGAATGGTACTTTGGAACATGAGGAGCGTCCCTGAATTTTCTCCTGCCACATAAGGATGTACACTGACAAGATAAGGTGACTGATTCCAATCCACAGGTACAATCATGTCTTCCGTCGGTTTTTCTTCTTGTATTTGACGGATATACGTTGTGAGTACGTCTTCGTTTACTGCCGACTGTTGGATAATATTTCCCGTCTCATCGACAATGGCGACGTCTCGTTCACTACCGTTTTCCATGAGAACGATATGATGCAAAGTCGTTTCATTATAATTATCTTCCAATACATTTCGGTGATTACTGCCGGTTTCTAGTAGCCGGTCCCACTCTTCATCTACTCGGGCGTGTGTAATCGTCTGATGTAAATACACCATTAGTACCGTGTCTAAAATAAGAAATGAAATAATGAATGATGCCGCTAATTTTGTGGAGATTTTTTTCATGACACGCACCCCTTTTCCTTCTATTGAGAAGTATAAGCTAAACGTATCAAAAAAGTATGCAGAATGTGTAAAGAGTGGATGGATTCCTATTTTGCTAATTAAGGAGTTTATAAGGAGTTTTGCCGTAGTACTTCTCATCGGATTCTCTATTGTTATACTAATACTACTAACAAAAAGGAGTGAAAGCATATGAAAAAACAATTGTTGACAGTGAGTGCAGCATTTGCGCTAGTGCTGGCGGGATGTGGTGCTTCGACAACAGAAGAAGATCCGGTTCCGAACGAAGAAGTGTCTCCAGGCGATATGGAAGGGATGGACCATTCAAGCGATGGCAGCATTCCTGAAGGGTTAGTAGAAGCGGACAATCCGACCTATCCTGTAGGTTCTGAAGCGATCATTGAAACAGACCATATGGAAGGGATGAAAGGTGCGGTCGCTACGATTACGGGTGCATTTGATACAACGGTTTACTCGATCAACTACACACCGACAGACGGTGGAGAGAAAGTGATGGATCATAAGTGGGTCGTTCATGAAGAAGTGGAAGATCCGGCTCCAGCTCCTCTTGAAAAAGGGACAGAAGTGACAGTTCTTGCGGATCATATGGAAGGAATGGAAGGTGCGAAGGCGGAAATCGAATCTGTAGAACAGACAACTGTCTATATGATCGATTATGAGTCCACGACAGATGGAAGTGAAGTAAAAAATCATAAGTGGGTCGTTGAAGAAGAATTATCTCCGCAGTAATCATTTACTATGAATAGGTCGTGAAAACAATGAACATTCGATGGATTGTGCTAGGGCTGCTCATGGCTCTTTTGTCAGCAGGTTGCAGTAACGAACAGACAAACGATGACACCCCATCACCTGAAGTAGAAATTAAACAGCTAGTGAACGATTATACTGTCAGAAATGCAGTCGCTGCGTCTGCGTCGATTACGTCGTCCGAATTAATCGTGACAGATGAAAATAAACAAGTAACGACATACGATCTTCCTGAAGACGAATTTTTCGTATCCATTGCGCCATTTGTTACGAGCACGCATCCTTGCGATATTCATAGTCTGACGGGTTGCCAAGGAGAGCTTGTGGAAGAGGAGTTTACGGTGCATATAAAGGACTCGCAAGGTCATGTAGTTGTTGACGAAATAAAAAAGACCGAAGCGAATGGATTTATCGATCTATGGCTTCCGCGTGATGAGACGTTCACAGTGACGATTTCACAAGATGATAAGAAAAGCGTTTCTGACATTACGACATTCGACGGGGATAATACGTGCATCACAACGATGCAATTGCAATGAAGTAGCTGTATGTCAAACGACAATAGATGAAAGAAAAGAAGAGTCGCACAGAACTCTTCTTTTTTTTGCGTTTGCTACTCCTAATGTCTTCACATTCCTAGTTATTTAGCAATCCCCTTGAATTACCATTGATTATCTCTTCTTTTATTGGGTATACTACTGATAGGAACTCTTGTTCTTATAGGGGAGAGGATGGCATATGAAAGAGTTGCCGAATAGAGAAATCGCGTGTTTAGATATGCGGAGTTTTTATGCGAGTTGTGCAGCCGCATGGGAAGGTCTCGATGTGATGAAGACACCGATTGCGATTATTGGAAATATAGAACGAAAAGGCGGTGTGGTGCTTGCGGCCTCTCCGCCACTTAAAGAAAAGTTCGGTATTCAGACCGGTATGCGACTGTACGAAATCCCTGATGATCCGAGCATTCATTTAATTGAACCTAAAATGCAGTTTTATATAGATATTTCGATGGAATTGACGAGACTACTGAATCGCTACGTGCCGAAAGAAGCTATTCACGTGTACAGTATTGATGAAAGTTTTATCGATTTTACAGGGACAGAAAAGTTGTGGGGTCCGGTTGAACAGACGATTGCGCGCATACAGGACGAAATGTATCGGCAGTTTCAATTGCACTCGGCTTGCGGCATTGGACCGAATATGTTGCTGTCAAAGTTGGCACTTGATCTAGAGGCGAAGAAGACGGGGATGGCACGCTGGACGTATGAGGATGTGCCCGATAAGCTATGGCCTGTCTCTCCTTTACATAAAATGTGGGGAATTGGACGAAAAGTGGAGAGGACGCTGGAAGATATGGGGATCTACACAGTAGGCGATCTCGCGCACGCTTCCTTGGATCGATTGGAGAAAAAGTTCGGCGTGATGGGCAATCAGTTGTATTATCATGCGCATGGTATCGATTATTCTACGCTTGGGTCGGTTTTGATCGATCAGCAAGTGAGTTACGGGAAGGGGCAGACGTTGCTCCGCGATTACGTGACGACTGATGAGATTTTGACGGTAGTGCTGGAAATGTGCGAGGATGCGGCGATGCGTTTGCGTTTGGCGAAAAAGAGGGCGCGCACCGTTCAGCTATCGTTCGGTTATTCGAAGCATGTGCACGGTGGCGGTTTTCAGCGACAACAGACGCTAGAAAGCTCGACTGATGAAACGCTAGTCATCTATCGTGTCTGCATCAAATTATTCGAAACGTATCACGACGGGCGTCCGGTGCGTCATATTTCGGTCAGTCTTTCAAATGTAGAAGACGCAAATAGTTTCCAATTAAATTTATTTGAACCACTTCAGGGAAAACAAGAGAAATTAGGTCATGTGATGGATGAGTTACGTCAATTGTATGGCTCAAAGGCTATTTTACGTGCCGTATCGTTGACGCCTGGAGGGACGGCCGACCGACGAAGCAAGTTAATCGGAGGGCATTATAAATGAGGCTTGTTAGTAAATCATTCGAAAATCGAACAATGCGAGATGCGTAACTTTAGATATAGTATGACTTTTGATAAACTCATGTAGAGGCTAGTAAAAAGCGCTAGACGGTTTGTAGAAGGAGGAACGTGCATGAAAGTGTTATGGGATTTAGGTTGGTTTTTTAAAGAACGGAAAAAGCACTATATAATCGGCATTATTACGTTAATGTTTGTAGCATTCCTCCAGCTAGCACCTCCGAAAATTATCGGCATGATTGTAGATGCGGTGACGGAGGATGAATTGACGTTCCACATGTTGACGCGTTGGATGATTATATTGGCTGTGGCGGGAGTATTGATGTACGGTGGGCGCTATGTATGGCGGACGATGATTTACGGTTCGTCTGTTTATTTGGCGCGGACGTTGCGACAGCAGCTATTCTTGCACTTTACCAAGATGTCGCCTTCGTTTTATCAACGGCGTAGAGTCGGTGATTTAATGGCGCATGCGACGAATGATATCAATGCGGTTCAACAAACAGCAGGGATGGGAATTTTAACGCTGGCGGATTCTTTGTCCACAGGCGGATTTGTCATTTTAACGATGGCGTTTACGATTAGTTGGAAATTAACATTGATCGCGCTCATTCCCATTCCGTTCATGGTCTTGCTGACGAGTTATTATGGAAGATTGTTGCGTAAACGGTTCCGTGTGGCTCAAGAAGCGTTTTCGGATTTGAACGACAAAACGCAAGAAAGTATTTCGGGTGTTAAAGTGCTGAAGACATTCGGTCAGCAAGAAGAAGACATTGCGGAATTTACGGATCGTTCCAAGGAAGTCGTTGATAAAAACATGCATGTAGCGAGAGTAGATGCATTATTCGACCCGACGATTGCGGGAATTTTCGCTATCTCCTACGTCTTATCATTTTATTTTGGAACGCAGTTCATTTTGGCGGGAGACATAACGATCGGTGATTTGATCGCTTTTACTGCGTATTTAGGATTGTTGACATGGCCGATGCTCGCGATTGGCTTCCTATTTAATATAGTAGAGCGCGGAAATGCGTCGTATACGCGGATTTTGTCGCTACTTGCGGTGGAACCTGAAATTCAGGATCGATCGAATGCGGTGAAAAAGTTGCCCCATGGAGATATCGTCTTTGCGGTGGATAAATTTACGTTCCCAGACGACACGAGACCTGCGTTACGGAATTTGCATTTCACATTAAAGCAAGGCGAGACGCTAGGTATTGTCGGGAAAACGGGATCCGGAAAAACCGCCATTTTAAAAGTGTTAATGCGGGAATTCGACGGGTACACAGGGAGTATTACGTATGGTGGGATACCGATTACGCATTATAAGAAAGAGTGTTTACTCCAAGCGATCGGATATGTGCCGCAAGATCATTTCTTATTTTCCACAACACTTGCGGAAAATATCGCGTTCACTAATCCGCAAATTGATCAGGAAAAAATTGTGGCGGCTGCAAAATCCGCACATATTCATGAAGATATCCTGTCATTTAGCGACGGCTATGAAACACTCGTCGGAGAACGCGGGGTGTCGTTATCAGGAGGTCAAAGACAACGTGTGTCCATCGCCCGTGCGCTCTTGATGGATCCTGAATTATTATTGCTTGATGATTCGTTGTCCGCAGTGGATGCGCGAACGGAAGAAGCGATTCTACATTCATTGAAAGAGCAACGAAAAGACAAGACGACGATTATTACGTCTCACCGATTGAGTGCCATTCAACATGCCCATCAAATTATCGTGATGGATGAAGGAGAAATTGTGGAAATCGGTGATCATGATTCGTTGATCAAACAACAAGGAATATACAAAGAAATGTATGATTTACAGCAACTAGAGTCCATTGTAGAGCAAGGAGGCGAGGCGATTGAATAAGCAAACAGAGTTGTCCGCTCGCGATCAATGGAGGACGTTTATACGGTTGGTGCGCTATATTTTGCCATTCAAAGTTAGTGCGATGCTCGCGCTGATTTTGCTCATATTAACGGTTACAGCGACCATTGTCAGTCCATTGGTCATCCAAACATTCATCGATGACTACGTCGTACCGTTGAATTTTCCGATGAAATCCATCATGCTCATTGCGGGAATGTATATTGGACTGCAACTCGTCAATATGATTGCTTCGTATTTTCAGACGCTACGATTTCAAAAGCTCGCGTTAGACATTATTCAGCAATTGCGCATTGACGTCTTCACGAAAGTCCAGAAGCTCGGTTTGCGTTATTTCGATCAGACGCCAGCTGGTGGAGTTGTTTCTAGAGTAACGAATGATACAGAGTCGATCAAAGAAATGTTCGTCGGTGTCGCTTCTACTTTCTTGCAAGCGATTTTCGGGCTAGTCGGTGTGTATATCGCCCTGTTTACGCTCGATGCTAAACTGGCACTCTATACACTCATCTTACTGCCTGTGTTTTTAGTCGTTGTCGCTGTCTATCGTAAGTACAGTTCAGAGTTTTACCAAGACTTGCGGGAACGTTTAAGTCAGCTGAACGCTAAAATTTCTGAATCTCTTTCAGGGATGGGGATGATTCAGGCATTTAGACAAGAAAAACGACTGGCTGATGAATTTATCGAAGTCAATGAAGGTCATTATCGTGCAGGGATGCGCAATATTAAGTTTGACACGTTGTTGTTGACACCGTTAATTGATTTACTCTATACAGTCGCAATTGTGGCTGTACTAAGTTATTTCGGATATGTTTCTTTACTGCAACCAGTCGATGTCGGGGTTATTTATGCATTTACGACACTGTTGCGTCGATTGTTCCAGCCGATCCAACAAGTGATGTCGCGTTTATCGATTTTCCAGCAAGCGATCGTGTCCGCATCACGCGTATTTGCATTGATTGATGATCCAGAACTGGAGCCTACACAAACAGCCAATACGAAAAATGAAATCACGACGGGAACGATCGAATTCCGCAATGTGTCCTTTAGTTATGACGGCAAGCATGATGTGCTAAAAGATATTTCATTTAAAGCGAATGCAGGTGAAACGGTTGCGCTAGTCGGACATACAGGCAGTGGAAAAAGTTCAATCATTAACTTATTCATGCGTTTTTATGAGTATGAAAGAGGCGAAATTCTGATTGACGGTGTGTCGCTCAAAAACTACCCGATGGAAGAGTTACGTGCGAAAGTAGGCTTGGTGCTGCAAGATCCATTCATGTTCTACGGCGATATCGCAAGCAATATTCGACTCCATAACACGGAGTTGTCCGATGAGGATATACAAGCGGCCGCAGAATTCGTGCAAGCCGATTCGTTTATCAATGAATTGCCGAAAGGATATGCCCAAAAAGTGACAGAGCGAGGTTCCACGCTATCAAGTGGACAGCGTCAATTACTGGCCTTTGCACGTACGATTGCGATGAATCCGAAAGTCTTAGTATTAGATGAAGCAACTGCGAATATCGATACTGAAACAGAAGTCGCAATTCAAACGAGTCTGTCAAAAATGAGACAAGGTCGGACGACGATTGCGATTGCGCACCGGTTGAGTACGATACAAGATGCGGAACTCATTCTTGTGCTCCATCGCGGGGAAATTGTGGAACGGGGAACGCATGCGGAATTACTGGCGCAAAAAGGCTTGTATCACACGATGTATGAATTACAAAATGGTACCCAAGAAACACCGTAATACGCCGTCAAAAAGATGTCACAAACAAATGTAGCGTAATCTGCCATCGGGTTTGGTACGATAGAGTGGGAAAGCTGGCAATGTCAGCTTTCTACTATTCCTGAAGGTGAAGGAGGAATTCTGTTGGGAGCGGACGTAAATATTTTATTCGCATTTGGAGCTGGCTTCTTAAGCTTCATTTCTCCTTGCGTGTTACCGCTATATCCGGCCTTTATATCATACATCACTGGCATGTCACTCGATGATCTCGGGGATAAGTCAAAAGGTATGGGGCGTACGGGTGTTTTACATACGCTGTTTTTTTTACTAGGATTTTCAGTCGTATTTGTGATTTTAGGATTCAGTACATCGTTTATCGGATCGATCTTTTTGCAGTATCAAGATTTGATTCGTCAATTGGGTGCGATTTTCATCGTAGTATTCGGTTTGATGACAATCGGCTTATTTAAACCAGAGTTTTTAATGAAAGAGAAAAAGCTTCAATTCAAAAATCGACCGGCCGGCTATTTAGGTACAGCCTTGATCGGCTTGGCGTTTTCAGCTGGTTGGCAGCCGTGTATGGGTCCAATCATCGGTGCGATTATTTATCTCGCAGCAACCAATCCAGCGTCCAGTATGCTGTATATGATGTTGTATGTACTCGGTTTTGCGATTCCATTCTTTTTCTTATCGTTCTTTATTACACGAATTGGTTGGATCCGCAAACATAGTATGAAAATCACGAAAATCGGTGGCTACTTAATGATCGCATTCGGTATTCTATTGTTCTTTGACGGTATGGTATTTTTGACTAGTTTACTGAGCCCGATTTTCGGAGACTTCCAAGGATTTTAAACGAACGTAGCGAAGGCGAGGTGGAAATATGCAGGATATTACTTCTTTTGAACAGTGGCAAGAACGACTTACCCAAACTGACCAATGCGTGCTGTTCGTGAAAACGGATCATTGTTCAGTTTGCGACGGACTCTACCCGCAAGTAGCTGCACTGGAAAGCGAGTATCCTTTTCCGTTTTATCGTGTCAATGCTTCTGCGGTTCCGGAACTCGCTGGACAACTTTCGCTTTTCACAGCCCCAGTCGTTTTATTGTTCCATGAACAGAAGGAACTAACCCGCTTCGCACGGATTGTTCCGATGAATGATTTGAAAAAGCGTTTAGAAGAACTTGTTCAGTGGGGGAATGTGGATCATGAATAAATTACAAGAGTTGGTCGATTATTTATTCAACAGCATTCCATCCATTTACTTAATCATCGGCTCCACGGTTATTTTTATTGTAATGACGACATTTGTTTATACGATGCGCGCAAAGGCGGCCAATCAGCCGATTCAGGCGAAAAAGATTATTTTACCACCACTTTTCATGTCAACGGGAATGCTGATGTTTTTATTCGATGAATTTCAAGTGCCGTGGATTCAAGTGGCGGAAGCAAGTTTCGTCGGTTTGGTGTTCTCCACATTTTTAATTTATACGACTCGTTTTGAAATGAAAGAAGATGGCATCTATTTACAGAAGTCCAAAGCTTTTCTCGTCATCTTGCTTGGGTTGCTCGTCATTCGAATGATCGGTAAGATCGTTTTAAGTAACACGATTGACGTCGGAGAGCTTGGTGGCATGTTCTTCATTCTCGCATTTTCTATGATTTTGCCATGGCGTGTGGGAATGTTGGTGAAATATAAGCAGTTGGAGAAGCGTACGAAGTGATGAAAACATAGTATATATACGAAGTAAGCACCGATGGGGAAACCTGTTGGTGCTTTTTTGGTTGATGGTTTAGTTAGTTCGTAAGGGTAGTGTGTGTTGGGGCGTGAGTCGATTTTGTTTTGGGTTCTTGAATTTTTGAAAGTTCAGCTTTCAATTACAGCTTCTGCGAGTCGGGGATTCCCACCTACCAGCGCCGAAGTGACTACAATGAACCGATCACTTCCAAAAATCAGTAACGGTATCAACTAGTCCCACACTTACCCACTCACCTTCAAACTCTTAGGATTCACTACCTTAAAATCAGGGTATAAGAACACTAGAACGAAAAGGAGGAAAAGCACATGCCGGTACAAATCAAACGTGCATACGACAGCGTAGAGAAATCGGACGGTATGCGAATTCTTGTGGATCGTCTCTGGCCGCGCGGCGTCAGTAAAGGAGACGCAGCACTGGACGAATGGGTAAAAGACATTGGTCCAAGTAAAGAACTGCGGCAATGGTTTGACCATGACGCAGACAAATACGAAGACTTCAAGAAAAAATATAAAAAAGAACTCAAAGAAAATGACACACAACGGGAAGCACTGGAGCAATTAAAACAATGGACGAAGAAACATAATAAAAACATTACGCTTGTATTCGGCGCAAAAGACGAAAATCATAACCAAGCCGCTGTGTTGAAAGAAATACTAGATCATCAATAACCTAGCATCCGTATACTACTGGAGTATACGGATTTTTTGAGTATACAGCACCCAAACTCAAGACTTCCCATCAATCAAATCTTTCGTCATGAGCACATGAGGGATGCCGTCCTCCATAAATATATCGGACGAAGACGTGTAGCCAAGTTTTTTATAAAATCCTTCTGCTTGCGTTTGACCGTGTAATTTCACGCGGGTTTGACCATTGTTTGCTGTCGTGTCTTCTAAAGCTTGAATGATTACTTTTCCAAGACCGTATGAACGAAAAGGCTTGAGTACACAAATCCTCTCTAGCTTGCCGTACTGATCGACAGGGCGCACTCGGCCGGTTCCGACAGGTTGCTCATGATAATAAACTAAAACATGTTCACACAAGCCGTTGAGTGTATCATATTCATCGTATTCAACTTCCAGAGGGACATGCTGTTCTTCGACGAACACTTCTTTGCGAATGGCGAAGGCGGTTTGTAAGTCTTCCTTATTTATGATTCTTTTAACTCTCATTGGATTCATTCCTTTTCTACATATTTTTGCTAGCCTGATAGTGAAACATGCATTGATTCCATTATACATAAAGACGAGGAGGAAAAAGTATGAAACGGATAGTTCATCTATTCTGTGTAGTCCTCATAAGTGCAGCACTTACCGGATGCAAAAAACCTACCGAATGGGAACCGACTACGCACGCATTCACGGACGATCTAGAAGGTGTGACGATTACGTTGCTTGAAGAAAAAGTGACGCCCGCCAAAGGGGAGATCATAATAAAAAATGAATCCGATATAACGTATACGTACGGCGAACACTTTATGATAGAAAAAAATATACAGGGGGATTGGTATCAACTACCGGTACGTACGGGAGACCATCAATTTCCCGACAAGATTCATCAGTTGAAAGCGACTGAATCCGATGAATGGGTGATAGAGTGGAGTCTGCTTTACGGAAAACTTGAACGAGGGACGTATCGAATCATTAAAGGAGTGTCTGCTGAAAATCACGTAGAAGGCTACGAAACCCATTATGTGACAGCTGAGTTTGCGATTGAATGATGATAAAAAGGCAAGTCTGACTGGTTCTTCCGGGAGAATTCTTGAGGTTGTGTCGGGAAGTCAGTTGGTGTTCGTTCAGAAGTTGGAGTGGGGTAAGTGAACTTCTCCGGTGCGGATCAGAAAAGTTGTGTACGTGTGAGGATTCTCCCTACAGAACCGGACGCTTTCCTGAGGGGACGCGGCGGACTCGCCAGAAGTGCATTGGCGATTACGCCTGTCGTCCTGATCCTCCAGGAGTCGCCGGTTCTTCCGGGAGAATCCTTGACTTAGTGTTCGTAAGTCAGTCTGTGTTCGTTCAGAAAGAGGAGTAGGGTAAGTGACTTCTCCTTTGCAGTGCAGAAAAGTAGTGTACGTGCTAGGATTCTCCCTGCAGAACCGGACGCTTTCCTGAGGGTGCGCGGCGGACTCGCCAGAAGTGCGTTGGCGATTACGCCTGTCGCACTGATCCTCCAGGAGTCGCCGGTTCTTCCGGGAGAATCCTTGAGTTTTTGTCGGGAAGTCAGTTTGTGTTCGTTCAGAAGTTGGGGTAGGGTAAGTTCTGCTTCCTGAACAGTGTGGGTGGAGCTATGGGTTGCCTGACTGAATGCATATAGGGTCATTGCTTTTTTCCACTCAGTCCATCGAAACAGTCATAGTAGCTAGCAACACTTCACCGCTTTTTAACTTCAAAAACGGTCGCATTGTATCAGACAAGTCTATTTAGTTGGTCTTTCACCACATACAAAGAGTGATCAAACTGTCTTGCACACACAAAGTACGGCTTGGAGCTTACAGACGATCGACTCCGAGAGGTTCAGGAAAAGCCGTAGCGAAGGACGGCTTTTGCGAGTGAAGCGCAGCGAGAAGGAGCACATCTTTGCATTTGACAGGTGTAACTCGCAGTGCTTGACGGTCCACCGCGTCCCCTCCGGAAAGCGTATCGTCTAGAAGCGTAAGCCGCAAGACACTCCCAGTCAACCTTACCTCAATATCCATCTTTCCCTAAAGGCTAATCATCAAGCCTCATAAAAAGCAGAAGAATACTCTTGTAGAAGCAACAATCTTTCTACATTCGTGATCAACGGGTAAAATAGTAGGGGAAGGAGTGAAGCATTCAATGACTTATCAACAAACATGGGACTTAGAAAACATATTTCCAGGAGGCACGCGCTCGGAAGAAGTCCAGAGTAAATTAGCTTCTATAAAGAAAGACATTGCACAATATGCCAAGCAAGTAAGCGCTTGGCACAGTGATCCGTCGACTGACGCTGCGACATTACAAGACTTGTTGAAACAAAATGAAACAATCGGCAAAGCATTAGGTCAAGTAAGTACTTTTATCAATATGTGGCATGACGCATTTATGAACGATGATCACGCCAGCGTAGTGAAAGGGCAAGTAATGGAGTTGGCGAGTGACATCCAGCAATTATCCACGACGTTTACGAAAAAGATCGTCGCGATTGCGGATGAACAATGGCATCAGTTACTACAAGATGACTATTTACAGACTATCCGTTTCGGTTTAAATGAACTGCGCGATCAAGGGAAGCGTTTGTTGTCAGAAGAAGAAGAGAAACTGATCGCACTATTAAATAAAGACGGCATCGCTGCGTGGAGCGACTTATACGATACAGTAGGTTCCACGATGACCGTTCCTTTTACAGATCCAGAAGGCAACACGACGAACTTATCGATCGGTCAAGCGATGAATAAAATGTACGCGGATCCGGATGCAACGGTTCGCGCGCAACTTTTCGAAAACTGGGAAAACGTGTGGTCGAAAAACGGTCCGATTTTCGCTGATATTTTGAATCATTTAGCGGGCTACCGATTGACATTACAAGAGCTACACGGCCGAAAAGGTCATTTAGAAGAACCGCTAGAATATAATCGAATGACCGAAGAAACATTGCGCGCCATGTGGTCAGCGGTGGACGCGAAGAAGAAACCGTTCATCCAGTATCTCGACCAAAAAGCGAAGTTATTCGGGATGGACAAACTAGGCTGGCAAGACGTTGATGCACCTGTTGCGGTAGGTGAAACGAAACCGACACGTTTTACTTATGAGGAAGCATGTGATTTCGTATTGGAGCACTTCTCTTCATTTGGTCCGAAATTAACCCAATTTACTAAACACGCACTTGAAAACCGTTGGATAGAAGCGGAAGATCGTCCGAATAAACGTCCGGGAGGGTACTGCACGAGCTTGCCAGAGTGGGAAGAGTCCCGTATTTTCATGACATTTACAGGCTCGCCAAGCGATACGAGTACGTTAGCTCATGAATTGGGACACGCGTTTCATAGTCATGTGATGAAAGATTTACCCGAGTTGAATCGTGAGTATGCGATGAATGTGGCGGAAACAGCTAGTACATTTGCGGAAACGATCATTGCGGATGCGACAGTAAGAAACGCGGCATCCGATGAAGAGAAAATCTCCCTGTTAGCTACGAAGTTAGAAGGAGCCACTGCGATGTTTTTAAATATCCGTGCCCGTTTCTTATTTGAAGACCGCTTTTATACAGAGCGTGCAGAAGGAATTGTCTCAGAAAACCGGTTAAACGAATTGATGGTCGATGCGCAAAAAGAAGCATTTGGCGACAGTCTCTCTTCCTATCATCCGCATTTCTGGGCAGCAAAACTGCATTTCTTCATTGACAGCGTACCGTTCTATAACTTCCCTTATACATTCGGTTATTTATTCAGCCTCGGGATTTACGCGGAATATTTGAAGCAGCCGGAAGGGTTTGAAGAAAAGTATATTGCATTGCTTCGCGATACAGGATCGATGACAGTAGAAGAGTTAGCCGAAAAACATTTGGGCGTAGATGTCACAAAGCCGGCATTCTGGTCTGCTGGAATCGAATTGGTTGAAAAAGATGTAGAACAATTCATTGCGTTAACGAATCATATGAAAAAGTAAAAAACATGGGGCTGTCCAATAAGTCCCTAAAATAAATCAGGCAGAGAAAAACGATTCGTTTTTCTCTGCCTGATTTTGGTTTGTAGTCGTTCACAGTTGAAAGTAGCCGGCGGATACACGCTACTTTCAACTGTGAACCAGTGCGACGATTCCGAACTTCGTATGAAACTTTTCAAGGCCACGGAACGATGCCGTATGTTCTTCTATAGAAAAAGTGAGTTGTTCTGTGGTGTACTGTTCGTAAGTAATCTTTGGATTGCGCATAAAAAAACGTCCTTTCGTAGAGTGGGTTTGGTAACTTTATTCTACTAGAAAGGGCGATTTTTTTGTACCTATTTGAAGCAAGATATCGAGTGGAACGGAAAGGAACGGCGAAGAAAGGATTCTTCTATTCGTTTCATGAGAAAAAGGGCTGTCACAGAAACTCAGTTCTCACTGACTTTCTGGACAGCCCCATGTTTTTTCGGTCTGTCATGATCATTCAATCGACTGGCGACGTCATACAAAGCGATCAACTCATAAAGAATTACAAACTCTGGAGGAAAACCCGGAGAATGAGAAGTACCGTTAGAGGTAGTGGACATTTGATTTTGCCAAAACAGCTGGGTGACCTTTTCTAAGTGCAATGGATGTGTTTGATCGGATGAGATATTTCCCAAATAGTCCGCGAGATCGGTGACAGCGTGCATGAGAAGGTCACACTCTTCATTCGTCCACGATACGTCTTCGGCTGATATATGGAGCAAAGCTTGTATGTGATATTCCAGGTTATGTAAAAATAATAATTGCTTTTCAGCTAACAGAAGGCCTTCTTCTTTCTTGCCGCCCCAAGGATACAATTTTGAATCATTTTGTTCGAAATGAATCAACGTCTCCGTCTTTCTAATTTCTTGCATGAACTGTTGAATGAGCAACTCACTTTCTTTCTCATCTGTTTGCTTGCCATATAAAATCCTAGTAAATGTTTGATGCAAAATGGTACTTGCTTGCTGGCCGATCCGTTCCATACTAGTGACGATGTCCTTCTTATAACTAGGCGGAAAGACGAGCATATTGACCGCTGTCGATACGAGCAACCCTGTCGTAGTCGTACCGAGTCGAATGAAAAAGGCGATTAGGTAATTACTGTGGATGACTTCCACCATAGCTACTGCTGTCAACGTGGCAACGAGTAAACCGGCATGCAGTTTTAATCGATAACAAACTAAAATGGTGCAAACGGCAGCTAATGTATACGTAATGGGTGAGTTTCCAAACAATGCGATAAAAAATACAGCAAATCCTGAACCGATCGCCGAGGCTGGAAATCGAACAATCCCTTTTTTAATAGAATCACTGACAGTTGGTTCGATTGTAACAATTGCGGTAATGACAGCAAACACAGGCTGCCAATGAAACCACTCACAAATAACCGCTGTTAAAAAGATAGCGAGACCGGTCTTCACTATTCGACCACCGTTGAAATGAAAAGATCGCATATCGTAGTAGACCCTCCTATCGTCTGTAAAAACGAATAACACTTATCGTTAGTATACCATTGGCTTATAATTTTTCTAATAATGAAGTAGTAGCGTAAATGGGGACTGCGAGTAAAAAAATACGAGAATTGCCCACTATACTCTTTCTATGCCTTTACGACGTATGATTAATGTCTTTGAAAGACAGAATTCCAAACAAAATGTAGGAAGTGAATCATAAGGGTTGCTTTTTGTGCAGATGTTTGTTAATCTAAGAGAGTATTATCTTTGTTCTTTTCAGATAAGATTTTGTTTTTCGTCTAAGGTATTTGAGCAAGCATAGTAACATATCGTGTGAATGATCACACTAGGAGGCAATTATATTGGAACAAGGTACAGTTAAGTGGTTTAATGCAGAAAAAGGTTTTGGTTTTATCGAGCGTGAAGATGGGGAAGACGTATTCGTACATTTCTCAGCTATTCAAAGTGAAGGTTTCAAATCTTTAGACGAAGGTCAAAGCGTAACGTTTGAAATCGAACAAGGACAACGTGGCCTACAAGCTACTAACGTTCAAAAAAACTAATTATAGTTTAAAAAGACCCTCTTTGTAGGGTCTTTTTTTATTCCATTCACCGCGTCCAAGTCGGTTAGCAGTTCATTTCGCTATAAGGGGTCGCTACAGGTTTTTGGCTGTTTTATGTCAAGTTTTGCTTAGCGTCCAAAGTTTCCGAAATGTTGTCGAGATCCCTATAACGTAAAATATATAATCCGCTCGTTTCTCCCCATTCCGCGCAATATACGTCATCCACACGTTCAATTTTATGCTCACGCAATTTTTGAAGCAACCACTTTTCAGATTTACCAACTTTTTCGATCGTTTTCCAGCACGCTTTCCCTTCATCAATGAACAAATAGGTCGTTTCATTTTCTGGTACAGAAAGATGTAGCATAGGAGGCGTTACAGCGTCTTTTTTTACTTTCGGCAAAACACTTAACGAACCTCCTGTTTCTAACGTAGCATGTTGAATATCGGTAATGGAAAAGTATCCTTGACTGCGGATCATCGTACGCAACTGATCCAACTCCATATTATTTTTCTTTAACGCCTCAGCATCAATCTTTCCTTTGACGATCAAATCACTCGGCGTTCCCCGTACGACTCTTTTGAAGCGATCGTAGCGCAACACCATTTTTTCAATAAGAAAAATGAGAAAACCCCATAAAAAAATTGCATACATAATGTGAAATATTGAAATCTTGTCGTCAAATAGTCCTTCTTCCAAAAAACTACCTAGCAAAATTAAATAAACAAAATCAAATGGTGTCATTTGTGTCAGTTCTTTTTTTCCAAGTAGTCGAATGACGATCAATAAGCTGACTAACCCAACGATTATTTTGAAAGTGATATCGACGTACATCCAAATTCCCCCTTTTCTCGTCACTTTTCTTTACCCAATTCTGATATATCATAAGCTTCGATTCCACACCGTTATAGAAAGAAGCATA
This sequence comes from Sporosarcina sp. PTS2304, assembly GCF_003351785.1. Lineage (GTDB taxonomy): Bacteria > Bacillota > Bacilli > Bacillales_A > Planococcaceae > Sporosarcina. The sequence goes on from NZ_CP031230.1 coordinate 1,075,559, forward strand.
TTGTATGGGAACATGTGCGCATTGATGTATACTATGAATAATCATGAAAGGAGATGGATTATTTATGGCTACATATGAAGACACAGTCGCAAGCTTCGAAAAAATCGATTCCGAAAAAGCACAAGAGTTGGTAAAAGGGGATGGGGAAGCCGTTCTTTACATCGGTAAATCAGTCTGTCCTTTCTGCCAAGTATTCGTCGGGAAACTAAAACATGTCGCAGATGAAACAAATACGACAGTGTATTACGTCAATAGCGTAGAAGCATCCGATATGGACGGAATTACAGCATTCCGTAAAGAATATGACATTCCGACCGTACCAGGCTTCATTTATACGAATGGCGATACCGTCAACGTAAAATGTGACTCCTCTATGCCAGAAAAAGAAATCAAAGCATTTATGAATAAGTAACATAAAAAAGCTACCCTAAGCTAAAAAATAAGTCTAACCATAAAGTCCCTAAAATAACCAGGCAGTGAAAAACGACTAGTTTTTCACTGCCTAGTTTGATTCATCAGAAAAACGAAGAACACCATGTAGCACATATAAAAAATGCATTCACACTAAGCAATGGAAAAAAGTAATCCTTTCTTTCATTTCATAATATAAACCGCCTGTTGGAAATTCAAAATATTACATTGTACGATACACAATTCGTTCATGTCAATGATAAATTTTAGAAATCCGCGTGTATATGGTATACTCTATATATAACAGCGGTTAAGACGGCATTCGGTAATCCTGCGCAACTTATTTCAAAAGGAAATGGGTGCGCTTTTTTGAATTACTTATCTTTTCGTTCAATCAAGCGTTTGTTATGAGCAGGTAGAACTAGTGGAATAGCTTTAAATTACCGAAATACGTATTGGAGGAGAATGTGTAGTGAAATTACTAAATGAAAAAGTTACGCATAATGTGTTTGGAACAGGAAACATCGTAGAACAGGAAGACGCAGTCATCGTGGTAGATTTTACGGATCATACGAAAAAATTTGTTTATCCCGATGCATTTGAAAAATTTATTACACTGGAAAATGAAACATTGGCTAAATCGTTGGAAGAAGTGTTCGTGCAGAAGAAAGAAGATGAAAAAGTCGCGGAACAGCAACGTCAAGAAGAGAAAAAGAGCCAACTGTTTGAACAGCAACGCCGAGAGATACTGAAAAATCATAAAGCGCATGATAGTTCCCAAATTGTCTTTTGGTTACAACCTGAAGAGCAAGAAAACGAATTTAACGATTGGCAAATATCGACAGGCAGTATTCAAAGCGGGAAAAACAAAGGGCGCCCCAATCCGGTCACTCGCCTGCGTCCAAACAGTGCAGGAGTATTAACGGCCAGAAATGCAAATGAAGAAGAAACAGAAAGAAAGATCCTCGGCCTCTTTATGGTAGACAGTCTATTTACAGGAGCAATTGGCGAAGACGGTCTCGTACCTTGCCATACAGAGTTTAGAATCGAACTATCAGAGGAACAATCCAAACAGTTGCTTTTCTGGAATTATTACGAAAATAAAAACTATCCTGATCGTACATCTTGGAATTCTGGCACATTCCGTTATTTTGATAATATTTGGACTGCCCAAATACTAAAAGATATTATCGCGCTACAAACAGACGAAGAAGAAATGCAAAAAGCTGAAATGTTTTTAGAATACTTTTGCACTGTGAATGCGATCGACATCGACAATATCCCCGAAGCTAATGGGGTCTTACGAAAAAGATAAGTTGGATAAGCAGACAAAGCACAGGAAATATTCTGTGCTTTTTACCATTGAGAGTCGCTTACTAGTCAAGTAAAATAGAATGTAGATAGAACGTAAAGGGTAGGTAATGCACATGAACCGTTCCTATAACAATGAACAAAACATCATCTCTCGTTATGACAATGTCCTCGTCGTTAACGAATATGGAGAAACGTTATATTATGACGTGGCGGATTTATCCATTTTAATGAAACTAGGACACCGTCCAGAAGACTTTTTAGGGAAAAACATCCTTAGCTTTTATACAAATTTAGAATCGTCAAACAGTACGATTATGAATGTACTCCGAACAGGACAAGAAATTATCAATTTCGAGCAGCGATTACTAACAAAAACGGGTAGTTCCTATACATCGAAAAGCTCCACGTACCCGATTGTAGAAAGTGGAAAAGTCGTTGGAGCAGTCGAGTTTTCCTCCCACTACTTTGATAAAGAAGATATCGAACATGTGGAAAGTTACGCTAAACATCCACTGTATAGAAAAAATGGAACGCAATACACGATAGACGACATCATCGCGAAAAGCCCACATATGAAAGAACTAACGGCTACATTCCCTCGAATCGCGAAAAGTGATACGAATGTTCTCCTCTACGGGAAAACAGGAACGGGAAAGAATGTCGTCGCACAATGTCTTCATAACGTAAGTAATCGATTCGCGAAACCATTTATCACACTAGACTGCGGCACCTTATCCCAAGCAGGTGCTGAACAGATGTTATTCGGTGTAGAAGGTGGCAGCATAGGTCTATTCGAAAAAGCAGAAGGAGGGACGTTATTTCTCGATGAAGTCAATGTCCTTTCTTTAGAGGTACAGGCCAGGTTATTGAAAGTCATTGAAGATAAGAAAATCCGTCGTATAGGAGGAACCGATGAAATCATACTCGATGTGCGAATCATATCAGCGATCAATGAAGACCCTGAGCAATTGATTCGTGAACATCAATTACGAGAAGATTTTTACTATCGATTAGCCACTTTGCGCATGAACCTTCCTACACTAGCCGAGCGCAAAGAGGATATTGAACCGTTTGTGGACTACTTCATTCATTTCTACAATCAACGTATGGATATGAATGTCAAAGCGATTGACGAGAGTATGATGCGGCAATTGGAAAACTACCCTTGGCCAGGTAATATACGTGAGCTTCGCAATGCGATGGAGGCTGCTTATCACCACGTAGAAGGAGACGAACTGACAGAAAAGGACTTTTCGTTGCTCAATATAGAGGATCACAAGCAGCTGGAACTGATTTCTACAGAAAGTCTCCAAGGAAACTTACGGGATACGATGGAAAATATTGAACGTGCACTTATTGAAGAAGAGTTCCAAAAAGCGAAACAAGGCTTGGCAGAGACGGCGCGAAGATTAGGAGTCTCTAAACAATCGTTAAAATACAAATTAGATAAATACGGACTGCGATCATAATTTTTACGAAGGGGAGAAAATTTTCTCCTCTTTTTTATTTGGATTTCTCCCTATATAGTGAGTATATGAAATATTCTAATTTTGAATTGTAAACGATTACGAAGGAGTGGTCTTTTTGAGCCGTAAAATATCCCACACATTCATCTTAGGTTTTGCTTTATTCGCCCTATATTTTGGCGCAGGGAATTTGATTTTTCCGCCATCGATAGGAATTGCGAGTGGTTCGCATTGGGTATCTTCTTTACTTGGTTTTTCTATTACAGGAATTGTGTTACCTTTACTTGCGGTCATTGCAATTTTACAAGTGGGCGGCAAGTTTGAAAATTTAACAAATCCGATCGCGCCTTGGTTTTATGCAGTATTCAACTTGTTGCTAATGGTGGGCATCGGGGTCTTCGTAACGATTCCGAGAATGGCTGCGACGACTCATGAATTAGGAACAGTCGCTTTATTGCCAAATCTTCCTTCTGTTGTAACGATTATCGGGTTTTTTGCGATCGCATTTTTCTTTGCGAAAGATGAAACGAATGTCATTGACCGAATCGGTCGTTATTTGACGCCGGTCATGGTCATCTTGTTATTGTTCATCGTTGGTAAAGGGATTTTCTTCCCTCTTGGCACACCATCTGATACAGGGATTACTCAAGCATTTTCGAAAGCATTCGTCAATGCGTACCAAACAGGGGATGTCATTACAGGAATTTTATGTGCACCGATTTTCATTTTGGCTATTCGGCATTATGGTTATAAAGGAAAAGAGATCAAAAGTATGGCCATGCAAGCTATTTTGATCGCCGGTATAGGTTTGTTAATTGTCTACGGTGGGCTATTGTATATAAGTGCTGGAGCCGTCTCGCAGTTTCCGGCAGATATCGAAAGTACAACGCTCGTTAAAGGCCTGATTGACCAATTACTCGGCGGCGGAGGAGCAGTTGCGTTAGCAGTCGTCATTGCGCTCGCTTGTCTGACATCAACGATTGGTGTCGTAGCTGTTATTGCGGAGTTCTTAACGAAGTTGGTAAAGGATCGTATCGCGTATAAGCTGTGGGTTGGTATAATCTGTATCGTCTCTGCTTCCATCGCTACGCTAGGAGTAGACAAGATTATTTCCTACACAATTTGGATTTTCACATTACTGTATCCAATCGCCATTGTGCTCGTCATGCTAGGTATTTTCAATAAATACATTTCAAAAGCAGGCGTTTACAAAGGTGCGATCTTGATGACATTTATCGTTAGCGCTTTGGAAACAATCGCTGGATTCGGTATTGGATCGCATACTATATCTACTATGCTAGAATTGTTGCCACTTGGTACGAGTGGATTTGCTTGGTTAGTACCTGCGATTGTCGGGGGGATCATAGGATGGATACTCGACACGATGATAAGTGTTCCGAAAAAGCCTGTCCCTATAGTTACACCGACAGATGAAACGCATCGGTAAGCACGACAAAAAACATGCATGGAGACTAAAAAAGTCTTCATGCATATTTTTGTGATACTACGTAAATTACCGATAATCTTCCACTTCTACTTCTCTTTTCATCGTAAAGAAATGTTCGTAAGGTTGTACGTCAACTTCCATATCTTTTAACTTTTTACGTAAGAATTTATGATCACGTTTCGGAGTCGCCAAAATATACCCTTCGATAATATGGTCGAATTCAATCGTACGTGCATCGTCTTCCAATGCTATTTCACCGATTTTCGCAGCAATCTTCTGTTTCGCGACATCACGGAATAATTCCGGTACAGGAGTCACCAATTCATTTAACATACTCTTCGCTTCATCATTCCATAAATGCAATGATTCATTGACGTAATGCTCTTCCCAGTCCAATGTCGATTTCCCGTCTTCTTTCGGAAGCACTTTCAAAAACTTGCGGAACATGAAAAATCCGCCAATCGCAAATAAACCAATAAGTACAACGCCCCAAAATAGGATAAACCACATAAATAGGTCCTGCACTGTTTTTTCACCTCTTCCATTCTACGTTCTATTATAAAAGCAAACCTAAAATATTTCACTAACAACGTATTCTTTTCTTACTTTCATTCTATATAACGGGTGAAAGGAGGTGATGCAGATGAGCGCAACACTCGAATTCGGACATGCAACAGGTAAAATTCACTTCAACGCAGGAGTGAGTGAAAATGGTCATACGATCCGTAAAGTGAAAACGTATAAAAACGTTACACGACAAGCGTCCGCATCGGATTTGTATACCGCATTTACACAGCTTGCTTCTTTATGCGACTACCCGATGATCAAAGTAGAACGAGTCATTACAGAAGATGTCCAACGCACAATCTAAATGAAATAGGAGGCGAAACAAATGGCAAAAGTTTTGGAATTGACGTTTTTAACAGCGGCTAACGAATCGGTCAAGTTAACGGTAGATGAACCCCGGATCGATCTGACGGCTGCAGGAGTGGAGTCAGTGATGCAGCAAGTCATCGCAAGCGGTGTATTCATCATTGAAGAATCTCCACTAGAGTCGATTAAAAGCGCGCGTATAGTAGAACGCGATACACAAACGTTAATCAGTCGTTAACCATAAAAAAACCGACTTTCAGTAGCGTACTGGAAGCCGGTTTTTCATTGTATAGAAAAGGAGGCGTGCTCTATGGATCAATGGCTACAGCTCGTTCAAGATATTGGGTTTCCGATTTTTGTTTCGTTTTACCTGCTACATCGTCTAGAAGTGAAGCTCGAAGCAATCCATCAAGTGCTGTCGGATATGAATCGCTAGAACTTCACTGGAACTTCATGATTCCGTCAATGTTTAGCCAAATAGCTACCATCCTCCACCTTGTATGGAATCCGAACTTTCGTTATGATAAAGTGACTATCAAAAGGTGGAGGAATCATTTCATGCATAAAAAGCTATTCATTCTATTGACTCTCGTTTTCGTGCTCGTGTTAAGTGCATGTGGCGGAGGGTTCAAGCCAGATCATAAGTATAAAGTGAATTCATTTGAGTTCACAAACCAAGACAATGAAAAAGTGTCAGATGAAGATTTAGAAGGTTCTGTTTGGCTAGCGCAATTCGTCTTCACGAAATGTACAACGGCTTGTCCGCCGATGATGAGCAATATGGTGCGTTTACAGGAAGAGCTAATCGATAATAAGGTCGAGGATTATAAAATTGTTTCGTTTAGCGTCGATCCTGATGTAGATACACCGGAAGAATTGAAAAACTATCTTGGCTTATTCAGCGCACCAGACGAAAGTAAGTGGGAAATGTTGACAGGATACGACATGAAAACTATCGAAAAGTTGGGCGCTTCTTCTTTCAAGCAAATCGTCAAACAAATTCCGAATACCGATCAAGTATTGCACGGCATCTCATTCGGTCTTGTGAACCAACATAATGAGGTCGTCAAACTCTATGATGGGAAAGATAATGTGCCTTATGATACAATCGTAAAAGACATGAAAGCTTTGATAAAAGAAGGCAACTAATAGATAGGAGAGGTGAGGCAATGGCGAGAAAGAAAAGAAGATTGCGCCGATCCATTCGCGTAATGATCGCTTTCTTGGTTTTATTGATTCCGGTTGCCGTCACGCTCTTCACCATTTCTGCCATTCTATTTGTGAGTTTTGAAAAAAAGAACGTCAACGATCAATCTGCTTCTGCTCTATTTACTATCCATGACCGCCAAACAGGAGCAACGGTACCGAAGGAGTATATTCCGATCTATATCGCAGCAGCTGAAGAGTATGGAATTCCGTGGACGTTGCTGGCGGCCCATCACCGAATTGAAACGCGGTTTTCGACAATGAAAAGGGACGTTTCTCCAGTAGGTGCAGAAGGTCCGATGCAGTTCATGCCGTGTACGTTCGTTGGCTGGAATTATCCGGGTTGTAAAGAACTCGGCAAAGGAGAAATTCCGAAGCGGGACAAAACCAATCCAGCAGTCATTGCAAAATATGGTGGCTATGGTGTAGATGCGAACGGAGACGGCATTGCTGACCCATTCGACATGGAAGACGCTATTTACAGTGCAGCGAATTATTTGTCTGATAGCGGGGCGGCGGACGGCAATATAGAAAAGGCTATTTTTGCATACAATCACAGTGAAAAGTATGTAGAAGACGTTCTGTGGTATTTTCACGAATTTGAAGAACAACGCAAACAATCAGAAAGACAAGCTAAAAAGTAAAGCGCAAGGCCACTTCGGCTTTGCGCTTTTTCATGCAAAAAAAACGTGAAGCCGATGAACGACTTCACGTACCTAATATTATGATGCACGACGCATACTTTTCATGATTAGGCTCACAACAAATACGAGTACGACTGCACCGATCAACGCGGGTACAAAGTAGAAGCTTGAAATCTGTGGACCCCATTCTCCAAGCAATGCACCACCGACCCATGCACCGATAATACCTGCAATAATGTTACCGATAATACCGCCTGGAATATCTCTTCCAACAATAAGTCCGGCTAACCAACCAATAACTCCTCCGATAATTAAGAACCAAATAAAGCTCATGTTGTTCATCTCCTTTTTAGTATGTAGCTCTTGCTTAGTATTTGTATTACCGTCTTTTTAATACATGAAACATGTATTAGCATATTTTATGCAAAAAAATGTGGATTATCGGTTAGGTTGCACGGTAAATCTCCTTATTTTCCTTAGACGACAGTAGCTCCTAATGTATTCGTAAAATGCGCCAACGCCCAGTCATGACCAATCGGATTAAAACTAGCTACTCCGCCTTCATGCACAAAAATCGTATAGCCGAGATTATAGGCATCGACTGCTGTATGTAAAATACAAATATCCGTACACACGCCCATCAGATGAATTTCCCGAATCCCTCGTGCGCGTAATTGAATGTCCAAATTTGTTCCTGCAAACGCACTGTATCGGGTTTTATCCATCCAAATCATGTCTTCTGAATAAACATCATACAACTCCTGTAATTTGCCGAAAAGTTTCCTACCAGCAGTATCCCGAATATTATGGGGAGGGAAGAGGGCCGTTTCGGGATGATAAGCGTCATCCTTTTCATGTAAATCATTGATGACGAAGACGGGCAATTGTTGTTCGATGTAGCTGGCGGTTAAGTCCACGATGTACTCTTCTAATTCTACTCCGGGTGGCCCGCAAGTTAACGCACCATCTAATGCCACAAAATCTACTGTATAATCGATGACCAATAAAGCTTTTTTCATAAAGTTCATCTCCTTTCTTCTATTTTGTCACAGGACGCCTTGCTTGACTAGTCATATGTAAAGACAGCCACCTACCGTTTTATTACAAGAAAATGGATTTTTTATAAAAATAAACTGTCTATTTGAGAATGAAGTTGAATAATTGAGAATTCTTAATGAAAAATGATTTAGTCATAATGTTTTCTTATGTCATCCTATAAATTATATGTATTTTACTATTCTTCTTTGCTATACTAAGATGGAGTAGAGGAAAGATGCGTACTTTTCATCTTTCAGTACTTAAGTACATAAAGGGAGGAAATAACACATGGCAAAAAGCAATTTGCATAACAGCCGTAAGTCTTTCGAAGTTAACGGAAAGACATATAACTACTACCGTTTAAAAGCTCTAGAAGAAGCAGGAATCGCGAAAGTATCTAAACTTCCATATTCAGTAAAAGTATTACTAGAATCAGTACTTCGTCAACACGACGGATACGTTATCAAAGATGAGCACGTTGAAGATTTAGCTAAATGGGGCGCTGTACAAAACGCAGACGCTGAAGTTCCATTCAAACCTTCACGCGTAATTCTTCAAGACTTTACAGGAGTTCCAGTAGTAGTCGACTTAGCTTCATTACGTTCTGCAATGCAAGAACTAGGTGGAGATCCAAACGAAATCAACCCTGAAATTCCAGTGGATCTAGTAATTGACCACTCTGTACAAGTAGATAGCTATGGTACACCTGAAGCTCTACAATTGAACATGGAACTAGAGTTTGAGCGTAATGCTGAGCGTTACCAGTTCCTAAGCTGGGCACAAAAAGCATACGATAACTACCGCGCTGTACCACCTGCAACAGGTATCGTTCACCAAGTAAACTTGGAGTACCTTGCTAACGTAGTACATGCGATTGAAAACGAAGATGGTTCATTCGAAACATACCCAGATACATTAGTAGGAACTGACTCTCACACAACAATGATCAACGGGATCGGCGTACTTGGATGGGGTGTTGGTGGTATCGAAGCTGAAGCAGGTATGCTTGGACAGCCTTCATATTTCCCAATCCCAGAAGTTATTGGTGTGAAATTAGTTGGAGAACTTCCAGACGGAACAACTGCAACTGACTTGGCGCTTAAAGTAACAGAAACTCTTCGTGCACAAGGTGTAGTTAACAAGTTCGTTGAATTCTTCGGCCCTGGCGTATCTAAATTGCCATTAGCTGACCGCGCAACGATTGCGAACATGGCTCCTGAATACGGTGCTACATGTGGATTCTTCCCAGTTGACGAAGAAGCATTGAACTACATGCGTTTAACTGGCCGTGATGAAAACCACATCGCAGTTACTAAGCAATATTTGATCGAAAACGATATGTTCTTCACACCTGATGCTGAAGAGCCAAACTTTACAAAAGTTGTTGAAATCGACCTAAGTGATATCGCTGCAAACCTTTCAGGTCCTAAGCGTCCACAAGACTTGATTCCTTTAACTGAAATGCAACAGTCATTCAAAGATGCAGTTGTAGCTCCAGAAGGAACACAAGGCTTTGGGTTAACACCAAAAGAGCTTGAGAAAAAAGGCACAATCGAATTTGCTGACGGCCGTAAAGTGGAGTTGAAAACAGGTGACGTAGCAATCGCTGCTATTACTTCTTGTACAAACACATCTAACCCTTACGTTATGTTAGCGGCTGGATTAGTTGCGAAGAAAGCTGTTGAAAAAGGACTTGAAGTTCCTGCATACGTTAAAACTTCATTGGCTCCAGGTTCAAAAGTTGTTACTGGCTACTTGAACGCTTCTGGCTTGACAGAATATATGGACAAAATTGGTTTCAACACAGTAGGTTACGGATGTACTACATGTATCGGTAACTCCGGTCCATTACTTCCGGAAATCGAAAAAACAATTGGTGACGAAGATCTTCTAGTAACGTCAGTACTTTCTGGTAACCGTAACTTTGAAGGACGCGTACACCCATTTGTTAAAGCGAACTACCTTGCTTCACCTCCACTAGTTGTTGCTTACGCACTAGCTGGAACTGTGAACATCGACTTCGCTAAAGATGCAATCGGACAAGACAAAGACGGAAACGATGTATTCTTCAAGGACATCTGGCCTTCTACTCAAGAAGTAAATGATGTATTGAACGCTACAGTAACTCCTGAATTGTTCCGTAAAGAATATGCTCGCGTATTCACAGAAAACGAAGCATGGAACGCTATCGAAACTACTGATGATTCATTGTATGATTTCGATGAGAATTCAACATATATCCAAAATCCTCCGTTCTTCGAAAACCTTTCGAAAGAGCCAGGTGCAATCGAAACACTTGAAGGCTTGCGTGTAATCGGTAAGTTCGGTGATTCTATCACGACTGACCATATTTCACCTGCTGGAGCAATTGGTCTAAATACACCTGCTGGAATCTACTTGCGTGAAAACGGCGTAGAGCCACGTAACTTTAACTCATACGGATCACGTCGTGGTAACCACGAAGTCATGATGCGCGGAACATTCGCTAACATCCGTATCCGTAACCAAATTGCTGAAGGTACAGAAGGTGGATTCACTACGTACTGGCCGAACAAAGAAGTTATGCCGATTTATGATGCTGCGATGAAGTACCAAGCAGACGGAACAGGTCTAGTAGTTCTTGGTGGTAAAGACTACGGAATGGGTTCTTCACGTGACTGGGCAGCAAAAGGTACGAACTTGCTAGGAATTAAAACAGTTATCGTAGAAAGCTTCGAGCGTATTCACCGTTCAAACCTAGTGATGATGGGTGTTCTTCCACTTCAGTTCATCAATGGTGAAAACGTTGAGTCTCTAGGCTTAACAGGCGAAGAAGAAATTTGCGTTAACATTGCGGAAGGCGTTAAGCCACGTTCAATCCTTAAAGTCACTGCAACAGCTCCAGACGGCAAGGTTACTGAATTTGAAGTATTGGCTCGTTTCGACTCTGAAGTTGAAATCGACTACTACCGTCACGGCGGAATCCTTCAAATGGTTCTACGTAACAAATTAGCTGCAAAAGTTAAGTAATATATCTTCAAAAAGAGCGTCCGACAACCATTGGACGCTCTTTTTTCGTTGCAGCTAAACAGCTGGGGCTAGTGCAAGACAACCTTTTTTCGTTTCTGTTTTGAGAGTGTGATTGGCTCATTGTATCCACTTCGGCGCTGGCAGATGGCTCCCGCAATAAGCCAGAAAAGAAGGACGCTTTTCTGTCTCATCGCTCCGCCTACTGCTGGGGAGGCGCCTGCGTTTAGAGAGGATAGGTTTGTTGTGTAGTTCATTGTAGTTTGTGAAGGATTTAAGCTAGTGCAAGACAACCTTTTTTCGTTTCTGTTTTGAGAGTGTGATTGGCTCATTGTATCCACTTCGGCGCTGGCAGATGGCTCCCGCAATAAGCCAGAAAAGAAGTTCGCTTTTCAGTCTCATCGCTCCGCCTACTGCTGGGGAGGCGCCTACGTTCTTTGACGGAATATACACTACAGAGTTCATGGAAGTCTATAAGTATTTTCCATCTTAGAACAGTGCGCAACACTTAATACGTATCCTTACTAGCGAAGGCACAACTGCGGGGTCAGCCGTTGTGGTAAGACAACTAGCAGTGCTCTCCTGCTAGCTGGCTTACCACGTAAGGCAATCCCCCACGTGCCGAAGCGGAAATAGAAAGCTGAAACCTCACTATATTCCAGCACCCAACAAACACTAGGGTCAACATACCAACACCAAAAAATCTCACTGACTAACAACACAAAACATCCAACGTTCCTTACCAACCCAGATAATATTCGAGCCACCGAAGCTCCTACAAGCCAATTGACCAGACATTCGGTATACTAAGAACTGAGGTGAATATACATGTTCAGCAGCGAAAAACAAATCGAAGTCCGTTACGCAGAAACCGACCAAATGGGAGTAGTCTACCATGCCAACTACCTCATCTGGATGGAAATCGGCCGTACGACACTAATCCAAGACCTAGGCTTCCACTACGCGCAACTAGAAAAAGACGGCTATCTATCGCCCGTCACCGAAGTCTCCGTAAAATACAAAACATCCATAACCTATGGAGAGACTATAACCGTCCGTACGTGGGTACAATCACACGGCAAACTCCGCACTACTTACGGTTACGAAATTCTGCACGCAGACGGCACAATTGCTGCTACTGCAGTTTCAGAGCACGTCATCGTAAAAAGAGATAGCTTCCGCCCCGTTTCATTGCGAAAAATCCATCCTCAATGGGATGCTACCTATACAGAAATCCAGCGAGGGGAAGATTAATGGCATTTGGCATCGATCGGCAACAACTGCGTGAGTGGAAAAAAGAAGTACAGTCAGGAAACATTGCATTCCTCACACATTACTGGCTCGACGACCGCTTTCCGAACGTCAACACCGTGACCAAGGTCGGCTGCAGTGACATAGAGAAACTGGTCAAATGGGGAAAGCAATATGGATTACGTCGTGAATGGATTCATTCCAGAGACGACTATCCGCATTTTGATCTGCTAGGGGAGCGGCAAGTAGAAATTTTAAAAAAAGAACAACGCTTTGAGCAATTAAGCCGATTAAAAAATGGTAAGCATAACTCCTAGTTGGAGTCGTGCTTACCATTTTCATTTAATTCAACCGATCGTAACGAAATGCTAATTCTTCGCTTTCGGGATCGGTATCGACATGTAAATCATGGTCATCGAAGAACCAGAGATCGCGTTCTTCTACATAAAAATGAACCCCGTCAATGACCGTTTCTACCGCTAGTTCGTCAGGCGCTTCTTTCGTGATCCCCATCGAAAAACCTTCGTGCAACGGGCTGGAACCGCCATATCGTGCAAAAAACTTCACATAGTCGCCAGAAGTCGCTTCCATTTCGTTGTGGAACCAATGAACAGCATTTTCTGATACGTGGATATTCATGTAGTAGACGTCCTTTCTGAGTTGAGACTCTATAGCCATTTGATCTTCGGTTCAGTACCATCCTTAATGCGGCTAATATTGGCGCGGTGGCGATAGAAAATGAAAAACGCCATCAATGTCACGACTAAAAATAAATATAGATCGCCGCCCATCAAGTAGTAAACCAAACAGTAAATCGGTCCAAGTATGGAGACGATGATGGAAGTCAACGATACCATCTTTGTTAGCTTTAAAGCAATTAAGAACGTAATAATAACCAATAAGAAAATCGGCCAATTATAGCCAAGCAGCACTCCGCCTGAAGTCGCAACAGCTTTCCCACCACGTAAACCAGCGAATATCGGGAAAATATGCCCAAGTACAGCGACTACACCGAGTAAAAGCGGATGAATGATTGTATCAGCAAAGAACGGCAGCAACGGTAATAGCACGGCCGCTGTTCCTTTTAAAATATCCAGTAACGTCACGACGATACCCGCTTTTTTTCCTAGTACGCGGAATGTATTCGTTGCACCCATATTGCCGCTGCCGTGCTTTCTTACATCTGTTTGATAAAATAGTTTTCCGATCCAGAGGGCGGAAGGTATTGAGCCGAGCAGGTAGGCTGCTAGAATGATAAGATAATTATCCATAGTGAACCCCTTTTACTTTATATACGTGTTTATTAAGTGTAGCAGATGCATAAGTTCTGGACAATATTAGATTTCTGGAAGAACGTACGGGAAAGAATTAATGGTGAACAATAAAAGATAGTTCGATTAGCTGTCACTAATTCAGTTTGATTTCCTAACACTTCTTATATACAATGAGTTGACGGAAACAAACGTTGATTTGACAACGTTTGTTTGAAGAGGTATGATAAAAAGTAGAGAACATTTGTTTGATGGGGGTTTCATTTTGAAGAAACAGAAAATACAAAACACGTATGATGACAGTTCCATTCAAATTTTAGAAGGACTAGAAGCAGTTCGAAAAAGACCAGGAATGTATATCGGTTCTACGGATACTAGAGGACTGCATCACTTAGTATATGAAATAGTCGATAACTCTGTAGATGAGGCATTAGCTGGTTTTGGCCAAAAAATCGATGTGACAATACACAAAGACGGCAGTGTCAGCGTCCGGGATTATGGACGTGGTATGCCTACAGGAAAGCACCAGTCGGGTAAACCTACCGCAGAAGTCATTTTGACCGTATTGCATGCTGGTGGAAAGTTCGGTCAAGGCGGCTATAAGACAAGTGGTGGATTACACGGAGTCGGGGCATCTGTAGTCAATGCATTGTCGGAATGGCTAGAAGTGACGATCTTCCGCGACGGTAAAAAGTTCATTCAACGTTTTGAACATGGCGGACATCCAGTGACTACGTTGGAACAAGTAGGCACGACGAAAGAAACAGGGACGATTATTCATTTCAAACCTGACACGACGATTTTTTCAACGATTACCTATCAATACAGCACACTGGCCGAAAGATTGCGCGAGTCTGCCTTTTTATTAAAAGGTTTACAGATTACGTTACAAGAAGAAGGTACCGATAAAGCAGATGTATTCCATTATGAATCTGGAATTGAAGCCTTTATCGAATACTTGAACGAAGAAAAAGATGTGTTGCACGAAGTCGCGTATTTAGAAGGGGAAATAGACGGCATTGAAGTTGAATTCGCGTTCCAATTTAGCGACGGGTATGCTGAAACGATCCTTTCATTCGTCAATAACGTACGGACGAAAGACGGTGGAACCCATGAAACGGGTGCTAAAGCTGCGATGACACGAGTAGTAAATGAGTATGCGAGAAAAACAGGCTTACTGAAAGAAAAGGATAAAAATTTAGACGGTGCTGATATCCGTGAAGGAATTGCGGCAATTGTTTCTGTCCGTATTCCGGAAGAAATTTTGCAGTTTGAAGGGCAGACGAAAGGGAAATTAGGTACTAGCGAAGCGCGCACTGTCACAGATGCGGTTGTTTCTCAGAAATTACTATACTTTCTCGAAGAAAATGCCGAGTTAAGCGCAAATCTTGTACGGAAAGCGATTCGCGCTCACCAAGCACGTGAAGCAGCAAGAAAAGCGAGGGAAGATGCACGTTCAGGGAAGAAGCGCAAAAAGTCCGATACACTGTTATCAGGTAAGCTGACGCCGGCACAGTCGAGAAACGCGGCGAAGAACGAATTGTATCTTGTCGAAGGGGACTCAGCGGGCGGCTCTGCGAAACAAGGCCGCGACCGCACATTCCAAGCGATCTTACCACTGCGCGGAAAAGTCATCAATACAGAAAAAGCAAAACTGGAAGACATTATGAAAAATGAAGAAATCAACACGATTATTCATGCGATCGGTGCAGGCGTCGGAGCAGATTTTCAAATTGAAAACTCCGCTTACGATAAAATCATTATTATGACGGATGCCGATACAGACGGTGCACACATTCAAGTACTGCTGCTGACATTCTTTTATCGTTATATGAAACCGTTGATTGAAGCGGGAAAAGTATACATTGCCCTGCCGCCACTGTTTAAAGTGTTCAAAGGCTCCGGCAAAAGTGAAAAGCTTGCTTATGCATGGACCGAGGATGATTTAGACGAGGCAATGAAAAAAATAGGCAAAGGCTATATGCTTCAGCGTTATAAAGGTCTCGGTGAGATGAACGCCGACCAATTATGGGAAACAACGATGAATCCGGAAACACGCACATTGATCCGTGTGACGATTGAAGATGGAGCGAAATCAGAACGTCGTGTCACTACGCTAATGGGTGATAAAGTCGAACCGCGCCGTAAATGGATCGAAGAAAATGTCGATTTCGGCTTAATTGAAGAACATAATATATTAGACAATGCATTTATACATGTTGAGGGGGATATGGAATGACCCATTCAGAAACGTTTCAAGATCTTCCCTTAGAAGAAGTCATCGGTGACAGATTTGGGCGTTACAGTAAGTACATTATTCAAGACCGCGCGATACCCGATGCGCGGGACGGTTTAAAGCCGGTTCAACGACGTATTTTATATGCCATGTTCCATGAAGGGAATACGCATGACAAAGCTTTTCGTAAATCAGCAAAAACAGTCGGGAACGTCATCGGTAACTACCATCCGCACGGCGATACGTCGGTATACGATGCGATGGTACGCATGAGTCAGTCGTGGAAGTTGCGTCATGAAATGATTGATATGCATGGCAATAACGGATCTGTAGACGGGGACTCTGCTGCTGCGATGCGGTATACGGAAGCTCGCCTGTCTGCTATCGCAAGTGAAATGTTACGTGATATTCGTAAAGAAACAGTAGATTTCGCACCGAACTTTGATGATACAGAGCTAGAACCGACTGTACTGCCCGGTCGTTTTCCGAACTTGCTTGTTAACGGCTCGACAGGCATCTCAGCAGGCTACGCAACAGACATCCCACCTCATGCCTTGCATGAGGTAATTGATGCCGTTTTGATGCGCCTGAAGAAACCAGACGTCACAGTAGAAGAACTGATGACCGTGATACCTGGTCCTGATTTTCCTACGGGAGCTATTATTCAAGGGACAGATGGCATCCGTACAGCGTATAAGACGGGTAAAGGGAGATTTATTATCCGTGCGAAGTGGGAAATCGAACAACTTAAAGCAGGCAAAACCCAAATTGCGATCACAGAAATTCCATATGATGTAAACAAGGCGAATTTAGTGAAGAAAATGGATGAATTGCGTCATGATCGTAAACTCGACGGCATTGCAGAAATTCGTGATGAATCCGACCGGACGGGACTGCGGATTGTTGTGGAATTAAAAAAAGACATGGACGGTACAGCGATCATGCAATATTTGCTGAAGCATACAGACTTGCAGATCACCTACAACTTTAATATGATCGCAATTGCAGGTAGACGTCCAATGCTCATGTCGTTGCCTATGCTACTCGACGCCTATATCGATCATCAAAAAGAAGTCATTACGAGACGTTCGACATTTGATATAAAAAAAGCAAAAGATCGCCTCCATATCGTCGACGGCTTAATGAAAGCTCTATCGATACTAGATGAAGTGATTCGGACGATTCGTGCATCCAAGGATAAAAAAGACGCGAAGCAAAACTTGGTCGATGCGTATGAATTCACCGAAATTCAAGCAGAGGCCATCGTGTCACTGCAACTGTACCGCCTGACAAACACAGACATTACAGAATTGAAGAAAGAGGAAGAAGAACTGCGCGCATTAATCGTCACTCTCGAAGGAATATTAGCGAGCGAGTCGAAGCTGACTGCCGTCTTAGTAAAAGAGATAAAAGCGATCCGCAAACAATTTGCTGAACCTCGTCTGTCTGTCATTGAAGAGAAAATTGAAGAGTTGAAAGTGGACTTGGATATTTTAGTACCGAGCGAAGAAGTGATGGTTTCTGTTACGAAGAGTGGATACGTCAAGCGTACAAGTATGCGTTCGTACTCAGCTTCTAACGGCAAAGGCCAAGAAATGAAAGAAGCCGACTATAACTTATTGGAACTCTCGATGAATACCCAACACCATTTACTATTATTTACGTCACTCGGGAATTATATTTATCAGCCTGTGCATGAACTGCCGGATATTCGCTGGCGAGATCTAGGGCAGCATTTATCGAGTATCGTCGGCCTGGAGCCAAACGAGGAGTTAGTGGACGTCATCGGCATAGAAAGTTTTGATGAAGATCATACTGTCGTAACCGCTTCATCAAACGGTAATGTGAAACTGTCCAAGCTATCCGATTTCCAAGTCCAGCGCTATAACCGTTCATACAAAGCGATGAATATTAAAAAAGAAGACCGGTTAATAGGGGCACGCCTCGTCACAGGAACCGAGGATATCCTCTTCATCACAAAGCAAGCCTATTCCTTGCGATTCTCACTAACGGAACTCGCCATTACCGGAATCCGAACCGGCGGCGTACGGGGAATTCACGTAAAGGATGAAGATGAGCTGGTCGCCTTTGAAGTCATTACAGATCAAACGAAGAACATCTTCCTTGCTACGCAGCGGGGATCGGTGAAACGAATGAATATTTCAGAATTCGACACGAGCGCAAGAGCACTACGAGGCGTTACGATCATAAAAGAATTAAAGTCTAACCCGCATCGCATTGTCGATATGAAAGCCGTCAAAGAGGATGTAGATTTTGTTTTATGGACAGCAAAAAACAAAACAGTTGAAGTGGATCCTATGGCACTGAAAAATACGAACCGCCAATCCACAGGAAGTGCAATCGTAGACGAAGCAAAAGATGGAGCTATCGTACAACTCGCTCCGATGAAAAAAGAAAAAAATTAAAAAAACGGATCACAACTTGCCAAAAAGGTTGTGATCCGTTTTTTCATTTCCACAAATCATGCACGACTTTCTCAACATTCCGAAATGTAAGCGCTTATCTTTCTCGATTGTCGGGTCAATCACACATGAAAGTCGGGATGAACTTGACTAATCAGAAAATAAAGAATTAAAAAACTCTTATTTACCAACGGTTCACTCCAGTCTATTCATTCTTTCCTTTCCTAATAAGATTAATTATTTACTGCAGAAAAAAGAAAAGAGAAAAAAACTCCTTTTGGTATGATTCTATACATGCAGTACAGATCAAGTAGCGCAAGTAATGAAAGTGGAGAGGTGACGAGATGATGAAATTGTTACATGAAGTACTACCCTCAAACGTAGAATTAGATCCATTGTTTCACCCACGTAGAATCGCTGTAATGGGAGCATCTGAAAACACGAACAAAATAGGATACTTACAATTAAAAGCACTAATCGACGCAGGATTTGCAGGAGATATTTATCCGATTCATCCGAAATCCAAAGAGATTGCGAACTTGCCTTGTTATAAAAGTGTCAGTGACGCGCCAGAAGCAATTGACTTAGCGATACTATGCGTAGGCATCAACCAAGTAGAAAGCTGTTTAATCGAATGTGGGGAAAGTGGTGTCAAAGCAGCGATTGTCTTTGCGTCCGGCTACTCAGAAATCGGGGAAGAAGGGATTGTCGCACAAAATCGTTTACTAGAAATTGCGCAACAATACAAGATGCGATTAATCGGTCCGAACTGTGTCGGTCTCCTCAATACGACAAACGGTTTGATGGGTACATTCTCTCCAGGGTTAACGAACGTACCACTAGGTAAAAGACGCGAAGTCGGCTTCGTGACACAAAGTGGAGCATTCGGCGTTTTAACATATATCGCTGCCGCACAGCAAGGTCTAACATTTAACTATTTCGTCAGCGTAGGAAATGAAGTAGATGTAGAATTTTCCGACGTCATCGAGTACATGTTGCATGATCCGAAAACAAAAGTAGCTAGCGGCTATTTAGAAGGCGAGAAAAATCCAGAAAAGTTACGTATGCTTGCGAAATACGCTTTGGAAATCAATAAACCGATCATCGTCATGAAGTCCGGCCGCAGTAATGCAGGTAGCCGTGCTGCTGCTTCTCATACGGGTTCATTAGCTGGAGCAGATCAAGTGTATGACGGCTTCTTCAAACAAACTGGAATTATCCGAGCAGATGATTACGATGACATCATTTCATTTTCTAAATTATTCTTATCCAATAAACTACCAACCGGAAGAAATACCGTCATAGTGACAAGTTCCGGTGGACGAGGTATTAATGAAGCGGATCGCTGTGAAGCGAACGGATTAGTCATTCATGAGTTAAGTGATCATGTAAGACAGGAAATCGAAAAAAATATTCCTAGTTTTGCAAGCGCTTCCAACCCTGTTGATTTAACAGCGGCTGCATCGATTACGAATCCTGAACTTTACTTGGAGCCGTTACGTGTTCTCGTCAACGATCCTGATACAGATATTATTATGTTCCCGGAATTTCCGCTCCATTGGGACGAGAATACACCAGTCTTACAAGAGTTTGTGGAGCTATGTAAAAACTCCGATAAGTTTGTGTTTATTTCAAACTTCCCATTAGAAGGAATGTCCACTCCGAAATGCGTCCAATACTTAGAGGACAACGGCATTCCGTTCATTTTAGGAAATATGAATCCTGTGCGTTCACTCGGCAAACTCGTGGACTATGCAGAAAAATATAGAAAAACGAAAGAACAGGCTCAACTCGCACCTAGTAGCGAAATAACAAAAGTGGATATTCATCACTTATTACCAACGAATCAAACGTTAAGTGAGTCACAATCGAGTGATGTGCTATCCACTTACGGCATTCGTACAACAAAACGCGTAATCGCCAAAACAGAAGATCACGCGGTGGAAGTCGCGCAGTCGATCGGCTACCCTGTCGTCTTGAAAGTCGATTCTCCTGATATTCCACATAAAACAGAAGTGAATGGTATTCGGTTAAATGTACAAAATGAAGCAGATGTTCGAAAAGCATTCCAGGAAATTATGAAGAGTGCAAAAGAACATTGTCCAACAGCAGACATTCACGGCATCTCCGTTCAAGAAATGTTGCCTGAAGGAGTCGAAGTCATTGTCGGTGTAACTAATGATCCAACGTTTGGTCCTGTGCTCATGTTCGGTCTTGGCGGCGTGTTTGTAGAAGTGTTCAAAGACGTTTCGTTCCGAGTGGCACCGATTACAAGACAAGACGCGGTAGATATGATGGAAGAACTAAAAGGTAACCAATTATTAGCAGGTGTCCGAAATAAACATGCGGTCGATACGGAAGCGATTATCGACGTATTGCTGAAAGTTTCTGCATTAGTTCAAGATTATGCGGACGAAATTCAAGAGATTGATATTAATCCTTTACTTGTTTATGAACAAGGGATTGTCGCTGCAGATGCATTGATTATTACGAAGTGAGGTGGATGAACTATGGATTTAGATCAAAGTGTAGTGGGATTAACGAGTAACGAATATATATTTGAAGTGGAAAAAACGGCATGTCGGTCAATTCGCCACTGCAATTGGGGATACGAACCCACTTTATACAGACGAAAACTATGCGAACGAATCGGCATATGAAGGACTCATCGTTCCTCCTACGTTCCCGATCGCAATGAACAATGGAGACAATGAACTTCCTATAGATCTCGATCATCGTAGAATGCTTCACGGCGAACAGGAATTCATCTATTACAAGCCTGTTAGAATAGGAGATCGCTTACGTTGTCAGATGAGAGTCAGTGATCTATACGATAAAGAAGGAAAAAGTGGAAAAATGCAGTTTTTAAAACTAGATACCGAGATGAAAGATGACACTGGCGAGCTAGTTTGTATTAGTCGCATGAATATTGTCTATCGTTCATTAGCGAAATAACGGAGGGGTAAGTATGATTAAAGATTGGGTGTTAGAAGATCTAGTAGCAGACCAGAAAATCGAACCGATGCTGAAACCACCGATTACGAAAGTACAACTCGCTCAGTATGCGGGAGCTTCAGGGGATTTTAACCCGTTGCACTTAGACGATGAGTTTGCACGAAAAATCGGCATGGACGGAGTCATCGCACACGGCATGCTCGTCATGGGTTTTTTAGGCGAGTATGTGATGAAAGTAGCAGCTCAGCAAGCGAAAGTCATCAATTTTAAAATGCGTTTTGGAAAAATGACATTCGTGGGCGATGAAATTCGCTGCTCTGGAGTGGTAGAACGCACGTATGAAGAAGAAGGCAAGCGCTGTATCGCACTCGATTTAACAGCTGAAAAGAAATCAGGCGAAATCGTTGGATCAGGCAGTGCCATTTTACAACTAACGTAAGAAAGCGAATGTGAAATAGGAGGAATTACGTATGGGAACTATAAATGATCGGTATGCAATTGTCGGTGTAGGAGAGAGTGAACGTTCTAGAAAGTCAGGAAAAACTCCTCTACATCTAGCACTGGATGCAGCAAGAGCCGCTATTAAAGACGCGGGGATCAAAGCGACAGATATTGATGGGTTTATGAACTATAACGAAAATGATTCATGTACGTCTCATCAGCTAGCTACGTACTTAGGAGTTCGACCGAAATATGTAAAAGATATTCAAGGTGGCGGTTCGAGTACTGAAATGCTGATCGGTGATGCGATTTCATTGATCGAATCGGGCATGTTGAACACAGTGCTCATTTACCGCTCGATGAATGGTAGTTCGGGTACACGTGTAGGACGCGGCTATGATCCAGATATGTTGCAAGGCGCACTATCAGGTGGAAGCTTTGTCATTCCTTATGGTTCAGCGAGTCCATCGCAATGGTTCGGCATGTTTGCGACACGTCATATGCAGCAAACAGGGATTACGAAAGAACATCTTGGTGAAGTGTGCTTGAGTTTCTACGAACATGCACAACGTAATCCAAAAGCGTTTCTACATGGCAAGCCGTTAACGATGGAAAATTACTTAGCGACACCGGATATTAGCTCACCATTCAATATTCATGATTCTTGCCTAGAGCTGGATGAAGGAAATGCGATTATCGTCACTTCAGCGGAGCGAGCAAAAGAGTGTACGTCTACACCTGTTTACATTAAAGGCATCGCCATTAGAGAGTGTCACCCACATACACATTATTGGAATGACGTCGATCATGTGGCGGCTGATTACGTAGCAGAAGAACTGTATGAAAATGCAGGCGTTACACCAGAAGATATCGACGTCGCAGCTATTTATGACTGCTTTAGCTGGGTCGTACTGCGTCAGTTAGAAGCGTACGGGTTTGCTAAACGCGGAGAAGTAGGTGAGTTCGTCGCGCAAGGAAATCTGAAAATCGGCGGCAAACTACCGACGAATACAGCGGGCGGCATGTTGTCTGAAGGTTATACACATGGCATGAACAATGCCATCGAGATTGTCCGACAACTGCGTCACGACTATAAAGGAACCGATCGTCAAGTCGAGGATTGTAAAATGGGAATCTTAACGGGCTGGGCTGGACCGGATATTGCCGGCGCGATGATTTTACGAAACTAGGAGGAATACTATGAAAACAGCAACGACGTACCAAAAACCAATTCCATTAAAAGATCAAGACAATAAACCGTATTGGGATGCAGCGGATGCCCATCAATTGGCTTTGCAAAAATGTGATGATTGCCAGGCATACGCACAACCACCAGGCCCGAGCTGCGCGAAATGCGGCAGCCCGAATGTCAGCTGGGAAAACTTCGGCGATGATATTACAGCAACTGTTTATTCATACGTCGTATCCTACCGCCCGTTCTTGCCTGGATTCCAAGATGAACTACCGACGATTATAGCCTTGGCACAGCTGGACGATGTGCCCGAAGTGAAAATTATGGGCAATATTCTGAACTGCGAAGAACAAGACTTGGAAATCGGAATGCCGATCCAAATGACGTGGGTAGATATTACAGAAGACCGCGCCTTACCGCAATGGACACCGATAAAAAACTGACGGATCGATAAGATAGGAAGGATGAGCGATTATGGATTTCTCTTTTACGAAAAAAGAAGAAAAATTTAGAACCGAACTACGCACATGGCTGGAAGAGAATCTCCCGGAAGGATGGCTAGAAGGGAAACGCGATTTACCGGAAGATTTGGATGAGTACTCCGCGTACTTACGGGCATGGCAAAACAAGCTGTACGAAGGTGGATGGGCCGCAATTGCTTGGCCGAAAGAATATGGTGGACGAGACGCCAGCTTAATGGAAGAAATCATTTACCATCAAGAAATGGTACGTGTTAAAGCGCCGCCACTCATTAATTACATAGGGATTCATATGGTAGGCCCTACGTTAATCGATATGGGTACGGAAGAGCAAAAAGAGAAATACTTGAAGAAAATTTTGACAGGCGAAGAAGTGTGGTGCCAAGGCTATTCAGAGCCAAGTGCCGGATCGGATTTAACAGCACTGAAAACCCGTGCGGTAAAAGATGGAGATCGTTGGCTCATTAACGGACAAAAAGTATGGACTAGCTTCGGACATGTGGCAGATAAGTGTTTCTTACTGACACGTACGAGCAATGTGCCTGAGAAGAAGCACCGAGGCATTACAGTGTTCCTGATCGATATGGATCAGCCAGGTGTCGAAACTCTTCCGATCGTTCAAATGGACGGTCATACAGACTTTAACGAAGTCTATTTAACAGACGCTGTCGCAACAGATGCGGATATCGTTGGAAAAGTCGATGCTGGCTGGCATGTGTTGATCGCATTAATGCTTCATGAGCGCACAGGTATCGGTGCAGAGCTATTCACATTGGAAAAGCAGTTTAACGATACAGTGAAATTAGCGCAAGAATATAAAGTGAACGGTCAACCGTTAATCAACAATCCGTTAATCAGACAAAAAATGGCAGGCTTTTATGCTCGTGTGCGTGGATCGCTATTGAATTACTTTAGAAATCTTACAACGACAGTAAAGAACGGACAACCGGGACCAGAGAGCTCGATTGATAAGTTAGTCGTCAGTGAGTTGAATAAAGAATTGTCTTCATTCGCTGTTGAGATGCAAGGCCATCAAGGTGTGCTATGGGATAAGGACGCAGCTGTCGATTCTAAATGGCAAAGTCTATTCCTCGCTTCATTCGGTCAGACGATCGGTGGCGGAACGAGCGAAGTACAACGAAATACAATTGGTGAACGCGTACTAGGATTACCGAAAGATATGGGACGTTAATAGATAGCGGAGGGATGAATTATGGACTTTTCATTAACAGAAGAGCAAGAGATGTTTCGTGGACATATTCGTAAAATGCTTGATAAATTTGGCGGCACTCAAATTGCCCGGGACATGATTAAAGATCAACCCGAAACATTGAATAAAGTATATGGCACATTAGCTGAACTCGGTTGCTCTGGTATTAATATTCCCGAAGAATACGACGGTTTGGATCTCGAAGCACTAGACCTTGTGCCAACGTTTGAGGAGCTTGGCCGTTCGTTAGTTCCCGGACTTTTTATGGAGACGAATGCGTTAGTCGTTCCGATTCTTAAAAAATATGGTACAGAAGAGCAAAAGAAACGCTATTTGCCTGCGATTGCAGCAGGAGAGATGCAAATTTCTTTCGCCGCACTGGAGCCTCACAATGATTTTTCACCACAAGGTATTCAATGCACATTAGAAAAGAACGATGGACAGTATGTATTGAATGGTACGAAAATTCTCGTGCCTGAAGCGGAATTAGCTACAGCCTTTTTACTGCTCGTACGTACGAGTGAAGATCAGGAAGATGGTCTATCTCTCGTGTTGATCGATAAAGTAGAGGAGCTAGCTATTGAGCGACAGATGTCATTCGACGAAGCGAAGCACGTATCGAAAATCGACTTTGCAAATGTAGTCATTACAGAAGATCAACTGATTGGAGAAGTTGATGCAGGCTGGGCGTCTCTTCAAGAAGGCTTGCTCTATTTCAATGCCGCCCTTAGTTCGTATATGGTCGGTGCGATGGAGCATGTCGTTCATATGGCAGCGGAATATGCGAAAATCCGTGAACAATTCGGTCAACCGATCGGTCGCTTCCAAGCGGTGAAACATAGCATCGTAGATATGAAAGTTCACTTGGAAATTGCTCGTTCGTTAAGCTATTATGCAAACTGGGTAGTGGACACGGAAGAAATCGATCGTGAAGCGGCTGTCTACAGTGCGCGCACATATGCTACGGAGAAATTCATTGAAGCGGCTTCCCACAATATCCAACTACACGGTGGCATCGGATTTACAGAAGAAATTGACTGTCATTTATTTGTCAAACGTGCACGTTACTATGATCAATATTTAGGTTCCACACCTTTTTATCAAGAAAAAGTGGTTTCTTCACTCGGCTGGTAATCAGAAGGAGGAAAATAAATGACAAACGTAACAGAGTTATCCAAAGTAAAAGCGTACGGTAATGTGATAGATGGAAAAATCATGCACACTGGAGAGAGTATGGAAAGTGTCAATCCGGCGACCGGTGAAGTATGGGCAACGATTCCATTGAGTCAAAAGAATGAAGTCGAGCTCGTTACACAAGCAGCACGTGGAGCGTTTGAAGACTGGGCTGATTTACCAGCACGCACACGCGGTGATTATTTACGTAAAATTGGAGATATGCTATCACAGCACGCAACAGAGTTATTAGAGCTTGAAACAAAAAATAACGGTTGGGTACTTGACGAGCATGCTTATTTAGCGGAAGTATTGAAGCAGCTTTGGTATGACGCAGCTGGTGGAGCGGCCTTAGTAGGTGGACAAGGTCGCACGGTACAGATGGGTACAGATGACTTCGGCTTTACATTACGTAAGCCGTACGGTGTAGTTGTCGGAATCCTACCTTGGAACGCACCTCTGTTTACATTTACGATTAAGGCAGCTTATGCACTGGCAGCAGGTAATACGATCATTCTCAAGCCGTCAGAACATGCGGCAGTCGCTTGCTTACGTTACGGTGAGTTAATTTCGGACATCTTGCCAAAGGGTGTACTGAATGTCATTTCTGGCTACGGAAAAGACATCGGTGACGATTTAGTAGCTCATAAAGAAGTGGATAAGGTGAGTTTAACAGGCTCTATTGCTACAGCAGAGTTAATTACAAAGGCGACGGCACATTCACCAAAATCTTTACTATTTGAACTCGGTGGAAAATCACCAAATATCGTCTTTGAGGATGCGGACATTGAACAAGCTGCGCAAGGGGTTATGAATGGAATCTTTACACGTAATGCAGGACAAATTTGTAGTTCTGCATCGCGTATACTTATTCAGCGGTCGGTGTTTGATGAAGTCATTGAGCGCGTGAAAGAAATGATGACAAAAAAAGATGCAGTGCGAATGGGCGACACATTGGACATAAATAATTCAATGGGGCCTATCGCTAACATTGTCCAATATAAAAAGGTTTGCTCATATATTGACGAGACAGCAAATGATGAATATGAAGTAGTATTTGGTGGTCGCTATGGTGGCGATGTGCTGTTACCGAATGAACCGAAGTTTGCGAATGGTTTTTGGGTGGAGCCTACACTCGTTAAAGCCAAAGACCAGACACAGAAACTGTGCCGCGAAGAAATTTTTGGTCCAGTAGGTGTAGCTATTCCGTTTGATACAGAAGAAGAAGCTATTGAACTCGCGAATGACTCCACTTTTGGTCTAGCAGCGGGTGTCTGGACACAAGACCTCGCTCGGGCACATCGTCTAATCGACAAGTTAAATGCAGGAAACGTTTGGGTCAATACGTACTTTAGAGTGGCGGCAGACTTACCGTTTACCGGTGTCAAAGAGAGTGGTTATGGGACAGACTCAATTCTAGACTATACGTATGAAAAAGCTTGTGTAATGACTATTAAATAAACAGATAAAGAACATTTGTATAAGCTTGTTTTGTTGAAAATAACTTATACAGATTCTACGACCTAGATTGTTATTCATAAGGGGGAATTATAATGACACAAGTGACGGAATCCAAAGTGAAAGCATACGGCAATATTATCAACGGAGAAGTAGTCCCTTCACAAGACGGAGCCACATCCAACAGTATTGATCCAGCGACAGGACAAGTGTGGGCAACGATTCCATCTAGTAAAATCGAAGACACAGAGGCCGTAATCCAAGCGGCTCGCGCAGCATTCGAAGACTGGGCTAGTTTACCTGCTCGTACACGCGGAGATTATTTACGGAAAATCGGCGATATGATTTCTGAGCATGCAACGGAATTACTGGAGCTGGAAACGCGCAATAACGGCTGGGTATTAGATGAGTATGGCTATTTAGCAGAAGTATTAAAACAAATTTGGTATGACGCTTCTGGTGCAGCTTCGTTAGTTGGCGGTGAAGGTCGTACGGTACAAATGGGTACAGGTGATTTCGGGTTTACGCTACGCAAGCCATACGGTGTCGTGGTCGGAATTTTGCCTTGGAATGCTCCACTGTTCACGTTTACGATTAAAGCGGCATACGCGCTAGCAGCAGGAAATACGGTAGTGATTAAACCGTCTGAAAGTGCAGCAGTTGGTTCATTACGTTACGGTGAGTTAATTTCACAAATCTTACCTCCTGGCGTACTGAACGTCATCTCTGGATCAGGTCGAGTGATCGGTGATTATTTAGTCGGTCATAAAGAAGTGAATAAAGTGAGCTTAACAGGTTCGATCGGTACAGCTGAAATGATTACGAAAGCGACAGCTCATTCACCGAAGTCTTTAGTGTTTGAACTTGGTGGGAAATCACCGAATATCGTTTTTGAAGATGCGGATATTGAACAAGCAGCACATGGCTTGATCAGTGGAATCTTTACACGTAATTCTGGACAGCTTTGTGTATCGGGGTCACGTATGCTGATCCAGCGCACGATTTACGATAAAGTCATTGCCCATATGAAGGAGATCATGACAGACCCTGATTATGTGAAACACGGCGATACATTGGATAAGAGCAATACGATGGGGCCGATTGCGAATGAAGCTCAATATAAAAAAGTTTGTTCATATATTGATGAAGCAACGAAAGACGAATATGAAGTGGTCTTCGGTGGAATGTATGGCGGAGAGAACGTCGTACCGAACCAATCAGACTATGCGAAAGGCTACTGGGTAGCACCGACGTTAGTGAAAGTGGCGGATAATGATCAAAAGCTTTGCCGTGAAGAAATTTTTGGTCCTGTGGCGGTAGCGATTCCTTTCGATACGGAAGAAGAAGCAGTTCAGCTAGCGAACGATACAAGCTTCGGTTTAGCAGCAGGTGTCTGGACAGAAGATTTACGCAGAGCGCACCGTATGATCGATAAGTTAAAAGCAGGAAATGTTTGGGTGAACACGTACGCTAGAGTTGGACCAGATTTACCATTTAGCGGGATGAAGGAAAGTGGCTATGGATCGGATACGATTCTAGAATATACACAAGAAAAAGCGTGTGTCATTAATATTCGATAAGTAGCTATAGGCTGGGGCCAGCACATAGTTGGCTCCCACTCTATACTTTTAAACGATGCTTCCTATCAAATAGGGAAGCGACTTCTACACATGTATTTGTAAGCGTTATCATTATATCACTATTTTCACGACAGCTAGATGTAACATACATAAAGAAGCCAGCTTGAAATAACCTATTTGAAATGAGGAGGCCACTATATGAACGCAGCTACATTGAATGATAAGTCAATTAACCGAGGATTTTACCTGATTAGTTTTGGTGCATTCTTTATCATGTTGAGTTTAGCTACACATCTTCCTGCCTATCCACATATGCTGACAGAATTTAACTTAACGCCTGGATATGCAGTGTGGATGCAACTTGGATTAGCGATTGGATTAACAGGATTTCAGCCGTTGCTCGGTTGGATTGGTGATTCATTTGGATTAAAGTTTGTTATTTTAATCGGTGGCGTGTTTATGGTCGTCGGTTCTTTACTTGTAGCCTTTTCATTTTCTTTCTGGGTACTCGTTCTAGGGTTATTCTTTAAAGGGATATCCGGCGCCGCCATTGCACCTTCAGGCATCGCGTACGCTGGGAAGTTCATGGAAGGTACACAGCGCGGAAAAGCAATCGGTGCATTTATGGGAATCATTACAATCGGAGCTGTATTCGGACCCGTTATTAGTGGAATGTTAGTGGATGTGATCAACTGGCAAGCGAGCTTCTTGTTTACGGCAGTACTTGGCGGTGTAGCTCTTGCGTTATTCGTATTTGTGCCTCACGTAAAAGTGGCTTCACGTCAAAAACTAGATGTGCTCGGTTTGATCTTCGTTATCGTATTACTACTTGGTCTATTGACGATTCCTACATTCATTAATAGCTTCGGTATCGAGTCAGGCATGTGGATTCCATCATTAATCGTATTCATCGCAGCATTAACGATATTGATTTTTGTTGAGAAAAAACAAAAAGCTCCTTTACTTGATTTAGAGTATGTCGCCAATCGTAACTTTTGGGTTCCAACGACAATTGCAGTATTTATCTTCTTAGGATACTCAGGTGTTATGTATTTATTGACATTCTTCGTCCAAGGAGTGCAAGGCAAAGCAGCTACGACAGTCGGATTCCTGCAAATGGCGATATTCATCGGGACGTCTGTTGCAGCGTACTTCAGTGGAAGAATTATTAAAAATTTCTCAGCGCGTTTAATCATTGGTATAGGAATTCTCATATTCACTTCAGGAATCATTATGTTAACGTTCGTCAATATAGAAGCATCATTCCTTTACTTGTTCATCTCGATGGGCTTGGTCGGTACAGGAGTCGGGTTTATGACACCGGCAGTTAAAGGACTCATCGTCTCTAAAGCTTCAAATGAACGAATGAACGTCGTAACGTTCACAAATACAGTAATTGAAAATATCGCACAAAGAATGGGTGCTTCACTCGCATTAGTTGCGTACTCCATTTTCAGTGCTAGCGGTAATAATGTAGGAGCGATTTCTAATACAGCGATGGTCATTATTGGACTAGTTGTCGTTTCTCTACTATTTTTGCCACTCATTCCTCGGGCGATTCCTGGAATTCACAAAACAGAAGACTTAGTAGATACTACAATCGTACCGAAACCATTAAAAACAGAAGAAATTAAGTAAGATAGTTACCTAACGTACAGAGAGGAGATTTTTCATGAACATTTACGTATTATTGAAAAAAACATTTGATACAGAAGAAGCCATCACAGTAGCAAACAATCAAATTGACAAAAGTGGAGCAGAGTACATCATTAATCCATACGACGAGTATGCGATCGAAGAAGCGATTTTGCAGCGCGACCAACACGGAGGCAAGGTCACTGTCGTAACGATTGGTGACGAGGATTCTGAGAAACAATTACGTACAGCGCTAGCGATGGGTGCAGATGATGCAGTACTGATCGATACAGATGATGATCTCGAAGATGGTGATCAATATACGACAGCGAAGATTTTGGAAACATTTTTCGAAGACAAAGACGTCGACTTGATCTTAGCGGGCAATGTAGCAATCGATGAAGCGAGCGGTCAAGTGGGACCACGCTTAGCAGAACGTCTGCACATGCCGTTTGTTACGACGATCGTGAACCTGGAAATTGAAAACGGTGTAGCGAATATTGAAAAAGACGTAGAAGGCGACGTAGAAAAAATCGAAGTATCGCTTCCGGTACTCGTGACGTGCCAGCAAGGCTTGAATGAGCCAAGATATACGTCACTTCCAGGAATTATGAAAGCAAAGAAAAAACCGCTGGAGCAATTGGAGCTAGATGACCTGGATCTAGACGAAGACGATGTCGCGCCTAAAACAGCGACAATTTCCATTTTCTTACCCCCTAAAAAGCAAGCGGGCCGAATTTTACAAGGTGAATTAAATGAGCAAGTAAAAGAATTAGTAAACGTCTTATCAAATGAAGCAAAAGTGATCTAACATTGCGTGGATAAAGAAAGGAGTTTTACTATGAGTGAAAAAATACTAGTCATCGGAGAATTACAGCAAGGGGTTCTTCGTAAAGTCAGTTTTGAAACAATTGCGGCTGCAAAGCAAGTACATGCAGACGCTGAAGTAGTCGCTTTATTGCTAGGTGATGGTGATTTACGGTCACAGGCTCAGGAAATGGTTCACTACGGTGCGGATCGCGTCATTACCGTTTCCCATGAAAATCTAACTCACTACACTTCTGAAGGATATGGCCAAGTCATTATGGAGGTCATGGATGAGGAAAATCCTTCTGGCGTCATTATGGGCCATACAGCGATCGGTAAAGACGTAACTCCTAAGATTGCTAGCCGATTGGAACTCGGGCTGCTATCAGACGCTGTAGCGATTGACAAAGAAGGTAGTGATGTTGTCTTCACGCGACCGATCTATTCCGGTAAGGCGTTCGAAAAGAAAATAATAAAAGATAACGGTCTTCTTTTTGCGACGATCCGTCCAAATAATATTGCAGCACTTGAAAAAGATGCGAGCCGTTCGGGAGAAATTTCAGCGAAAGACGTAGATGTTAAAGATTTACGTACGATTGTGAAAGAAGTGATCCGCAAGAAAACAGAAGGCGTCGATCTGTCAGAAGCAAAAGTCGTAATAGCGGGCGGACGCGGCGTAAAAAGCGCAGAAGGCTTCCAAAAGCTATATGAATTAGCAGACTTGCTTGGAGGCGCTGTAGGGGCATCACGTGGAGCGTGTGACGCAGACTACTGTGACTATTCACTGCAAATCGGTCAAACAGGGAAAGTGGTCACACCGGATCTATATATCGCAGTAGGAATTTCAGGGGCGATCCAGCATATGGCCGGTATGTCCAACTCTAAAGTAATCGTTGCGATTAATAGCGATGAGGAAGCAAGCATCTTTAATGTGGCAGACTACGGAATTGTCGGAGATCTATTCGAAGTTCTTCCGCTATTTATCGACGAACTTAAATTGGTCGGCGCGCTCGTCTCATAAAAAATTTAAACAGTCTAGGCGTTTCATTACTAATGAACGCTCTAGACTGTTTTTTGTCTTTAGTCTTATCTACCTAATATTCCCAACGTGCCGAAAAGCGAATAGAAAATTTCAGAAAAATATGATACGCTAAACGAAGCATAATTGTTATGGGGGGTATAGTTTTTGATACAATCTACTCTACGTTTGAATGAAGCAACGACATATGATGTCTTAAAGAGTAAAATTGACGATTTTCAAGTCATTATTTTGTATGAACGTCAGCCCAATCACTTTGACTACAACTACTTAGTGAACTTTCCATCCGATAAGTTAAAGAAAAAGATTGAACGTAATTATATTTTTCCTCGGAGTAAATCGGAAACATTTATTATTCGCCAGCAGAAATATGAAGAGAACTTCGATCTGTATCATAAATTACGTATTAACGCGAGAGATGAAATGTTAGTGAAGATTACTGAATTTATGACAGCCAAGTTCTATAGTACAAATGAAAACCACCTCGTGCCGTTACTCGAAAATAAACCTACACTCAAATGGGAAATACTGAACAAGCTTTTTCAAAAATATGAAGTCATGCTTCATTCCCATACGCGTCTCACTGATGAAAACTCATGGGAAGGGTTTAGTGCATTATTTAAAAACTACTTAGTAAATCACGGAATCGAAGAATTGGTAGAGACATACAGCTACGAACGACTTCTTACACTAGAGAAAGAAGAACTAAATGAGCTATTCTTCCAAAAAATCAGTGATAACTTTGCCTCTAATCATGACAATTTCATCGACAGATTCACTGATGTCGTCAATACGTATATGAAAAAATGGATTTCAGAAATACTCGTGCAATTCGAAATTGAGAAAGATTCGATGAAACAAATCACGGCTTTATTAGGAGTCAGCAATCCAGTGGGCGAACATCGGGATTTTGAGTTGATAGTGAAAGATCATAACTTTACCATCATGAGCAATCCGATTTATCAATTCATTACGGAAGCAATTTCCAACCGCAAGTTCGTGATCGACCCGTCAGGAGGGTGGCCGCAAGCTCGTATAGAAAATAATATGCTGTTGGGATCTATACAATTAGTTCCAACGAGTAAAAAGAATGACGCCTATATGAAAACGGCAATGGACAAGCTTGCAGAAGAATTAACAGAATTAGACGTAGATGTGCTCGATACATTGTGTCATCACTATTTAACACGTTCTGCTGAAGCGACAGACCGTGTAGAGATTCGTTTGGACGATTTATTGCACAGTCGTGGCTTAAAAACGAAGCTGGGCGGATCAGGCCGACGGGGAGGCTTTGAAAAGCAACAGCGAACACAAGTTTTGAAAGCGCTTTCTGTTATTGAAAACTTATGGATAGACATGCAACATATCATCGTGTATGAACAAGGTAAACCGACGAAAAAATCCATACAAAGTCGAGTGTTTTTATTTAACACATTGGACGGTTCACCGCATACATTTGAAGGTGAAATTTCACAAGATGTCTTTTTGCTAACAATCGGCGAAGCGTTCGAGTATTTTTTAAAAGGATCAAGCAGACAAGTGAAATTACAGCCTAACCAAGCGATAGAATTCAACCCGTATCAGCGCAAATGGGAGAAAAAGTTGACCCGCTATTTAAGCTGGCGCTGGCGTACACAAGCACGCAAAGCAAGTTATTTACAGCCTCATAAAATCAGTACATTACTAGAGAAATTAGGTGTCCAACTGGATTCCCAAGCACCTTCAAGAATTCGCGATCGACTGGAAAAAGCTTTAGATCTACTAGAAGAGGAAGGCGTCATCACATTTTGGCAATATGACCAATGGGATGAAAGCTGCATGGCAAGGAAAGGATGGCTACGAATTTGGCAAGAGGCAACGATTATTATTGCACCACCGGACGATATAATTAAATATTACCAACCAATTGAACGGAAAAATAACACGAAAAGTACGCCAGAATTATCTATGACGCCTAGTAAAGATGAGACGGATCAGGTGATCGGGAATGAATTTAAAGAAAAGCGTCTGCAAGTAGGTAAAACGCTGCAAGAGGTGTCACGTGAGTTGAAAATCTCCACATCGTATATAAGTAATATAGAACGTGGTGGAGCGAAGCCGTCACAATCTATTTACAAACGAATGCGCGAATGGATCGACAAATCATAAACATAATAAAATGTTGAAGAAACTATATACAGTGTATATAATGAGACGTGCGATTATCCTAAGAAAAAATCGCTTTCGTCTCATTATCTCAAGTATACTTTGTATTGATATAGAACTTCCTATAATTTATATTATGTTCGGGGCGTTCTACGATCTATACATTTTCTATTCTCCCTATTGACCTCTCGCGCTAGCTTTCCAAGCGGTTTTTATAATCTTTCGTCTTAATATCTGTGAACTCTATATAATCTACACTATACTCAATCACATCATTTATAAATAGTTTATGTTCTTTTGCTAGCTCTTTAACAGATTCCAGCAGTTCTTTATCATACGTCGTTTTATATTGAATCCGATCTGTCGGCCGTAATTCTTTATCATAACGAATGATTCCATTTGCTAATACGTTTCGTAATCCATTTTCTAATAAATAATTACTATACGTATCGTACTCATCCGCTAATTGTTCCAGTTGTTGTAATATCTCTTCGCTAATATTCGTACGAAATTTCACTCGCGTATTATCTGTCGTTTGTATCATTTTTCCATTTACTAATTTCCACATGTATATTCCTCCTCATTACGTCAGTAAACTCGTGACATTCACCATTCACGAGTTTTTTTGTAATCTTTTTGTTTGTTGTAAATCTTGGATTGATTGTGCACCGACTGCAAACATCGCCATCTGTAGTTCAAGTTCTTTTACTTCCATTGATTGTAAAACTCGTTCCGCTGAAATAGTAGCATCTTCCAAAATCGCACGACCAAATCCGACAAAATCTGCACCTAAAGCAATACATTTTGCAGCATCCACTCCAGTTTCCAACCCACCACTTGCGATGACTAATTGTTCCTTGACTTTGGATCTTACCGCAATAATTGAATCAGAAGTCGGAATTCCCCATTCGCTAAATGCATTTGCCGCTTGTCTTTTGACGGCAGTTGTACGGAATTTCTCCACTTGACTCCAAGAAGTCCCCCCTGCCCCAGCAACATCTATAAATGAAATGCCGACATCAGTTAATTTTTGAGCAGTTGCTGCATCAATTCCCCAACCTACTTCTTTAATACCTACTGGAATCGGTAAAGCTTTACATAGTTTCTCAATTTTTGAAAGCAACTCACTGAAATCTGTATTTCCTTCTGGTTGAATGACTTCTTGTAAAATATTTACATGCAAAACAAGTGCATCAGCATCGGTATATTCAATGATCTTGTCGCATTCCACAGCAGAAAAGCCATAATTCAACTGTACTGCACCGAGATTTGCGATGATAGGAACACTTGGGGCGTAGCGTCGTAGAGCGAATGATGGACGGAAATCTTCACTTTCGATTAATGCTCGTGTCGATCCAAGTGCAAGAGCCCACCCTTTCTGTTCAGCCGCAATTGCCAAATTTCGATTGATCGTTTCTGCAAAATCAGCTCCACCTGTCATCGAACTAACTAAAAATGGCGTCTTGCAGCGAGTAGAGTAGAAATCTTGTTGCAATCGTATCGAGTCAAACGCCAATTCAGGTAACGCATTATGTATAAAATGATAATTTTCTAAGCCAGTTGTAATCGTATGACCTGTCACATGCTCATCCAAGACGATTTGTATGTGCTGTGCCTTTCGATCATTCAGCTGTTTCCCCACTTTTTCAGCTCCCATTCAATGTACGAATTTTATTTTCCGTTGCTACTTTATAGTTAGTCACTAAAGTAAAGTATAGCCGTTTCACAGTCATTTCACAAAAAATAAAAAAGCCCGATTGAGAAATCTGAGCTTTGCATATCGTTAGTTCCTCTTAATATGTAGAAATCAGCTGACGTTTCCACCGTTCGTCTACGATTTTTCCATGATCTAAATAGATGATTCGATCTCCTAAACGTTCAGCTTCTTCTAAATCATGCGTCACAATGATGAATGGGATTTTCCACATTTCATGTAAACGCAATAATTCATCTTGGCACTGTTTGCGTGTCTCTTTGTCCAAAGCAGATAACGGCTCATCTAATAACAATACAGAAGGTCTGGCAGCAAGTGCTCTCGCTAAACCGACACGTTGTTTTTCTCCACCTGATATTTGGTGAGGATATTTTTGCAATAGGTGTTCAATGCCAAGTACTTGTAGCAACTCACTAATCATCAATTGACTCTCTTGTTTTTTCTTCACGCCGTATAAAATATTCTTCTCCACCGTCATATGCGGGAACAGTGCATAGTCTTGAAATAAATAGCCGATTTGGCGATCTCTCGCTGGCATCGGTTTTTGCTCGTCACAATAAAACGAATGATCTTTTGACACGATCAATCCACTGTCTGGGTGGACTAAACCCGCAATACTATTTAAAATTGTCGTTTTTCCTGACCCCGAAGGACCGACTAATACGAGAATCTCCGCTCCCATTTCAAATTGAATATGTAATGTATAATGTGCGAGTTGTTTATGAATATCTACATGTAGCATATCATTTCCTCCTAGTCTGTCATGTCCGTGTAAAACGACGAATATTACGTTTGCTCCACCAGTTTACCCATAAGATCAAACTAAATCCGAACGTAATAATGATGATGACCCAAAACGTAGCTTTTTCCATCTGTCCCGACTCCACCGCAAAGTAAATAGCCATCGGGATCGTGTCGGTCTTTCCCGGAATATAACCGGCAAGCATTAACGTCGCACCAAACTCCCCAAGGCCCCTCGCAAAAGACAATACAAGGCCAGCCAATAACCCAGGCCATGCCAACGGGAAGACTATTGTGAAAAACACGCGCCATTCCGACGCACCCATCGTTCGTGCAGCATTGGAAAGGCGTTCGTCTAAACTTTCAAAAGCAGCTGAAGCACTTTGGTACATGAGTGGGAATGAAACAACAATCGACGCAATCACCGCACCAATCCATGTGAAAACAATTTGGAAGTCAAACCATTCAAGTAACCAACTGCCAATCCACCCTTTTTTACCGAATAGGACAAGCAAACCAAAACCTACTACAGTCGGCGGCAAAACGAGCGGAAGTAAAAATAGCGCTTCTAAAATACTTTTTCCAAAGAACTCTCGCTTCGCTAAGTAATAAGCAATTAGCACCCCTACTACAAACACAAAGAAAGTGGAGATGGCAGCCACTTTTAGTGATAATAGCAAAGGTGAATAATCCATTTCCAGCAAGCCCTCTCCTCCACTCTTTTACTTAAATCCGAATTTCTGCAAAGCTTCCGTTCCTGTATCACTCGTCAAATAATCCAAAAATTGCTGTGCAGCTTCTTTATGCTTAGAATCTTTAACGACTGCTCCAGGATAAACAATCGGCGCATGCCATTCAGGATTCGATTCAGCTAATACTTTTACATCATCTGAAATAAAAGCATCACTTGAATAGACTACCCCTAAATCTGCATTGCCCATCTCTACGTATGTCAATACTTGGCGCACATCAGAACCAAGAACTAATTTATCTTGCAGTGGTTCCCAAAGTTCCAAGTTTTCCAAAGTTTCTTTCGTGTAGCGTCCTACAGGTACAGATTCAGGCTCGCCCACCGCGAAATGATCAACTGTCGCTGGATCAATCTCTTCGAATGAAGAAACTTCCATGTTGGAATCTTTATGTGCGATCAATACTAATACGTTAGATGTGAAATCTTTTCGGGATTCATTGACGATCAGTTCTTTTTCTTCCATGTCGTTCATATCTTTCGAACTGGCTGACAAAAACACATCAGACGGTGCACCATTCTCGATATTTGTTGCTAGTTTACCAGAACTGCCGAAGTTATATGTAAGTGTAACTCCTTCGTGCTGTTCTTCAAATGTCCCTTTTAGATCTTCCAGTGCATCAGTCAAACTAGCTGCAGCGGATATTAGCAACTCGACCTCTTCAGCAGGTTGTTTGTCCGCTTCTGGTGTTTGCTGATCAGTTCCCTGTGAGTTTTCCGGCTCGTCGGTATTCGAGCATCCTACTAGTAGAATAGAAAGAATGACAAACAACACCGATAGTAAAAAACGTTTCACTATAAATGACCCCCTTTATCTATTATATATAACTAGATATATCTAAACATAACTAGTTATATATAGAAACATCATAATATTCTTCCTTAAGCTTGTCAATTTTGCTAAGTCTGTTGATGATCTAAAGAAATTGTCATCTGGGTAATGAGATGCTTTTGACAAGTAGATAGTATTCGTCCAGAAGTTGAAGCGGAGTGAGTGACTTCTCCTGTGCAGTGAAGAAAAATAGTGTACGTGCTAGGATTCTCCCGAGAGAAACCGGACGCTTTCCTGAGGGGACGCGGCGGACTCGCCATAAGTTCTTTGGCGATTACGCCTGTCGTCCTGATCCTCCAGGAGTCGCCGGTTCTTCCGGGAGAATCCTTGAGGTTGTGTCGGGAAGTCAGTCTGTGTTCGTCCAGAAATAGAGTATGGAAAATTACTTCTCCTGTGCAGTGAAGAAAAATAGTGTACGTGCTAGGATTCTCCCGAGAGAAACCGGACGCTTTCCTGAGGGGACGCGGCGGACTCGCCATAAGTTCTTTGGCGATTACGCCTGTCGTCCTGATCCTCCAGGAGTCGCCGGTTCTTCCGGGAGAATCCTTGAGGTTGTGTCGGGAAGTCAGTCTGTGTTCGTCCAGAAATAGAGTATGGAAAATTACTTCTCCTGTGCAGTGAAGAAAAATAGTGTACGTGCTAGGATTCTCCCGAGAGAAACCGGACGCTTTCCTGAGGGGACGCGGCGGACTCGCCAGAAATGCGTTGGCGATTACACCTGTCACCCTGATCCTCCAGGAGTCGCCGGTTCTTCCGGGAGAATCCTTGAGTTTTTGTCGGGAAGTCAGTTTGTGTTCGTCCAGAAATAGAGTATGGTAAGCTCTACTTCCTGAACAGTGTGGGTGAAGCTTTGGATTGCCTGATTGAATACATATAGAGTCATTGCTTTTTCCACTCAGTCCATCGAAATAGTCATAGTAGCTGATGTTGGTCTTTCGCCACATACAAAGAGTGATCAACCTGTCTTGCACACACAAAGTACGGCTTGCGCTGGAAGACGATCGACTCCGAGAGGATCAGGGCGACAGGTGTAACTCGCTGTGCACTTTTGCGAGGTCCACCGCGCCCCCTCCGGAAAGCGTATCGTCTGGAAGCGCAAGCCGCAAGACACTTCAAGTCAACCTTGCCCCATCTAATAAACGAACATGAAGTAGCAGACAAGCCCACGTAGTCTTTCACCACATACAAAGAGTGATCAACCTGTCTTGCACACACAAAGTACGGCTGAAGCTGGAGGACGATCGACTCCGAGAGGATAAGGGTGACAGGTGTAACTCGCAGCGCACTTTTGCGAGGTCCACCGCGCCCCTCCGGAAAGCGTATCGTCTGGAAGCGCAAGCCGCATGACTCTTCAAGTCAGCCTTGCCCCATCCAAGATTACAATTTTGCTTTTTACAATGAAATAACGGAAGATAGGGTTACAGAACATAGGGGGATGAGAAAATGAGTAATTCAGAACAGAACATTTCCTACACTACGGAAGAAATCGCCCAGTTATTGAAAGTATCAAAGTTAACAATTTATGATCTTATTAAAAAAGGTGAAATCCGTGCATATCGTGTAGGTCGTCAAATGCGTGTAGACGCGGTCGATTTGACTTCCTATAAAGAACAATTAAAAAGTGGTGGAAATCTATCGGATACCCGCCGTATCGTAGAGTCGAGCGCAGAAAAGCCGCAAACACGCCCTCAATCAGATTCTGTCATCATAAGCGGACAAGATATCAGTTTGGATATTTTAGCGAGTTACATTGACGAAGCGGGTGCCTATCGACCATTACGATCATTTACTGGCAGTCTCAACAGTTTGATCAAAATGTATCATGGCGAAGCGGATATCGTTAGCACTCATTTGTTCGATGGAGAAACAGGCACGTATAACTTACCTTATATTCAGCGCCTGCTGACCGGTCACTCGTATATAGTCATTCACTTGCTCGTTAGAAAAGCAGGTATTTATGTTCAAAAAGGTAATCCACAACAAATACACGATTGGGCTGACCTAGCGCAACCGGGTCTTCGATTGATTAATCGCGAAAAAGGTTCAGGAGCCCGTGTACTGTTGGATGAACAATTACGACTTGCTTCTATTGCTCCGTCTACTATTATGGGCTACGAGGATGAAGAGCAAAATCATATGGCTGTCGCTGCAAGAATCGCTTCCAAACAGGCTGACGTCGGAGTAGGAATTGAAAAAACCGCTCGCTTGATTGATGTTGATTTTATCCCATTGATTGATGAGCAATATGATTTAGTATTATTAAAAACAAAGGAAAACGAACAGATAAGAGACTTCATTGTGAAAACAATAAATGATCCTGATTTCCAAGCGAAGATTAACGCAATCGGCGGTTACGATCTGACGAATGCTGGAGACATACGCTACGAGACACCGTAAACGTCCTGTATAATGTAAAAAAGTGCTCGAAAGGAATTCCTTTCAAGCACTTTTTTATTTGATAGACATTCATTCAACTTCGCTATCACTTTCACTTTCCACTACTTCATAATACATCTCTTCAGCGGTTTCAAAGCGGTTATATCGCAACATGAATAAATGGAATACATGACTTGCGACGACTTTTAATAACGCATACGCTGGTATTCCGAGAATCACACCGGCTACGCCGAACAACGACCCCGCTGTGAGGAGGACGAAAATGATTGTAATTGGATGAATATGCAGCGACTTGCCCATAATTTGCGGCGAGATGAATTTTCCTTCCACTACTTGTACAATCGTCCAGACGACAGCCAATTTCACAAGCATGAATGGAGATGTGACGATCGCAATGATCACTGCAGGAGTAATCGCAATGACAGGTCCTAAATACGGCACGATACTCGTGAACATTGCTAAAACCCCGAGCAGTAGCGCATACTTCATTTTAATAATAAGGAATCCAATCGATACCATAATACCGATTGCGATTGCTACTAAAATCTGACCTTGAATATACGCACTAATTTGTTTATCCGCATCATGGAAAATGATCGCCGCATCATCACGCAACCGTGGCGGTAAAATACGCAAAATCATTTGGGGAAGCTTTTCTCCGTCCTTCAATAAATAAAACAAAATTAACGGAACGGTAAACAAGCTCAAAATAATACCCGTCAATGCGGAGACGAATGAAGTGACGCCTGACGCAATACCGCCTAATGTCTCCGTAAAGAATTTCCCAATACTTTCAAATCCTGAATCTAAAAAGGTGTTGACGTTAAAGTTAAATCCTTCATAAATAGGCGCGAAAATGGAGTTTCTAAAAAAGTGATCCATATCTAAAATCAATTGCTTAAAATACGAAGGAAACTCATCAAAAAGATTGATCGATTGTTCCCGTAAAAACGGTAACACTAAAAATACGAGCAAAGTAAGTAATCCCGCAGTAGCCAGGAAAAGTATCAAAATCCCATAGACGCGCGGAATACGTAGCCGCACTTCCAAATAGCGAAGAATAGGCCGCATTAAATAATACAAAATCGTCGCCAATACAACGGGTAGCACGACTGTCGAGAAAAATACGCGAATCGGATAAAAAATAAAGGAAACTTGTGTATAGATTAAGATGATCAATCCGATAAACAACAAACAAAGCAACACGAATAATGTGGCTTGACCACCAAGAAATCCGACAATCGGTGATGTGGATCGAGCAGACCAAAAATCGCGTAATGAATTTTTCTTAGGTGGCTGTCTCAAAACCTCGTCCCCCCTTCATACGACCCTTTACTGCGTTGCTAAAAACGAACGGATCGCTTCTCTATTTTTTTCTACATCTATTTCGATAACAGAACCTGCGTGTCGATAAGACGTAAATGAATAACTATCCTCTACAGGAATCCGCAACGTTTGCAAATCTAATTTCCGTTTCGCTAAAATTGCGACGACCTTCGCAAGTTCATCTTTAGACGTTAAATCAGTCTGAACGAAACTGTCAAGTGCGCCGGCCACTTTAGGCGCCTGCATAATAGTCGGTAAACTGAATAGCTCGTCCTTTACGGCTTGAATCACTTCCTGTTGACGATTGACCCGTCCAAAATCTCCTTCGTCATCTGCACGGAATCTCGCATAGCCTAGCAATTCTTTGCCATTCAAACGCTGCACACCCGGCGTCAGCGTCACACCGATTTTTTCAGACATTTCCTTTTTCACATCCATCTCCAGCCCTCGTGGAAAAGCAATATCCATAATGGACTCAAAGTTATCGAAATCCACTACTGCATAATGATGAATGGGAATATTAAACATGCCCGAAATAGTTTCTTTTGCAGTTTGTACTCCACCTAAATAATAAGCCGTATTCA
Source organism: Sporosarcina sp. PTS2304 (assembly GCF_003351785.1). Taxonomy (GTDB): domain Bacteria; phylum Bacillota; class Bacilli; order Bacillales_A; family Planococcaceae; genus Sporosarcina. The sequence continues at coordinate 1,118,601 of NZ_CP031230.1, forward strand.
ACTTGTACGATTGATATCCCGGAATTTGTGCGTAAATATCTCTCATAAATGAAATTAGATGAGCCGTTCCTTGTGCTTGATCCCAAGAAAGCACCATCATCGTATCTGTACGGTATTTACCCGATCCGTCATTATCGATCCCTAGCAATAAGTAATTTTCTATCGCAGGGTTTTTCGGATCCAGCAAATCCCCTTGAAATTCTCCAGGCTCAATTACACTTCCTGCCGTTATAGCTTTCCCTTGTTTAAATTGTACGTAGCTATACGCTGATATCGTCATGAAGAAAAGCAATAGAAACAGGATGAAAACCCTACCGAGCCGAAGTTTGCGTCTCTTCTTTTTACGATGAGGTATTTTTTCCTCTAGTTGTTCGTCCATTATGCTTTCATTCCTCCAGTATCTCTGTAGTCCTGTAGTACAGACGTTTCTATCAGTGAGAGGTTGCGTCTACTGTTTTGTCTGCTGCAGTCGAATTCCCGATTCGCAACGCTAGCACTAGCATAGCCACAAATAATAGAAGAAATACGAATAATGTGACGTGATGGTTCGCTGTATAATCGTACAACATCGCAATGAATAAAGGTAAAATACCCCCGATGATAAAGCCGCCGGTCTGCATCATCGCCGTCCAAGTATTCGTTTCTTCCGCACTTTCAGTCGCATCCATCGGCATCAATAAACAAATTGGGAACAAACCGCCTAACGGAATACCGAGTAATAGGACGCCAGCAGAAAATAATACCGGTTGTGCCGTCCACATGAGAGCGATCGATAGAATACCAAGAACGAGAATGAAAACTAATGCAGGTGTTCTAGAGTTCAATCGTTGCAATACTAATGGAAATCCGATGTTCATGACGATTTGTACGACGGTCATCATACTGAGTAGCGTCCCCGCTTGTAGTAATGTCATTCCATTGGTTACTGCGATAGGTACGAGCCATGTCAGCACGGCAAAAAATAATGCGGTTTGCAGTCCGAAAAATACGAGAAAACTCCAAGCCGTTCGATTACGCCATGGATTGACGCCTGAATGCACTGTACTTTGCCGTTGCTTCACTTCCATTGGATGTGTGGCAGATAGACGCCAAGCTAGTATGCCGATAATCGCAAGTACGGCCCACACCGCAAGTGCAAACGCATACGATGAGTCGGACGCTTCATAGAATACAGCAGTCAATCCGGTACTTAACGTCGCGCCCATCCCCATACCAAACGAGTAAATTCCGACGACCATAGCGACGTGTGAGGGAAAGTACTGTTTGATTAAAGCGGATAATAACGGCCCGATCACAGCAATGGAAATTCCGGCAGCTAATGACGTCATCCATAACACGCTAAATGATACAAATAGGAAACGAATACCGATTGCACCTGCTAAAATAAGCAACATAGCATACATCGTGTAATTCAGTCCGATCGCTCGGTTCAATACAGGTGCAAGCATAGCAAACACCCCCATACAAATGACTGGAATGACTGTCAGTAAGCTCACTTGTGTATTCGACAACATCAAATCTTCTCGGATGATGTCAAGGAGTGGACCGATCGATGTAATGGCCGGACGCAAATTAAGCGCCACAATAAAAATCGCAAATAATAATAAACTAGACGTTGTTTTCGATCGCAATGTAAAGACTCCTTTATGTAAGTTGAAGGCTCCATCTACTTCTCATCCCTTATCGTAAACGTAAATTGAAAACAGTACCAGTCCAAACGTTTCATTTCACAAATATTTCATGTATAATAGGAGCATTGTGAATTTAGGAGGATTTAGTATATGTTAGCAGTTAGTAATTTAAGTCTTCGCTTCGGCGACCGTAAACTATTTGAAGACGTCAATATACAATTCAATCCAGGCAACTGCTATGGATTAATCGGTGCAAATGGTGCGGGAAAATCAACATTCGTTAAAATCGTTTCAGGTGAACTAGAGCCTCAAACAGGACATGTTATCTTAGGAAAAGATGAACGTCTCGCTGTTTTAAAACAGAACCACTTCGAGTATGAAGAATTTGAAGTAATGGAAACTGTCATTATGGGCCATAAACGTCTATATGAAGTCATGAAGGAAAAAGACGCAATCTATATGAAGGAAGATTTCTCTGATGAGGACGGCATGCGTGCAGCTGAACTCGAAGGCGAATTCGCAGAAATGAACGGGTGGGAGTCAGAATCAGAAGCTTCCGTACTCCTTCAAGGTCTAGGCGTTCCGGAAAGCCTGCACCATGTGAAAATGTCCGAATTAGAAGGTTCTGACAAAGTAAAAGTATTACTTGCGCAAGCATTATTCGGTAAGCCGGACGTATTATTACTGGATGAGCCTACTAACCACTTGGACTTAAAAGCGATCCAATGGTTGGAAGAATTCTTGATCAACTTTGAAAACACGGTCGTCGTCGTATCCCATGACCGTCACTTCCTAAACAAAGTTTGTACGCATATCGCGGATCTCGACTTCGGAAAAATTCAAATTTATGCCGGAAACTATGATTTCTGGTATGAATCCAGCCAGCTTGCTTTGAAATTGTCTCAAGAGCAAAATAAGAAAAAAGAAGAAAAGGTGAAAGAACTACAAGCCTTTATCGCGCGTTTCAGTGCCAACGCATCCAAGTCAAAACAAGCGACTTCTCGTAAAAAAACACTCGACAAAATCGAGTTGGATGATATCAAACCATCTTCTCGCCGTTATCCATTCGTGAACTTTACAATGGGCCGTGAAATCGGGAATGATGTATTGACGATCAAAGACGTGACAAAAACAGTAGATGGTAAAACACACATTAAAAATGCGACATTTACTCTCGGTAAAGAAGATAAAGTCGTCTTGCTCGGTAATCCATTAGCAAAATCTGCATTGCTTGATATGCTTGCAGAAGTAACAGAACCAGATTCCGGTGAGATCAAATGGGGCGTCACGACATCACGTGCGTACTTCCCCATCGATAACTCCGAGTATTTCGAAGGATCAGAGCAAACATTAGTGGAGTGGCTGCGTCAATACTCTCCAGAAGATGAGACAGAGACATTTTTACGCGGCTTCCTCGGACGTATGCTATTCTCGGGTGAAGAAGTGAAGAAAAAGCCTAGCGTGTTATCAGGTGGAGAAAAAGTTCGTTGCATGCTTTCTAAAATGATGTTAACGAGTGCGAACGTCATCCTTCTAGATGAACCGACAAACCACTTAGACTTGGAGTCCATTCAAGCATTGAATAACGGTTTGATCGCATTTAAAGGGGCAATGGTCTTCACATCTCATGACCATCAGTTCATCCAGACTATCGCCAACCGCATTATCGAAATCAATGATGACGGAACTATCTTTGATAAAATGATGACATATGACGAATACTTGGAATGGAAAGGTCAAAAAGCGTAATACTACAGAACTATGTACTACAAATAAGCCAGGCTGAGAAAAACCAATCGTTTTTCTCAGCCTGGCTTTATTAGGAATTATTTTCAATGGACAGCAGTCTATTGTTTTGTATAGCATAGTTCGTAAACATCCATCGATTGCATATACACAATCTCCTTTTCATAAAGTCAGTTTCTTATAATTTGGATGAATAGTTCGTGATAGGAAGGGAATAACAAAAAATAAAGGAGGTTTTTCACATGAAACGTAAGATACTTTTTCTCATAGCAGCGCTTTTGCTCATTCTCGCGGGATGTTCAAGTAAACCGGCCACATCACTAGACGGTAATAGCGGCTCTGACGGTCAATCGACAAATGATGGCACGACTGAAGATACAACAGATTCAGACGACGATCAGTCACAGCAAGACGATGCAGAGCTCACTGACGTCTCGTTGCTTGATTATTTTCTTCCTGACGGCTCCAGTGCGCATTATAAAGGGGAAGGCAATGAATTCGCTGAACTGGATATAACAGTAGCCCGCCCTGCGGAAGACTATGTAGTGATCCACGAAAATAACGGCGGCTCTTTTATTCAAAAAGTATTTAAAGTAGAAGGCGATGAAATACAAGTACTTCAAGAAGAACCTATGGAAATAGAAGCTGCCATTCCGACTCCCGCTGAACTGGATGCTATGGAACCGCAACGAATTTATTTAAAAGGTCCGATTGCGGTCGGCACGACATTCGATGATTGGAAAATCGTAGAGACTGACGTTGCAGTGACTACACCCTATCAGCAATTTGAAGATGCATTTGTAATTGAACAGACATCTGAAGATTTTGTGAACCGGATCTATTTCGTAAAAGGTATCGGTGAAGTGAAACGTGAATCGATTATGGAACAAGAAAACGAACCCGATTTTGTTGTTCTATCTTTACTTGAAACAGTTACACAACCATAATTTCCTGCACGCAAAAAGGCGTCCCATAGGGGCGCCTTTTAATTAGTGGATTAAAGTTTAACAACGTTAGCTGCTTGTAAACCACGGTTTCCTTCGACAACTTCAAATTCAACCTGCTGACCTTCGTCAAGAGATTTGAATCCGTCGCCTTGGATTGCTGAGAAGTGTACGAAAATATCTTCTTCTCCGTCAACTTCGATAAAACCGAAGCCCTTTTCTGAGTTAAACCACTTTACTGTACCTTGTTTCATTCGATAACCTCCAAAAATATATAAGTACTTGTTAATACATGAACTTTCGCATAAAAAAATTCACGCATTACAAAAAGTACCGACGTTGCCGATCACTTTTGTAATAGGTGAATCCAATAGCACACGATCGTTCAATTAATTTACTTAGTAACAGTATAACATGTTCATATAAATTGTCAATAAAAAGCATACATCACCTAATTGAGGATTTTACGAGAGATTCGGTCGATCGTTGAATAATACGATAATTCCATGATAAATTTGTGAATCCCCTTCGCAACCCTCACAGTAATGCTTCTCTGAATCAGACCAAAATGCGTGAAAACAACCTTTGCGATGTTCATAATAGTCAAATTGCGGAAGCATCTCCTCGATGAGTTGCTGAAGATGTTCTTGCATCGATTGCGAGTCAGTAAATGTTTTGGAAGTCACTGAATACTCACGCCACTCTTCAAACATCCACCAAGGTTCAAAATCAGCCTTCATATAAACGACTTCATACATTAGTATGCACCCCTTTACTTCATTCTATGCATAATGTCATTAATCTTAGCAAAATAATGATTCATAGCAAAGTAAAAAGATTTACGCGCCATAATGTATGAGTTTTTATCTAAATTCGGCTATAATTAAGAAGCAGAGGCTAACATAGCGTGAAAAAACTTGTCAAATTGAAACCTTTTGCCTCGCTAACCGTAAGTACTATAGAGAAAGAATGAAAGGTGGCCTGAAAGAATATGAACCCTATTAAAAAATTTTTCGCCCGACATGCAATCATGGCCCCGACTAGTTTGTTCACTTGGATTTTCTTAACAAGTAGTACTAGCCTCAATCCGTTGCTTGGTTTTGCCATCGGAGTTGGACTGTATGCTGGAGGCAATATGACGATTAAAGAAATTCAACTACGCTCGACTTTGAAACAGTACGGGTTGGGACGTTCTGAATACAAACATATTGAACAACAAGTCATTGAATCGAAGAAAAAAGTAAAGCAATTAACGAATATGTATGGACAAGTTCGCTCTATTCAAGCGTTTAGACAAGTATATGATATGGCGGCTAAAGCTAGAAAGATTATTAAAATTGTACAAATGAATCCACGTAAGTTTTATCAAGTCGAATCATTTTTTTACGCACACTTAGATTCGGCAGTAGAAATTACATCTAAATATGGATTGTTAGTGAATCAGCCACTAAAAGATACAGAAATCAAAATCGCATTGCAGCACACTCGCGAAACACTTGCTGATTTGAATACAGAAATGGAACGGGATTTACGCAATGCGGTGGCAACAGACTTAGAGCAATTGCGTATGGAAATTGATTTTGTTGATGTGACGATCAATAAAGATAAACCGCTGCTTGAATCGAAAGGGGAACATTTAAATGACAGAAAAACAATTCGATGAAACGATAGATATGCCAGAAACGACGATGGACGACTTACTCAACAATCCGTTTGATATGGATGCTAGTCTCCTGCCTCAAGAAATGGAAAACACAATGGCAGAAAGTAAAAAACCGGCCAAACTAATGGACCGTCTTTCGCAAGAAGAGCAAGAAAAAGCGAAACAACTTGCTTCTCAAATTCCAGTCGGTAATTATGAGGCTGTGATTACGTACGGTGCCAATGCACAAAATGAGCTCTCCCGCTTCTCCAACAAAATGCTCGATCATGTACAAAGCAAAGATATCGGACCTGTAGGCGACGTGCTCAATGAATTAATGAATAAACTGTCTGAAATTGATCCGGATGATCTTTCGGATAAGAAGAAATCTGGACTCAGCCGGCTTTTTACGAAAGCGACACGTCCTGTTGCGGAAATGTTAACAAAATATCAAAAACTAGGGACACAAATTGATAAAATCGGTGTACAACTTGAACATTCCAAGCGCGGATTGATGGAAGATGTACGTATGCTCGATCAATTATACGAACAAAACAAAACGTACTTCCAAGCACTGAATGTTTATATTGCAGCTGCGGAACTAAAAGTAGATGAAATCAACCAAACGATTATTCCGGAACTTCATAAAAAAGCAAAGCAAGCTGACGACCAAATGATGGTACAAGAAGTAAATGACATGGCACAATTCGTCGATCGTTTAGAAAAACGTCTATATGACCTTCAACTGTCCCGTCAAATCACGATTCAAACGGCACCACAAATTCGGATGATTCAACAGACAAATCAAACGTTAGCGGAAAAAATTCAGGCATCTATTATGACAGCCATTCCCCTATGGAAAAATCAAATTGCCATTGCGTTAACATTGAATCGCCAGCAAAAAGCCGTGGAATCACAAAAGCTCGTAACGAAAACAACGAATGATTTACTACTGCGCAATTCAGAAATGCTGAAAGTCAATAGTATCGAAACAGCGAAAGAAAATGAAAAAGGCATTGTCGAAATTGATACGTTGAAGAAAACACAGGAAAATTTAATCCAAACGATCGAAGAAACACTTGTCATCCAAGCAGATGGTCGCGCCAAACGAAAAGCAGCCGAAACAGAAATCGCACGTATGGAAGAAGACCTCAAAACTCGCCTACTTTCCGTCTACGAAGAAACACAAAACCGCCCTTCATAACGAAGGACGGTTTTTGTTTTTACAATTCATAGAAAGCATCTTGGATTACTAGCTGGGATCGCTGAAGAGGTCGCCGCTTCCCTCGCTAACGCTTCCAGAGTCTCTCGAACGTGTCTGCCTGGAGCGCAGCGAAACAGTATAGCGCTCTTCTTCCTCACACTACCTATATTAGCACTTACTCAAAGTACGACTTATAATACCCGCCGACTTTACCGGAATTATCTACGACGAAAATAAACTCTTCCGTCTCGTTTTTCACTTCATAAGACTTCCCTGGCGTCAACATATTACTAACAACATACTTCGCTGCATCTGCATGCACACAAGTTACTGTCTTTAGCGTCGGTTCATCCACCCATTGTAAAAATGACATCACTCTCTCCCCTTTCACATAATATAGGAAAGCGACCCGCGTAACTGCGGGTCGCTACTGTTGTATAAATTAAGAACCTAGTAGAAGATCTTCAGGGTTTTCTAGTAACTCTTTAACCATCTTCAAGAATCCTACTGAATCTTTTCCATCAATTACTCGGTGATCGTAAGAAAGTGCTACATACATCATCGGACGGATTTCGATGTTGTCGCCAACAGCTACTGGACGCTTTTGAATTGTATGCATACCTAGAATACCTACTTGTGTACCGTTTAAGATTGGAGTAGACAATAGTGAACCGAATACTCCACCGTTTGTAATTGTGAATGAACCGCCTGTCATATCAGCCATTGTCAACTTGTTGTCGCGAGCTTTTTTAGCAAGTTCAGCAATCGTCGCTTCGATTTCTGCGAAGTTTTTACGATCTGCGTCCACTACGTTCGGTACAACGAGTCCACCTTCAGTTGATACTGCGATACCGATATCGAAATAGTTTTTCAACAAGATTTCGTCACCATCGATTTCAGCATTAACATATGGGTATTTTTTCAATGCAGCTACAACTGCTTTCGTGAAGAATGACATGAACCCTAGACGTACATCGTTTTGCTCAAAGAACTGGTCTTTTTTGCGTGAACGAAGTTCCATCATTTTCGTCATATCAATTTCGTTGAATGTTGTTAACATCGCTGTAGATTGTCTTACTTCTAGCAAACGCTTCGCAATTGTTTGACGACGGCGAGTCATTTTCTGACGCGTAATACGACCGTCTTCTTTTGCTTCTGTTTTAGCCGCTGGAGCTGCCGGAGCTTTCGGCGCAGGCGCATTGTTGTGAGCAGCTACGTCTTGAGCGCGTACACGACCCATTGGATCGACTGGAGACACGTCTGCAAGATTGATGCCTTTTTCACGCGCTAGTTTACGAGCGGCAGGGCTCGCAATTGTACGGTCAGTTGAAGTTGTTTCTTCAACTGCTACTTGCGGAGCATCTGGTTGTGCTGCAGGAGCTGTTGCTTCTGGCGCTGTTTGTGGAGCTTGTTGTGCCGGTGCACCTGAACCTTCGCCTACAATCGCGATCACTTGGCCAACTTCAACTGTGTCGCCTTCTGCTGCCAATAGCTCAGATAGAACACCTGCTTCTTCTGAAATGACTTCGACGTTCACTTTGTCTGTTTCCAATTCAACGATGAATTCACCTTTATCCACGTTTTCACCGGGTTGTTTCAACCATTTTGCAATTGTACCTTCTGTAATCGATTCTGCTAGTTCAGGTACTCTGATCTCTGCCACAATAAATTCCTCCTCGTAGGTATCCGCTTCGTGCGGAGTAGCTACTATTTGTTTAAATGATTTTTAGTACTATATAGCTTCCTTACTTGTTATATCACTTTTTCAAAGCTTCTTCAATGATTCGGTTTTGTTCTGTTTTATGAGAAGCACCGTCACCTTCAGATGGACTTGAACGTTTAATACGACCAACGTAAGAGATTTCTTTGTCTTCTGCTAGTTGTTGCAAGTACGGATATGCGAATGACCATGTACCCATGTTCTTCGGCTCTTCCTGTACCCACACTAAATCTTTTGCTTTCGGGAAACGAGCGAGAATTTCTTTAATCTTATCTGTCGGGAACGGGTAAAGCTGTTCTACACGCACGATATGCAGATAGTCGAATCCTTTGCCGTCTTTTACTTGTTCCGCTAGGTCGATTGCCATCTTCCCGCTTGCAAACAAGATTTTCTTCACTTTTTCAGGTTTTGTCCCTGTTCCTGGTTGTTCCAGAACTGTTTTAAAGTGGCCTTCTGTTAAATCTTCAATGTCCGCTCCAACTAGTGGGTGACGCAATAAAGATTTAGGTGTCGCAATGACTAACGGACGTTCTGCTTCGCTTCCAAGAATTTTGGCTTGACGACGCAATACGTGGAAGTAGTTGGCAGCACTTGAAATATTCGCAACTGTCCAGTTGTTCTCAGCGCATAACTGCAAGTACCGCTCGATACGGCAACTTGAGTGCTCCGGTCCTTGTCCTTCAAACGCGTGCGGCAACAATAGCACTAATCCTGATTGCTGACCCCACTTCGAGAAACTAGAAGAAACGAATTGGTCGAACATCACTTGTGCCATGTTGGAGAAGTCACCATACTGTGCTTCCCAGATAGACATCGTTTTATCTTCTTCCAAGTTATAACCGAATTCATAGCCGACAATACCCGCTTCAGTCAACGGACTGTTATAAGCGACGAATGAAGCGTTTGAACCACCGATGTGATGCAACGGCACAAATTCTTCACCTGTTCTTTCATCATGCAGTACTAGATGACGATGAGCAAATGTTCCGCGCTGAACGTCTTGTCCAGACATACGAATAGGCTTGCCGTCTTGTAGAATAGATCCGAATGCTAGTTGCTCTGCGTGAGCCCAGTCAATTTTACCTTTACCGTTAAATGGATCATGACGTCTGTTGAGAATCTTCTCCAATTTACTAAATACCTTGAATTCAGCAGGGTATGTTAGTAATTCTTCGTTCATCTTACGTAGACGGTCTGCAGATACGCCTGTTTCAAGGTCACGCGGCAATCCAGCCAACACGCCTTCAGGAGTCGCGTTCGATCGTTTCGGTGCATCGACCGACTCTTCTTTCACGCGGTCATACGCTGCTTGCATTTCTGCGATAATCGACTTATCCATTTGCTTCACTTCGTCATCCGTCATGAGTTGTTGATCTACTAAACGTTGTGCGTAAAGTTGACGAACTGTTTTATGCTTATGGATTTCGTGGTACATGACCGGATTTGTTACAAGTGGCTCATCCATCTCATTATGTCCATAACGACGGTAACCGATCAAGTCGATCAATACGTCTTTACCGAATTGCTGACGATATTCAAATGCCAACTGTGCGACAGCAAGTACTTCTTCCGGATGATCTGCATTCACGTGGAATACTGGTACCTCGAAGCCTTTTGCTGGATCGGATGCGTAATGTGTAGAACGAGAATCATAGTATTCAGTTGTAAAGCCAATTGTATTGTTGGCGATTACGTGAATCGATCCACCTGTTTGGAACCCACGGACACGGCTGTAGTTGAATGATTCCGGCACGATTCCTTGTCCAGGAAACGCTGCATCACCGTGTACAAGTACTGCAAACGCAGCATTCGTATCTTGACGTGGAATACCTGGGTTATCTGTATTTTCTTGAGCAGCACGAGTCTGCCCTGTAATGACAGGATTGACTACTTCCAAGTGAGACGGATTGTACGCTAGGAAGCGTTTCAAACCGGATTCTCCTTTGTAAAGAGCTCCCATATGGTATTTTACATCGCCGAACCAGCCGCGCGTAACTTCCAGTGAGCCGTCTTTTGGCAAGAACGGTGACGCTGGAACGCCCGCAAATTCAGCGAACATCATTTCATATGGTTTGTTTAAGTTATGTGTCAACACGTTCAAACGTCCACGGTGCGCCATGCCGATAAGCATTTTCTGCATCTTCGCTTCTTCAGAACGGCGAATTAATTCATCGATTAAGACAACAAGTGTGTCTACCCCTTCGATAGAGAAACGCTTCGCTCCAACGAATGTACGGTGAATAAATTTCTCGAAACCTTCAATTTTCGTTAAGCGCTCAAGGAGTTGCTTTTTATCTTCACCTTGTAAGCTTGGCTGTACATCGCCATTTTCAATTTTTGATTGAATCCAATTACGTTCTGTTTCATCAATTAAGTGAGCAAATTCGTAGGCGATTGAACCTGTGTATAAAGATTTCAGATAGTTCATCGCATCTAAGCCGTTTTCCACTGTTGCTGGAACGTTTTTCAAGAACAAAGTTGCTGGCAATCCGACCAGATCGCTTTCTGTCAGTCCGTGATAGGACAGTTCCAGACGTGATGTATCCTTTGGTCGATCGTTTAATGGATAAATGTCTGCTGCTAGATGCCCATATGAACGAATCGCTTCTAATAAGGAATAGACAGCTAGCACTTTGCGTAAATCGGTTTGAGAACCATGCGCAATTACTGCTTCTTGTCCTGACTCATCGATCTGAGGCGCACCAAAATTCCTGAATAGCTCAGCTAAATCAGGATCTACTGCATTTGAATCTGTTTTAAACAGATCGTACATTTCCATTACATACCCAAGGTTTGGACCCGAAAAATTAGCATACGGGGAACGATGGGAATCCACATTGTTCGACATGTAATATGACCTCCACATTGCCAATTGGCTTGTTGTGTTTATTTTGTATACTTCTATACAATAATAGCACGCAAATCCTAGAACTGAAAGGGATTAATTCGAAGTTGTGAACTTTTTTGAAAACCGCATGAAAATATATGCGATTTCTACGAATAATCCTTGACTACTGCCTGTTAGGATTGTATTTATTTCTGAAACGACAAAATCAACTCTACCATCTTTTCAGGAGTTTTTGGTTTTGTCGTCTTTTCTATATTCGACAGCAACCGACTTTTCTCCTTCTCTAATTTCGCGAAAAGGTATTGTAGCGGCTCATTCGGTAGCTGTTCTTCCTCTACTTGTAGGGCGAGGCCTTTTGATGCGAAGTATGATGCATTCAAAATTTGATCGCCGCGGCTCTTGGATGCAGCCAACGGAATGAGCAGCATCGGTTTATGGATCGCCAGCAATTCGAATATCGCATTCGATCCCGCACGTGACACAGCGAAATCTGCCGCCGCCAGCAAATCAGGCAATTCCGTCGTCACATATTCAAACTGTGCATACCCTGCGAGACCTTTCAACTCTTCCTCCGCATTGCCTTTCCCGCATAAATGAATGATTTGGTACTGCTTTAGCAACTCAGGCAACGACTTGCGTACCGCATCATTCAGCACAGCAGACCCTTGGCTCCCCCCCATCACAATGAAAATAGGTTTGTCATGTGTGAAGCCGGTGAATTGTAACCCGCGTTCTTCATCCCCTGTAAATAATTCAGGACGAATAATCGGACCGGTACAAGTAGACTTACCGGGTGGAACATATTGTAAGGTTTGTTCAAATACGGTGAAAATCTGTGAGGAAAAGGGCAGTGCTAATTTATTTGCAAGGCCGGGCGTGACATCCGACTCATGTACGACCACTGTCACATTGGCAAGTTTCGCTGCCATCACGACAGGAACAGAAACGAACCCTCCTTTAGAAAAGACCAATTCCGGCTTCAGCTTCCGTAAAATCGCAAGTGCTTGAAGCGTCCCAGCGCCTACTCGAAAAGGATCGCTAAAATTTTTCATAGAGAAATAGCGTCGCAGTTTCCCGCTTTGTATGGCGTGATAAACAACGTCTGGATGACTATCTCCGATTAACTCTCGTTCGATCCCTTCTTTTGATCCGATATAATGCACGCGATAGCCTTTTTCTAAAAACACAGGAATTAACGCCTGATTGACAGACACATGCCCTGCCGTCCCGCCACCTGTTAACACGATTACCGGTTGTTTCATACTTCTCATCCTTTCATAAGGGCTTATGTAAGATGATTTTCACTCGCTCTTTCATGATACAATAGCTGTAGATTACTAGATGTGAAAGAGGAATTGAAAATCATGACAACTGCAACGAACACATTACAGCGAAAAAGCACGTTATTTATCAAAATTATGATTCCCATCTTAATTACACAAGTCGCCCTCTATTTAATGTCGTTTTTCGATATCCTCATGACCGGACGTTACAACACCTATCATTTAGCAGGCGTGACGATCGGCAGTTCATTTTGGATTCCTGTCTACACAGGGCTGTCAGGCATTTTAATGGGGCTTACTCCTATTATCGCCCAGCAGATCGGCGCGAAGAATAAAACCGACGTCCGCCCTACTGTCCAGCAAGCATTATACGTATCTCTCGCCCTTTCGGCAATCATTTTCCTGCTGATTCGGTTAGTAGTGTTGCCGGCCATTACAAAAATGCCGTTAGACGGGCAAGTCGTCACAGTGGCGTCCAGCTATTTAATCGGCATGAGCATTGGATTAGTGCCGTTGATGGCGTATACAGTGTTGCGTTCATTTTTCGATGCACTCGGCGCTACACGCGTCTCGATGTTTATTATTCTGTTGTCAGCTCCTATTAATATTATCCTAAACTATCTGCTGATTTTCGGGAACTTCGGCTTTCCGGAACTAGGCGGGGCGGGTGCCGGATATGCGTCGGGTTTTACATATTGGCTCGTATTTCTCATAGCGGTGTTGATCGCCTGGCTTTCTAGACATTTTAAAGAGTATGAATTGTTCAGCAGGTGGCAACGAATATCGTTCATTCGGTGGAAAGAGATTTTATTGATCGGAATTCCAATCGGTCTGTCGATTTTCGTGGAGACGAGTATATTTTCAGTCGTCACATTGCTCATGAGTAGTTACAGCGCCCATGTCATTTCCGCACACCAAATTGCGCTGAACTTTACGTCACTTCTTTATATGGTGCCGTTAAGCGTCTCGATGGGTACGACCATTTTAGTAGGCCAGTCGATAGGAGCGAAACGTGCTGATGACGCAAAGGCTTATACGAAACTCGGCATAGGCTTTGCGGTAGCATTTAGTTTCTTATCCATATTCATCTTGCTGATGTTTCGTGAATCCATTGCTTCTATGTATACGCCAGATGCAGCGATCATTACACTTGCGATGCAGTTCTTTATCTATGCCGCGTTATTCCAGCTGTCTGATGCTGTACAAGCGCCTATACAAGGTGCACTGCGTGGATACAAAGACGTGACGATGACCTTTATCGTCGGACTGATTTCGTTTTGGATTATCGGACTGCCTACAGGTTTCCTGCTCGCTCGCTTCACTGAACTCGGCCCGTACGGTTATTGGGTCGGATTAATCGTCGGTCTGACTGTTGGAGCTAGTATCCTTTCGCTACGTCTGCGGTACATTCAAAATAAACAACGATAAAAAACGGTCGATGGAATAGACTCCATCAACCGTTTTTTTTATTACTTCTGAATGAATTGCTGTGTCCAATAGTGACCGTTTGCATCATAGCCGATACCGATATGCGTAAAGCCCGGTGTTAAGATATTCTGTCTATGACCTGCTGAGTTCATCCAAGCCGTCACAACTTCCTGTGCGCTGCGCTGACCCATGGCGATATTTTCTGCAGCTTGACGGTACGTAACGCCGTGACTCTTCATCTGATCAAAAGGTGAACCGTATGTAGGGCTCGTATGAGAGAAATAATGATTCGCTGCCATGTCTGCTGATTTTTGTTTGGCAGATTTCTGTAAAGCGACGTCAATTTGCAGTGGCTGCAAACCTGCTTTCGTACGTTCTGCATTCGTTAAATTTAGTACTGCTTGCTCCACTGCTGAAACATTTGCAGTCGTACTAGTTTCTGACGGCTTGCTAGGTTGTGCTGGCGGCTGTGTCGTCGGTTGAGTAGGACGTGTCGGCTTTTGATAGCCTGAATGATACTGTCCATAGTAATACGTATACTTGTCCTGTTTCTGGATGTTCCACGTATAGTGCTGAGGCTTAGCGTCTGTAAACGTGTTCGCCTCAGCTGTCTGATGTGGCAATACTAGTGCTGAGCTTAATAAGATGAGTGATAACGTTTTTTTCATCTTGTTCCCTCCTTCTCTACGGAAATCATCATACCGTCAGAGAATGAGAGAAAACTTAGTGAAATTTACCATTCTATCCAATGAACTCTCGAACCCTATGAAAAGAGAGTTTGAGCTTTGCCGCTATTGGAAAAAGTATCCGTCATACCGTACTATTGCCAGTAAAAAGCTATTGACAACTAATTTTTCGGCTCGTATTTGACGTGCTGCAGTTGCTCGCCAATAATGACGAGCGTAGAAGGAAGTTGGATATATTCCGGAATCCACTGCACCATTCCATAGGCATATTGGAATAAATGAGAGTAACGGGATCCTTCCAATTGAATATAGCCTTTCATCCGATAGATCGTGTCGGGCAATGTACGCACCCATGCTTCGAAATGCTCTTGGTCAACCGGCTGGTCAAACGTCAGCACTTTAGACGCAATTGGAAGACCGCTGCCTGTCTGTACTTCGTGCGTAGGTGCTGAAGAGGCGTCAATCATCTTCTCTATATAACGGAAGTCCACTTTCGCGTTGACGGTCTGTACGAGCGGTGCGTACGGATTTAACTGCGACACTTGCATTGTTACAGTGGCCAGCTCATCATCAGACAATAAATCCGTTTTATTGAGCACCATGAAGTGGGCATGACGTATTTGTTCGAGGAATAGAGCGAGCATTCGTGGAGACAATGCGTCACGGTCGATCCAGCGCTTCGCATCGACGATTGTGATAATTCCTTTGACACAGAGTTGCGCAGCGAATAACGGAGAGTAAACCGCATCTAACGCCTCGACAGGATGAGCGGCACCGGTCGTTTCGATAAACAGCACATCCACATGAGGGTAATCCGCCAGCAAGCTTTGGATTTGCGCTTCTGTAGACTCTGCACCCGAACAGCAAATACAGCCATTCAATAATTCTTTTAAAGGTACTTCTCCGGTGTCCTCGACAATTTGACTGTCAATATTCATTTCACCGAACTCATTCATAAGCACTGCAGGAAGCCTCCCTGACTGTTTCACTTGCTCGATCAGTTGTACGAGTCCTGACGTTTTGCCGCTTCCTAAAAAGCCACTCAGTAAATATACATCAATCATTCGAATCATCCTTTCAATAAAAGACACGCGCCCGTATAGGACGCGTGCTTAGTATTATGAATTAATCTCTTTCACCACAATCTCTTTCGCTTTCAATAGCTGTGGATCATCATTCTTCAACTTATCACGTAATTTCTTCATTAAGCCGACAGTTGTGTCGCCTGTGAGTATACCCGTTACTTCGACTTGCAAGTCTTTTTGCAAAGTTTTCACAGCTTCTGCCGTACTGGCGTCATACAATCCGTCCACTTCACCCGGATCGTAGCCGACAGCTTCCAACATCTCTTCTGCTGCTTCTACGCTAGGAGAAACGAGTCCTTCTTCCATTTCTTCTGATGCATCTAAAAATGGAAGAGACGCATATGAAGGATACGGTACAGAAACATCAGGCTCGATGCCTTTTTTGTGAATCCAGTTGCCGTCAGGAGTTAACCATTTCGCTGTCGTTAGCTTTAAATTCGAACCGTCCGGCAATTGAGTCGGAGATTGTACCGTTCCTTTACCGAACGTTTTAACACCGACTATCGGAATGCCAGCAGACTCTTTTAATGCACCTGCTAAAATCTCAGAAGCCGAAGCACTGCCATCATCTACAATTAACGCGACAGGAACTGTAACCTTTTGACCGTCAGATGCTGGATAGATTTCGGGAGACTTGCCTTTTTCCTCTGTCTGTAAAATCGTTTTCCCTTCTTCAAGGAACAGATTGGAAATATCGATGGCACCGGTTAAGATACCGCCTGGATTTTGACGCACATCGATCAAGACACCTTGCATCCCTTTGTCTGTCATTTCATTTAGCGCTTCCAATAATTCTTCATACGTATTTTCAGAGAAAGACGTAATATTAATATGGGCGACGTGATCATCTAGCATTTCCGCATATACAGTATGCAATGGAATGACGTCACGAACGATTTTTACGTCAAATGGATCTTGACGTTCCCCCCGTTTAATAGACAACGTAACCGTCGAGCCTTTTTCCCCACGAATCAACAGCACCGCTTCAGAAGAAGACATGCCTTGAATACTTTTGCCATCCACTGAAAGAATGGTGTCGTTCGGTAATAATCCTACTTTTTCTGCAGGCGAATTTTTAATAGGTGAAACGACACTAATATAGCCGTTAGACTCTTGAATCTCGGCACCGATCCCTTCAAAACTAGAAGAAATACTTTCATTCAGCTGTTCTGCTTCTTTGACATTTAAATAATCGGAATACGGGTCACCTAGTGCATCCACCATTCCATTGATCGCGCCGTCTAAGACGACTTGATCATCGACTTCATCAAAATACGTTTGTTTCAGTTGATCATATGCATCGAAAAGTTTTTGAAATTCTTTTCGTTCATTTCCCACTTGCTTAGGTTTGACAACTTCTACTACTTTTTCATCACCAACGGTCAGTGCGAAGAATGTAACGGCTGCTGTCGCCAGCACAAGGGCAAAAATAAGCATGATCAACGAAAACGGTTTGATGCGGATATAGCGAGACGTCGGTTTCTTTTCCGGCTCCAGCCCACCGTTTGACTCGTTTTCGTTCATCCTCTTCCCTACTTTCCACATTCCCATGAAAAGACCGCTACCAAGAGCGGTCCGGTCACAGGATCTTTTTCTATATTACTCAGCGATGGCTGCTTCTAGTGCGACTTCGATCATGTCATTGAATGTCAATTGACGCTCTTCAGGAGTAGTAATCTCACCTGTAAGAATGTGGTCACTTACTGTCAGGACAGCCAGTGCTTGGCGACCGTACTTCGCTGCTAGCGTATACAATGCCGCCGCTTCCATTTCAACAGCCAATACACCGTGGCGTGCCAGCTTTTCGTGCTGCCCGTCTTCGTTGTAGAAAAAATCTTCTGTGTAGATGTTCCCTACCTGCAAATTCAAGCCTTTTTCTTTCCCTGCATTATACGCTTTCATCAATAGATCAAAGTCCGCAATCGGTGCGAAACGAATCGGTCCGAACGTAACATCGTTTATAGATGAGTTCGTTGTTGCGCCTTGAGCCAAAATGACGTCACGTACTTTTACGTCTTTTTGGATAGCGCCGCAAGTTCCGACACGGATTAATTTCTGAACATCAAATTCCTGCATAAGTTCTGTCGTGTAAATCGAGATGGAAGGTACGCCCATACCCGTTCCTTGGACAGAAATGCGCTTTCCTTTGTATGTTCCGGTAAAACCGAACATGTTACGTACCGAATTGTATTGCACGACATCTTCTAAAAATGTCTCGGCGATGTACTTCGCGCGCAGTGGATCTCCCGGTAATAAAATCGTGTCGGCGATATCGCCCTTTTTCGCATCAATATGTATGCTCATTTGTTTGTCAGCCCCATTTCATGAATTTATTGTTATCATACAGTGAAAACTTATGAGATGCAATGAAGACCTCGGTAGTTACATGCTACATAGATCCACATAGATCGCATAGAGTTCATCAAAAGTAGTCGAACGCAAATCGTCATCTGCCTGATCTTCTATGTAGCGTGACAACGAATCGAAATCCTCCTCATCCTTTGGGAAACTGGCATCGCGAAACATCTTCTCAGCAAATAACGCCTTCACATCATCTCTACCACCACCGCGATACCGAAGCGCAAAATGATAAAAGGATCGATCCATCGCTGTCACCTTCCTTCACTCAAATAGTCCGGCATACTCACCGTATCCTTCTTTTTCCAGATCCGCCACCGGAATGAAACGCAGCGCTGCCGAATTAATGCAATAGCGCAATCCCCCTGTTTCTTGAGGGCCGTCTGGGAAGACATGTCCTAAATGCGAGTCAGCTGTCTTACTGCGGACTTCCGTACGGCGCATACCGAACTTCGTATCAAAATGCTCTGTCACTTCCTCAGACTCTACCGGTTTAGAAAAGCTTGGCCATCCACAACCTGCGTCAAACTTGTCATGCGAACTAAATAACGGCTTCCCGGAAACGATATCCACATACAAACCTTCTTCAAAATGTGCATCGAATTCGTTGCGGTATGGTGGTTCTGTTCCACTTTCCTGCGTCACATGATATTGCATCTCTGTTAAACGGTTCTTCAAATCTTCTTTCATGAGCGATTCCCCCAATGTTTTTCGATAAATCCTGCACGGCCCGATCCTACATGGTACCGATTATAATGCCCCGGATTTTTTTCGTAATACTGTTGGTGATAGTCTTCCGCTGCGTAAAACGGATGAGCGGGTAAAATATCCGTCGCAATCGGCGAAGAGAATTTTCCGCTTGCCTGTAATTCCTGCTTCGACTGCTCCGCTTCCTGTTGTTGTTCTTTAGAATGTGTATAGATCGCAGTTTTATAAGACTCTCCACGATCATGGAACTGTCCACCCGCATCTGTTGGGTCGATCACTTGCCAAAATACTGTTAATAATTCTTTATACGAAATTACTTCATCATCAAATTCAATGTTCACAGCTTCCCGATGTCCAGTCGCATTCGTGCACACTTCTTCGTATGTCGGATTGACTGTATGGCCACCGGTATAGCCACTCGTTACAGAACGGACACCCTCGTATTGATCGAACGGTTTCACCATACACCAGAAACAACCGCCCGCAAACGTTGCATTTTGTATCGCCATGTGTGTACCCTCCTCAGTTTTTCGGTATCAACACTTCCAATATAATCTCATCTTGCGCCAAATTCACTTCTTTTGCTTTCACCTGTACATCACCTGAGATCGGCAAATCCTGCAAATCAATGAAAATTTCCTCTTCTTTCGGACGGACGACCATCCACGAAGGCAGTTCCACTGAATTTTTCAGCAACTTCAACACAGTGGAAGGCGGAATATTCAATTGCCCTAATTCCATAGACGATTGTTTCAAGAGTAAGTTTCCGTCTTCTTGGACAATCGGATCGAAATGCATGGCGAGCGGCAATGTATAAGAGAACACCGTTAGCTCCGATGTTAATAACACATCGTCTCCCATAGAGAGTTCTACTGGTAATGCACCTTTCACTGCTTTTCGTATATACGTGTTTGCGATACCTTCAAAATTATTCTTCGTCGTATTGAGTACTAGCGTATAGCCTTCCTCTTGCGTTGCGGATGATTCAGGCAAAGGAGGGGAAGCGGTAGTTCCGCCGACCAATAAAATCAGCGCGACGAATGCAGCCGCCACTAACCCTGCTAAGCTAAAAAATGCTACTTTCCAACCATTCATGTTCCGGTTCACTCCACTTCCAGCGTAACGGCTGGACAACTTTTCATCTCTTCCACAAAACGATTTTCCATCTGATCATAGCCTTTACTGTTCGGATGGAAGAAGTCTGTGTGATACACGAGATTTTCATTCGAATGAAATAAATCTTCTACCGGCACAAAGCAAGCCGTGCCATCTCGTTGTGCGCGTTCTTCAATCGAGTGATTCCAGTCCTCTATAATCTGTTCGAACTCCTGTACTTCATCCGTCACGACAGAAAACGGATTATACAGTCCAGCTACAATAATCGGAGCGGTCGGATTATAGAGTCGTAGAATTTCAAACACTTCATCGATGCGCGTTTCAAATTTTCCTAGTTCCTTATAAAAATCTGATAGTTTCATTTTCATGAAATTCCCTTTTACTACTTTCATCAAATCATTGCCGCCGATTGTAAAGACGATATAATCAGCCTGTACAATCGCTTCTTGGACATTCGGATCTTCTAGTTGTTCTAACAATTGATCACTACGGCGCCCGCGTTTCGCTAAATTGACCGCTTCTACGTCCATGACGCCTTTCCATTGTTCCATATCTGTTGTCAAGCGTCCGAAATAACCGCCTTCTTTTCGTTCATCCCCGACACCCTGTGTCAACGAATCCCCTAAACCGAGTACATGTATACGCTGCGGAATAAAATTATCTGGAATCGAAAACGGTTCAAAGAGAACGGCTTCACGTTCTGCCAAAGTCATGGTCTTGTCTTTCTTCTGGCTAAATGGGGCTTGGCACCCTGACAGGAACAACGAGAAGACGAATAACCACAAGATCATTCTTCTCATCTGTCGATCTCCTTACTCTGTGTAATACATAAAACCGATTGCACCTTCACCCGTATGCGTACTGACGATAGGAGTCGTATACGAAAGCTTTACTGGAACCCCAAGTTCTTCAATTTTCTTCTTTAACGGTTCACCCATCGCGAGTCCATTGGCATGCGCAATTCCTACACTACGAATCACTTTCCCTGCTGTCTCTTTTTTAAACTCTTCCAGTAAATACGACACCACTTGCTTATGGCTACGCACTTTTGCGACAGGTGTATAAACCCCATCCTGTAACGTCGCGATTGGCTTAATATTCATCAATGAGCCGAACATTGCACGTCCTTTGCCGATACGACCGCCTTTTACTAAATTATCTAGCACGTCCACTACGACATATAAAGAGGAACGTTTGCGGACATTGTCTAGTTCCTTCACAATGTCCTGTACAGACTTGCCTTCTTCTGCTAGACGACAAGCCTCAAGCACTTGGAAAGTCAATGCATGTGAAATATACATCGAATCCACAACAGTTACATCCGCAGTAGAAGCTTGTGCTGCTGCTTCTGCCGATTTCACCGTTCCGCTCATTCCACCGGTCATATGAATTGACAGGATCGGGTTGCCGTCTTTGCCCAGCTCATCATAAAGCGCCTGGAATACACCGACTGCCGGTTGTGAACTTTTCGGCAAATCTTTTGATTCCCGCATGAGATCGATGAATTGTTCGGACGTAATATCGACTCCGTCCGTATAGGCGCGTCCGTCGATTTGTAGCGTCAACGGCACAACATGAATAGCATACTGTTCGATCAGTTCATCCGTTAGGGCCGCTGTCGAATCCGTGACAATGTGAATTTTCTTCATAGACTTACTCTCCTTCGCGCACTGCAAATTGCGATTTTTTGTGTAGTATTTGATATAGTAGAGACGAGGAGCTGGTATTTAATGAAAGATCCATTTGATTACAAAACCTTTTCGGAAGAACGATGGAACGCGATCACTCATGCGATTGGCTTCGTTCTAAGCATCCCTGCGCTCGTCTACCTCATTTTAGCTGGTGTCGAACGGGGATCCGCGCTGTACGTCGTCAGTTTCACGATTTTCGGTGCGTCCATGTTGTTGTTTCTCATGAGTACGCTACTACATAGTATGCCTGAGAAAGTGAAATCGTTTTTCTCGATTCTTGACCACTCCGCCATTTATGTACTCATTGCGGGAACGTATACACCGTTTTTACTCGTCACGATACAAGGCGCTCTTGGCTGGACGTTGTTTGGTATCGTCTGGGGCCTGACGTTGTTCGGGATTTTGTTTAAAGTGTTTTACATTCATCGCTTTGAAAAGTTGTCGCTCGCCCTCTATATCGTCATGGGCTGGCTGATCGTCTTTGCGATTAAGCCACTATATGAACAGCTACCTACAGCTGGTCTTTTGCTGCTGATCATCGGTGGGCTGTTTTATACGTTCGGTTCTGTATTTTACATGTGGCGGCGCGTGCCGTACAATCACGCGATCTGGCATTTATTCGTCATCGCCGGCAGCGCAGCCATGTATTTTAGCGTCCTTCTCTACGTGTGAAGGGCGTTATTTTTTTCTGTCCCATACTTGATACGTATACGCAGTCTGGTCTTGCGCATACTGCACATCGGACTCGCTCGTCAATTCCCAACCTTCACCATACTCCGGAAAGAACGTATCACCGGGATAATGCTTATCGATTACCGTAATATACAAGCGATCAGCTTCAGCAAGCGCCAACTTGAAAATTTCAGCGCCCCCGATCACCATCACTTCATCTGCATACTCTCTTGCTTGTTCAATTGCCGTATCCAAATCATGCACGACCGTAATTCCTTCCGCTTCATAATCAGGATTACGTGTAATAATAATATTCAACCGCCCCGGTAGCGGACGGCCGATCGATTCAAACGTTTTTCGCCCCATGACGACCGCCTTGCCCATCGTCTTCTTCTTGAAATACGCCAGTTCTTCCGGAATATGCCATGGCATTTCGTTATTGACGCCGATCACCCGGTCGAGGTCATGCGCTACTAGTAATGATATCAATTAAATTCCTCCTTACACTGCAATCGGTGCTTTGATCCCTGGATGCGGATCATAGCCTTCGATCGTCAAATCTTCCATTTCTATATCAAAAATAGATTGCTTGTCCGGATTAATGCGTAACGTAGGTAAATCACGCAGTTCACGCGACAATTGCTCTTTCACCTGATCCACATGATTCAAGTAAATATGTGCATCCCCTAGCGTATGGATAAACTCTCCTACTTCAAGTCCACATTCATGTGCAATCAAATGCGTCAGTAAGGCATACGACGGAATATTGAAGTTCACACCGAGGAATGAATCACCGCTACGCTGATAGAGCTGACAAGACAGCTTGCCGTTCGCTACATACAACTGGAACATCGCGTGACATGGCGGCAACGCGGCTTTACTCCCTTTCGCACCTGCATTCACGACATCTTCAGGATTCCATGCATTGACAATAATTCGGCGGGAGTCCGGATTGTTTTTAATCATCTCAATCGCGTCTTGCAGCTGATCGATTTCATTGCCTTCTGAATCCGTCCAGTGACGCCACTGTTTGCCGTAGACATTCCCGAGATCGCCATACTTCTGCGCAAAGGCATCATCCGCTAGCACACGTTCACAAAACGCATTTAATTCCGCTTGATAGACCGTGTTGAATGTCTCATCCACTAGGCAACGATTCCCGAAGTCCGTCATATCTGGACCCGTATATTCGTCTGACTCCACCCAGCGCTTAAATGCCCACTCATCCCAAATATGGTTATTATGTTGAAGCAAATAACGAATATTCGTATCACCTTTGATAAACCATAATAACTCACTCGCGATTAAGCGGAACGGTGTACGTTTCGTCGTAAACAACGGAAACCCCTTAGCTAAATCAAAGCGCATTTGATAGCCGAATACACTAATCGTACCCGTCCCTGTTCGATCTTCTTTCTTCACACCCTCATCTAGAATATGTTGCAAAAAATCTAGATAGGTCTGTTCTAATTCATTTTGCATTATACTTACCTCCAACGTAGTTCACTTCATACAGTATAGCTGAAAAATCCACAGTATCGCTAGGAAATCACACTACCATTTTGCCTGCAAATAAATTTTTTCTGGATAGCCGCTCCAAATATAAAAAGCGGATTCCGATACATAACCTTTACTTTGTAACACCGCTAGCATATTTTCTTTCATTCCGTCTTGTTCAGCAATTTCCGAAACAATTTCCACTGTTTGCTGATGTAAATGTCCTATAGCTGGCGCCACGGTCTTCACTTTTTCTACATAGCGTTCAAAAGGGAGTTTTCCATTTGAATCTTCCATCATGCTCCACTCAGTTAACTTCTTTGTCGTTGTCATAATCTCAGAGAAGATATTCGCATTGATGACTCGCATCCACGCATCAGTTATGTCATAACACGTATGCTTTCCGTCCACTACTTCAGACACATATTGAAAAAACCGCTGCATCAAATAAGCATTTTCCCGAACGTCTACAGGAATAAGCGTACCCAACACTGCCAATGCACCCGCGCGTAAGAAAGCATCACTGACCGTATAATTCCCTTTCCCTTTAACCGCCGCATGACAAGCGCTTAAGATAACAATCGGCGGAACACGTAATTCGTCAGTAGGCAACCACACACGACCTCCGACAGATAACCCCGCTACACCTTCGTCATTATATGTACCATGTGCAGATATCACCAACATATCGATATCGCTACGACTATTAATGAATGCTTCTAGATCTTTTACAGATTCCGCCACTTCATAAAAAATTGAAATCATTTTATTATCCCTATGATGCTCTCTAACGTATGACCAGGCCACATCGGATATTGCCCTAATTTTTTCAGTCTCCGCAAGACACTCGATCACCAGGACTTTAAAACCTTTGCCTCGACCGATATAATGTTCGTCACGTTGCGGCAATCCATATTGGAATGCAAACGTCAGTGGAGTTAACGGACGATACGTAATCGGAATCATATTGCATAACGGATCTGTATAGCCCGGGAGAATTGCTAAACCTACGGGGAAGTCTGTAAAAGCAACGAGCTTGGATGAAGCACGAATAAATTCACCCAAATCTACTAATTCAAAACATGCGGCGAGTTCTTTTCCAAACTTCTTCTGCATTCGGTTGATATACCGACTATTTGGTTTCTTTACATAGATATGTTGTTGCAATTCAGCGAGCGCGTGGAATACTTCCGGAGAAAGCACCTCACCTTCTAACCAAACACCACCAAGGGAAATCGCACGTTGGATCCCAAGAAACTCGATCAAGCCTTTTTCTTCCTGACGAATCTCGGGCTCGGCATACTTCGTTTGGTAGCTTTGTCTGAACTTCGGACCACCAGGAAGTGTCACAACGAGAGCAGAAGGCATGACTTGATAGTTGTTGCGAATCAATTCCTGTGCTTGTTTAGCATCAACCTTATTCAGTTGATCACCTACTTGATGATACATATCAGCAACCATCAATGCCTCTTTTTGCATCAACGCTCTGACTCTTGGAGAATAGTCATGTGCTTGTAAAGTAGTCAGTAAAGCGTCAATATCACCGTACTGGGTACCTAAAAAGATATTCGGCAAGGCTGAACGAGCTTTGTCTTTATGGAGTACAGGGTGGGTTTTCAGAAACTCCCTATCCACTCCATACGTTTTTAACAGTTGCTTTGTTGCTTCCTGAATAGCTTGCCAATGAGTGGCGAGGGATTCTGACGATAACTCATCCATAGTAATCACACCTAGCATAGAAGGCAACATCGCATGCAGATCAAGCACTTTCTTATAGCAAGAGCTTTCCGTTATGTATAACGTAGGTGGATACTGTTCAATAAGTGTTATATTTTCACCATTCATTTTATCAGAAATTAAAAATATATTATGTTGCTGAATACCATCACCTATCGAAAACAACCCATCAGGTGCCTGTACGAAGTCAAACGCATGTCTAGGTAAGTGCAAACCATACCAAAATGCCTCAGCTACATCTTCTACGATTGGACTGCACAGATGAAAACTCGGTCGATCTTCTCTCGTACGTTCACTATCATAGACAATAAAATAATTATGCAAAAACTTCTCTCGAAACACTTCAGCATTCAACACCTGTACACGTCCACAACATTTTTTAAATTTCTTACCACTCCCACAAGGGCAAGGGTCGTTTCTTTTGGGGATCATGGTTTCTCTCCTTTCTGAAATGGATTGTATAGAGAGTATACCAAATACGTTTGATAGTTTTGGATAACGACTCCTATTGTGTGTCTCAGTTTAATTATTTGGCATAAAGAAAAGAGCAACCGATTGGATGCTCTTACATACTTGACTGTGAATATTTCTATAATTTACTAACCAATATATTTACAAAAAACGTGAAATTGTTTAATTAAATATAACTTGGTTAGTAGGAAGACTCTCTACTACGTTTACTACTCGTGTAAAGCACCAGATTGAACCATGAACAAAAGCAATATTCGTCATACTATTAACTCCATCGCTCACCGGTTGCTCATACTACTATACATCGATCCTAGCACCCCCTACACCCATTTCCTAAACGAAACTTCCACTACAAATTCCTCGCCAGCAACTTCAGCCATCACATGTCCGCCTTGCATTTCGACAAGTTGCTGAACAATATGTAAACCTAATCCAACCCGTTCATTTGTGCGACTAGAGTCCATCCGAAACGTCCGATCAAAAATCCGTTGAATCTTAGCCATGTCAAACGCTTCCACGTCATTGGCAACCCGTAATCGAATCGTTTTATCATCCTCTATCAGATCTAACCTTACATAACTTTTACTATAAGTTAGCGCATTTTGAATAATATTGGCTACAATCCGATCGGTCGCTTTCTTATCTGCAAGAATAGGTGAAACTTCACGCTCGCTTATTTGCACCTGTAATTGCTTCTTCTCAAACGCATCATAGAATGTCAGCATCGTTTCTACGACTACTTCATTCAGAAAATGCTTCTCCATCACCAATTGTTTATCCAATGAATCCAATTGCGAAAGTTCATAAAACGAATCCACGACATTGGTCAGATGATCTATTTTCTTTTGCACAACCGCTAGATACTCGTCCTTTTCTTCTACAGTTAATGTAGGATTCGATAATAATTCTGAAAATCCTTTGATCGACGTTAAAGGCGTTCGTAAATCATGTGAGATATTAGTAATTTCTCGCTTCAGATTCATTTCTCTCTTATGCATCTGTTGCTGATCCTGCTTAAATAAAAGAATGAGCTCGTTAATTTTCGCAGCAAATCGAGCCAAGTTCTTATTCTGGCTATGGGTACGAACGACTTCATTGGTACCGAAGTTCTCAATGATTCCCTCTAACTGCCTCGTCATCTTTTTAATATCCCAATGAAGCACTAGCATTAGACAAACTAGAACAACTAGCAGTGAAACCACTAGCACCACAATCAGTAACCAGCTGCTCACATGCATTCACCCTTCCTCACTCAATCGTTTGTTTCGCAAACTTCGTCACACCAAGTAGCAAAGCTAGCACCGACAGCAACGCCCCGACAATCCAGAATTGGTAACCAAAGATTACTGTGTGATTCATGAAGTCTAGTAAGTTTTCATGTAATAACACATCGGGTGCGTACGCATAGACCTCCTGTACAGTAGGAAATGGCCGTAAAACAATTCGCAGTAAGTCCCCTAAAAGCACAAAAACAACTAGCATAACAATTAAAATATACATTTCGCTGACTTTTACCATTTTCATCGAATGCATAGTAAAAAATGCACTCAGTATAATCGGCAACATGTTAACGAGTGCTGTCAAAAAATCGTCAACCGACTGACCATCACTCGTTAGCAACGTCTCGCCCAAGGCAATCATTAGACCTATTCCAATCACACTCACTACTAAGAAATAACCTAAAGTCAAAATCAGCTTGGACCAGAAAATTGTCGCCCTCGATACCCCAAAAGAAACTGCATTTTTCAGCAAGGCTGTATCTTTGCCAGTAAGACTGAAATTAAAGAGAAAGCTTACAATGATGATAAACCCACTGCCCCCAATAATATTCGAATAGAAGAACCGAGTCGTCGCATAAGGAAAATTCGGATCCGCTTGTTTGGAAGAATACAGCACAGCGGCTACTGCTACAATTAACAATAAACAAACGGCACTCGTAATATGCAAAGATTTTTTACGCATCAAGCGGTATTGCTCGCTTTTTAAATAATTAATCATGATCATTCCCCCCAACCAATTCCAAAAAATACTCCTCTAAATTTCGGGATTCGATTCGGAACTCACTGACGGATACGCCGTGATCTAGTAATAGCCGATTAATCTCTCCGCTGCTCTCGACGTGATTATCAATAATGATTACTTGATGAGGAAGCACGGTAAATTGAATGTCAGCATATGCCTGTTCCAATAAAGCTGCAGTTTTGGCTGTATCATCGACCGTCAGCCGAAGTTGTTTTCGGCTTTTCTGTTGTAGGGAATCTTTACTGACATCCTCGACAATGACACCGTTTTTAATAAAAACAAAACGTGTCGCCAGCAATTGTAACTCGGTTAAAATATGACTGGATATGAAGATCGTGATCTGTTTTTCTTGATTCAATTGGACCAATAAATTACGCATCTCTCGAATTCCTTCCGCATCCAACCCATTGATCGGCTCATCTAGCACTAAACAATCTGGACTGCTCAGCAGACAAAGAGCGATACCTAATCGCTGTTTCATACCCATTGAATAGTTTTTAAAGCGTTTCCTCTTTTCATTTGCGAGACCGACAATGTCCAATACTTCATCTACACGTTGCTTCTCTACAATACCGCGCTGAATTTGGTAATACGTTAGATTTTGCGTGGCGGTAAAGTCTGAGAAGAAAGCGGGCGTTTCTACTAAAAAGCCCATCCTTCGCCTGGCATGAACTACGTCACTGCCCGTGGTTCCGAACAACTGGATGTCTCCTGACGTTGGGCGCATTTGTCCAGCTAGCATTTTAAAAAGCGTCGATTTTCCAGATCCATTCGGTCCAATCAATGCACAGATTTCTCCTTTTTGTATCGAGAAATCAAGTGGCTGGATAACAGTCACTCCTTTAAACGCTTTCGTTAGTTGATACGTTTGAATAATCGTCTCCATAATAGTGGCTCCTTTGCTAAACTTCTTGATACGTCTATGTTAGCGCAGATTTCTTTAATATCCTGTAAGCGAATCATAAAGAAATCATAAGGAATTACACAAGCATGAATCCAATCCCCCAAATCGTTTGAATATATTCATCAGAAGTATGTTCAGCCAGTTTCTTGCGGATATTCGACACATGCACACTGATCGTATTATCATCTCCAAAGTACGTCCCTTTCCAAATCTCTTCGTAAATAGACTTTTTCGAAAACGCACGCTCTGGATTTTTCATGAATAAAGACAAAATATCAAATTCAGCATTGGTCAACTGCAGTTCCTGTTCGCCTAAAGACACTGCCAGTTTATCTGTATGTAAAGTCAATTCGCGCCAAACAATATTCGTAGTAGCTAGTTGATGAAGATTCGACTTTCGCAACTGAACTTCCACTCTCGCTAGCACCTCTTGTGGATGAAACGGCTTCGTTATATAATCATCCGCTCCCATCTTCAATACATTCACTTTATCCTCAATATCTACCTTTGCCGAAATCACAATGATCGGGATCGAACTTTCCGCTCGAATCTCTTCTATCAATTCCTCACCGCTTTTCCCTGGCAACATTAAGTCCAATATAATTAAGTCAAAACGAGCCGCTTGCAACTGCAACAAACCTTCCGTTCCCGAATAAGCGGAAATCGTTTCTATACTTTCTGTTGTTAAAATGACACTGAGTAGCTTACTGATTTCTGGATCGTCTTCAATAAGTAAAATTCTTTTATTTTCATTCATCGTCATCACCTATCTTTTTCGTGGATATGGTTATCATAGTATTGAGTATACCTAATCTACGGCAAAAGAAAAAACACCCATCATCACAATGAGTGTTCCAACCAAACTTATGAAAGCCATTTCGGCGGCGTATTCTTCGACCAATAAATATCCCCAACGGTATGATGCGCCACAAACCCATCTTCCGCCGTATGGTAATGGAAATTATAAAAATACCCATCGATCGGGCGCTTTTCCGTACGTACATGGAAACGGATCAGATCTTGCTCCGCCGTTTTATCATACACATGGAAAATCTTTTCCGCGTAATCGCCTGAAGGTTGTTCCGTGATCGCAAGACGTCGGTCTGCAGCATTATGTATAGTCGTCTGAATCACTGCTTCGATTCGAGGGAAAATCTCTGTATCAAACTCGTCCTGAATCTTCGGACCAATACGCGTCCCGAACTTCTCATACGCTAATACCCTCGCATGATCCACCAACTGCTGATCTTCCAAATACGTCGGCAGCGCAACTAAATCATCAGCGGTTTCTTCAATCGCCAGCGAATATTGCGTATCCCCACTTCGCGCATCCGTCTCATTCGGCTCATCCTTATCTTGAAAACTCAGCCAAATCTCATGACTCGGCGTAATCGCCCCAAGTGTCAACACAGCCACCGACGCAATCATCAACCGCTGCAACCACTGCTTCATCTTCATCACTCCCTTCAACAAATCGTCATACATCCTACTATCTCATACGAAATCCACCACAAAAGGTTTCATCTTTCCTACTTTCATTGTACAATATAATCAAACTTCAATCACACAGTTCACAAAATATTCTCTGATTGCAAGTTAAACGAAAGTAACCTATACGCTACATACAAAGGGGGTCGCAACAATGGACGTTAACCTACTACTAGGAATCTTTATGCTCGTACTAACTTTATACCTGGCCTCACTATGTGTCACAAACGGCTAACAAAAGCGAAAGACGCCGTTCAGACTCGACAGGCATCTGTAACTAGACGAAACAAAGCGCCCACCTATTAACTAGATGGGCGCTTATTAACGTCTACTTATTTATTTCCAAAACTCTGAAACCTTCCCCCTTAAAAAACGAACTACTTAGAAACGAATGAAATGGGGAATTCAAATGAAAAAGAAAGTTTTAATACTTCCGATGTTGCTAATCATTCTTGCCGTCATGAACGTTAAACCCATTCTCACAGCAGCCTGTTCCTGTATGGCTCCACCTACTGCCGATTTAGCCCTATCCGAAGCAACTGCTGTTTTTAGTGGGGAAGTGGAAGAAGTTAAGAAAAACACTAAGGACAATGGAAAAACCGTTATTTTTACTGTACAAGAAACATGGAAAGGAATCGACAGCCAAACGATTTCCGTATTTACCGGCAATGATTCAGCATCCTGCGGAATCAATTTCGAAGTCGGCAAAGAATATTTAGTCTACGCTCATACAATGGACTCCAACGGAAAAAACATTTTAGCTACTACACTTTGCGACAGAACAGCTGAACTAGCGAACGCTACCGATGACCTTGCATTAATTGGAGAAGGTCAACTCCCAACACAAACAGAACAACCTGCCGACTCCTCAACAAATCCGTATTACTTATACGCAGGCATAGTAGTCGTTGTAGCATTGATTGGGCTATTCATCTGGAAACGTGCTAAGAAGAAGTAAGTTGGAAAATCACTTATAACAAAACGCTCCAACAGACCAAAAATGATCAGTTGGAGCAAAATCACATTATTTCTCAAGCACACCATAATGCACTTTCGTATACGGACGGATTTGCTGCACAAAACCAAATCGCTCGAAAACCGGTGACTCATAATGATCCTTCAACACGACACGGCGCCTACATACCCGCAACGCCTCCGTCACCCATTCCTCAGTCACATGGAAGTCCGCGCCAACCTCACGCAGCACTTCAAAATTAGAAGCCTCTTCAATCGGCGTCGTAAACATCGGATCCAAAAACACCACATCTCGCGAATTACTCCGACAACTCTTCAAAAACGACACAGCTTCCGAATGAATTACTTCCACGCGCGCCATCGCATCCTGCAGCAGAGGAAAATCAATCGGAAAGCGGCACAAGCCAACCTCCGTTAAAAATGCCACCACCGCATCCGCCTCGATTCCTTCCACTCGACCATCTGCGCCCACAATACTAGCCGCAATAATCGCATCCGAACCAAGACCGAGCGTACAATCCAAAAACGAATCGCCTCGCATGAGTTCCGTTGCCGCAACCAACGGATCCACTTCACCTTTACCCATTCGCCTCAACCGATACGTCGCCGAATTCGGATGAAAAAACAACGGCTCCGCACTACCCCTCTTATAAAACGAATAGCGGTCCTTCCCCGCTACTAGAACATCCGCTTGATAGACGTCCTGCAACTTCGGAATAGACCGCTTCTTTCGTTCCACAGCAAGCGCCTGCAAGCGAGCCGCAGCTTCTTCTACCAAAGCCACAGACTGCGCATCCGGCCGCCCTGCCGTCGTCACGATCAGCTTCACTGACCGACAACATTCGTCAATACATCAACGAGATGATCTTTAATTTGCTCTTTCTGGAAGTTCTCAATCTGCTCACGCGGAACAAAGTAGACCAACTTCCCATTATCCCAAATCGCCACAGAAGGTGAACTCGGTGGAATCTCCGGGAAATGCGCACGCAACGCCTCCGTCGCCTCCTTATCCTGTCCTGCAAATACCGTTAGTAAATGATCCGGCTTCACTTCCGCCACTGCTTCACGTACCGCTGGGCGTGCAAGTCCCGCTGCACAGCCACAGACTGAATTGATCACGATTAGCGCTGAGCCTTTTAGGTTTTTAAGTGTCTCGTCTACGGATTCAGCTGTTGTGAGTTCTGTGAAACCTGCATTTGTTAGTTCTTCGCGCATGGGTGTTATGATCCCGCGCATGTATTCATCGTATGCGTTCATTTGAAAATCTCCGCCTTTCATAGTTGGGTATATTCTTCGGTTGGTGCTCAGTTTTAATAGTATAGGATTGGCGGGATTATTTCACGTGATTGAGATGGGGAAAGTGAAAAGAACGTCCTGGGGTGGACGTTCTTTTTAATGTATATTCCAAAAATCAAAACACCTCGTTAAATTTGCCGTGTACCCACCGTTTTAAATCGTTCAAAAGCTTGTTCATCATTAAATATTTTCAACTCTTCAAAATACACTTTTTGCTGAAGTATTTCAGCCTCGTACTGTAGCATAGAATTTAAAGGTACTTTCGAATGAATCAACTCTTTCAACAAATTTGTGAGCGGTTCACCAATAGCTTGTTTAAAATTGAATCCAAGCATTTGCAGTATAGAAAAGGTCTCTTTGGATAGTAACGGCTTAAACAACGCCATTGCCTTTTGTGCATGAGCTGCTGATTCTTCATCGCTTTCCTCCATTAACTGCTCGATAATTGGGATTAAACTATTGGTTATATAATCAATATCCTCATCGGAGATTTTCTGCATGATGAGTTGCTCTTCATAAACCTGGACAATTTGAATCAATTCATTTTTCTCAGAAATTAACTCACTAATAATTTGTTCTAAACTGTTTATTGTCGTGCTATCTTCTTTCGCTTCTTTTGCTAATCTAATTTTATCCATGACTACCGGAACACTGTTTTTAGATACCAGATTAGTAAACTTCGCACCCAATGCAATTAACTCTGTACTAACATCCACTATTACTCCTCCTTCAATACATACATTAACTCTAATATAAATATGCCAACATTTCGAACCTTTGATCCATAGTTTCATTCAGAGCAAATTACTAATACCAAAATAGTTCATTGTCTTAAATACATTGTCACATTTCTATTGCCGCAAGTTCCGCTTTAGATATTAAATAATTAACAAAAGCAGAACAAGCTACGATCATAAATTTTGCATCTTCAGAAGAAACGTTTTCATCTTCTGTAAGAGAGTGTCTAATCCCATCCCCATCACTGGTGTAACCGTATATTTTTTCGAAACCAGATTTTAAAGCCCCATGAAGTGGTATCTCTAATAACTTGTTCAACTTATCTAATGCATTTTTTAACTCTGCTTTACTTTCAGATGTAATAAGTTTTGCAACACCTTCAACAGCGCTTATGGATTCTTTGATTGAATTTCGATAACTCGGATTCGACCTATCAGATAGTAAACTTAATGCACTCTCTATGTGAATTGAAACATGCTTAAGTTTTTTATTATTGATTGCTTCTTCAATTGATTGAATTTCAATTTCTTCAACTATTGGAGTTATATCGTATCCAACAAGCCTATATCCAGACATTTCTTTTTCCAATTCATTATTTATTTTTTCTTTAAATGAATTATAATCATACTTCTGTTTAGCTATGAACTCTATAAGGTCGTATATTTCATACCACTTTGCAATCTCAAAAAAATAGCGCTCAGTGTGCCTCTCAAAACTTTCCCAAGTAGATGGGAATTCATTAATTCTCTCCTTAAAAAAATTGATCCATAGGGTATCAGATAAGTCTAGTAGTCTTTTATAGCTAGACTTTTCTCCGTAAGATGAATTTAAATTATAATCACCTTGAAAGCATGTTTTTTGCATAGCATTCCAAAGACCAGTTTTCAGAGCAGTATCGATACCTTCAATTTGAAAAAAATCTCTTACATTTTTATACCCATATCTTTGCGAAAAAAATGTCATCCTCTTTCTTCTCCTTTCTAGACCATTATTTATATACTTCCCTAAAGTCTACACGTAAGCCAAATGTACATATTCGGCTCACATAGACATCTTCTACAACGTATTTCCTTATCGAATTAAATGAGATCTTTGAAACTTACGATCTGAGTTTTGCACGTAAACGTGGATTTCCTTAAAGCCTGTACGACCACGGTTTTTAAAGCTCTGTAGTACAATCTCTTTAGTGTTTTGAGTATTGGTAGTTGCAAAGACATTTACACGTTTATATTTCAAATGGTATTCATGTGTTTGTTTTCTAACTCCTTCTACAAATTTTCGATTGTAGGTTCTAACACCAGAAAAACCATTTGTACGTTCTATTATAAGTGTAGGTAGGTTCATCTTATCATCCGGTAGATCATCTAATTTTATTAGATAAGTATCGGATAGGATTAAATTAATTTCATCACCCTTATCATCAATATTTTGTGTAATTATTTTGGGTTCATCAATCTCTTCAGGATGTGAATCCGAATTGGAGCATTCGAAAGTTTCTTTGAATAAAAGTTTAAACTGTAAATACAGGGGGATTCCAACCAGGGTTATTTTTTTATATCCTAAGAACCTCGATAAAATAAAATAATTCATATGAAAGTCAAAATGTTTATTTCCGACATTAAATATTTTATCCTTATTGAAAAACCTAAATAGGATTAGTACCACTATAGAAAGAATTAAACCGATAAATAGAGCAATTATTTTCTTATTAGGTACGATTTCGTAAATCTGATTCTTTATACCGCCAAAATTACGATCAGCCACCAGACCAAAAACTTCCCACAATAAATCTACCGGTAATACCATTGAAATTATTAATGGAATTGCGACTAGTACACCTTGTAATATTACTTTTAATTTATTTATAATTAACAGCCTCCCTTTAACAACAAATATTGTTCTTCCCATTCACTTCTAGAAAATCGTTTACGCATCTGCTGAACTTTTTCAAAATAGCGGCATGTTGAAAGTCTTTTTTTACACCCGCAAGGACAAACTAAGCGGTTAGCCTCTCTTTTGTTTTTGCTTAATAGAACCAACATATAACATACCTGTTTTACTTCTGATAAATTGAAAAGTTTCTTAAAGTCATCAATTAATCCTTTATTCCCATGTTCTAGTTCTCCGAAAACAAAATCTTTTCCCGTCTTCAATTTGAGTGTAATTGCAAATAAGTAGGGCAGTATACATTTTTCAAAGAAGTTAGTTAAACTTGGATTTCTTTGAATAACGATTTTCAAGCGAATAGGGGCTCCCAAACAAATAGAGCCATCGCAATTAACGTGATTTACAGGTTTTTTCTCTATTCTATTAGACAACTCATACACTTCAGGCAAAGATCTCGGATAATCTTCCGGGATTTTAATACGTAGTTTATAATTAATTTGAACCTCTCCGTATTGTTCGTGAGAAAGACTGGCCTGATAATTACCTTCTACAGTAACTGCTTCGTCTAAAGAAGGTTTGAATCTGAACATAGAGTAATGTTGAATGAAATCAGAAACATACTGAATGGTCATCTTCTTCTCCACGGTCGAACAGAAGGTGTTGCAACGACTTTTCTTTGCGGCATTGGCAATTTATAACCGTACTCTTCTTGCAATTTCTCCTCACTAAAGTCCAATGCAAAACCCTGCTCTAAAATGCATCTTATCTCCTTAACATCTCGTCCCTTAACTAGTTGATTGAAATCTGTTTTAGCTTGTTCTAGCCACAAATAAAAACTTTTCTCCAATTCAAATCTTTCGAAGTCCGGATTGTCCCACCGATCAGTAAAATCTTCTTCTGGCATAACTGGATTTGAAATTCTAGGAATACTAGCGCTAATGTAGTTTCGCATTGTGTTTAATATATTAATGATAGCTTCCTCAATACTTTCTTCACCATTGTAAGCTCTAGCAGCCAAAGTAGTAATAATTATTGATATCGGCTTACTGTCTTTTGACATTGTATCTTCGAACATCGTATCTCTATGACGTTTTAATAACTGGATACAGCGCTGCAAGACAGACTTTTCCCCATATGTTGGTATAGGTTCAATACTGGCCTCAAATATACCGCGTTTTTTTAATGTGATCTTATTTTGAAACCATAGCAAATATCCTTGCTGGTTACTGATATGCCATTCTTCTGAAACCACATTATAGCTGTCCTTTTCTTTGTCTGGTATATTAACCGCATGAATAGCTAAGTTAGCTGCTAATTGTTTATTATCCTTATAAGATCCAAACAACATAGAACGATATTCATTAGTTTTTTTCTCTTCCAAAGGAATACTAGGTACGAAGTCTATGTGAAATGGCACTTCATCCTTGTAGCATAAACGTATACAACGTCGTCTCTCTTTCACTTCATGATGAATCCCTACTTTTTTACGATATAATTCAAGTTCATTTTTCATCATATCCATAAGCT
Organism: Sporosarcina sp. PTS2304; assembly: GCF_003351785.1. Taxonomy (GTDB): domain Bacteria; phylum Bacillota; class Bacilli; order Bacillales_A; family Planococcaceae; genus Sporosarcina. Next base: position 1,155,905 of record NZ_CP031230.1, read on the forward strand.
CTTTTTGAGTATATTCAGATTTAAAGTTAGGAATATTGACTTTACAACTCATATCTAAATCATACTCATCTCCCTCTCGAAGAGGTTTAATTGTAGTGCCTTGTCCGAATGACCCTTGAACAAAAATATCTACATCCATTAACGTACTGTCGTCACGCATGAACCATTCAGCGATAGACTGATAACGTTTGTGCACCTTTTCTTCAACAGACTTAGGAAGATCGAGTTGCTCAAGCATTTCCACTAAAAGAGTTTTTTGATTCATTTTCATATCTCCTTTTTAATTTTATTATATATATATTAGTACTGAGTATCTTTATATCGAAATCTCGTGTTTATTTTAATATTCACGTTCGTTTCTCGCGCAGGTCCCCTCATCTAAGCAAAATATATTCATCTCTTATTTGCTTTTATAATATATTAGATATATTGAATATAAAAAGTGAAATAAAAAGACTTTTGTTTACCCCAAAGGTTAGATTGGTACTCCAACCTTTGAGGCACACATCATATTTCTTCCTTTTTCACATTTCAGAAATATTTTTTCAATCCACTATCAACGCAATCCCACTCCTATTATGGAAATTGATATGATAGACAACTACAATTCATAAAATACCATTGTTTGTCAACAGAAGCAAGAGTTTGGAACACTGTATAAATGCAAAGATATTTATATACAAACATGCTTGCCATAAGATCTAGGCTTGCCCCACCTTCTTGCATACTCGTCACGTGGTGATTATGATCACCCCCTAGACGCTGCCTATGAACAGGTTGTGTGCCAAACCATCGTGTTTGTTTAAACATTTATGATTGTTTTTCACACAGATGCTTTCATCTAGGTAAAGTCATCACATATCGTAATGGTTTTGCTAATAGCCTTGGTTTCCTATGTTAACCGTTTTACCATTTAAACTAACTCCTCGGAAGCCACAAAGGCTATTAGCATGGTACTTAGAATAGTAAACATTGGCATCACAAGCAACTCCTTAGTTCTTACGGAAAGTGATTCCCATGATTTTGTCATAGCGATTGATAAAGCATTGGCAACAAATATACCAAAAATCCAAAAATCACTACTCAGAGCAATGTTTATTAATTTGGCGAGGAGTACAGGACTCGAACCTGTATCTGCGGCATACTAAAATATAGTATTACTGAACAAAGTATAGAAACTGCAAACAAATAAGTCAATGATTTCATGGGGCCTGTGTAGGGAACTACTATTACATAGAAAGACACTAAACAAGGCTGTCAGGTCCAGAAATAATTCTGAATCTTGTAGGGACCTGGTACTCTACATTACATGCGATTATCTCATCAATGTTTCAATAAATTATTTAATTCCTCCACAATAATATCATCACTGCAAAGAAACTTTAACTAATCTTCCACTTGCGTTTCATTTTTCACAATACAATTCTAAACCTGGCACTTTTATTAACTTCATCATAATTCAAAAAGGGACTTCTTTACTCTTTTTCAATACATATCGCATCAATTTTAGTTGAAGCTCATGTTCTATTCCACTTTTGAGAAGCCAATTACCTTTATCGTCTTGAATAGTCAAATCATCTAACACATTGTGTAACATCAATGCGAAACCAGCATCTGCAAGTTCCTCGACGTATTTTATCATTTCTTTAAAAGCTGATAATTGGCCATATTCCTTAAAGTATAAAGCTCTAATAGCTGTTTTATCATACTCGGTCAAGGTGATAGCCCTGCACAATTCTTGTTTCTTTCTAGCTTTATTATTTAAATTATTTTTCTCTCCTACAATTGCACATAAAACGAAAAACTCGCTGTTCTGTGCGAATAGATGATTTCTACTAACTTCATTTTGGCAATTTCTTGATGAAAGATATTTTCTCCGAGCATCAACGGTAAAAATTTATTTGAAGACTTCATATGCTCAAAACCTTGATCAATAATCTGTGTAACTTTTGCTAATTCTATTTCCAGCCGATCTCGTTCAACTAAGTCAGACGCCATTGAATCATAAGCCCGCAATATAGCGTCAATTTCAATTTATCTATTACCCTTTATTCTTTTCTCTTGCGTAATATTTTCAGCCGACTGCTGTTTCTTTTCAAGCCCTTCTTCCAACATCGACAATGCCTTCAAAGCTTTTTTATAGTCTCCAGTTGAATGTTGTCCAATTCTTTTTTTGTTTTAACTAACAACTTTGAAAGAACCAATTTAGCTTTAACAACTTGATCTATTTTAAGTAAGTTTTTAATTCCTGTTGCAACTTCTACTTTTTGACTTGCTGAGACACGTGTTAATCTTTCAGTTCGTTTTCCATCAAAGAAAAAATATTGTTTCACACGTTCATCAATCATTTTTCTTATGATTGCTTGTATTTCCTTTTCACTTGTACAGGTTTCTTAGGTTGTTTCATTTGTTAACAATACATCGAGCATTCGTTCCTTTTGAGATCCGCTCTTTTCTAAAATAGAGAAATAGGTACGAGTGATCGTATAGTCTTCACCTTGATGGCTATAACTCAGTGTGAACGAACATCGCGCACCATTTGCTTCTTTGCTCATTTCCTTTACAGCCTTAATATTCCCCAGATAGATATCTGCTTCATTTGAATCCTGCTGAAGCTTCGCATCACCAAATAACGCGAACAGTACAGCGCGATAAATACCAGTTTTCTCTCTACCGTTTTCACCCAAAATAACTGTTACGATTTGTTCTTTTTTTAGAATGTGCAAACTCAATGATTTGCGTACCATAAAATTGTCTGAAGTTATTCATAGCAAGTGATTTTAGTGTAGGTACCTGTGTGCCAAACTTTCATGAAAGTTTAAACATTGGCGATTGTTCCTCACACAGGTACTTTTTTACAGGTACTTTTTTTATAATTTATTTTGATGTATGCTATTGTTTTTCATATAATCTAGAAAGTGATCAATAGACTTATCATTCCACTTTTTACTGTGTACTGCACGATGACAATTTGCACATAACATCATTAAATCTATTCCTTTAGTAATTCTTTTACCAATATATAACGGCAAAACATGATGTGCCTCTATAAAATCAATTTCGTATGTTTTTTTAAATGAGAAATTGCATGCTTCACAAAAAAGACTACCATTCTTTTTTATAAATTCTCTTTTTGAGTAATTTACTATTTTAGAATTACGTTCAATATGATAATGAATACGATATCGTCTAGTCCCTTCATCCACCTCACTATTTATTCCTTTTTCACTATTAATATTAGAAAAACTATTTTCTTCAGTACCACTTATGAACTTGATAAATGCTATACGCAAGTTATCTTTAACTTCCCAAATAAATAAATTATTCTTATAATAACCATTATAAAAATGACTCCAATAACGCTCTTTTTTACTTTTCTTTCTAATATCTTCTATAAAAACATACCTTCTTTTTCTTAAGTTCTTAACTGTTTCCGCCATTGATCTGTTATAATTTTGGTAGGAACGTCCAGTTATTTCTGAGATTTGTTTTGCAGAACCACTACCATCCATTTCAAAAATTAAAGCATACATTGCTTCCATTAAAATTGGCGAGAAACAATTATCCTCTTGTAACATTATTAACCATTCATCAACTGTAAAGTTTTGTGCATTTGTTGGATAATAATTTAAACCCTCTTTCATTAATATCACCAACTCTAATTTTTATTATATTTTAGCTTTTATTCGATATAAAAGTCTATTTCGTATGCAAATCGAACGCACCATATTTGAAGATAAGTCTATGATTCTGAACTTCTAAGCGATCTAGCGCACTTTTTCGGACAGTGAATCAGCCTCACTTCCTAACAATTAGATTTTTAATATCAACACATATAGTTCCATTATACCCCTCAATCAGACTCTTTTGTATATTATTCGACAAAATTTCCAATCAAATCCTTAAACTATCAAAAAATTAACGAACACAAACAAACCATACATAAAATAAAAAGTACCAGTGCATAAAAACTTCAGGAACGTTTCACCATTCATGTTTGTTTTTCACACTGGTACTTTATCCAATATCTAGCTTTATTCACTACTTTAAAATACTACGGACAATTTCACAACCGCCCCTTCTCACTCAGCCACTCAACCATCTTCTCTCGTGCATAATCCCTCTCAAATTCATACCATTCCTTATCTACTCCCAGTTCAGAAACAGCATCTTTAAATTGAGGGAAAGGTTTTCGGCCATTCAGTGAAGCCTGTAATCGATTCACTGCATCATCAGATTGTTTCTGGGCAAATTCCATCATTACTTGATACATCTCAGAAGAGGACGAGGTAGGAATGACGATTAAGTCGTCTGCTTCATCTGTATCCCAGTCGATTTCTGGTTCACCTGTAAGTGACTCTGGTCCATCTAATAAAATTTCTTCATTTCTACAGTTTAATACGTATTCCATTTCTGGATCTGAACCTTCAAGGTAGATATCAATTAGTTCGTCAAGTAATTTCATGTTATTCTCCTTTAAATTTTTTTGTGCCTCTAACTCATAGTTTATCATGAAATTTACTAGTTATTAATTTCTAGTTTACTCTTTACAAGCAAATAAATACTATCTGTTTTATTAATGTTTCAGTTTATTAGTATACAACCAAATGCACAGCTATGTTGACAAGGTTCATCCATATGCTTATCCTGAAAAAACTATTGACTACGGGTGAAAAAGACGTTTTTTTCGTCAAAATTTCCGCTGCCGCGGCTCAGAGTGAAGATCACTTCCGGATTTTTGGCGCGCGGGCGGCGGGCGGATATTCAGGATGCTTATAAAAAAATGTCTCATGTTCAACACTTTTTAATAGACAGAAAAAAGTGAGCATCTTTCGAAGATCTATTCACTGGACTTTTTTGAAACTACTCAATCAAACTCTTCATAGTCATTTGGATGCTGTCCTTCCACTCGTCCCGCTTCTCCTTTATCCAACGCATCAATCGTTTGAATATCCTCTTCGGACAGTTCGAAGTCAAAGACGTCTAGGTTCGCTTGTTGGTGTGCATAATTCGATGATTTTACGATAGGTAAGACACTATTCTGCAAGTTCCAACGATTAATAATCTGTGCTGGTTGTCGTTGATATTTTTTGGCAAGCGATAGAATAGTATCATTTGTTAGTACATCGTTTATTTCGCGCCCGAGTGGACTCCATGCTTCTGTTACGATGCCATGCTTTCTATTACACTCCACCAGTTCGTTATTGTGGAAATACGGATGGCGTTCAATCTGATTAGTGGTCGGTGTCACGCCAGCTTTATCGATGATTCGTTCCAAGTGCTCTGGCAAAAAGTTTGATACACCAATCGTGCGGATCAGTCCAAACTTTTGTGCGTCAACGAGTGCTTGCCACGCTTCTTCATACTTTCCTTGCTTCGGCAACGGCCAATGAAGTGAACTACCCACCACTTAACGCCTTTCGGGCTGTTTGAAGTGGGGGCTTCTCGACTTATCATTGCTTTTACTAGCCAACGAAAACAGACCGAGCTATCCCTCTTGTTCCAAGAGTTTTGTACACACGGTTTATTCAGAAGCCAACAAACGTATGCCTTCATTTTTGATATTCAGGGCAGAGTTGTAGTCCCTGTCGAGTATAGATCCGCATGGACAGCTATAGACTCGCTCAGACATGGCCATTATTTTTTGATTGCCACAACTAGAACACAGTTTTGTAGAGGGAAACCACTTATCTATTTTGACTAGCCGTTTTCCCTGTTCTCTCAGTTTATAATCTAAGAAAGTCGTAAACATGCCCCAACCATTATCATAGACACTTTTGCCGAAACGAAGGGCTCGTGACATTCCTTTCATATCCAAGTCTTCTATGACGACTGCATCATAGGTGGAAGCTAATGACTTCGACTGATGATGGAGAAAATTCTTGCGTTGATTAGCCACTTTCTCTTGCAGTTTGGCGACTACCATTCGTTGCTTATTCCAACGGGAAGAACCCTTCGTGCGCCTAGATAGAATGCGTTGCTCTTTTGCTAATCGTGCCAACATTTGACGATAGAAGCGAGGATAATTGGCTTTCTCATCTTCGCTGCTTACGTACAGTTCAGCCATCGCAAAATCTAATCCAACGACATCTTTTACTTCTTTTTGGATAATTTCTTGTTTATATTCAGTGAGAATGGAAACATAATATGCCCCTGCTGGTGTCATTGATAGGGTACAGAACTTTATTGTGTGGCCTTCAGGTATAGTACGATGTTGTATAATTTTTACAAGTTTTAATTTTGGTAATTTGATATGACCATCCAGTAACATAATATTGCCGTTTACCACATTCGTTGTATAGGATTTTCTGGATTTTTTACTTTTGAACCTAGGAAAATCAGCAGTGCCACTGAAGAAATTTCTATATGCTGTCTGCAAATTCAATTGGGCGTTAGCTAAAGCTAGCGAATCTACTTCTTTCAGCCATTCAAACTCTGTTTTGTATGTAGCAGGAGTAGGTAGCTTTTGCTTCTTCAGTTCCACTTGATCGTCTTTGTACGTTTCATATAGTTCTTTTCGTTCAGCCAACATCTTGTTATAGACAAACCGAACACAACCAAAAGTTTTACGTATGAGAAGTGCCTGTTCCTCCGTTGGGTATAAGCGGAATTTGTATGCTTTGTGATGTTTGGTCATATCCTATCACCTCACTTTTGACCTTGATTTTCGATATATTTTTTGATTGCCTCTGTTGGGGAACCGCCTGTTGTGAGTAGGCAGAAGCTTCTGGACCAAAACATTTCTTTCCAAAGTTTCTGTTTCACTTTCGGGAATTCTTTTTTGATCAATCGGGAACTGGCACTTTTATAAGCATTGATAAACTTTGTCATTTCAGTATTCGGATGTGCCTTGAATAAGACATGGATATGGTTTTCATCATAATTCCATTCGACTAACGTTATATTGTAGTTTTCTGAAATTCTGATAAACATATCTTTGGCGTACTCGGATACTTCCCCATCCAATACATTTCTTCTATACTTCACAACCAGAACAAGATGGTAGTGCAGCAGGAACACTGAATGGTTGTTATTATCTAATTTCATTGATACACCAACCTTTATACACTATACAACTGATTGTAATATGACAAAAAATAAAAAGCAACCGAAATTGCTTTTTGGCTATTGCCCAACCGAAATTCATCTCCAACTTACCGTTAGGCTTTGCCCTTCACACGCTTGAAGATGGAGACTTTTTTCGGAGAACCGTTAAATATTTATCAAAGTAGTCGATACCGATGCGATACAGTGACTCTTGAATCATCAGGATAGCCCGATCGTAACTATGTGAATGACCAGGAAGTTTCGAACTGATTAGTAGCTCTTCTATCGGGACAGACGACTGCCGAATGGCTTCACCGACCATTCCTTCGTTATTGTAGTTTGTCGATGTGTCAATGAGTCGATACCCCGCGTTGATTGCGGATAATAACGTGTTGACTCCTCGTGCTCCTTTTACTTGAACTGTGCCAAAGCCAATAGGCGGCAGTGTAGTACCATCGTGTAATCGAATAGATCGTGCAGTATTCATCTCTACCCTACTCCTTTTCAACGTACTGAATGTATGCATAAGTTAGTTGCCTTCTATTTTCCCTGAACGATAGCTACTAAACTTCGGAGTGAAACGATCAATATTTTAAAGTTCTTTAAGTAATAATATGTCCAGTAACTCATTGTGAATAGCCGTACGCTCAATGGTTAGACGAGCGGATGTTCAAATTGAAATTATTCATTTTAGAGGGTAGAATGAGTTAATTACCCATATGTACAGAAAGGGATTGATCTTATAAAAATCGCAAACTTTAATCCATTACTCGTTCATGCATTGACTAATCGATCGATAGAAGAGATTCCCGCTTCTCCTTCATTAGCGGACTTACCAGGAGATTTAGTACGGCTAGTGGCCAGTCATATCGACCAAGTGCCTCGCCGCTTCCCGAAAAACGAATTTATACTTATTTGTAAAAACTGTAGAAAAAGAGGACGTTATGATATCGGACATATCATGCTTGATGTGGACTCGTTTCATAAAAACAAATCGAAAAATATAGAACACTACGTACAGCTTAGTGCATATTTTCGTTGCAAACATTGTAATTCTTCCGGCCCTTGGGGATTCGTCCATGAGTTCAAAATGTTCATCACAAGCCAACTCTTAGTCCATACCATCACGAATGAAGAAAGTGAGTTATTTTCATTCGGAGAGAATCGACTATATGACGGCAGCTCCCGTCCTTACAGTAGCCATGCAGAAGAACATTTATTAAAAAAAATAGTAGCTTCTCCTTCAGATGCATTTTTGTGGAACCGGCTTGGCAACTTGTATGATATAAGCGGTCGTCCAGAACTTGCGACTGCAGCGTTTGAGCGTTCTCTTTCACTAGATCCATTGCAAACCGAATCGAATTACTCTCTAGGGAATATTATAAAAACTTTCGATCATAAGCAGGCAGTTCATTATTATCATCGGATGATTATTTCTGCTCATTACTATGACAAAGTAGACGCTCGCACACTACGAACTTTGCTTGCATCCACTCTTTGTACTATTATGCACTTACAACAGTCTTTACTAGAGACATTTACTTTCACTCCAAGTATTGAAGACTACGAAAAATTAGGCGTTGAATTCCCACCAATAGAAAAAGAACAATCTACTACTTTTAAAGGAACCTTGGATGTAAACGATCTTAAGAGCTTTTATCCAATCGCAGAATTTTTTATGGGCGATAGGAAAAAGGAACTTCGAAAAGAAAAAGGGAAGAAACGTCATAAGTAACGAATAGCAACGAAGAATCTTCACTAGTAAAAGGAGGAATTGTATAATGAATGTTCATCCGATCAAAGCGTTTTCGGACAATTACATTTGGTGCATGGAAGAAGGAACAGATGCAGTATTAGTCGATCCTGGGACAGCAAGTGGTGTTCTTGACTATCTTCGCAAAAATAATCTTCAGTTGCACGCTATACTGTTGACACATGCGCATGAAGATCATGTCGGAGGAGTAGCTGATATCGTAGCGGAGTATTCGGACGTTACAGTTTATGGACCTCAAGAAACGAGCGCGTTCACTACTCATGTCATAGCAGAAGGAGACCGTTTTATGCTGCTCGGCCAATCGGTTGACGTGCTTGAGACAGCCGGCCATACAAATGGGCATATTAGCTATGTCATAGGTGATCATCTGTTTTGTGGAGATGCGTTATTTTCAGCAGGATGTGGACGGGTATTTACCGGGGATTACGAAGCGCAGTATAGGGCATTGCAAAAATTTAAACACTTAGCTGATCACATCAACGTGTATGCTGGGCATGAGTATACGGAAACGAATTTACGTTTTGCCTGTGATCAGCAAGAGAGTACAATCCTTTCTGATGCACTGCAAGAAGTCCGTGAATTACGCGCGAAAGACCAGCCGACTCTTCCTTCTACAATTGGCAGAGAAAAGTCAATCAATCTCTTTTTACAAGTGGACACCCTGGAAGATTTCATCGCACTGCGAAACGCACGCGATTGCTTCTAACGACAGTTGCGTAAGTTGTGCAATCAAATCAACTGTGTTTCTATCATTTCTATGATACGATACAATCAATTGGAGGATGATAAAAATGGATCAAGTACTTGTCGAAATTTGTTTACGTGTGAGAGATATTGAGGCGACGTTAGATTTTTATACGGAGCTGTTTGATTTTGAAGTAGCTAGTCGCAGAGAATTCCCTGAACATAAATTTGATTTAATTTATCTCAATTCACCTGGTTCTTCTGTACAAATTGAGCTTACGTATAATTATGACGCAGAGCCATACGTGATCGGAAATGGTTTCAGTCATTTAGGTGTAACAGTCAATGATTTAGAAGAAATGCATAGAATTTGTAAGGCTTCTTCTTATGAAACAGGCGAGCTAAAAGGACTTTCTGGTGAAACGCCTTCTTACTTCTTCATTACAGACCCTGATGGCTACCGGATTGAAGTGAAACGTAAGAAATAAAAAAGTCCCTGTTCCAAGACCATTCTTGGGACAGGGACTTTTCTTCAATTTCAACTCATAGGTCAATTACGCAAAATAACGTACACTAAATACATGACATAGGCCAATGCAAGTAGCAACCCTTCACGCTTTCCTATGCGTAAACCCGTCCTCGCAAATAACAATAGTACGAACGTTAATCCAATCATAATAGAGACGTCGGTAAATACTTTATCATTCACCGCAATAGGTGTAATAGCGGAAGACGCACCGAGGACAAACAAAATATTAAATATATTGCTTCCGACGATATTTCCCAATGCGATTTCGCTTTCTTTTTTCAATGCTGCTGAAATCGATGTAACTAATTCTGGCAAGGACGTTCCAATTGCGATAATTGTTAAACCGACTAATGTTTCACTCATGCCGAGAGAATACGCAATGTCTGTCGCGTTATCTACAACCAAATCGCCCCCAAAAATAATCGCCGCCAGTCCGACTAGCGTAATGAGAATGTTTTTCCCCCATTTCTCCTTCTCCGCCCCGTCGGTTATGACCGCATTTTGACGACTTTTAAGACCTAGTTCGATTATGTAATACATAAATATCAAAAGGAAAAGTAAAAAAATGATTCCATCGCTACGTGTGATCATATTACTACTGAAGCCTTGCAGGGCCATATCACTCATTACGACCAACATGACGATACTAGCGAGTAAAGTGAAAGGGATTTCTTTGCGAATCGTTTCACTCTGAACTTTCAGTGGGAATAGAAATGCTGCGATTCCAACAACGATAGTAATGTTAAAAATATTACTGCCTACTACATTCCCTATCGCAACATCCGCATTTCCTTCCATTGCAGCAATAATACTAACTGTCGCTTCTGGAGAGCTGGTACCGAGTGCTACAATTGTCAATCCGATCAAAATAGGTGGAACTTGAAGCAGCCTTGCGATACTAGAAGAACCGTCTACGAAAAAGTCCGCTCCTTTTATTAATAAAACAAACCCTACAAGTAATAATAAATAGGACATCCAGTCATTACCTCCTCCATGTTTTAGTGTGCCTGTACGGCAAACTTTGATGCATAGACCGTTCTATTCCCTCTTTTCCATTCATTGAATCTGCTTGCATATGAAATCAAAGGAAGATGTAAATATGTATGGCTTTACTAGTAAATATTATAAGTGATGAGCACTTTTTCTACTAGCAATCGGGTGCTACAATATTTCCTGGGTAATCATTACATGCTATACTGCTGTAGCGGTATCATTCCGATATGTTATATGTAAGCTGATCATTTACTGAATGTAGAAAGGAAGTAGCTCGTGTCTTCATCACAAATTGTTCAAGTCCGTCATCCAAAAGCGATGGCTTTCACTCTAATGTTTGGAGCTTTTATTGGATTGTTTGGAGAAACCGCGTTGAATATGGCTCTGACCAATATTATAGCCGATTTCTCTGTCAACTCTGCTACTGCACAGTGGTTGACTACAGGATATTTATTAACGTTAGGGATTTTAGTGCCCGTCTCTTCTCTTTTAATCCGGTGGTTCACTACGAAGCAATTATTTGTCGCGTCTTTAGCTTTTTCTATAGCCGGTTCGTTTTTAGCTGCGCTCGCCCCGAGTTTTGCAGTGCTGTTTTTAGGGCGCATCGTGCAGGCGGTTGGGACAGGTATATTATTGCCTTTAATGATGAATGTTATTTTATTAATTTTTCCCATTCACAAACGTGGAACTGTTATGGGGGTCATGGGACTCGTGATCACGACAGCACCTGCCATCGGACCTGCACTGTCAGGATTGATCGTCGATACGCTCGGGTGGTCATATATTTTCTGGGCTAGCTTGGTGTTTTACGTAGGATTGATCGTCTTCGGTCTTAAGCAAATTGACAACGTCTCACAAATTATGAAACCGGCGATTGATGTTCTGTCGATTATCTTATCTACCGTTGGGTTTGGCGGAGTCATTTATAGTTTAAGCACGCTGGCCGAAAAGTCTCTAACGTCCGCATACGTCTATTTACCATTACTAGTCGGCTCTCTTTCTCTACTATTATTTGTTATGAGACAATTGAAGATGAAGCAACCGATGATCAATTTACGTGTGTTTACGTATCCAATGTTCACGTTAGGAACTGTATTATTGTTTCTCGGAATGTTTTTAATTTTATCTTCAGCTATTTTACTGCCTTTGTATATGAGAACGTCTTTACTCGTCAGCGCCGCAGTAGCTGGGTTTGCATTATTGCCTGGTAGCGCGATGAACGCATTATTGTCTCCTGTTGTAGGGATGCTATCAGATAAGTTCGGCGTGAAAAAGATTTTGCCGATCGGATTTTTATTCACTGCGGTTGCAAGTATGTTATTCATCGTCATCATTTCGGCTGACACACCTATTTGGCAAGTGGTCATCGCATTTCTCATTTATTTTATAGGGATTTCCATGATTATCATGCCTGCCCAAACAAACGGATTAAATGAATTGCCGAGGGAACTGTACGCAGACGGCTCGGCGGTCATGAATACTCTTCAACAAATTGCAGGCGCTACAGGAACGGCTTTGGCGATTACATTCATGATCCACGGTGAAAACTTATTTGCGCAAGTATCGCCTAGTGCTCCGTCTGTAGAGATGATTGCAGCCGGTACGAAATATGCATTTTACTTTATCGCCGGATTTGCTGTTACTGGTTTTATTGCATCGTTGTTTGTGAAACGCGTTCGGGTATGAGTGGATGCATCATAGTAAAAAAGGGGCTGTCACAGAAACTCAGTTCTCACTGACTTTCTAGACAGCCCCGTTTTGACTAATCTCTTGAGCGTAATATACTATTCAAATCTCAATTATTTTTTCCGACATCATTTTAGTCTTTTTATGGCATGGTGCGTAATACTCGTTCATAATTCTTTGCCTCGTCGATATGCTGTACTTCGTAATTTGCTTCTACATCAAACTTCAATCGAACGGTTTCCTTTAACGGTGTTGCCTTTTCATTTTGTAAACCTTTCGTTATCGATAAATAGTGTTCGCCTTCTTCCCATTTAATGTTTGGTTTAATATATAATTTATTCCGTGATAGCGGATCTACTTCTGTTGTAAATGAAGTGACTGATTTAGATCCGTCAGCCAGTCTAGAGATTATAATATCCTTATTATAATCTTTTCCTGCCTGTAAATTTTGATTAAATGTGACGGTGAAAATTTTATCTTGCTTAACTGTCATTGCCGGAAAAGTACCTACAAATTCCTCTTTAGGTTTCCCGCCAATCACTGTAACTGTAGAACTAGCCGTCAGTCCGCCATCCTTCGTTTGTACAGTCACAGTCGCACTACCAGCTTTTTTTCCTGTTATAATACCGTATTCATCCACTTCAGCTACTAATGGGTCGGAAGATGTCCATAGTACCGTTTGATCGGTCGCATTTGAAGGCGATATACTTTCGAAAAACGCTTTTGTAGCTGAATTTGAATTTTTTGGTACTTTCACTTGTGCTTCTTTTGTAATTGTATCACTCACATAACGAATCCTAGTTGATCCATAACCAACAGCACGAATTGTACCATTCGTATTTATAGTTGCGACGTTTTCATTGGAAGAAGTGAACTTAGCACTTGGTTCTGTATCCAACACAAATTGTTCCTCTGATCCACTGTTTATAAACAAGCCATCGAACAAAAAGCTTGGTTTAATTTCCGGTATTGGATCTGGCTTCTTAGATGGAGTAAACAAGCTAGTGATCATATACCTTTCATTAGTAAATACATACTTGTAAGAGGATGTTTGAATAACTGCTAGATAATAAGTACCTTTTGGCAACTGATTTGAATAATACATAAAACTTTTTCCGTCTGGTGTTGTTTCTAAAGTAGCAACGCCAATCATTTTTTGCTCGCTATCATAAACACCAACGCCTAAGTACCGATTATCTCTATGACTGATTAATGAATTTTCTATCCAGCCTACTAACATAGAAAAAGTACCTGGCGAGTCTAACATGAAACGATAATAGTCTAAATCGTAATAATTATTCGTGATGGTTCCCACCATACTTGTTCCAGGTTGTAACTGATTGGCCATTATAAATGAATTATTTGGCTCTACTTCATAATTGATGACCGCTTGTTTACGTAATCCTTCCAGTGACTTTGGAATAGACACTTTCGCTAAAGATTTACTTTTCTGATTGTCTAAGTCTATTGTCATTGGGCCGTTCCAAATATCGATAGATTCAACCGGTATAAATGAATCTGTAACCACTCTTGTTTGTAACTTTTCTAAATCTATTAAACCAGCACCGAAATGAGAGTCTTTTCCATAAGCCCCTAAGTCTGTCGCAGTTTCTTCTAATAAACTTTTTATTTCTTTAGGTGTAGCGCTTGGTTGTGACGCCTTCACAAGAGCCGCAGCGCCAGCCACGATCGGAGAAGAAAAGGAAGTTCCGTTTAGCGCTTGATATCTGTCGGATAAAACTGTCGTATAAATATTTACACCCGGTGCCACTACGCTTACAGATGAATTATAATTCGAGAACGAAGCACGCCTGTTTTGATTATCTACAGCTCCTACAGAAATAACATTCGAATAAGAAGCAGGATAACTTAGTGCATTTCCTTCTAGCGCCTCATTACCTGCAGATGAGACGACAGTGATTCCAGCCTGAATCGCTCGCTGGATTGCTTTATTTTCTGCGGATGAGTAATCAGGACCGCCTAAACTTATGTTAATGACATCTACTTTTTTATCAATTGCATAATCAATTGCGCGAATCTCGTCTGATATATAGCTCTCTCCGGACTTATGAGACACTTTCAATGGTAAAACTTTCGTATTATAAGTACCTGTAATTCCAGATATACCGACATTATTTTCTGAAGTGGCTGCAATAATACCTGAAACAGCCGTACCGTGGCCATTTACATCCATCACATCTTGTATGTCATGATAGAAGTTAAATCCGCCAGGCTGAACACGTCCTTTCAAGTCTTCATGGTTATAGTCTATACCAGAGTCAATAACAGCAACTACAACATTCTTTTTTTGTTGTTTCACTCTTGACCAGAATCTTTGTGGTTTAACTTGTGAGATCCACCATTGACTACCCATATATGGATCATCCCCCGACATATGCAACTGACGCTTATAATTTGGTTCCACACTCATTACTCCAGGATCTTCTTGTAAATATTTTTGAATTTCTTGTATATCCGTTTCTTTATTGAAGTTCCACAACTCGATTTCAGGTGCGATCTCCTCTCGACTTGTAACTCCGAATATTGAAACATCTTCAGAAAATGTCTGTTGCCCCTTCACAAACTCAACTACTAATGCGTTTTCTTTTGTTGCTTCTGTTTCCAATGCATGAGCTTCACTTTTAACTTCTGTAAAAAAATTTCCCATCGCAAACCACATGATTAAGGTTATGACCATTATTCTCGTCTTACTTCTCACAATATCCCTCTTTTCTATTTACTGATAATTCAATAGTAACATAATTAAGGATTTTTAATAGGTTAAAATACTTATTTTAATTAATGGTATTTTTGTATTGATATTTTCTTATTTGCTTTCAAATCGAAAAAGGGCTGTAGCATTATTTGAGGTGAAAACAATCAATCCTATTTGTTAATCCCAACAGACGGTTCACTATTGATTCATTATCACTAGACTATTATCTTAAAAAACTTTGATGAGGAATATGCAACATAAAAGACCGGCACAGACAGTCTGTGCCGGTCTTTTGCTATGTTTGTCATTTGAAGCGGGGCTAGTGCATGACTGCTTAATGACGTTCCTGAATTTGAAATGTCATCGGTTCATTGTAGTCACTTCGGCGCTGGCGGGAGGCAATCCCTCACGCGCCGAAGCGGTTACAGAAAGAACCTTCACCAATTCAATAAGCTAAAACAACATCAAGTCACTTTCTATCACAACTTACCATTCATACCCGAACGGAGAACATACGACAAAAACAGTCCCTCATTAGTTTTGTATAAACTGCTGCGTCCAATAGTGGCCATTCGGATCGTAGCCAATACCAATCTGTGTAAATCCCGGTGTCAGGATATTCGCTCGGTGTCCTGCTGAATTCATCCAAGCAACCACAACTTCTTTCGCACTAGTTTGACCTACCGCAATATTCTCCGCAGCCCGACGATACGAAATACCGTGACGCTCCATTTGATCATATGCCGAACCATACGTTGGACTCATATGCGAAAAATAGTTATTACTAGCCATGTCTACGGACTTTTGTCTGGCTGTTATCTGCAAGCCCGGATTCATTTGTAGCGGCTGAAGATTAGCTTTCACTCGTTCTGCGTTTGTGAATTCCAGCACTGCTTGTTCAACAGCTGAAACATCGAGGGATGGCTTTTCAGGTGTCGGCGGTTGCATGGGCTTATCATTTATATGCATCGCGCGGTACATGAATACCGCATAGTGAACGCGTGATAATGTGTGTTCTGGCAGGAACTTCCCGTTGTCACCTGTCGTAATCCCGTTCGAATAAATCGCACGTACATACTGGTTCGCTGCATGAGTCGTCGGCACATCCGGAAAATCTGTAGTAGACTTCACTTCTAAATCAAAAGCTATCGTTAAAATTTTTGCCATCTCTGCACGTGTTACTGCTTTATTCGGATAAAACTTTCCTTTGCTGTCAGCTGTAAAAATACCCGCCCGCTGCAACACCCGAATATCTTCATAGTTCGGATTACTTTTAGTCACATCACCAAATTCATATGCTGGATGTTTCACAGGCAAAGAACTGCCCCTCGCTCGATTCACCAGTGCCGCTGCGTGTTTTCGTGTAATCGCTTGGCTTCCTCTGAAACTACCATCCTCAAATCCATTAATAATGTTTGCATTTGCCATCGTATGAATCATTTCATAATAAGGGCTGGCAGTAGATACGTCAGTAAATACTTTTGCTTCTGCTTGTAAAGGCACTGCAATTACTGCGGCAGTACATGTCATCATTGCGGACATCATCAATAGTCTTTTATTCATTTGGCATCACATCCTTTTTAATCATATGAAGAAAATAACGAGTAAGAATACCGGACGATAGTCTAGTGTTGTTTACATAACCTTACTCTTATATTTCTACTATGAAGATACCATATAACAGAGACTAAAATATACGTTGGATAGAACTCGCAGGAGATAGGTTGTCCAATTTCACAAAATCTTTTACGGAACAATTAAACACTTCACTTCCTACTCTTGCCAGCTGAATTCACGTCGTAGAAGATTCTGTTGAAGTGGCAGTGAAACTAAGAAAACTAACAAACACTGCCGCAATTATTTCAATTGCATATTCTATAAAGCGTCCAGTCTATTACATAAATCTGTATCTTCACGTAATCCAGAACCCAAAACAAAGTACTTCACGTCAACTGTCTGCGAACAGGCATCAACTTAATCGCTTTCTGAAGCCTAGGAATCAACACCAGCGATAAAACAGTAACTCCTATATCCAACGGCAAATAAGCTACCATCCAAGACCACGCAACGACATAACTAAAACTTGCAGGCGCTTCCACCCAATACACATACGCAAAATACATAAAATTTGTCCCGATCACATAATTTATAACAATCGCAAGAACCCCCGCCATTAAATACCCCATCCACGAAGGAATTCGCTCGAGTGATTTTCCAACTATGTACGCCACAAAAATAAAAGAAATCACATAACCAAACGTCGTACTAATGACACTGCCCAGTCCACCTTTAAATTGAGCGAAAACCGGTGCACCTGCAAGTCCGATAAATACATATGCAGACATAGCGATACTCCCTAAGCGACTGCCTAACAACCCACCTGCCAACACAGCAAATAACAACTGTAGCGTAACCGGCACTCCTCCAATAGTTAAGAAAGGACTCACATTCGCTCCCACCCCCATCAAAGCCGCAAATAACGCACAAACAACAATTTCTTTCGCCTTCATTCTCTACTCCTCCTATTCTCTATTGTTGTCTCAACATTTATATGTTAACATAATTAAATATTAAGTTAACACATTTTAAAAAGGAGTTTACAGAATGACTATATTATTCGTTGCAGGAACAGATACAGATGTTGGAAAAACGACGGCTACTGTATTCATTACAGAGTTCCTTTCTAATCATGGTCACAATTTCATTCCATTCAAGCCCATACAAACGGGTGCTGTTTTTCAAAACGACGATCTTATCGCGCCTGACTGGTTAACCTATTCACAAGCGTTAAATGAAAATACTCCGCTGCCCGATTACGTATTCGAAACGCCTTGTTCTCCCCACTTGGCCGCTAGCTTGGATCAGGTTCAAATAAATCCTAATTTCTTAACAGAATCAGTGAACAAGAGGAAGGATGAGGTTGATGGGGTCGTAGTCGAAGGGGCTGGCGGTCTATTTGTGCCATTGACTTCTGATGGCTATTGCATCATTGATTGGATAAAAGAATTAGAAGCGAGCGTTGTCCTAGTTGCGCGTGCAGGAGTAGGGACAATCAATCACACATTACTTTCCATAGAGGCAATGAAAGCGAGGAATATTCAAATTGCGAGTTTATTATTTACTGACATAGATAACCAACCTCCGCTCATCGTAGAAGATAATATACGAATGATCAGCAAGTTAAGCAATGTACCTGTACTTGGAATCATTCCTTATCAGCAAGATATTCAAGAAACTTTACGTAATACAGAAATGAAAAGAGCGTGCTATAGCAATTGGGATTACACACTTTTGAAGGAGGCAATAACTATTGAAAGCAAATCAGTTAGTAGCGAAAAGTAAGAAATACATGTGGCTGCCGTTTACGCAAATGTCGGATTATGAGAGAGATCCATTAATCATTAAGAGCGGCGAAGGGGTTACTGTGACAGATATTTACGGCAATACATATTTAGACGGGTATTCTTCTTTATGGCTGAATGTCCACGGTCACCGCAAAAAAGAATTGGATGAAGCTATTCAAGTACAACTGCAATCTATAGCACATTCAACTCTACTAGGCGCAGCAAATATTCCATCGATTTTATTAGCGGAAAAATTAGTGGAATTAGCACCTGAGAATCTATCACGTGTATTTTATTCGGACAGCGGAGCAACGGCTGTAGAAATCGCTGTGAAGATGGCCTATCAATACTGGCAAAATAAAGGACTGAAGAGGAAAAAACGTTTTGTAACTGTCAGCAATGGATACCATGGAGATACAGTCGGAACGATGAGTGTCGGTTCTATTGAGCTATACCATAAAGTATATACTTCCCTTTTATTCGACGCACTGGTTATTCCGTTTCCCGCTGTATACCGCCACCCATCAGGTGATGAAGATATCGTAAAAGAAGAAAGCTTGAGAACATTGCGCGCATTGTTTAAAGAGCGACATGAAGAAATTGCGGGTATGGTGCTTGAACCAATGATTCAAGGAGCAGGTGGAATGAATGTCATGCCTCCGGGTTATTTAAAAGAAGTAGAACTACTGTGCAAGAAATTCAATATTTTATTAATTGTAGACGAAGTAGCGACGGGGTTTGGGCGTACTGGGAAAATGTTTGCGGTGGAACACGAAAACATTCAACCTGATCTACTGACTGTAGCGAAAGGGCTTACTGGCGGATACTTACCTGTAGCCGCCACAGTAGCAACCGAAGAAATCTACGAAGCTTTCTATGGCGATTATGAGGAAATGAAAACATTTTTCCATGGACACTCTTATACTGGCAATCAGCTCGGCTGTGCAGTCGCTTTAGCCAATTTAGAGATTTTCGAGAAAGAAAGACTTGTTGCACAAGCTACGGAAAAGGCAGAGTTTTTAAAGGAGCTACTAGTAGAAGTCAAACAACTGCCGTATGTAGGAGACGTACGTCAATGCGGCCTTATGTGCGGAATTGAGCTCGTGAAAAATCAACTGACTAAAGAACCTTTTCCATTAACAGACCGTGTTGCCTATCATGCGACATTGAAAATGAGAGAATTAGGATTACTTACTCGACCACTAGGTGATGTGATTGTCCTCATGCCTCCACTAGCAACATCGAAAGAGCAATTAGCAGAAATGGTGGCTATTTTAATGGAAGGCATTCAGACGGTGACACGAGAATTAGTAGAACTATAATCCGAAATACGTGCTTGTTACACGCTAACAAATATATAGCACGCATGTATTTTCACACTAGTTACATTCGACTTTTTTGATTATGTTCTGCTACTGGAACTTTACTTTCTAGACAACTAACATATTATTCGTTTCAATCACTTTTTCTTTGCTTACTTTGTCCGTAGATACAGCTGGGAGGACTTGCCTTTACTTTTCGCTACTACACCATTCGAAGCCAATACGCTCGCATGCAAGTATCCGCAGATGATGCTTTTATTTTACAGCTTCATAACCAGTGCATAGTAAGCGTGGCTTTTCGGCTAATGTGCCATTCAGATGACGAGTGCCATCCGAATAACGATTTTCCATATATAATATAAAAAAGAGCATCCGTAATGGGATACTCTTTTTTATGTTCTTCTTACGCTTCTTTACTCCGTATCTTCTAAGTCCTCGGGATAATTGACTGTCCTGATTCTTTCTCCTGTACTTTCATCTACCGAATGAATCGCGACATCCAAATGCTCTGAATCTACTCCGTCAAACAGCTGATAGAACATGCCCGCCATCCCAAGACCAAGAACAGCGAATCCATCAAAGCTGTTTTCAAATGCTTCTTTGTCAACTACCATGGAGAATTCCGTAAAATTTTTATCGTAAGTAATCTCTTTAATAGAAGGAAAATCTCCATCCGCTATGAGTTGGTTACTGTATTCTACTAAGTTATTTTTCATTTCTGTCATCAATTCTTTATGCTTGGCTTCTGACATTTTATACGTAATCGTATCGTCTGCATTGACTGTTGCACTTTTCATGCCACTCTCTTTTGCGTTTGCGGCTACTTCATATCCAAAGTCGCCTGCTTATTTTTATTGGCAAACTTGCTTTTAACTAAATGAATGAGTGAATGATTCATAATAGAGTTAATCAACACGCTTGATCGTACACAACATTTTATAAGTCGTCCGTACTTAGTGAAGGAGCAACCGCAGGGTCAGCCGGACAACTAGCGGCTCATGGTGGGTAGAAATCCCCCACGCGCACGAGCGACAACAAGAAGCATAATTCTCACCAACTCCAGAACCCATAAGTCGACTCACGACCCAACACCAATTACTCTCAATAGCAAAACAACTACCCTGCCAACTTATTCAGTAAATCGCCCAATCATCTCTCGCGTCAAAACAAACTTCGGATCTTTCAAATCCCCATCCACTTCGTCTACCCCAATTAAAACTGAAATTAACCGCTCACCGTTAAACACCCCAGTACCCGTAAAACAAGGCCCTGCTGCATCGGTATACCCTGTCTTCAAACCATCCATTCCAGCCATCTGCAGACGCATACCCGGCAGCAGTAAATCCGTATTCCACATCGTCATTCCCTGCCTTGACGTAAAACTCGGCATACTCGTATACTCCAGTACAACAGGATGTTTTTTAATCAGTCGATCCGCAATGATTGCCATATCAGAAGCAGACGCTACATTGTTATGATTCTCACTTCGCCCAAGATAACTACCGTCTAGTCCGTGTGGATTATAGAACGTTGTATGCTTTAACTTAAACGCACGCGCTTGTTCATTCATAATCGCCACAAACTCTTCTTCGCTACCCGCCACGATCTCTGCGAGGGCAAGGGCCGCATCGTTCGCTGAAATGACTGTCATCGCAATGAATAGTTCACGGACGGTATAGCTTTCATTTGCTTTCATGCCAAGTTTAGATGCACTCGCAAACTGCGTCAGGTGCACTACCGTGGGGCTCGGCTTATAAACGGTGTCCCAACTGAGCGAACCATTATTAATCGTGTTCAAGACAATGTACTGCGTCATAAGTTTCGTCATACTGGCAATTGGCAACGGTTTTTCGCTATTTTCTTCATATAGCACTTCACCTGTATCCGCATTAACAAGTAGCATCGCTTTTGCAGATATACTCCAGTCTTCTTGCTGCATGGTAAAATCGTTCCACTTCGTAACCCATAAATAAATTCCAACACATAAAAGTAAAGTGACTACTAACTTTTTCATCGATACACCTTCCTATACTACACATTATGCAGTAGTCCCTTTCAAAATAGTAGTGGATACTTCTAAAGAAACTATGAACGAAAAAAACACCTTGTCCTATATTGATGGACAAAGTGCTTATCATAAAATTTTCAATCAACACATTCTACTACTTATTGCTTTTGCAAAATTCTACGCAGATAAAATGTCTCTTTTGGTACATTTTGAACTTCAAAATAGAAGCTTCCATTATGATACTCTGCACGTAGTTTACTGCCGGTCAAATCACCTACTTTTATTCTGTTCTTTCCATCTAGTGTCATGCGATACAGACTTTGTGTATAACTTCCGCTGTAATTTTCAACGTAGTAGACATACTTCGATCCCACAAATACATCAGATGTATCAGCAGAAGATACTCGTTTTACATGATTTCCGCTGTAATCCATACGATACAAATTCCGTCCTACCGTACTCGCATCATGCACAATGACAGAATAAATATATCCGTCGCGGACAATCAATGAATCTATACTATAAATTTCATTGAAAATCGACACTATATTTTTCGGTTGACTGATTTTTATTCTCTCCACCCCCATCGTATAATTATAAGGTTGAGATGTCGGCTTCACAGGAAGCAAGTAGGCGTTGTACAGCCAGCCGTTATGAATCGTAAATTCTTGAATCGTACCTTTCGACGTGTATAGATGCTTATTTCCGGTTCCATTAATATTGATTTCATAAAAATTTTGTCCTGTGTGATAATATATCCGATCACCTTCTAGTAAAAAATTACTGCTGGCCACTTCGGGATATTCTCTAACAAGTGTCCCGTCAAATGAAAAACGCTGTAAAATCCCTTTTGTTTCGTTAAACGTCACGAGTGTATTTTTGTACAACATTATATTCATGAACTGCCCTTGTTTGATCAATCGGAACTTCTGCATATCATTACTTACTTTATATAATCCGTATGTTAGCTTCTCCAAATGACCGTTGTTGACATAGTAATTACTACCATCTTTCTTAGCGAATCTATTGACGAAGTGATGATCACTTTTTAGATCATCTAAGGGAACAGCTTGGGCTTGCAAAACAGGGGGGGAAAGCAAACTGAGAGACAATAAAGCGACTACTAATCGCATCAAGTATTTCATGTGTATCTCCCTCCAATATTTTTGCCTATAGTATAACACTTTCTGAATATTCAATCTATCGTACTATATATGTATTTTTCGAGAAACGTACATATTTTTGTATATTTCTCATACACTAGCATGAGGTGAAAATATGCCAAGAATAAAGTATAGGGATACAGATGTAGACATCATGGCTAGGATGATGCGGGCGGAAGCAGAAGGTGAAGGCAATCAGGGAATGTTGTACGTAGGTAATGTCATTGTCAATCGCGCAGTTGCCGATTGTTTGGATTTCAATGATGTCCGAACGATCAATGACGTTCTTTTTCAAATTCAAGGAGGAAATTATTCATTTGAAGCGGTGCAAAAAGGAAATTTATTTTACCAACGTGCACGCGCATCTGAAAAAAAGCTCGCTGAACAAAATTTGAAATATTGGAGACAGCACCCTGCGAATTATGCTTTATGGTATTTCAATCCTTACGCTCCATGCCCGCCTACTTGGTACGGTCAACCGTTTACCGGGCAATTTAAAAACCATTGTTTTTACGAACCAGCAGCAGGAACTTGTGAAAGTGTTTATATTGGATAAATCATGTAAAGAGCCATGCCTTGTATAACTCTAATCTACAAGGTATAGCTTTGATACAGTGATCCGAAATGAATGTATCGCATCGAATTCGGATAATTGTACGTAAGTTTTTTAGCTAGCTGAAAAGTGATCCCATTTCTACCCATAATCGAATGAAATGGTTTACGCTCCATTATTACTTCACCATTTATTGACTTCTCTTCTAAGAACTATTAAAATAATAATGTATTCTGAATATTCTGGAGGTGGAATTGATGAAAATTACCCGGCTCGGTCATGCGATGTATTTACTTACTAGCCAATCGACTAAGAACTATTTGATTGATCCTTTCTTTGATTTAAATCCAGGATGTCCGCCCCAATTCAACACGCAAGAATTTTTCCATACTGTCGATGCAGTTTTTTTAACACATGGTCATTTTGATCATACGAGCGGGCTACAAAAAATGATGGAAGCGAATCCGCAACTTTTAATCGTAGCGCCTTATGAACTCGCAATGATTTTACTGCAAAAAGGTTATCAAAACATTTTTCCACTCAACTTAGGCGGCTCGATTGAATTAGATGATGTCCAGGCCACGATGGTTCCCGCAAAACATAGTTCTTCTTATGGCGAAACAGAAGGTCCTCCTATTTATGCTGGCGAAGCAGCTGGCTACGTTTTCGAATTCACCGATGGACTGACATTGTACCATTCAGGTGATACCGCACTTAGCTATGATATTCAACTCATTCAGGAATTGTATAAACCGACTGTCGCGATTTTGTCTGCATCTGGACAATTTACGATGGGACCGCGAGAAGCTGCCTACGCTGTCCGCAACTTTTTAGAAGTGGATTTTGTTATTCCCAGTCACACATTCCCTTCTAAAAAAACAGCTGCTTCTGCTGAAATATATGAACAATTACTCGGTGCTTTCCCGGTTGTGAAGCATATGGTGGATAAAGATCAGGAATTGGAAGAATTGCTGAATGATTACGATCGTACTAAAGTAGTCGTATTAGGATATGGCGAGTCGCATGAGTTTCATTTGAAATCATAGAAAAAGGGATCGATGCACTCTTTATCGAGTGCGACGATCCCTTTTTACTTTTACTATCTTTGTACGATGCGATACAATGGCGAACGATTTTTCGAAATATTTTGTACTTCAAAGTAAAAGACTCTATTATAATACTCCACTCTTAATATTATTTTTCTGATCTTTCTCTATCTTCATCGCACACTTCACGTCGCACAATCGTCTTACTCCCCGAATACAATCCACTCGCCGACAGTCCCATAATGATTCCACTCAGCACACCCGTTTTCCAGTCTTGTGGAAACAAATAAAAGATCCCGCCGCACACTCCAAGTAAAAGTGCGAAAATCGGCAGTAGCTTTTTTGGTAATCCATATACCTTCATGACCTCTATTAAACCGATAATGACAGGAATCAGTACAATATCTGTAATTTCCAATGCGTGTCCTCCTTCCTATCTATTCTATTCACACTCTATGCAAGATGTATCCACGCTTTGCATAGAGTGAAGAAGAAACATTCAGGAAAGGAGATTTCTATGGTCATTGGATTACTTATTATTTTAGGTTTTGTATTATTTTTGCCCTTTACTGTTCCACGCATTGAACGTAATTTAGAAGTGTTCCTTTTGGTGATGGGTTGTGCTGCGGCAACTAGCAGCGGGGTGTTAAGCAAGGACTTATGGATGCAGGCTATACGTGATCCGCTACATATTACGCTGGCGGTCATTTTTGCAGGAATACTCTTTCGTTGGATACGTAAGCCGTTTGAGAACGTGATCATATTAGGAAGCCGGATGATTCCGTTTCGTTTGTTTCTTGCGCTCATTATTATGATTCTTGGGTTAATATCCAGTGTCATTACAGCGATTATAGCTGCTTTAGTTCTCGTTGCCATTGCCTCGGTGTTGCAGATGGATCGCCAATCTGAAATCCGTTTTGTGATTTTAGCTTGTTATTCCATTGGCTTAGGCGCTGTACTGACCCCGATTGGAGAGCCACTTTCAACTATTGCGACGAATAAACTGAATGAAGATTTTTATTATTTGATGAATTTATTAGGAACCGATATCGTGGCGGGTGTTTTCGTCTTCGGTTTACTAGCAATCGTATTCATCCGACCTCGCAATCAGTCGATGACTCGTCTAGCTAAGCAGACCACAGAGTCATACATAAGTATTTTCGTACGTGGAATGAAAGTGTATGTCTTCGTTCTTGCATTAACTCTTTTAGGTGCCGGTTTTGAGCCGCTCATCCGTTTATACTTGCTTGATCTACATCCGTTGACATTGTACTGGATTAATATGATTTCTGCAGTTCTTGACAATGCAACGCTCGCAGCAGCAGAAATCAGTCCCGCAATGGATCAATCAACCATTCAGGCACTACTACTCGGTTTGCTTGTAAGTGGAGGGATGTTAATTCCAGGTAATATTCCGAATATTATCGCAGCAGGTAAATTAAACATCCGCAGTGGCGAGTGGGCACGAGTCGGGGTTCCACTCGGATTACTTGCGATGATTGTGTATTTCATAATTTTGCTTGGCAGACAATAAAATGATTGATTTCCCTAAAAAAAGGCCATCACAGCAAATCAGATGTTACTGACTTTCCGGACAGCCCTCTCCATTCATTTCTCTTTAATCCATGCTCGATATTTCGAGTCTCCTATTTCCACTAGCTTCGTATTTGGATTCGAAGCGCTATTTCTTCGTACATACCCCGCTTCAAAAGTAGCTGTCTCTGTCATTTCGTCAACAGTTTCCGCTGAAGGTACACCGAGTCCAATGGCATCTGTCACTACCCATGAATCGTCGGTATTTTCGACATTGGCCACAAAATATTCTTCTTTATCATCAAACAATCCTTTGTATACAGTAATTACACGGTCTTTGTTTACTTCTTGTATTTTATACACTTTTACTACTTCCGCATATCCTTCTTCTACATGAAGTAGTTCCAAAGCTTCTTCTGGTGTATTGGCTACCGTATTTTTATTTGCCGTGCAACCTGCCAACACAGCGGCTACTACTATAAATAAGAATAGTTTCTTGTACATGAGACATTCACCTCAACGTATAGATTTCCAACGTTATGTAGATCATTTGACACCCCGTTGGATTGTACTGCTCTTACTTATCATTCAATTTTTCAGCAATTGATTGAAGTATTTCATTTTTTCGCTCTTGTATTTTAATGTATTTAATCAAAAACCAGACGATGAACAAGACAGGAAGTATATAAATGAGAAGACCGATTATACTGAAAAATGAAAAGAACATATTGCCAGCAACAGGCGTGATTTCGTGCATAGTATCTTCATCCTTTCTTTACAAATCCGTAAACCTACTCTATTCATCCAATGACTTTTTCATGGAAACTACCGCTACACTTGTACCGTCTGATCTATGTAAGATTTCTTTGTCGTACACATGATAGCCAATCGATTCGTACAGTGAAATGTTTTTCTCCACATCTGCGCGGACTTTACATAATAGAGTAGACGTATTTCGTTGTTTTGCATAGTCTTCTAAATGGCGTAACATTTGTTTGGCGATTCCTTGCCGTTGTCTTTTCGGAATAACAGAAAAACGAGAAAAGTACATGCCTTGTTCTTGCTGCCGGAAACGAATCATCGTCACAGGTTCGCCCTCAATATACCCTATAAGCGCTTCTTCCCCTTCTTGCATGGCCTTTTCTACACTTTGAACCGTTTCCTGCAGTGCGCTAGTCGGTGGGGTAGCGTCTTTAAATTCCTGGAACGCTTGAATCATTACATCATGAATAATAGGTGCGTCTTTCATTTCAGCTACTACAATTTTCATAACAGTCCTCATTTCAATTAGTGTATTTCTCTTTCACATTTTTAATAATTGTCGGATATAGTTCTAACTGTTCACTATTCGCTAGAACTTCATAAGCTTCCACAAGTTTTCCTTGGCGCAGTAATAGATCATACGCTGTCACTTCGTCTAGCCACTGCGTATAAAATGCTAATTCATCTCGCCCCGCAAGTTGCAGTGCAGTATTCGCTTGTTTTACCGCTTCCTCTGAATCGATTACTGTTAAGAGATAAGACAAACTAATAAAGTTCACTGGGTTCTTCCGTTCAACCTTTACTAATTTTCGTCTCACTTCCACTGCCTCATCAAAACGACTCTCTTCTTCGAGCATCAGCGCATACTGATGTAACAGCATACGATGTCGAGGCAGTTGCTGTATGAGCTTCTCATAGGCTTGTCCCGCTGCTCCATACTCCTTTTCACTATACCAACGTCTCCAAATATCATCAATTTCTTTTTCTATTTCTTCACTGTAGCTCAGTAATTCCTCAACTGCTATACCCGTAATTTTATAAAAAGCTGTATCAAATGATCCACCTGCCTGTTGCTCCGTTAAAATTGCAGAAAAGATTTGATCGCTTTCGCTAGTAGCCGCGATAAACTCCATCGCATAGGCAGCAAGTGCATACGGATCGATTCCCGGACTCGTATGATTCCATTGCCAAGTAGTACTCAGATCATGTAACGTAAGCTTCGCATCAGGACTGGCAGCGGCCCGTGAATAACCCGTAATCTCGCTACTTATATATTCACTTAACCCTTCCTGATACCATATCGGTGTTTCTTGTCGTTCCAATGTCCGTTCCATCGCAAATAAATCAAATAGATAATGACCATACTCATGACTGAATACATTTTTCATAAAATACTCTTGCCCGTTTCCATCTGCCCGTTCCTGATAAAGCACCGCTGTTTTCTTTGAATTAAGATAAGAACCGTATTCATTGGGGCCCGCCAGCGTAAGCAATTTTCTATACTCTGCTATACTCGGCAACACAATGACTTCGAGCTTCTCCGCTTTCGGAAGGCTCTCGCCGAATATTTGCTGCTCCAACAGATGGAGCTCATCCATACTTGCGATAATATTTTCCACTTCATCTTTCGCTTTTGGCGTGTATTTGAAGATAATATGCCCATGCTCTATAACCGGATAGCCATTCGTCAATGTTTCTACATCTTTTACGTTAAAACCGCCCCGCATCGTAACTAAAGTAAATTTTTCCTTCGCGCTATAGTCACCTATTTCATTAATAATAATAAAATTCATCCCGCTTATGAGCAGCAACAACATCACTGCCAGCAAGACGTTAACACATATAAAAGCTGTTTTCAGACGATTACGACCGGAAAAAAATTGAATAATCGTACGGATGAATAAAACAATCGCAATCAGAATACCAGTGAGTAGCCAGAAAACACTTACAAGTTTTCCAGAATACAAAAAAATCACAATGAATATACTGGCGATTACGAGTACGCTTAGTAAAGTGAAGACGCTATATTTGATCAAGCGCATGAAATTGCCTACTCTCTAGTCATTTCTACTTCCCTCACGCAATGTCACTACTATGATTCCCGTTGAACTGTTCAAGAATTCTTGAGAGAAGCTACACCGCGCTAAAGAACAAATTTTTCTTTCATTATAGCATATGGCGGCACTTTTTCCGAAAATGGTTACAGAAAAACACTGCTCAAAAGCAGTGTTTGCCTATTCATTATTTTCGCTTTGTTAAGCGTCCAAGCACAAATGCACCGGCTACTAATCCGATCATCGTATTCGTCTTCTTCGTAAATACTTGTTTCAGCATCAAATTAATATTTTGCGGACGCTCAGCCAATCTCCGCATAAAGTACCCATACCAATCTGCACCAAACGGGACATATACACAGAAGCGATAGCCTTCTTTTGCAAGCTGTAATTGTAAATCTTTTCGAAAGCCGTAAAGCATTTGAAATTCGAATTGATCCAGCGAGATATTATGAGCTTTGACGAAATGTTTCACATGATCAATAATTTTATCGTCATGTGTAGCGATAGAAGTAAACGTACCATTCAATAAATGTTCCTCGATAATTTGAATATAATTCGCATCGATCGCTTGTTTATCTTGATACGCCACGTCAGGTGATTCTTTGTATGCACCCTTCACTAAACGGATACGCGTGTCATCATATTTTTTTGTATCGTCTAGCGCACGATGGAAATACGCTTGAAGCACCGTTCCGACATTTGTGTAGCCACTCTCTTTTAAATCATCCAACAAGCGCAATGTCGGTTCCAAGCGCGGATAATTTTCCATATCCATATTGACAAAAATATTCTCTTTACTCGCTTTGTCGACAATCTCTTTCACTTGCTGCTTACAAAAGTCATAGTCGATGTCCAAACCAAGTTGGGAAGGCTTTAGAGAGATGTGCGCATCCGCTTGCTGTTCACGGATTGCGTCCACTACCGCCAGTATTTGTTCCTTCGCTTGAATCGCTTCACTTTTTTCAAACACAAATTCACCTAAGTTGTCGATCGTACAGGAAATACCTGCTTCGTTCAGTTCACGAACACTCTCCATCATTTCAGGAATATTCGTACCTGCAACGACTTGTTGAGCTCCTAATTGTAGTCCGTATTTTTTGGCAGCAGTGTTCAATAATTGATTCTCCGATAAACCGATAAAGAAATCTCGTAGCATAAGTTTCCACCTCATTCGTTTGATTGTATACTAAAATTATATCACTATTTCCTGTAACTTCCTATTTTTTGCTAGCTGTCTAACTACCAGCAAACGCCATCATGCGATCTGCAGGACTTCCCGGTCTAATCATGTCTTGTAGATCGAGGAGCGGAATCGGGAAATACGGAAAGCCTACATAGTGGGGAGAAATCTCTAGTTGCTGGAAATAAACTACTAATGATGTATCCGCAATGTAGAAGTCCTGATCAGGTCTAATTTGTGTAAATGGTTTCAGCACAGGAATGTCCCATTGCCAAATATGACGACGCACGTATTCCGAAATTCGTTGCACATACGGACTGCCCGGTTTAAATAAGTCTTGCAACGTATAGCTTCTCCCCGTTCGTGTGTCAAATGTCAGGGATTTAGCGGTAGTGATGCCATTTGCTCCCCCAGAAAACGAGTAAACCGTTAAGTTACTACTTAAAATTCCCCGTTGATTATTTTTGATTTCATATTCCCCCACTAGCTCTACTAGATCGGGTTCGTAATAGTGATTTTCTGCGAGTAGTTTGTTCATCTCACGGAACATCGTTTGATTGAGTTGCTGTTGGACTGCTGGTTGTTCCAATTGAGTGATTACAGGATAATAAATATTCACTTTCGGTTTAGTATGCGACACGTGATATGTTTGAATGACGGCAGGCGATTTCATCGATTCATCCTTTCGAGACATTTGTCTACTATATGCATCGACTGAATGGAAAGTTTCTCGCTT
Source organism: Sporosarcina sp. PTS2304 (assembly GCF_003351785.1). Classification (GTDB taxonomy): domain Bacteria; phylum Bacillota; class Bacilli; order Bacillales_A; family Planococcaceae; genus Sporosarcina. The sequence continues at coordinate 1,187,038 of NZ_CP031230.1, forward strand.
TTTCAGTCGCCCTATGGTAGGATGGACTCTTAATAGAATGAGGATGTGAAGTAAAATGATTTCAATTCAACTACCAAAACCAGATGTAACGATCGTTCGCAGAAAGCAAGAAATGGGACCGGACGAAACACCGATTAAACCAATTTACGGGTTTATCGATTTTCATGAAATTCCTCGCGACAAGGGTGGCCTTTTATTGTTCTTCAATCAAAGCGACGAGCTATTGTTCGTAGGAAAAGCAAGAAAACTACGTCCACGCCTAAAAAAGCATTTTGACGATCAAGTGTCTCCACTACGTAATCATCGTGAAGAAGTAGCGAAAATTTCTGCTATTTATGTCGACGATGCAATGGAACGCGAAATCTACGAAACGTATATTATTAATACGCAACGTGCGAAGTATAATACTGAAAAAGCGTTCTACAAAGACTGAGCTGTCTGCACCCGCAGACGGCTTTTTATTTTGTCATCATATACCTTCCACATTTTTCGCAAACTGCACGTCAATAATATCTTCCACTCGAATAGTCTCGGCACCGAACGGATCTTGCAAAATGATGGTTCCTGTCTGTAAACTAATCATTTCAATAACGCCTTGATGAAACCGAATCTCTCCATCATGCCACGTTTTCAAAAAGGTCTCACACCTACGCTTCACCGCATGTTCCAGTGTCCCTTGCATTTCTTCCGTCAACTCAGGCCGCTCTACATACCTATCCTCACGCTGCCATTGACGCAGCACATCCAGATGCTCGGGCAACATCAACGAAGTCCATTTGATCTGTCCACGATCCCGATTTCTATCCATACAAACCACACCCCTTAAAACGTATGTATGTTCGTAAGTATACAGAACGTACATTCTTTAATCAATGTAAATAATATACAGTGAATGCGAAATCATGTTGTGCGATCATAGAACCCACGTATACGCTCATAGAAACACCGCACGCGATCATAGAACCCACGTATACGCTCATAGAAACACCGCGAGCGATCATAGAACACACGCATACGCTCATAGAAACACCGCGAGCGATCATAGAACACACGCATACGCTCATAGAAACACCGCACGCGATCATAGAACCCACGTATACGCTCATAGAACCTCCAACTTCCCAACAAAAAAAAGCTGAAAACTCAAACGAGTTCTCAGCACCTCCATACTATAGATCCTTCGGCAATTTAAACGATCCAACAAATACTTCAAGGTCATGCGCCATAGAATTCGTCTGTAGAGAACGTTCAGAAACTTCTTCGATGCTCGCTGTCGTTTGTTCGGCAGCCGCTGCAATATTATTTGTCATGTCTTCAATTTCACGTACAGAATGTGTTAAGTTCTGGATCAATTGCGCAACTTCTGTTGACTTCTCGGCTTCCGAAGTCATCAAATTTGAAATATCTTTAATCTCTTTCACAGTTTCCTCAACAGCCGCAGAAATATTACTTAAGGATTGGGACGTTAATTTAACAGTTTCTGTTCCTTTTGTAATATGTTTCGTATTTTCAGTTGTAGATGAAATGACTTGTTGGATACGTTCAGAAATATCCTGCACTAACTTTTCGACTTCCAATACTTCTTGATTGGACTGCTCAGCCAAGTTACGCACTTCTTCGGCTACGACCGCGAACCCTTTACCATGCTCGCCTGCACGTGCTGCTTCGATGGACGCATTCAACGCCAATAAATTGGTTTGCGCAGCAATTCCCGCGATGGAGCCTGTAATATTTTGGATTTTCGTCATGGATTCGACCAAGTTTTGAATCGTATCGCCCACTTCTTGAGAACCTGTACGAATTAGCTCCATATCTCGGCTAATTTCTTCTGCACGCTTTGCACCTTCTAACGCGATGTTCATCGTTTCGTTCGAATTGACGAGCATTGCATCAGCGTCGGATTTCGCATTTCGCAAGTCATGAGCTAACGTCGTAAGAATACTTGACGCGCTGTCAGCAGTAGTTGTGCCATCTGTTACAGCAGTAGCGACTTCCTCGATACTATTTGCGACCATGGAAACAGCTTCACGCATTTCTTCCAATGAAGAAGACGTTTCACCAGCATTTTCCGATAAATTATGTGAAGTTTTATTCATCGTAGAAATCATGTCTTGCAAGTTCACTGTCATTCGATTCAATGTTCTAGCTAGGTCACCTACTTCATCATGCGATGTCACTTCTGTCGTTTCTACCGCTAAATCACCATCCGCAATTTTCTTCGCCTGTTCAATTAAGCTAGAAATTGGCTTCGTTTTGCGGCGAATGAGGAAACCCGTACCGATTGAAGCTAAAATCATTGGAATAATACTGATTAAAATACCATCACGTACAACATCCCACGTACGATTTTTCACAATATTCGCATCAAAATCAATGACACTTAACGCGACTACTTCTTTACTGGGATCATGATCTTTGTGAATAGGAGCGTATCCGGACAAACGTTTCATACCACCGAATTCGTAGGGTTGTGAATAGGTTGGGTGTTGATGCGCCAATAAATCGTCTACTGCTTCTCGATCCATTTGAAACGCGTCGCCTGGTTTAAATCCTTTCGCTTTTAAATTATCATCTAATGCGATTAAATTTCCATCCAGATCCAAAATATATTGTGTCTCAAATATATTTTTATGGTCTGTCGTCCAGTTCAGACTATCCCCAATTTCGTTTTGCATTTCAACATCGCCAGCTAACGCTTTTTGCATATCGTCCGGGCGAATCAAGCCGGTAGTAATATTCGCACATCCGTATGCTTCAATTCCTGCTGCGTCATACAACTTATCATAAGCAGTTTTGTAAGTAGCGATCGATGTAATCGCTAACATTACGACTAAAATGCCTGCGATGATTGTGCCGAGTTGAAATGTCAATGAATCCCTTAATTTCGTCAAACCTTATGCCCACCTTTCGCATGTTTACCATCTAGTTCATTCGATGTCTTAATCATACGCTACTCCTCCACAATAAAAAAGAACTAAATGAAAAACTATTTCAAATTAAAATAAATTATTGAAAAAAATATAAAAATTTTGTCATAAAAATGTTATAACTAATGAATTTGTTGTATGATGAATAGTATATAAAGATAAAGTTTGGGGAGGCATTTAATTTGGAAGAAAAATACAAAGAGGAACAGACAATTTTTAATCTACTACATGTAATGGATCAAGTGACGAACAAAATGTTTATACGTTTCCAGCAAGAGTCTGAACTATCTCTTGGAATTTCACATATTTTAGTTTTACTCGAACTACATAAAAAAGGCGAGCAACGTCCGTCTGATTTAGCAAGTACACTCGGTTTTACACCTGCCTCTTTAACGCATTTATCTACAAAACTAATTAATAATGAATACATTACGTTACGCAATGATGAGAATGACCGACGCACGAAGTATTGGAGCATTACACCACTCGGATTAGATATTTTAAATGACGCCAAATATCACGGCAAAAACGTTCGAACAGAGCTTTTCAGCCATCTGTCGGAAGAGGATCGACAAAATCTGTTGGAAATTTATACAAAACTTTACCGTACCTTTATATAGCAAAAGGCTATCCCGCTACATGGGATAGCCTTTTGTTTATCGTAGTTTAATGGAACCGCCATCGACCATAATCGTTTGACCAGTAATATAGTTAGAGTCATCGCTCGCTAAAAATACAGCTGTGCGACCGATATCTTCTTCCGGATCACCTAAACGGCCTAAAGGATTTTTGTCGAGCATCGCCTGATAAGAATCTGGATGCGCTGCTGCCCATTGCTCCACGCCTGGCGTCAAAGCAATCGGAGAAATTAAGTTACAGTTAATGCCGTATGATCCCCATTCATTTGCAGCGACTCTTGTAATCGCACGGATCGCTTCTTTTGCAGCTGCATAAGATGCTTGGTTGGCGTCGCCATTCAATCCTGCACCTGAAGCGAAGTTGATTACTTTCCCTTTTGTTTCTTTAAGATAGGGCAATGCTGCCTGCATCAAGTAAAACGTAGGGTAGAATCCTGTGTCGAATGAAAAATCAAAATCTGCTTGTGTTAGCGCTTCGATTGATTTCACACGAGATGCATGCGCATTATTTATTAGGACATCTAACTTTCCATATGCTTTGACGACTTGATCAACGATTGCTGACAACGCTTGATGATCTGATAAATCTGCTTGAATGAACATAGATTCCGGAGAAATCTTCTGTAATTTCTCAAGAGCTGCTTCACCTGTCTCCTGATTCAAGTCGACAATCGCTACAGTCGCGCCTTCTTTAACAAATGCTGTCGCCATCCCTAAACCAATCCCGCCAGCACCACCTGTGATAATCGTAATTTTATTTTCTAATCTCATATGTACCATCTCCTTTACTCATTTAATTTAACATTAAAGCAATGTCGATGTAAATAAATTGTTATTATGAAAATAGAAATTATATAGCAATAGTCGTCTGAGGTATGGCGGAGGGTTTTCCAAACAAATAGCCTTGGAATAATTGATAGCCCTTCTGTTTCAGCCACTCAAAATCCTCGACCACTTCGACTCCTTCAGCCAAAGGGATTGCTTCTACAGACAGTGCCTTTTCAAGAAAACTTTCTGCGACTTCTTGCTTTTCTCTATCCGTTGAAACGCCTTGCACATATTTCATGTCAAGCTTCATGTAGTTTGGACGAAGAAAAGAAAGTACTTCTACCGTATTATAGCCTTCCCCTACATCATCGAGTGCATACTCAAACCCTCTAGAATGATAATAGTCTAAAATATTTTTCAAATGGTTCATATCCTCTACTTCTTCAGATTCCACCACTTCGAATATTAAACGATAAGGATCTATTTCGAGCTTATTTGCTAAATTGATTGTAGAACGCAAACAGAACTCGGGTGAATAAATAGATGTCGGAATGAAATTAATAAAAGCTTTTTGCGTAATATGTTTCGCGTATTGTACGGCAGTGAGTCGACAAACCCGATCCAGCGCATATAAACGCCCACGGGATCTGGCTGCTCCGAAAATTTCATTTGGATAAATGACGGTGCCGTCTTTATGATAAAAGCGTGCCAGTAATTCATATGCATAAATATCTAAATCAGGCGTGACGATCGGCTGGTAATGACTCGTCAGCTGTTCATCTTTAATCACTTGGTCGATCCACTGCATTTCTACCACTTCCATCACTTCAGAAAACGGGCGCCACTCCGTCTGATCAAGACGAAACTGGATAGAATTGATTTCAGATGCATGATCCACACAAAAGTCGTATAATTCTTTTATTCCTTGTTCTTTCACATAAAATATCTTATCCAGTTGACTCACTAGTATTTCGGATCGTTTTAAATGGTTTTCTACTGCTTGAACTAACGCAGGTTGTGTACAATTTTCAAATGATACTTCATAGTCGATTTGTTGAATAACACAGCCTTTACAATGCATTCACTTCACTCCTTAGCGATCTGTTACATAAAGTATAACACGTTTCTGGTACTTATCTCACACTTGTCTTTCTATGTACTTGTAGTGATTTAGTGAGCCAGTGTTTAAGATATCATCATTTGTGGAAAGACAAGGATATAGAACGTTTACCCTTTTCTAAAGAAGGTTAGACGTTTAGTAAGGAAAATCTTAAAAATGCACTTATTATGTGGAGGTGACTAGATTGAAGGTACTCTTGTACATTAGTGCCGTAGTCGCCGTTGCGGCTTTAGTGGTCATAGCTATTGCTCTTATCAAAACAGCCAAAGCGGTCAAGAACGCAATGAAAGACATCACGGACACGATGCAACGTGTAGAATTGAAAGTAGGAAACATTACTGACAAAACCGATCAGCTCATGAATAAGACGAACAACATTGCAGACGACGCCAATGCGAAACTGCAATCAGTGGAAGGATTAGCCGCATCCGCGAAAGAGCTTCGTGAATCCACTGCTTACGTCCAACATTCATTGAAGAAAATGGCAGACCAGGTAGCATCGCCTCCTGGAAAGTACGCTAAAATGATGCAACAAACGACTGCATTATCTGAAGCTGTATCGCGCATGTATTACAGCATGAAGCAGAAAAACGGAGAGAGGTGAACTTGATGGATTGGGTACTAGGTATTGGTGTTTTACTTATCGGAATCGCACTACTCGTGATTTCATTTGTATTGATTAAACCCCTTGGGAAATTAACCGAAGTACTGGAGAGTGTTAAACAGACTACAGATACCCTGCCGTCAACGGTAGCGGAAATCACAGGTCAAACACAAGAAATTCTTCATACGAGCAACGAAACGATCAGCAATGTGAACAAACAAATTAAAGAAGTCACACCCGTCTTCCAAATTGTAGGGGACGTAGGAGAAGCTTCCCGCGAAGTAACGACTGCAGCCCTGGACACGACGATCCGATTCAAAGACCGCGTAGCTAACGCGAGTGACTTTGTTAAAGAGAAGGAATACAAAGGACTGTATGGCGTCGTGACACTGGTATTTTATTTAATGCAACAACGAAAAGAATTAAAGAAAATGCGACCGTAAGATGTATGCATGCTGAGAGTCCTTAGATTCTCAGCATGCTTTTTTATTGTGATCTTGTTTCTATGTGCGAGAAACTTTTGCCTATGAGCGCTACACCACGTTCTATGTAAGCGTCAAAAGAACCACACCTTTAAATGAGATGTGGTTCTCTTTATACTAGATAAGTATATATGTTGATTTATACTCCTTCTTTACCTTGATAACACTGTTCAGGCAAAGTGGAAGACCAAGGCATCAGTTGTTCCAACTGTTCGTCATCTGCCAGATCTAAGTTAGGCAGCTTTTCAAGAAGATACGTTAAATAGTGAGGGATATGCAGCTGGTTTTCTTTCGCAGTTACGATCAGGCTGTACATTCTTGCGCTCGCTGTTGCGCCTCTAGGTGTGACCGAGAAGAGCCAGTTCTTTCGGCCGATCACAAACGGCTTGATGCTTCGTTCGGCACGGTTATTATCTATCTCCAGATAACCATCTAGAAATGGCTGCCTCAATTTCTTTTCCTGATTGACGGCATATGTTAGCGCCTCACCAAGCTTGCTTTTCGGCAGTACATCTATTCGGACAGTTTTTACCCAGGCGAAAAAAGCCTCCACTAGGGGCTCAATTTTTTTCTTGCGTACCTCAAGCCGTTCGGAAGGAGTAAGCTCCTTTATTTCTGATTCCGCTCCATAAATCTTGCCGATTTGGTTGACTGCTTCCTCTGTCAGCGTACGCCGCCTCTTCGATTTTTTCGGAATGGCGCGCAGGGCTTCATCAAATTTTCGGCGCAAATGTGCCCAACAGCCTGATAGCCGTACACTTTGCAGGCTTTCGTAAGCCTTATAACCATCTACATGAAGCGTACCAGCATAGCCTTCCAGAAATTGTTTCGGGTATTCCGATCCCCGACCAGGCTGGTAGTCATACACCACGCAAGGGACATCAAACTTCCCGGTACGGTACAGCCACATATAGGAAGTGGTAGAGGGACTGCGTCCTTTTTCACGCAAGACCTGCACACTGGTTTCGTCTGCATGAAGGTAGTCGGCTGACAAAATACGCTGTCGCATATTCTCATAGAGCGGTTCAAACCACCGATCGGACACATTCATTAACCAATTGGAGAGGGTCTGCCTTGAAAGCGGCGCGCCTGCCTGTCGAAAAACTTCCTCTAACCGATAGAGCGGCATGCCGAACAAGTATTTTTGAGTAATCAAAAATGACAGGATCGAGGGCGAGGCCATACTTTTTGGCAATACCGGATTGGGCATTGGTGCCTGAACAATCGGTGTCTGGATGCCTTCTTGATCGCAATGCCTGCAGGCATAGACTTCCCGTTCGTGTTCGACGACTTTCACTTGTGCTGGGATAACCACGAGTTCGCGGCGAACTTCTTTTTTCATGACATGCATTGGGTGACCGCAATCTAAACAAGCCTGCTCCTCTGGGGGCAAGCTGTATGTCACACTCTCCACCGGCAGATCGGCAGAGAAAGTCGTGCGTGTTTCCCGTGGAGTTTTTTTCGCAGGTGAAGATCCCGAAATCACCTCTTCAGGTTCTGAAGATGGTTCAGCAGAAGCATCTAGCAGTGCTTCTGCTTCATTAAACAATTCCATCTCCATCTGGCCTTTCGGTGCCTTTTCGCTGGAGCGTCCAAATTCCTTACTTTTTTTCAAACGAAACTGCTCCTCGTACCAAGACACCAAAGCGGACAATCTCGCGACTTCTTGTTCCAACACAGTTACACGGTCATTCTGTTCAGTTGTATGGGATGAGATCTTCTGATTAGTTTTCATAAAAGTAAAATTCGCCAAAAGCTGACAAAATCCTTCTGCTTTTTAAAAAAACTTTGTGATTTATACGATTTTGTTTCCGAGTATACGGGGGAAGACTTTTCCTTCTTCAATAGTCAATCCATCGAGCATCCATTGAAGCTGGCGCGGGCTGATAGACGTGGTTTCTTCTTCTTGGCCGTCAGGCCAGTGAAAGCGGCCAGTTTCCAGTCGCCGGTAGTACAACCAGAAGCCATTGTAGTCCCAGTGTAGGATTTTTAAACGGTCGCGATCCCGGTTACAAAAGATAAATAAATTGGAGGAACACGGATTTGCCTGAAAGGTTTCCTGCACCTTCGCAGACAGACCATCAATGGACAGCCGCATATCCGTTGCGCCATGTGCCAGATAAATCCCCTGAATACCTTCCAGATTAATTCGCATCAGCCAACACCTCCAGTAACTCTTGTACCAGTTCGCGGTCGAAGCCGCTGCTGATCACTAATTTGTAGTCCCGATAATGAAGATCTACTGTGGAAGAAGGAAGGGCGACCGCAACAGATGACCAAGTGGTTTTGGATTCCAAAAATTCTCCTTTGCGTGTATCCTCCGGAGAGAGCCGCCTCCGTGCTTTTGCGAATTGATCATAGGAGAAATCGCTTTGTCTTCTGACCCACTCGGCCATATTTTCTCCACTTCGTCGCCACTCTTCGATGATTTCTGTCCATTCCAAATCGGTTTTACTGTGCTCAGCCAAGGGCTGAAGGGTTGGTTCATTCATTTCTCTACTTCCTTTCCAATAAGCTAGTCATAGTTTCTCATTAAAAGAGGAAGAGAGGAATGTGTCCTTCTTTTGACGCTTACCTCTATGAGCGCTACACCATGTTCTATGAGCGGACAACATCACTCTATGAGCGCTACACCATGTTCTATGAGCGGACAACATCACTCTATGAGCGCTACACCATGTTCTATGAGCGGAGAATATCACCCTATGAGCGCTATACCCCATCTCCCATAAATAAAAAAAGGATGTAATAGCAAAATTGCTTTTACATCCTCAATTACTTCACTTTACAACTTTACTTCGCATCAGGCGCAGGTAATTTCTTCATTTGTGGCGCAGGAGTGTTTCCAGATTCTTTACGCTTCTTGAAAATGTAATATCCTAACATCGCCGAGCCGTAAAGGCTACCTAGTTTTTTATTTTGATCAGACACATCGGTATGCATTCCTTTTTGCTGAACAGACGATGTGACGTCAACTAGTGAAGACGTTAGCATATGTGTAGATTGACCGAGATCACCGACCACTTGAAATAAAGGTGTTAAATTTTCAATTTTTGTATTCAAATCCACTAATGAATCATTGCTATTTTTCAATAATGTTCCTGTTTCATCCAAAATACCGTCCAGCTGGCGAGGCAGTTCCCCTACTGTTTTATCTACGTCTTGCAAAATATTGCCAACTTGCTGTAGTACTTTGGCGAAATAAATCGCTAAAATAATAAAGGCGATGCCAATTAAAATGACGCCAATTCCTACGAGATCCATTGTCATTCCTCATTTCTTAATACGTATTTTTCACGCCTTCTTTTCCTCGCTTCCATGACTCGTATACTTTGGAGCCAAACTCCCCATATTGAATCGCTTGGATAAAAGGTTCGGTTCCAGGAAGTGTTCCATCCTCTTCAAACTGCTTTGTGCGCTTATTCACTTCTTCACTCAAGTATCGGCTTGAACGTCCGACATTTTCAATAGTTTCGAACATCGGTGTGGTCGCCGTTAATTTCACTTGTACATCTGTTGCGAGTTGCTCAGTCTCATGTAACGTTACATATAATTGCTCCAGACTTTGATCGAGCTCAGCTTCTACATCTTTTACCGTGTGCGTGACTGTCAATAATAAATGAGACGACTTAGTCAATAACAGCGAAAGGTAGATGGCTATGATCAAAAGTGAAATTGCGATAAATAATAAGCCAACATATGCCATACATACATCCTCCTTTCCACAAACTTAACTACACCTTATCATTCTATACCACTCTGCATTTTTCTAAAACATTAAAAAATCCTACACTCCATATTGGGAATGTAGGATGCTATTATTCATTATTCTTGGTGACGACCGACACATCGTTCGCACTCATACATCATAGACTCGCGTTTTTCCGTGAACTTGTTTCCACACTCTGTACAAACCTTTTCAACCTTTTGTCTTTGCTCTGTTGTCATTTTCATCTCTCATTCCCCCATTCATTTTTTAACCTTCTGTACTGATACAGCAACTTTTATTAATACTAATATATAACAGAGGATATATCATTGTCACGACTTTCAGATAAAATGCGGTATAGACCGATAGAATGGAATATATACTGATGAAACAAGAAAACAGTTTGAATTGCAAAAAAAATCAGTATGTCATTGTATGACATACTGAATCAGCTTCTTTACATCATAAAACTATACACAATCACGGCAGCAATAATGACAAGAGCAACGACTAATACTGTCCACTGTGCGTTATCGGGCTTTTCTGGTCTACTATCCCACTTTTGCATTACAAACGCTTCCTTTCATTAGAATTTTTGATTTTATTCTTCTCCTTAGTAGTTTTCCCTTCGTTATCCGAATTAAACACTGTCTACACCGTCAATTTTTATTACATATTGAATAAAAACAGAAAGAGCGCTAGACAACATACAAAAAATGAATATGGTTCAATATGAGTAAACGCTTACATAATACACTTCTGGCAGAATTAAAAGAAAACATATTAAATAAACGCACAATTTAGAACTTTCTTGTGTTCATTCAGATTTTTTCATGTTATTATTAGTAAATGTTAGGTAACGGAGGTTAGATTATATATTATGAAGGTGAAAAGTATGGAAACTCAAAGTATTCAAGTAGAAGATATCTTAATTGCTAATCAGCTACTAAAAGACGTAGTAGCACACACGCCGTTACAAAAAAATGATCGTCTCTCAGAAAAGTATGACTGCCATGTATATATTAAGCGCGAAGATTTACAGCACGTGCGTTCATTTAAACTGCGTGGGGCTTATTACAAGATGAAACGCATTGAAACTGAAGCGCGTAAACAAGGAATTGTTTGTGCAAGTGCTGGAAATCATGCACAAGGAGTAGCATTTGCTTGTGCCAAACTTGATATTGACGGCAAGATTTTCATGCCACAGACGACACCTAAACAAAAAGTAAACATGGTAAAAATGTTTGGGCGCGATCGTATTGAAATCATTTTAGTCGGTGATACATTTGACGATTGTTTCGAAAAAGCGATTGAACTAATCGAAAAAGAAAAGCGCATCTTTATTCATCCGTTTAATGATAAAGATATTATTGCTGGGCAAGGGACAGTAGCAGTCGAGATTATGAACGATATCGAAGAGCCGATTGATTATGTCTTCGCTAGTATTGGCGGCGGCGGTTTAATGTCTGGACTAAGTACGTACATTAAAAATCTGTCTCCCCATACGAAAATGATCGGTGCGGAGCCTGCGGGAGCGGCAAGCATGAAAGCTTCCATTGATGCACAAAAAGTTGTGCCATTACAGACGATTGATAAATTCGTAGATGGTGCAGCGGTGAAATGCGTTGGAGAATTGAATTATGAAATCTGTAATGATTATGTAGAAAATATTGTAAGCGTACCTGAAGGAAAAGTATGTACTGCTATTTTGGATTTATACAATGAACACGCAATTATAGCGGAGCCTGCGGGTGCATTACCAATCGCGGCGCTTGATTTCTATAAAAATGAAATTAAAGGAAAGTGCGTAGTTTGCGTCATCAGTGGTGGGAATAATGACATTGGACGTATGCAAGAAATCAAAGAAAAGTCGATGATTTACGAAGGTTTACTATATTATTTCTTAGTAGACTTTCCGCAACGGGCAGGCGCACTCCGTCAGTTTCTAGATACCGTTCTCGGTCCAGACGATGATATTACGATGTTCGAATACACGAAGAAAAACAATAAAGAAAGTGGTCCCGGCCTCGTTGGTGTAGAAATCAAAAGAAAAGAAGACTACAGTGGCCTCATTGCACGCATGGAACAAAACGGCTTCCCATACAAAGAAGTGAACAAAGACAGTTCCTTATTTGGACTGTTAATTTAATAATCATCAGGAAGTAAGTCCCTGAAGTAAAACAGGCAGAGAAAAACTATTCGTTTTTCTCTGCCTGTTTTTGTTGTAACGCATTTGTTGTGGAAATCGCTGCATCTTCTGTTATATATCGTTCGCAAAAAATCAAACTTGTCTTTCTATACAGCCGCCTGTTTTTTTATACATATAAGGTAGTCATGTTTTTAAAATAAAATATATGGGTATTTGAATAGTAAAACACGCACAATATGCACATGCTGTACATACATAAGAAGAAACCTTTTTATGAAATATACAGAGAGGCGGTGACTCGAACGTGAGCACCAAACAAACGAAGCATAGAAAAATTAGTGTGGCGATTCTATTCATTATTCCCCTACTCGTGCTTGCCAGTCTGACCATTCCTCACTTCACAACAATTAAAACCGGAGCAGACGTCTACTTACAAACGGAACCCATCATGAAAGAAGATCGGAATGAAAACTATATCGTTCTACGCTATAAAGTAGAAAAAGTTCCAAAAGAACTCATGTCAGACAGCTTAGTCACATTATTAAAAGCGCCTGCTGAATTAGGGC